>NZ_CANMMT010000003.1 GCF_947499065.1 uncultured Tenacibaculum sp. | reverse complement strand
GCGAGAGTAGCTCAGTTGGTAGAGCGTCAGCCTTCCAAGCTGAATGTCGCCGGTTCGAACCCGGTCTCTCGCTCAAAAAAACCGAAACATTTGTTTCGGTTTTTTTTATTCATTTAACTTTAGCTTATCTCCAAACAAAAACATTACTAAAATAATTAACCCCATAATTCCAATCATTATTGGATTATTACTAACAACGCTAGGTTTCAAAAATAACGTTAAAACATAACCTCCTATAGCTCCACCTAAATGCGCTGAGTGACCAATATTCCCCAACTGTTTCTTCATCCCATAAATTGAATACACTAAATAACCTACTCCTAACGCATAAGCCGGAAAATCTATAAAAGGAAAAAACATAAAACTATATGTTTCATTAGGATACAACATAATTGCAGAAAACATAATACCAGAAACAGCCCCAGACGCACCTACTGCACTATAATAAAACTCATCTTTATGCTGATACAAAGAATACATACTCCCCAACAACAAGCTCCCAAAATAAATTAACGCAAAATTTATTGTAGAAAAATTACCAATTACCAAACCACCAAAAAGATATAAAGCATACATGTTAAACCCTAAATGAACCCAATCGGCATGTAAAAAACCAGAAGTTATCATTCTTATTTTTTCTCCATTTAGAATTTTTTGAACTTGAAATTTATAGCGATCAAAAAAAAGACGATCATTAAGTCCTTTATAAGAAACTAATACATTGGCTATTATTAATACTAATATTATCTGACTCATAACTTTCTTTAAATATCAACAAACATAATCAAAAGTTAATAAAGTAGTAGATTGATATTTTAATGCGATATTTGCGTTTTAAATTTAAAACATGCAATTACTACTATTTACTATTGTTTACCCTATAGTTTGGTTGATTTCAAGACTACCAATGAGAATTTTATATTTTTTCTCAGACATCTTCTTCCTTATTCTATACTACCTAGTTGGTTATAGAAAAAAAGTTGTTGAAGCAAACATTAAAATGGCCTTTCCAGAAAAGAGTGATTCTGAAGTAAAAAAAATATCTAAAAAATTCTTCAAACACTTTGTCGATTTAATTTTTGAGAGTATAAAAGCTTTTACTATTAGTGAAAAAGAGATATTGAAACGTTACAAATACAAAAATCCCGAACTGATAAATGAAATTGCAGCGAAAGGGAAAAGCATTGCTTTAGTTGGTGCGCATCAAGCTAATTGGGAATGGTCTATTAACCTACCTCTTGCTCTTAATATAAATGTTATTGGAGCATATACCAAATTAGGAAATAAATATTTTGAGAAAAAAGTAAAAGAATCTCGAATGAAATTTGGCGTTACAGGCTTTAAGACCTCAGAAACTGTAAAAGCCATACATAAAAATTACATGAATAAAATTCAAGGTTTATACATACTACTTAGCGACCAATCGCCTCAAGTGCATAAAACACACTATTGGACAGAATTTATGGGAATTAAAGTCCCTATCCATACTGGTGCAGAAATGTTAGCTAAAAAATACGATTTTGTTGTTGTTAATTACGTAGCCAAAAAAATAAAAAGAGGGTATTTTGAAACCCATTTTGAACTCATTACAGAAAACCCTAAGGAATTTGACAATTATCAAATTACTGATAAATATTTAAAGATTACAGAAAAAAATATTAAAGAGCAGCCTGAATGTTATTTATGGTCTCATAAGCGTTTTAAACATAGAGATAAATATGAAGAATGGCTTAAAAATTATAAAGCTTCTCGAAAATAATCGAGAAGCTTTATTTTTTTCATTGATTTTTATTTTACCTAGTATTTTAAAATAAAAAAAGCTTTCTCTAAACGAGAAAGCTTTTTGGGTGGATGATGGGATTCGAACCCACGACCCTCGGCACCACAAACCGATGCTCTAACCAACTGAGCTACAACCACCATGTGACTTGCGGGTGCAAATATAAGACAGTTTCTCATATCTGCAAAACTTTTTTTTAAATTAATTTACTTAAATTTTCTACTGCCACGTAACGTTCTGAGGTATAACCTTCTGCAAAATCGACTCCAATTAATCTTCCTAAATCTTTTGCTCTATACTCTACACTTTCTGTAAAATTTTTGCTTGTTATTGGTGTTTCTGGCTCATTACTTTTCGGATCAAAGAACTGAGATGAGTATGCTAACACCGATTTTATCTTTTTATCCATGAAACCTGATACATCAATTACAAAGTCTGGCTCAATGTTTTTCCATTGAATATAATGATACACTTGTTTTGGTCTCCATTTTTCTTGAGACATTCCATCCAATTCAGTTTCTATTTTCAACAATCCGCTTAAAAAACATGCATCAGATACCACTTGACTTCCTTTTGGATGATCAATATGACGATCATCAATAGCATTGCATAATACTATTTCTGGTTTGTACTTACGTATCATCTTTATAATTTTCAACTGATGCTCTTTATCGTTTCTAAAAAACCCATCAGCAAAACCTAAATTTTCTCTTACAGACACCCCTAAAATCTCGGCAGCCTTAGCAGCTTCTATATCTCGTAATTCGGCAGAACCTCGAGTACCTAATTCTCCTCTAGTTAGGTCAACAATTCCTACTTTCTTTCCTAAAGAGACTTCTTTTGCTATGGTTGCAGCACAGCCTAACTCTACATCATCTGGATGTGCTCCAAATGCCAATATATCTAGTTTCATTTATTCTATATTCTTTTCTTAATTGTTACCAACTATAACAATTGATTTATAAATTTTCTATTATTTCTATAAACAAGTTTAACTATAGTATAAAACTGCTTTTACACCTGAACTGTTTTCCATTTTCCTTTTCTAAATAACCAAATACCTATTACTGCAATTAGTACCTCAGCTAATGTTATTGACCAAAACACTCCTTTAGGTCCAAAATCTAAGACAATAGCTGATATATATGCTAAAGGCAATTGAAACATCCAAAAGCATATAAAATTAATTAATGTTGGTGTTTTCGTATCTCCAGATCCATTAAACGACTGTATTACAACCATTCCATAGGCATAAGCTATATAACCTGCTGCCATGATTTGCAAACATAAAGATCCATTTTCTATAACTACGGTACTGTCTGAAAACCAACTTAGAAAAGTAGGCGCAAAAAGGATATAAATAAGAGACACAGCTCCCATAAAATAAGCACATAATCTACTAGTAATCCATACTGATTTTTCTGCCCTATCAGGTTGTTTTGCTCCTAAATTTTGTCCTACTAAGGTTGCTGCTGCATTACTCATTCCCCAAGCAGGCATTAATGTAAACATCATTATACGAATAGCAATGGTATACCCTGCTAAAACTTCACTTCCAAATTTTGCCATTATCCACATTAAAAACACCCAACTCGATGTACCTATAATGAATTGTCCTATTCCTCCTAATGATGTTTTTACTAAATTAATCATTACTGAAGTTCTAAGTACTAAGTCTTTTAATGCTAATTTTACTTTTCCTGCTCCAAAAAACAATATTAATAATTGTGCTACCACAGCTACACCTCTACCTGTTGTAGTTGCAATTGCTGCCCCTTCTACACCATAAGCTGGTATAGGACCTAGTCCGAAAATAAAAATAGGATCTAAAATAATATTCAATCCATTAGATAAAATCAATGTCCACATAGCAATAGAAGCATTTCCTGCGCCTCTAAAAATTGCATTGATTAAAAAAAGTAACATTACAGTAATGTTCCCCCCTAATATTATTTGTGTATATCGATACCCTTCTTCTATTAAGGCTGGTTCTCCACCCATTAACTCTAATATTTCCTTTGGGTATAGTATACCTACAAAACTAATTGCTATAGAAATCGCTATTCCTAAAAATATTACCTGTACAGCTGTTTGATTTGCTCCTTCACTATCCTTTTCTCCTGTTCTTCTTGCTACCAATGCGGTTGCAGCCATACTTAATCCAATAGCTACTGCGTATACTAAGGTTAAAACAGACTCTGTGAGCCCTACTGTTGCTACGGCATTTACACTAACTCTTGATACAAAAATGATATCTACTAAAGCAAAAATTGACTCCATCATCATTTCAAGAATCATAGGAGTTGCCAACATGAAAATAGCCTTATTGATACTTCCTTGTGTAAAATCTTGCTGTTTCCCGAAAACTGCGTCTTTAAAAAGTGAGAATATATTTTGTTTGGTTGTTTGATTGTTCTCTGTCATCATTATTTTTTTGATATGAAAAATAATCCTTAAAGTATTAAGGATGAAATTGGGGTCGTTAAATACGACAAGTCTGAAGTAAAAACTTAAACAATCATAATACTACAAATATGCAAAAAATATTTTTAAGTAATTTCTCTTCCATAAAAATATATATCTTCGCTATTATGATTCGTGTATGTATTCTTGGAGGAGGCAATGTAGCAATACATTTAGCCAAAGCTTTTTTAAAAGCTTCTAATGTAGAATTAACGCAAATATATGCGCGTTCTATAGAACAAGTTATCGATTTTAAACATCAAACTTCCATAACGAATTCTTTAGACTTACTTAATGAGGCTGATGTTTATATTATAGCCGTTTCTGACGATGCCATTGGAAAAGTTTCTTCTGAATTAACAACAAATAATCAGTTGGTAGTACATACTTCTGGTTCTGCTCCTTTAGACTTACTAAAAAAGCATTCTCGATTTGGTGTGTTTTACCCGCTTCAAAGTTTTTCAAAAGAAAAAGAAGTAGATTTTTCTACGATACCATTTTGTTTGGAAACATCTAATGAAGAAGATTTTCCAATACTTGAACAATTAGCTTCAGCCATAGGAAAAAAAATATATGCTATAAATTCAGAACAAAGAAAAAGATTACACGTAGCAGCTGTTTTTGTAAACAACTTTACCAATCATATGTATAAAATTGGTTCTGACATTTGTACAGAATATAAAGTTCCTTTTGAAGTTTTGCTTCCTTTAATTCAAGAAACTTCAAAAAAAATTATTGAACTATCACCTGAAAAAGCACAAACTGGTCCTGCTAAGAGAAAGGATCAAGATACAATTCAAAATCACTTAGAATTGTTAAATACTGAACAACAAGAAATTTATAAATTAATTACAAAATCAATCCAAAACAATGGAGAAAAGTTATAAAGAAATATTACCTCAAATAGATACATTTATTTTTGATGTAGATGGAGTGTTAACCAATGGCATTGTTACAGTTTTTCCTGATGGACAATTAGTACGTCAAATGAATATTAAAGATGGTTATGCCTTAAAAGCTGCTGTTAAAGCTGGCTATAGAGTTTGTATTATTTCTGGTGGTAAAAACGAAGGTGTACGTACTCGTTTGGCTAATTTAGGCATTAGTGATATTTACTTAGGAGCACATGATAAAACAAAACAATTCAATGAATTAGTTGAAAAATACAATTTAAACACAGAAAATGTGTTATACATGGGTGATGACATTCCAGATTTCCCCGTAATGAAATTAGTTGGTATGCCTTGTTGCCCTAATGATGCTGTTAGAGAAATCCAACAAGTATCTAAGTATATTTCTGATAAAACTGGTGGAAATGGTTGTGCTCGTGATGTTATAGAACAAGTATTGCGAGTTCAACAAAAATGGGATAGCAATTTTGATGCTCAATACGATTAATTGGAATAATTTTTGAAATTTTCTCTCTATAAAACTTATAAAAAATGAAAAAAATAATTTTTACCTTTTTATGTATCGCTTTTAGTACTTCAATTTTTTCTCAATCTATCTTTGGTAAATGGCAAAATATTGATGAAAAAACCAACAAAGTAGATTCTGTAATTGAAATTTATGAACAAAATGGAAAAGCCTATGCTAAAATTATAGAGATTACTGATAAAGACAGACAAAAAGCTGTATGTGACAAATGTAAAGGCAAGCGCAAAAATGCACCTATTTTAGGAATGAACATTTTAACTGGATTAAAAAAAGATGGTGATGAATGGTCGGGCGGAAAAATTTTAGACCCAAAAAATGGGAAAGAATATAAATGCTATATCAAACTAGAAAATAAGAATAAGTTAAAAATTCGTGGATATATAGGCTTTGCCGCTTTTGGTAGAACTGCTTATTGGTATAAAAATAAATAATAAATTAATTAAAAATAGTAATAAAGCCCAAACGAGAAATCATTTAGGCTTTATTTTTATAAAAATGTTTGTAAGGTTTAAACAAAAACCACAACTAACTAAATGAATTTGAATTAATTAAACCTAAAGTATTAATTAACACTGGAGCATTTAACCATGCTCCTTTTTTATTTCATATTGAAAATCGTATTTACATTTCTCTCTTACGTTTTTGAATTTATCTTATTTCACATTTTCTTTTTTTATTTTTTAGTCAATAGAATTTTTAAATCATAACATAAATACAATAGGGCAATGAGGTGGTAAATATTTTAATTCAATTCCCTGATTGATTTTAACATTAAAATTTTCTTGAGGAAACAAACTTCTTATTACTTTAAGGGAAACTAATAATTTGATTAACTCAAGTAAAATAGAACAACTACTTCCCTCATTGCTTACTTTTTCATTAACTAGTTGATTTATTTTAATTCTTCAACTAGTTTTCTTGCTATAACTGTATCGTATATTATTTTCAACTTAGATATTTTATTTTTAGAATCTAATTCAATAATATCAACAACATCAAATTCTACTTTCTTATTATTTTTTAAAGTCCATTCATAAGTAAAATACAGAGCTAAATCATTTGAATCATTTTGTTCAAAAACTCCTTTTAGATACAACTTTGATTTTGTAGTATCATCTTTTAATTCATGGTAAAATTGATTAGCTCTTTTTACTCCATAAATAGGTGAATCGACTATTCCTTTTTCATTAAACAAACCAATTACCTTTTCAATATCTCCATTTTCAAGATATTCTAAATATTTAGTAGCTAACTTATTTTTATTCATTTCCCTTTGTTTTTATATATTCTCTTTTAGAATTTCAAATTGTTTTTTCAATATAAATTGATTTCGGTTATGACCTGCTCCTTTTATTGTAAAATACCCCTTACGTGGTGCCTTTATTTTTTCAAAATACAATTTACTTATTTTTTCAGATGTCAATATATCTTTATCTCCTTGTACAATATAAATTGGCACTTTAAACGTTAAAGAGTCATTATAAAAATCAAGGTTTTCTACCATAGATTTAACTCCCATCTTTTTATGCCCTGCGAAATATAAAAAAGAATAATCGTCTCCATAAAACCTATTTTGTTTATCAACTTTATTATTGTACTCTGGATTTATTTTCCACCAATTATCAGGAAGTGGGGTAGAATTTTTACGTTCATATTTTTTTACAATTCTTAACATTTGACCTAAATTCCTCGTGTTTTCATACGGAGGTTTTCCTAGTATCTTAAGTTTATTAATTGAAATACTATCTTTAGAGCTTTCTGCTAATGCTAAAACAGATTTATAGGCATTTAAATAATTTCTTTTATAACCAACAAATTGTGCATTTCCTATATATCCTTTAAATAAACTTGGTTTTGCTTGCACCATTTTTATTCCGAGTATTGACCCCCAGGATGCTCCCATTAATATAATTTTTTTCTTCTTTAAATGTTTTATAAGATATTCGGATACTTCTATTCCATCTTTTACCATCATATCTAGTGTAAGCTTTTTTTCTATAAAATAATCTTCACTTATTTTCTCTGGAACATTTTTTCCAAATGTTCTCCCTGCTCCTCTCTGGTCCCAATTAACTAGAATAAAATCTTTCTTCCAATTTTTGTAAATACTATCACAATAAGGACTCATAACACTTCCTGGCCCACCATGTAAAAAAAGAATTACAGGTTTTTCTTTATCCTCCCCTTTAATTGTTATCCATTGTTCAATTCCTCCAACTTTTATAAATCTATTTTCATTAATCGATTTTTCTTGAGCTATTAAACTATTTGATAGTAAAACAATTAAAATTGCTAAGTATAGTATTGTTTTCATGTAAAATATTTTTAGAAAAGGACATCTTTAAAATAATATTGTTACACCTTATCTAAACTTAATAATTCAAAACTCTAAAAAACAACTTTTTATGATTATTTTTTAATTAAAAAAAGATATCCTTTGCTTTAGTAATCTTAAAAATTTTCTTAAAAAAATGTTAATTACGTAGGGTAAAATCAATCTTAATAGTTTAATTATTGTGTTTCCCTTGAATTAATATGATAGAGGATGCTTCTTCGGAAGCGTTCTTTATTATTATCAAATCCTTGTTTCAATCAAAACAATAAGATAAAATTAAGGTAAATCAGTTTTTAATAGTTAGTGATAATGCTCCTTTCGGAGCATTTTTCATTTTTTTAAGAAAACTTCTTGTAAGTTTTAAAAAATTGCTCGTCTAAAAATTCGAAATTGAATTGCTAGGGGGCTTTTCATTTTTACACTATGAAGGGGAGCATTTTTATGCTCCTTTTTTATTTAATCTATATTTTTCAATGTTGCTTATTATTATGGATTTACCTTACTTTTTTTATGGATTTTCTCCCTTAAAAAAAGTTATATCTATCTAAATTTGAGAAACTTTAATTTTCAAAACTATGTTAAAAAACATTTCAAAATTAGGTACTCCCCTAAACAAAAAAGAACAAAAAACTATTAATGGTGGATTTAGATGGTCTCAATGTGGACGTAGAATGTGTTGTGCAAGATTTCCAAATGGTGAAATTTTTAGGGAGCCATGTTATTGTGATTCATGGGGACATTGTACCTTACTATAATTAATAATCAAACTGCTGAAGTTCTTGGTTACAAACTTCAGCAGTTTAACTTCTTACTACTTTAATCGTATAGCTTTTTCAAGTCAAACTTTTCTATTAAATATTTGTCTTTCCAATCTTTATTAACATGTTCTATTACAAGAGCTTCTGCAAATCCTATATCATAAACAGTTATTCTCTTCTCCTTTGAAAGCTTCATTTTTTTCACATTCTCTAAATGTCGAGTATAAAATTCTTTTAAATACACCTCATAAGCTACAAAGTCTTTTAAATTTAAAACTTCTTTTGAAGGTTCAAAATCTTGCAATAATCTCAAAAATGCATATTCAGTATATCTAGCAATTCCTTCTTGATACCATTGAAAAGAAATATATTTATAATCATCTGTAGGGCTAGGATGATTAATCAGATACTCATACCTATCGGTAACTAATACAATTGTAAAAGGTGATTTATTAAAACCTTTCCAAATAGCATCTCCATAAATTTTTGAAATCTTAATAGCTTCTTTTATTCTAATCCTATCTTCCAATCTAAAATCTAAATTAGCCTTAGAGTTTATTGTAGCAAAACTAATTGTACAAAAAATTGTAATCATTCTTAAAACATCCATTATTAACTTTTTAGTGTTTTTATAAAGGACTGATAATAATTATTAGTGTTGCAAAAACTATTAATAATAAAGATGTTACTGTATTTTTTTAAATATTTTTTTTTACTGCGTTAAATTAAAATTAATGCACAAATCCATACAGTAATTATAAACAAGTTAAAAAAGATTAAATTTAATCGAGCATTTTCTGTAATCTCTTTAGCTAAATTTACATAAACTATAGAAACCAACATAATACTATTAAACAAAATCAATAAGAATTTATTAAATCCATTAAACCCTGATGCTAAAGCTACACTTATATTATCGGGTATTATTACCGTTTTTACTGTTTTAAAAAGCGGACTTACTGTTAATTTTATATTTCTTGATTCTATTTTAGTTTCTATAGTAGAGAACTTTAAACCTGTAGCTGTTGTGTATTTATACCCAATACTTTTATTGGCTCTAACAGAATTATCTTGTGATGTTTGTGGTGTTTTTATAAAACTAACATAAGAAATTGAATCATTTACAATTGTCTCAGGTAAAAGAAAAAAATCTACTAAAAACAAAGCTGTTATTAATATTGGTTTCAATAAAAAGATTGTAAACTTCTTTTTAAAATCTTTTTTAAAAAACAAATTAATCTTTCCTGATACAATATTTATATGCATAATAATTCAATTAAACTGATTTAATATTTTTTAGCATTCTAATACACATAGCAGCTGTTTGTATTAACTCCTTTTCTACTTCTTCTATTTTCCCTCCTTCATATTCAAACTGTAATGCTGCTCTAGTTGCTTCTCCAGACTCTTCATTTACTATTGCTATTTGATGCAATATATCTTTTGGCCAATTTGGATGCATGATTTCTGCTTTATTTAACTCTTCTTTTATTTTTCTTATTGCTAAACTTTCAGTCATAATTTTGTTTTATTATTTTTACTTTATGGAAAATTGCTACGACAACTAAATATAGAATTTATTGAAACTAAAAAACCTTCTTTATTTGTTAAATTCATTTCTTTAAGCTTAATTTTTCTTCTAATGTCTTTATCGCAAATTGTTCCTGATTTTTCAACCTGCTATTGTTATGAGACTTTATCAGATTTTAAAGGTTGTGTTTTTAACTTTAACTCTTAGATTTCTTTAAATTTTAGACTAACAGACTGTAACGCTTTCTGATTTTTCTCTATTTATAATAAACAATTGGCTATGCAAAAATCAAGGATATTCATTTTATTTATTTTAGGGTTAATCTCAATATCTTCATCCTATATATTCGGGTATCTTTTTAACCTTTCTGACCTAGTAAAAGATATTTTTATAGGGTTAGGAATTGGATTATTAATTGTTCCCTTGAAACACCACAAATTTAAAACACTATAAAGTAGTGACTTATCTAAAAAACAAATCAAAAAAGCTTTAAAATTACTTTTATCTCCCTTTTACATTTTACGGTTTTACCTTACTTTTTTTACGTTTTTTTCTTCCTTTTATATTTTTTTGCATCCTATTTTCGCAGCTAATGTGTTATGGGGATGACACTTGTAATGAATAATTAAGGGGTTTCAGAAATGAGCTCCTTTTTTGCTTCATAAACTTCAAATCTTTCTCCTTAAAAGAGTATTAACAATCCAGCTCTTTTTAATTGTTACAAATAATCTTCAAGCAATTTATTTTAACTAATTTTTTGAAATTTTTAACTTTATTTATTCATTTCCAACACATAGATTTGCTTAAAATAATTTCATTCTGTTAGTCCCCTAATTAAGATCTCTATACCCCCTATTATTGAGGTCTTTTTTTTTACAAAACAATATTGTAAACTACTTTACCTCTAAAACATTTTATTATAAAACCATAAAGCTTTTAGGCTTATAATAAATTAAAACAATTCAATTAATAATTTTATTTAACCTAGCATTTTCAATATTATTTTTTCTTTCTTTTATTAAATATTAACATTTTCAAGTAACTTTATTTAATAATTAAGTATCTTTATTAGGCAATGAGGATATAGTTATATTTAAATTCGGTCCCCTGAATGAAATAAACTACAGAAGTTTTTTTATATCTAATTTTGCCATCGAAATCAAAAATTAGCTTAGAAAACTTCATTGAGGAATTTTATAGGTCAACAAGAATTAACCTTTCGTAAGATATATGATTAGACTCCTCATTGTTTTTACACACCGAAATATCTTATCCTATTTTTACTTAAATCGTAGCTAAAGTCTCTTCATCGAAACTTAACTACTCTTCATCTAATTTTTAAAATAACAACCTTTTATCCTAACTATATTTGAAGTATAAATAAAGATTTTGTTTTTTTCATTATATAGTTAGATTGATTAGTTAGTTTTAAGAAAAGAAGTATCCTTGATGGCAGATTACTTCTTTTCTTTTTTTGTATTAAGGTCTAAAACAATCGTTATAATTAACTCATATTGTCTAAAAGCTTTCTACATATTCCTAAAAAAACATACATACAATATCCTACAAAGGTACCTCAAAAAACTAAGACATAAGCTGACATATATCATTCCAAAACATATTTCTTACAGCTAAATTTGAATATCAAAACAAAAAAAAATGGAAGTACATATTCAATTCGTTAAAATGCCTGTAAGTGAAAATTTACAAGAATTCATTCAAAAAAAACTTGATAAACTTTATAAAAAATATGATTGGCTTATAAAAGTGCAAGTTTATATAAAACATGAAAACGACCCTACATCAAAAGGTAAAATCTGTGAAATGGTTTTAAGTCAATCTGGTCCTCAAATTTTTTCCTCTTCTAATGAAGATAATTATCAATTGGCTGTTAAAAATACTGTTAGCGACCTAGAAAGACAGTTAAGTAAGCGTAAGCAGATTATGAAGTCTCATTTATAATTTCTAAAACCTACTATTATGAAACATATTTTAATACCAACCGATTTTTCAGAGAATGCATGGACTGCCACTGTTTATGCACTTAAACTCTTCACCAATGAACAATGTGTTTTTCATTTACTTCACTCAGCTCCAGTTAAGTCATCGAGAATCTCTTCATTTTCAAATAAGTTAACCCGTGTAATGCAAGAAAATGCTGTAAATGATTTAAAACATTTACTTGAACGAGTAGAAAAAACATTTGCGAACCCTAACCATAGTTTTAAAATATCTACAAGTACACATGATATTGAACAAGCAGTTGCTATTGCTGTAGAAAACCATGATATAGATTTAATTGTTATGGGAACCAAAGGAGCAACAGGTGCTAAAGAAATTTTCTTAGGAAGTAACACTGTAGAAATTATAAGTAACCTTTCTAAATGCCCAATATTAGCAATACCAACTGGTATCGAATACAAAAAACCTGAGAATATTGGTTTTTCTAGTGGATTTAAACGCTTATACAATAGTACAGAACTAGATGAAATTAAAAATCTTATTAGTTTGTATAATTCTAAACTAAACGTATTCCATATACAAACAAATGAAGAATTAGATACTAGTCAAAAAGAAAATTTAGATTCTTTACAAATGTATTTGAAAAATGTAGAAACTAATTATACTGAAATAACTCAGTACACAAACATAACAGATGAAATTATCGATTTAATTAATACTAATAAAATTGATATTTTGACAATGATAAAATACAAACACAGTTTTTTTGAAAACCTATTTAGAGAACATGTAATAACTAATTTAGGACATCAATTAACTATTCCTTTTATGGTTATTCCATCTGTTAAATAAATAATTGCTAAAGTATAAAACCAAAAAGCCTTACTAAAATCAGTAAGGCTTTTAATAATTATAATTAATTCTAGTAGAAAATCTACTTATTTATAATTTAAAATTTTAGTAACAAATTCAATCCAATCTTGTTTAGGAATATCTTTACTTATATAATAATCTGGTTGAATACCTTTGTTATCAATTGTCATTTCAGGAATACGTAAACTTTTCGTTAAACTATATCCTAATTTAAGATTATTACAAGGAGAGTTTACAAAATACATGTTTGAAATATCTAAAACTCCAACGGTAGTTGCCCCAAACAACTTTACTTTCTTACTTTGTTTTGCTGCTAATAAAAACTGTTCTGCAGTACTTCCATTACCTTTATTTATTACAATACCAATATTTTTAGGATACTCATGAATAGTATCAAAAGAAGTAACAGATACAGGGTCTTTTTTTAGCATAACGAATTCACCAATATGCTTAGAAAGTGTATCGTATGATTCTTTTGCCCATTTTTTTCCTTTTTCATCAAATCCATAATTTTCATTATTAATAAAATCTAACATTCTCTGATTGTTAAGAGGCGTAGACAAGTATTGAACTCCTACTGTACAAATCGGGTTTGTATATAAAATAGGTAGTAATTCATCAAAACTAGAATCACTTCCTCCTCCATTGTTTCTAATATCTAGAATTAAATTTTCAGTACTTAATATTGTAGCTTTATTATCTTTAATTACTGCATCTATTTTTTTCTTTTCAGAACCTCTAAAACTTGGAATTCGTAAAAGCACAGTTGTGCTGTTTATACGTTTAAAATAAGGGTCATTTGCCGAAATTGCCTTAATATAATTAGACATTTTTTTACTTTTCTTAAGTATTGGATAACTACGTTCTAAGTTTATATACCCCATTTCTATAAAGTTAGAATCAAATAACGTAGCTTTTTTAAAGTCAACTTTAGAATGATCACGTAAATAGAATTTAGCGGCTCCTTGTGCGTCTATTTTTAGCTTAACTTGTCCTTTACTCCAGTAAACTCCATCTGCTTCAATAATAAATCCAACATAAATATCTCCTTCTTTTTTAATTCCAATTGTATAAGGAGAAGAAACCCAAATACCTTCAAAATCATGAGTTTTTTTCGCTGAAAGGTATTTTTTAAATGCCTTTAAATCGATAGTTCGCTTTTCCCAATCTTTAAAACTCGCTTTAATTTCAGCATTACTTTGTTTCTTTTTTGAGCTATTGGTTGGAGTTAGTATACTACGAATGCTAAGATGTCCTGATCGTAAAAAAGTTAACCATTCAGAAATTGCTTGTCTACAAGCATCTAATGTTTTTATTGTTGCAACTTTCTTTTTATAAATAGCGGTATGGTTATTATAAATCTCTTTTCCTTTATTACTGATTGCAAAAGCAAAACCTGCATCATTTTCTTCTATAGTCTTTTGCACCCATTTAAAATTAGCTGTACAATCACATTTTTGAGAAAATATATTGAAAGTTGTTATAAATAGTATAAAAAAGAAGTACTGTTTCATCATGTTATTTTAAATTGTATGTAATGTTGTGTTTATATCTTATTCTAAAAACAGAATATCTTCAGAAGCTGTATAATTAGCAACTTCTTTAGTTATGTTTTTTTCTAAATTATTTTTAAATCCTTTTCTAACTACTTCCCAATGATCTCCGAACACAGATTTATAACAGATACGTATGGAAGTTTTGTCGGAATACTTATAAATATAATTCATTAATGACGGATTTAGAGACCAATCTATTAATAAAAAATCTTCACCAGGTTTAATAACTCTATTTAAAAGAATATCGTTTCCATGTCGCTTTATAATGGTATCTGGAACTTTGGCTGCTTTATAAAACTCTTCCCAATTGGAAATAGGCTTTCCATCAAAAGTAATTTCAGTTTGTGTTACAATGGCAGGACCAATGCCTCTATTAGAAATTATAAGTGAGAATTCACTTAAAGTATCATTATCAAAACTACGACTCATACCAATACTCAAACTAGGCCAAGCACTAGATTTAGATTGCTCTAAAAAAATTTTAGTTTGCTCATTCATAATAGAAGCTTGTCTTGTAGAAACTATAAGCGCGCCAATACTAGCTAACAATACTCCAAATGCTATAATTAAATTGGCATCAAAGCGTTTTTTGTACTTTTTACTTTTTTTCATAATAATCTATTAGAGGTTGATTAAAGTGCTAACAAAAATATTCTTTCCTGTAATTAGACATTAAATTTTAACATAAAAAATGTCATGTTAAAAAGGAGAATATTTAACTATTCTTATTGTAGAGTTTTAAACAGATTTTCACTCTTTTACCATTAAAAGTATTTCTATGGTAAATACTCTATTTTTATTAAGCTTTTGAAATTCTAGAAAACAAAAAAGCCTTATTAAAACTAGTAAGGCTCTTCTAATCGTTATATAATTACTCTCCTTATTCTTTTACTCCTTCTATCTCTATTTTCTTATAATGGAAAATTAATTTATAACCCTCATTTATTTTTCTAAACTCAAAATAATCTTCTTCTTCAGGTTCTCCAAAAAAAGTATTTTCAGTTTCAGCTTTTAAAACACCGTTTTTTTCGCCATTTTGGTACATTACTAACTTTTTATTCTCTACTTTGTATTCAAAAACATGATTATTAAATTCTTTAACTCTGTATTTACCCTCATATCTTTTGAGAATATTCTCTGAAAGCTCTATTTCTTTTCTGTTAATTTTTCTAGGCAATTCATAAGACTGATTATTCATTATTCTATTTACAGTTTTTAAAATATCTCCAAACGGTATTTCATCATAGTTAGAAAAGAAAACTAATTCATAGTTTTTAGAAATATCATGTTCTACGTGAGATAAAATTCCATCTCCTCCACCAGACCAACCTATTTTATTTGAATTATTTTTAATTTTTTCACGATAGGGTGAGTTCATTATATGATTTATAAAAAGTGATAAATCTTCAACTGTAGAATATATTTTAGCTTGATTTTTATCATTTCTTCCAATGTTTGGTACTACAATTATTTCTTTATCATTTTTTTCATGGTTCTTCACTAAATTGTTAAGATTATTTTTCTTTAAATAAAAATGAGCTCCAGTGCTTTTCATGTTCAACGGCTGAAAGTATTTTTCATTAAGATACTGAACAAAAGGCTTTTTCGTTATTTTAGAAATTATATAATAAAGTAATTGATAACCCAAATTAGAATATACTGTGTCTGATCCTGGTTCAAATAATAGTTTCTCTTGCTTTATTAATTCAATTATTTCTTCTGAGTTTTTTTCTATTAGATTCTCAATTTTAACAGACAATCCTCTAGGCAAACCTGACTGGTTATCTAACAAATGTTTTATTGTAATTCTATTTCCATTAGGAAAATTAGGGATAAAACTAGAGACTTTATCAGTTACTGAAATAAGATTCTCTTTTTCTAAATCTACTATTACAGCTTTAGCCATTAACTTTGATATGGAGTGAATATCAAATTGTGATTCTTTTACAACTCTAAGACTACTTGTATCACTTTCTGACATATTATACACCTCAAAAAGTAAGCGTTTTCCTTCTTGCTCAATTAGTACTACTCCATTGAACTTCTTTAAAGTTTTTAACTTTTGAAAATACTCATCTAGTTTAATATAAAAACTATTATCTTGTTTTTGTTGAACTTCATTTTTTTTATTTTTAGAACTACAGCCTAGAAATAGAAAAATGCTTACCAAAAGTAATATGATGTTATTTTTTAGCTTATTATTCATTATTTATTTTTTCACAAAAAAACTATTCTTTTTGATAGTTTAATTGTAAAAACGGAAACAAACTATTTATGCCTTAATATAAACTCTGAAGGGGATTTAAAAAAAGTTTTAGGCGTTACACCACAAACTCTCTTAAAATCTCTTATAAAATGAGATTGATCAAAATATCCGTATTCATAACTCAGTTGCGTAAGTGTTATTCCTTCATTTTTAATCTTAAATTTCACTAAATCTAAAATTCTAACAGTAATTATAAAACTTTTAAGACTATAAAGAACTTCACTTTTAAAAACTCTATTCATGTATTGTCTTGTCTTATTAAACTGTAAACATAATTCATTAACCGAGATTTTTCCTTTTCGATTATAAATGTATTCACAAATACTTTTCACAAACTTCATTTTATCTGTAAATGTAACTTCGTGCTTCTCTATATAACCATATATCATTTGCAACCTTGTCATTACATCTTCTTCTTCAAAAATTGCTTGATGTAATAATTCTAAATCTTTATTATTTACAGCTAGATTTACAATACCATTCGTATTTAAATCAGAAAAAAAATAAGCATTCATCCAGGGTTGAAACTTAATAGTAACAAAAGAAAGCTTTTTATTTATTAGTAATTTATAAGGTGGTATACTTAAATCATGAATAGTAAACACCTTAGAGTTTAAAGAAAGACTTACTTGATCTTTTCCATATATAAACTTACCTAAACTTTCTTAAAAAAAGACTATATCATAACAGCAATCATCTATTAGAGGAATATAGTTTTTTTCTTTATTCTCCTTTATTGTAATATCATAAAATTCTTTATAAACATGCTTATAAGAAGCATTAGGAACATAGCTCTTTATTTTCATTAACTAATTTTAAGTTCAAAACTTTTTCAAAAATAACTTAAACATAATTATAACAAAAAAGCCTTACTGTTTCCAGTAAGGCTTATTGTGATCGCGACAGGATTCGAACCTGTGACGGTCTACTTATAAGGAATATCCTAACCCACCACAAATACTTTTATCTAGTAATTATAAATAACTCTTTAAACAAGATTAAAAAGATTTTTAAACACAATTTATTTAACATTTGAAATAGAAGGAACGTTATATTGGGTTAATTTAACATGACCTTTCTCTTTCAAAAACTTCATCCATAGAAAAGCTTTTTCAGACACACTATACAACATATTACTAACACTATTATTAAATTTTCTATCCTCACCAAAATGCTTATTAAAATATAACTCTAACAACCTTATTATTGAATACACATGTGTATGCCTTTCATAATCTCTTCCTCCTATAAATCCGTCTACAAGATTAAATTCTAAAACATTATATATTTTTTCAAAATCTAACTTTCCATTTTTTTTGTAAACAACCCCAGTTTTATCTAAATAAAACGAGTACAACTCAGCTTCGCTCATAGCTTCATAATTCTTATTAAACTCATTTATTAGTTCATCACTATAATCGTCCATTAAACAAAAACCTAAATCTCTGGTTAAATATTCAAGTCTTTTATAATCTGTAATAGGTAAATCTTTATAATACTTTAATACAGTTCCTAAATCTTTATAATTTGCATCTTTTAGTATTGATTTAGCCAGCTCCGTCCCTTCTGATTTCATAGCTATAACTTTTTGTAAAACATTTTCAATAGGTTCTCCTTGAAATTCTATGACACCGATAAATTTATTTACATATAGATAGTTAAAACTATCCTTTCTCAATATATTACGATACGCCTTTAAGGCTTCAATTATTTCTTCTTTATAAATACTACTTATATTAATTTCTTTAACCCAGTTCTTAAATTGTGTATTCCACATTAAATTGTAGTACATTTTACCTCTTTCACTTGGTTCAAAATTTTTAGATACTTCTTTTATATAATCTATAATTTTCTTGGGTGGTAATCCTTTAAATATTGTAACAACCCGTTCCAAATCTCCAGCATTAAACGAAGCATCTCTAAAATACCTAATATCTTCCATTCCTAGTATCCCTTCCTTAAGTTCTAAATATGAAATTGCATTTTTAGGCTTTACTTTAGCTAACGAAGAAAAAACTAAACTTTTATCCTCATTTTTATAATATTCAGACGATAATATTACATTTATATCTTGTATAGTAATGGAATCTTTCTTTTTCAATTTTTTAATTCTATTGAGATAAAAATTTCTTCCCCAATTTTTATATCCTTGAGCATTCTTCTCAAATAATTTCCCCCACTTATTTGCTGTTTTATGCTTGTTTCTGAAGTAACTACTGGATGATCTAGAAGAGGAAACAAATTTCACATCAAGTTTTGGGTCTTGTGGTATCGGAAAAACATGATTATGTATATGTTCTAAACAAGCTATTATCTTATCTGACACAAAAATATTATACGAAATACTATGATAATTCATATTTTTATCATGCCTACTAATATTCCCTTGATCTACTAACGTTTTAATAGTAAGTGATTTTATAAGAAACGGAGTCATGTTTACATTAACATTACGCATTATAATAGTTATAAGATTATTAGCTTCTTTTTTATCTGCTTTTGCTAAAGCTCCAAACAATGCTTCATAATCTTCTTCTGTATTCACTTTAACCAAACTGGCTGTTTCTTCACTTCTATTTTTTTTATTAGTTAAAAAATCAGATAAGGATATTATTATTTTTTCTTTTTTAGTACTATCTGTATAATTATTTAGCACCTTAAGAGCCATTGCTTTTATATCTTCATCATTTTCAAGTTTTACTAAGGCTTTAAGTTTTTTTATCGTTGAGGGCTTAGCATTATTAAACTTAAAAGCATATTTATTTACATTACCTATAATTCCTAATCTATCATATAAAGCTGATTTTTTGAGATAAAGTTTTAACTCTTTATTATCACCTACTATTTTATCCCAATTTTTTGAATACCATTTATCCAAAATTCTGGAAACTGATGAATTGGCTTTGTTATTAATTAAAGTATAATATTCCAAAGGAGTAATATCTTTAATATTTAATGATTGAATTAGTTTGTTTTCTATTTGGTATTTTTTTTTGAATGATTTTGTTTTATCTAATACATTTATTTCACTCACTAATGAGTTTGAAGGCAGATAAATTACTTTATGATTTTCACAATAAGCCGTTAATTCTACTAATTGCAATAGAAATTTTTCAGCAAACATCGGCAAGCTTCCATTTGAGTCACCAAAAGAAGAAAGATTATATTGATTTATTTTACTTTTAACTATTTCAGGTTTTTGTTGTGTTAATTGCAAATACGCATTTAACGCAATGGAATCATTTTTATTAAATAATTTTTTAAATAAAATAGAGACATAATCTGGCTCTAATATTTGATCATAAGTATTTTCAAATTGTTTTTTTAATGAATTCCACTTATAATCTTTATAATGATTATACCAATAAACAAGATAATTTACTTTGGCTACATCATCGTTATAATTTGCAGTCCAGTTTCCAGTTCTATCTTTAACTTCTAATTTCACCCCTGTTTTCTCTTCCATTATCTTAATAATATCAAATTCAACTCTTCCAAGATGATCATTATAAATAGATACTTTTCGATGTAACTGGGACCCCACATATCTCAATGAAAGTGGGTCATTTGATTCAAAAATATCTTGTAATGCATGATAGTTAATCCACCAATAATCAGACGAGTTCAATAACACAGTTCCATAAAACTCTGCAATGTTATCGGGGTCAAAATCATGATTCTTAAAAACAGCTTCGTATCCAAACTTTTTAAGTTCTTTAATACTTGGATAGGCTTCAAATAATTGCTTATATTCTTGCGTAATATTTTCATAGCTTTGATTTTTTATCACTAAATCGACATTTGTTATTTTAGATAATGCAAGAATGCATTCATCAATACTATACACTTCATGATTCTCAAGTATCTCTACAATCAATTTTGCAGATTCAATCGTCTTAAAATGCCTTAAAGAATAGCAAATTCCTGAATAAATTTGTTTCCCCCTATCATTTTCCCCGTTATCCCAATACCGACCTTCAGCACATTCTTTTAAAAATTCAAAAGCTTCGTTTGATTTTAATCTTGCAGCTGATTCTATTTTTTCTATAATATTATAATACCTACCATTTCCAACTAATTCTTTTATTTCTAACTTAATAGCTCTTAAAGAAGGCTCCTCTTCTATCTCCTTATTTAATTTTCTTAATCTATACTCGACCTTGCGTTCGCTAAGAGGAATGTTTATGAACTTATTTAAAAGATTAGAATATTTAATTTTTAAATTATTGTTATAAAGAAATTTTTTAAAAGATGAAGTTGTTAAAGAGTCATTAATAGACAAACCTTCAAAATCTGTATAATAATACAAGATTGATAAAGCTACCTCTCTAAGATTAGTTGTATTCGTATTCTGCCCTCTTTTTCGGATAAATTGACGTTTATCATCTAAAAAAACAGACACATCTGATATGGCTTTCCTATCTCCATTTTCAATAAGCTCAAGTAAATTATCTAGTTTTCTATTAAGTTCTATACTTTGCTTGTCTAGTTGAGAAAACATTATAGTAGGATAAACAAATAGAAGAGCTAATAGTTTTTTCATATTCAATTAATTTTAATTTTCAATAGCATACCAAAAATAAAGAAATTAACTTACATTTTCATGTAATATTTACAGGATACCCTGCTTAATTTATAAGATTAAAAAAGTGTAGCAGTTAATACACAAAAATTAAACACTAATTTTCATAGAACTGGAATTAATTAAAACCTTTTAATATAAAATTAAAAGATATTAAGTCGTCCTAAAATAGGTTGACGATTAATACTATATTTTAATGATGTAATGAAGTTAACTTCATTGCGTTTTTGTTATATATAAAGTTAGATGTTTTATAATTAAGACTTAAATGTGATCTTTTATCATTATAAATCTGAATAAATTCTCTTCTTAGGTAATCAAAAAGCGCATCTCTACCTATTTTGACTCCTTGATTATTAAACCTGCCTTTAAGCATATATTATAACTTTTTTGTGCCTATTCTAGACATAATCACACGTATTTCTTTAACTAACTTTTTGACAATAATCAACTCTTGTTCTCTGAATAAGAATCTACGCTCAGACTGATATATCGCTTGTCTATTAATCTCAAATAATCGACAACAATAAGAAAGGCTTAATCTTGCTTTTGTTTGATGCATCTGATTGTTAGAGTGAAAACTTTTTTCTAATCGAGGTACCATACTGCTTATCTGAAACATCAATCGTCTTATTTAGAATCTGACTCCTTAATTTTTCATCTTTAAGCTCTTGCTCTAATCGCTTAATCTTTTGTGCTGGTGTTTACTTTGATTTTGATATAGTATGAATTGAAGGTTTATTTCTGTCTAGGTTACCATGTTTTCGTAACCAAACCAAAACAGTACTTTTTCCTTGAATAACATAATCTTTTTAGAGTCTGTTTATAGGTCATTTATCCCTTTTCTACTTGAGAAACAACAGCTAATTTAAAATCCAAGGTATAATCTCGTTGTATACGTTTTTCTTTGGGCTCTCTGAATAATTCATAAATAAACCCAATTTATTTAAACTTATTTTAGGACAAGAAATATAAAACAAAAAAGCTCCACTAATTAAAGTGAAGCTTTATGTGAGCCCGATAGGATTCGAACCTATGACTATATATTTAATATTTACAATACCTCATACACATTTATTTAAATTAGTATTCCTAAAAACTCCCCTTTTTCTATATAGATGATTCATATTCCCATTTGTATCCTCCAGCTGAATTACGCTCATTTCTACAACACTTTGCTATACAAGTCTTATTAATTTTAGTTTTCCTGCTAGCCTCTGCTATTGAATTAAAAAAATTAATAACTTGACCAGAAGAAAGAGAATATTGAATTACCTTCTTTTGTCTGTTATCTTTTTTAGGTTGAAAAGGAATTTTTAATTTATAACTCCAATAAAAATTAGCGTATTTAATCTTATTTAAACATGCTCTAGAAACTTGTTGTTTAGTACCTTCTACTGTATTTGCTGCCTTATCAAGGCATTCAAATTTAGCTACTAAACTTCCATCTTTGATTCTATATTTGTATACAGATTTTTGAATACCTCCACCAGAATCCATATTAAGCGAAATACCTTTACCTTTATTTTCACTAATTAATTCCTTCTCTTTTCTAGCTAATTCATCAATAACATAAAGAGTATTATCTGATTCCCATTCAAAAGCATCAATCTTATAAGTTACTATAGAATTATAAAACTTACTTTGTTTACCTGATATCGTTTTTTGTAAATGGTCTTTTTTTCGAGCTTTTATAGAAGTAGTTGTTATACCAACATAAACTTCTTTAGTTTTCTTATTTGTTACGGTATACAAAATACCTTTTTTAGAATTATTTTTCATACCTACATAAATTTTGGCTTTAAATAAAATTCATATTTATTTTCCGACTTTCTATCTTCATATATTAAGTCTTTATCCTTAGCATAGGATTTCATCCATTTAGTAAATCTATGTGATGATATATTATTATAATGTTGATACTCTGATATAAATAATTCTAAAACTACTTTTTTGCTTATCCATTTTTCAACTTCAACTATTCCTGTTTCAATAAATCTCACAAACTCATGATTTGTTAGACTAATTAATTTGTTTCTTTTTAGGTTTATTGGCTTTGCTATAATTAATCCATGTTCAAAGTATTTTAAAACACAATTCATCATAAAGTAATAAAAAGAACTCCATTCTTGAATATCCCAATCATCAAAAAAAGTACAATTGAACTCATCAAAAGGAGTATTATCCCCATTATAGTGATTAGCAACCTCAAACTCACATCGACGTCTTGTATCTGTATTTCCTCCTGTCCCCTTAACAATATAGTTACTCGAAATAGCTATTTTTGGAGCATTTTCAGGTTTAATATAAATCTCATCTTTATATTTTTTATCTACTGTAATTCCTGTAGTAATCATTGAATATAATTCCTCTAAAGAAAAATCTCTATTTACATCATCATAAAAAATTATATCAGTTGTCAGTTTTATTCTCTGATTTTTAAACCAACTTTTACTTTTCAGGTTTTTACCATCAACAACAACTAGCTCCCTACATTTCCCTATTGCCTGTAACAAAAGGCTTTTCCCTGTCCCGCCATTAGCTGTTCCATCATAAGAAATATTCTCATCTATAAATATTAATGCTCTTGAATTTTTTGAATCATTATTTCTATGAAGTAAATACCCAATGTTAGTTTGTAACGCTAAATATCTAACATCGTTTTTACCCGATAAATTATAACAAAATTTCTCAAATTGAGACTTAGTAAGTTGTTTAGAGTCATATTCATTCTCTAAAACTCTTGATTCCCATATTTTATTTTTAAAATTTTCATATTTAATTTCTTTAATTTTATTATCGCCAACTTGACAACAAATGTTTTTGAAAAAGAAATAACTATTTTTTTCTATATCTCTGTCATTTATAAGTTCTGTCTTGGGTAGTAATTTTAATTTAGTTTTATTAATATAACTTGAAACTCCTTTAGAAAATTCTTCTATAATTTTTGTGTTTCCTATTTCTTTTAGATATTTTGAAACATAATCAATTACTACAGTATCTTCAATTTCTGAAACTCTATTTTCTTTTTCATAAACTAATAAAAACTTAGTATTTGAAATTTTTGCTTTATAAAAACCTGAATTAGCTAAAAACTCGATTAGCTTGCTTTGACTTATTTTAATATTTGTTTTGTTATCTATTAACCAAAAAACAAAGCGTTTATTTTTTAGATTCATTAATCTATTTTATTATTAATTATCAAAATGCTCTAAAAAAATAGAAGAAAGAGCTTAGTTCTTCTATTAATCTCTCTGCAAATATCTACTTAATAGTTAAAAAAAAAGTTAAACCTAATCTCTTAAAAAGCAATTTAAAATTGCGCAATTAATTTTTCTTTATTCTAAAGGGAATTATATTTTTGCGATATTTTATTAAAAAAATTTAATAATCTTTTTGAAGGTAATATTATTCTTTTTTTTATTCTACTTAATTCTGGTGTACAATTATTTATCACTACATAATCCTTTTTACTTATAGTTTCCCTTTCTAGAAAATGAGTAATAATCAACTCTGAAAAATACTTATTACTATCTACACCTTCTATAAAACCTTCTTCTCTAAGAAAATAAAAAACAAATCTCTGTTTTACTTAAATTAAATTTTATCTTGTTTTTCTCAAAATCATTTGAAAATTGTAAATACTCATTAGGAAGTATGTTTCTAATTGTTTTATCTATTTCGAATAATAAAACTTTCCTTATTTCATCATACCTTTTAATAAAATCATTATTTTCAAAAAAATTCTTTTCTGTTTCAAGAAAATTTATCAAGCTATTACAATTATAATATAGGGCTTGAGGATTCCCAGAATACTTATGACACAAACCTCTCATTTCCATCTCATAACCATAACATATTCTTTTTATTTTATTTGGTAAATATTCATTAAAAAAATCTACAACAACCTCTTCTGGATACACTATTTCTTCTTTTCCATTTTCATCATAATACTGATTACCTGGTCTTTGAAAATAAGCTTTGTATTTTTCATTTTCTAATAAGATCCCTTCCAACTTAAATCTTTCATAATTTTTTTGAAATTGTTTTTCTGATTTGAAATAATCAAAACTATCTATTGGTAATAATTCTTCTCTCATATTTTTTTATTAATAACACAGCAATATATAAATTACTGTGCTATTAATAAATAAGCTAACCTTTTCAGTATCTTTTTCATATAGAACAAACCATCTAAGAAATTAATATAGCATAATCATACTTTAAGCTATATATTATAACAAAGTATTTCAAAGTGATAATAGAAGAACCATTTACCCTTAATTTTAAACACATATTTTCCATTTTGGGATAATGCAGTTGCTTCTACTAATACTATTTTACTTTTTTTAAACCTATCAATATTGTAGATAAACTGTACAGGAAAAGGGCAAAACAAAGTTATTAATTCATTCCATTGAGTAACAACTAAAATTCTATTGGGGGCATAATATTTATTAAACGTTACAATTTCACTTTTACTCATACTGTTTTTACATTCATTTTATATTCTTCATTTTTAAGTTTTAGCTATATAACACTAATACAAGAAAAAATTAGGTTGTTCATTTTGTAGTGAATCAGCTAGCTCTTGGATAAACTCGTATGCTCGTAACTCACGTTGGAGAAAAGTATCTATATAGGTACTTTTTACTGCTCCAGTAAATAAGTTATATAGCTCCCATAAGTTTATCATCCCTTTTGGAGAAATATTGAAGTTTTCATCTTTGAAGTAGTTTTTAGCAATAGTATTTATTTGAGTATCATTAAAATCCAAAGGAAATAAATGCTTTTTCTCTGAACTACTTAAATATTGATACATTTTCATCTTACCAATTAAGTGAGCCACTTGTTCCATTGATAAATAGAACTTACTTAACCTTTCCATGTTTCCTAAATGTTTCTCTTGATTATAGGCTTTAAAAAGATTAATTACTCCTTGTTGTAAATCATTAATATTTAACACCTTTAAATCATCTTTAAAACCATCAGTAGCAACACATAAATTTGTACATACTGCGTTCACAAAACCAATAAAAATCTTAAACTTTTCATATGATTTTTTACTATATAAATTCTCATTGTTAAAAGCTCTTACTCCCCCAACTACAAGTGACAACTCATTTCCATTAACATTTTTAGTAATACTCGGTATTTCAATACAAAAAGCCATTCTTTCATAATAAATAGTTTTCTCATGTTCTTCTAGCTCTTTAACAGACTTACCAATAGCACTAGGTATTCTTCCTTTTACAATATGAGAAACCCTAACATTAGGTTCATTGAATTGATGAATAGGGAATACTTGTTCTAACGCTTCTATTGTAGTATTAATAAATACTGCATGACTAATAGTAACTTCATTGTCTTTTGAGAAGACAGGTAAAATAGTGTCATTAATCAAATGCTGAACAGTAACCTCTTTTGTATTAGCTTCGATAAATGGATTTTTAAACCTTTTATTACTTCGTTTTTCTGGTTGTAAATTTCTCAATTGAGTATTTACATTATTAAGAATTAATTCCATTATTACTTATTTTTACTGAGTCAAAAATTTGTTTGTTATCTATAATTTCAGAATTAGAAGATTCTATTTCTTGTTTTCTCTCTAATACCTTTTCTTTTATAGTTTCTTGTAAATTAGGGTGCTTAGTATAAATATGTCTCAATCCTTCAATTGTTAAACATTGATTAATTTCATTAAAAACATTCTCAATAGTAGTATCTGTATCGCACCATTTTTTAAGTAGTTTACCAGTACCAGAAGAGATAATAAATTCTGGTTTATTCATAAATAAACCTGTTCTATCTTTACTCGCTACTGTTAAATGTTTATCATTTACCAATTCGAAATTTACAGTAAGCTCATACTCAAACCCTTCACGTGTAATTTCTTTTGTTCCATGTTTAATTACTTTTGATTTTCCATTTGAATAAATATCTAAAGAATAATCAATTTTTCTTCGAACAGTAGTAATGATATGACAGTTTGATTGTAAGATTTTATCTATAAAAGTCTGATGTCTTGGAGTAACTTTTGCCCAATCTTGGAATCTTCCTCCTAGTTGCTCATGAATTTGCAAACAACCACCTGTGCCATTCCACTCGTGAGTAATACTATCAATTATGATTACTTCCATTTGAGCTTTTTCACATAATTCAATAGCTTCAATATACCTTTCTGGTGCATAAGGTGAATGCAATGCAACTGTATTATAATTCCCTAATTCTGCATACAAATTAGCTGAACCATTTTCTGTATCAATGATTGCTATTTTACTCCAATCTTTAGTTATTCCGTATGCTAATAAAAGTGCTGAGTAACTTTTCCCAAACCCTGATGCTCCACTTAAACCAATACGTAATTTTACTTGTTCTTTTTTTGCTTGTTGTAATTTCATATAAATGATTTTTAGTTAATGTATATATCAAAAAAAAGAGCCATAATTGGCTCTTTGATTATTAGTAATATCAAAATGTGATTATATCACATCTCTTTCTGGTATTAACTGCTCGTTGATTTCCTCCAACACTTCATCTCGATATTCATATCGATGCTTTAATGTTATAACTTCACCTGTTTCTGGAATAGCAAACTCAAATGGTTCACACTCGATTTTAACTATTTCTCCTGGGAATTTAGTTCCAACTAAATCTTCACACATACTTTCATCGAAAGTGCATGAAACTGATGCTGTTTTAGCTGTAAAATACATTCTTCCAGTGTTTTTACTCTTTACAGATGCAACTCCGCCTTGAACAATTAACACATTAAATTTTTCTCCTTCTGAATTTTCTCTTTGTTTGTACCCTTTAATAGTAACCATCTTTTTAAATTTTAAATTAAACAATGGCAGGGTACTTACCCCAACCTAAACTAAGGGGGAAGTGTTTGTTTAATCATCGTGGGCTTTTATCCAGAAAAAAGTGATGAAAAAATTAAAAATATTTTTTTTAAAAAGCTGGCTTTTTGACTTTAGCCAAGTTGACAAGTTTATTTCAAAAATAATTCTATTAACTTCATTGTAACTTTAGTTTATCAAAATAATAAAGCTAATACACAATAACCTATCATTATAAAAATAACAAAAATTGCATTTTTTAAGGTTACTGAAGATCTAAATTTGTTTTTTGATTATTCACTAATTATAGCAGTAGGAAAGCTGCTATTTTACATAATGAAACTAAAGTTAACGAGAAGTACCATAAGCTTCTATATGCAACTTAGCTTTGAAAAAAGTATTAATCTAACTCCATATAAGCTATACAGTCTTTAACAAAATCATTACATGCTGGTTCCAATTTTGATTTTTTTACATCGTCTATGAACTGATAGGCTTCATCCAAATAAAATTCTTCTTCTTCAAAATCATTAAAAAACCAAAGTGATATTTCAAAGATTGCAGAAGCAAGTTCTTCAAAATCCTTTGCTACACATGTAAAACAAACACTTAAATGTTCTGAGGGAGAAACATAATCATATTCAAAACTATCAGAAGCATTTTTTAACATTTGGCCTGAAAAAGCTAAAACAGCATAATCATTAGCAATATCTTGATTAGTACTATGGTAAAGCATTGTTTCTTTTGGAACAAAAATCTCAAATGGTTGATTCTTCTCTTCTAGTAATAAATTGATAACATCTTCTTTTGACGCGTTTTTTATTTCCTGAATTTGTATCATATTTTATAAATTTAGAACCCCTAGCCTAGAAACATGAGAAGCTAACTTAATCTGAATATCATTTACAAGATTTGTTCTTAAAGTAAATAAATAATCTTTCTTTTGGATTTCTTGTTGAGTGCTTGAAACCAAATATCTTAAATCCAAACCTAAAAATACGTCTTGACCATTGTAGTGAAAAACTGGTGTCTTAACAAAATATGCTAAATTATTTTGTGTTAAATTATAATACTCACTCGAAATCATATAACCAGTAACAATTCTGTGATACACTATTTTACCCTGTACAATATCACAAAGAGGAGAGAGATTTATTTCTATAATTGAAGCTGTTGAAAAAATACTAACTAAACAATAATCATCCTGTAGTTTCTTTAGCTCATCTGCTGGAATTACTCCTTTTATTTTACTCTCCTTTTTGTAAGCCTTAATGTACTCTTTACTAGCTTTAGAATTATCGAATGTATCGAAGAAAATTTGCTCAAAACCAGTAATATCTTGCGAAATACGATAAATGGACCCTGTTAAATCTATCTTATTGGGTTTAAAAATTAAAAGCTTGTTGTTGAGTAATGAAGAATTAACATCCCTCTTTATTTCTTTTATTTCGGAAATATCTTTGGCTTTCCATTGTTTAAACTCTTGTTGTCTCTCACTTAGTACATTCCTATCTACATCATCATTTAGAAGTTGAGTTAATGTCAATAAAACGGAATCTGTTCTATCTTGATTTTCTGTAAACTTTAAGTAACCTTCATCACCTGAATACGCTATAGACATAGCTGTTAGAATCTTAGCAAGATGTTCCTCCCTTTGATTTTCATCTGAAATATCATTTATTAATCCCATAATATCATCAATAGTATCTCCTGCTGATTGTGATATCACTTTATCCCACTCACAAAAGAGATTGAACGCTTCTAACTTTTCAAGCTGTTCATTGATTCTTTCCCTTAACTCTTGTTCTTTTTCTCCTAAAAAGGTATATGTTCCATCTTCTTGCTGTTTAAAAAAATCAGGTTTTGATAATGAAATTATTTTATAAGGAAGTTTAGATGTTTTATACTTTTCATCTTTATCAAAAATATTCAAGTAATGTTCTTTATATTCTTCCTCCTCATTACTCCAAATAACCAAAATAAAACTACGATTGCTATTTTTTAAAAGATTATTTAAAATCTGAGAATGAAGTCCCTTAAAAGTTTTTTGATTTCCCTCCGTAGTTAAACCGCCTGTGAACTGGAAATCAAGATTTAAGTCCATGAAGACTAGATTATAGTGTGCAGGCTTATTCCTATCAGGTAATGGGTAATCCGAATTAGGCTTACCTTGAGAATAAATAAAAGGTACATGTAGTCTTGTCAGAGAATCCAGTAAAGGTTTTGCTTCTTCATATTGATCGTCAATTACAATTGTTTTACCTGTTTTAAAATTTTCATGAATCATTAAGTAATTTTTTTTGGAAAAATCAAGCTAATAACCGCACCTTTTTTAAATTCTTCGGGAATTTGGTAATCCCCAAAATCAGGAATGTTTAATTTGCCTTTATGAGATAGCATTATCTCATTTGCAATATGAAGCCCAAGCCCCATACCTGTCTTTTTTCCTGTCACGAAAGGTTGAATTACTTCTTCTCGACTTAGTAAGAAGCCTGTGCCATTATCAGCTATTATTATATGAATATTTTTTTCTGTTTCTTCAATATTTATAAAAATCTTTTTCTGAGAAATAGACTTGTGTTCTTTTTTAGCAATCTCAAGCCAGTAAATTGAATTATCAATTAAGTTAATAATAATCCCTTCGATAAGCCCCTTTGATAAGTTTACATTACTAGTAGACTTCTCATACTCCTTTATAACTTCAACTTCATGAGCTTTTAATCTAAATTCTACAGAAAATAATGCGTCTTCTATAACATTTTTAACATCAATATAACCTCTACTGGATTTTTTAAAAATTTCCGCATACCCCTTGACTAGTTTGTTTAGTCTTTTAATTAGGTTAGTTATATTATCTGACCCTTCATTCTTAATAATATGTAGAAGCTCACCAATGATTTTCTCAATTTCATGAAGAACTATTCCTAAACTTAAACCTGCACTAGCACTTTTTATAAGTTGATTTTGAATAGTAGAATAACTTGATTCAATATCATTTATATATTTATTAAGAGCAATATTTAGTGGCTTATCATTTTTAACTTTTTCATTAACTAATGAACGTAATTTATTAATCGATGATATTACTGGCTCTTCACCTCCTTTGGGCCCATATAAATCTCTTAAAGCTTTAACATCAGATTTTCTAAAAATATCAATCACACTAACACTATGGTTAATTGCATCTCTGAAGTTTTTATAATTCTCATCTTCAATAAATCCTTGTCTATCTGTTTTTTCCTTTAAAGCCTTAGTACTTTCTCTATCAAGAAAAACGCCTCCAACAATTAAGTTATTACTAATACTTGATGAGAAGTTAACCCTTTTTAAATTTAACCCTAACCAATCATTTCCTGGCTCACCATAATTATAAACTCTAACAAAACTAGCTTCATTATCTTCATTTGGCTCAGTACCTCTATAAACCTTAATACCACTGTTTTCTGATAAATAAGATTTCAGTCCTTTTTTATCACTAACAGTATCCTTAATTACAAAAGCTTCAAGGTTAAATATATATCCTTTAAACTTGATAGTTCCTAGACCAGAAATATTTATTGATTCAGATTTTTTTGTATCTTCCAGAATAGTCTTATTAGCAGAAACGAGTTCATCTTCAAATGAAATCAAATTACCATTTTCATCTTCAAATTTTCCATATTTTACTATTCTCTTCTTTGCCTTTTCAAAAATAGCATGAGGCTCATATTCATAATGAAATTTAATAATCTCTTTACCTGATATTTCTATTTCAAATTGAATTATTGAATAATCCTTAACATCTTCCCAACTAATTATATCTTTTTTCCATTCTGGATTATCTAAAATATCAATTGTAGGTTTAAAGTTCTCATTGGTTTCTTCGAAAGGACTAGTAAATGAAGTTATCGTTCTTAAGATATTCCTAAACTTTCCACGAGTCCATTTTGTCTTTTCTTGAAAATCCGTAATAGCTATATAAGTTCCTTTAGTACCATTAAAAAAATGCACTGGAGTATCTTTTTCAATAACCTTAATAGGGACATCTTCTAAATATCCTCCTTTCTCAAACTCTCTCCAGTCAATATTTACATGAACTTCTTTTTCATTACTTTTCTTAGTAATTAATTCAATCTTATTTCCCAATTTATGTACACCTAATCTCCCTATACCTTTTTCTCCTATGGGAAGTCTACCTTTAGGTGTTGGTTGAGATTTTGCTATCAGTTTAGTTTTATAATCACTTGCCAATTCTAACCAAACGTTTAATACTAAATCCAAATTCATTCCGACACCATCATCCTCAATAATAATAATGCCTTCCTTTGGATCTGTTATTTTTTCCACCAAAACCTTAACCTCATCAGCATCAGCATCATATGAATTCTTGATTAACTCAAGAAAAGCTACATCCTCACTTTTTATTAACATATCTCCTAATTGAGGCAAAAGACGAGCTCTAGCTTTAAAAGGCTTTTCGATTACCTTATCTCCATTACTATTGTAGTTGACTATATTGCTCATTAAATTAGTTGTTGATATATTTTATTAGCAATTTCTTTTGCCATTAAAGGAGGTACGGCATTACCTATTTGTTTAAAAGCAGAAGTTCTACCTCCTTCAAAGAAAAAATTATCTGGAAAAGATTGGATACGCGCTGCTTCTCTAACAGATAAAGATCTTACCTGCTTTTTATTTGGGTAAATATAATGATGTCCATCTTTAGCTATATGAGCTACCATAGTATGTGAATGACCATTAGCATCAACTACCTTAAATCTATCTACAAAAGATTTTTGGTTTTTATGAGTCTTTAGTCTTTCTGGTAAATCAGGATATTTTAAACGTTCTCCTTTTTCAAACTTTTTAATAGCTATTTTATATATCTCTAAATCTCTATTATTATGTGGTCTAGCTACATGCTGAGTGACAAAATCTACTCCATTTCGTAGTTCAAAATGCGATAAATATTCAGTTGTGTCAGATTTATATTTTGTAATATTATTTTGCTCTCCATGTTTAAGTTTTTTTAAATCCACTAGTAAATCATTTACAATCCAATTATTAGTGATTTTTTCAAACTTCGGAAATTCAAAATCAATATTTTTTTGCCATCCAATTAAAATAATTCTTTTTCTTTTTTGTAAAACACCATAATCAGAAGAAGTTTCAATTGAATAATCTAATTCATAACCAATTCTTTTAAAATAAGCTTTCATGTTTTTAAAAAACTTCCCTTCATTTGCGGTTATTAATCCTATTACATTTTCAAATACAAATGCCTTGGGATTATATTCTTTTAAAAACTTAGCATATTCCTTGTATAAGTAATTTCTAGAATCATCTTTCATTCCATTTTTATCTCTAGCTCTTCCAATTAATGAATATGCTTGACATGGTGGACCTCCAACAACTAAATCAATTTCTCGGTTATTAGCAAGATTATTAATTTTATTAAAAATCTCTTTGTTATTATTACCTCCAATGGCTGTATTAATAACAGATTCTGAAATTCCTTTACTACCAAATTTTGACATGAAGTTTTCTCTAGAAATCTTTTCTAAAAGATAATCGTAATAATTATCTAATTTGTTTTCTTCTTTAAGCTTATGGTAAACTAGTCTTGTTTCTAGTGTTTTACACGCATTAGAGTCTATTTCTACATGAGCAATTGGGTTAAATCCTGCTTTAATAAAGCCTTCAGATAAGCCACCTGCTCCAGAAAATAAATCTATAAAGTTCATTAAAAATATTTTATAATACTCAAAAATATGTTTTTTAACTCAAAGTTCCTGGTACTTTTTCAATTATATTTACGAAAAATTATTGATAGTTAGATTCTTTTATCTTTTGAATTTTTATAGAAAGCTATCAAATTAAAGAATTGACACATTCGAGAACGGACAAGGCTTCTGTATCATTCTTCTAGTTCTTGTTTCAATTGAATATAACGAATTAAAGAAATTCTTACTTATTATTTTACTGTTTAATAATATTAATGAACATGAAATAACATAAAAAAAACTTGGCAAAATAACCTAAGCCAACTTACCAAGTTTTATTTCAAAAAATACTGCTTTGATTATTGTAATTTTAACTCATCAAAACAATTAAAGTGCGGTATATCTCTACTACAATATGTAATAGATTTATCCTTATTTTGTACCCATTCTGTTATTTTATAAGCGACTCCTTCATCATTATAATAAATAATGGTTTTAGTATAAATTTTTCTCTTTTCTGGACAAACGTGCCTTATTAGTTTAATTACGTCTCCAGAATTCAATCTAACATATTCTTCCATTTTTAACTTTAACTATCTTAAAATTATCTAGTATATAATATCCATTATTAGCAATGCCTCCAAGTAAAAAAAATACATCTCCAGAAGAATGTGAATTTTTGAATTTATGCCAATATTCAACTTGCTTTCCAAAAATTGTTTTCTGTTTTGAAATTGAATAAACCTTCACAACTTTATTATTCTCTATCTTGACTCCTTTTATTGCTCCTACTTTATAAAAGTCATTTTTTAATTTATTATCATGATTACTGACAAAGTCACCAGATGAAATATTCTTATACTTTTGAAGTATAGTTACTTTATTATTTTTGTCAAGTACATATTTCCCCTTGAAATAACGATTAGTTATCACACTATCATTTAAGACAATTAGTTGTTTTTCAGTTTCTAATTCTTTTAACTCTGTTTGTTTATTATTTATTAAAACCTTTTTTCCTTCAATGTTGAACTTTGAATTACCATCAATAATCTCTACAATGGTATTATCCATTAGTTTTAGTTCTTTAATATTAAGAGCTTTTTTTCGATGGTTAGCAATTAAGGTAATAAAGTCTTCTTTGTTGAGTTTATTCTCATTAAAAAAAACAAATGTTTCAGTATTAGTAGAATCTCTCTCTAATACCAAAACATCTTTTTCAAAATAACTATTATTAAACAATAGTTTTTCACTCCCTATCCTAACTATTAAATAACCATTTACAAACTCATAAGTACCATCTGATATAGTCCCGTTTACAGAAACACTTAACTGATTAGCCCTTTTAAAGAACCATTTTTTATGAATTCTTGCATTATCAAATTGAACCCAAGTTTTATTAATTATTTTTGTAATATCTTTTATTTCAGCATTACTCTCTTTTAATTTTTGAAAATAATATTTTAGAAAGGCTAGCATAACTATAGTTTATTATTTAGAGTATTTAAGAACTCTAATTATCTGTTGACTACTAGACTGACTGATGTGATTTACTGTTAAAGTATTTCCAGAAACAATAGCATTTGCTTTATCTGTTGCTCCTGTAAATTCAATTTTGTATTCTGAATCGTTTATTTCAGAAAAACTACCAGAAATTGAATTCATATCACAATCAGCTTCATAGTGAGTACCACTAATAGTATTATTTGAATTAAAAATAAGAGTCGATTTTTTCATACATTCTGGAAGTGAAATTAGGTCTGAGTGACTAATTAGTTTCCATGTTCCAGTAATTGAATTAGTATCTATCTCATCATCTGATGAGCATGAAGTGAATACTGTAATTGCTAATACTATTAATAAAAGGGGCTTCATAATTGATTGGTTAATGTTTATTTTCATAATTGTTTTTATTTTAAGTTCAAATATACAAAATGTAGCTATTTAAGGTTACAATATATTACTTACCATATAAGACTTTTACTACATGGTAGAATTGTCTGAAAAAAAATTGGATGAATTAAAAAATTCAATTCCAGTTAAAATTGGTGAAAGAGTTAGGTTTTTAAGGAAGCAAAAAGGATTAACTCAAACTGAATTAGCAGAGTTAGTAGGTAAGGACAGACAGTACTTGTATAAAATTGAAAAAGCTGTTGTTACACCAAATGTTGTAACTATTTCTACACTGGCTATTGCTATGGAAATCCCATTAAAAGAGTTTTTTGATATTAAACTTTAATACACAATTATTTACATTACTTTTATTGTTTAAATCTATTTCTTAAACCAAGTATCGTAAAAGTTAGTATTATTACACTAAATAGTTTTTGGATAAATTTAGGGCCCCAAGGTTGTTCTAAATTTGTTTTTACAAAGGGGAATGAATTTGAGATGCTTTTTTCTAAAGCTTCTGAATAATTATGAACACCTAAGGCATCTACTTCAGTAAACAAATAACATATTGGAAAAAAAAGTAAAGTAGAAAATAAAAATATTGATAACGGTCTTACATAGTTTTGAGTATAGCTTCCAAATAATTTATAAAATTGAAAAACCAACCACTCCAAGCTATATTTTGAAAAATATCTTAATTTATTTTCATCTATATGATAACCTATTTTTTTTAAAACCATCTCCATTTCACTAATATATGCCAAACTTGCCATGTGCCAATTTTCATCTTTCCTAAATATTCTTTTTAATTGACGGTACTGCCTCTCTAGTTGTTTTGCAGATTTGATATAATCCTCTGCTATAATCAATCTATTGGTAATGTGCCAATCACAATCTAAAAATTTTAATTTTTCAATATTTGAATTACCAAAATGAAAATTTTTTAAATTAATTGAATGAAATGTTAATAAACCCAATACCAAACTTTCCTCTAACCTTACATCAGGTTTAAAAACATACTGTTTCTTATATAAAAAATAATTTCTAAAAACATTTATTAAACTATCTCTATTACTTTTAAACTCATCTCCTGTTAGTTTTTTTTCTAAAAATTCAGAAAAATCGTTATCATTAAATCTAGCAAAGAATGAACCTAAAAATTTATTATTTTGTTTATCCTCTAAATGTTTTTCATAAATTTTATAAAATCTTTCAACAATTAAATAATTTTCAAAACTATATAAAGAATCATCAATACTTTTTAAATCTTTTATTAGACTTTCTTTTTTAGAGTTGAAAATTATTTTTTTTAATATTAATGAATTTTTAATAGACAAAGAATTAAAATTAAACCTTTCAATAATTTGGGTATTATTTAATACAATACTCTCAAAAAACAATCCTCCTTCAATTAAAAAAGTATTTATTTCTGAATCAATTAAATTTAAATTTCCTGATAATACAATAGACTTAATATCCAAAAAATCTATCTCGCATGACATAAAAAACACATTACTTTCTAAAACACAATCAATCAAAGAAAACTGTTCTATCTTCAACCCTTCAATAACAAAATCATCTAAAAAAGTACATTTAGAAAAGACAATATTATCTAAACTAATTGTAGATAATAAAACTTTTAAATCATCTCTGTTAAATCTTGGAATAATAATATTATTAATTTCATTATCAGATAACTCAATTAACCTATGAAAATGTAGCCAATAGTTCTCAATAAAGTTATCTTCCCAAACTTTTATATGATTATCATCCAAATAATAATTTTTAGAAAGGTCTGAACTATAAAAATCTAATATTTGTACATCAGAAAGTTTTTCCATCTTTAGCTTTTTTTGAAATATAAATATAATAAGGCTACCTCAATTTATCTATCTCCTTACTAACTTTAATTTGAACTATTTTACCATAATGAGCTTGTGTAATATTCATATTAGAATGTCCCAACAGTTCTGAGACTATTTCCATTGGAACACCATTATAAAGTAGTACAGTAGTTGCAAATGTTTTTCTAGCTATATGATGCGTTAATTTCTTTTCTATCCCTAAAACATGAGCTATTTCTATTAAATATGAATTAAACTTCTGATTAGATATTTTAGGCAATTCATTATTATACTTTTCTAAAATAGCTTTTGCTTTAGGCAATAAAGGAACTGAAATTTTACCATTAGTTTTTTGTCTATACATTTCAATCCATTCATTACCATCAAACCCTATTTTAATGTGATTAGAAGTTAAACTAGACATCTCTTGATATGCTAATCCTGTATAGCAACAAAACACGAATAAATCTTTTACTTTCTGTAATCTTAATTGATTAAAATTATGTTTTTCAAGCTTATCTAATTCTTCAACTGACAGATAAATAATTTTAGTTTTGTGCTTCTTATTCTTGTATAAATTAAAGGGGTCTCGCTGTAAATAATTTTCAGCAATAGCAAAGCTTATTATCTTTTTTACTCTCTGCATACTTCTGTAAATAGTAGCTTGTTTTAAATTTAATTCAGTTTTAAAATAATACTCTAAATCCTTGATAAATTTTAAATCCAAGTCTTTCAACTTAACATCTTTCTTTTTATAAAACTTAGTAATAAACCCCGCTACCTTTCTTCTACTCTCAACATACCTACTCCAAGACAACTCATTAAAATCAACGCCTATTAGTTTTTTAGTTTTCTCATTATGCAAATCATAAGCTCCCAATATGGTTATTTCTGTTTTAACATCTTCTCCTTTATACTTCCTATAAATATCATCTACATCGAAATTTTCTGACGAAATTTGAAGCAATAAAAAAGCCTCATTAATCTTCTGACTAATAAGGCTCAAATGCGTATTGATAATATTGTTTTGTTTATTGGGAGGTTTAGCTAACTGTTGTTTACTATTCCAATAATCAGGATTTATAAAAAGTCCTGTAGAAAATATTTTTCTCGTTTTAGAATATGTAATTCTACACCTCACAGGACAAAGTCCTTTTTTATTCATTTTTACCTTATTGAGTAAAAACAAAATTGATATTTTATAATCGTTCATAATTTTAAAAATTAAAGGGTGTACCTTAAGTAAAAATGGTGTACCCAAAGGTGTACCTGAAAAAGCACACTTTAATTAAATTGTAAGTTTATTGAAATATTCAAAAAGACTATTAAAACAAGCTGTAATTACTACTAAACCTGCAAAAACAAAAAAGCCTCACTAATTAAAGTGAAGCTTTATGTGAGCCCGATAGGATTCGAACCTATGACCGCCTCCTTAGAAGGGAGGTGCTCTATCCAGCTGAGCTACGAGCCCGTAGTTTTTATGTTTCTACGAAAACAGTGTCGGGGTGGCAGGATTCGAACCTGCGACCTCCGCGTCCCAAACGCGGCGCGATAACCGGGCTACGCTACACCCCGATTGCAATTCTTAGCGGAGAGACAGGGACTCGAACCCTGGCGACGGTTTCCCGTCGACAGATTAGCAATCTGCTGCATTACCACTCTGCCACCTCTCCGGGACATTCAAAGCGTTTAAAACTTTGAATTAAAAATTGCGAGTGCAAATATATAACCGATTAAACATTCCTGCAAGTTTTTTTGAAGAAAAAAATCATTAATCTGGATACTCAACACGTAAGTGATAGATATTCATTAACTTATTCTTAATAATTTTTTTTATTTTTTCTATTTCTCTAAACGTAATATCCGAATTTCGGAACTGATTATCGTTTTTTTGCTTGTTTATAATCTTATCGATTAATTCATCGATTGATTGTGCTGTTGGATTTTTCAAACTCTTTGAAGCTGCTTCTGCTGCATCACACATCATTAAAATTGCCGTTTCTTTAGAAAAAGGAATTGGTCCTTGATATTGGAAATTCTTTTTATCTATTTCTTCGTCTGGATTATTTTCCTGCTCTTTTTTATAAAAGTAATAAGTTACACTTGTTCCATGATGCGTTCTTATAAAATCGATAATTCTATCTGGTAACTTATTCTTCTTGGCTATTTCAATTCCGTTAATTACATGATCTAAAATAATTCGAGCACTATCTTTAGGTAACAAATCGTTATGCGGATTAACTCCTGTTGATTGGTTTTCGGTAAAATACATAGGTTGTACCATCTTCCCTATATCATGATACAAAGCTCCCGTTCTTACTAACATTGAGTTCGCCCCTATTTCATTTGCTGCTGCTTCAGCCAAATTAGCTACTTGCATAGAATGTTGGAATGTTCCTGGCGCTTTTTCATTTAAATCTCTTAAAAGCTTCGAATTTGTATTTGATAACTCTAATAACGTAACATCAGAAACCAACCCAAATAATTTTTCATAAAAGTAGATAAAGAAAACTGCTAAAAATGATAATAATCCATTTGCTGCAAACAATCCAAAGTACAACCAATTAATTTTATCTGCATTTCCTTCTTTAAGTATTGAAAATGCAAAATAAGTAATCATATAAATCAGTGTAATTTGTCCTATTGAGACAAATAAACTAGCTCTCTTATACAATTCAGAAACCGTTAAAATAGTTACAATCCCTGCAATGATGTGTAAATAAATAAATTCGAAACTATTGGGTACAATAAACCCTAATAATAATACTGTTAGCACATGAGTAAACAATCCTAATCGTGCATCAAAAAAAGCTTTTAAAACAATTGGTAAAATACTTAGAGGCACAACGTATAAATATTCTGAATTGTACTTAACAACCATTGTTTGTACAAAAATCATTAAGAAAATATTGAAGAATATGAAAGTTACTTTATTATTGTTTTTATAAATCTCTAGTCGGTATTTCTCTAAGAAAAGTAATAACATTAACAAAGCCAGTGATACTAAAATTGTATACCCAAAAACAATCCAGTTATAATTCGATTCTGTCCAAATTTGAGAGCTAGAAGCTAGCTCATATGATTTTAATACATTAAACTTTTTTCCTTCAACAATATCACCTTTTAAAATAATTAACTCTCCTTTCGACACTTTACCTTTAGCTAATGAAATACTATTTAAAGCCTCTTGTAGCTCTCTTTCGCTATATTTCACATCGTAACTTACATTTGACCTTAAAGTCTCTGATATGTATCTTAAAATTAGTTGTTGTTGATTTACATTTAAATCTTTTACTTTCTGATTAACATAACTTAAAACTTCATTGGATTGAATCAATCTAGAAAAAGGTATGTCCTCTATAGAATTTCCTTTTCTTAAAATAACAACATCACTTTTATTAGCTTTTGCATTACTAATTGCATCTAATAAACCATATCTGTATATAGAATTAATAATACTTTTTCCTATTTTTTTCAGAAACTGAACTTCTTTAATTGATAAAGAATCTGATGGTATAATTTTACCTTCAAATTCTTCCAATACTTTTGTTTTAATACCAGTATCTACAACAAAATATTTTTTTGAATTGGCTTCAATATTCTTTACCTCTTCTTCTTTTTCTTTTTCCGTTTTTTGAATTGCAAAATCAAAGGGTGAATATAAATTATCATACTGCCATGGCTTACCTTGAGGAAAATCGTATTTAAACTGCCCTCCCTTAGGAAATAAGTAAACAATTGCTGTAACGGTTATTAAGAATAATAATACTTTATAAATTATTGCATTGTTCTTATACAATTTATTGATAAAATCGTTCATTTTTAGCTTTTAAAAATGTAAATATAACCTTTCTCTATTATTTGAGTACTTGTTATAAAATGGTTATTTTCGCAGAACTAATCTTAATACAACATACTCAATATATGAAAGAAGTAGTTATCGTATCGGTTGCAAGAACTCCAATAGGTAGTTTTTTAGGAACTTTATCAACTACACCAGCTCCAAAATTAGGAGCGGTAGCAATTAAAGGAGCTTTAGATAAAATAAATTTAAAACCAGAAATGGTTGAGGAAGTTTTTATGGGAAATGTAGTTTCTGCTGGTTTAGGTCAAGCACCTGCACGACAAGCAGCTATTTTTGCTGGAATTCCTGATACTGTTCCTTGTACCACAGTTAACAAAGTTTGTTCTTCTGGTATGAAATCTATTATGTTAGCGGCACAAACAATCGCTTTAGGTGATGCTGAAATTGTTATTGCTGGTGGTATGGAAAACATGAGTATGATACCTCATTATCAACACGCTCGTAGTGCTACTAAATTTGGTCCTGTAAAAATGGAGGATGGTATGCAAAAAGATGGTTTAGTTGATGCATATGAGCAAGTAGCAATGGGTGTATGTGCTGATGAATGTGCTACTGAGTATGAATTTTCTAGAGAAGATCAAGATGCTTTCGCTATTGAATCATACAACCGTTCTGCTAAAGCTTGGAGCGAAGGTAAATTTGCAGATGAAGTTGTTCCTGTAGAGATTCCTCAACGTAGAGGAGAACCAATTATTTTCTCTGAAGACGAGGAGTACAAAAACGTAAAAATGGAAAAAATTCCAGCTTTACGTGCTGCTTTTACGAAAGAAGGAACAGTAACAGCTGCTAATGCTTCAACAATTAATGATGGTGGAGCTGCTTTAGTATTAATGTCTGCAGAAAAAGCTGCTGAATTAGGGTTAACTCCTTTAGCAAAAATTAAAGGATATGCTGATGCTGCTCATGAGCCTAAATGGTTTACTACTGCACCTGCAAAAGCATTACCTAAAGCTTTAGCTAAAGCTGGAGTTTCTATTGATGATGTAGACTATTTTGAGCTTAACGAAGCATTTTCTGTAGTAGGATTAGCTAATATGAAAATTTTAGGATTATCTGCAGATAAAGTAAATGTAAACGGAGGAGCTGTATCATTAGGTCATCCTTTAGGTGTTTCTGGAGCTAGAATTATAATTGCTTTAACATCTATATTAAAACAAAACAACGCTAAAATTGGTGCTGCTGGTATATGTAACGGTGGTGGTGGTGCTAGTGCAATGGTAATTGAAAGAGTATAATTTTAATAAAAGCTGTTAATGTCTTTCGGAATTTGTAATTTAAGTGTTGTTCCTCTTCGACTAGAGCCTGCTGATGTTTCAGAAATGGTGAATCAGGTTGTTTTTGGTGAACATTTTGAAGTTTTAGAAAAAACTAAAAAGTGGAGTAAAATTCGTTTAGCCTTTGATGATTATGAAGGCTATATCGATAACAAACAATACGAAGAAATTTCTAATGAAGACTACAGTCTATTATGCCAAGAAAAAAAGCATTTTGCAGGTGAATTAATAGACTTTATTACTGATGATAGTCATAACTTAACTACCATACCAATGGGAGCTAGACTTCCTTTGTTTAATAACAACAAAATAACCATTAATGCTACTTCCTATTTTTATGAAGGGAAGGTATGTAATAAACAATTAACAAAAGCTGCTATTATAGAAACAGCATATTTGTTTTTAAATGTTCCGTATTTATGGGGAGGTAAATCTCCTTTTGGAATTGATTGTTCTGGTTTTACACAAACAGTATATAAATTATGTGGTTATAATCTTTTACGTGATGCTAAACAACAAGCAACACAAGGAGACGTATTAAGTTTTATTGAAGAAAGTGAACCTGGAGACCTTGCCTTTTTTGATAACGAAGAAGGTATTATTACGCATGTTGGTATTATTATGAACGATTATAATATTATCCACGCTCATGGTAAAGTTCGTATAGACAAATTAGATCACAGTGGTATTTATAATGTAGATACTCATCAACATACACATAAACTTAGAGTAATAAAGAGATTAATCGATTAATCTCTTTATTGTAAATAATATAATATTAAACATAAAAAACTCTTTCTTTACAGAAAGAGTTTTTTATTACTATTATTTTAAATAACTTTTATTTAATTACTGGTTTAATAAAAGCTTCTAATTCTTCTTCGTTGGCTGCATTTACTTCATCCCACCCCATATCTTTGGTTGGAGATAATGCACCTCTTTTAAAGTCTAAAATTCTTTTCTTATCTGTAATTAGGTATGCAGATGGATAATCTAATTTATGAATGAATCCAGCAACTCTAATACTTGATCTATCAGCTAATTTTTCTTTAGAAGGCACTAAGAAAATTCTCTTATCTAATTTTTTTGCCATCCTTTTTACTCCATCTTCTTTATCCCAAAAAAGCATGATAAATTCAACTTTATCACTGTACTTTTCTACTAACTTATTTAAAGCTGGTATTTCTCCCCAACAAGGAGCACACCAAGTAGCTGCTGTTAATAATACGATTGGTTTTTTTATTGCATCTGTACTAATTGTTTTTCCATCGATAGAAGTAAAATCATAGTTAGAAATGTACTTATCTCTTATACAATTGTACACAATATCGTCTAACAACGCAGCATCATTGCTTGAAGTTGCAATACAATCGTCTACGATATCTTTATAATAAATCTTCTTTTGTGCAAAAGTATTCGAGACAGCTATCAACGCTAAAACCAGTAATAATCTCTTCATTTTTAATAATTTAAGGGGATTAAATTTTAAATATTATACTCCTTTACCGCATCAATAAATGCCTTTGCATTATCTAGCGGAATATTAGGTAAAATTCCGTGCCCCAAGTTAACAATATATTTGTCTTTACCAAACTCATTTATCATTTGGTGTACCATTTTTTTAATTTCTGCAGGTGGAGATAATAATCTAGATGGATCAAAATTACCTTGTAATGTAATATTTCCTCCTGATAAATAACGTGCATTTCTTGCTGAACATGTCCAATCAACTCCTAATGCTGATGCATTTGATTTCGCCATTTCTCCTAATGCAAACCAACATCCTTTTCCGAAAGCGATTACTGGAGCATCATCTTTTAATGCCTCAATTATTTGATTAATGTATTGCCATGAAAATTCTTGATAATCTGTTGGAGATAACATTCCTCCCCAAGAATCAAAAACCTGAACAGCATTTACACCTGCTTGTACCTTAGCTTTTAAATAAGCAATTGTGGTATCTGTTATCTTCTGTAGCAATTGGTGTGCCAAAATTGGTTGCGTATAACAAAACTCCTTTGCTTTATCAAAATTCTTAGACCCCTGACCTTGCACTACATAACACAAAATAGTCCATGGAGAACCTGCAAAACCTATTAAAGGAATTTCGTCATTTAATTTTTCTTTGGTTGCCTTAATTGCATCCATAACGTATCCTAATTCTTCATGAACATCTGGAATTATTACGCTATCTAAACCTTTTTTATCTCTTACTGGATTTGGTAAATAAGGCCCAAAATCTGGCTTCATTTCTACTTCAATATTCATTGCTTGTGGTATTACCAAAATATCTGAGAATAAAATCGCAGCATCCATTCCATATCTACGAATTGGTTGTACTGTAATCTCTGATGCTAGTTCTGGAGTTCTACAGCGTGTAAAGAAATCATACTTTTTTCTAATTTCCATAAACTCTGGTAAATATCTTCCTGCTTGACGCATCATCCATACTGGTGGACGATCAACAGTTTCTCCTTTTAAGGCTCTTAAAAATAAATCGTTTTTTATCATTCTATTCTGTTACAAAGACTATGTCTTTCTTTGTTTTTGGTATTTTTACTATATGTATTGGTTGTGTAAGAGCCATAGTAACCATATCCAAAGGTTTTGGTTCTTTAGACTCTATTGTTACCAATAGCTTACTTTTTTCTTCTTTTATTTTTGAAATTTCTATTGAAAACCCTCCTGTACTTTTTTCCGAGTCTATAGCAATCACTACCATATCCTTTGAAAAATCTATCAAATTATCTATTAGATTGGCCACTTCTGTTTTTTCTAAAAACGTTTTCCAGTCTCTTTCTGATTTGATTACAAGATTCTCTTTTTTAAATTTCCCTTGACTATCTGCTGATAATGTTCCTTTATATAAAGAGTTTATCATTGTTTTTTGATTTTCTTGACTATTATTTGGACATGATGCCAATAGTATACTAAAAAAAATTGCGAACATTGTTTTCATAAACTCCTTATTTTAATTTACATTTTAGAAACAGCTTCCATAGATTTATCAATCGCTTTCGCTATCTTTTCTATATCTTTTTCTGATAAAGCTGAAGATAAAAACCATGCTTCGAACTGTGATGGAGGTAAAAATACTCCATTTTTCATCATTTCCCAGAAAAACACAGCAAACTTCTCTGTATCACATGTTTGTGCTTCATCAAAATTCGTTACTTTTTTATTCGTAAAGAAAGGATTAATCATTGACCCAAACCTATTCACTGTTATTTCTACTCCATATTTTTTTGCTGATTCTAACAAGAATACCTCTATAATTTGAGCTATTTCGTTAAACTTCTCGTATGGATTTTGTTTTTTTAACTCAGTTAAAGTAGCAATTCCTCCTGCCATAGCAATTGGATTACCACTTAATGTTCCTGCTTGATACATCCCTCCTAAAGGTGCTACCATTTCCATAATTTCATTACGCGCTCCGTAAGCTCCCACCGGGAAACCTCCTCCTATTACTTTTCCTAAACAAGTAATATCAGCTTCTACATCAAATAATTCTTGAGCTCCTCCAAATTTCGATCTAAAACCTGTCATTACCTCATCTACAATTAACAAGGCTCCTTTTGATTTTAAATACTCTTTTAGCTCCTTTAAAAAATTATTTTGTGGAGTTACAACTCCCATATTACCCGCTACTGGTTCTAAAATAACTCCTGCAATATCATCATGTTCTTCAAAGTGTGCTTTTACACTTTCTAAATCGTTATAATTAGCAATTAAAGTATTCTTTACAGCTCCTTCCGGCACTCCTTTTGAGCCAGGTAAACTTAAAGTCGCTAATCCTGATCCTGCTGCAACTAATAATGCATCTTGGTGCCCATGGTAACATCCTGAAAACTTAATAATTTTGTCCTTTCCTGTAAAAGCTCTTGCTAAACGTATTCCACTTAGAACAGCTTCAGTTCCTGAGTTTACAAAACGAACTTTATCCATACCAGGAAATGCATCACAAACTATTTTTGCTAATTTAATTTCGTTTTTAGTTGATGCTCCAAATGAATATCCATTTTTTAAAGCCTTTGTAATTGCCTTTTGTACTTTTTTATGACGGTGACCTAATATCATTGGCCCGTAAGACAATACTAAATCTATATAAGAATTACCATCTACATCGATAATTTTACTTCCTTTTGCTTTTTTAATAAACAATGGATTCCCTCCTACTGAAGCAAATGCTCTTACTGGTGAGTTTACTGCTCCTACTAGATTTACTAATCCTTGTTGATATAATTCTTGTGATTTTTTAAATTCCATAACTCTACTTTAGTTATCAATTAAATTATTTTTTAGTCTGTGAGTTGTTTATTTTAATTGTAATAAATCCCACAAATTTCCATATAAATCTTTAAATACTGCTACCGTTCCATATTCAGCTTCTTTAGGCTCTCTAACAAACTCAATTCCTTTAGCTACCATATCTTTATAGTCTCTCCAAAAATCGTCTGTGTTTAAAAAGAGAAAAACTCTTCCTCCTGTTTGATTTCCTATAAAGTTTTTTTGCTCTTCTTTAGATGCTCTTGCTAACAGAATTGATGTTCCTTCTGAATTTGGTGGGGCCACAACAACCCATCTTTTATTTTGTTCTGGTTGATATGTATCTTCAATCAAAGTAAATTTAAGTTTTTTTGTATAAAACTCAATTGCTTCATCATAATCTCTTACTACTAAAGCTATATGTACTATTGATTGTTTCATTTTTTATCGCATTAAAACTCTTGCTGCTTCTTTAGCAAAATAGGTAATGATAATATCCGCCCCTGCTCTTTTCATAGATAACAAGCTCTCCATCATTACTCTTTCTCCATCTATCCATCCTTTTTCTGCAGCTGCTTTTACCATTGCATATTCTCCACTTACATTATAACAAGCTATTGGACGATCAAAATTTTCTTTTAAATCTCTAATAATATCTAAATACGACAATGCTGGTTTTACCATTAAAATATCTGCTCCTTCTTCGTCATCAAACGTAGCTTCACGTAATCCTTCATCTCTATTTGCTGGGTCCATTTGATAAGTTCTTCTATCTCCAAAACTTGGTGCAGAATCTGCTGCATCTCTAAATGGCCCATAAAATGCTGATGCATATTTTACTGAATATCCCATAATTGGTAAATTCGGATATCCTGCCTGATCCAAGCTCTCTCTAATCATGGCTATTGTTCCGTCCATCATTCCTGAAGGTGCTACCATATCTACTCCAGCTTTTGCATGCGATATTACTTGCTTTGCTAAGTTTACTAAAGTAGCATCATTATCAACATCATTATCACACAAAACACCACAATGTCCATGAGAAGTATATTCACAAAAACACACATCTGTGATCACATATAAACTTGGGTAGTTCTTTTTAATATAACGAACTGCTTGTTGCATAATTCCGTTATCATTCCATGTTTCTGTTCCTACCTCATCTTTTTCAGTTGGAATACCAAATAAAATAACCGCTGGTATGTTTAAAGCAACTACTTCATCTAATTCTTTTGAAACAGTATCTAAAGACCAACGTTTTATTCCTGGCATAGAAACAATCTCTTTTTCTATTCCTTCTCCTTCTTCAATAAATAAAGGATAAATAAAATCGTTTACCGACAATTGATTTTCTCTTACTAATCTTCGGATTCCATCTGTTTTTCTTAGTCTGCGTGTTCTAAACATAGTTTATCATATTTTCAAACAGAGCGCAGTTGAGATTTTTTTACAAATATCTCTAAACTGCGCTCGTATGACATTTTAATCTATTTTTTTACAAAGTGTAAATTCACCAATTCTATTACACTTTCTACTGTAGGTAATTTTGCAACTTCTACCTTTTCAAAATGTTTTCTTGCCTCTTTAGCTGTGCTTTCTCCTATACAAAAAGCCACTTTATCTGCTGCATTTTCTTTCATGTAGCTTTCAACTGTAGATGGACTATAAAATAAAACTCCGTTTACTTTTTCATCTACTTTAGCTGGACTATACATGGTTTTATAAGCTTCTACTTCATTTACTGTAATTCCGTTTTCTGCTAAAACATTTGGTAATGTATCTAATCTTAAGTCGCTACAAAAATATGTTACTTCCTGATCTTTTATTTCTTTTATAAGATACGCTGCTAACTTCTCAGCATTTCTTTCTGAATGTGTAACCTTACCTATTTTTTGCTCGATTAACTTTTTTGTTCTTCGACCAACACAATAAATATTTTTAAACTTCAATTCATCAGAAGTAAATGAATTCGCTATTGTTTCTACTCCATTTTTACTTGTAATGATTACATTTTCAATTTCATTTTTAACAACTTTAGGAGCTATTCTATTAAAACGAATTTTAATAAAATCGCTATCCTCAACTGCTATAGAGGTTGGTAATAATTTCTTTTGAATTTCTGATAATTTCTTTGTTGAAAATATGGCAAACTCTTTTTCAAGTCCCATATCTTCCATCATTAATTCTTTTCCTCCTTTATTAATTACATAATCTGCACAATCTTTTGCTAAAAATTTATGACGTCCAAGCTTTCCTTTCTTATTTACAGAAATCTTTTTCTTTCCGTCTCTACTTAACAAAATACCTTTAAAATTAATCTCTTCAGTTTTGTCGTCAATATAAGCTAATGCTCCAATTGGTGCTGTACATCCTCCTTCAAGTCTATTTAAAAACTCTCTTTCTATCCCAACACAAACTTGCGTTTCATAGTGATTCAATTGCTCACATGCATCTTTAGAGAAATCATCATTTTCTAAAGCTGTAATCATAATTGCTCCTTGTGCTGGTGCAGGTATCATCCATGAAAGACTAATTGCTCCCTTTGGTCTTATTCCTATTCTTTCTAATCCTGCCGCTGCAAAAACAGCTCCATTCCAATCGTTGTTTGCTAACTTCTCTAAACGCGTATTTACGTTTCCTCTTAAATCAACAACCTCATGTGTTGGGTAACGATTTAACCATTGTGCTTTTCTACGTAAACTACCTGTTGCTATAATTCCTTTTGGCTGTCCAAAAAACTCTTCATTGTCTTTTAACACCAAAATATCAGCATAGTTTGCTCTTTTTAATACAGCTGCTTGCACAATTCCTTGTGGTAATACTGTTGGAACATCTTTTAATGAATGTACTGCTATATCAATATCGCCATTTAACATAGCGATATCTAAATTCTTAGTAAATATTCCTGTAATTCCTAGTTCGTATAAAGGTTTATCTAAAACTAAATCACCAGTAGATTTAATTGGAACTATTTCACATTTATACTCTAACTCTTCTAATTGCTTGCGAACTTTGTTTGCTTGCCACATAGCCAACTGGCTATCTCGTGTACCTATTCTAATTATCTTCTGCATGGATAGTTTCTAAATTTGCTCCAAACACTTTAGCCATTACTTCTATACTTTTGTTTACAGAAGTTTCTTCATCTTTTAAGTGTTTTACAAACTGTGTAGTTATTTTTTGGATAAATCTTGATGTTATAACTTCTGCTTGAGTTTCATCAAAATCTTTTATTTTTTTCTTGTGGAAAGCTATTTCTCCTTGTTGAATTGTTTTTAACGATTGTTTTAATGCGTTAATTGCCGGTGTAAACCTTCTATGATTTAACCACTCTTGAAACTCTTCATTGTGTGTTTCAATAATTGCTTCTGCAACAGGAATTTCTTGTTGACGAATAGCTAAGGTTTCATCAGTTATTTTAGATAGTTCATCTACATTTACCAATGTTACATTATCTAATTCAGCTACTTCTTTAGAAACGTTTGCTGGCATAGACAAATCTAAAATTAACAATTCTTTATTTGTTAAAATATGTTCTTTCTTGATAGTTGCTTCTGAAGCTCCTGTAGAAACTATTAAAACATCTGTATTCGCAATCTCCTTATTTAAGTTTTCATACTTCGCATTTCTAATTGAAGTATTTTCTTTTACAAAGGCTATTGCTTTTTCTTCTGTTCTATTAATTAAACTTACCGTTTTATTTTGTGTGTACTCCGCTAAGTTTTTACAAGTATGCTTTCCCATTTTACCTAATCCAAAAACTAAAACATTTTTTGAATTATAGTCTTCTAGGTTTTTAATCATGTATTGAACAGCTGCGTAAGAAACGGATGTTGTCCCTGAACTTAACCTAGTTTCATTTTTAACACGCTTACTTGCTTGCATTACGTGGTTTAGCAATCGCTCGAAATATGCATTAGTAGTCCCAGCTTCTTTAGCTAACTTAAAGGCTTGTCTTAACTGACCTACAATTTCATAATCTCCTAAAATTTGACTATCCAATCCTGTCCCCATTCGAAACAAGTGGTTAATCGCCTCTTTATTCTTATATACATTTGATACTTGAGCAAATTCTTCTACAGACCCATTTGAATACTTACAAAGCATTCCAATTAATTGAAATGGATGATCTGCAAAACCAGTTATTTCTGTTCTATTACAAGTTGACAGTACAAAAATACCTTCCATACCTTTACTCTTAGCTTCCTCTAAAAGTGCTACTTGGTTTTCTTTAGAAACACTAAACTTCCCCCTAATAGTTGCGTCAGCTTTTTTGTAGCTAACTCCTATATTGTATAAATTCTTGTTATGTTTTTCTTCTACCATTAAGTCTTCGTCAATAAAAAGTGGGTCAAAAATATAAAGTTTCCTCATAAAAAAGTATCGCTAAAAGAACTTTTAATGTCGTTATTTGTTTTTTATCGTAAAATTAATGCTAAAACACAGATAAAGTGTATTTTTGCAATAAAATCAACTATTAAGGATGGATTACATTAGAATCATTCTAAATAAAAATTTTTAATTTATCTTTTGATATATGTCAAAAAACATCGCAGAAAGTACATTTAGAGAAGTTTCTTTAGAAAAAGTTTTTTTTGTATTAAAATTCCAAAACAACTCTAACAAAACTGAAGTATACAAAAGAGATATTGACAGCTCTTATATTCAACTACATTACTGTGTTAAAGGAAATTGCAAATTTCATTTTAACAACAATAGTTACACTTTTAACGTACTTGACAAGCATTCAATTTTCTTATACAACCCTCAACAGAATTTACCTATTAACTTAGAAATTCTACCAAAAACATCTTTAGTTTCAATAATTATATCTATTGAAAAATTTCATGCGTTGTTTTCTAACGAGGCTAGCTATATTCCTTTTTTAAGTGACGACAACAAAAACAAAAAATATTACGACAATACTGAGATAAAAGCAAATGCTTTAATAGTGCTTCAACAAATTCTAACGGCAAAAAACCAAAGCTCTATGCGTAACCTTTATATTAAAGGTAAGACATACGAACTTTTAAGTCTTCATTTTGATAATGGTGAAAACACTAACGATGAATACTGTCCTTTTTTAGTTGACGACAGGGATGTTTTAAAGATTAGAAAAGCAAAGGATATTATTATTTCAAAAATGAGTGAACCTCCTAGCCTACAAGAACTAGCTAATGAAGTAGGTTTGAACTTAAAGAAGTTAAAAGAAGGGTTTAAACAAATATACGGAGATACTGTTTACAGTTTTTTATTTGATTATAAAATGGAGCATGCTCGTAAACTTCTAGAAAGCAACCAGTTTAATGTAAATGAAGTTGGTATTCAAGTTGGATATAGCACTTCTAGCCATTTTATAGCTGCTTTTAAAAAGAAGTTTGGTACTACTCCAAAACAATATGTAATGAGCTTACAAAAAGAATAAATGAAACAACTAACACATTACGACATACAAAACACACAAAAAAGTTTTCCCATCACCATAGTTTGTGATGCTATAAGAACACCTGAAAATATTGGGATGTGTTTCCGTATTTCTGAAAGTTTTGGTGTCAAAAAAATATTTCTGCATGAAAATTCTCCAACAGTTGAAAATAGAATTGTTAAGAAAACTGCTAGGAATACATTAAGTCAAATTGACTATGAATATTATACCAATTTTGAAGAAACTATTAATAATTTAAAAGAAGAAGGAAATACTATTGTAGGTATTGAAATCACTGACGAAAGTGTAAACATTCAAGAATTTGATTTTTCCTCTAAAGAAAAAATAGTCTTGCTATTAGGAAGCGAAAGAAACGGAATTGAAAATATAAATTTAGTAGATGCAACTGTTGCTATTCCAATGTTTGGGCGCAACTCTTCTATGAATGTAATTCATAGTTTGGCTATTGCTCTATATGAAACCACAAACCAACTGAAAAGTATATAATGAAAGGAGTTTTACTTGTAAACTTAGGTTCACCAAAAAGTACTGACCCTAAGGACGTAAAAGAATATTTAGGTGAATTTTTAATGGACGAACGCGTTATTGACGTTCCATTATGGCTACGTACTTTTATTGTAAAAGGTATTATTTTAAATACTCGTCCAAAAAAATCAGCAGCTGCTTATAAAAAAATATGGTGGAAAGAAGGTTCACCACTAATTGTTTTATCGGAAAGACTACAAAGCAAGGTTCAAGCAAAAACTGAACTTCCTGTAGCATTAGCTATGCGATATGGAAACCCATCTTTAAAGACTGGATTACAAGAATTACATGACAAAGGTGTTACTGAAGTCATGCTAGTTCCACTCTATCCACAATTTGCTATGGCAACTACTGAAACAATCGTTGTGTTAGCTGAGGAATTACGTAAAGAGTTTTTCCCTCAAATGAAGATTAATGATGTACCTGCTTTTTACAACAAACCAGAATACATCAAAGCTTTATCTAACAGCATTAAAGATTACTTATCTGACAAAGATTACGATCATATATTATTCTCTTACCATGGAGTTCCAGAACGTCATATATACAAATCCGACATCACAAAAAGTCATTGTAAAATAGATGGTAGTTGCTGTAATACTCCATCTAAAGCTCATGAATTTTGTTACCGCCATCAATGCTTACAAACCACTAAAAACGTAATATCTGAATTAGATTTAGATGAAAATAAAGTTTCAACTTCATTCCAATCACGTTTAGGAGTAGACCCTTGGTTACAACCATACACTGATAGAACTATTGTGAATAAAGCCGAAAAAGACGGTATTAAAAAACTTGCAATTGTTACTCCTGCCTTTGTTTCTGATTGTTTAGAAACTCTAGAAGAAATTGCCATGGAAGGTAAAGAAGAATTTTTAGAAGCTGGCGGTGAAGAATTCTACACCGTTCCTTGTATTAATGATAATGACGAATGGGTTGATGTTTTAGCTGGATGGATTAACGATTTTAACAAAAACTAATTATGGATTTTTTATATGTAAAAGCTTTACACATTATTTTTGTAGTAACTTGGTTTGCAGGGTTATTCTATATTGGCCGTTTATTCATTTACCATGTAGAAGCTGAAAAAAAAGACGAACCTGCCAAATCCATCTTACAAACTCAATACAAATTAATGTCTAAACGTTTATGGTATATAATTACTTGGCCATCCTTATTTTTAACTAGTTTTTTTGCTTTTTGGATGCTTTGGAAAAATCCTATTTATTTAGAAATGCCATGGATGCATATAAAACTTTCCTTCGTATTAGCCTTATATTTTTATCATGGATTTTGCCACAAAATATATAGTGAACTACAAAATAACAAAATCCGCTACTCCTCTACCAAGCTTCGTATTTTTAATGAAGCTCCAACCATAATTTTATTTGCAGTTGTATTTTTAGTTGTTCTAAAAAGCACCATTAATTGGGTATGGGGAGTTATAGGCATTATTCTTTTTGGCGTTTTACTAATGATAGGAATTCGTTTTTACAAAAAAATTAGAGCTAAAAAATCTTGGGATAAATACGAACAAGAACTTATTGACGAAGACAAAAAATTAAACAGTTAAAATAACCAAAAGTTAAGTTTCAATTCTAACTCTTAAAACTCATTTATCCTTTCAATTATCTTCATTAATGGATTTTACAGAAGTAATAAAAGAAGTATACAAAAAAACAAGTAACATTGAGAACAAAGGTGAATTAGCCACTTACATACCTCAATTAGCAAAAGTGGACCCTTTAAATTTTGGGGTCCATATATCTACATTAGATAATTTGAACTTCGGTATTGGAGATTATTCTGAAAAATTTTCTATTCAAAGTATTTCCAAAGTTTTATCATTAAGTTTAGCTTACCGAACTCTTGGGGAAGATATCTGGAACCGACTTGGAGTTGAACCTTCTGGTAATGCCTTTAATTCTTTAGTTCAACTTGAAACTGATAATGGAATACCGCGAAATCCATTTATAAACGCTGGTGCTATAGTTATTTCAGACATTCTTCTCAGCATATTAGACAATCCTAAAAATGACTTTTTAGATTTTGTAAGAAACATAAGCAACAATCCAAAATTAAACTATTCTAGTAAAATTGCTACTTCTGAAAAAGAAGTTGGGTTTAGAAATATTGCCTTATGTAACTTTATTAAATCTTTTGGAAACATAAAAAATGACCCTGATGATGTTCTTGATTTCTATTTCGACCTTTGTTCTTTAGAAATGAATTGCAAAGAACTTTCCGAAGTATTTTTATTTTTAGCTAACGAAGGAAAAACAACAACAAATTCTCAAATTTTAACCAAGAGTCAATCAAAAAGAATCAATGCTTTAATGCAAACTTGTGGATTTTATGATGAGTCTGGAGAGTTTTCTTTTAAAGTCGGGTTACCTGGTAAAAGTGGTGTTGGCGGTGGAATTATAGCTGTACACCCAGGAAAATATAGTATTGCTGTTTGGAGCCCTAAATTAAACACTAAAGGAAACTCTTACAAAGGAATGAAGTTTCTTGAAGAATTCACTACAAATTCAGAATTATCCATTTTCTAACACTTCCACCAGTACCTATTCAAATTAACGAAACCTTCAATTCACCTATAGATTCATTCACTTTATCTAATTATTTCAACTTAATCAATTCTCAAAACTAATTTTAACCCAAATTTTTAAATTAGAATGAGATGTCAAATTCCTTTTTAGAACTAAAACGTTTAACTAACGAGTCTTTTCAAGACTATCTTATCAGAATTAGAAAAAACAATGCTTTTAACCATATTCCTGACGAAGTACTAGAACAATGGATGTACCCACATTTTAATCAATCTTTTACTATTAAAAATTATTCATCTATTAATTTTTATGAAGTAAAATTCAGTTTAATTGAACTCACAACAAATCAAATTAATAAGCTTACTATACTTAACAAGTTCAGCTCTTATGTAGATATGAAATCAAAACACAAGAGCTTTGAGAGTTTTTCATACTTAAACCCTAAAGATCTTAATTACTGGAAAAACAATAAAACTTGGGCTACACCTCCTATAATTATAAAACCTATAGATTTCCCTGAATTAGACAACACTAATATAAAAATTCAGAAAAATCATCATTTAATTGAAGGACATAATCGATTGGGGTATTTTAAATCTATAAACTCTTTTTCTAAATTAGCAGATACTCATAAAGTTTTTCTAATTAGAAAATAACCCTATTCCACCTCTTTTCTTACCTCCTCTCTTCCTTATCTTATCCAACTAAATTTGGAGGTTTTTTTTATACATAAAAAATCATAACAAATACATTCATAACACCATTCAACTAAGTAAACCAATCTTTTTTTTCTTTTAATTACACATTACCACATCTCAACTACACTTTCACTCTATTCATCTAATTTTCAATAAAACAACTACCATACCCTACTATCTTTGAAGTATAAACTAAAAGTTTTTTTTAATAGTTTGATTGATTAGTTAATTTAGAAAAGAAGTATCCGGGGGGGGACAGCTTCTTTTCTTTTTTATTTCAAAAAAAAGTCTCTCTTCCTTAAGAAAACTATAAAAATTGATTTCTTACTCACAATCAATCGTATATACATTTCTTACTTACGCTTATGAAATCACCCTAAATAACACGCCTTAATTGCCTTTATTTGAGAAACTTAAATTTTCATATTATGATAAACAACATTTCAAACTTAGGTGCAACTTTAAACAAAGAAGAGCTACAATCAATTAAAGGTGGAGGATATGGTTCTGTAACTTGTGGTGATGGAACTGTATTTGAAGCCACAGCAGAATCAATGAATTCAGTAGTACAAGGTGGTACTTTCTGGTGTCTACATCACGGACATGGTAATCCAACAAATTTTTCTTTCAACCCAAGATAAAATACCATCCAATTATTAAATCAGCTCTCTATTCAGAGAGCTTTTTTATTCTTCACAACCATTAAACATAGTTTTGTTTTAAGTATATTCGCTACAAACTACCCCCACTAAATAATGAATGAGATAAAAATTTCTATAAACGCTTTTGGTTTCACTGGTAATGAATATGTAGAAAGAGAAGTTCAGCAAGAAAATATTCTTACCAAAAATTCTGACGACAATTATTTAAACGAAATAGATTTAAAGCAAATACTTGAAACTATAATTCTTTCTATTAAAAAAACAAAACTATTATATCCCTGCTGTAAACAAACTAACACAATTCTTCACAACAACAATAGATTAGATAGCATAAAGTTTGAAATAAAATTTATCGATGATACTAGCACTTCTAAAATATTAGAAGAACTATCTTTTTTTGAATTAGTAGCTAAACACGAAAGTTTAGCTCCATTAATTTTAGAGTATTGTAAAATCACTGATAATGGTGAAGATGGCAATCGATTAATAATAAGAAACGAATATGACCAAGGACCTCCGGCTGGAACTTATGCCATACTTTCATTAGTTCACCAAAACAAAAAATGGATTCCTAATTATATTGAATTTTTAAGGACCAATGATTTAGAGCATGAAATTGAACAAATGTGGGATATCGAAGCTATCCTAAAAAAATACAGCTGGTGTGTTGAGACCCATAATCTTGCAATTGCAAGGAACATTAGCTGTTGTGGACAAGCTGGCAAAGAACAGTTTGAACGCTTTATAGAAAACGGCCTTGAAGAATCACTTAAAAACAAAAAAATCAGAAACCACTTTTTAAACAATATTCTAAATGAATTTCAAGAATGGAATTCTTTTAAATTTAGGTTAAAAGACGGTTCTTTTGAATATTATAAAAAGTACATCATTTCTTATGTACAACACTTTGAAAAACTATTAACAAAAAATGAAATTGTAAGTATTGAATCTTTTCTCTTACAAAAATGGGATGACTACAATAAAACAATTATAATTTAATTTCAAAACTAACAACATCTTAAACTAATGTTTTCTTTTAATTTGTAACATTTGTTACAATAACAACATTCCACTTACCATACATTTACAGAAATAATTAAACAAACAATCTTAGACAACAACTAACTGCACTAATAATGATTTCCCTCAATTTCCCATGTGCAGTTAGTATTATTAATTAAAAAAGCAACAAAAGCTTTTTCAAAAACAGTCTTTAGTTAATAATTTGTCTTTCATACTTCTTCTTAATACTACAATTAACAACTAATTCAAAAGAGTTTTCTTTTTTAAAATTCTTCATAAAATCAATTTTATTATAATTAATAGAACATAAAAAACTCCCTAAGGAGTAATTATTAATTAAAAACAAAAATTATGGAAACATTAAAAATTGAAATCCCTAAAGGATTTATCGTAAAAAATTTCGACAAAGAAACAGGTGAAATTGAACTTGAGGCTATACCTAAAAAAATAACGGAAGCCATCAGAACTATTCAAGATGTTTTGAATGACAATAACATTACACAAGAAAAACTTGACAAAATGTTTGAAAACACTCCAAAACATTTAAAGTATCAGTACATCATTGAATTATTATGTAAATCTTTAAATGAAGAATGGGTCCCTGATTGGAGCAACCCTAATGAACACAAATACTATCCTTGGTTTAAAATGAGCTCGTCAGGATTTCGCTATGATGACCATGGCCGTTGGGTTACATTTTCAGACGTGGGTTCTCACCTTTGTTTTAAAAGTCCCGAATTAGCAAAGTATGCTGGTGAACAGTTTACTGATGTTTTTAGAAAGTTTATGATAATAGAATAACTCTAAGGAACATCAATTATTTAAGGGGAATCCATATCTATTTGTAAAATGTTTCGATAAAGTTCTAATGCTTTAATTTTTTACTCTTAAAAAGCAAAATAGATATCAAAAAACTTCTATAGTTTATTTTATTCAGGGGGCCGAATATAATAAAAACTATATCCTTATTTTCATATAAAAAAACACAACTAAATACATTTTTTAATGGGTATTTAGTACTAACATACTTTAAAATAAATTTGCTTTTAAGTATATTAGCTATCACCAAAGAAAAGCTTATGAAAAGAATATAAAACACTTATTCTTCTATTAACTCCTTTCAATACTTTAGGACAGAATCTTGACAAATATAGAACTGAAAAGCATTACGAATGCTACAATTTTTTAATATGAAAACAGAAAATGAGTAATTACAAAGAAAATATTAACAGCTATATACATGAAGCCCTAATTTATTTAAAAAAAACTAAAAATTTATGGATAAAAGAAGACCATCCAGAAATTATTGAGCGACTTGAAAACTGGAATTGGAAAATCGATTTAATAAAAATTGAGCAACGCTTGCAATCAGCATATAAAGAAATTCCTTTTGAAGAAAACACGGGTACCATTGCCATAAACTGGGATGATTATTACAACAACGGAGTAACTCTTTATTTTGGTTCTGAAAGCGAATACCAAGAATGGGGTAATGATGATTGGTTAGATTGGGAAATTGATCTGACAGATGTAATAAACCAAATATTTGAAGGTATTGACAACTGGTATAATGAAATGGAAGTTGAATTAGATCTTTTTAAAGAATTGTTTTTAGGACTTGTTGAAATAGCAGCTATTCATTCTACAAAAACTGAAGAATTTAAACAACTCAAAAAACAGGATACTTATTTAATATCTAGCGCTTTATGGCATGACTCAGAATACGACATGATATTCAATTCTAAAGAACCTATTACTTATAAAATATCTCTCCGTGAAGAATACAAAAAAACAACACCCGAAATTTTAGAAAAAGGCTATTATGCTTTTTTTGGCGAAAAACATAACATCTCAACAAAATGGATTAGAGGCAATGGTTCTAAAGAAGGAATTATACCAGAAGAAATTGGACTCTTTCAAAACGTAGAGGAAATTAAAGCAAAAAACGAATACTTAAAAAACCTTCCTAAGTCCTTATTTTCTTTATCCAAACTACAAGATTTAGACCTATCACATAATAAATTAGAAAGTATAAGTAAAGACATTATCAAACTACAAAACCTAAACGTATTTGACATATCAAATAATCATTTAAGTCATTTACCAAACGAATTAGCTGAGTTAATAGAGTTAAAACGATTAAATATTGAATGTAATCAACTAACAAAACTCCCTTCTTTAGAAAAACTCCCAAAATTAGACTCACTAAGCGCTCACAATAACAATATAGAAGAGTTTTCAAAGTTACCACAAAGTCTTACTTGGCTTAATTTAAATTCTAATGAGTTAGAACAACTCCCAAAATCCATTACCAACTTAAAGAACTTAAAAACCTTAATACTATCAAAGAACTCTTTCAGTTCTTTTCCTAAAGAAATACTAGAACTAACATCTCTAGAAAGTATAGAACTAGGTGGAAATCCCATAGAAGATTTACCCAAAGAACTTCTTTCACTTCCAAACCTAAGAGAATTAAGAGTAATTCCAAACAAGTTTTCTATTGAAAAACGTAAGGAATTAAGAGAAGCTTTTGGCTATATTTTATTTGTAGGTTTCGATAGTGACTCCAACTCATTTATGTAAAAAACTTTTCTTTATACCTAATTAAAAAGATTAATTCCTGAGATTAGCGAGAAAATGCTAATTCAAGAATTAAAAAAAATGACCTCCTCTAACATCTTAAATAGAAAAGCCTACCCGGAAATTCCACCAAGAGTTGAATATTCTCTTACTGATAAAGGACTAAAAGTACTACCAATACTTGAACAAATAAAAAACTTTGGAATGGAGTTAATGAAAAAAGAATAACAGCTTTTATAATTATAAAAAAAGCTAGCTACCTTTAATTAATTCCTCAAAAGAAATTCAATTAACAAACACAAATATCAATAAGTCAAAAAAAAATAAACCTAAAGTTAAAACAAAAGTGAAGTATCTGTAAATCTAAACTTCCAAAACCTACAACTTTTTTTACACCTATATAGCTAACCACTACTCTTTTACATAAAAAAGAACAAAAGATACTAGAAATTCCTTTGTAAACTTACCGTAAAAAGAGATTAAAAGACTTATTTTTATCTTAGTTCGCTATGTTAATTTAAAACTCAATAAAATTATGAACATTGCTTTATGGCAAATTATAAATATAATAGTATACATCATTATAGGATATTTACTAATTAAATTTTTAAAAATATTGAAAAAGAAGATAAAAAAATGAAGCTAAGAAATTTACTATACATTATCCCTCTATTACTTTTATCATGTTCTCAAAATGAAAACATTATTAGTAACTAGAATAAATTAAGAGAGGAGTTAGGAATAAAACAAAATAATTTAACTAAATCAGAAATTAAAGAAATAAAGAAAACACAACCCCTATTTATTTTAACAACATTGAAGATGTTAAAGTTTTTTTAATGTGCAGAAGATAATATACATATAAGAGAATAACTATCAAAAAATAAGTAATCAAATAACAACATATCGAATTTAATATTTATAAAAAATCAACATTTATAAAATGTTGATTTTTTTCATTTTTAGACCTTAAAATCTCTTTAAAAACTATGGTTTTAAATGAAATATTAAATCACTAATTTAGAATAACAAATAACAACTTAAGATTTAAGGCTTTTTTCAAAAGGAATCCTATTAACAATACTTCTTCCTAAGGTAACCTCATCAGCATATTCTAACTCCCCTCCTACAGCAATACCTCTTGCAATAGTAGAAGTAGTTATATTGTATTTTTCAATCTGCTTATATATGTAGAAATTTGTGGTATCACCTTCCATAGTAGAACTTAAAGCAAAAATCAACTCTTTAATTTCACCTTCTTTAACTTTTTCAACTAACGATTCTATTTTTAAGTTTTGAGGTCCAATACCTTCAATAGGTGAAATTTTACCTCCCAATACATGATACAAACCTTTAAATTGTGCAGTACTTTCAATAGCCATTACATCACGGATATCTTCAACCACACAAACAATTTCTTCATTTCTGTTTGGATTACTACAAATGTCACATAAAATAGTATCAGAAATATTATGACATTTCTTACATGAATTTACATCATTACGTAAGTTCGTTAAAGCCTCTGCTAAATACTTTGTATTTTCTTTAGGTTGCTTTAATAAATGTAACACCAAACGGAGCGCTGTTCGCTTACCAATACCCGGTAATCGACTTACTTCATTCACTGCATTTTCTAATAATTTTGATGAAAAATCCATGCTGCGAATTTACAATTTTTCAACTAAGAAACGACCAATATATTTCATCTAAAAAAAGTATCTTCGTACTTTAAAACTAAACTAACAATTCACAATGAATTCGGAAATAAAAAACTTAGAACCTAAGGCAGTTTGGAAAAATTTTGCTGACTTAAATGCTGTACCTCGTCCTTCTAAAAAAGAAGAAAGAGTAATTCAATTTATGGTTGATTTTGGTAATAACTTAAATTTAGAAACCATGGTTGACAAAGTTGGAAATGTAATTATCCGTAAACCAGCTTCAGCAGGTATGGAAGACCGTAAAATGGTAGTAATGCAAAGTCACTTAGACATGGTTCACCAAAAAAATGCCGATACTGATTTTGATTTCGATACTGAAGGAATCAAAATGTTTGTAGATGGTGATTGGGTTAAAGCTGATGGAACTACTTTAGGAGCCGATAACGGATTAGGAGTTGCTTCTATTATGGCGGTTTTAGAATCAACTGATATTGAACACCCAGCTATTGAAGCTTTATTTACCATTGATGAAGAAACTGGTATGACTGGTGCTATGGGACTTGAAGGTGGGATTTTACAAGGTGAAATCTTATTAAACCTAGACACCGAAGAAGATGATGAAATAGGTATGGGATGTGCTGGTGGTGTAGATATTACAGCTACTAGAACTTATAACGAAGAAGACACTCCAGAAAACACCACTGCTTTTCAAATTTCAATTACTGGATTAAACGGTGGTCATTCAGGAATGGACATCATTAAAGGTTTAGGAAATGCTAACAAAATAATGAATCGTTTATTATTTGATGGTTTTACCAATTTTGGCTTACGTGTTTCTGAAATAAACGGAGGAAGCTTACGCAACGCAATTCCACGTGAAAGTTTTGCTACTGTGATAATCGATACAGTTTCTAAAGAACCTTTCTTATTTGAAATTCACGAATTAATCAACAGTATTAAAGCTGAATTTGCGACTTTAGAACCTAATTTATCTATTGAATTAACACCTGCTGAAACTCCAAGTAAAGTAATGGATTTAGGAGTTCAAGAAGGTTTAATCAAATCTTTATACACTGCTTTAAACGGAGTATATCGTATGAGTCCAGATATTGAAGGACTGGTAGAAACATCTAACAATATTGCTCGTGTTATTGTTAAAGAAGGAAACATTAAAATAGGATGTTTAACACGTTCTTCTTCTGAGACAAACAAATGGGATTTAGCAAATTCATTACGTGCTGCTTTTGAATTAGCAGGATTTAACGTAGAGTTTTCTGGTTCTTACCCTGGATGGTTGCCAAATGTAAATTCAGAAATATTACAAACAGTTACTAAATTATATGAAGATTTACATGGAGAAAAACCTAATGTAGCTGCTTGTCATGCTGGATTGGAATGTGGAATTTTAGGTCAAAACTATCCTAACATGGATATGGTTTCTTTCGGACCTAATATTAAAGGAGCACATTCTCCTGATGAACGTGCTCAAATTTCTTCAACTCAAAAATATTGGAAGTTTTTATTAGAAATTTTAAAAAATACTCCAATAAAAAACTAGTCAAAAACATATTTTTTAAAACCACAACTTTTAAGTTGTGGTTTTTTTTTACATTTATCAAATGAATTTTTTAGCCCATCTATACCTATCTGGAAGTGATACTGAGTTGATGATTGGAAATTTTATTGCCGATCATATTAAAGGAAATAAGTTTTCACACTTTCCCGAAGGCATAAAAAAAGGCATTATTTTACATAGAGAAATAGATACTTTTACTGACACTCACGAAATCGTTAGAAAAAGTAAAAGAAGATTACATGAACGCTACAGACATTACAATGGCGTTATCATTGATATTTTTTACGATCACTTCTTAGCTAGAAACTGGAAAAAGTATTCAGAAATACCACTTGATGTATATACTAACTCAGTATATAAATTATTAGAAGAAAACATTGATATACTCCCTGAAAAAACACAAGAACTACTTCCTTATATGGTAAAGTACAACTGGCTCTACAATTACCAGTTTGCCAAAGGAATTCAAGAAGTATTAAACGGAATGAATAGACGAACTCAAGGTAAATCAAAAATGAATTTGGCTACTGAAGATCTATTAATCCACTATCAAACATTAGAAGAAGATTTCACCTTATTTTTTGAGGAACTACGTAATTTTTGCAATTCAAAACTAAATCAGACTGCTTAAACATATGAAAAAAACATTTCTAATCGCTCTTTCATTAATTAGTATTGTTAGTTGTAAAACAACACCTAAAGAAAAAGAAAAAATTACAGGTTTAATTACCGACAAAGCTATGGTTGTTTCTGCTCGTGAAGAAGCTTCTAAAATTGGCTCAGACATTCTTAAACAAGGAGGTAATGCTTTTGATGCAATGGCTGCAACTGAATTAGCTTTAGCTGTAGCTTATCCATATGCAGGAAATATTGGCGGTGGTGGTTTTATGGTGTATCGAAAAAATGATGGAGAAATTGGAGCTTTAGATTATAGAGAAAAAGCACCACTAGCATCATCAAAAGATATGTTTTTAGATGAAGAAGGTAACATTATTAAAAACAAAAGTACTTTAGGTGCTATGGCAGTTGGAATTCCTGGTACAATGGCAGGAGTTTTTGAAGCTCATAAAAAATTTGGAAGCTTACCAATGTCTAAAATATTAACTCCAGTAATTGCTTTAGCTAAACGAGGAGTTATTGTTACTGAAAAACAAGAAAAAAGAATAAAAAAATACCAACCTTATTTTTTAAAAGCCAATAAAGAACCTATCATTTTTGATAAAAACTGGAAAAAGAACGACACTATTAAATATCCAGCTTTAGCAGAAACTTTTGAACGTATTTTAAAAAATGGACGTGATGAATTTTATAAAGGAGAAACTGCTAAACGTCTTGTAAAATTTATGCAAGACAACGGTGGAATTATGACCGAAGAAGATTTAGCTAAATACGAAGCTAAATGGCGTACACCAATCACTTTTTCATACGATGATTTAAGAGTAATATCAATGTCACCACCATCAAGTGGAGGAATTTGTTTAGCACAAATTATGAATGCTATTGAGCCTTATGAATTAGACAAGTACGGACATAACGCTACTAAAACCATTCAAGTAATTACAGAAGCAGAAAGAAGAGCTTATGCAGACAGAAGCCATTTCTTAGGAGATCCTGATTTTGTGAAAATTCCATTGAAAACATTAATTAGTAAAGAATACACAAAAGATAGAATGAACGATTTTTCTTTTGAAAAACCAACATCATCAAAAGATGTATCACACGGAAGCATTCAAATGGTTGAGAGTAACGAAACAACACACTATTCAATTGTAGATTCATTTGGAAACGCTGTATCGGTTACTACAACTATTAATGGAGCTTATGGCTCTAAACTATACTGCTCAGATTTAGGTTTCTTTTTAAATAATGAAATGGACGATTTTAGCAGCAAACCAGGTGTTCCTAATATGTTTGGGTTAATTGGAGCAAAAGCCAATGAAATAGTACCAGAAAAAAGAATGTTAAGTTCTATGACTCCTACCATTGTTGAAAAAAACGGTAAGTTATGGATGGTCGTTGGAACTCCGGGAGGATCAACTATTATTACTTCTGTTTTACAAACCATTTTAAATGTACATGAATTTAAAATGGGAATGCAAGAAGCTGTGAATCAACCACGTTTTCACCATCAGTGGTTGCCAGATGTTGTAATGATGGAACCTAATAAATTTGATACAACGGTAAAACAAGATCTACAAAAAATTGGATATACGTTAAACGAAGAGGATGCTCCAGTTATTGGTAAAGTTGAAGGAATCTTAGTTTTAAACAACGGAAAACTAGAAGGAGGAGCTGACCCTAGAGGTGATGATAAAGCTGTTGGGTTTTAATGACACTATCAGAGACACACAAAGTACCTTTATTAGAAAATCCTATTCGATTACAAGAATATGCCGTTGGAATATTTAAAACTATTCCTACAAAATCTGGTATAAAAAAGGCCATAAAAAAAGAGTTGGTTTTTGTTGATGGAAAACTAGCTTCTACTGCTCTATTCATTAGAGGTAATGAAACCATAGAGCTATTTAAAATCGAACAAAATTCTACAGTTAAAAAATTCAATTTTTCTTTAGAAGTTTTATTTGAAGATGAACATTTAGCCATTGTATACAAACCTTCTGGGATTTTAGTCAGTGGAAATTCTTTTGCTACCATCGATAATTCTTTAGAACAAAACCTAACAAAAAGTGCTTTATTTGATGCTGTACGCCCGAGACCAGTTCATCGTTTAGATTACCCTACCAGCGGACTTCTTTTGATAGGCAAAACAACTTCAAGTATTACTTTACTAAATCAATTATTTGAAAAAAAGAATATTCAAAAAACATATCATGCAATTACTATCGATAAAATGGAGATTAATGAAGAAATAAACTACCCTATCGATTCTAAAAACGCTCTTACACATTATAAAACCATTCAAACGCATACTTCTCCACGCTTTAAATACTTAAATTTAGTAGAACTCAAACCAGCTACAGGTAGGAAACATCAACTAAGAAAACACCTACTTTCTATAGGAAACCCTATACTTGGTGATAAGGAATATTATATAGATGGATTTGTTTTAAATGGTAAAGGATTGTATTTACATGCCACATCATTAGAGTTCATACATCCATTTACAAATGAGTTAATAAATATAAAAAAAGAACTTCCTAAAAAATTTAAAAAAATATTTCCCGAATCCTAAGCTAACCTGTCAGTTTTTCAATCTTTTTCCGACTCTATTAAAAACTGTTTTCACATGAAGTTAGTATTCTTTTTTTTAGTTTTCTTTAGTTACACAATCAAGGCTCAAAATATGAGTATTGAAAAGCTAGATGAGATAATAACTAAAAGTTCTGATAGTCTCTTAAGTAAAAACAATACATGGAGATTTATTTATAAAAACAGAATACTGATTTGTGTAGCCGACAAAAAAGCAAATCGAATGAGAATTATTTCTCCCATAGCCAAAAAAGAACAACTTACGGAAGAATTAATTTTAAATTCATTAGTTGCAAATTTTCATACTGCTTTAGATGTTAAGTATGCACTTTCAGATGAAATCTTATGGTCAGTTTTTACACATCCACTAAAAGAATTATCACCACAACAAATTGAAGATGCAATTTCTCAAGTGTATTACGCTAATATAACTTTTGGAACATTGTATTCGAGTACTTCATTAACTTTTCCTGGAAACACAAAAAAGAAAGAACTTAAAAAAGAGATACCTTTTAAAGAGAAAATTTAAATTTTCTGCAAAGAATTTCTTAAAAAAGAAATTATAATTCTTGTACATTTGCAGCTATGCGTATAGATATTATTACTGTAGCTCCAGAACTACTGAGAAGCCCGTTTGAACATTCAATGATGAAACGCGCTATAGATAAAGGTTTAGCCGAAGTACATTTTCATAACTTAAGAGATTATGGAATTGGTTCCTATAAAAAACTAGACGACATGCAATTTGGTGGTGGCGCTGGTATGGTTTTAATGATTGAACCTATAGCTAAATGCATTGAAAAACTTCAAGCAGAGAGAACATACGATGAAATTATCTACATGACTCCAGATGCCAAAACTTTGAATCAAGCTACGGCAAATTCTTTGTCATTAAAAGAAAATATTATTATCTTAACAGGACACTATAAAGGTGTAGATCAGCGAGTTCGTGATAAATATATCACTAAAGAAATATCTATTGGCGACTATGTTTTAACCGGAGGTGAATTAGCTGCTGCAATTTTATGTGATGCCGTTATTCGATTAATCCCAGGAGTATTAGGAGATGAACAATCTGCTTTAACTGATAGTTTTCAAGACAACTTACTATCGCCTCCTGTATATACGAGACCTTCTGAATATGAAGGCATGAAAGTTCCAGACATATTATTGTCAGGTAATTTTCCAAAAATAGAAGAATGGCGAAACGAAAAAGCATATGAGCGGACACAACTAATTAGACCAGATCTTTTAAATGACTAAACTTATCAATTTCACCAAACAGCATCCGATAATAAGTATTATTCTTGGATTTCAGTTATTCAGACTAATCCTTCTTCCTTTTATGGGACTAATGCCACAAGATGCTTATTATCATTTTTACGGTGAAAACTTATCCCTATCATACTTCGATCATCCTGGTATGATAGGATATATTTTAAGAGGTTTTACATTTGTTTTTGGAAAATCTGTTTTTATTGTAAAACTAGCCGATTTTACCATTACTTCGCTAACTCTCATTTGTTTTTACAAACTAGCTTCCAAATTTCTATCTAAGCAAAAATTAAACAACGCAATAATTCTTATAACATCTACGCTGTTTATTTCAATACTATCTTTTAACTCAACACCAGATGTACCTCTTTTATTGTTTTGGACACTTAGTATTATTTGTTTATTCAAAGCTATTTTTGAAAACAAAAAAACATATTGGATTTATGCAGGTATCGCTATGGGTCTAGCCTTTAATAGTAAATACACAGCTTTATTATTACAATTTGGATTGATAGCTTTTGTTTTGTTTTCTAATAAATATAGAAGATTACTTTTAACACCTTGGCTATGGATTAGTTTAGTCATTTCTGCTTTAGTAACCCTTCCTATTTGGTGGTGGAATTACCAACATGATTTCGCTTCATTTGTTTTTCAATCCTCTAATAGAACTGGAGATATTTCTGAGTTTAACTTATCACCTAAATATTTTTTAGGAGCTATTTGCCACCAAACTTTATTACTATTACCTATTCTTTTTGGAGTTATTATTGTTTTTACTACCAAATACATAAAAAGAGCACTCACTAAATTCAAATTACCTAGTAATAAAACATTGTTTTTATTAGCCTTTTTTATCCCTACATTTATTGGATTTTTTGCTATCTCTCCAATTTATTGGGTTAAATTAAACTGGATGATGCCTTCTTACATCACTGGAATTATTTTGGCAGGAATGTTTATTTCCAAAAAACTCGTCAAGTACCAAGTAATCTCTTCAATAGGATTACACTTACTATTAAGCCTTCAAATTTTATTTTATTTAGTTCCTATTAAAAGTGATGATACATGGGTTGGCTGGAGTGAATTAGCAAATAAAACAAAAGAAATTCAAAAAACATATACTCCAGATACTTTTATTTTTGCTGATGATGGGTATAAGACTTCAGCTGCCTTAAACTTTTTTATGGAAGAAAAAGTATATGCTCAAAATATTATTGGCTTACCTGCTTTACACTTTGATTATCTGGGAGACAATTTATCTTTATTAAATAATAAAAATGCTATTTTTCTAGATTCTGACAAACGTTTTAAAAACAAAAATATGAAAGGAGACATACCTAAAAAACTCCTCCCATATTTTAACACTGTCACCGAACTAGAACCTATAATACTTCATTATAACAACAAGGAAGTTCGTAAATTTTGGGTCTATTACTGTACTAACTATCAACCTAAGCCTTAGACATCTTATATAAAAATATATACTTTACAATAATTCCTTTTCTTTCTATCGGGACAGCTTTTATTATTGAAATATTTTGGTATTCATCTGCATATAAATCTCTGGGATCTTTAAAATTTCTACCATCAGTTATATACAAAACTTCATTTCCTAATTTTGAATTTTCTTTATTAATCCAATAATACTTATGTATTTTATCTAAAGTTCCAAGCCCATATACCTTCATACCATTTGGTCTAGCTATATAATAATCTATATGTGCAGCTGGATACCAATTATTCGATACAATAGGAATTTGGTTCAAATCATATTCTTTAAAAATCATTAATAGCTTTTTAGAAGCCTGCTCCCACCCATACATATCTAATAAAACATCATTCTTTCCTAATTTTTCTTTTTCTAATGTAGTATCTACAGATAACATTATTCCTCTATTAATTACTTGTGAAACCACAATCAATAATATTGAAAGTACAGTTACACCAACTAATAATCTCTTTATGATATTCTTTTTATCTACAATAAACAATGCTATAATTGGTAACAATGTAACATAGGCAACCCCAGACCAATGCGGTAGTGTGTTTCTATATAATGAAAGATAGATTGTAGTTAAAATTAACGGAATGCTACACAAATAGAAAAAGTATTGTGTAGATTTATTAAAAGTAAACTTTTTCTTAAAAAAAGCAATCAACACCAATATAAAAGTAACAACTATGTATGGGTTGTTATAAATAAACTGCCCTAAAACTTCCCTTATAAAAGAATTGACATTAAAATCTAAACTAAACAATGACACTCTTTTATTATGAAATTTATAACTAATAAAGTCATTCTCATAATTCCAGTAAAATATTAAACCAATAGCTACCAAAGGAAAAATAAACCCTACATATAACCATATATTTTTCAACCAAGACCTTGAGAAGAAAACAACATATAAAGCTACACCAAGTAGTAAAAAAACAGCCTGATACTTAGAATAAATAGCGCAAGCCGCAAAGAAAAATGCCAAAAGAAGTTTATTGTTTAATTCTTTACTAGACACTTGAGGTAAAGCCTGAATAAAAAAATAAAAACTCAACAACCAAAAGAAAACTAATGGAGAATCGGGAAGTATAAATGTTCCAGCAATTATAAAACCATAAATATGTAAGTGATATAATAGTACAGCGATAAAACCTACTTTTTCATTTTTAATATAACTTCCTATTAAAAAAATAACATACATATTTATACTTGTAGGTATAATTGCTGCTAATCGAATAAAAAACTCTGAATCAAAATATAAATTCCCTGTAAAAAACTGAATAAAAAAACCAACCATAGGAGGATGATCAAAATGACTTAAATCAGGATACTTTGCATACAACCAATAATAGACTTCATCATTTCCAAACTCCAAAACTCCACCTAAAAAAAGTCTTAGTAAAGTTCCTAAAACTATAAGTACTATTGTCATATTTTTATATGACCATTCCATTAACTTAATTTGCTTTTTTTGAACAAAATAACCCCATACTTACAAAACCTATCAAAATCCCTACAATCGATCCTACAAAAATATCAATCCAAAAATGTTGAGAAAGATACACTCTAGACATACCAGCTATTAAAGCTAATCCTAACCATAAATATTGTAAGCCGCTTTTTCTAAAATATAAACACAGAATAGTAAAAATAGCAAAGGCTGTAATTGTATGACCAGAAGGAAAGCTATTCCAATACGCCATTTTCACCCCTTTAATTAAATATAAACTTTCTTCTCCTAAAGCTCCAACTGGTCTTGGTACCCCTTTAAATATTATTTTCTTAAAAAAGTGAGTTATAACAAGGGTTAAGACTCCACTTGTTAAAAAAACTAAAGACATTCTTTTATTTATAAAAAAGAAAAGAAGAACTAAAACACCAAACATGATTCCATCACCTAAATGTGTTGTATATTTAAAAAAGAAATCGAAGAAAGGAGTATGAAACTTATTTATATATAAGTGAAGTGAAAGTTTATTAAACAAGCTGACTAAAAAAAATGAGCTTAAAAAAAACACTCCATAAATAAAAAACACTTGTTTTTTTACTGATAAGAATAAATCCCCTAGGATATGCTTTTGTTTTTTTAATCTAACACTAGAAAAAACAGCTCTACTATAGTTCATAAAATAAATACTTTTACTAAATTATTTTAACAATTGACCAACAAAAGTATAAAGCACAGTAAAGCTTTTATTTACAAAGGAATCCTATAACGTGTTTTAGGAGTTATTTCAGTTTTTAGGACTTATTTTACGTAAATTCGGACTTATTTTATAATTAAAATTTTAGGGTATAATACAATTATTACCTTTTTATCTTTTTAACTCAAAAAAAATTAATCCTATTTTCAGCTTAACAACAATACTTTAAATTATTACCATAAAGCTATCCATAGAGTATTCTAAAAACATCAAATTAACTTTAAGTATTTTTAAATATTTACCGCTTAATTAACGTTAAGCCAACTCTTTATTAAAAGCGAATTGAAAAAAGCTAACAAAAAAATAATTAACAATTAGAGTTTAATTATTAGAAAATAAGTCTTAAATTTGCAGCCACAAAAATCAACCTCTGACGAAAATCGTGAATGTTGCTTTTATACAACCATATAAATATTTATTAAAATGGATTTAGTAAAATTTGTTCAAGAAGAATTTGTAACAAAAAACGAATTACCAGAGTTTTCAGCTGGAGACACTATTACAGTGTATTACGAAATTAGAGAAGGAGAAAAAGTACGTACTCAGTTCTTTAGAGGAGTAGTAATTCAAAAAAGAGGTTCAGGTACTTCTGAAACATTTACTATCAGAAAAATGTCTGGTACTATAGGTGTTGAACGTATTTTCCCTGTAAACTTACCTGCTATTCAAAAAATTGAAGTTAATAAGAGAGGTAAAGTTCGTAGAGCTCGTATCTACTACTTTAGAGGTCTTACTGGTAAGAAAGCAAGAATTAAAGAAAGAAGAAACTAAGAATTTTTCTTTCCAAAAGAAATTAAAAAGCATTTTGTTTAAACAGAATGCTTTTTTTATTCACAAATGTTAATAACCAACGTTTATATCTTGTTGATATTTAAACTATTAAATATTTTATTTCAAGAAAATTGCATCATATATTTGAACAGAGTTTATTCTTAAATAGAAATAGTTACTACTATATATAATTTAAAATAAACTTATAAAGTAACGTTCTTTATATAAAGCTTTTAAACACTTTAAAGCAAGTAGACAATATCAATTTAATGATGATTATAAGTTATTTCATAATTTATAATTATTTGGTTATAAGTAATTATTAAATACATTTAACTTTAGAGTTCGTTAAAAGCAAAAGAAACATTAAAATTTATAAAGGAATATTTATAAAAATTATGTTTCGATTTGAAAATAGTTAAGCAGTAATTTCTAAGGAAATAACATAAACACTGTTTTATTTGACGATGTAGCAATACAGGTCAGTGCAAATACTATTTCAAAAGAAAGCCATGTTAGACAAGAAATTGTTTGATATGGCTTTTGTTTTTAATAACAAAAACAGCATCTTTCTTTTTTATTTTATCATATTCGCAATAAAACAAGCTAATTAATAACATTTTAGCATCAAAAAACTCATTCCGAATTCTTAAATTTGCATCACTTCAAAATTAATTTAATTTTTTATCTATAAACATGAACAAGACTGCTAAAATTATGTACACAAAAACGGATGAAGCTCCAGCGTTAGCTACACGTTCGTTTTTACCAATTGTAAAGGCATTTACAAAATCATCTAACATAGAGATAGAAACTAAAGATATTTCTTTAGCAGGAAGGATTCTTGCTAACTTTTCAGATTATCTAACAGAAGAACAAAAAGTAGAAGATGCTTTAGCCTTTTTAGGAGATTTAGCTAAGAAACCTGAAGCTAACATTATAAAACTACCTAATATTTCTGCTTCTGTACCTCAGTTAAAAGCTGCTATCAAAGAATTACAAGCCTTAGGATATGCTTTACCTGACTTCCCAGAAGAGGCCAATACAGAAGAAGAAAAAGCAATTTTAGCACGTTACAACAAAGTTAAAGGATCTGCAGTAAACCCAGTTTTACGTGAAGGTAACTCTGACCGTAGAGCTCCTAAAGCTGTAAAAAATTACGCAAAAAAGAATCCTCACTCAATGGGAGCATGGAGTTCAGACTCTAAAACTCATGTAGCAACTATGACCGATGGAGATTTTGCTCACAGTGAAAAATCAACAACAGTTCCAGCAGCTACTGACGTACAAATTGTTCATACAGATTCAAACGGAAACAAAACTGTTTTAAAAGAGAAAGTTTCATTATTAGCAGAAGAAGTAATTGACGCTTCATTAATGAGCAAAAAAGCTTTATTAACTTTCCTAGAAGAACAAGTAAAAGACACTAAAGAAAAAGGCTTATTATTTTCTTTACACATGAAAGCTACAATGATGAAGGTTTCAGACCCTATCATTTTTGGTCACGCTGTTCGCGTTTTCTTTAAAGATTTATTCGCTAAACATGGACAAACTTTTGAAGAAATTGGTGTAGATGTAAATAATGGATTTGGTAATTTATTAAGTAACCTTGAAGAATTACCTGCTGATAAAAAAGCTGAAATCCTAGCTGATATTGACGCTATTTATGCTAACAACCCAGATGTAGCCATGGTTAACTCTGATAAAGGAATTACCAACTTACACGTTCCTTCTGATGTTATTATTGATGCTTCAATGCCTGCAATGATTCGTACTTCAGGACAAATGTGGAACAAAGAAGGAAAACAACAAGATACTAAAGCTGTAATTCCTGATAGTTCTTATGCTGGATTATATCAAGAAACTATCGATTTCTGCATAAAAAATGGTGCTTTTGACCCAACAACAATGGGAACAGTTCCTAATGTTGGTTTAATGGCTCAAAAAGCTGAAGAATACGGTTCTCACGATAAAACTTTCCAAATTGCTTCTAACGGTAAGGTTCAAGTAATTGATGCTAGCGGAGCTGTTTTATTAGAACACAATGTAGAAGAAGGTGATATCTGGAGAATGTGTCAAACAAAAGACGCTCCAATTCAGGATTGGGTAAAGTTAGCTGTAACAAGAGCTAAAGCTACTCAAACACCTGCTGTTTTCTGGTTAGGAAAAAACAGAGCTCATGATGCTGAAATTATTAAAAAAGTAGAAAAATATTTACCAAACCACGACACAACTGGTTTAGAAATAAAAATATTATCTCCAGTAGAAGCTACTAAATACACTTTAGAAAGAGTAAAAGAAGGAAAAAACACAATTTCTGTTACAGGTAACGTATTACGTGATTACTTAACAGATTTATTCCCTATTTTAGAATTAGGTACATCTGCCAAAATGCTTTCTATTGTTCCTTTAATGAATGGTGGAGGTTTATTTGAAACTGGTGCTGGAGGATCTGCTCCTAAACACGTTCAACAATTAGTTGAAGAAAACCACTTACGTTGGGATTCTTTAGGTGAATTTTTAGCTTTAGCTGTTTCTTTAGAACACTTGGGAGAAACAAACAACAACAGCAAAGCAAAAGTGTTAGCAGAAGCATTAGATGATGCTACTGATAAGTTACTTGATAATAAAAAAGGTCCTTCTAGAAGAACTGGTGAACTAGACAATAGAGGTTCTCATTTTTACTTAGGTATGTACTGGGCACAAGCATTAGCTGCTCAAGATAAAGATGCCGAATTGAAAGCTCAATTTACTCCTGTGGCAGAAAAATTAGCTACAAATGTAGATACAATTGTAAATGAATTAAACTCAGTTCAAGGTAAAGAAGTTAATATTGGTGGATACTACGAGCCTATTGATAATTTAGCTGACGATATTATGCGTCCAAGTGAAACATTAAATACTATTTTAGCTAGTATTTAATAACACAGCAATAAATAAATTTAAAAAGCAGATGAGATTTCATCTGCTTTTTTTATTTAAACAAAATACTCTTCCAACCTTCTCTCCTATCTTCCATTTAAACATCTATAAATAGCTTTATTTTTTATAGCTTTCAAAAGTTTATAATTAGTAAATTTGAATTATGAAATTCACCAAAACAACAGAACAAGATTCAAACTATAATGATTTAGAAAAAATGAATATTTCTGAATTATTATTCAACATAAATAAGGAAGACCAAACTGTACCTTTAGCAGTTGAAAAATCATTACCACAAATTGAAAAACTAACTGAACAAATAGTTTTAAAATTAAAAGAAGGTGGACGATTATTTTATATAGGTGCTGGGACTAGTGGTCGTTTAGGAATTGTTGACGCTAGTGAATGCCCTCCAACTTTTGGTGTATCTCATGATTTAGTAGTTGGATTAATTGCTGGTGGAGATACAGCTATCAGAAAAGCTGTAGAATTTGCAGAAGATTCAACAAAACAAGGATGGTTAGATTTAGTTGATTACAACATTTCAGAAAAAGATATTGTAATTGGTATCGCTGCTTCTGGAACTACTCCTTATGTAATTTCAGCTTTAGAAAATTGTAATAAAAACAATATAGTCACAGGCTGTATTACTTGTAACGAAAAAAGCCCTTTAGCATTAACAGCTAAATTCCCTATAGAAGTTGTTGTAGGACCAGAATTTGTCACAGGAAGTTCTAGAATGAAAGCAGGAACAGCTCAAAAATTAGTTTTAAACATGCTTTCAACTGCTACCATGATTCAACTTGGAAAAGTAAAAGGTAATAAAATGGTTAATATGCAATTGTCTAACAACAAACTTGTAAATCGCGGAGAAAACATGTTAGTTTCTGAACTAAACATCGACAAAAAAACGGCAAGTCAGTTACTAGAAAAATACGGAAGTGTAAAAGAAGCTATTAAAAATTTTGATAATGACTAAAACTACAACTTTTGACAAAGTAGTAAAACGATTCTTAATTCTACTTGGATTATTAATTGTATCTCCAATAGTTTTAAGTATTGGATTCAAAGCTTTACGGGTTTTTACTGAGAGCCCTAAAAATTATATAGCCTATACACTACTAACGCTAGGTGGTTTTTTAATTTTATTTACCGTTTACTATGGATTTAGAACTATAAAAGCTTTCTTAGACAATCTATTTCAAAAATAAATTGAAGTCAAATATTAAATTAACAAAGCTCTTAAATTGGGAACATTGGCCTTCTTACATGTTCTATATTCCCAACATCCCTTTTGCTTTTTATCATGGAGTAAAAGCTGGTAGTTTAGTTTTCTACACAGCAACCAACCCTGGTATTGAAAATTCTGGAATTGGAACAGAATCTAAACACAAAACACTTCAATTATTACCTCAGGAATATTTACCAAAAACGATATTTCATAAGGCTAATTCAAATATAGAAGACACATTAAAAGCAGTTAACAACAACAAAATAACATATCCTTTAATAGCTAAGCCTGATATTGGTTTTAGAGGCTTATTAGTTAAGAAAATTGAGAATAAAGACAATTTAATTAGCTATTTAGAAAAGTACCCAATAGACATTTTAATTCAAGAATTTTTAACTGAAGAAAACGAATGTGGAATCTTTTATCATCGATTACCAAATGAGAAGAAAGGTAAAATTACCTCTATCACTTTAAAAGAATTTTTACATGTTATTGGTGATGGAACATCAACTATCGAAGAACTCATAAAAAAAGATAATAGAGCTAAAATTTATTTAGAACTAGTTAAAGAGAATTCAAAGAATATAGATTTACAAAAAATCATTTCAAAAGGTAAAAAGATAAAATTATCATCTATTGGAAATCATTCAAAAGGAACTCGTTTTATCAACGGAAATCATCTTATTTCAGAAAAACTTGAAGCTACTTTCAATAAATTAAACAATCAATCTAACGATTGGTTTTATGGAAGATTAGACCTTAAATACAATTCTTTTAGTGATGTAGAAAACGGGGATTTTAAGATTCTAGAGTTGAATGGAATTTTAGCAGAACCCACTCATATCTATGATTCAGAGAATATTAATTACTTTCAAGCATTAAAAGAAATTAGAAAACATTGGACACAATTAAACAAAATAGCAAGATATAATCACGACCAAAAAAACGTACCATACAGAACCACAATAGGTTTACTTAAAGACGTTAAAAAACTAGTCAATTACACTAAATATATTGCTAAATTAAACAAAAGTTAATGTACCTTTGTGACCTTTTAAAAAACTCTGTGTCAAAAGAATAAAACAAGGTTTTTCTGGTTAAATTTATTTTTTTTTAACAAAAAATTTAGTTATTATTGTAATACTAACCCCCAAAAGTATGAAGGTAAAAATCTCTTTAATACTTCTCTTAATCATTCAAATCCCTTTTTACGCTCAAGTAAAAATTGGGGACAATCCTTCGGTAATACATCCAAGTTCTGTATTAGAATTAGAAAGCCCAGATAAAGTTTTAGTAATTAGTAGAGTTAGTACTTCTGTTATGAATAGTATAACACCACTTGAAGGTGCATTAGTATATAATACCGATGTAAAGTGTGTTTTCTTTTTCAATGGAACTACTTGGGAAAACTTGTGTAATAACGGAACTAGTACTGGGATAAATGTAACAACTTCTGGAACAGCTCCTACTAGTAACAACACAGGTGATTTTTGGATTGACAGTTCAAAAAATAATGCAGTTAGTATCTGGAATGGAACCACATGGATTAGAATAGATTCTAACCCAACAAGAGGTAATGGACCTCCTCTTTTTAATCCTTCTTTAACACCTATAGCAGGTGATGTATACGTAGACCAAAGTAATGGTAGGATTTATGCATACAATGGGACAAATTGGGTAGCTGCTGGTAGTGGTTCTGGTACAAGTTTAAATATTAATGCAAATAACGGATTAGCTGCTACAACAAATGGTTCTGGTACAACAATAGAACTAGGTGGAGTTTTAATCAAACCAACAATTATAGAAGCATCTGCTGTAAACACACTTTCAATCATAGGTTTACAAGATGGTGATACAACCCAAGACGACATAGTAACTGTTAATAAAACCACTGGACAGTTAAGAAAAGTACCTTCTTCAGGTTTCTTTAGAGAAGAAGTCACAGAAATAGTTGCTACAGACGGACAACTACAATTTACCCCATCTATACTTATAAGCGATTCTAAAAAAGTAAATGTTTATAGAAACGGTGTAAGAATAGATTTTACTGTTGTAAACAATACAACTATAGAAATAGAACCTGAAGCAGTTTGCTATCAGGGTGACCAAATAAGAATAGTTCAATTTTATTAAACCCTATATATAAATCTTAAAACAATTATGAAGACAATTACGAACAAATTTAAATTAGCATTAGCCGCCATTGGTTTATTAGCTATTGGTACTGTGAATGCACAGACAACTACAGGTGATATCACCAAGCAAGCAAATGCTACGTTAAACTCATCAAATACTGCGGTAAAATTAGTAGACAATAAAGGTACTATTAAGTATTTACAAGCTGTAAATGGTTTAACTTCATTCACAAATACAACTCCTTCTGGTGGTGTAGTTACTACTTGGCAATTAGGAGGTGTGTTAACTGATAACACTTATATTACTGCTGACGCTGCTAAAGAATTTGCTTTAGATGGTTTACAATTAGTTACTGACGCTAGTACTGCTTCTACTAATGCTGTAGATCGTGAGGCTCATGGTAATGTTGGTACAGGTTTTACTGTGTTAATTAGAGATGAAGCTTCAGGTGCAGTTCAAAAAATGCAATTATCTGACTTATTAAAAGTTGATGGTATTAGAGTTGAATACACTCAAAGTGCTGCTGGTTCTGGTACTCCTGATGGGGCTGGAAATGCTACTGCTAATGTCGTCGTTGCAGTAACTGGTTTACCAACTTTAACAGCTGCAACTACTGCTGCTAAATTATTTGTATATAGAAATGGTGTAAAATTAAGATTTGGAACTGACTTTTCAGTTGCTGCTGATGCCGTTACAATAAACTTTAGCGCTACCGAATTACCTATGTACAACGGAGATGTTATTGAAATACAATACATTAAATAATAATTTTTAATGGTTAATAGTGGTTTTCTAAAATTGACTCTAACTTTAGCATTGATTTTTTTCTCTTTAAAAATCAATGCTCAAGAAGTTAGTGTAGTTGACAATAAAGGAACTATAAAAGCCATTAATAACAACAATGTATTTACAGCTACAACAGACCCTAATACCCCTACAGTTGTAGCAGTAGAAAACGACATTTGGATTAACACTAGTACTAGTCCAAATTCAATAAATATATGGAACGGGACAACTTGGGTAGACATAGCACATACTGGTACTACAGGTTCTATATTTTTTGCGGGAACAGATGGTAAACTTACTGAAAACAACACTAATCTATTCTGGGACAATATCAATAATCGATTAGGAGTTGGTAACAATACACCCAATGAGAGTTTGCATATTACTAACAACATGCAATTAGATGGAACTTTTAAAGATAAAGATGGAGATGAAGGAATATCTGGTCAAGTTTTATCTTCTACAGGTACTGCAACAGACTGGGTAGATTTAAATTTAGCTTCAGTAGATAATAAAACCTCAAATTACACATTAGTTGCTTCTGACAATGGAAAAGTAATCACTTTTAATAGTGCTTCAAACGTTACACTTACAGTACCTACAGGTTTACCTATTGGATACAACATAAGCATCTATCAAACTGGTAATGGAAGAGTTACTATAAGTGGGGCTGGAGGAGTTACCATTTTAAATAGACTTTCAAGGTTTATTACAGCTGGCAGAGATGCAGGTGCTGGATTAGTAGCAACAAGTACCAATACTTTTCATTTAACAGGAGATCTAAGGAGATAAATCAAATATTATGATTAAACAAAAAATTATTTTATTCTTTTTTTGTTGTATTTACTCCTTTACTTACAGCCAAATAGTAAAATACAATAACTTTCCTACAATGAAGCCTCATCATATACTTGATGAAAATTTAGGAAATATCAGTTTTGCTTTTTCAATGAGAGTTATTGAAAGCGACTATAATGGTCCTTTAGTTAGACTAAGAAGAGCTGGAGATAATGCTGAGCAAGACTTTACATGGGGAGATAATGATATTGTAGACATAGCTGCTATAAATGCTTGGCGAGGCGGAAGCAATGTTTTTATCCACACATGGTACGATCAAAGTGGATTAGGCAGAGACGCTATTCAAACAACAAGAAATCGACAACCTCGATTTTATCCAGACACAAGTAATCCTTATTTTCAAGGAGATGGATCAAATGACCATTTACTTATTGATACACCTAACGGAATTCAAGATGTTACCAATGCTGGAGATGAAGGAACAGTAATTACAATAGCAAGGGCTACAAATAATTATCAACACTCTTTTGGTGTATTAACTAACGCCAATAGATGGGCCACTCACATAAATTGGGGTAATGGAAGGCTTTATTTTGATCCCGGTGTTTGCTGTAATGCCACACGTTCTTTTATCAATAATTCAAACAATAATGTTTGGGAAATATATACTTTTATGAAAACAAACACCAATACAATTGCTCGTTCTGGGGGAACACAGCGATTTAATGGAGTTTACAATAATGGTAGGTGTACCCGGACAGAAGATTTTACAATTGGATGGGCCAATGGTAATCAAACAGGAAATCACGCAAGAACTAGTTTTACAGAATTTATAATGTACAACAGAGACATTACAACAGCACAAATACAAGAAATAGAACAAAATGCAATCACATTTTGGGGAATTTAATTTATAATCATTAAAAATAAACATTGTTTAAAAATTTATGATTCACTCTAGTAACATACTAAAGTTTATAGTTACAATTTTATTGTTAACATTTACCATTTCAACACAATCTCAAGAAATCAATGTAGTTGATAAAAAAGGAACTGTAAACACGGTAAATAACAATAATGTTTATACCTCTGCAACAGATCCAAACACCCCTACTCCAGTTGCAGTAGAAAATGATATTTGGTTCGATACAAGCACAGCACCAAACACCATAAAAGTATGGGATGGAACAACTTGGTTATCATTAGCTAATAATTTTTGGTCATTAACTGGTAATGCTGGAACAAATTCTACGACTAACTTCCTAGGAACCAGTGACGGACAAGATTTAGCACTTAGGACAAATAATATAGAGGCTATGAGAATAAACCAATCAAACCAATATGTCGGCTTAGGAATAGCGGGAGCTACTAGCCCTCTTCATATTAGTAGAGACTTAGCTGATGGGGTTGGAATTATTCGTGTTCAAGGGACAGAACCCGATATTAATTTCAATGACACTGATGGTGGATTTAATACCTTTACTTTTGAAAATGCCGGAGTAGCAAAATTTGCTTTCGGAAGAAGAAATACTGATGCCTTTTACATCACTAGAAATGATGGTACATGGCATGATGAAACATTCAACATTTTAAACAACAATGGACACGTTGGTTTAAATACTGACGCACCTACTGAACGTTTAGATGTTAATGGTAAACTTAGAGTTAGGGACATCTCTACAGTTACCACTAATAATAACATTTTAACAGCAACAGCAACTGGTGTTGTTGAAAAAAAAGAATTAATTGCAGCTGAAACCGATAATCAAATAACCACAGGAGCTAACGGAGGAGTTTATTTAGGCCCTACTGTTTTTGTTGGTTCATTTATTATTAACGGTCCTGGCGGAGGTTCAGCTACATTTACGCAAGATATAACAGGACTACCTTTTCAACCTTCACAAATAACATTTACAGCTCACGCAAATGTTGAGTCAGCTAATATTGATAATGATAATGGGGTTGGAAACAACAATGCATGGATTAATAATTCATTCGGGACAATGAATGGTTTTGTAAGAGACACTGGGGCGCCTTTTACACAACAAGTTATCTATGTTGGGGGACACGGAAATTCGATAAATGACATCTCCCGTTATGCTTCTAATTCAAATTGTATAGGAATTAGATATGGAAGTCAAAACGGTGATGATTTAGGGAAGATTACAGCTTCTTTAAATACTTTTTTATCAAATGGATTTAGACTTAATGTAGCCTATTCTTTGGGAACAATAGGACCTACTGCTAGGAGAAATGATGTTTTAAACGAAGATTTATTAGTAATTTACACAGCTTATAAATAAACATAATTTTTAGCATCAATTTACACAACACACAATCTTAACTAGTTAAAGATCTATTAGTTAAACAAAATTTTAACAAATAAAAGCGCAAGAGTCTCAAAAAAACATATTACTTTTGCAGCTTCAAAATTAAAAGTTTAATCCTCTTAAAAAAATTATAACATTTAATGCACATAAACCTACTACTACTTCAAGAATAGTTTACCTAACTATTAAAATATTTTCGTCTGAAAGTATATAGAAAAACTATAATAACATGCGGGTGTTATCATAATTATTACATATGCTTTGTGTTTGAAATTCAGTTAATACTTAACTGGAATATCTTTTAACATACGTTAAAAAAACAGTAAAACCTTATTATAAAGACGAATCCACTAGCCAGAAGAAAGATATACTTCAACCAATCTATGTCTCAAACTTAATTGAATCATAGCAATTTTGAAGCATACGTAGGAATTATGCATCTCTGTGTAATGAGGACAGTTACAAAACGACAACCATGTGGTTTTTAACTAAATGAAGATTTAATACAGTGGTATTATGAAGACGATAATTAAAATAACCATATTAATATTTACTTATTCTATAAGTGCTCAAACTGCATTTCACAATTTTGGTAATGTAAAAATGCACACAAACGCTAGCATTGGTTTTCATACTGATTTAACTAATGATGGTACTCTTGATGATGACAATGTTGGATTAGTTGGTTTTTATAGTAATAATGAAACAAGAATAGTATCTGGAAATAATAAGGCTATCTTTTATAATGTAGAGATAGATACTAATAACGATTTAGAACTTAGAAGTTCTTTAGGAATCACTAATGAATTAAGCTTTATAAATGGAAAGGTTATCACTCCAAAATCGGATACTAGTATATCTTTAGATTTTATTCAACATGATTTTTATGCTGGCGAAGATGATAACAGACATGTTGATGGATATGCTGCTGTTTCTGGAACTGAAGAATTTATTTTCCCTATTGGTGACGACAATAGATTAAGACCAATGATTATTCCTACTCAAAACCTAAACACTACTTTTAAAGGTGCTTATTTTAGTGAAGACCCAAATTCACCAACTACATTTACTCAAACATTTTTAACAAATCAAAAGCAAGTTTTTATAGAAAACATAAGTCAACTTGAATTTTGGGATTTAAACGGAGCAAACAAAACAACAGTCACATTAACTTGGGATAACCAAAGTGATATTGCTGCTATAGCCAATAATGTTGCTGAGTTAAAAGTTGTAGGTTGGAGCAAAACTGAAAACAAATGGATGAATCTTGGAAATAGTAATGTATCAGGTAACTTAACTTCTGGTCAAGTAACTTCTAACGAGTTTATTCCTGATGATTATGAAATCATTACTATAGGTGCTGGAGTTGCTGATGGTGAATTAGATGATGTAAATATCATATTTACTCCTAATGGAGATAGTACAAATGAAACTTTAGTCTTTGAAGGATTAGAACAATACAATAGAAATGTGTTAGAAATTTATAACAGGTGGGGAAACATTGTTTACAAAACATCTGATTATAAAAACGATTGGAAAGGAAAATCATCGGGAAGAGCTACAATAAACTCTAATGATGATTTACCAGTTGGAACTTATTTCTACACTTTAAAATTCGGTAACGATTCATTAAGTAAAACACAAAAAGGTTGGGTTTATATCCAAAGATAGAACAACTTCAACATAATTTTAAAATATTTAAAACTTATATGAATACCATTTAACGTACGTTAAATGGTATTTTTTTGACCTTATTTTTTCTAGTCAAATTCGTTAATCGGCAGAAAAACACAGTTCAACTAAAACCGCCATTAATCCTTATTGATTTGAAGCATCTTTGAAGTGTAAATACAAAGAAACATTTACATAACAATAACCATTTTAAATCAATAATTATGAAAACAATAACTAAAATAGCCGTATTATTATTTACATATTCTGTAGGTGCTCAAACTGCATTTCACAACTTTGGTAATGTAAAAATGCACACAAACGCTAGCGTTGGTTTTCATACTAATTTAACTAATGATGGTACTCTTGACAATAACAATGAAGGTTTAGCTGGTTTTTACAGCAATAATGAAACAATAACTGTTTCTGGAAGTAACAAAGCTACTTTTCAAAATGTAGAAATAGATGCTACTAATAATGTAGAACTTAAAAACTCTTTAGGAGTAACTAATGAATTAAGCTTTATAAATGGAAAGGTTGTTACTCCAAAATCAAATGCTAATGTTTCTTTAGATTTTATTCAACATGATTTTTATGCTGGTGAAGATGATAACAGACATGTTGATGGATATGCTGCTGTTTCTGGAACTGAAGAATTTGTTTTTCCTATTGGAGCTGACAACAAATTAAGACCAATGATTGTTCCTGCTCAAAACCAAAACACTACTTTTAAAGGAGCTTATTTTAATGAAGACCCTAATTCATCAACTACTTTAAGTCAAACTTTTGTTACAAATCAAAAGCAAGCTTTTATAGAAAACATTAGTCAATTAGAATTTTGGAACTTAAAAGGAACTAACAAAACAACAGTTACATTAACTTGGGATAGTCAAAGTGATATTACAGCTATAACTAATAACGTAGAAGAATTAAAAGTTGTTGGGTGGAGCAAAACTGAAAACAAATGGATGGACCTTGGAAGTAGTGATGTATCAGGTAACTTAACTTCTGGTCAGGTAACTTCTAACGAGTTTATCCCTAATGATTATGAAATCATTACTATAGGTGCTGGAGTTACTGATGGTAAGTTAGATGATGTAAACATCATATTCACTCCTAATGGAGATAGCACTAACGAAACTTTAGTATTCGAAGGATTAGAGCAGTATAACAAAAGCGAATTAGAAGTTTACAACAGATGGGGAAATCTAGTTTACAAAACAACTGATTATAAAAACGATTGGAATGGAAAGTCTTCTGGAAGAGCTACAGTAAATACTAACGATGATTTACCAGTTGGAACTTACTTCTACACTTTAAAGTTTGGTAACGATACATTAAGTAAAACACAAAAAGGATGGGTATACATCCAAAGATAAAAACAAATTCAACACTTAAGAGACAGCTCTCTTAGGTGTTGTTGGATTATAACCAAAATCAGGATCTGGTAGTTCTATATCTAATTGATTAATAATAAAACCAATACTTGCAAAATGATGTATTGCATGACTATGAGCTTGAGCCAAAGCACTCGCTAAAGTATAATTAGTAGTTACTTTACCAGTTCCCAAATCATCAGTAACAGAAATAATTTTATTGAAATCATCAGGATTCAAAGAATGCAATTGGCAAATTACACTATTAAAGTATTCAATACCTGCCGCTGTTTTTTCTTCCGCTAATTGATTACGCTCTCTATTAGAAAAATCAACACAATTTGTATCTAAACCACTAAAAATGCACGCAAAAACATCTAAAATATGACGCATGTTTGCTCCTATACTTGAATAATAAGGAGGAACATTCTTATCACTATATTGTTCATCGGTAATAGAATTTAATAACTTAACTCCTCTTTGTAAGTTTTTCTCAATTGCATCAATCATTGGTAAATCTAAATTTTTCAAGTGTGTCGTATAAATATAGAGCTTTTTACAAGTACTCATAAAATATTTTTGTAAAATTTATCAAACAACTCATTATCAAATAAATAAAAACACATTTCTTCTCTTAAAAAGTCACGATAACTTGTTTCTTCATTTTTTTGGCACGCTCTTTGAAAATTACACTTCAAACGCGGAAGCCGAAAAGCGAACAGAGTAAGCATAACCCTAAAATTAGCAATTATGAGAACAGGGATACTTTTTTTATTAGCAATCATGTCATTAGCAACAGTAAACGCTAATAACACAAACAAATCAACTAGCAAAATTGGGGTTACAAATCGCTATGACGATGTAGTTACCTTCGTAGAAAGAGGGGTACAATTTCATGTATTTTTAAATGGTGATTTTGACTTTAACACTCACTATAAAAACACGAGATATGTAGACTATTATGGTAGACGTACTAGAGTAAACCGTGGTGTTAGAATTGAACGTGACTTCAAAGGTAGAGTAAGACGTGTAGGTAATACTTTTATAAACTATGATAGCAGAGGAAATGTAAAACGAATTGGTAGTGTTTATATAAGGTATCGTTTTGGACAATTATCTAAAGTAGGTAATTTAACAATTAGATACGATCGTTGGGGAAATCCAAGATTTTATGGAAATGTAAAATTCGATGAGTACTGTGGAGATGACGTATATTATAACGACAACATAGATATTGATATTAATATCGGAGGTGTTTTTGATTACGATGATGTATATTTCTATAAGAGAAATTTTAGAAGAAACTACCGTCAATTTAAAGAAGATAATGACTTCTATTATTACAGAGCAGTACCAAATGCAAAAATTGGTAAGAGAAGTAGAATTATTAAAAGACGTAAGCAAAGGAGAAATCACAATGACGATTTATACTTCAAAGCAACTCCAGAACAAAAAGGAAAATCAAGAAGAAATAGATAATAAAAAAAAGCCTCATCAAATGATGAGGCTTTTTTTTATTGATTAAGCTATTAATTATTTAGCTACATTAACAGCTCTTGTTTCTCGTATTACAGTTACTTTAACTTGCCCTGGATACGTCATATCATTTTGAATTTTTTGTGAAATATTAAATGATAACTCAGCAGCTTTAGCATCATTTACTTTAGCACTCTCAACCATAACTCTTAATTCACGTCCAGCTTGAATTGCATAAGCTTTTTGAACTCCATTAAATCCAAAAGCAATGTCTTCTAAATCTTTTAAACGTTGAATATAAGAATCTAATACTTGTCTACGAGCACCTGGTCTAGCTCCAGAAATAGCATCACATACTTGTACTATTGGCGATAATAAACTCTTCATTTCAATTTCATCGTGGTGTGCTCCAATTGCGTTACATACATCTGGTTTTTCACCATATTTCTCAGCCCATTGCATTCCTAATAATGCGTGAGGTAATTCACTTTCAGTTTCAGGAACTTTACCTATATCGTGCAATAAACCAGCTCTTTTAGCTGCTTTAGCATTCAATCCCATCTCAGCAGCCATAATACCACAAAGGTTAGCTACTTCACGAGAGTGTTGTAATAAATTTTGCCCATAAGAAGAACGATATTTCATACGTCCTACAGTTTTAATTAACTCAGGATGTAACCCATGAATTCCTAAATCAATAACAGTACGTTTACCTACTTCTATGATTTCTTGACCAATTTGCTTCTCGGTCTTCTTTACAATTTCTTCGATTCTTGCTGGGTGAATTCTTCCGTCAGTTACCAATTTATGCATTGATAAACGAGCAATTTCTCTACGAACTGGATCAAAACAAGATAAGATAATTGCTTCAGGTGTATCATCAACAATAATTTCAACTCCAGTAGCAGCTTCTAAGGCACGTATGTTACGTCCTTCTCTACCAATGATTCGCCCCTTAACATCATCAGATTCTAAATTAAATACAGACACACAGTTTTCTACAGCCTGCTCTACTCCTACTCTTTGAATAGTATTTAAAACAACTTTTCTAGCTTCTTGTTGAGCTGTCATTTTTGCCTCTTCTACAGTGTCTTGTACAAAAGACATTGCATCAGCTTTAGCTTCATCTTTTAACGAAGCTACTAATTCTGTTTTAGCGTCTTCAGCAGATAAACCTGAGATTTGCTCTAGCATTTCTACATGGCGCTTATGAAGCTTATCTAATTCAGTTTCCTTTTTATCTAAAAAGTCTAATTTATAATCTAAATCCCCTGCTTTTTTCTCAAGTGATTTATTTAATTTTTTATTCTTATCTAATTCTGAAGAAACTTGACTTTCTTTATCTCTTATTCTCTTTTCTACGTCAGAAACTTTCTTTTCTCTTGATAAAATTACCTTTTCGTGTTCAGATTTTAATTCTATAAACTTTTCTTTGGCTTGTAATATTTTATCTTTTTTTATTGCATCTGCTTCTACTCTTGCTTCTTTTACAATATTCTTAGCCTCTTTTTTTGTCTCTTGAATTAATTTATTAGCGTTAGATTTCTCTAACATTTTAGCAATAAAGAATCCTATTGCTACCCCTATAATCCCTGCTAATACAGGGAATAATATTCCTTCCATAATTTTGATTTGATTGTATAAAAAAACCTACATTAATAGGGTTTTATAAACTCCAAAAAACAAGTTTAGGACTAACTGGCTTATCAAGGATCCGAGTAAAATCGGCATGCTTTACGAACCAAGACTCATCCTTTCTAAATAAATAGTGTTGAGTTTAACAAACAATGTACTAATGTAGGCAGTAATATTAAATTTATGTATTTTAAAGAACGTTATAAATGATTTTCTAACAACTTAGTCAATTCATTTATTTTATGTAATACTTCGGTATTTTCTTTAGTATTTGTTAATGATACTATTTCTGCTTTAGACGCATACTGCAATGCACACATTGCTAATACATCTTGTTTATCTGCTACCGCATAATTTTGTTCAAACTTGGCAATCAATTCATTAATATCTTTTGCAGCTTTACGCATTCCTTCCTCTTCATTTGTGTCTTTCACACTCAACGGATACGTTCTACCAGCAATTACTACATTAACTTTTATTTTTGCCATGTAAAGAACTTTTTATGAATTCAAAAGAGTAATACATTTATCAATCTCTCGAACTAAAGCATTTATTTTGAGTTTTGTTTCTCTCGTGTTTTCGTTACTACCTTCTATAGTTTTTGCAACTTTAAGCAATTTATATTCTTCATCCCTTGCTTTTAATTGTTGCTCTTTCTCTTCTAATAAAATATGTAACTTGGCATTATTTTGAAGCAGTACCTGATTTTCTTCTTTTAAAAATTCATAATTGGAAAGTAGTTTTTTCAACTTATCTTCCAGTAAATGAACTGCTTCTAAAGGGTTACTCATTTAATTTTTAGAATAAAACTATATCTACAAAGTTATTAATATAGATTTTAAATCGCAACTCTTTTGCTATATTTTACTAAAACACTAGTAATTAAACGTCTAACTCTTTGATATTATTTTAGTATTTTTGTTTAAAACTGTTATCATTTGAAATTTATTTTCTCTTTCTTTTTAAGCTTCGTTTTTTGTTTTAGCTACGCACAAAAACAATATCCAAAAAACTATTTTTCAGCACCTTTAAAAATTCCTATTGTACTTGCGGGTACTTTTGGTGAATTAAGAAGTAATCACTTTCATGCTGGAATTGATATTAAAACTCAAGGCAAACAAGGAATTCCAATATATGCTCCTGCCGATGGATATGTATCTCGTATCAAAGTAAAGCAATATGGTTATGGTAAAGCTCTATATGTAAAACACCCAAATGGTTATACTACTGTATATGGGCATCTTAAAAAATATGCACCAAAAATTCAGAAGTATGTAAAAGCTATACAGTACAAAAAAGAAAACTATAACACAGGAAACCTTTTTCCTAAACCAGAAAAATTCCCTGTAAAAAAAGGAGATATTATAGGTTATACAGGTGATACAGGAAGTTCTGGAGGACCTCATTTACATTATGAAATAAGAAATACAGAAACCGAGCACATTATCAATCCAATGCATTTTGGTTTAACTGTGGCTGACGATAAAAGTCCAAGTATAAAAAAATTAATCGCCTATCCACTTAATGATAATTCTCGTATTAATAATTCATCATTAAAAACTCTCATATCCTTTAAAAGCATAGGAGATAATAAATTTATAAGTGAAAGTATTAGTGCCAGCGGTGTAATTGGTTTTGGAATTAGTGTTTTTGACAGATTAAATGGTGCCTTAAATAAAAACGGTATTTATAGTTTAGAAATGAAAGTAAATGGTAGTAGAGTTTATTATCACGATGTTGAAACTTTTTCTTTTGCTGAAAGTAAATACATCAACTTATTAATTGATTATGAACATTACAAAACCTATAAGAACAGAGTTCAAAAAACTCATAAAGTAGATGCCAACAGATTAAACCTTTATGAAGACTTAGTAAACAATGGGAAAATAAATATTGAAAACGGAGCTAGTTACAATATTGAGATTATTGCCAAAGACTTTAAAAACAATACTTCTTCATTAACTATTCCTGTGAAAGGAGTAGAAAGTAATTTAGTTTTCAAGCGAAAAGATACTACTAATTACAAAGTAATAGCCAAAGACTTCAATAAGTTTACGCATAAAAACATAACTATAGCTTTTCCTAAAAACACATTCTATGAAGATTGCTTTATTGATTTTTCTTTAGACAATGGAATTGCTAAAATTCATAACCCAACCATTCCTCTTGACAAAAGATATACATTAACCTTTGGAACATCATTCTTAAATGAAGAACAAAAGCAACATGTATATATTGCAAATGTTACCAATACAAAATATCCAAGATACGTTTCAACTAGAAAAAGAATTGATAAAGTATTTACCACCACCAAAGTATTAGGGGACTATACATTATTATTCGATAAGGAAAAACCAAGCATTCAATCTTATAATTTTAAAAATGGACAATGGATTTCTAAAAACAAAACATTAAAATTAAGAATAAAAGATCGCAAATCTGGAATAAAAAATTATCGTGCAACCATAGATGGTAAGTGGGTTTTAATGGAGTATAATCATAAAAAAGGCATCCTTACCTACGATTTTTCCGATAAAAAGTTGGTAGGTAGCAAACATCTTTTTAAACTTGTAGTATCTGATAATGTGGGAAATACTAAAACTTTTTCTGCTACATTTTTCAAAAAAAATAAATTATAAAACCCTTGAGAAAACTACTTTTATTACTACTGTTCCCTTCATTAGTTTTTGCACAAAAAACAGTGATTGTAAAAGGAAAAATTACTAACAAATATAACGCCCCTATTGAAGGAGTAGCAATTTCCTACTTATCAAAAGGTACAACTACAAAAGCTGATGGTACTTATCAATTTACCATTCCTATGCGAAAAACGGTTGCGGTAACTTTTAGTCATGTATCGTATAAATCAGTTGTAAAAAAGTTTACCTCAAGAGGCAGAAAAGTTTTTAACTACTCTCCTACTTTAAATTTCAAATCTCAAGAATTAGAAGAAGTAGTTGTTAAGAATCTAAAAAAAGAAGCTCAAGGAATTACTAAAATCAAAGCTAAAAAAGCTACTACCATATTAGGAGCCAATGCTGGAGTAGAAAATATTCTAATGACGCTTCCTGGAGTTAGCAATAATAATGAACTAAGTACCCAATACAATGTTCGTGGAGGAAACTTTGACGAAAACCTAGTATATGTAAATGGGATTGAAGTATATCGTCCTTTTTTAATTCGTTCAGGGCAACAAGAAGGATTGAGTTTTATAAATCCCCATTTAGTACAAAATATTAATTTTTCGGCAGGAGGTTTTCAAGCAAAGTATGGCGATAGGCTTTCTTCTGTTTTAGACATTACCTACAGAAAACCTAAAGATTTTGCTGCCAAATTAGACTTAAGTTTATTGGGAGGAAGTTTTTCTATTGAAGATACTTTTTTAAATAATAAATTAAGTGCAATTGTGGGTGTTCGTTATCGAGACAACAGCTTATTTGTAAATAGTAAACAGGTAGAAGTTAATTTTAGACCTCGTTTTACAGATGTGCAAACTTTTTTATCGTACAAAGCTACAGATAAACTTACCTTAAATTTATTAAGTAACTTTTCACTAAACGATTATAACTACAAACCTTTAACGAGAAAAACTCGTTTTGGTACTCTTGCCAATCCTTTAGAGTTAATTGTATTTTACCAAGGACAAGAAATCGATCAGTTTAAAACACTTTTCGGGGCTTTTTCTGCGGAATATCAAGCTAACGAAAATCTAAAAATTACAGGAACAGTTTCTTCATTTAACACCCAAGAAGAAGAACATTTTGATATTGCTGCTTCCTATAATTTAGGGCAAGTTGACAGTAATATAGGTTCAGAAAATTTTGGAGAAGTACAATTTTCTCAAGGAATAGGATCGCAAATTAATCATGCTCGTAACGATTTAGATGCCTTAATCAGTAATGTTCAACTTAGAGCAACACTAAAAGATGGAAAAAATGAATGGAGAGCGGGAATAAAATATCAAACAGAAAATATTAAAGATCGTATACGTGAATGGGAAGTAATCGACTCGTTAGGGTTTTCGGTACGTCCACCTCATCATACAGGAAATAATCAACCCTATCAACCATTTACTGGACCTATAGAACCTTTTAGAAATGTTAGAGCTGAAAATGAAGTAGATATTAATCGTTTTTCTGGATTTATTCAATTTAGTAGAAAAACAAATTGGGGAGATCATCAAATTTGGATGAATATTGGTGTAAGAGGACAAACTTGGAAAGTAAAAACAGCTACAAGTAGTAGTAATAACCAATTTATTTTTAGCCCAAGAGCGCAATTTGCTATAAAACCAGACTGGGAAAAAGACATGCTTTTTAGAATTTCAGGAGGATGGTATTCTCAACCTCCATTTTATAAAGAACTCCGTGGTTACGATGGACAAATAAATCCGAATGTAAAAGCTCAAAAGTCGATTCACCTTGTTGCGGGTAATGACTATAGTTTTACACTATGGGAACGTCCATTTAAACTAACTACAGAATTATATTATAAAGACTTATCTGATGTTAATGCTTATTCTGTAGACAATGTTCGTATACGCTATCGTGCCGATAATGTTACTAATGCCTATGCTTATGGTTTAGACATACGCTTAAATGGTGAATTTGTTCCTGGTAATGATAGCTGGGTAAGTTTTGGGTATTTAAAAACAGAAGAGAACATTAATAATAGAGGTTATATTGCAAGACCTACCGACCAACGTTTAAAATTTGGTGCTTTATTTCAAGATTATGTACCAAATTTACCAGATTTAAAAGCGCATTTAAATATTGTTTACAATACAGGGTTACCTGGTGGAGCTCCTGCCTATGCTGATGTTTATCAATATCAAACTAGATTAGACGATTATAAACGTGCAGATGTTGGTATTTCTTATGTATTTGCTGATGCTAATAAACAACACAAAACTGGTTTTTTAAAGAACTTTAAAGAGTTAACTACTGGTTTGGAGCTATTTAATGTATTTGATATACGTAATTCAATTACCAATACATGGGTTAGAGATGCTTATAGTAAAGCACAATATGGAATACCAAATTTTATGACTGGTAGAGTTTTGAATTTTAGAGTAGGAATGCAGTTTTAAAATTCTTCTATAGGCTCATATAAAAAGCGGTATAACTCAAAAAACACCTTATACACACTACGACACAGTTTCGCTACTCTCTTACTAGAAAATGGTACAGATATAAGAAACAAAGTTGCGCGTAAAACAAGTTAGCAAATATTAAAAACGACAATTTGAAACAAAATCTTCTTACAATATTAACCTTACTAATCTGTTCGAGTTCTTTCGGACAGTTTGCTTTCAATAACATTGAATTTAAGCTAAAAGAACCACCTGAATCAGCTTACCGAATTATACAAACTGAAAAAGGACAATTAAAGAAAATCCTTGAATTTAACTCTGAAAACAAAATCATATTTGACTACCGAGAAACCGAAATCCCACCTTTTTTCAAATGGAAAGAACCTCATAGGTTTATTTACGCAAATGAATATGGAAAAGATGGTAGAATTGTAAAACGGTATGACTTTAATTCAAATGTTGGTTTGTCAATTTACACTTATGAATACGGACAAAACCCCTTAACAAAAACATTATTTACTCAAGAATATCCAGAAACAAAGGATTTCAAACAGAACACAAATGCTTATGCTTATATTTCAAAGTTTAAGGATTTTAAACAATTAAAGAATTCCAAAGAAGTTGAAAAAATCATTTTATCATCTAAACTGAAAGGTTACACAGAAATCCTCAATTCTAAAAACAAACCAATTGAGAAAAAAGAATATAGTAGAATGTATCGTGATACAATTGTGACTTCTTTTCAATACAATTCAAATGGAGATGAAAATTTCAAGAAAGTTGTAGGAATCAGTAATAATGAAACCAAAAGAGAAATAAATAACACTTTCGGACAAGACTCTGAAACTACGGAAATAAAGAATTTCAGAGATGGACAAGTAACTTCGGTTTATCGATTTGCTAATTCAAAAAATCAAGATAAGAACACAAAGACAGAATTTTCAGAAAGAAGAGGTATTTTGAATATTCGTCATTATGAATATGACAAAGACGATTACTTGATTAAAGTTTCAGTGTACGAGACTGAATACAATGGAAATCTGATTGTGCCAATTACATCAGACTTGCAAAAAACATCTGAAATGGTTTACGAATACAATAAAAATGGACTTCTTGAAAAGGAAAAAATGACAAATTACAAAAAGAACAAGAAGGACATCCGAAAGTATAAATATCGAATTGAAATAATTGAATAAATAACATTTGCTAACAATGCTATAGGTAATTGGAGGAAAGTGATAAAAAGAAAGTATAAACATAAAACTAAGGTCAAAGCTAAATCGAAAAGTTAGTGTGTAAAAACCCAAACTGCCTATAGCCGATACCGTTTGACCCAAACTGAGAATGAAGTACCTAATAATAATAATTCTTTGCTTATCGATACAATCCTGTGACCAAGATTGTGAAAATGTTTATTTTACTGAAAATGACAAAACTTGGTTCTCTAATTACAATATTGGAGATAAACTAATTTTTAAATCTCAAAAGAATGATTTGGATACTATTTTCATAACTAATAAAGTATTGAAAGAACCAAAAGGGAATTGTAAAACCTTCGTTTCTGGTGGATTTGATAGAGAGTTTGCTAGAATTGACTATAAAATAAAAAAAGACTCTCTGAAAACAATTGAGGACTATTTTATTCAAATTAATGCAAATGAGAAAAAGAAAGATGCAAGCCCTGTAATTCGTTTATTAAATTTAGAGTTTAGTAGTTTTAATAATATTCTTCCCAAAACAAAACAGTCTGAATTAAAAACTGAATGGAAAAATGTTTACACGTTTAACAAAGATAATTGCCCATATTCAAATCTAAATGGGAAATTTGGACTAACGGAATTTGAATGGGATAAAGATTATGGACTTGTATCATATACAAATGACAAAGGAGAAAAATGGGCTTTAATTAAAAAAGAATAAAAACGTGCTACAACAATGTAAAACCACAATTACAGAGTAGATTCGGACATAGTGGAATCTACTCTGTAATTGCAAAAAGCTGTGCTAAATCGAAAATTAACGCATATTAATCCGTAACTGACGATTATACGAGACCGTTGTAGTCAATTGCACATGATTCATTACTCTGAAAATTACTCACACCAAACAAAATAAACTTATGACGGAAATTCTCGCAACCCAAAACGAAGAAAAACCACAAAAGAACAAAAAGAAATTAGTCTTATCTATTGGAATAACAATTCTGAATATAGTACTTTATATCGTTGCTGGAAACACAAATATTAAATATACTGGAAATACGGAAGGTCCTTCCTTAACATCACAATTGATTAATTTTTATGTCGGATTTATTTTTATAAGTGTAATTCTAGGATTAATAATTGCTTTTATACCAAACAAAAAACTGAAATATTTAGAAAGGTTAATCCGTTCTACTTTAACTATATATTTTCTCCTGAATACTCTTCTATTAATTTTGACAATTAGAAGTGTAATTTTATTTTCATTTTGACATTTATGACAAATTTAAAACTTACTACAACACGTTTATAATTAATTGCTCTTCTATTCTGAAAATCCTCACGAATTTTCAGTATGATATATACTTGGAAAGTTGAGTACCAGCAACACAAGCACCTATATACAAGACCATTAATAAACATTTGACGCAACCAAATGGGAATAATTTCATCTATTAAATAAAAATACTTTAATCATGAAAAAATTTATATTTTTAATAACGACAATAGTAGTGCTTACAAGTTGCTCTAATAACGATGATATTTCTAACCAAATAGCTGGAAAGTGGAGATTAGTTGAAGCTAAGTTTTATGGACTGGAAAGTGGAAATTCATCTGAGAGCTCGATTGATTATTCAAAAGATAATATTATTTATAGCTTTCAATCAAGCGGAAATCTTGTTGTATTTGGAAGTGGAGAAAACGCTGGATATCCAAATGGCGAATATGAATATTTTTTCGGTAAAGACCATTTAGGTGGAGGCAATGATCCTGAAATTCTTTTGGTTAAAATTAATAAATCCAAATGGACCTATGATTTAACAAATGGCAAAATGACATTAGGAAAATCTTATGTTGACGGACCTGATTTAGTATTTGAGAGAAAATAAAAAATTATTTGGCAACATTATATAATTTATTGCTAATTATAACCTATTTCTGAAAATCCTCACGGACTTTCTATTGGGTATATTTACTAAATTAGGAATTGTTCAAATCAGTGTCAAACAAATCTACGCATATTAACAGCTAGAATTTATACGAGACTGTTACACATCATATAAAAAAATAAATACTAGAATGAAAAGAATTACAATTTTTTGCGGTTCAAGTTTTGGGACTGATAATAATTTTGAACTTCAAGCAAAAGAACTTGGAAAAAAACTAGCTCTTGAAAATATTGAATTGGTATATGGAGGAGCTAATGTTGGATTAATGGGAGCTGTAGCCAATGGAGCACTTTCAAACTCAGGAAAAGTAATAGGAGTTTTACCTACTTTTCTTAAATCAAAAGAAATAGCTCATACTGGATTAACTGAATTAATCTTAGTCGATTCCATGCACGAGAGAAAAACCAAGATGAATGAGCTTTGCGATGGTGTTATAGCTTTACCTGGAGGCTTTGGAACCATGGAAGAGCTTTTTGAAATGTTGACGTGGGGACAATTAGGACTGCATAAAAAACCTATTGGAATTCTTAATATTAATGGATTTTACAATAGCCTTATCACTTTCTTAGATCATATGGTTGTAATGGGACTTTTAAAAGAAAGAAATAGAAAAATGGTTTTAATTAGTAAAAATATTGATGAACTACTTACTAAAATGAAAACTTATCAAGCGCCAACCTCTGGTAAATGGATTACGAAAGAAACTACTTAAATTTCTATAAATAATATTTTAGTCATTTAAACCATTTAAAAGTTTTAAAGTCTATTAGAATAGAATAAAACTTTTAGATATGAACAAATTAAATTTAACATTACTATTTCTTATCAGTATTGTTTTTCTTTCTTGTAATGAGAACGATAATTCCCCTGAATCAATTGTAATAGCCAATTTTGAAACTGAAATACTATTAGGCGAAAATCAAGCGATTGTAGCTCTTACTAATTTATCTCAAAATGCAACTACCTACAAATGGTCATCATCCGATGGGGTAATTGAAAATACAACAGACGATAATACTTCAATTTATTTTACAGAGAATGGCACCTATCAAATTACATTAGAAGCATCTAATGGCATAAGTTCAAACACTAAAACAATTGATATTACTATTGATAATATTACTAATAACGGATATACCCCCTATCGTTATCTCGAAAACGATGGCATCTTTATGTATTATGAAACTGACAATGTAGAAGTATACAAAAGCTTAATCCCTGATGAATTTAATATGCCAAGTCGTATGATAGTCTTTGCTTTCTTTAATGACTTTTATAAGTTAGATTTCGGGGCAACACCATATAAAGAAAATGCAATATCAATACTTGTTGAATATCAAGGTGAAGAATTTTTCCACTGTGTATATATGCCTGTAACCGATGAGCATTCAATGAGAGCTGGTATTATTGGACTAGGCTTACCTAAAACAATGGGAAATATTAATTTTTTCAGAAACACTCCTGTATATGATGGATCTGCAGAAAATCAATTAGAAGGTACAATGAATATGAGTATCAATACTGAAAATTATTACATAAATAACGATGTTAAGCAGGAAATGATTAATCTACAATTATTAAAATCTCTGCAAATTAGAAATGGAAAAGTAATAGTAATTGGAAACACAGGTGGTAATGAAAATAGTGTAATTCAAACCGCTAATCAATATCCGAATTTGATAACATTAAAATTCGGTAAACCATCAATTACAACCAATACCGATGCTATTTCATTTAACCATCCTTTAGATTTAAAACCATCTCGTATAATTGGTGGCTTCTATCTTAAAAATACAATTCCTTTTGGGTTAACAGGAAATGCTTTTTAAGGTTTTAATAAAATACTGTGGGCAATATGTTATATTCCAATGATAATTCTATTTCATTCTAGAATACAATTATTGCCCATAACTCATGAAAATTGCTCTCTCTTAAGTGAGCAATTTTCCTATGTAACTAGGATTACAAAAATGTTCTAGTATGATAAATTGTTATGAATTAAAAAAACTTTTGAGGAATTATAATATTCTCTTTCTTTATATTGCGTATCATAAAAATTGAAAAAGATAAACGGAACTTGTTTTATTGAAAGTTCTGCATATAATCAAGTTAGAAATAATTATGAAAATAAAATCTCTACAGATCCTAATATTTTTGCCCCCTATTCTTTTATTTTCTCAAGTACATTTTGATAATTATGTTGAATGTGTTTACAATAAAGAATCAGTTAAGCCATTAATTATTTATGAATCTAGAAACGGTAAAGAAATTTTACGCTTAAAAAAAGGAGAGGAAAATTGTTATTATAAATTAGTTATAAAAAAAACAAAAAAAGGATGGGCTAAAATTTATAAACTAATAGGAGCTCCAAATTGTTCAGAAGATACTAAAATCAGAGAAAACAATGATTACAAAAACTTTTGGGTTAAACTTGATAATTTTGAAATGTATTCATTTTTTGCACCTAGAGGAAAAACATATATAAGTTTTTTAGAAAAACCAGACTTTAATTCTCGAAAAGTAATTACAATTGACAAATACACAAAATATCAATTAGTTGAGACAAAAGGACTATGGGCTAGAGTAAAGTTTGAATTCAAAGGACAAAACTATATTGGTTGGATTCACAAAAAAGACCAATGTTCTAGTCTTTGGACAGCATGCTAATAAATATTATTACTAACAAGAGCTATAATTAATACAGGTTTTGTTATTTAATCCAAATTAAGTGTATTTTAATGAAGTCCGCCAGATCTTTTGATTTGGTTTTAAAACAAAATAAAAAGTTTTGGTTAATTGATTAATCGAAAATTCATTGCTTTTAATCCCTTTACAAACCATAGCCGAGACCGTTACCTTACATTATTTATGAAAAATTGAAAGTTCACTAATTGAACACAAAAAAGTAATCACTTTATTGATTGTTTAAATTAAAAAGTTTTTAATCTTTACAAAAAATAATTTGCGCTCTAATTAAAACATTTAAATAAAACACCTATGAAAATAACAATAACCTTACTCTTATCCACAATCTTATTCTTTTCTTGTACAAAGACAAAGAAAACCAACTATTCTGAATTCAATAAAGCATATACTAATTTCATAGAATTAGTTACAAATGAATATGGAGCGAAGTACGGAATGGCTATATCGGTCGTAAAAGACGATCGTATCATATTTGAGAAATATCTCGGAATGGCTGATGTGGATAAAAACATAAAAGTTAGTAAGAATACTCTTTTTTATATTGCTTCAGTTACAAAATCATTCACAGCAATGGCTGCTTTAATTCTTGAATCTAAAGGTAAACTTGATTTTGATAAATCATTAGCTGAATTATTACCTGAAATTAATTTTGCTCCAGAGCTTAAAGCTGATAGTATTAAAATTGAACACTTAATTACGCATACATCGGGAATAGAAAATAACCCATTAAGGAATATAAAAGCTTATTCAGGCTCATATGACAAAAATAAATTACAAACTATAGTGGAGAAATTCACTGTAGTTAACAAAGATGCTCCTTTTGGTAAATTTGAATATACCAATACAGGGTACATCATCTTAGGAATGATTATAGAAAAAGAATTGGGAGCTGATTGGAAATCTTTAGTTCAGCAAGAAGTATTACACCCTTTAAAAATGAAGCATACGACTACCCGAATGTCTAAGGCTATTGAGCAAGGTTTCGAAATTGCAAAACCACATACACAGAATAATGATGAAAATAAATTAGTCCGTCTTTTTTTAGAAAAAAAGGATAATACAATGCATGCAGCTGGGGGTATGTTATCAACTGCTGAAGATATGGCTAGATATATGATCGTAGCATTAAACAATGGTAAAATTGATGGAAAACAAGTAATTGACTCAAATTTAGTTAAGAATAGCCAGTTAAAACATGCTAAGCAGAATAGAATGTGGTATGATCTTAAACGATTCGGTTATGGTTACGGTTGGAACATCGCAACAACTCCGTTAGGAGACACACTAGTGCACCATTTTGGCAGTTTTACGGGTATGCATCCTCAATTCTCATTCGTGCGAGAAACCGGAGTAGGTGTTGTTATAATGGCAAATGAAGGAAAAATTAGTTATGATCTTAATATGCTCCTTAGTGGCTATGTTTTTGATTATTTCTCTAAACGAGAAAACCTCGATACTCACTATAAAGAGAAACTAAAAGAGTATCACGAAAACTACATTAAAAAGAGAAAGTCAGATACTGAATATATGATTAAAATGGCGAAAAGACCTTGGAAACTTGAACTGCCTTTTTCTTTATATGCTGGAACTTATACAAGTGATTTATTTGGTACACTAGTAGTAAAAGAAGTTGGAGAAAATAAATTGATAGTTACAATTGGAAACCTTAAATCTGATATAGCAACACCACACAGAACTAATGCTATTAGAGTTGTTATGGGTGAGGATGGTTCAGTAGTCCAATTTGGAATAAACAATGGTAAGGTAGAAAAAGCTATCTGGAAAGGACTAATATTTACCAAAATGATACATTAAAACAACAAAAAGGTAAAATCGTATAAAATTAATTTCTAGATAAACCTAACTACGAAAATCCTCACGGACTTTTCTATCTGTGATTTATGCGCTAACTTTAGTGCTCAAACCACGCAACTAATCATACACTAACCGTTTGGTGTAAGTAGAAAAAACGAATGTTTAAAAAATATACATCCATAGAAAACACATATCGTGATGAGTTTTTAGATCGAATTAAAGATCATGGATTTTGGGATGATGAATTTGTTGTACAGGAAAAAGTTCATGAAGCCAACCTCAATTATTGGACAACCAATGAGAAAGACTTTTTTTCTGCAAAAAGAACTAACCTGATTGCGAAAGATGAAAAATTCTATAATAATGAATTAGTTCTAGAAGAAATAAAACCAAAGCTTAAAAATATTTGGTTTTATTAAAAAAAGATTGAAAGCTTAAATCAACTCACAATTTTTGGAGAAATTATCGGAGGAGATTACCCCCACAAAGAAGTTGAAAGTGATAAAAAATCTATAATAGTCCAAAAGGGAATATTTTTATAGTCCAATGATAATTCTATTTCATTTTAGAATAAAATTACTACCCATAGCTCATGAAAATTGCTCACTCAAGAGAGTGAGCAATTTTCATATACACTATAATTACTAAAATATTCTAGTATTTTAAGTTGTTATGAATTAAAAAAACTTTTGAGGAGTTATAATATTCTCTTTCTTTATATTGCGTATCATAAAAATTGAAAAAGATAAATGGAACTTATTTTATTGAAAGTTCTGCATATAAACAAGTCACCTAACAACCTGATAAAAAATGTGTAAAGAAGATTTAAAAATACATTTTTGTACATGCTCGAAAAAAGAGATAATTAATACTGATTTCGCTGATGAAGTTGTAAAATTATATGAATCAAAGAAAAGTGATTCACTAATGGCAATATTAAATGAAGATGAATCATATACTGATACCTATTTCAAATGGACTCTCTTTTCTTTTCATGAAAAAGTAAGTGAGCGTAGTGTTATGGGAATGATGATTTATCCAAAAAACAAAATCAATAAAGAACTTACAATTGATAATATTGACAAAGCTTTAAATTCAGATAATTGCTTTGATTTTGAATATAAACCTCAAGAAAAAGATTTGATTAGAATAGAAGAGAAATATAAGTTTATTGAATTGAAAAATAATCCTCGACCAAAAATAAATGGATATATTTCTTTCAGATTTGAGAACGGAAAATGGGAATTTGGTAGGTATCCAATGCACTATATTCACAAAGAAACTGAAATGGGAAAAATAAAAACGTTGCACAACAATGTATAACCGTAATTACTCCGGATTCGACTGCGTCTGAATCCACTCGATATTGCCAACGCCTATACCAAACCGAAAATTAGCGCATATTAACCCGTAACTGACGGTTATACGCGACCGTTACCTACAATTTGAAAAAATGAACAAACCTACTAAGATTTTACTTCTAACACTAACTGTATCACTTTTTATAAGCTGTGATTTTATTAATAACGCATTTACCTACAAAGACACTACTAAGGAATTTGTAAAAGCTCTAATAGAAGAAGATTATGAAAAAAGTATGAACTTTATGGCAATAGAAAACAAAGCCTTTAAAAATACGAATATAGATACGTTAAAAATAGGTTTAAGAAATTTTCAAAATATAATAGTAAAGAATTTTGGAAAAGAGTTAGACTTTAAGTTTATGACAGCTAAAAAAACTTTATCGACTGTAGCAGGAAAAAGTACGGCACCAAACACCACTTTAGCACAAATCGAATTTTCAAATGACACAGAATTTGGAGTCTTCGAAATTACTTTTGATGATGATTCAAATAAAATATTATACATCAAAACACTTAACATAAAAGAGAAAACTCCGAATATGACTTTGTTCTGGTTATTTGGGATTTTAGCAATTTGCGTTCCGATTTTTAACATTTGGATAATTAGAAAAATTAAGAAAAGTAATCTAAAGAGAAAATGGCTGAAATATATTGCTGTGATTTTCCTAAATGTTCCAGCAATAACTTATAGTGCAGTTTATGGGCTTTCTTTTAATTTATTAAGTTTTCAAATACTATTTGGAATTAGCTTTTCATATATGGGGTATTTAAGTTCAGTTTGGTCTTTCGGAATACCACTTGGTGGATTATATTGGTTATGGAAATTGAACAAAAAACCGAAGGACGAAGTAATAACAGAATAAAAAAAATGGTAGTAATACAGTGTATAAAACATAGCTATAAGTACTTAACCGAAAGGTTTATATAAATATATATATATATTTAGAAAGCCTGCCTAATTTTTAATTTGGCTTTAAAAAAATTGATAAATTAAAAACAAAATATAAAAATCCGGTTCTGTGTTAATCCGAAAAGTCAATGTCTTTTTACATGCTACGTTTCATACACAAACTGTTACCTATAATTAAGAGAAACATCTATCTATGAAAAAAATATACTGTCTGATTTTATTAATCTTCACATCAATTTATACATATCCCCAAATTGAAATAAGTGATTCTGATTTAAATAAACTAGTTGAGATTGGAGAATACTACTCTAAAAATGTAATGCTAACAAAAAAGTCTGCTATTGAGGATTTAGAGAAATTTAGAACCGAAAAGCTAAATAACATAATAGATGTACTTCAAACCCAATCTAAACAGAGTATTAAGATTTTAGACAAAAAATATTTGAACAGACCGAGTTATGATGATTTAGTAATGTGGTATGTAATAAGAGAAATTCATTACAATTTGAGAGATAAGGAAAATAAACCGAGAATTAGTATCGAAGTAGCCAAAGAGTTTCTCAATAAAAAAATAGATGAAAGATGGCTTTTGGATAATTATTATTTCAGACTGTATGGCGCTGTTGCAAGAATTTTCAATAAAACTGACTTAAGTAAATACAATATTGAACTTGACAGTTATGGATTAAAATCTAATACTGAAAAAGCTATTGTCTATTTAAATTTAATGGATGCTCTCGGTACAAGGTTTAAAGTACTTCAGATGATAAAGAATAATAAAAAGTTAATTGAGTTTGCCTCAAGAATGCCTAAATTCAATGGTAAAGAATATTTTTATTATTCAGATTTCCAATACGAAGATTTTGAATGGATTGGACATAGAAAAAAAGAAATGTTCAATGAAAGACATGTGGGACTTCTTTATGAAATTATTTTAGCCCATATGAATGCTGAATCAGATATTAATGGCAGGAAAGGAACTTTAGAAATATATCAAAATTCTATAATGACTAAACCAGAATATTTTAAGTATTCAAGCCTCAAATCTGAATTGAAAAAATTATATAAAAAGAGCAAATAACTATAGGCAACACCGTATAAAATTAATTGTAAGCCATTTGAGAAAACGCCAATGAAAATAATAATCGGAATAATTATAGTAATCGGACTTTTGTTTGTTTACCTAAACAAAAAGAAACAAAATACGACAGAATCTACATCTGAAAACACAAAACCAACCACTTTCTATTCATTAAATGACGGAAACCAAAATCAATTACTTATCTCAATAGAAATTCCTCAAACGTGGCTTGATTCAACAAAAACCAAATATGATTGGAACGAATTTGATGAATACGACAACAGAATGTGGGAATATATGTATAAATTATTTGACGAAACAGTTGCAAAAAGTGGAATTGAAGACTACAATGAATTATGGAACAAATTAACTCGTGAACAAAAAATATTCTGGGCATTTTTATCATTTAATGGAAATACTGACAATGGCGGAGTTTATCAATTTATTTTCAACCGACCTGAATTTATTGTGGCTGTTGCAGAAACTTGGGAAGAATTAAAAATAACGGAATTGGAAACTGACTACGAAAACGTATTGAAAGAATTAACTGGAAAATCTTCAAAAATTAGCGAACTAAAAGCAAATTTTAATGATGAATCCAGAGATTGGAAAAAAAGATGGAATTCGTTTGCAGATGGATATAAAGAATTAAAATCGACCGAAAAGATTGAGGAATATTATTACAACAAAAAATTTAAGAAAAAACTATACAAACAAGTTGCTTATTTAATCGAGAATAATGTTGATAAATTTGCAACAATAACGAAATAAAAAACGGCTTATAACAATGGCTATAATTCCTTGTTATGAACAAACTAAAACAAAATAACTAACTTTAATACAGCTTGATTTCTATGATTTTCAACCATAGAAATCATAGCCGGGAGATTTTACAACATATGAAACTAACATTAGTAATTACCTTTTTATCTATTTCATTGTTCTACTCTTGTGGCATTCAAACCGAAAGAGTTGAAAACAAATTAATGGATTGTAATAACCAAAGTTTTGTTGATGGAGGAAAGCAGCTAAAAGAATTAATAACCGATTATGAATCCAACTTGATAAAAGCAAAAATTATTTCAGATAATTCAGGAGAAAGTTATTTAAAAACAATAAGCCAAATATCCAATGGTATAGAACCTAAAGAAAAACCTTATTATTCATTCGGAGAAATGCTAAACGGGATTGAAAAAAATCAAAATTCTATATCAAACACTTGCTTTCAAACAGTATTATCAGATTCTACAAAATATGATTTTAAAAAGTTTTTGAAATTTCAAAACTCATTAGAGAATACCATCAAAAATGCTGTAAATTTAAGAATAGAATTATTAGCTACAGAATTTTCAAATATTTTATCCGAAAAAGATTTTGAACTTGACTTTTACAAAATGAAAGCATTTTTGTTATTCGATATGTTGCGTCCATATGGCGGAATAATTAAGGGGTTACCTAAAAAGAATTCCAATTTAAAAAACGCCTTTAAAATATACTTGAATAAAGAGAATAAAATATTTGTAAATAATACGGAAATTAAACTTAAAAGTTTGAAATCTAAAATAGTTAAATACTATAAAAACAATGAATCTAAATCTGTAATTTCAATCAAAACAGATAAAGAAACTATATATTCAGACTATGTTACTGTTCAAAACGAAATACAGTTTGCAATTAATTTAGTTAGAGATAATTTATCTAACAAAAAGTTCGGAAAAAAGTATGCAGATTTGACTAATGAAGAACAGAAATTAATAAATGAACAATATCCGAAATCAATAATTGATGAATAAAATACATTGCACAACAATGTATAACCACAATTACGGTGAATTCGACTACGTTCGAATCCTCTCGAAATTGCTAATGTCTGTTACAAACCGAAAATTAACACATATAAACCCTTAACTGACGGTTATACGAGACCGTTGTAACACATTTACCAAACTACCGCAAATGACTGAAATTAAGATACCATTAAGCAAAACGAAAATCATATTATTTATGCTTGGAGCATTAGCATTTGTTATTGGTGGAGCTTGGGGAGTTTTGGAACCTGAAAGATTTGCTTCTATTGGTTATCCGAAAAACATTGTTTTTATAAGCGGATTAGCTGGAGTTTTATTCTTTGGACTTTGTTTCGTTTTTATTGCTAGAAAAGTCTTTAGCGGAAAAGCAGGTTTGACTATAAATGATGACGGAATTATTGACAACTCGAACGCAACAAGTGTTGGACTTATAGAATGGAAAGATATAACTGGAGTAAAATCTTGGGGAACAGGTTCAGCAAAAGTAATTGTTATACTGACTTCTGAACCAGAAAAATACATTGAACGTTCCAAGAACATAATCTCAAAAAAAGCAATGAAAGCGAATAATAGAATTTATGGTTCGCCATTATCAATTATATCTAACTCATTGAAAATAAATTTCTCGGAATTGGAAAAACTGATTTTGGAACAAATTGATAAACGAAAAAAATAAAAACGATTTGCCAACACCGTGTATAATTCATTGCTAGTACTCGCCTACTTACGAAAATCCTACCGGATTTTCTGTTCGGTTTGTATTTACTAATTTAGTTGACTAAACACGCAATGAATTATACACGAATACGTTACAAACATTTATAACAAGATTTATGAAAAAAATATTACTCTCATTTTTAACTCTATTAGGAATAAGTGTCGGAGGAAAAGCTCAAACAATGGAAAAGTTAGATATTGGTCTGAGAAAAACTATAGAATTGACCTCTAAAAAATTTGAAAGAAATAATCACGCTTTTTTAATTAATGTAGCTAAAGATAATGTTGTCGTTATTCAATTAATTCATGGAATATTAATTCCAATGAGTTTAGGAAAATCTATGAACGAAATTAAAAATTCTGATAGGATTTTTAATTTTTCACTCAATTTGCCTTTCAATAATCATGAAAAAAATGAATTAGAGAAGTTTAAAAACCTTGATGTTTTTGAGAAATTTAAATATTATGATGCTAATGGAATACCTTGTTATTCAATTAATTTTGGAACGAATCAACAAGAAGCTAAACTAGTTACATTAGAAATTCTTCAAAAAGTCTATAACTATAAATTAAATGACACTTTTGAATTCGAGATTTACGACCAAGGAAGATTTTAAAAACGATTTACTAACAACACTTAAACTGCATTAAAACGCAGCTTAGCCAAACCGTTACCTTCAATTTAAAGCTGCAGTCCTGAAAACAATCTTTGCCATATCATTAAGTCTCATTTTCCTCGTCTTTAACCTGAATAGCGGAATAAAAACAACTGAAGTACAAAAATCAATAAATGAACAATATCCGAAATCAATAATTGATGAATAAAATACATTGCAAAACAATGTATAAACGTAATTACGGCGGTTTCAACTGCGTATGAATCCACTCGAAATTGCTAAACATGGTGCTTAACCGAAAACCCTAACTTAAAACCCGTAACGGATGGTTATACGAGACCGTTAGCTAAAATTGAAAATGAAATATTATCTCAATCATCCATTAAAAACTGAACCAATTGAATCTGGAGAAATTAAAAAAGAGGATTTCAAAGAAATATTTGACAGATTTCCTTGGATTGAGTTTCTACAAAAACAATTAGTAGCTATCGAAAAAGAAATAAAATGCTCACCTTCAATTACATTAGAAAATAAAGAAGGAATTGGAATCGATTTTTCAATAGTCGGAGAAATAGATAATTATGAATTTTATATTTGCTACAAGCGACCAATATTACGGAAAAAGAAAAAGTGGTTTAAAACTATAGAATATCTTGACAAAAACTGGCATAGCATAATTCCTGAACAAAATATGAATGACGGAATTGAAGCCTTTAATTTATTATTTGACAGAGATTTTGAAACTTTAGAGAAAAAATGGGGATAAAACCATTTGCTAACAATGCTTATAATTAATACGGGGCTTAGTGTTTAATCAGAAGTTTAATGTATTTTTAGAAAGTCTTCAAATCAAAAAGATTTGACTTTTGAACAAGAAAAAATTAAAACAAATAAAATGCTTCGTCTTAGTGCTAAATTGAAAAAAACCGAAATTGATAAAGAAAATTACATTAATCGGAATTGTTTTTCTTTTGGTTAGCTGTTTGCCAATTGAAACAAAGAATGCGGAAAAAGCATATAAATATTGGTCTGGAAGTGAAGTCCCGAATGAAATTGAATTGATAAAAGGAGAATATTATCAATCACCTCATTTTTCACTCGAATACGAGCTATTCCTCAAATTTAAATCGGACGAAAAATGGTTTGAGGAATTTGTTGAATACAACGGACTTGAAATTGACACAATCGGAAACGACTGGACACGTTGGACTGAATTACCAGAATGGTTTAAATCAGACCGTGATTTTCTGATTTATGCAAAAGACCAATCGGATGAGTTTGAACGCTCAAGATATATGAGAAATCCTAAAACTGGAATTAGTTATATCTACGAAACTGTTGGGATGTGAGAAATAAAAAACTACCGTAGAGATAGTTTCTAATGACTGAATGAATGATATATTTGAAGCTACAATTCAAGCTGTTGAAGAAGCAATAATAAATGCTATGGCTTCTGCTGAAACAAAGGAAGGAATTAATGGAAATAAAGTTTATGCTCTACCACACAATAAGCTGATTGAAATAATGAAAAAATATAATCGAATAAAATAACGAATTGAATTTAATGGAAGTGAGAAATTTTCATTGTTTGAACTTCTAAATGCTGAATTACATATTCAACTAAAAATTTATTCGAATTGACTCTGAATCAATTAATCAAAAAACTAACTAGAACATAATAAATGAAAAAGTATTTTAAAAGATTTGTAAAAGAAATAATCCCTGTTTTTTTTGGAGTATTAGTCGCTTTATGGATTAATAATTGGAACGAAGAAAGAAAGGACAAAAAATACATTGATAACTTCTATTCTTCCTTGAAAAAAGAGCTTAGTGATACTAATAAGGAGATGATTAAAAAAAGACCTTCTCAAAAAAAATTAGTAGACACTCTTGAATTTTACTCAAAAAATAACACAATTCCTTTACTTCAAGTTATTAGTAAAGGAGGAGGTGTTAATGGTCCACTTATTAAACTTAATTACTGGAATGCCTTATCTAACTCAAAAATAGAGTTAATAAGCTATGAGAAATTAGCTATATTAACAGAAATAGAAGAAGGAAAAAGTCTCTTAAAATACAAACGAAATAAACTTATTGATTTCATCTATTCTAATATGACTAAAACAACTAAAGAAGAAAAAGTGGTACTAAAAATTATGGTATTAGAATTAATGAATACAGAAAAACAAGTTCAAAGAAATATTCAAAAAATACTGAACAAATAAACAATTATTCCAATAATCCTTTTTTATTTAATCAAAGTATATTGCAATCTAAAAAAATAATTATTTCAGTATTATTTAGGTTATCTCTAGATTAAATCTATTCCAATACATTCATATATGACACAAATAATTAAATCAAGATGGAAATGGGATATAAAAGAGAATTCTTTTGATATAAACTTAGGTGATGATATAGCTGACTTGCTTTCTAGAAATATTATCAGAAAAAATGCCTATAACGAATATGAAAGTGTTAATGAACAAGTTTGGAGTATTGCAGAAACAAACGGAAAAGTAACTTCAATTTCGTTTAGAGAAAACTTTTTTGAATTTATTAGAGACGACTTATGGGAATTGGAATACCCCAAGTTTGAAAGCGAGCTAAACAGTAAATTAACAAAAGTGAATGACGAATTTAAAGGAGACTCCTTACATGTAGTCTTTAGAGGAAACTTCATTGCAATAGCAATCTTGAAAAGGAACTAATATAATCTATATATAAAAGCATTACATATTTATCATTTACAATTTAAAAACAATTGAAACTAAAAAAACTTACTACATATTTTGACACAAGAAAACAAAAACTCAGAATTAGCTGATAAAGAAATTACTAATCAAAAACAGAGCTCAAAATTAATTAATGCTTTACTAATTGGTTTTTTAGCAGGCATCATTGTTACTGGATTCATTGCTTGGATTATTGCAAAAAAGACTTGGGGAATTGTTCCAATGATAGCTCCTATTTTTATAATTTACTTATTAGTAAAAAAAGCAAAATAAAATACACATATCAACAAATGAAACCTAGAACAGCTAAACCAACAAATTATAAAAAATGGTCATTCAAACTATTATTATATTTAATTATAATAAATATTGTTGTAGCATATTTGGTTTTTAACTTTGCTATTGGACTTCACGATTCTTCAAGATTTAATCAAAATATAGGAACTTTATCTATTATCGGAAACTTGATTTTATTGGCTGGTATTGTTCTAACAATTCTAAGCATAGTAAATAAAGAAAAAAAGAACTATCAATTTTATATTTCTATTATTGGCTATCCAATATTTATCATTCTAACATTTTTATCTTTATTTTAAAACCACATAAAATAAACAATACTAAAATGAACTTTGAATTAAACAAATCAATAGAAATTTTAGAAAAAACTCCTCTAGTTTTGGAAAGCTTATTAAATGGTTTATCTAAAGAATGGATTGTAAATAATGAGGGAGAAAATACTTGGAGCCCTTATGATATTGTTGGACATTTAATATTTGGAGAGAAAACAGATTGGATTGTTAGAATCAAAACAATTTTAAGCAAATCTGAAAATAAGCTCTTTGAACCTTTCGATCGTTTCGCTCAACTTAAAGAAGATCAAAACAAACCAATTCAAGAATTAATAAAAGAATTCAAAACAATAAGAAAAAGTAATCTAAAAGAATTAACAGCTTTAAATATTACAACTGAATATTATAATCTTACAGGAATTCATCCCGAGTTTGGTCAAGTAACACTCAAACAATTAATTTCTACTTGGGCTGTTCACGACTTGGGACACATTGCTCAAATATCTAGAGTTATGGCTAAACAATATACAGAAGAAGTTGGTCCATGGATAAACTATTTAAGGATTTTAAACAAATAATACATTCAAAATAAAAAACATGACCATCAATATTCTAAAACATTGATGGTCATCTTTACATAACATAATCTTATCTAGATTATTAGTAATGTGGTCTCTCGATTAACAAACACAATGAGACCAATCTAATCCATAAAGTTCTAATTGACTTTGAATGTAATAAGCTCTATCTCCTTCTCTCCAACTGGTTCTACAAAAATCTGCACAACTAAAAAACATTCTTCCTCCTTTAATTTCTTGTTGATCTTTTTTGTTTAGTGCTTTACCTAAATCTAAAATTTGTTTTTTCATAATAATATATTTTTAATTATTCAAACATAGATAATTAGCATTACAACAATTAAGAAAAAACCATAATAATAGTAAGGGAATACCCTCTTTATTATAACTAATATATATTTTAAAGTATTTTTAATTCCTTATCAAAATCGTAACCATTTATCAACTTTTGTTGTCTATATAGAAAAGCTTATGAATAAACCTCAAAATCAAATTAAAAATGTTACTTCTTATATTACTATTATGATTTTAGAAAAACTATAAAAAGTAATCTTAAAAACCTAACCTAAAACAATTCAATTTTAATGTTTAAACACCACTACCTACTACTCGTTACCGTCTTTCTATTCGTATTAAACAGTAATGCTCAATTTTCAAAATGTTCTGATCAAGAAGAGTTTCCAGAATTCAAATCTTCTTTATGTACCACAGTAAAAACACCTCTGAACTACCAATCAAATAAGAATCAAACCTTAGATATATTTGTTAGAAAATTTCCTTCACTTAAAAAGAGGAAAGGTTCTATTTGGCTTATTGCTGGAGGACCTGGTGAATCTGGTGCTAGTTTTTATCCTTTAATCAACCAGTTTTCAAAACTATTCCCCCATTTAGATATTTTTGTTCCAGATCATAGAGGTACTGGATTATCGAGTAAAATATGTCCTAAACAAGAAAGTGTTGATTCTCCAAACGGTATCGCTTTAGCTAATAATGAATGGGGACCTTGTTTTGGACAAATGTTTAGTAACAAATCATACACACAAGCTTTTTCTATTACCAATGCTGCTAATGATTTGAGTGTTTTAATAAATCAATTAAGTGGAAAAGGGAAACGTTATGTATATGGAGTTTCTTATGGAACTCAATTAGTATTACGTTTACTTCAATTAAACTCAGTTAAGATTGACGGTGTTATTCTCGATTCACTAGTTCCTTTACAAGATGATACTGACTATGATTTAAGTCAAAGATCATTTGTAACGAATAATGTTGGTCGTGCAGTTTTAGATTTATACAACAAACGAGAACCAAACAATACTGTTTCATTAAACGATCAGTTACAAAACATTCTTAAGAAAACTCAAAACAATAGCCACTTTGCGAAAAAATTACCTAAACAAGATTTATCTATAATTTTAGGGATGATGTTAGATATTCCTGAAGTTAGAAATAAAATTCCTACGATTATAAAAGCATTAGCAAACAACAATGTAGAACCATTAAATAATGCTATTGCTGGTATTACAAAGTTTTATACAGATTATGGAGCTAAATACAAAACCTCATCTAATTCTATACCTTTAACTCAAGTTATTACGGGTTCTGAAAATAATTTAAAACCAGAAACTAAAAAAAGTGACGTTACTGAAGAATCGAAAGGCTTATTATTTACTAGTCCATTGCCTAAACTAATTGCTGAGAATTCTATGCCTACTTATCAACGTGATAACTACTTTGCTAAAGTCCCTAAAAACATGCCTCCAACATTAATCATACATGGAACATTAGATCCAAAGACGCATTACAATGGAGCACTTCGTCACTATGAAAAAATGGCCAAGAACAATGATATAACATTTATTGGTGTAAAAGATGCTCCGCATTTTATTGCTTTATTTGCACCTACAGCTTTTACCTCAACCGTAACATCATTTATGAACGGTCAGAAGTTAACAAATAAAACAATTATTGATAAAAACACGTTGATTAAATAAGTGTAATTCTCAATAATAAACTTAGAATATTAAAAGTTTTAGAAAAGACTAAAAAATTATAAACAATAAAATATCTTTGATTATTAAGAAAAAGTCTTAAAATGAGCACTAAACCTTTATTAGATTATATTAATAAACATACTTCCTTAACAGCAGAGGAAGAAGATATTCTTAATGCTAAAATTACATTCAGAAACTATTTAAAAGATCAATATATAGCTCAGCAAGGCGATGTGTGTAAAACGGTTAACTTTATAGTTTCTGGATGTACCAAAACCTTTTATACAAATCAAGAGGGGCAAGAGCATGTTGTAATGTTTTCTATTGAAGATTGGTGGGCTTCAGATTTAGGGAGTTTTATAACACAAACTCCTTCTGATTTTAATGTTCAATGTATTGAAGCTACTCAGCTTATTCAATTTACTTTTGAAAACCTTGAATATTTATATGCTGAAATTCCAAAGTTAGAACGCGTATTTAGAAAAATAGTAGAACGTGCTTTTGTTGCTTCTCAAAAAAGAATTATTAGAAACTTTAGTCTTTCTGCTAAAGAACGTTATTTAATTTTTAAAGAAACATATCCTAAAATAGAACAACGAGTTCCTCAATATATGATAGCTTCTTACTTAGGCATTACTAAAGAGTTTTTAAGTAAAATTAAAAGTCAAATTATTCAAAACCAATAAAAGTTAATCTAGTTTAACATCATTTCATAATCTACTTCATTTTTAGTCTTTTTTATGCTTTAGATATTTGTACCATAATATTTAAACAAAAAAGATGAATACTTTATTAGAAAAAATCAGCACTGTTAATGATATGATTCTTCAAGGTAAAGCCTTAGAAGCTTTTGATCAATTTTATCATGATGATGTTGTAATGCAAGAAAATAACGACCCAATTATTGAAGGAAAATCTGCTAACAGACAGCGTGAAGAAGAGTTTTTTGCTGCTATTACAGAATTTAGAGCTGCACAACCGTTAAAAGTTGCTATTGGAGAAAATACAACGATGGTCGAATGGCATTTTGATTATACTCATAAAGATTGGGGGATTAAAAACTTTACACAAGTTGCCGTTCAAGACTGGAAAGATGGAAAAATAATTAAAGAAAAATTTTATTACAACGCTTAAAAACAATAAAAATGAAGAATACAATTAAAAATATCGGAGCCATAACATTATTAGCTTTTCTTACATTTTCTTTTACTACTATAAAAGACACTAAAAAAGATATTAAAATTAAAAACAGTAAAGTTGTTTGGAAAGGATATAAAGTTACTGGTTCACATGAAGGAACTATTGCTTTAAAAACGGGTTCTTTAAGTTTTAACAACAATAAATTAACTGGTGGTGAATTCACTATAGATATGACAAGTATTGCTTGTACTGATTTAAATGGTGAATATAAAAATAAGTTAGAAGGTCATTTAAAGTCTGATGATTTCTTTGGAGTTAAGAAAAACCCAACTGCAACTTTAGTTTTCAAAAAAGTAAAATCTACAGGAAAGAATTCATATAAAGTTACTGGTGATTTAACTATTAAAGGCATTACTAAAAAAGTAGATTTTGTACTTTCTGTTTATGGAAATAAAGCAAATGCTTCTTTAAAAATAGATAGATCTAAATACAATGTGAAATATGGTTCAACTAGTTTCTTTGATGGATTAAAAGACAAAGCTATTTATGATGAATTTGACTTAGTTGTTGATTTAGAATTTTAATACAGTAAATTAATAGTTAGTATATAAAAATTCCCCTGAGTTTATACTTAGGGGAATTTTTAATTATAATTTTAGGAATGATATTTGCTTTAAATTATAAAACTAAAATTATGAAAAAGACTATACTTACTTTACTCTTAATCTTTGGCATTAATTCAATTTATGCTAATTGTTTTCTTTGTGCTAGTAGTGGAATGGAATTTTTCCCTAAACAAAAACAAATAGGTTTAAACCCTATGTTTATAATTGAAGGCTATGCTATGAGTCAGAAAACTATTAATGGTTTTAAACATCGAAAAATATATTTGGAAACTAAAAATGGAGAATTAATTGAACTAAATCTTCAGAAAATATTAAAAGGTCAAATGAGTTTGACCCAGGCTATCTTTAAACCTTCAAAACAGTTAGAACCTAATTCAATCTACTTTTTAAAATATTCTAACCAAACTGAAAAAGAAGGAAAAGAAATGACACAATATAATAGAGAGAGCAAAAAAATAGAAAAAGTTTACTGGGAAACAACTAAAAAGAATGTAAAAACCTCTGAAAAATACAATAATCTTGATATCTCTTTTATCAGATCAAATGTCACACATTTTGGTTGTGGACCTGCAGTAAGTGCTATTTTCAAAATTAAAAATATGAAAACATTTGACTTTTGGTACAAAGCTGAAGTGATTGAAATTAGCTCTAACACAAAAACAACTTACTATATAAAAAGCCGTAATAGTAAACTTTCTATAGGACATGGAATGTGTTCAGGAGCATTTACATTTAATCAAAAAAGTAAATATAAGGTTAAATTCACCCTAATTAATACTGAAGGAAAACCATTAAAAACTACCAATTGGAAAAGATTTGATAGCCCATATACAAAAGATAACAGTAGGTTTTAATTATCCAAGTCCATTTTTTAAATTGATAAACTTGATTTCTTCAATCTGTTCTTCTAAAAATGTGATTGCCTTTTTACTTCTTATTCCCGACTTACAATACACAACTACATTTTTTGTTATATCTATTTCTTCAAATCGTTGTTGTAACTCTCCTAGTGGAATATGCTGTCCACCAATATGATGTTGCTCACGCTCCCAATCTTCTCTAACATCTAAAAGATGATACTTTTCAGTATTCTCTTCTAACTCTGCTAATGTTATTTCGTTAGCAATTGTTTTAATTCCACAGAAAAAATCATAATCATCTTCTAGTGCTGTTACTTTTGACTTTGATGTTTTTTCTAAATTCAAAGTCATTTGACGCATATTTAAAGTATTATACATTAAAAGCTTATTGGCTAATACTTCTCCAATTCCACAAATAATTTTTACTACTTCATTTGCTTGAAATCCACCTATAATTCCTGGTAACACTCCTAGTACTCCTATTTGTGAGCAATTTGGTGATTCTTCTGGTTTTGGTGGTGTAGGATATAAACATCTATAGGTAGCACTCCCATTATAATTAAATACACTTACTTGTCCTTCAAACTTAAAGATTGCTCCGTAAACCAATGGCTTATTTGTTAGTACTGCTGCATCATTGGTTAAATATCTTGTTGAAAAATTATCACTTCCATCAACAATTACATCATATGCATTAAACATTGAAATTGCATTATCTCTGGTTAACTTTTCTTTATAAACATTAAACTGGATAAATGGATTTAGTTTTGACAATCGTTTTGCAGCACTTTCAGCTTTTGAAAAACCAATATCGTCTATAGTATACAATATTTGACGTTGTAAATTACTTTGATCTACCAGATCATCGTCAATTATTCCAATAGTTCCAACTCCTGCTGCTGTTAAGTATTGTAGCACTGGACATCCTAAACCTCCTGCTCCTATTACTAAAACTTTGGCTTGTTTTAATTTTAGCTGCCCCTCTACACCTATCTTATCTAGAATTAGATGACGATTGTATTGTTTTTGTTCTTCTTTTGTTAAGTCCATCTATTTATTCTTTTCCCATATAAACTTATCTTCCTCTCCTAATTCATAAAAAGTTGAATGAACCTTTTCAAGCTTTTCTTTATCTCTTAAATAATTTAAAACTTGTACTAATTTTGGTGTGTTATTGTAAAAAAGTTTACTTAGAGTTTTAAATTCATTTGTTGTTTTTAAAAATTCTTGAAAGAACCAAAAATCTAAAACACCATAATAACCATTATACTTCAAATTAACCTCAACAATTTGCTCTGTTTTATGATTATAGAAACGAACATCTTCTCCATGGAAATGATATCTCCATTCTTTAGATAGTTCATAATCATCATTCTTAAGGGTATCCTCTATCAAAGAAAAAGACTGCTCATTATTTTCAAAACTAAAATTATACTTAGACTCAAACTTTTCTATTAGTTTTTCACATATAAATCTATATTTTTTTGTAGCCTCCTCTAACTTTAGAGCCACATGCTCTATATCTCTTTGTGAAAGAGAATTTGAGTATAATCTTTTTATTTTATTTTTCCATTCTAAAATTTTATTTAAAAAATTCATAATCCTTTAATAACTTATACAAATTGTTCCCAATCCTTCCAAACTACTTCTAATCCTTGTTCTTTTAGCATGGTAACTATTTCTTCTGTGCTTCTTTCGTCTGATATTTCAAACTGCTCTAATGATTGTGATTCAACACTATAACCTCCTGGATTGGTTTTAGATTCTGCACTCATAGAAGTAGCTCCTAAATTAACAATATTATTTCTAAATACTTCACTTTCTCTGGTAGACATTGAGAGTTCTAAATCTTCATCTAATAGCCTAAATGCACATATTAACTGTACCAAATCTGCATCAGTCATTTCTACCTTTGGTTCTAATCCACCAGAATGAGGACGTAAACGCGGAAACGATATTGAGTACTTAGTTTTCCAATAGGTTTTCTGTAAGTATTTAAGATGTAAGGCAGTAAAAAAACTATCTGCTCTCCAATCTTCTAATCCAAACAAAGCTCCCAATCCTATTTTATGTATTCCTGCTTTTCCTAAACGATCTGGAGTATCTAATCGATATTCGAAGTTTGATTTTCTCCCTTTTGGATGATGTTTTTTATATTCATCTCTATGATATGTTTCTTGATATACCAAAACTGCGTATAAACCACTCTCTATAAGCAACTCGTATTCTTCTTGATCTAAAGGCTGTACTTCTATAGTAATGTTTGAAAACTGTGAACGTATTAACTCTATAGCGTTCTTTATGTATTCAACACCAACTGTTCTATTGGCTTCACCTGTTACCAACAATATATGATCGTATCCTTTTTCTTTTAAAAAAGCTACTTCTTTTAATATCTCAGCATCTGTTAAGGTACGGCGCGGAATTTTGTTAGTTAAGCTAAAGCCACAATAAGTACATATATTTTGGCATTCGTTACTTAAATACATAGGAGCATACATTTGTATGGTATTTCCAAAGCGCTTTTTGGTAAGCATACGGCTTTTTTGTGCCATTTGCTCCAAATAAGGCCTTGCTGCTGGGGAAATTAGTGCTTTGAAATCTTCCAAATCTAGTTTTTCCTTTGACAAAGCTTGTTCCACCTCTCCTGCTGTTTTCTCAAAAATGCTTTGGAGGGTAGTATCCCAATTATATTGGTTGAATATGTTTTCAAAAGTTTGTTCTATCACAATTCACTTTTTGTTATTTCATCTTAAACGCTAATGAAATATGTTGCAATTCAATAATTCTTAAAAATTACTTTGTTAACTCCTTTTTAAACTGTCTTAATTTAAAAAACTTGTCAATGGACTACTTGCTTCTGCTTGTTTCCTTACAGGTGCTAATTTAGCCTCGTACGCCATTCTTCCTGCTTCTACTGCCATCTTAAATGCTTTTGCCATGGCTACTGGATTTTCTGAAACGGCTATAGCTGTATTTACTAATACTGCATCTGCTCCTATTTCCATTGCATGAGCTGCGTGCGATGGTGCTCCTATTCCTGCATCCACTATTACTGGCACATTAGACTGTTCTATAATTATTTCTAAGAACTCTAAGGTTTTTAATCCTTTGTTACTCCCTATTGGTGCTCCCAATGGCATTACACATTGTGCTCCTACTTCTTCTAATCGTTTACACAAAACAGGGTCAGCATGTATATAAGGCATAATTACAAAACCTTGTTTTACCAATTCTTCTGCTGCTTTTAGAGTTTCTATTGGGTCTGGTAATAAATATCTTGGATCTGGATGTATTTCTAATTTCACCCAATTTGTTTCCAATGCTTCTCTTGACAATTGTGCTGCAAAAACGGCTTCTTTGGCTGTTCTTACTCCTGAAGTATTGGGTAATAAATTTATTCTTGAATGATTTAAATGTGTTAAGATATCGTCATCTTCATTTTGTACATCTACTCTTTTTAACGCTACCGTTATTAATTCACTTTCCGATGCTAATAAAGCATCTCTCATTAATTGTGACGTACTAAACTTTCCTGTTCCTGTAAATAATCGTGAATTGAAAGTTTTGTCTGCTATTTTTAATTCTGTGCTCATAGCTTCTATTTATTATCACCCAATTTATACACCTGTTCATTAGTGCTCGGTGCTTTTAATATTTTATGAAATGCTCCTATTTTATTGAAGTCTTTAGTTATTTCTCCAGATACTGCAATACCATATACTCCTGTATTTATAATCTCTGGCACATCTTCTATAGTAATTCCTCCTATAGCAATGATTGGAGTTTCTGTTTTTAGTTCTTCTAATAATACTTGATAACCTACAGTTCCTAAAACTGGACTTAAATTCTTTTTAGTTTCTGTAAACCTAAAAGGTCCTAATCCTATATAGTCTACTTTCTTTTCTAAAAGTTTCTTACAATCCTCTAAAGTATTGGCTGTTCCTCCAATTGTATAGAATTTCCCTAAGTAATTACGTGCTTTTAAAGGACAAGTATCTTTCTTTCCTAAATGAACTCCATCTGCATTTACTTCTTTCGCTATTTTATAATAATCGTTAATAATTAGCCTTGTTTGAAAATGCGCTGTTATTTCTCTAGCTTTCTTAGCTGTTTCTAAAATTGTTTTAGGATCTAGTTTTTTTAATCGGAGTTGAACCCACTCTGCTCCCGATGAACATGCTCTCTGAATATTTTCTAAATGCTCTTCTGGAGTGCTTCCTTGTGTTATATAGTGTAATTTACTTACCATCTTAGTTATAATTATGAACTCCTAGTAAAGTTTCATTTGAATTTAAAAATTGTTCTGTATACCATTTTGCTTCTTTACAAGCATCTTCCAATGGTTTTTCATTTGCTATATTAGCTGCTAAGGCTGCTGATAATACACAACCACTACCATGCTTTTGAAAAACAGCTGCTGTGTTTGGAGGAATATTCATTTTTACAATTTTACTGTAATACACTTCATCCCATCCTTTTTTTTCTGTTCTATGCCCTCCCTTTAAATAAACATTTGTTTTTTCCGAAATAAAGTCAATTGTTTCCTCTATTGTCTTTTCTGGAAATAATGCTTTTATCTCTTCATAATTTGGAGTGATAAATTCACATTCTTTCAATACGTTTTCAAGTATTTCTAAGTTTTCCTCTGTGTGAAATTTAAAACCTGCACTTGCTTTTAATATAGGATCTAGAATTATTTTTATTGATGGATTTAATCCCTTCAATGTTTGTAATATTTCGAGTAAAATTTCCCACGATTGAACAATTCCAATTTTTACAACAGGAATAGTAAACCGATTAAAAAGCAATGTTATTTGCTCTAAAATCATTTCCTTTTCAATCCAGTTACAAGCTTTAAAATCAATGTCATTTTGAGCCGTTACTGCAGTACATACAGACAGTCCATACAAACCATGAGCTTCAAATGTTTTAATATCTGAAGTTATTCCTGCTCCACTTGATGGATCTATACCTGCGATAGTGAGTATATAGTTTTTTGTATCTTTTTTAATCGACATCTTAAAATTTTAGATGGAATAATTTACTGCTTTGTATTCTCTTCGTAACTACGTTTAATTTCCTTAAAACTCTCTACTGGATTTTCAGCATTCCATACTCCTCCTAAAACTCCTATTCCTTGAAATCCTAAAGTGAGTGTTTTACCAATTGTACTTGCATTTATTCCTCCCATACCTATAATAGTTTTATCTATATGATTTACATCAAAACCTCTTCCTTCATACCCTTTCTTAGATATTGATGAAAATACTGGACTTAATAAATGATAATCAAATTCAATATCGCAAGCTGCTAATTCTTCTGGCTCATGAAACGAACTACTCATTGTTTTTCCTATCATGTTTAATCCTATAAAATATTCTTTTCCATTCTCTAAAGCGTCTATTCTTTTTTGTTCCTGAAAATGAATTCCTTTTAAGCCAAACTCATTAATTAACTCATGAAAATAATGTGTTACAATTCTATCATGATATTTCTTATCAATTTGCTTCAAATAGCTAACATGCTCCTCATATGTTTTAGATGGTTTTCTAAAATGATAATACATTAATCCTTCTTCAAATAATTGATGTAAGATTTCTATTTCTTTATCTATATCTATTTCCGGTGCTATTAAAACAATCATGATATTGGTTTATTTATTATGAATTACGAATGTACAATTAACTGCTAACTGTACATTCGTATTCAACAAAGATTATAAGTATACTTCGGAACCCTTATCTTTAAACTCTTTCGATTTTTCTTGCATACCTTTTGCAAACACTTCATCTCCTTCTACTTTGTTTACCGCTGCAAAATCGCGTACTTCCTGTGATATTTTCATTGAACAAAACTTCGGTCCACACATAGAACAGAAATGTGCAATTTTAGCTCCTTCTGCTGGTAATGTTTCATCATGGTATTCTCTAGCTAACTCTGGATCTAACCCTAAATTAAATTGATCTTCCCATCGGAATTCAAATCGAGCTTTACTTAATGCATCATCTCTATGCTGTGCTCCTGGATGTCCTTTTGCTAAATCTGCTGCATGTGCTGCTAATTTATAAGTTACTACTCCTGTACGCACATCATCTTTATTTGGTAATCCTAAATGTTCTTTTGGTGTTACATAGCATAACATTGCACATCCAAACCAACCAATCATTGCAGCTCCAATACCTGATGTTATATGATCATAACCTGGAGCAATATCAGTTGTTAAAGGTCCTAATGTATAAAATGGCGCTTCATCACATGCTTCCAGCTGCTTATCCATATTTGCTTTAATCATGTGCATTGGAACGTGACCTGGTCCCTCTATAAAACACTGTACTTCGTGTTTTCTAGCTATTTGTGTTAACTCTCCTAAAGTTTCTAACTCTGCAAACTGAGCTTCATCATTCGCATCTGCAATTGAACCTGGACGTAATCCATCTCCTAATGAAAAAGCTACATCATAAGCTTTCATTATTTCACAAATTTCTTCGAAATGAGTATATAAAAAGCTCTCTTTATGATGTGCTAAACACCATTTTGCCATTATTGATCCACCTCTTGATACAATTCCTGTAACACGTTTTGCTGTCATTGGTACATAGCGTAAACGTACTCCTGCATGAATTGTAAAATAATCAACTCCTTGCTCTGCTTGTTCTATTAAAGTATCTTTAAATATTTCCCAAGTTAAATCCTCAGCAACTCCGTTTACTTTTTCTAATGCTTGATAAATTGGTACAGTTCCAACTGGTACTGGTGAATTTCTAATAATCCATTCACGTGTTTCATGAATATTCTTACCTGTAGATAAGTCCATAATATTGTCTGCTCCCCAACGACAAGCCCAAACGGCTTTTTCTACTTCTTCTTCTATAGAAGATGTTGTTGCCGAATTTCCAATATTTGCATTTATTTTCACCAAGAAATTACGTCCTAAAATCATAGGTTCTGCTTCTGGGTGATTTATGTTTGATGGAATTACTGCTCTTCCTCTTGCTACTTCTTCTCGTACAAACTCAGCAGTAATTTTTGAAGGAATACTAGCTCCAAAATCTTGACCTGGATGTTGTTTAGTTAATCTAGTCATTTCATCTATTCGTTGATTTTCTCGAATAGCGATGTATTCCATTTCTGGAGTAATTATTCCTTTTTTTGCATAATGTAATTGCGTTACATTTTGCCCTTTCTTTGCTCTCTTAGGTTTGTTTTTTAAGTTAAATCGTAAGTGATCTAATTTTTCATTATTCAAACGTTCATTGCAATATTCAGAAGAAAACTCATCTAATTCCTCAACATCTCCTCTATCTAAAATCCACTGCTCACGAATACGCTCCAATCCATTATGAATGTTTATTTCACAATTAGGATCTGTATAAGGTCCAGAAGTATCATAAACTGTTACTGGCTCATTAGGCGTTCTTTTTTTAGTCATTGAGTCTACGGTATCGCTTAACTCAATTTCTCGCATCGCTACTTTTATTTGTGGATGGATTTTACCTTCTACATAAATTTTCTTTGAATTTGGAAACGGCTGTCTTGTTACTCCTTTACTTGGAGCTGTATCTTTTTTCTTCATACTACTGTTTAATGAATCAAATTAGTTGTTGTTATTTATTTTTTTATCCTCCTTGAGTTGATTTTATAATTAAAACCTCGTCGTTATTTTGGAGTGTTTCTGAAGTCCAATTTTCTTTTTTTATGACATTATTATTTACAGCCAAAGCAATACCATTAGTTTGAACCTTAAGGTTTTCTATTAGTTCTTTTACTGTTAAATTATTTGAAAACTGGTGTTTATTTTCGTTTACTTTAATTAAAATCATATTCAATATTTAAAGTAAACTATAGAAGAATGCATAGTACTGACTTACATCATGCACTAAATTTTAAGATACTAACTTTTTCCTACGCTGGTGTTAACCATATCAGGTTCTAAGGATATTTCTCAAACTAGTTACCTAGCTACTCCTAAAGCTTACGTTGACAAATGTAAGTAATTATTTTTTATTGAGTTAATTATATTAAAAACTAACACGATATATTTATAAAATACTCATATTTTTTTATTTCTAAAAAAAGAAATTAACTAAAATAAATAAGGGAAAATATCAATATATAAAGGGTAAAAACCCCACCTCTACAAAGCTTGTTAAGATTAGTTTTGATAACCTAATTACAAACTTTATATAATTATGAAAACTGAAACTTTAACAGAAAACCAAACAGTAGTTGGAGGATGGTCTCCATACACAGCTTTAACTCCAGAAGATCGTAAAGTATTTGATGAGGCTATGGCTGGATTAGTAGGAGTTAACTATACTCCAGAACAAGTTTCTAAGCAAGTAGTTGCTGGAATAAACTACCGTTTTAAATGTGAAGCTTCTATGCCTCCTTCAATGGCAGTATGGCAAGCTATCGTAGAAATTTATCAACCTTTAGATAAGAAACCTCACGTTGTTGGTATTATTCGTTTATAATTTTTAAAATTATATCATGTCTACAACAATTCAAAGCGCAGTTAATTCGAATACTGAATTAGAAAAATTATCGAATGGAGATATTGGTATCATTGCTGAATATGCTTTTCAAAACCCATATTCTATAAATGGTCCATTCGGTACAATGGAACTAACACTTTCTAGTGATCATGCTTCTGGTGAAAACATTGCTATAGGCAGTATTAAAATTAATACGCTATGGGGATTAGGTTCTAGTACTAATCTTCATTTTGACAGTGTTGATAAGTTTAATGGAAGTACTGGATATACTTCAATTAATACAGAAGCAAAAGGTAGTATAACTGTTCGTCCAAATCCTCCGAAATTAATTAGAGCCAAGGTTATTATTTCTTTAGAACCTGGCTTTCATCAAGGTACAATTAGTATTGAAGGTTTTTTTAGCGATTTCCAAATAAAAGCTACTAGTATTCATTACTCTAACGAGTAATAATTAATTTTGATTTTTTACATAAAAAACGAGCCTTATTATAAGGCTCGTTTTATTTATGATTTGTGTGCAAGTAATTACAACTTTTCTATAGTTTTTGTTACTTCTTCTAGTACTTCAAAAGCTGTTTCAGCCATCTTATTTCCTTTAAAATCAAGTAAAGGATTTATTTCAACAAACTCTAAACAAGCTACTTTTTTACTTTCTAGTAATTGATTTATAATTGCTATTACCTCATGTTGATCGAAACCTTTTGGAACTGGTGTTCCTGTTCCATAAGAAACCATATCACAATCCATAGCATCAACATCAAAAGAAACATAAATTACATCACAATCTGATAATTTTTCTAAAGCTTCTTTTACACAAACTTCCAATCCTCGGTATCGAACTTCTGCAACCATATAGTTCTTAATACCGTGCTTCTGCATTTGCTTATCCTCTGGCTCTTCTGTGTCACGTACTCCAAAAAATACAATATCCTCTGGTAAAACTTTTTGCCCAGGTGTACCAATATTTTTCATTCTATCCCATAACTCACTAGTTTCTCTATCTACATCATTTATTTGACAATCTAAATTATCATCAGAAATAGCTGCTGATAATGGCATTCCGTGTATATTTCCTGAAGGAGAGGTATACGGTGAATGTAAATCTCCATGGGCATCAATCCAAACTACTCCTACTCTTTTGGTTGAGTTTGCTGATTTTACTCCACTAATAGTTCCTAAAGCAGATGAGTGGTCTCCTGAAATTACAATTGGAAATTTTCCTTCTTGCAAATTTACTTTTACATGATTACTCAATCTTTTACATTGATTAAATACACTGCTTATTCTCTTTGCAAATGAGTTATTTTCTTTATTGTAAACTGATTCATTTTCTGTAATTACATCTTCAAATTCGTAAGAATCAAAATAATTACTATTTCTATTAATAGCTGCTATTTCAACAGCATCAATTCCCATATCAGACCCACGTGTTCCAGCTCCAATATCCGACCTATTTTTGATAATTTTAATTTCTTTCATCATCAATTATATTTAATAAAAAATGTCATCTAAATTTTAAATGACATCTTTTACGATTTTTTTATCTTCTACTAAGTTTTACAAATTCTCTGTGGTTTTCTCCTGTATAAACCTGACGTGGTCTACCAATTGGTTCTTTACCTAAACGCATTTCTCTCCATTGAGCAATCCATCCTGGTAAACGTCCTAAAGCAAACATTACTGTAAACATTTCCACTGGAATTCCCATTGCTCTGTATATAATACCTGAATAGAAATCTACATTTGGATATAATTTACGCTTTACGAAGTATTCGTCATTTAAAGCTTCTTGCTCTAACGATTTAGCGATATCTAAAATTGGATCTTCAATTCCTAAGTCAGCTAATACTTCATCGGCAGCTACCTTAATAATTTTTGCTCTTGGATCAAAGTTTTTATAAACTCTGTGTCCGAATCCCATTAAACGGAAAGGATCGTTTTTATCTTTAGCCTTCGCCATGTATTTCTTAGTATCTCCTCCATCTTGTCTAATCGCCTCTAACATTTCTAATACAGCTTGGTTAGCTCCTCCATGTAAAGGTCCCCATAAAGCTGAAATTCCTGCTGATAAAGATGCGAATAATCCTGCATGAGATGATCCTACAATTCTTACTGTAGATGTAGAACAGTTTTGTTCGTGATCTGCATGTAAAATTAATAACTTATCTAAAGCATCTTTAATTATTGGATTGATTTCGTAGTCTTCATGAGGCTGCTCAAACATCATTTTCATAACGTTTTCTACATATCCTAATTTTGAAGACCCATAATTTAAAGGTAACCCTTGTTTTTTACGCATTGCCCAAGCAACTAATACTGGGAATTTAGCTAAAATTTTCACAATAGCATTATACATCTCTTCTTCTGAATCAACATTCACAGAAGATGGATTAAATGCTACTAAAGCACTTGTTAAAGATGATAACACTCCCATTGGGTGTGCATTCTTTGGGAAAGCCTCAATAATTTTCTTTACGTCTTCGTCAACAATTGCTTTCGAACGAATATCGTTATGAAACTTATCTAGTTGTTCTTTGTTTGGTAACTCTCCAAAAATTAATAAATATGCTACTTCTAAGAAATCAGCTTTTTCAGCTAAATCTTCAATAGCATAACCTCTATAACGTAAAATTCCTTCTTCTCCATTTAAAAATGTAATAGCACTTTGGCAAGAACCTGTATTTTTATATCCTGGATCTATAGTAATAAGCCCTCCAGTAGCTCCTCTTAATGTTTTAATATCAATTGCAGTTTCATTTTCTGTTCCTTTAACTAATGGAAACTCATACGTATTTTCGCCAATTTGTAATTTTGCTATATCTGACATTTTATTTCTTAAAATTTTTATTATTGAAGTGAGTTGCGAAGATACCAATTTTTGTAAGATTTTAAAAATAGGTATTCATAGATTTTTAATATGAAAAAATAGGAACTACTTATAACATAATTTGTTAAAAAAATTGTCTTTTATTCTTAAAAAAAACGATTTTGTATAAACCCTAAAATTTTAAAAATTCATTATTAACCGAAAAAATCATCTTTATTATTTTATCTGATTTTTCTTTATTTTTTTCAGTATTCTTGTTAAACTAGTAATAATTATATTATCTGCACTTTTAGAAAAACCAAAATCTTCATTATTTTTTGGAATATGCATTTTTCCAATTGCTGATTGAGAATATATTTTTTCAAGTAAATTTAAATCGTAAATTTCTAATGTAATTTCTCCAGAATTCTCTAAAGAAGACAATGTATTCCCTGTTTCTAAAAACCCAACTTCATCAGATATTTTCTTTGCTTTTATATTGATAAGATAATCATAACCTGTTCCATTTTTAATATCTTCTAAAATTGATTTACTTGGATTATTTGGAATAGTATTAGGTACAAATATTCCTCCCACATTAGTAGCTATTGAAAACCTCTTTCCTAATAATATTTTAAATTCTTCCTTAGCTATTTTTGTTAAAATATCTTGAATATTTTTGTGTGATTCAACATTTTTTAATAACCATTTCCCTTTTTGAAAATTCAAACTTGAGTTTACATTTCCAGAATGATAATATTTAGTTGAATGACAAGAAATAAAAGCAATTGTTGTAAGTATAATAAATATCTTCTTTTTCATAGTATTTTAATTAAAGTATAAAGAAACAAAAAACCTCGTTAGAAAATCTAACAAGGTTTGAATTATTGTATTTACTATACTTTTATTTTACTTTAAATGCTTTTTCTTGTGGAAAGAAAGCAACATCTCCAAGCTCTTCTTCAATACGTAACAATTGATTATACTTTGCCATACGATCTGAACGAGAAGCCGAACCTGTTTTAATTTGCCCTGTGTTTAATGCTACCGCTAAATCTGCAATAGTATTATCTTCTGTTTCTCCAGAACGGTGACTCATTACTGATGTAAACCCGGCGTTATGCGCCATATTTACTGCTGCAATTGTTTCAGTTAAAGTACCTATTTGATTTACTTTAATTAAAATTGAATTTGCAATACCATTTTCAATTCCTCTAGATAAACGTTCTACATTAGTTACAAATAAATCATCTCCTACTAATTGTACTTTATCTCCACAAATTTCAGTTAAATATTTCCATCCTTCCCAATCATTTTCATCCATACCATCTTCTATTGATATGATTGGATATTTCTCTGCTAAGGATGCAAGATAATCAGCTTGTTCTTTGCTTGAACGAACTTCTCCTTTGGCTCCTTCAAACTTCGTGTAATCATATTTACCATCTACATAGAATTCTGCTGCTGCACAATCTAAAGCAATCATTACTTCTTCACCAAATGCATATCCTGCATTTTTAGTAGCTAAAGCAATTGTTTCAATTGCATCTTCTGTTCCTTCTAATGTTGGAGCAAAACCTCCCTCATCTCCTACTGCAGTAGATAAATTACGATCGTGTAATACTTTCTTTAAATGGTGAAAAATCTCAGAACCAACTTGCATCGCCTCTGTAAAGTTCTTAGCCTTTACTGGCATTACCATAAACTCTTGGAATGCGATTGGTGCATCTGAATGTGAACCTCCGTTGATAATATTCATCATTGGTACTGGTAATGTATTTGCTGACACCCCTCCTACATAACGATATAATGGCAATCCTAATTCATTTGCTGCAGCTTTAGCAACGGCTAATGATACTCCTAAGATAGCATTGGCACCAATTCTAGATTTATTTGGAGTTCCATCTAAATCAATCATTAACTGGTCAATCATGTTTTGTTCAAAAACTGATACTCCTAATAATTCTTGAGCGATTAATGTGTTTACATTCTCTACAGCTTTTAACACACCTTTCCCCATATATTTATCACCTCCATCACGCAACTCTACTGCTTCATGCTCTCCTGTTGAAGCTCCTGATGGAACTGCAGCTCTCCCCATAACTCCATTTTCTGTAGTTACATCTACTTCTACTGTTGGATTACCTCTTGAATCAAAAATTTGACGTGCGTGAATGTTGATTATAATACTCATAATTGTTTATTTTTAATATAGATTCCCGTGAATTTAAACTCACGGGAATGCTATTTTTATACTTGCTAATTTACTAATTGTGTCCGATTATTGGTTATTTGTGTAAAACTAATTACGAAAACGTTTACGCTTCTACCTTTGCCTTTTTTATATTTTCTATAAACTGATCGAATAAATATTCTGAATCATGTGGCCCTGGACTTGCTTCTGGGTGATATTGTACTGAAAATACGTTTTTAGACTTCATTCTAATTCCTGCTACCGTATGATCATTTAAATGTACATGTGTAATCTCAACATCAGCATGTGCTTCAGTTTCTTCTCTATTGATAGCAAATCCGTGATTTTGAGAAGTTATTTCTCCCTTTCCTGTAAGTAAATTCTTTACAGGATGATTAATTCCCCTATGCCCATTATGCATTTTATAAGTAGAAATCCCATTAGCTAAAGCAATAACTTGATGTCCTAAACAAATACCAAATAGTGGTAAATTTCTTTCTATTATTTCTTTTGCTGTATTTTGTGCTTCTACTAATGGCTCTGGATCACCAGGTCCATTAGAAATAAAGTAACCATCAGGATTAAAATCGCTCATTTGTTCGAAACTAGCATTGTATGGATATACTTTAACGTAAGCTCCTCTTTTTACTAAGTTTCTTAAAATATTCTTTTTAATTCCTATGTCTAAAGCCGATATTTTAATAGATGAATTCTCATCTCCAACAAAAAATGGTTCTTTAGTAGATACTTTCGAAGCTAATTCTAATCCTTCCATATTTGGAGTTTCAGCTAATTGCTTCTTTAACTCATCAATATTATCAATCTCTGTTGAAATAATAGCATTCATTGCTCCATTATCTCTGATGTAAGAAACCAATGCTCTAGTATCTACATCAGATATAGCAACTAGATTATGTTTTTCAAACCAATCGTATAAGTTACTATCAGAATCTACTCTCGAGTGTGTGAAACTAAAGTTACGGCAAATTAAGCCTGATATTTTTATACTTTCAGATTCATTTTCTTCATTATTGATACCATAATTACCAATATGAGCATTTGTAGTTACCATCATTTGTCCAAAATAAGATGGATCTGTAAAAATTTCTTGGTAACCTGTCATTCCAGTATTGAAACAAATTTCCCCTGTAGCTGTTCCTTCTATTCCGATAGATTTTCCGTAGAAGATAGTTCCATCTGCTAATAGAACTAATGCTTTTTTACGTGCTTGATATTTCATTTAGTGTGTTGTGTAATTTGTATGCAAAAATATATAAAAAAAGGGATAAACATTAAATGTTTATCCCCTTGATATAATTTATAAAAACTTTCATTTTTATTCTTCTTCTTGTGAAGTTGTAGTTTCAACAGCAGCTTCAACTTTCTTCGCACCACCACGACGGCTACGACGAGTACTCTTCTTAGCTTTGTTTCCTTTTGGATTGTATAATTCGTTGTAATCAACTAATTCTACCATTGCCATAGGAGCGTTATCTCCCTGACGGTTTCCTAATTTGATGATACGAACATATCCTCCTGGTCTGTCTCCTACTTTTACAGAAACTTCTTTGAATAATTCTGTAACAGAGTATTTATTACGTAAGTAACTAAATACAACACGACGGTTGTGAGTTGTGTCTTCTTTAGACTTAGTAATTAAAGGCTCAACAAACTTACGTAAAGCTTTTGCTTTCGCAACTGTTGTATTAATACGCTTGTGTTCAATTAATGAACAAGCCATATTTGCTAACATCGCTTTTCTGTGCGCTGTTTGTCTACCTAAATGATTAAATTTCTTTCCGTGTCTCATGACATTTGGTTTTTAGCTCTCATCTTGCTTCAACCCACTAAGGGGAGCAAAATATGAAAGGTTAATCTCTATCTAATTTATATTTGCTTAAATCCATTCCGAAACTTAAGTTTTTGTTTGCCACTAACTCATCTAATTCAGTTAACGACTTCTTACCAAAGTTTCTAAATTTCATTAAATCACTTTTGTTAAATGATACTAAGTCTCCTAAAGTATCTACTTCTGCAGCTTTTAAGCAGTTTAAAGCACGAACTGATAAATCCATATCAACTAATTTCGTCTTTAATAACTGACGCATATGTAATGATTCCTCATCATATGTTTCAGTTTGAGCAATTTCATCTGCCTCTAATGTTATACGCTCATCTGAGAATAACATAAAGTGGTGGATTAAAATTTTAGCTGCCTCTGTTAATGCATCTTTTGGATTGATAGAACCGTCAGTATCGATATCGAAAACTAATTTTTCGTAATCTGTCTTTTGTTCTACACGGAAGTTTTCTACACCATACTTTACATTCTTTATAGGAGTGTAAATAGAATCTGTAAAAATTGTTCCTAATGGAGCTCCTGCTCTTTTGTTTTCTTCAGCTGGTACAAAACCTCTACCTTTTTCGATAGTGATTTCTGCATTGAAGTTTACAGACTTATCCATGTTACATAATACTAAATCTGGGTTTAGTACTTGGAAACCTGAGATAAATTTTTGTAAATCTCCTGCCGTTAATTGCTCTTGACCAGATACTGCAATAGAAACTGTTTCTCTATCAGACTCTTCAATTTGCTTCTTAAAACGAACTTGTTTTAAGTTTAAGATGATTTCTGTTACATCTTCTACAACACCTTGAATAGTTGAAAACTCGTGATCAACCCCGTCAACACGTAATGATGTAATTGCGAACCCTTCTAAAGAAGATAATAATACTCTTCTTAAAGCGTTTCCAATTGTTAATCCAAAACCTGGTTCAAGAGGTCTGAATTCGAATCTTCCTGAAAAATCAGTAGATTCAATCATTATTACTTTATCAGGCTTTTGAAAATTTAAAATTGCCATAGTTTTTGTTCTTCTTTTTAATTGTTATTCAGTTGCGCGGTTTATAAGTTTGAAGAAGTTCAAATAAACCCTTTGGCTGAATTTCAATATGATTAATTTATTATTTAGAGTATAATTCTACGATTAATTGCTCTTTAATGTTCTCAGGAATTTGTAATCTTTCTGGTGCTTTAATAAAAGTTCCAGATTTTTGATCAGCATTCCAGCTTAACCATTCGAAAACATTGTTGTTAGATGCTAATGAATTCTCAATAGCTTCTAATGACTTAGACTTTTCTCTTACAGCAACAACATCTCCTGCTTTTAAACTATAAGATGGGATGTTTACGATTTCACCGTTTACAGTAATGTGACGGTGAGATACTAATTGACGTCCTGCTCTTCTAGAGTTAGCTATTCCTAAACGGAATACTACGTTATCTAAACGAGACTCACATAATTGTAATAAAACCTCACCTGTAATTCCTTTAGAAGCAGATGCTTTTTTGAATAAGTTTCTAAACTGACGCTCTAAAATACCATAAGAGTATTTAGCTTTTTGCTTTTCCATTAATTGGATAGCATATTCAGATTTCTTTCCTCTTCTTCTAGCATTTCCGTGTTGCCCTGGAGGGAAATTTCTTTTTTCGAAGTTTTTATCTTCTCCGAAGATTGCCTCGCCAAATTTACGAGCAATTTTAGTCTTTGGTCCTGTATATCTTGCCATTTCTTAATAATTTAGTAGGGATTATGAATTAAGGCTAACTCCTTCGATAATCTTATTCCTACTTTTGTTTAAAATATAATTTGTTGCGTACAAAAGTACACTAAAACAAAATATAAGTTGATTTACATCAACTTATACTCTTCTTCTTTTAGGTGGACGACATCCATTATGAGGAATAGGTGTAACATCAATAATTTCTGTTACTTCGATTCCTGAATTGTGGATAGATCTGATTGCAGACTCTCTACCGTTACCTGGTCCTTTAACATACACTTTTACTTTACGTAAACCTGCTTCTTTTGCTACGTTAGCACAATCTTCTGCTGCTAATTGAGCTGCATAAGGAGTGTTCTTTTTAGAACCTCTGAAGCCCATTTTTCCTGCAGATGACCAAGAAATAACGTCACCTTTTTTGTTTGTTAAAGAAATAATAATGTTGTTGAATGATGCAGTTACGTGAGCTTCACCTACTGATTCAATTACAACTTTACGTTTTTTTGTTATTTTAGACTTTGCCATAATTCTTTACTATTAGTAAAAAATAATCAGTGATTATTTTTTCTTGTTAGCTACAGTTTTTCTCTTACCTTTTCTTGTACGAGAGTTATTCTTAGTTCTTTGTCCTCTTAAAGGTAAACCTAATCTATGACGAATACCTCTTTGACATCCGATGTCCATTAAACGTTTGATGTTTAACTGAACTTCCGAACGTAACTCACCTTCAATGGTAAAAGTTCCTACTTGCTCACGAATCGCTGCAATTTGATCATCAGTCCAATCTTGAACTTTGATACTCTCATCAACTTTTGCATTTGCTAAAACTTCTTTAGCTCTGCTGTTTCCTATACCAAAGATGTAAGTTAAAGCGATAACACCTCTTTTATTCTTTGGAATATCTATACCTGCTATTCTTGCCATTACCCTTGTCTTTGTTTAAATCTAGGATTCTTTTTGTTTATTACGTATAATCTGCCTTTTCTGCGCACTATTTTGCACTCGGCACTTCTTTTCTTTAATGATGCTCTTACTTTCATCAGTGTGTTTTTTTAATATCTGTAAGTAATTCTTGCCTTAGTTAAATCGTATGGACTCATTTCTAATTTCACCTTATCTCCAGGTAATAATTTGATATAATGCATACGCATTTTTCCTGAAATGTGAGCCGTAACAATATGTCCGTTCTCTAATTCCACTCGAAACATTGCATTTGATAATGCTTCTGTAATGGTTCCGTCTTGTTGAATTGCTGGTTGCTTAGCCATACTATTTTAACGATTTTCTGTTACTGTTACCTGTTTTCATTAAACCGTCATAACGACTGTTTAATAAATACGAATTGATTTGCTGAATGGTATCTATTGCAACTCCAACCATAATGATTAAAGATGTTCCTCCAAAGAACATTGCCCAGTTTTGAGTAACTCCAAACTTAACAATGATTGCAGGTAAAATAGATAACGCTGCTAAAAAGATAGACCCTGGTAATGTTATTTTTGATAACACTGAATCTAAAAAGTTAGCTGTTTCTTCTCCTGGTTTATATCCAGGAACAAAACCATTACTTCTCTTTAAGTCTTCAGCCATTTTGTTTGTTGGGATTGTAATCGCCGTATAAAAATAACTAAAAACAATAATTAAGAAAGCAAATATAACATTGTACCATAACCCGAAATTATCAGTTAAACTGTTTAATGCTGGGAATTTTTGACCTAAAGCTACTGGTAAAAACATAATAGCTTGTGCAAAAATAATTGGCATTACTCCAGCTGCATTCAATTTTAATGGAATGTACTGGCGAGCGCCATCAACATCTTTAATGTTTGTAACTGCTGTACGACGTGCATACTGAACTGCTACTTTACGTACTGCTGTAACTAATAATACGGTTAACAAGATTACTACAAACCAAACTATTAATTCGATTAATATCATCATTATTCCTCCAGCTCCTGCCGTTTGCTTAGAAAGCAATTCTTGAATAAAAGCAGCTGGGAAATTAGCAATAATACCAACAGTAATTAATAACGATATTCCGTTACCAACTCCTTTATCAGTAATACGCTCTCCTAACCACATTGCAAAAATTGTTCCTGCACTTAAAAGAATAATTGATGACACCCAAAATTGAACTCCTGTTACTAAAAATGCTTCAGGTCCTAATCCCATTTGGTTTTGAATAATACCAATATAGGTTGGTGCTTGAAACAATGTAATAGCAATAGTAAGCCATCTTGTTATTTGCGTAATCTTCTTACGTCCACTTTCTCCATCTTTTTGTAATTTCTGTAAATATGGTACCGCAATACCCATTAACTGAACTACAATAGATGCTGAAATGTAAGGCATTATACCAAGTGCCATAACTGACGCTCTAGCAAATGCCCCTCCTGTAAATGCGTTTAATAAACCTAAAAGACCTTCGGAAGTACTGTCTTGTAAAGCTGATAACTGTGTTGGGTCAATTCCAGGTAATGGAACTGCCGCCATAAAACGGTAAACAGCAATTAAACCTAAAGTTAAAAGTAATTTCTCTTTTAACTCTTCTATCTTCCAAATATCTTTTAAAGTATTTATAAAATTCATCATTTACAATTCTTATAAGGTAACTGCCTCACCACCTGCAGCCTCAATAGCCGCTTTTGCTGATGCAGTAAATTTATGTACAGTTATATTTAATTTAGCTTTTAATTCTCCACCACCTAATATTTTTACTAAGTCGTTTTTACGAGCTAAACGATTTTCTACTAAAACGTCTAAATTAACTGTATCTGTAATTTTTCCGCTATCTACTAATCCTTGTAATTTGTCTAAATTAACACCAACGTATTCTTTACGGTTAATGTTTGTGAAACCAAATTTAGGTACACGTCTTTGAAGTGGCATTTGTCCTCCTTCAAATCCTACTTTACGAGAATAACCAGAACGAGACTTAGCTCCTTTGTGACCTCTAGCAGCAGTACCACCTTTACCAGAACCTTCACCACGTGCAATTCTCTTAACTTTCTTAACAGATCCCTCTGCTGGTTTTAAGTTGTGTAAACTCATGATTATATATTGTCTTATTTAACTTCCTCTACAGAAATTAAGTGTTTAACTGTATTTACCATACCAATAATAGAAGGAGTTGCCTCGTGCTCTACTGTTTGGTTCATTCTTCGTAATCCTAATGCCTCTAAAGTTCTCTTTTGATTTTTAAGGCGACCGATTTGACTTTTTACTTGTGTAACTCTAATTTTACTCATCGTCTTAAATTTTAACCGTTAAAAACTTTCTCTAAAGAAATACCTCTTTGCTTAGCAATAGTAGCTGCACTACGTAACTGTAATAAAGCATCAAAAGTAGCTTTTACTACGTTATGTGGATTAGAAGATCCTTGAGACTTAGATAATACGTCTTTAATACCAACTGATTCTAATACTGAACGTACTGCACCACCGGCAATAACTCCCGTACCATGTGAAGCTGGTTTAATAAAAACTTTTGCTCCTCCAAACTTACCTTTTTGTTCGTGAGGTAAAGTTCCATCTAAAATAGGAATACGTACTAAATTTTTCTTTGCATCTTCTACTGCCTTAGCAATTGCAGAAGCAACATCTTTAGACTTTCCTAATCCGTGACCTACAACTCCATTACCATCTCCAACAACTACGATAGCAGAGAATCCAAATGCTCTACCTCCTTTAGTTACTTTAGTAACACGTTGTACACCAACTAATTTATCTACAAGCTCTAATCCGCTTGGTTTTACTCTTTCTACGTTTTTATATCCTAACATAATATAATTTCTTAAAATTTTAAACCAGCTTCTCTAGCAGCATCTGCTAATACTTTTACTCTACCGTGATATAAAAAACCATTTCTATCGAAAGAAACTGTTTCAACGCCAGCTTTAACTGCTTTTTCAGCAATTGATTTACCTACTGCTGTAGCTGCCTCTGCTTTAGAACCAGATGCAATTCCTTTATCTCTTGATGAAGCTGATACTAAAGTTACTCCAGCTACGTCATCAATTAACTGAGCATAGATTTCTTTGTTACTTCTAAAAACTGATAATCTTGGTTTAGCAGCTGTTCCTGTAACAACTTTTCTAATTCTATACTTAATTCGTTGTCTTCTTTCAAGCTTTGATAATGCCATAATAATTTCTCTTAATTTATTATGCAGATTTACCTGCTTTTCTTCTTAATACTTCTCCTACAAACTTAATTCCTTTTCCTTTGTAAGGCTCTGGCTTACGGAAAGAACGGATTTTTGCTGCAACCTGACCAACTAATTGTTTGTCATGTGAAGATAATTTAATGATTGGATTTTTACCTTTTTCAGATACTGTCTCAACCTTAACCTCTGGAGCTAAATTTAATACTATGTTGTGAGAGAAACCTAAAGCTAAATCTAATTTTTGCCCTTGGTTAGATGCTCTATAACCTACACCTACTAACTCTAATTCCTTAGTATATCCCTTAGTAACACCTTCAATCATATTATTGATTAAAGCACGATATAAACCGTGAGCTGCTCTATGGTCTTTACTATCTGATGGTCTTTCAACTGTTAAAACACCATCTTCGATTTTTACAGTAATATCAGATTTTAACTCTTGAGCCAACTCACCTAATTTACCTTTTACTGTAACCACGTTTCCGTCTACTTTTACTTCAACACCTTGTGGTAATGCGATTGGATTTTTTCCTATTCTACTCATTGTACAAAGTGATTAATAAACGTAACATAATACTTCTCCACCAACGTTTTCTAGTCTTGCTTTCTTGTTAGTCATTACACCTTTCGATGTAGAAACGATAGCAATACCTAATCCGTTTAATACTCTTGGCATCTCTTTTGAACCAACGTATTTACGTAAACCTGGTGTTGAAATTCTTTGAATCTTTCTGATTACTGATTCTTTCGTGTCACGGTCATATTTTAAAGCTATCTTGATAGTTCCTTGAACTTTATCATCATTAAATTGGTAGCTTAAAATGTAACCTTGATCGAACAAAATTTTCGTCATTTCCTTCTTCAACTTTGAAGCAGGAATCTCAACTACTCTGTGATTTGCTGCAATAGCATTTCTCACTCGAGTAAGAAAATCCGCAATTGGATCTGTATACATAATTAATTAAATTTCGGTTTTGGTTTTCAATATTTTGTTTTTTATTGTTTGATAATAAACAGCTACTGAACCTGAAACCAGTTAATATTCATTTTTTGTTTTTCAGAAATAAATCACTTGCAAGGCTTTGTTAATTAATAACAGTTACTTACAAGACATAATTTACCCTATAAAAAACAGAGTGCAAATATACATATTTTTTTTAAAATTCAAACGTTTTTAAATCTTATCATTTTGACTCTTAATTTATTGGAACAAACTAGGTCTAATTTCTATCTATTTTCAACTTAAATTAAGCCAAGTAATCTATGGTATATAATTTTAGAAAAAGCAAAAAAGGCATATAGCATTTTACTGCTATATACCTTTTTTAATTTATAAAAACGTGCTGTTTACCAGCTTGCTTTTTTTACTCCTGGAATTAATCCTTGGTTAGCCATTTCACGGAAAGTTACACGTGAAATTCCGAACTGACGCATATATCCTTTTGGACGACCAGTTAATTTACAACGATTGTGCATTCTAATTGGTGATGCATTCTTTGGTAATTTTTGTAACGCTTCATAGTCTCCAGCTTCTTTTAAAGCCTTTCTCTTTTCTGCATACTTTGCTACCGTTTTAGCTCTTTTGCGCTCACGCGCTTTCATTGATTCTTTAGCCATCTTTTAGTTCTTTTTAAATGGTAAACCTAATTCTCCTAATAATGATTTAGCTTCTTTATCAGTGTTTGCAGATGTTACAAAAGTAATATCCATACCACTAATCTTTTTTACTTGATCAATATTAATTTCAGGATAGATGATTTGTTCAGTAATACCTAAATTGTAATTACCTCTACCATCAAAACCGTTAGCTTTGATTCCGTTAAAGTCTCTTACACGTGGTAAAGAAGCTGTAACTAATCTATCTAAAAATTCGAACATTTTATCACCTCTTAACGTAACTTTTGCACCAATTGGCATTCCTTTACGTAATTTGAAGTTTGCAACGTCTTTCTTAGAAATTGTTGGAACTGCTTTTTGACCTGTGATAGTAGTTAACTCATCAACAGCATATTCAATTAATTTCTTATCTGCTATAGCTGCACCTACACCTTTACTTACAACAATCTTTTGTAATTTAGGTACTTGCATTACATTGCTATAACCAAATTCATCAGTAAGAGCTTTGATAACTCTGCTCTTGTACTCTTCTTTTAATCTTGGTACGTAACTCATGGTTATATTGCTTTATCTGATTTTTTTGAAAATCTTACTTTCTTATCTCCTTCTACTTTATAACCAACTCTTACTGCTTCGCCATTTTCAACTAATGCAACGTTTGATATATGTAATGGAGCTTCTTTCTTTACAATTCCTCCTTGAGGATTAGCAGCGCTTGGTTTAGTGTGTTTAGACACCATATTAACACCTTCTACTAAAACTCTATCTTTATCTTTAAGAATTTGTAAAACTTTACCTTCCGATCCTTTGTGATCTCCTGCTAATACTTTAACAGTATCTCCTGATTTAATTTTGAACTTCTTCATCTTAATGTCGATTTAAAGCACTTCAGGTGCTAATGATACTATCTTCATAAATTGCTTATCACGTAATTCACGGGCAACAGGACCAAATACACGAGTTCCTCTCATTTCCTCTGTAGGATTTAAAAGAACACAAGCATTGTCATCAAATCTGATGTATGATCCGTCTTTACGTCTAATTTCCTTCTTAGTACGAACAACAACTGCACGAGATACTTGACCTTTCTTTACAGTTCCGTTTGGAGTTGCAGACTTTACAGTTACTACAATTTTATCTCCAACGCTAGCGTAACGCTTTTTTGTTCCTCCTAAAACTCTAATCACTAAAACTTCTTTTGCTCCAGTGTTATCTGCGACTCTTAATCTTGATTCTGTCTGTAACATATTATTTAGCTCTTTCTAGGATTTCTACTAATCTCCAACGTTTAGATTTACTCATAGGACGTGTTTCCATTATCCTTACAGTATCTCCTTCGTTGCAATCGTTATTCTCGTCATGTGCAACGTACTTTTTCGTTTTTAATACGAACTTACCGTACATTGGGTGCTTTACTCTTTTTACCTCAGAAACAACTATAGATTTCTCCATTTTGTTACTAGATACAACACCTATTCTCTCTTTTCTAAGATTTCTTTTTTCCATCTTTAAAACTGACTAGAATTATTGTAATTCTCTTTTGGTTAACTCTGTAGCAATTCTTGCCACAGTTCTTCTTAAGCTACGTAACTCTAATGGATTTTCCAATGGAGTTATGGCGTGAGCCATCTTAAGATCCGTATAATTTTTCTTTAACGCTCCTAACTTTTCTTGTAAGTCTGCGATAGATAATTCTTTAATTTCTGATTGTTTCATGTCTTTTAGAATTAAGCGTTAAAATCAAAATCTCTTGCGATAACAAACTTCGTCTTTACTGGAAGTTTTTGAGCTGCTAAACGTAAAGCTTCTTTTGCTACTTCCATTGGTACACCACCAACTTCAAACAAAATTCTACCTGGTTTTACAACAGCAACAAAATGATCTGGAGCACCTTTACCTTTACCCATACGTACTTCTAATGGCTTCTTAGTAATAGGTTTGTCTGGAAATATTTTAATCCAAAGCTGCCCTTCTCTTTTCATATAACGAGTTGCCGCAATACGAGCTGCCTCTATTTGGCGAGAGGTTAATAGGTTTTGGTCTAATGATTTGATTCCAAACATTCCGTTAGAAAGTTGGTTTCCTCTATTAGAGTTACCTTTCATATTACCTTTGGCCTTCTGTACCTTACGGTATTTTACTCTTTTTGGCTGTAACATTTTTAATTTCTAATTTTAAAAATTATTTTCTTCTGCGAGATTGACGCTTACCATTACCGCCACCTTTGTTTGAGTTACCTTTTTGTTTAGATAATCCAACTAATGGAGATAATTCACGTTTTCCATAAACCTCACCTTTCATAATCCATACTTTAACACCGATTCTTCCGTATTGAGTATGTGCTTCAACAAGTGCATAATCGATATCTGCTCTAAAAGTAGAAAGAGGAATTCTTCCTTCTTTATAATGCTCAGAACGCGCCATTTCTGCTCCGTTTAAACGACCAGATAATTGGATTTTAATCCCTTCTGCATTCATTCTCATTGAAGCTGCGATAGCCATTTTTGTTGCTCTCTTGTAAGAAATTCTGTTTTCGATTTGACGAGCTACACTAGCTGCTACTAATTTAGCATCTAATTCTGGACGCTTAATTTCGAAAATATTAATTTGAACTTCTTTACTAGTAATTTTCTTAAGCTCTTCTTTTAACTTGTCTACCTCTTGACCTCCTTTACCAATAATGATACCTGGACGTGCAGTAGTGATAGTAACGGTTACAAGTTTTAAAGTACGCTCAATAATTACACGAGATACACTTGCTTTAAATAATCTAGCATTAATATACTTTCTTATTTTATCGTCTTCAGCTAATTTATCTCCGTAGTCATTTCCACCATACCAGTTAGATTCCCATCCTCTGATGATTCCTAAACGATTTCCTATTGGATTTGTTTTTTGTCCCATTTCTACTTTGATTAATTACTGTTATTTTTAGTACCTAACTCTAAAGTTACGTGATTAGAACGCTTACGAATTCTGTGTGCACGCCCTTGTGGAGCTGGTCTTAATCTTTTTAACATACCTGCGCTATCTACACAGATTGATTTTACGAATAATCCAGCATCTTCGATACTTGCATCTTCATTTTTAGCTTGCCAGTTAGCAATAGCTGATAATAATAACTTTTCTAAGTTACGAGATGCTTCTTTTGGACTAAACTTTAAGATTTGTAAAGCTTTCTCAACCTCTACTCCTCTTACTAAATCTGCTACCAAGCGCATTTTTCTTGGTGATGTAGGACAATTAGTTATTTTAGCGAAAGCTCTAGACTTTCTAGCTTCTTTTAACTGTGTTGCCATGTTATGTTTACGACTTCCCATAATTTCCTACTTATTTTTTTCCTTTATTTTTTGCACCAGCGTGCCCTCTAAAAGAACGTGTTGGTGAAAATTCGCCTAATTTATGACCTACCATGTTTTCTGTAACGTAAACTGGTACAAACTGACGTCCGTTGTGAACTGCAATTGTTTGACCAACGAAATCTGGAGTAATCATACTTGCTCTTGACCAAGTTTTAATAACTGATTTGCTCTCAGTTTCAACGTTTGCCAACACCTTTTTCTCTAGTTTATAGTGAACGAAAGGTCCTTTTTTTAATGATCTTGCCATGTCTTATTTCTTTCTACGTTCTATAATATACTTATTACTAGCTTTAGTCTTAGACCTAGTCTTAAATCCTTTAGCTGGAATACCGTTTCTAGATCTTGGATGTCCTCCTGAAGAACGTCCTTCACCACCACCCATTGGGTGATCAACTGGATTCATTCTAACTGGGTTAGTTCTTGGTCTTCTACCTAACCATCTACTTCTACCTGCTTTACCAGACACTAATAATTGATGATCTGAGTTAGAAACAACTCCGATAGTAGCCATACAAGTTAATAAGATTAATCTTGTTTCACCTGAAGGTAACTTCACTGTAGCATACTTTCCATCTCTTGCCATTAATTGAGCAAATGAACCAGCTGAACGAGCCATAACAGCTCCTTGCCCTGGACGTAACTCGATACAAGAAATAGTTGTACCTAAAGGAATTTCACTTAAATACATAGCATTTCCAACTTCTGGAGCTACGTCTTTACCTGAAACGATAGTTTGACCTACTTTTAATCCGTTTTGCGCAATTACATAACGTTTTTCACCATCAGCATAACTAACTAATGCAATAAATGCAGTACGATTTGGATCATACTCGATAGTTTTTACTGTTGCAGGGATACCTTGTTTATCTCTTTTGAAATCGATAATACGGTATTTTTGTTTATGACCTCCACCGATATTACGTGTTGTCATTCTACCCTGATTGTTTCGACCTCCAGATCTTTTTTTCGGAGCTAATAAAGATTTCTCCGGCTTATCAGTAGTAATGGTGTCGAACCCATTTACAACTCTAAAACGCTGACCTGGTGTTATTGGTTTTAATTTTCTAACTGACATTCTGTCTTTTCTTAAAGATTGTTATAAAAATCAATAATTTCTCCTTCAGCTAACTGAACAATTGCTTTCTTGTATCCACTTTTTATCCCTGTTACTAAACCTTTCTTAGTGTATTTAGTAGTTCTTTGAATAGGATAGTTCATAGTTTTAACAGAAGTAACCGCTACACCATAAGCAGCCTCAACAGCTCCTCTGATTTCAACTTTGTTAGCTTTCTTATTTACTACAAATGCATAACGGTTATATACCTCGCTATCATTTGTTGCTTTTTCCGTAATAATAGGTTTTATTAAAATACTCATTTCGTTCCCTATTTACTTAAATTAGATTGAATTCCTTCTAAAGAGCTTTCAGAAATAACTACTTTATTAGCATTTAAAACACTGTAAGTATTTACTCCTGTAGCATTAACCACTTTAGATTTTTTTAAGTTACGAGATGATAAATAAACATTTTTATTTTCTTCTCCTAACACGAATAAAGACTTTTGAGTCTCTAATCCTAAAGCTTTTAAAACATTGATAAACTCTTTAGTCTTTGGAGCTTCAAAATTGAAATCTTCAACAACTACTAAATTGCTATCTTTTGCTTGAATACTTAAAGCAGATTTACGTGCTAAACGCTTTAAGTTTTTATTTAATTTGAAAGAATAGTTTCTTGGTCTTGGTCCAAACATACGTCCACCTCCTCTGAAAACTCCAGATTTGATAGAACCTGCACGTGCTGTACCAGTTCCTTTTTGCTTCTTAATCTTTCTTGTACTACCAGCTATCTCAGCTCTTTCTTTCGATTTATGAGTACCTTGTCTTTGATTTGCCAAATATTGCTTAACATCTAAATAGATTGCGTGATCATTTGGTTCAATTCCGAATACTTCGTTAGAAAGCTCAACTTTTCTACCAGTATCTTTCCCTGTAATATCTAAAACTGCTACTTTCATTATTTCTCGATAGTTACAAAAGCATTTTTGTGACCAGGAATAGCTCCTTTTACTACGATAAGATTCTTATCAGCAACCACTTTTAATACTTTTAAATTTTGAACTTTTACTTTGTCTCCACCCATACGACCTGCCATACGCATTCCTTTGAATACTCTTGCAGGGTAAGATGCAGCACCAATAGAACCAGGAGCTCTTAAACGGTTATGTTGACCGTGAGTTGCTTGTCCAACTCCAGCAAAACCATGACGTTTTACAACACCTTGAAATCCTTTACCTTTAGAGATACCAGAAACATCTACGAACTCTCCTTCTATAAAGTGTTCTACAGTAATTGAATCTCCTAATTTGTACTCTCCATCAAAACCTTGAAATTCAACGACTTTTTTCTTAGCAGATGTTCCAGCTTTTTTAAAGTGTCCATCTAAAGCTTTATTAGAGCTTTTTGCTTTTTTGTCATCGAAACCTAGTTGTAACGCATTGTATCCGTCAACTTCTTCGGTTCTGACTTGGGTAACTACGCATGGTCCTGCTTCGATTACAGTACAAGGAATATTCTTCCCGTTCTCATCGAATAAGCTGGTCATACCTACTTTTCTACCTATTAACCCAGACATATTTGTTAATTTTAAGACGATAGATTTATATTTTATCCAGCGCGTCTATTAATAATAATTGTTTGAAACAAAAGTTTCAGTTTTTCCTTTGATTTTCTCAAAAAAAAAGAGCGAAAAACTCCTTCACTCTGAATTTGTTTTTACCGTTTTTCCTTCGCGAAACCCTCAGGACATGTTAAATTCTGATAATCAACAGAATTTTTACACCACGAAATACAAAATTTCGGTGTGCAAAAGTAAAAAAAACTTTCGGTTTAACAAAATTAAACCGAAAGTTATCACTTACTTATACTTTTATCTCAACTTCAACACCGCTTGGTAACTCAAGTTTCATTAAAGCATCAATAGTTTTTGAAGAAGAACTATAGATATCTAATAATCTTTTGTAAGCAGATAATTGAAATTGCTCTCTAGATTTTTTGTTTACGTGTGGTGAACGTAATACTGTAAAAATCTTTTTATTTGTTGGTAAAGGAATTGGACCGTTTACTACAGCTCCAGTTGACTTTACTGTCTTTACGATTTTCTCAGCAGATTTATCTACTAAATTGTAATCGTAAGATTTTAATTTAATTCTAATTTTTTGGCTCATCTTAATATCTTATTAACCTTTAGCTTTTGCGATTACATCCTCAGCAACATTTGTAGGAGTCTCTGCATAGTGAGAAAATTCCATTGTAGACGTTGCTCTACCAGAAGACATTGTTCTTAAAGCAGTAACATAACCAAACATTTCTGATAATGGCACTAATGCTTTTACAACCTTAGACCCAGCACGATCACTCATATCGTTAACCTGACCTCTTCTTCTATTTAAATCTCCTACGATGTCCCCCATGTTTTCCTCTGGAGTTAACACTTCTAATTTCATTAACGGCTCCATTATTTTAGCTTTTGCAGCTTTTGCAGCAGCTTTATAACCTAATTTCGCAGCTAATTCGAATGATAACTGATCAGAATCTACAGGGTGGAAAGACCCATCCTTTAAAGTCACTTTCATTGAATCCATTTCGTATCCAGCTAAAGGACCATTTTTCATTGCTTCTTTGAATCCTTTTTCTACCGACGGAACAAATTCTTTAGGAACGTTACCACCTTTAATTATAGATTCAAATTGTAATCCTTGAACACCTTCATCTGCAGGCTCCATAGTAAATACAATATCAGCAAATTTACCACGTCCACCAGATTGTTTCTTATAAACCTCTCTGTGATCAGCAGCAGCAGTAATAGCCTCTTTGTACTCTACTTGTGGTTGACCTTCATTAACCTCTACTTTGAATTCACGTTTTAAACGGTCAACAATAATATCAAGGTGTAACTCTCCCATTCCTGAGATAATAGTCTGACCAGAAGCCTCATCTGTTCTTACTGTAAATGTAGGATCTTCTTCTGCTAATTTAGCTAAAGATAAACCTAATTTATCTACATCAGCTTTAGTTTTAGGCTCAACAGCAATACCGATTACTGGATCTGGGAAATCCATTGATTCTAAAATAATTGGGTTCTTTTCATCAGATAAAGTATCACCTGTTTTAATAGATTTAAACCCTACTGCAGCTCCAATATCTCCAGCCTCGATATATTCAATTGCATTTTGTTTGTTTGAGTGCATTTGGTAGATACGAGAAATACGTTCTTTCTTTCCAGAACGATTATTTAACACGTAAGAACCAGCATCTAAACGCCCAGAATAAGCACGGAAAAACGCTAAACGCCCTACGAAAGGATCTGTAGCAATTTTAAATGCTAATGCTGAAAAAGGTTCTTTTGCATTTGGCTTACGAGAAATCTCCTCACCTGTATTAGGATCAGTTCCAACAATTGCATCTTTATCTACCGGAGAAGGTAAGTAACGACAAACTGCATCTAATAAAAACTGAACTCCTTTATTTTTAAATGCTGAACCACAAATCATAGGAATAATAGACATATCCATTACAGCAGCACGAAGAGCAGCATGCACTTCTTCTTCTGTAATTGAATCTTCATCTTCCATAAATTTTTCTAAAAGATTCTCATCGTAAGCAGCAACTTCTTCAATAAGTTTACCACGTAACATTGCAGCTTCTTCTTTTAAATCTTCTGGAATATCTACAATATCAAATGTAGCTCCTTGTGTATGATCATGCCAAATAATAGCACGGTTCTTTACTAAATCAACAATACCTTTAAAATCTGCTTCATCTCCAATATTCATAACGATTGGAACAGCATTAGATTTTAACATATCTTTTACTTGCTGACATACAGCCATAAAATTAGACCCTTGACGATCCATTTTATTTACAAAACCGATACGTGGCACTTTATAGTTATCAGCTAATCTCCAGTTAGTTTCAGATTGAGGCTCAACACCATCAACAGCACTAAATAAGAAAACCAATCCATCAAGAACTCTTAACGAACGATTTACCTCTACCGTAAAATCAACGTGACCTGGAGTATCAATAATATTAAAATGATATCCTTTAGTATCTTTTGTAGGTTGACCATTTTCCACAGGAAACTTCCACTCACAAGTGGTAGCAGCAGAAGTAATTGTAATACCTCTTTCTTGCTCTTGCTCCATCCAGTCCATAGTAGCAGCACCATCATGTACCTCACCTATTTTATGACTTACACCTGTATAATATAATACACGCTCAGTTGTAGTAGTTTTACCTGCATCAATATGAGCAGCAATACCAATATTTCTAGTATATTTTAAATCTCTAGCCATTTCTTAGAATCTAAAGTGTGAAAATGCTTTATTTGCCTCAGCCATTTTATGAGTATCAACTCTTTTCTTAACAGCAGCTCCTTCTTCTTTAGCAGCAGCTAAAACCTCTGCAGCTAAACGTTGAGCCATTGTTTTTTCATTACGCTTACGCGCATAAGAAATCATCCATTTTATAGCCATTGACACCTTACGGTCTGGTCTAATTTGCATTGGAATTTGAAATGTTGCTCCTCCTACTCTACGAGAACGCACCTCTACATGAGGCATTACATTTGACAATCCATCTTTCCAAATTTCTAAAGCCGACTTTTCTTCGTCAGTCTTTTTTTCATTCACGATATCCATTGCATCGTAAAATACTTTGAACGCTACAGACTTTTTACCATCCCACATTAAGTTATTCACAAAACGTGTTACCAATTGGTCGTTAAACCTTGGATCCGGTAACAAAATCCTTTTTTTCGCTCTTCTTTTTCTCATGTCTTTACATTAAAAAAGTTAATTGATTAATTTTACTTCTTAGGGCGTTTTGCACCGTATTTAGACCTACGTTGAGTTCTTCCCTCAACTCCTGCAGTATCTAACGCACCACGAACAACGTGATACTTAACACCTGGCAAATCTTTTACCCTTCCACCTCTAACTAATACTATCGAGTGCTCTTGCAAGTTGTGCCCTTCTCCTGGGATATACGCGTTAATTTCGTTACCATTTGTTAACCTTACCCTTGCTACCTTACGCATTGCTGAGTTAGGTTTCTTAGGTGTAGTGGTATACACACGCGTACAAACTCCACGTCTTTGAGGACATGCTTGTAATGCAGCCGATTTACTCTTCTTAGTTATTTTGGTTCTTCCTTTACGAACTAATTGTTGAATAGTTGGCATACTAAATTATTACTTGTTTTTAATTTGTACTTAAATTACTCTAATTTTAAGAGTGCGCAAATGTACGATATTTTTCTAAACATTCAAATACCAATGAGTTAATTTTAAAAAACAAATCAAATATTATATTCATTAAATCTTCAAAACAATATTAATTATTAACATTAATAAACCGCACATTTCAATATAACTCACACAAACACTCACTACATAATTTATACCTCCTTTTATTTTTAAACACCAAAAACATAAACATCCAAAAACAACTTCTAGAAAAAAACAACATACCCTATATATTAATGACACATTAAATACACCCAGCTCTATTTAATTATAAAGACTATACAAGTAAAACAACCTATACTTTTAAAACTGTATCTAAAAATCACTCATCACAAGAAAACATATAAGATTGATTCAATTATATACAAAACACATAAAAATAAAATCATCAAATTATATTTCACAACACAATAGAATCATTTACACAACTATTATTTAATTGTCTAATAGCAAACATTTACAACATTCCTTTGAATATTTTTCATCTTTTTTTGTTAAAAAATTGTGTATTTAAGATAAAATTAAGATTTTAGCGACTAATTAATTCAAATAATTACATAATGAGAACAAAGTTTAATGGAATTTTGACGCTTCTATTGGCGTTGATTGTGCAGATATCCTTTGCACAAGACAGAACGATTTCAGGTACTGTTTCAGACGAATCAGGACCTTTACCTGGAGTTACAGTATTAAAAAAAGGTACCACTCAAGGTACTGAAACTGATTTTGATGGTAACTATACTATTAAAGTTAAAACAGGTGACGTACTAGTGTTCAGTTTTGTTGGAATGAAAACAACAGAAAAAACTATTGGTGCAGCTAATACAATTAACGTTACAATGGTTCAAGATAGTAACCTTCTTGATGAAATCGTTGTAACTGGTGTTGCTCAAGGTGTTAGTACAAAAAAATTAGGTTTCAAAGTAGAAAAAGTTTCTGTTGAAGGTACTCAAACTGTACCAACTGTTGATGCTGCCTCAGCATTAATTGGTAAAGTAGCCGGTGCACAAATCGTTAGAGGTAGTGGTAACCCATTACGTAATTCTGCTATTATATTAAGGGGAGCTAGTTCTATTGAAGGTAGTACTGAGCCTTTAGTAATAATAGATGGTATAATCACTGAAGGTGGTATGAGAGACATCAACATGAGTGACGTACAATCTTTTGAGGTTGTTAAAGGTGCTGCTGCAGCTTCTTTATATGGGTCATTAGCAGGTAATGGTGTTATACAAATAATCACTAAAAAAGGTACTAGCGGAAAACCAAAAGTTACTTTTAAAAGTGAGTATGGTTTCAACTCTATAGCTAACTCTTATCCTTTAGCTACTAAGCATGATAGAGCAATCAATGCAGATGGTTCTGTTGATTTCGCTAATGCTGATCCTGATGGTTTATTTGACAATGACTTTCAACAACCTTTAATTAACAATATTGATACATTTGTTAAGTCTCAAGGATATTCTCAATATTCTGCATCTATATCTCAACGTTTAGATAAGATCGATTACTTCGCATCAGCTCAAAGATCAGAAGTTGAAGGTATTATTCAAGGTTTAAGACCATACGTAAGAAAAAACTTTAGATTAAACTTAAACGCAGATGTTAATGATAAATTAAGTCTTGGTTTCACTACTAGTTTTATTGAAAGTAAAGGTCAAGAGGTAGCTCAAGCTGGGCAGGGAGATAACTTATTCTTCAACTTCTTAACTGCAAACCCAACAGTAGATTTAAATCAATTAGACGCTAACGGAAACTTTATTCCTTTCTTTAGTGGTAATGGATGGATCAATGAATACCAAAATCCTCTTTATGTTGCAAGAAATAGAAAGGATGATAGAAAAGAAGATAGATTTATTGCAGGTATTAATGCTAACTATCAAGTAACAGATAATTTATCTGTTCAAGCTAACTTATCTAAAGATAGAAATGCTTTTAAATATACTAGACTTTTCCCTAGAGGATATGTAAGTGGATCTGTTCCAAATGCAACTAGAGATAATGGTAATATTTTTATTAGAAACTCTGTTACAGAAAGAACAAATTCAAGTGTGCAAGTTAACTATAACACTAAGTTTAATGACTTTAACTTAAGATCTTCTTTCAAATATTTATTAGAGAATGTTAATTTCTCAAGAGAAGATGGATCAAGTTCAAACTTCTTAACTAATGATGTTTCTAACCTTCAACAAGGTACTCAAAATATTAATGTTAGTTCATTCAGATCTGCTACTAAAACACAAAACTTTTTCTTAACTGCAGATCTTGATTGGAAAGATAAGTTAATTATTGGAGGTCTTATTAGAACAGATAGAAGTTCTTTATTTGGACAGAATAATAGAGATCAAATATTCTATAGAGGTTCTTTTGCTTATAGATTAGGTGAAGATATAGATACAGAATGGATTGATGAATTAAAATTCAGAGCTTCTTACGGTACTGCTGGTTTAAGACCTGGATTTGGTGATATTTTTGAAACTTTTACAGTTACAGAAGCTTCAATTACTTTTAACCAAGTTGGTAACCCTAACTTAAAATCTCCAACTATTAGTGAGTTTGAGGCAGGTTTTGATTTAGACTTTTTAAACAAGTATAAGTTTGGATTTACATATGCTAAATCTAATACTAAAGACGCTTTATTAACTGTACCTTTATCTGGTGCTGTACCTGGAAGAACTACAGTTAGAAACTTAGGAGAGACTCAATATACTGCTTATGAAGCTAGTTTATCTGGTACTCCAATTTCTAATGAAGATTTTTCTTGGAATTTCGGTATTACTTTTTCTAGTGTAAACAACGAATATGTAAGCTTAGGAAATGTAGCTCCTTTTAACAGAGCTTTTGGTGGTACATTATTTGATTCTGCTCCTGCTATTAACTTATTTAGAGTAGAGGCTGGACAACCATATGGTGCTATGTTTGGTAACAAGTTAGTAACTTCATTAGACCAGTTAACTGTTGATGCTTCTGGTAATGTATTAAATGAAGGTTTAAACTTACCTCTTTCTGCTTTCTCTGTAAACGCACAAGGTCACGTAATTGTTACTGCTAATGATGGTAATACTGGACTTGTTAATGCTGGAGGAGAGCAAGCTATAAGATTATGGGATGCTAACACAAACTCAAGAGCTGTTGAAAGAATAGGAAATACTACTCCTGACTTTATCTTAGGTATTAGTAATACTTTTAACTACAAAAACTTCTCTCTTTATACTTTATTTGATATTCAACAAGGAGGAGATGTATACAACTATACTAAGCAATTATTATATTTTAACGACAGACACGCTGACTTACAAAAATTTGGAGCTCAAGGACAACCTGCATCTTATGCAAATGCAAGTTCTACTATTTATAATGGTGCTGCTCCAATTGATTACTTTGTTGAAGACGGTAGCTTTGTTAAATTAAGAGAGGTTTCTTTATCTTATAACTTTGGAGAAAAGATTTTAGGAACTGATTCATTCTTCCAAGATATTAAACTTACTTTATCTGGTAGAAACTTAATTACTATTACTGACTATACAGGATGGGATCCAGAAGTAGCTCAAGGAGGAAGTCCTATCTTCAAACTTGATGAATTTGCTTATCCAAACTTTAGGACTTATGCATTTTCAGTACAAGCTACTTTTTAATCATTAAAAACTCATAAACAATGAAAAAATTAATTTATTTATTTAGTGGGTTACTAATGTTATCATGCTCTCAAGAGGATTTTAATATTGACAACCCTAATCAGCCGAATGCTGCTGCTGTATTATCTAATGCTGCAGACTTTAAGAACTTTAATACTACCAACCATACTACTTTATTTTCTAATCAAATAGGTTTTGCTGGTATTTATTTTAGAGGTTTATCTGATCAGTTCACTACAACAAATGCTTTTAGAAGTTTTTGGAATTATTGTGATCAACCGAGAAGACAAATCAACAACTCTACTTCAGATGATGATTTAGCTGCAAGTGTTGCTTCTCCATGGGGAGGTTATAACGGTGTTATTAACAATGCAAACATAATTATTAATAATATTGAAAATCAATCAGGAAGTGTTGTTGTTTCTGGAAATGATTTAACACAACAAGAGCTTTCTGCAGCTTATTTTGATAAAGGAGTTGCTCAAGGTTATTTATCTATGATATATGATAAAGCTTATATCGTAAACCCAGATACAGACGTTAACGCTTTAGTTTTCTCTAGTTATACTGAAATGTTAGCTGCTGCTATTGCTAACATTGAAAAAGCAGTTTCAATAGCTAATGCTCAATCAGCAATTACTTATGAAATTTACCCTGGAGGTCCTGCTATTAACAAAGCTACTTTTATCCAGTTAGCAAATGCTTATATGGCTAGATTCTCTATTGGTGTTGCAAGAACTAATGCTGAAGCTTTAACTTTAGATTATGATAAAATACTTACATATGCAAATAATGCTATAACAAGTAACTTCCAACCTGAATCTAAAGAAGATGTTCTTTTTAACAACTTACAAGATTGGTCTTTATTTTTATTAGGTAGTGGTGCTGGATATATGCCAACTGATATTAAAATTGCGCACTTATTTCAACCTTCATACCCAACAGATTACCCAACTGACGCTACTATTTTACCAGCGGTTACAACTAGTGATCCAAGAATCAACTATTATGAATATGTTGGTGATAAATTTGGTTTCTTAAGAGCTTCTAGAGGTAGACACTTATTTTCTAGTTACAGACACGTAAGATTTTTCAATGGAAATAATGAAAATGTAACTGGTTTACCTTGTCAGATTTTCCCTAAAGCTGAAATTGATTATATTAAAGCTGAAGCTTATTACAGAAAAGGTGATATTACTAACGCAGTAGCTATGTTAGATGCTTCTCCTAGAAAAACTGTAGGAAATCAATCTACTACTGCTTCTGCTGACGCTGTAAGAAATTCATTAATTTATGAAAACTCTATCGAGCTTGATTTAGCAAGTGGTATGGCAGTAAACTGGGCATTCATGAGAAGACATGACTTATTACAAGAAGGTTCTCCAACTATGTACCCTGTTCCTGCATCTGAATTAGAAATTACTCAGTCTCCTATTTATACTTTTGGTTCTCCTGCAAATAAAGGAGAAGTAGGAACTGCTTCTGGTTCTAATGACTGGAGAAATATTACATTAACTTATTAATAATATTTAAGTTAATTAATTATTAATCATAAAAAATCACCTTAAATTAATTTTTAAGGTGATTTTTAAATTTTATAAAATGAATAAATATATATATATATTACTTATTTTTTTTGTCTCTTGTAATAAAGGTAACAACCTAGAATGTTTATATGAGGCTAAAAATATGACAATTGATTATGATGTTATGCTAAATAACAAATCATTTAATTCAAAATCTTTTTTAGATATAGATGGTACTCGTTTTTATCACTCGAGTATTTATGATAGTATTAAATCAAGTAATTATCTACCAAAAGGTAAAATTACACTGTTTAGTGTTGAAGGAAAAGAAGCCAAAATAGATTTCAATAAAATTATTTTAGCACAAATTTTATCAAGTAAAATAGCCAAAAACAATAACTATTTGATTCTAAACAAACCTCAAATACTTACACAAGGTATTATAAAATTTAAAAGAAAAGACAATAAAAACATTGTTATTACTACCTCAGAAAAATATCCGGTAACTATAAACAATGAAATCTGTAATTAAAATATTTTTTTCATCACAAATTGAACTACATTTGCAGTATGGAAGAAAATACAACTATTTTTGGTATAAGAGCAATAATTGAAGCTATAGAAAGTAATGCTTCAATTAACAAAGTTTACCTTCAAAAAGGACTTAGAGGAGAGTTATTTTTTCAATTAGATAAATTATTAAAAAAAAATAAAATATCTGTTAGCGTAGTTCCTATAGAAAAATTGGATAGATTATCAAAACATAATAATCATCAAGGTGCTGTTGCTAAAATTTCTCCTGTAGATTTTCATGATTTAGAAACACTTATTGAAAATACATTAAGCTCAGATAAAACTCCTTTATTCTTATTATTAGATCAAGTTTCAGACGTACGTAACTTTGGAGCAATCATAAGAACTGCTGAATGCACAGGCGTAAATGGGATTATAATTCAAAAAAGTGGAAGCGCTCCTGTTAACGCTGAAACTATAAAGACATCTGCTGGAGCTGCTTTTAAAGTTCCTATTTGTAAGGTTGATCATATTAAAGATGCTATTTTTCAATTACAGGCTGCTGAAATTAAACTAGCTGCTGCTACTGAAAAAACAGAAGATTCTATTTTTGATATTGATTTTAAACAACCAATTGCTATTGTAATGGGATCTGAACATAAAGGAGTAAGTAATTCCGTACTAAAGATGGTAGATTATAAAGCAAAACTTCCTTTACTAGGAGAAATAAGCTCTTTAAATGTTTCTGTTGCTTGTGGAGCATTTCTTTATGAAACTGTAAGACAAAGACGTTAATAAAATAGAAAATACGATAATAAAAAAGCCTTGAATATTCAAGGCTTTTTTATTTTTTAAAATCATCTATTACAAATCAATGATGTACCTTATTATAACTTTTCGAGTTAGAATAGATAAATTATACCTCCTATCCTATTTAAACATCATTATATTTCTTTTAATAAATACTAATTGAATTATTTAGTCTCATTTTGTACGAAAGTTTAAACCGTTTATTACACCAAAACAACCGTTTATTACATAATATGACCGTTTATTAATTTACCATACATTAAAGTGTTTTGAATCATTAAATTTTGAGCTTAATTAATTCAAATTCGTATGATTAAAACAAAACTTAATGGGATATTAACGTTAATATTAGCGTTAATTATGCAAATTTCTTTTGCACAGGAACGAGTAATTTCTGGTAATGTATCTGATGAATCAGGGCCACTTCCAGGAGTTGCAATAATAAAAAAAGGTACAACAAAAGGTACAGAAACTAATTTTGATGGAAATTATTCAATCAAAGCAAAAAAAGGAGAAATACTAGTTTTTAGTTTTCTCAGTATGAAAAAAGTAGAAAAAGTTGTTGGAAACTCTGATCAAATAAATGTTATCATGAAAAATGATAATTTGCTTGATGAAGTAGTTGTTACCGCTCAAGGAGTTAAAAAAGAAAAAAGAGCATTAGGATACTCTGTTGCTACAGTTAATTCAGAACAACTATCTAATAAACCTCAAAATGATGTAGCTAGAGCATTAGCTGGTAAAGTACCTGGTGTATCTATTGTAGGTGGTGGTGGTGTTTCTGGAGCAGCTGCAAATATTAATATTAGGGGTATATCTTCTATTAATGGTAATAATTCTCCACTATTTGTAATTGATGGTGTTTTGGTTTCATCATCTACTAATACACAAAGTGGTGCTTTATCTTCTTCTGGAGCTTCAACAGCGAGTAGGATCAGTGATATAGATCCTAATAATATTGCTTCTTTAAGTATTTTAAAAGGATTAAACGCTACTGTGCTTTATGGTTCACAAGGTAGAAATGGAGTTGTTTTAATAACTACAAAAACAGGAGCTGGTAATAATAAAAATGGTAAAACTTGGGCTAACATAAGTACTTCTTACTATGTAAATGCAATATCATCAACACCAGATTATCAAAACACGTATGGTAATGGTTGGCAATTAGGCTCTGGTAAAGCTTTTAGTAATTGGGGTCCTAAATTTACACCTGGAGCAACAATTAACCACCCTTATTCAGGTAACACTTATGCAACAACTCAAGGAGGAGGCTCTTTTGATACCTTTTTCCCTCAATTTGTTGGTCAAACTTATGAATATAAGCCATATAATTCTGTAGATAATTTTTTCAAACCTGGAGATATAGTTAATGTTTCTCTTTCTTTAGGAAAAGCATCAGAAGATTATTCATACTCAATGAGTTTTTCTAATTTAGAAGAAACCGGTTTTACTCCAGGTAGTACATTAGATAGACAAAATTTTAGTATTGGAGGTTCAGCCAACCTAGACCACGGTTTATCTATTCAAGGTAATATAAATGTTTCTATAACGAACAAAAAAAACCCTCCTACTGCGGGGAGTACTGGAACTTCAAATGTTGGAGACGGAGCTGCTGGTGTTTATGCTAATGTCTTATATACTCCAAGAAGTATTGATTTAAATAATTTACCATATCAAGATTCACAAGGTAGAAGTGTTTACTATAGAAGTTCTAATGATATTCAAAATCCTTTATGGACAGTAAACAATCAATATGTTAAAGAAAAAACACCTCGTGTTAATGGAAAATTTCAGGCTTCTTTAAAATTATTTGAAGGCGCATCCTTAACTTGGAAAACTGGTTTTGATATTTATTCAGAAACTCAAGAGTTTTTTTCAAATAAAGGAGGAATTCAAATAGCTCTAGGTTCATATCAGAAAATTAAAAACACTGAATTTACTTGGGATCATTCAGCTTTATTTAATTATGAAGCAAATTTAAATGATAATATTTCTTTAGAATCCTCTATCGGATTTAGTATTTATAATAATACTTTTGAAAGGTTATCTTCAAATTATTCAGAACAATTAGTTTTTAATAAATTCTTTGCTAGTAATTTTGTTAATAAAAATGCTGGTAGTTTTTATAATGAAGAATCAAAAATTTTAGGTTTATTTGGTACTGCTACATTTGGTTATAAAAAATATTTATATCTAAATATAGCAGGTAGAAACGATTGGGCATCAACTCATGAAATAGCTAATAGATCTATATTTTACCCTAGTACTAGTATTTCTTTTATACCAACTTCAGCTTTTCCAAGTTTAAAGTCAAAATATGGCTTAAATTATTTAAAGTTAAGAGGTGGTTATGCTACGTCGGCTAATTTTGCAAATCCATATAGAACTAGAGCTACTTTAGGAATAGGATCTAATCTCTGGTTATTAGATGGTACTGGAAATCCAATAAATACAAATAGCGTTAGTAATGTTTTAGCCAATCCAAACTTAAAACCTGAATTATTATCAGAAATTGAAATAGGGTTGGACGCTAAACTTGTTAATAATAGAATTGGTATAGATTTATCTTTATACAGAAAAAACGCTAAAGACCAAATAGTTAATCAATCTTTGGATCCATCTACTGGAGCTACTAGTACTACAATAAACGCAGGTGAATTAGAAACAAAGGGAATTGAGTTAGGTTTAAACTTAATCCCTATCAAAAATGAAAACTTTAACTGGGACACCTATTTTAACTTTAATTCAGTAAGAACAAAAGTTATTTCTTTACCTAACGGAATTAAAGAATTAAGAACTGCAGGTCCTTTTACAAATTTAGCAAATTTTGCTATCGTCGGTGAACAATACAACTTGATTAAAGGGTCATACATACAAAGGGATGCTAACAACAACCCTATAGTTAATGAACAAGGTTTTTATACGCTAGCTCCTGGTGAAAAAGTTATAGGTAATCCAAACCCCGATTTCACCTTAAATTTCACTAATAATATTAGATATAAAAATTGGAATTTAGGAATGCAATGGGATTATGTAAAAGGTGGAGATATTTATTCTGCAACGGCATATACACTTACTTCAAGAGGATTAACTAAAAACACCGATTTTGATAGAAGTATTCCTGTAATATTACCTGGAGTTAAAGCAGATGGAACTCCAAATGATATCCAAATTTCTGCAAATGATGCATATTGGGCTGGTAGTGCATTCTCAAGTGAATTTAGAATTTATGATGCTACTACTATAAGATTAAGAGAGATCTCTTTAACTTATAAGTTTACAAAGGAAATGCTTAAAGGAACTTTTTTTAATAATGTCTCTTTGTCTTTAACAGGAAATAATTTATGGTTCAAAGCTGTAAATATGCCTGATGCTATAAATTTTGACCCTGAAGTAACAAGTTTAGGTGTTAGTAATTCAAGAGGATTCGATTTATTAACAGGACCAACTTCAAAAAGGTATGGACTTTCACTTAATTTAAGTTTCTAAATAATTTTAAAATGAAAAAAATGAAAAAAATAAACATATTTATTATTCTCTTAATAACAATGGTGTTTGTTTCTTGTAGTTTAGATGATTTACAAGAGAATCCAAATGCCGCTACACCTGCTTCTGCGGATATTACTTTACTTGCTAATGGAGTACAAATTAACTTTGCAAATTTTGTTACTTCTGCTCAAAATCAACCTATGGGTGTTACAAGAATGATTCTAATGTCGGGAGTATATAACAATGCCTATAGCTCTGTAAGTTTTGATTCTAAATGGCGAAATGGTTATTCAGGTTTGTTAGCTGATGCTGTAACTTTATTAAATAATGTTGGTTCTGATCCTATTCACAATAATGTCAAAGCACAAACACAAATTTTAATGTCATATACTTTAACTACACTGGTTGATTATTTTGGAGATGTTCCTTATTCAGAAGCTATAAAATTTGATAGTAATACTAATCCAAAATTAGATTCAGGTGAAGCTGTGTATAAAGAAGCATTGAATTTGCTCAATAATGCTATTCAAAACATTAATAACAATTCAGCTTCAAATAAATTGGTAACAGACATGTTTTACGGAGGTTCAATGGCTAAATGGAAAACTTTAGCTAACACTCTGAAACTAAGAATTTATAATAATACACGCTTGGTCGATGCTAATTCAAAAGCAGAAATTAATAAATTAATTTTAGAAAACGATTTGATAGACACTCCCGATGAAGACTTCGTTTGGAAATATGGAACTCAAAGAAATGACCCAGACACAAGAAGTCCAAGATTCATAGAGTCTACAACAAGGAGTAATTACATGGGACAATATATCATGAATATTATGAAAAATACATATTCAAACCCAGACCCACGAATTTATTACTATTTCTACAGACAATCAGGTACATATCCTGGCAATGATGCGCAAGGGCTTTTCGATAGACCTTGTCAAAGATTTCCAAAGCCAATACATTATACCGCTAGCGACCCGTATTGTAATTCTATAGGTGATGGTTATTGGGGTAGAGATCACGGTAACAATGAAGGTGTACCAAGTGATGAAGGTAGGATTACTATATGGGGATTATATCCATATGGTACAAAATTTGACAACAATTCTTTTGCTACATTATCGGAAACTGGAAATAATGCTGGAGCTGCAGGTCAAGGGTATTTTCCAATTTTTATGTCTTCTTGGACTTCTTTTATTAAAACTGAAGCAGCATTAACCCTATCTACAGATGGAGACCCAGTTAGTTTATTTAGAGATGCCTTAAATAAGTCTTTTAATACAGTTAAAAATTTTAACACAACTCAATCTACTGGCTCAAATGCTATGACAACCAATAGAGTTAATGATTATATAAACGTTATAATAACTAATTATAATAATTCTAATGCTACTGAAAAATTGGATTTAGTTATGAAGCAATTTTACTTAGCTACATGGGGTAATGGATTAGAGGCTTATAATAATTATAGAAGAACTGGCTATCCTTCTGATATTCAACCTAACCTCGAAAGCGCTCCAGGTGATTTTATTAGATCTTTTAAATACCCAGCTTCTGCAGTTACTAATAATTCAAACATCAACCAAAAGCCAAATCAATCAATTAAAGTTTTTTGGGATACCCAAACTACTGTAAATATTAATAAATAATAAACATAATGAAAAATATAAAAAATTATAAAAAATTGGTTCTGCCCCTATTCTTTATTGGAATAGTATTTTCATTTATTTCTTGTTCTGAAGTAAATGATTCAGGCCAATTTCAATTTGATCAAAAACTTGGACAAGGTGCATTACTAAGAATAATAAATTTAAAATCTTCGTCTTTTGAATTTTCTGACCCAACAAACGCAGTATTTTCTTTTAATGGAGAGTTAATTAGCGAAGATCAAGGCAAAAATGTAAAATCTGTTAAAATTTACGCCACATTTAAAGATAATACAATAACTCCAGGTTCTACTGACCTTTCTGTAAATTCAAAAACCTTTATTAAAGAATATAATCAATCTAATTTTACAGATGGAGACAATGGTTTCAAACAACTTGAAGTATCAGTTTTATTAACAGAAGCAGCTTCTGCTATTGGTGTTAAGATTTCAGATATTTTATCTACAGATTTTTTTGAAATTTATGAAGATATTGAGTTAACAGATGGTAGAATAATTACTTCTAATCTAATAGCTAACTCTCTAAAAGGTAATAGTTATAATTCTCCTTTAATAAATAAAGTTGCCGTTGGTTGCGCTATACCAACCAATAAATTTTCAGGAGATTATATGATGAAAGTTACTGGAAGCGGATTTTTTCCTAAATCACAACAAGTAAAAATTACTTCTTTGGGTGGATTTGGGGCTAGACAAGTAGATTTTAATTATTCTGGTTTTGCTAGAAACTTTAAATTTGATTTAATTTGTAATCAAATATCAGTTCAAAAAGTATCAACAGGACTATCGTGCGGTGGTAAAGGTGATATTATTTTTACCACTACAGGAAACAATTCTACGTTTAATTTAAATGATGATAGTCAAATAGTATTTAAGTTATTAGAGACTGGAAGTTGTGGTCTAAATTCAACAAACACAATTACATTAACAAAAATGTAATTAATAATAGTAATAAATTATTTTTAGAGTCCATTTGCTTTTACATTTGGGCTCTTTTTAATTAAGTAGAATATTTTACTATAAAATTAATATATCTTACAGCTTAAAAATTTACTACTAAAAAAAGTCTTTTCAATTAAAAAACTTATTTATTCATCCCCTTTATAAATATATTTATAATTTAATTCTTTAATCTCTAATTCATCTTCTATAATTGGAGGCATATAATTTCCATTTTCATCAAACATATCATCAAATTCAGTTTTGGAAAACTCAAATTTTTTCTTTGTAATTCCCTTAGTTCTATAAAATATCGCTAAAATAAACCCTGTTATAAATCCTGACAGATGCCCTTCCCAAGACATTCCTTCCTTAATGGGTAATACATACCATATCATACTACCATATAAGAAAATTGTTATTAATGAAACTGCCACTAATCGATAATGCTTCTTTATAATTCCACTAAAAAAGATAAAACTAAAAAGTAAATAAACAATTCCACTAGCTCCAATATGATAAGATTCTCTAGCTATAATCCATGTAAAAAAACCAGTTGCTAATCCTCCATATACTAAAACTTTCAATGCTACCTCTTTATAAAAATAAAAAAGACATGTTGAGAGTACAAATAAAGGCACTGAATTATTAAAAAGGTGATTTGTATCACTATGAATAAAAGGTGAGCTTAAAACCCCTTTTAAACCTGTTAATTTTCTTGGTAATACTCCAAACTTGTTAAAATTAAATCCAAACTTAATCTCTATCCAATAAATAAACCATATTATAAAGACAAAAAGAAAAGGAATAATAAAAACCTTATTTGAATATTTTAATTGACTTTCTTCTTTCATTATAATAAAATTAACAAAAATAAATCCAAACAAAAATTTCGGAACATCTGTCATAAAACTTTTCTATTTTTACCAAATGAATCAACCTTTGGCAGAAAGAATACGTCCACAAAAATTATCAGATTATATAAGTCAGCAACATTTAGTTGGTGATAATGGTATTTTAACCAATCATATTAAACAAGGAATTATTCCTTCTTTAATACTTTGGGGACCTCCTGGAATTGGTAAAACAACACTTGCTAATATCATTGCAAAAGAATCCAACCGACCATTTTATACCTTGAGTGCTATTAGTTCTGGAGTAAAAGATGTTAGAGATGTAATTGAAAAAGCAAAGAAAAGTGGAGGGTTGTTTACGCAGAAAAACCCAATTCTGTTTATTGATGAGATTCATCGTTTTAGTAAATCTCAACAAGATTCTTTATTAGGTGCCGTAGAAAAAGGTTGGGTTACTTTAGTTGGAGCAACTACAGAAAACCCAAGTTTTGAAGTTATCCCTGCCCTACTCTCTAGATGTCAAGTATATATTTTAAACTCTTTTGATAAAAATGATTTAATCGCTCTAATACATCGAGCTATAAAAGAAGATGATTTTATATCTCAAAAGAAAATTACTTTAAAAGAAACTGATGCCTTATTGCAAGTATCAGGTGGTGATGCTCGTAAACTGTTAAATATATTTGAATTACTAGTTGCAGCAGATCAAGAAGTAGAAATAACTAATGAATTGGTTTTATCTAAAATTCAAAAAAACACAGTTAGATATGATAAAACAGGCGAACAACATTATGATATAGTTTCGGCTTTTATAAAATCCATCAGAGGAAGCGATCCAAATGCTGCTGTATATTGGTTAGCTAGAATGATTGAAGGTGGTGAAGATGTGAAGTTTATTGCTAGAAGAATGTTAATTTTAGCTTCTGAAGATATTGGTAATGCAAATCCTACAGCTTTTATAATGGCTAATAATACATTTCAAGCTGTTTCTACAATTGGATATCCTGAGTCTAGAATTATACTAAGTCAATGTGCTATATATTTGGCAAATTCCACTAAAAGTAATGCTTCGTATATGGCTATTGGTGAAGCTCAAAATTTGGTAAAAACTACAGGTGATTTATCTATTCCTTTACATTTAAGAAATGCCCCAACTAAATTAATGAAAGATTTAGACTATGGTAAAGACTATCAATACTCTCATAACTATCAAAACAATTTTGTAAATCAAGAATTCTTACCTGATGAAATAAAAAACACTAAACTTTATGAACCAGGTAATAATGCTAGAGAAAATCAATTCAGGGAATTGTTAAGACAACGTTGGGGTGAGAAATATAATTATTAAGTTAATTAAAATTTAATCTGATATTTTTCAATTACATTCTCTTCACCTTTGTAATATTCAGCAATCCAAATATTTCCATTTTTATATAAGATTCCATTCATATTTTGAATTACATAAACATCTTTCACATTAGTTTTTAATATTTTAAAAACTACTTTAGGCTTAGAATCGATTACTTGGTATCCAGTATTAGTAGACTGGGCGTATAGAATTGGGGTTGTTACAACCTTAGTATCACTCTTTATATTTTTCTTAACTTTAATGACTTTAGGTGTTTTAACTACAACTTGACTTTCTTCTACTACTGCCACCTCATTTTCATTTGATACTGGAGTATACTTATACTTTAATTGTTCTATAGATTTAAAAGCATTTCTTATTGCTTCATGATAAGCTTTTTTGTAATCTTTATTAGAACTTTTTCCCTCTTTAGAGGTATATATTAAATTATTATAACAATCTCTTAACTCAATAATACTTTTTGTATTAAACATCCCTGAATCATCTTTAACTGTTCCTATTAAAGCCTTACATCTATTTTTATTCAAACTTTCAGGTAAATTTTCATTGCTTAAGAAAGCTTTAAATCCATATTTATTAAATAAAAACTTAGTTAATGAGCTTGTCTTGTACTGATCCTTCTTTTTTACAAAATCAAACCTAACCGGTACAATAATATACTCATAGTTATTAACGCTTTTTTGACCAAAAACTGTTGCTGATAAAAGCAACAAAACAAAAAATATTTTTTTCATATTTATTTAAAAATTAAATTCATACCTAATTGAAATGAAGCTGTATTAGTGTCTGCTAAATCAGCTAATCCAAATATATTATCTACTAAACCGTAAACGTGAAATTTACCTATTTTACTTGATAATCCCAAACCTATATTTGTATAAGAGAAATCATCTATAGTATAAGTAAATTTAGTATTGACTTTTCCTGATAATTTACGCTCATAAAATCCTGTTAAAGCAAATTTAGGTCCGGTTGGTCTGAAAACAGAAAATAACTGGGCTCCTACAGAATTATTGTAATATTCTTTATAAGACATATCACTACAATTTTCTTCATTTCTACTTCTCCCCCATCCATATTTATAAGAAGCATTAAACTTAATAGGTCTCATTACAGAATAAGCTTCTTTATTTTCCTCCGAAGGAACTTGTTGTTTAAAATCATTATTCAAATTTTCCCAATAATTTGTATTAGAACTATCATATAAAAACTCTATTCCAGAAAAAGTATAATCTCCTTTAGCTGTTACATTTCTTATATCACTAGAATAACTAACAAAACCTATATCTAATAAACTCGCTGTTATTTTTGTTTGTTGATCTAATTGGTAACTAAAACCAATATCAAAACCTAAGCCTAAATTAGAAAAGAAAGCTTTACCAACAACATCACTTGCTGTTATATCATTTTCATAATAAAGCCCAGAACTATAACCATTAAAATTTAGATTATTAATTGTATGAGTATAAATATTATTTTGTCCTAAGCGAGTAGTAAAGCTACCTGTATTATTTGTTGAAGTAACATTTGCTATTCCTGAATATATTTTGAACCTTCCTCCAAGTGTAAATTGAGAATTAATTTTTCTTGAAAGCCCTACATGTAAAACACTTAAAGCTTCAGCTTTTACATTTACTTGTGAAACTAAAAACGTTCTATTTAAGTTTGCTGCATTACCATCATTAATCAAGTCAATAGCATCCTTCGGGTAATTAGCAAAAAAATCTATTTCTGTATAAAAACCAGCACTTAAAAAATCCTTTTCATTTAATCTATAACTTCCACTTAAGACTTCAATTTGATGATTAAAGCTTACATAATCATCCACTGAAACTCTATCTATAGCATTTCTAACCTTGATATTGAAATCTACATTATCATTTCTAAATAAATCAGCTACTGTAATTTCACTCAAACCAGCATTAAAATGAATTCCAGACAACAGTGGAATTCCAATATGTGCTTTGTAACCAGGTCGAACACTAGGATTTAATAACATTGTTTGAGGTATCTCATCAAAATCATATAGTAGAGGTTTGTTTTGACCATTTACAGATAAAACACCACATACTAACAGTACAATTAGTTTAAAAAAATTTCGCATTAATAATTATATTTTAAAGGTAAATGTACCTGCAGATTTAAAAATAAACTCATTTAAATCATTAGGGTCTATAGGTGCTCCTGTTGTTGTAATCAACTCTAAAGAAGTTCTTATTTTTCTTGTATTTAAAAACAAAGGAGAACTACTAATTGTAATCGTTTCTTTGTGTTGAAACTTTGGAGTATTTGCTTGTATTAATAGAGGAGTTACAGCATAAGTAACTACATTTGAATCGTCTAGAAATTCAATATTTATATTAATATTTCTATTAAAAGGATTGGTTATTTCAAAATCAAAAACAATTTCTAATAAATTATCCTGTACTACTTCTTCTTCTATAACTGTTAAATTTGATCGATCAGTAATAGGCCCAGTTATCTCTGTATTAGTATTATCTAAAAAACTTAATGCTGGAATTTTAAAAAAAACTAACGAAGCAATAAACTTAGGTTTAGAATTAAAATCATTTACTTGATCTAAATCTACATTCTTAACACACGACAAGAATGTGAAGCCTAACAATAGGAATAAACAATATCTTTTTAGTTTCATAATTTGGTTTTCTTATAACGCAACAAACCTATAAATATTGCTTTAATTGAGCAAGCGAATTAATACTAGTTACTGTATTATTTACATTAGGTTCAATAACAAAATGAATAGCATTCATTCCAATATTTATTGCTCCTTCTATATCTGCTTCATAACTATCTCCAATCATCATTGAATTATTTGCTTTAGCATTGGCTTGTTTTAAAGCATATTCAAAAATTTTAGGGTTTGGCTTTTTTACGCCTATACACTCAGAAGTTATTACTCTTTTGAAGTATTTATCAATTCCTGATTTTTTTAGTTTTACATTTTGCACTTCTTCAAAACCATTTGTAATAATATGCAGTTCATATTTTTGTACTAAATAATCTAAAATCTCAAAAGCTCCTTCAAACAAGTAATTATGATTAGGTAAATATTTAATATAATCTTCAGAAATCTTATCAATTAAAATATCTGAAGCATCATATTTAAGTGTATCAAAAGCTTCTTTTAACCTTTTATATCGTAAATCCTTTTTTAAAATTTTATTTTCTCTGAATAACCTCCAATATTTTAAATTGATAGGCATATAAACTTCTAAGAAGTCATCTATTTGAATTTCAATATCCAATTCCTTAAATATTTGTTCAAATGTTAATTTTGAATTTCTGTCAAAATCCCATAAAGTATGATCTAAATCAAAAAAAATGTGCTTTATATCCATCAACCTATTTTTAACTTCTCACTATTTTCAGCATAGAACTATATACCCTTCTCCAACCTTTCCATCGCTGATAATTACTTAAACTTTCATTATGAAAAACGGTTATAAAGGTTCCATTAACAGCTTTAACTTCATTTTTTAAATCCCTTATCTTTCCTAAAGACTGTTTAGCTGTTAATTTCATATAATCATTCAATGTAGAATCTATCAAAGCAAATGGAAAAATTTTTAGAGGTGTTTGAATTTCAAACTCTAAATCATAAAAATAAAATGGAGTACAAGTACTTGCTCTAAAACCAGTATAATTTGGATACCCCATTGAATAATCTTCTTCAATCTCTAAGTCAATTAATTTCTGATAAGTTTCTGGTAACGATACTCGTAAATAGTGCTGACGAGATCTTTTAACAGGTACATTCGTTATACTTTCTAACCTTTCAACTTCTTTTTTTAATAAATTTCCATTGTTCATAGTATAGTATGATGGATGTAAACCAACCCTCGCATAGTCAACCATATCCTTGATTAACAACCTGAACTTACTTTTTGAAGTAGATACATTCGTATCAAAAGTTGTATAATCACCAATTAGAAAGAAAAAAATAGTTCTTACTTTATATATTTTTTTCAATTCTAAAATCGTGCTAAATGTATTAAATGGGTCTCTTTTAATACCGAACAATACAGCGAATCTATCCCAAATGGTAAAAATTTTAAATTGCGAAATATCCTTAAAAAAACCTCCTATTGTTCTTACAAAACTTTTATGCTTATATGCAAATGCATTATCTACGTCTACAGTTGAAATGTATTCATATTTTCTTGTTGTATGTTCATAATCTGGAAACTTAATCTTTAATTTCTCTAAAAATTTATAAGCCCAAATATCTACTAATGGCTTTTCTAAAAAGTTGTTCTTAAAAGCTATACTTTCTTCTGCAGAAAACCTTCCATATTTATCTTTTATATGTGGTAAATACTCTTCATATCTTGATATTAAATAAAAACTGGCTGCAAAAATATCAAATGGTATTTCGGATTGTTCTCCTGTTAAAAAAAAGCAAGAAACATCATCCCACTTCTGAACATTAATATCAATATCCCTTACTCCCTGTTGAAACAATAATTCATTACTTTTTACAAAAAACTCTTTTCCTAAGGCTACATTGGTATATGAGAATTTTGCTCCATTATAAGCCACAAAATCTTCAACCTTTCCTGTAAAATCAATTGGAATTTGTAAAATACGTGTAAAAATATGTTTAAAAATATAACGTACTCTTGGTGTTACCTTATGAGTATAAATCAGTATCATAGTGAGTAAAAGTTAACTGTAAAGCCTAAGATTTATAAAATCATTTCATCGGCAAAGCTAAAGTACGTTTTTTCAGTAACTATTATATGATCCAATAGTTTTATGTTTAATGTATTTCCAGCACTTTTAATTTTTTTAGTCAACTCAATATCTGAATTGCTTGGCTCTAATTTCCCTGATGGATGATTATGACAAACGATTATTCCAACAGCCGACAATTCTAAAGCTCTTTTGTATAACAATCTAATATCTACTAAAGTAGCAGTAAAACCTCCTTTACTAATTTGAAATTTTTCTAACACTACATTTGAATTATTTAAATATAAAGCCCAAAACTCCTCATGCTCAATATCGCCAATTAAAGGTTGAAAGATATTAAAGGCATTTTTAGAACTATAAATTTTTAATTCTTCTTCTTTTTGCATGAATAATTTTCGCTTTCCAAACTCTAAAGCTGAAACAATTGCAATTGCTTTCGCTTCTCCTATTCCTTTAAATTTCATTAAAGCTTGTACTGATAATTTTGACAAACTATTTAAATCATTATCAACAGATAACAAAATTCTTTTAGCCAAACCTACAGCTGATTCTTGTTTATTTCCTGCTCCAATTAAAATTGCGATTAACTCTGCATTTGAAAGTGTACTTTTTCCTTTTAGTATCAGTTTTTTGCGTGGCATATCGTCTATAGCTCACGACTTTATTGGTATCTTTTTCATATAAATTTATTTACATAGCAAGGATAAATATAATTCATTTTTTGCACAACCCAAAGAAGCACAGTATCTTTGCGTTCTATCTTTTTCAATAAAAAATATGAAGATTATTATAGCCGGGGCTGGAGACGTTGGTTTTCATTTGGCTAAACTCCTTTCTTACGAGTCGCAAGACACCTTTGTGATAGATTTTGATGGTGATAAATTAAATTACATCAATAATCATTTAGATGTTTTTACTAAAAAAGGAGATGCTACCTCAATAAAACTTTTGAAAGAAATTGGTATTGAATCTGCCGATTTATTATTAGCTGTTACTGAAAGTCAAAATACAAATTTTACCATTTCAGTAGTAGGAAAAGCTTTAGGTGTAAAAAAAACAATTGCTAGAATAAACAACCCTGAATTTTTAAAAAACGATTGTATCAATTTTAAAGATTATGGTGTTGACTTTATGATTTCTCCAGAAGAATTAGCTGCTGAAGAAATCAAGTTTCTTTTAAATCAATCATCATTTAACGATACTGTTGCATTTGAAAATGGTTTATTTAATATCATGGGAACTACCCTTGGTTATAAATCTCCTATTTTAGATTTAACGGTAAAAGAGGCTAAGGATAAGTTTAGCTTAGTAGATTTTATTACCATTGCTATTAAACGAGAAGGTATTGCTCAAACAATTATTCCTCGTGGTGATACTGTTTATAAAATGAACGATCAGGTTTATTTTTCAGTTCCTAATTATAGTATTGATAAATTACATCCTATAATTGGTAAAGAGCAAATAGATATAAAAAATGTAATGATTCTAGGAGGAAGTAGTATAGGGCGAAAAACCTCTAGAAATCTTTGTAAAGATAACTTTAAAGTTAAATTAGTAGAGAAAAAGAAAGAAAAAGCCTTAAACCTTGCTGAAGACCTAAGAGATACCTTAGTAATTCATGGAGATGGTAGAGATTTAGGACTCTTAGAAGAAGAAAACATTAGAGAAATGGATGCTTTTGTAGCGGTTACAGGAGACTCTGAGACTAATATTATGTCTTGTTTAGTAGCTAAATCTAAAGGTGTTAAAAAAACAATAGCCTTGGTTGAGAATATGGATTATATAAACATTTCTCAAACCATTGGTATAGACACACTTATTAATAAAAAACTAATCGCTGCAAGTAATATTTTCCGTCATATCCGTAAAGGGGAAATATTAGCCTTAGCTAACTTACATAACATTGATGCTGAAGTTTTTGAATTTGAAGTTCAAGAAAACGCTAAGGTGACTAAAAAGCCTATTAAAGAATTACGTTTTCCAAGAGAAGCTGTTTTTGGTGGTGTTGTTAGAGAAGGGAAAGCTCATATGTCTTTTGGAGACTTCCAATTACAAAGCGGCGATAGAGCAATTGTGTTTTGTTTACCTGAAGCTATATCAACAGTAGAAGATTTATTCAACTAATGGAGAGTCTTAATTTTAAATTAATTTATCGTTTTTTAGGAATAACAGCAATTCTTAATGGATTGTTTATGTGGCTTTCATTACCTTTTAGCTTCTATTATGATGAGCCTTCTAAATGGGGAATTTTAAATGCTGGTATTATCACCGTTGCTTTAGGTTTAGTACTTTATTTTTTTAACAAACCTGATAATAAAAAAATTCAGAAAAAAGAAGGATATCTTATTGTAACTTTAGGATGGCTTACATTATCGTTTACAGGGATGCTTCCCTATGTATTATCAGGTAGTATACCTAGTATTACAAATGCTTTTTTTGAAACTATTTCTGGCTACTCAACTACGGGTTCTTCTATCTTAACTGATATTGAATCAATGCCTAAAGGAATACTATTTTGGCGTAGCGCTACTCATTGGATTGGTGGTATGGGAATAATCGTATTAACCATTGCTATATTACCTTTATTAGGAATTGGAGGTATGCAATTATTTATGGCTGAAGCTCCAGGCCCTTCTACAGACAAATTACATCCTCGAATTACCGACACAGCCAAACGTTTATGGCTAATATATGTTTTATTAACTGTTATAGAATTTTTACTTTTAAAAGTAGCTGGCATGACTTGGTTTGATGCAATAAATCATGCTATGGCTACGGTTAGTACAGGAGGGTTTTCGACAAAGAATGCTAGTGTAGCTCACTGGAATGGGACACCTTTAATACAATACATTATCATCTTTTTTATGTTCATAGCAGGTACAAATTTTGTACTAACCTATTTTGCTTTGAAAGGAAAAGTAAGTAAAGTAATTCAAAGTGAAGAATTCAAATATTACCTTTTTGGAACAATCATAATATCTTCTATTGTTGCTGTTATGATTATTTTTTATCAAGACCCAGCATTACAAACTACTGTCAATCATCCTATGGTTTTGGGTAAAGTAGAAAGTGCTATTAGACATTCCTTATTTTCGGTAATATCAGTAGTAACCACTACTGGTTTTGTAACGGCCGATTTTACCATGTGGAGCTTTTTTGTTACAGCTATTTTCTTTTCTTTATTTTTCTTAGGAGGATCAGCAGGATCTACTTCTGGAGGGGTAAAAATTGTTCGACACATTGTAATGCTAAAAAACAGCTTTTTAGAATTCAAAAAATCAATTCACCCTAATGCTATCATACCTGTGCGTTATGACGGAAAAGCTGTAAATCAAACTATTGTATTCAACATACTTTCTTTCTTTGTTTTATACATGCTTATTTTTATTATTGGAACAGTAGTTTTAGCTTTCTTTGGTTTAGATCTATACTCTGCTTTAGGAGCTTGTGCTTCTTCTTTAGGTAATATAGGACCAGCTATTGGAAGTGTTAGCCCTGTTGATAATTTTAATCATTTATCTACAGGAGCAAAATGGTTTTGCTCCTTTTTAATGCTTATTGGACGTTTAGAATTATTTACGGTTCTAATTTTACTTACACCTTTCTTTTGGCGTAAAAACTAAGTACTTACATACTATTTTTTTTTTTAGAAAGGATGTTTTCATCATACCTTTTAGGGGAAAAACACCCCAAAAAATAAATCTTCTGATATTAAATTTGGTATTCAAATTAACCAAACTTAACTATACATGTACGCACTTACTATTCAAAACAATTATATATGGGATATTAAAGTTTCTAATGGAAATAACGTATCAAAAGAAGGAGGCACTAAAACTTTTAACAAACTAGGTTCATTATATTTAACATTACCTGGAATGGGTGAAATCAGTTTTATCTATTTAGCCGATAAAAAATTAGATGGATATCCTTTTCCTTCTCAAAAATGGGGTGTGTTAATTAAAATTGGCACCATTGAATCTTACTATCGTTACAATGATAGCGGACAACTAACTGCCACAATAGATTCTTTTGGCTGCCTAACCTTAAGCACTACAAATGGCGATATGATTGAAATTTCATTACCAGAACTCACTATTAAATAAATATTAATGTTTCTTTCTTTAAGAAATTTAAAAACACTTATTACAAAAAAATACCCACTCATTCCTTAAAACACTTCACTTAATACTTTTCTAAAAAAAACTATGATAGTGATTAATAGCTTTGTTATAAGGAATTAAATAAAATCATTAACCAAACTAAAACTATTTATTATGAAATTAAAATTGAAATTCATCGGATTACTATTTATCTGCTTATTATCAGCTACTGAGAGTAAAGCACAAGAACCTATTTTAGGTGAAGTTAGAATCTTTGCAGGAAATTTTGCTCCTAGGGGGTGGGCTTTTTGTGACGGACAATTATTACCTATTTCTCAAAACTCTGCTCTATTTTCTTTACTAGGAACTATGTATGGAGGCGACGGAAGAACTACTTTCGGCTTACCTGATTTACGTGGTAGAGTAGCTATGAGTGCTGGTAGACACCCTGGTTCTAGCTATAACTATATACAAGGGCAAAGGGGAGGTCTTGAAGAAAGGTCACTAAATATTTTACAGTTACCTCAACACAGTCATTCTGTTACTAATGGTACAGGATTGGGCTCTCATGTTTTACTAAGCACTGATAATGCCGTTAGAGAAACTCCAATGGCAGGAGATGTACCAGCTGTAGGCACATTTACACAGGGAATCAGTAATCAATCAGTTAAAACTTACGGACCTCCTACAAACCTAGTAAATGGTCAACCTGTAGGTGGTAGTTCTTCTCTAATTATTAACAACGCTGGAAGTAGTCAACCTGTAGACAGCAGGCAACCTTATCTTGTTCTTCGTTATATTATTGCTTTACAAGGAATTTTCCCTTCTAGAAGCTAAATATTACAAAAATTACAAACCTCTTACACTTAAAATGTTTTTTAAGTGTAAGAATTTTTTTGGTCAAATAACAGCTAATTAAACACACAAAAAACATGAAAAAAATTACTCTTTTGTTAAGCTTTTTCTTCTTAACATTTATTTCAAACATCCATTTACATTCGCAAACGCTAGCTGGCTCTACAGTTACACTTGTTGAAACTAGTCAAATGGCTACTGTAACGGACGGAGATGCCTCTGTCCCTGGTGAGTATACTATCGGTAATACAAACTTTGATATTGATGGCACTCAAATCATCTATAGTTTACGAAACGGAGGTAGTATAGGTGTTCCTATAAATTTTACATTTACTGGAGGAACAGTAACGGGAATTACAAGCATAACCCTGAACAGTGGAGCCTCTACGGCCAATACAGCTGGAGTTACTGCATCAGTAGCTGGCTCAGGCATAGGAGTAACTATAGATATAACATCAGTTTCCAACGCTTCTCCGACTAATCAACAAATTGTATTTGATTTAGTTGTAACTGGAGCTGCCCCAAACACAGATCCTACAATCTCCATTGACAATACTGTACTAGCTTACACAGAAGGAAATACAGCTACTCAAATAGACGCTACAGCAACTGTTAATGATTCAGATGGAGACTCAGATTGGGATGGTGGAACATTAGTTGCTCAAATTACAGCTAATGCAGAAGCAGCTGATGAAATCAGTATTTCTGATACCGATGGAGATGGTACAGCAATTACTACAAGTGGAACAAATATTTTAGCTAATGGAATAGATATTGGTGATTTAAGCACTATTAATGGTACTGTTACAAATGGCACCGCACTTACCATTACTTTTGATAGTGATGCCACCAATGCCATTTTACAGGAAGTATTACAATCTTTACGATATAGAAATACCTCAACAACCCCAGGAACATCTAATAGAACTATTACAATAACTGCTACTGATAAAAATACTGCTAGTGCTAATGACACAAGAACCGTTAGTGTTTCTTCAGTACCTACTGCTACTCCAGTAGTAACAACTCCCTCTGGAGCTATTACTATAAATGCAGCAACACAAACAATTTCTGGAACTCATACCAAAAACGGTGTAACTGTACATGCATATGCTGATTCTAATAATGATGGAACTGCAGACAATGCTGTTTCTTTAGGTTCTGCTACTGTTAGTGGAAATGCTTGGAGTTTTTCTGTAAACTTAACACAAGATACAGCTAATAATTTTGTAGTACAAGCAAATGATAGTGGTGATACTTCTAGTGATGTCGACGTACCTACAATTACAGAAGACTCAACAAGTCCTGCCAATCCAATAGTAACTACTCCTTCTGGAGCTATTACTGTAAACGCAGCAACACAAACAATTTCTGGAACACTTACTGAAAACGGTGTCACCGTACATGCATATGCCGATGCTAATAACGATGGAACTGCTGATAATACTGCTTCTTTAGGTTCTGCAACAGTTAGTGGAAATACTTGGAGCTTATCTGTAAACTTAACTGCTGACACTGCTAACAATTTTGTGGTACAAGCGGAAGATAGTGCTGGAAATACTTCTAGCGATGTAGATGTACCTACAATTACAGAAGACTCAACAAGCCCTGCCAATCCAATAGTAACTACTCCTTCTGGAGCTATTACTGTAAACGCAGCAACACAAACAATTTCTGGGACACTTACTGAAAACGGTGTCACCGTACATGCATATGCCGATACTAATAACGATGGAACTGCTGACAATACTACTTCTTTAGGCTCTGCTACTGTTAGTGGAAATGCTTGGAGCTTCTCTGTAAACTTAACTGCTGACACTGCTAACAATTTTGTGGTACAAGCGGAAGATAGTGCTGGAAATACTTCTAGTGATGTAGATGCACCTACAATTACAGAAGATTCAACTAGTCCTGCAAATCCAATAGTAATTACTCCTTCTGGAGCTATTACTGTAAACGCAGCAACACAAACAATTTCTGGGACACTTACCGAAAATGGTGTCATCGTACATGCATATGCCGATGCTAACAATGATGGAACTGCTGATAATACTACTTCTTTAGGCTCTGCTACTGTTAGTGGAAACGCTTGGAGCTTCTCTGTAAACTTAACTGCTGACACTCCTAACAATTTTGTGGTACAAGCGGAAGATAGTGCTGGAAATACTTCTAGCGATGTAGATGTACCTACAATTACAGAAGATTCGACAAGTCCTGCAAATCCAATAGTAACTACTCCTTCTGGAGCTATTACTGTAAACGCAGCAACACAAACAATTTCTGGTTCACATACCGAAAATGGTGTCACCGTACATGCATATGCCGATGCTAATAACGATGGAACTGCTGATAATACTACTTCTTTAGGTTCTGCTACAGTTAGTGGTAATGCTTGGAGCTTTAATGTAAACTTAACCACTGATACTGCTAACAATTTTGTGGTACGAGCGGAAGATAGCACTGGAAATACATCTAGCGATGTTGATATACCTACAATTACAGAAGATTCAACTAGTCCTGCAAATCCAATAGTAACAACTCCTTCCGGAGCTGTAACAATAAACGCTGATACACAAACAATTTCTGGTTCACATGCCGAAAATGGAGTTATCGTACATGCTTATGTGGACGCTAACAACGATGGAACTGCTGATAACTCAGTTTCATTAGGTTCAGCTACAGTTAGTGGAAATGCTTGGAGCTTTAATGTTAATTTAACTCAAAATAGCATCAACAATTTTGTAGTACAAGCAGAAGATGATGCTGGAAATACTTCTAGCTATATAGATGTGCCTACAATTACAGAAACTTCAGCCATTACATGGACTGGAGCAACAAACAACTCTTGGAATACAGCTTCTAACTGGAATACAAATTCAGTTCCTGTCGCTACTTCAAATGTAACTATTCCAAATGGAATTACAAATTACCCAACAATCTCATCATCTGTAACAGTTAACTCTATAAATATTGCTTCAGGAGCTTCATTAATAGCCAATGCTTCTGTTACTGGTACAACAACGTATTCAAGAAACTTACCAACTACCAACTGGTATTTGGTATCTGCTCCTGTTTCAGGAGAAACACAACAAGATGCAATTGCTAATCATACTTTTGCAACTGGTTCTGGAAGTAACATTGGTATTGGTGCATTTACAAATAACGGTCCTACTCCATGGGTTTATGCTACCAATGCAACTACTGGTCCTTTAGTATCAGGAGCTGGTGTATCTATGAAATTAGCTGCTTCTGGAGATGTTTCAATTACTGGAAGTTTAAATACTTCTAATATAAGCTTCCCTATTGCTACAGGTAGCAGAAACAACTTTAATTTAATTGGTAATCCATATACGTCTTTTGTTAACTCAAGTACTTTTGCTGTTGCAAACACAGGATTATTAAGTGAAGAAACAGTTTGGCTATGGGATGGTTCGCAATATGTAACTTATAATGCTGTGAGTCCAATTCAAATAGCTCCAGCCCAAGGATTCTTTGTAGAAGCAAGTGGTTCTGGTAATGTTACTTTCGCTACAGCAAATCAAAGTCACCAAGGTTCTGATACCTTTATGAAACAAGCACCAAAGACTTCTTTTGAATTATTTGTTTCTGAAGGAAAAAACAAAAAATCTACTAAAGTGTTCTTTATAGATGGAAAAACAAAAGGGTTTGACAATGGATATGACTCTAAAATGTATGGAGGAGTAAATCATAAATTTGCTGTATTTACAGAATTATTAAATGATAATGAAGGAAAAAAGTTAGCAATTCAAACTTTACCTAATTCGGATATAGAGAAGATTGTTATTCCTGTAGGGCTTATCAGTGATGGAGATAAAGAAATTACATTCTCTATAAATTCACAAAACCTACCTTCTGATACTCAAATCTTTTTAGAGGATCGAATCAATAATAAATTTATTAATCTTTCTGAAGGAGAACATACGGTAAGCTTAACAAATGCCACTAAAGGAATTGGACAATTTTACATACATACTACGGCTCAAAAGTTAAACACACCTAGCACTTCTCTTGAAAATGTAAGCATGTACAAATCTGATGTACAAGAAATTACTGTAGCTGGTTTACGAGCTAAAGCCAATATCAAAGTATACTCTATACTTGGTAAAGAAATAGTTAATACAAATATTAACTCTAATGGAGTAAGTAGAATTACATTACCAGTTTTAGCTTCAGGAGTTTATATCGTTAAACTAAACTCTGATTTAGGTAATATGTCTAAGAAAATTATTTTAGAATAACCCCCTTCACATTTTAATTATGAAAGAACAAAACAAGAATACAGATAATATATCAAGAAAAGAAGCATTAAAAAAAATAGGTAAGTATGGAAAATATACTGCTTTAACTGCTTTGGGAACTTATATGATATTAAACCCTCAAAAAGCGCAAGCTCAAAGTCCAGAAGATCCTGGTGATGGGTTTTAATTAAATATTATAATTTTAAAAAAGGCTTCAATGTATTATTGAAGCCTTTTTATTTCTTTAACAAATTGTTAACATTTTAAAACAAGCTCTCATTTAAAGCATATTTTTTATAACTTACTAATTCAGAACACCATAAAAACTATATAATGAGAAAAAATTACTTTTTGATAATATTTCTATTATCAATTTTTATCCCCACAATTTCTTCAGCTCAAATTTATAGCGCTGATTTTTCTAATGATAATGATGGTTTTGCCGACCATACTAGTGCCAGCCCTCCTGCTGCAGGAGCTACTACTGTAGGCCCATTTGGTACCGCACCTAATCAATGGTCTTTATCTTATACCACAACTCCTAATACAGATGGCACCGCAAACTCTTTTAAAGTTAGTGGAGGTGCCTTAGTAAGTAATGACTGGGGAGGACAAGGTATATTTACTAGTCAATCAATAGACATATCTGCTATTTCAACTATAAACATTTCTGCTATTGGCTCTAACACTGGTGCTAATGATGATAATTTTACATATTTTTATATTTTAGACGGAGGAACTAGAGTTGAAACTGCAATTGGTGCAACTTCAAATGGAGATCCGGTAAACTATAGTATTAGTAGTTTAGACGTATCTGGAAACAATTCTATTCAAGTTGGATTTGAATTTAGTGAAAATGGTAGCGGAGATGGCTATTCAATATCTTCCTTCACAGTTACAAATGCAGCTAACCAAACTGTTAACTTTGATAATTCTACTAGTTCGGTTAATGAAACAAATGCTACAGTTAACACATTAATCCCAGTTACTCTTGCAAGCTTTAACGCTAACGTAACCCTAAGTGTAACAATTGATGGTAGTAGTACAGCAGCTGCAGCAGATTATACTTTAAATACTAGCTCTTTAAATTTTACTGGTAATGGAAGTCAAAACATTTCTTTAGACATTAATAACGATGCTGATTACTTAAGTGAGACTGTTATTTTAAATATTGCTGTTACTTCTGGTACAGCCGACATAACTACTTCTCAACATACTGTAACTATTACCGATGATGATGTACCAATTGTGATTAATGAAATTCATGCTGATCCAGATTCTACAAACGGTGACGCTAATGGAGACGGAACAGTAAATACATCTCAAGACGAGTTTGTTGAAATATACAATATAAGTGGATCTAGCTTAGATATTTCTGGATGGATTTTAGCCGATGGAGCTAGCGACAGACATACCTTCCCTAACGGAACTATTATCCCTGCAAACGAAGCTATTGTTGTTTTTGGTGGAGGTACTTTAGTAACTGTTCCTGGTTTAGTTCAATTAGCAAGTACAAATGCTTTAGGTTTAAATAACAGTGGAGATACAGTTACAATCAAAAATGAATCAGGCACTATAATTTTAACCGAAGTATATGGCGCAGCAGGAAGTAACCAATCTATTGCTAGAAATGTTGACTTTACTGGTTCTTTTGTAAATCATTCTACTATTGTTAGCAATCCTGTTTTATTTTCTCCAGGTAGAGACAATACAGATAACACTTCATTTGCTTCAACTATTAAATGGACTGGTATTACCGATAATAACTGGAATATAACAACAAACTGGTTAGGAGGAGCTGTTCCTTCTAATAGTGCAGATGTAGTTATTCCTGCTGGATTAACCAACTACCCTACGATTTCTTCAGCAACTACTGTTAACTCTATTATAATAGAATCTGGAGCTTCTTTAATAGCTAATGCAGCATTTACAGGAAGTGCTACTTACAAAAGAAATTTACCAACCACAAACTGGTATTTAGTTGCATCCCCAGTTTCAGGAGAAAGTGTTCTCGATTTAAGAACAAATAACACTTTTGCTAATGGTTCTGGTGGAGGAAGAATAGGAATTGCTCCTTATAAAAATGATGGAACTGCATGGAATTATTACACAAATACCTCAACTGGAACTATTTCCTCTGGTCAAGGTTTATCCGCTAAACTAGCTTCTGTAGGCGATTTAAAATTCACAGGAACTATTAACTCTAATAATATTAATTACGGAGTTACTCAAGCAACCAACAATTTTAACTTAGTTGGAAATCCATTTACATCTTACATTAATTTAGGTACCTTTCTTACTGATAATGTTGGTAATTTATCTGAACAAACAGTTTGGATGTGGAATGAAGCTACTAGTAGCTATGACGTAAGAATGTTTGGTACACACGGAAGTTTCCAAATAGCGCCTGGTCAAGCTTTCTTTGTTAGTGCAGGTTCTAATACCGATGTAACTTTTAATACTGCAAATCAAAGTCATCAAACAACTGATACTTTTCAAAAAAGTTCAAGAACTGAAATATCTGTAATTGTGAATGAAGGCAAATCTTCAAAATCAACTAACATCTATTATATTAATGGAGCTTCTAAAGGATTTGATAATGGTTATGATGGTTCTATATTTGGCGGAACTTCTTCTAAATTCACATTGTACTCTCAATTAGTTAGTAACAATAATGGAAGAAACCTAGCCATACAGTCGTTACCTTTAAGTGATATAGAAAAAACAGTTGTTCCTTTAGGACTTAAAGCTGATTCAGGAAAAGAAATAGAGTTTTTAATTAATGCTAAAAACTTACCTAATGGTCTAAAAGTATTTTTGGAAGATCGAATTGATAATAAATTTATCAATCTATCAGAAAATAATTACAAAGTTACTTTAGACAAAAACCTGGATGGTATTGGTAGATTCTATATACACACTACTACTTTAAAAACTGTAGCTGAAAATAGTTCTATTGAAGACGTTAGCATGTACAAATCAAATACTAACACTATAACCATTGCTGGTTTACAAGCCAAAAATGCTTCTTTAAATGTTTATTCTATTCTAGGAAAGAAAGTTTTTCAAAAAACATTTTTATCTAACGGAATATCTTCAATCACAATTCCTTCTTTAGCTAAAGGTATTTACATTTTTGAAATTAACTCAGAAATAGGAAAAACTAACAAGAAAATCATTTTAGAATAAACCCCGTCTAATTTTTGAGATTATGAAAGAACAAAACAAGAATACAAACAATATATCTAGAAAAGAAGCATTAAAAAAAATAGGTAAGTATGGAAAATATACTGCTTTAACCGCTTTAGGAACTTATATGATATTGAATCCTCAAAAAGCACAAGCTCAAAGTCCAGAAGACCCTGGTGATGGTTTTTAAATTCAATAACATTTTTAATAATAAAACCCTGATATAGTCAGGGTTTTATTATTTTTACAACACATGATTATACATAAAAAAATAGACAATAAATCGATAGTTTGGTTTCAAGACAACAATGAATATATTGTTGTTGAACCTTTAGTTACTGAAATCTTAACTTTATTAGATAATAAAGTTGACAAAACTCTAATTGTTACCAACATATTTAATTCTATAAATATTCCTTATCAACAAGCAGAAAACTTAGTTTCGGATATACAAAACTTATTAAAAACGAATGCAGAAGAGGTTAAAAACATTGAAGATATAGAAATACCTAAATCGTTCAATTTTCAAAAACATTACCTAATAAATGATATAATAATCCAAGTTGATTATTTATCTGATTTTGAACTTTCGTTGGTTCATCCAAAATTTGCTCATTTAGAAACTCAAAATCAACAAAAAGCTAAATTTCATTATAAAGTATATAGCAATAACGATTATATTAGTTTTTCTATTAATAATGAAATAATTAATACTTGGAACATAAATGAAGTTCATTATTTTCAAGGAAAATTTTCTATGAAAATAGTAGAACATATCCATGAAAAAATTGAAGATGAATGGCTTGGTGTATTTCATGCTTCAGCAATTAGTAACGGTAAAGAATCTATGTTGTTTTTAGGTGATTCTGGAAATGGAAAAAGTACTTCTTTAGCCCTATTACAAGCAAGTGGTTTTACATGTTTGGCAGACGATTTTGTTCCTATTGACTCAAAAAAACAAGAAGTATATAGCTTCCCTTCTGCTATCTCTATAAAAAAGAACAGTTTAGAAACTCTGTTCCCTATTTACCCTGAATTAAAAACATCTGCTGAATATCATTTCAAGAAGTTAAATAAAATAGTGCGTTATTTACCTCCTAATAATTCAAATTACACTGCTCATTTACCTTGTAAAGCTTTAATTTTCATAAAATATGAACAGGACAGTGATTTAATTTTAAAAGAAATATCAAAAATTGATGCTTTTGAGAAATTAGTACCAGATTCTTGGTTATCTCCTATTACTGAAAATGCAAAGGTTTTTTTAAACTGGTTTTCTAAACTCCCATGCTATCAACTTACGTATTCAAACAATAACAAAATGATAGAAACGGTTTCAAAAATCTTTAACAATGACTTATAAAGAAACATTATTTTTTGTTGGAAAGTGTCTAACAATTACACATGAGACTAAGAACAAAGAGATTATTGAGAAAGAATTAAAATCGGGAAATGTTGATTGGGATAATGTAGTAAAATTAAGTACTTCACATTATGTATTTCCTGCCTTATATTGTAATTTAAAACGTGCTAACTTTCTTCATTATTTACCAAACGATTTGGTAGAATATATGAAGCATATTACTGATTTAAACCGAGAACGAAACCAACAAATAATAGCACAAGCTAAGGAAATAAATGATTTGTTATTAGCGAATAATATTACTCCTATTTTTCTGAAAGGCACAGGAAATTTACTAGAAGGTTTGTATGAAGATATTGCAGAAAGAATGGCTGGAGATATTGATATACTAATTGTAAATAATGATATTTTAAAAACTGTTAAAATATTACAATCAAAAAAATATTATGTATTTGATAATAAAATTCCAAAATCTTACGGACGTCATTATCCAAGATTAATTCATGACACTAAGATTTGTGGTGTTGAAATTCATAGAGAACTTCTAAGAAAAAAGCATCGAAATCATCTGAACTATAACCTCATCTCTTCCCAAATTATTCAAAATAAAGAAAAATATACCTCTTTAGCTTTACCCCACAAATTCACTTATAATATACTTGCTAATCAAGTAAATGATTTTGGTTACTTATATAGAAATATTAATTTAAGAACCATATATGATACTTTTCTTTTTTCACAAAAATTAGATACTCTAAAAAGTAATTTATCATTTAAATATCATTTTAATATTTTAAATGACAATATTGCTTTAAGTAGTTTGTTATTGAATACTAATTCCAATTTAAAATATAATAACACTATTTCTTCAAAAAAATTTACTGCTAATGTATTTAAAAACAATAAATTTAGAAATAAAATAATTTCATCTATTCTACCTTTTTATAGAGGACTAATTATTAGTAAACAAATTATTACCACAAAAGAGTATTTTACTTTTTTTATTTTAAAATTTTTCAATAAAAATTGGTATAAAGAACGCTTTTTTAACACAAAATAATCAAATTCTTAACCTCTTCAAAATCCAATCCTCCATAATTACCTGAACTCATTAAAAGTACAGCTGTATTTTCTATATTTTGTTTGAATAAGAAATCCTTAAATTCTTGAGGTTTTGTATAAATGATTAAATCATCTCGTTCAAAAGCTTTAGCTATTTGTGCTTCTGTTACCTCTTCTAATTGTTTAATTTTTACAGCATGTGGCGAATAAAAGACAACAGCTTTATCAGCATTATCCAATGCTCCTTTATATTCTGCTAAGAACTCAGCATTTAAGCTACTGTATGTATGTAATTCTAAACAAGCCAATAAAGTTCTATCTTTATATTGATTTTTAACAGCAGTTGTAGTCGCTTCTACCTTACTTGGACTATGAGCAAAATCTTTAAAAATTACTGTAGAACTATTTTCTGATATTTTCTCTAAACGTTTACTTGCTCCTTTAAAACTCTCAATCGCTTCATAAAACTCATCTTCCTCAATTCCCATATGCTGGCAAATCCATTTAGCTCCAGCTATATTTTGCAAATTATGCTCACCAAAAACTTCTAAAGGCAAATTACCTTCTTCAGTTTCTATAAAAGTAGTTCCATTTTCAATAAAGTACGGAGGTGTTTTATATGAATATTTTTTTATTGGATGTTCACTTTCCTCTACGACCCTTTTTACATTTTCATCCTCTTCATTATACACCATGATTCCTCCATTGGTAAGAGAATTGGTAAAAATTGAAAACTGCTCAACATAATTTTCAAAAGTTGGAAACACATTTATATGATCCCAAGCTATACCACTTAACAAAGCAATATTTGGCTTATACAAATGAAACTTAGGACGCATATCAATTGGTGAACTTAAATACTCATCACCTTCTAAAACGATAAACTCGTTCTCTTCAGTAAGTTTTACCATGGTATCAAACCCATCTAATTGAGCTCCTACCATATAATCTACTTCTCTATCGTGATAATTTAACACATGTAAAATCATTGAAGTAATGGTAGTTTTTCCATGAGAGCCCCCAATAACAACACGAGTTTTATTTTTTGATTGCTCATATAAAAATTCAGGATACGAATATATTTTAACTCCTAATTCTTGAGCTTTTAATAATTCTGGATTATCTTTCTTAGCATGCATCCCTAAAATTATAGCATCTAAATCTGTAGAGATTTTTTCAGGAAACCACCCAAATTCTTCTGGTAACAAACCTTTCTTTTCTAAACGCGACTTAGACGGATCGTGAATAGTGTCATCACTCCCAGTTACTTGATATCCTTTTTGTTGTAATGCTATTGCTAAATTATGCATAGCACTTCCTCCTATAGCTATAAAATGTATATTCATGTAAACACCCTAAATTTTCCGTAAAGATAATGAAGTATAACAGCATATAGAAAGCAAAATAATTCTTTTTAAAAAGAAGGCCTCTTTTTTTATTAATCCCCAAATTTTCCGTTTTTTTGTAGTCAGAAAATAACAATATAAATTGCTATATACGATGTTATTAAGATCCACTCTTCTTATTTTTTTATTTTGCTTTGTTTTTATTTCAAATAAAGCTTTTTCACAATGTGCTGGTGCAAACAATTCTATTACAATTTGTAATAAGGATGCTGACCCTAATTATCAAAACTTCAATCTATTTAATCAATTAAATGGAGTTCCCGAAAATGGAGGTACTTGGTCTGCTAATACTCCAATCAATCAGCATGTCATTAACAAAACTACCGGTATAGTAAACTTATGGGCTATTAATCGATTTGGAGAACATAAATTTACCTACACAAATCCTAAATGTGGTGAAAGTGCTGAAATCACTATTCTTCTTGGAGGTTACCCAGGGGAAGACAATGTAGATGGAGGTGCAAATGCATGTAGTGATAATAGTACTGTAGACCTATTTACGTTTTTAGATAATGATTTAATTAACTTAAGTGCTGATATTAACGGACAATGGAGTCCTGCAGCTGGTACTCCTGCTGGACTTTTAACTGACAACTACTTTAATGCACAAGCTGCTGGTGTTGGTACATATACTTTTACGTATACTGTTGACAAAGTTGATACTTGCATCGCTAGAGAAGCTAGAGTAGTTATAGAAGTACATAGAGCAGCTAATGCAGGAACAGCTCAAAAAATTGAAATTTGTGACACAGATGATTTAACTCCTTATACCAATGTTAATTTGTTTGATTATATCATTGGAGGTGACTCAAATGGTATATGGGTAGAAGAAAGTGGAACAGATCAAATTAGCGGTCCATTAGATGCTATCATCAACATTCAAGAAATCTATAATAATTTTGGTTCTGGTAAATATGATTTTAAATATACTGTATATCCTGTACATGGAGTTTGTGGTGAAGAAACTGCTACCGTTTCTGTAATTCTACCTAAAATATCAGGTAATTTTTCTGTTCAAAACCAATGTAGAGAAAACTCTTTATTAATCAAAATCTTACATGACCGTACGCTAAACTCTACATTGACGTACAATTTAGAGTACGAAATAATAAATGCTACCACTAATGCAGTCATGTATACTAATAAGCTATTAGACATTGATATTGTTAACCCTGATGGAACAATAAATTCTCCTGAAATAACATTACCAAATACTACCTTACCACCTGGAAGTTATATAATCAGAACAAAATCAATTGAAGATATTAGAGGTATTATTTGTAATTCATTTACAGTAGTAGAAGATACTTTTACTATCAACGAGGCACATGCTAGACTAGATAATACATGCTATGATGGAGGAAATATAGATTTAACTATTTATGATTTTTACGACAAGAATGGTAATTTGTCAAATAATATTGAAACTATTACATATACAATTACAGGTGATAGTTCAACCTCAACCATAACTAATTATGATATTAATTTTGTAAATGGAAAAGCTATTATCCCTCTAGATTTATCTAAATTTCCTGTAGCAGAAAATGATTTTAATTTTAAAATCACTCCAGCTACTGAAAACGGATTGAGCTGTATTAATTACAATTTTACTATTAACAGAATTCCTGATGACATTCAATTAGATTTAGCTATAGATAATAAATGTGATGCTTCAGATTTAAAAGTAAAGATTGATGCTCCTAAACTCACAAGTGGTAATTATACTATAAACTATAAAGTAACCGAAGTTGCCACCAGTAAAGTATTAACTGAAAATACAATTGTTTTCAGTGGAGGAATAGCAAACTATAATATTGATATTACCAATTTAGACAAAGGTTTTTATAACGTTATCTTAAAAAGTACTCAAGATGATACTACTCCTTGTAGAACAAAGTTTGACTTTGAAATTGAAGAGAACTTCTCTATAGATGGTATTCCAGATGCACCAGACCTGGATGCTAATCAAACTTTTTGTACTTCAGATTTTCATCCGAATTTACCAACCCTAGCTGATATAAAAATAAAAAGTGGCGATAACTTATCTTGGTACGCTGATAACACTACTAGTGTTAAACTTAATCCAAATACAATCTTAGTTGATGGTGAAGATTATTTCGTAAGCGCTACAAGTTTAAATACAAACTGTGAAAGTTCTAAAAGAACTCTAGTTACAGTCACTATACTTGCACCTCAGAATGTAACCTCTACTAATACCACACCTTTGTTTTGTGGTATAGACAAACCTACTCTTGCCAATTTAGATGCCATTGTTAACTCAGGAACTCTCCTTTGGTACGATAGTTTATCAGGGGGTAATTTATTAGCAGTAGATACGCTTTTGGTAGATGGAGTTACTTATTATGCTACAGAAAGCATTAACGGATGCGAAAGTGTTAACCGATTAGCTTTTAATGTTACAGTTATCACTCCTCCCAAACCTCAACTAACTGGAACTACGCTTTTATGTGGGTTGAAAAAACTTACTCTTTTAGATTTTGAAAGCTCATTAACGAATAACACTGGTCATGAACTTATTTGGTACGATGCTTCAACTGGAGGTACTGAGCTTGACAAAGCTGATTTATTAGAAGAAGGTATTGTATACTATGTAGCTAATACACATATAAACTCAGGATGTGAAGGTGAACGTATACCTATTGAAACAACACTTAACAACTGTAATCCTGAAGATTACGACTTTTTTATTCCTGATGGTTTTTCGCCAAACGGAGATGGTGTCAATGATTTCTATTACATTCCAAATATCAGATATTTCTATCCTGACTATCAATTAGAAATTTTTAATAGATATGGTCAACTACTGTTTAGAGGAAATATCAATTCACCTAAATGGAATGGACAAAACTTGTCGAATAGCGATGTTACTAGTGGGGTTTACTTTTATATTCTTAATTATAACAGAGATAATATTAAAGCTAAACAAGGAAGAATTTACTTAAGTAAATAAGAATATGAAAAAGATCTTTTTAATAATTGTATTTATCAGTACGTTGAGTAACGTTTTTTCTCAACAAGACCCACAGTACACAAATTACATGTACAATCAAAGTGTTATAAATCCAGCCTATACAACTAATGAATTAGGAGTTATTAACTTTGGTTTTATGCACAGAACTCAATGGACAAATGCTGTTGGAGCACCTAAAACATATACTTTTTTTGCACACACTCCAATTACAGAAAAATTTGAAGTAGGTTTATCTTTAATAACAGATAATATTGGTGATGGAGTATTAAGAGAAAATAATGTTTATGCCGATTTTGCTTATATTTTATCATTAAGTGAAGGACATAAACTTTCCTTAGGATTAAAAGCTGGATTTACTAATTTTAGAACGAATTTTGCTAATTTCACATTCCCAGATGACGATCCAGTTAATGGAATATTAACTAGCGATACTGCTTTTGACAACCAAAATAAAACATCTCCTAATTTTGGAGTTGGAGCATTTTACTTTACCGACAAATATTATGTGGGACTTTCAGTTCCTAACCTTTTAAACTCGAAACACATTACAGAAAAGAACGGTTTAAGAAGTATCGGAGGAGAAGAAATTCACTTATTCTTAAACGCAGGATATGTATTTAGATTAAGTGACGTAGTTAAATTAAAACCTTCAACATTGGTAAAAGCAGTAAAAGGTTCGCCTCTTGTTGTTGATGCTTCTATTAATGTTCTTTTCAATAACAGATTAGAAGGTGGTTTATCATATCGATTTGACGATTCTTTAAGTGCTATGTTTAATATAAGAGCAAGTAGTAGTTTAAAAATCGGGTATGCCTATGATTATACAACTACTAATCTAAGCAACTTCAATTCAGGAACACATGAAGTATTTGTTCTTTATGATCTTGATACATTAGGGCTAAAAAACGGCTATGATAAATCTCCTAGATTCTTTTAAAAAATCGATATGAAAAAAATAATAACCTTACTAATTACCATATTCATCGTTAGTTTGAGCAATGCCCAAATTAACAGAGATTTAAAAAGAGCTCATAAGTATTTTAACAGAACTTTTTATAGCCAAGCAATTCCTTTATATGAAAAAGCAATTTCAGAAAACAAAAGTTATGAAGCTATAAGAAACTTAGCAGATGCTTATTATTTTCTAAATAATATGAACAAGGCTTCAAAGTATTATAAACTACTTTTTAGAGATTATCGTAAAATTATAAAAGAACCTTATTTTTTCAGGTATGCAAATGCCCTTAAAGCACAAGGAGAATATACTAGGGCAAATAATTTACTCCGTTCTCATTATAAAAATGAGCAATTATCTGATTTAGAAAAATCAATAATGTATCTAGAAAATATAGCTGCAATAGGTAATCGTTATAAAATTGAAAACCTAAATATCAATACAGAAAACTCAGAGTTTGGCGCTATTCAAAAAGGAAGTTCAATAATTTTTGCAGCTCCTAAAAAAGAAGAAGGTTATCACAAACGTTTTGGTTGGACTGGAAACAATTATTTAGACATTTATGAGATTTCTGACAATCAAATTGAAGAAGAAAGTATTAAAAGCTTCTCTTCTTCAATTAACACAAAAGTTCACGAATCAAATATCATCTTTACCAAAGATGGAAAAACAGCATATTTCACCCGAAATAACTTAGTAAAAGGAAAACGAAAAAAGGACAATAAAAAAGTTACTCACGTCCAAATTTACAAAGCAGAACTCATTAAAGGAAAATGGAAAAACATAACTCCTTTACCTTTTAACAGCAATGAGTATTCTACAGAGCATCCAGCATTAAGTAATGATGAAAAAACACTTTATTTTGCCTCTGACATGCCTAATGGATTTGGTTCGTTTGACATCTATTCGGTAACAATACACAACAATAATACTTATGGAGTTCCTCAAAATTTAGGTGCTACTATAAACACAGAAAAGAAAGAACAATTTCCTTTTGTTAGTAAAGATGGTAAATTATACTTCTCTTCAAATGGGCATCCAGGTTTTGGTTCATTAGATGTTTTTGTCAGTGCTATAACCGATAATAAATACGCTAAACCAAATAATGTTGGGTTTCCTATAAATTCAGGATACGACGACTTTTCTTTTAATATCAATTCAGACACCAAAGAAGGTTTCTTTGCATCAAACAGACTTGAAGGAAAAGGAAGTGATGATATTTATAAAATTGTAGAAGAAAAACCTTTAGTTATCGAAAACTGTAAACAATACATTTCAGGAATAATTACTGATATTGATACTGAAGAAGTTTTACCTAATACCACAATTATTCTAAGCAATAAAGCAACTAATAAAACTACTGAAATTAATACCGATAATGAAGGTAAATTCTTTTTTACTGTTGCCTGTGAAACAACTTATACCGTAAAAGCAATTAAAGAAGGTTATAAAACTAAACAAAGAACACTAAGCTTAAACAAGGAACGAAAAAAGAACAACGATGCCTCAATGAGCTTGAAGTCTATTTTACAACTAGAAAAAGAAAAAAGAGAGGCTATTGCTTTACAAAATGCTAAAGAAAAAGAATTAAAAAGAAAACAAGACTTACAGTTAGAAATAGAAAAACAAAAAAAGATAAAAGAAATTATAGCTAAAGAGAAAGATATTGTTCCTAAAAATGGACAATTAATAGTGAAGACAGATGATATTAATTTTGACTATAATCTTTGGTATTTAAGACGTGATACTAAAAAAGCAATAGATAAGGTTATCAACCTTATGAAAAAGTATCCTGATATGGTTATGGAAGTAGGAACACATTCAGACATTAGAGGTAATAACAGATACAACTTAGAATTATCTCAAAAAAGAGCTACAGCAGTAAGAATGTATTTTATGAAAAATGATATTGAACCTGATAGAATTACCGCTGTTGGTTATGGTGAAACAAAACCAATTATAAAATGTAAAACAGAAGAAGATTGCTCTGAAGAACAACATGAACTTAACAGACGATGTGAATTTGTAATTAAACAAATATTATAGATAAATATAAAAAGCAAGCTAAATGGCTTGCTTTTTGTTTATACCAATAGAAATACTTTAAGTATCTTTAAAACGAAACTCTTTGAATAGTTATGTTCACTCACTTAAAATCGAAGTTAACACATTGCCTATTGCATTGTTCATAAACATTTAAGTGCTTTGAATAATTAAATGAATATAGTTATGAAAAAACTAACCTCAATTATATTAGTGATTTTATTTTCAACCATTGTAAACGCTCAAAAAAACTACAAGAACATGTGGGAAGAAGTTCACAAGTTTGAATTAGAAAACTTACCTAAATCTGCTTTAAAAGTTGTAGAAAAAATCTATACAAAGGCTGAAAAAGAAAAGAATACTCCACAACTAGTTAAAACCTTATTGTACAAGAGTAAATTTTCTTTAACATTAGAGGAAAATTCGCAACTAAAAGTCATCAATCAATTTAAAAAGCTTATTGATCAAAGTGAATTTCCTACAAGCAATTTTTTAGAAAACATCTTAGCCAATCTCTACTGGCAATATTTCAACCAAAATAGGTGGAAGTTTTACAATAGAACACAAACAAAAGAAAAAGTTGACACTAATGATTTTAGAACATGGGATTTAAATACTTTGTTCAAAGAAATACATTTAACATTCCAAAAATCATTAGAAAATAAAAAACAATTACAACAAATTGATATTTATACATTTTCTGATATTTTAAATATTGTAAAAGACTCTAAGAGATATAGACCAACGCTTTATGATTTTTTAGCGCACAATGCATTAGAATTTTATAAAACAACAGAAACAAATATTACCAAGCCAGCGTATCAATTTAAACTAAACAATAAAAAATATCTTAGCGATGCTGGTACTTTCAATTCACTTAAACTAGAAAGTAAAGATTCATTATCACTTCAATTTAATGCATTAAAAATCTATCAAGATTTAATCAAATTTCATAAAAAAAATAACAAAAGAGCTTTAGTTGACGTTGATTTACATCGTTTAGCCTTTGTAAACCAACATGCCGTTTTTAGTAATAAACAGCAAACACTTATAGCAACTTTAATCGCATCACAAAATAACTTAAAAGGCAATGAGCTTTCTGGTTTATACGCTTATGAATTAGCAAAATCTTATAATGAACTTGGTAATTTGTACAAACCAGAAAAAAACATCGAATATCGATTTAAAAATAAAGAAGCGCTTGCTATATGTAATGAAATTATAAAACAATTCCCTAAAAGTAAAGGAGCATTAAAATGTGGTACTTTAAAGAATAAAATACTAGAAAAAACAATTCAATTAACTACTGAAAAAAATATTCCTTCAAACCAATTTTCTAAAACATTAGTAAGCTATAAAAATTTAAATCAAATCTATTTCAATGCTTACGAAATAAGTAAATCAGAATTAGAAAAATTAGAAAAGAGTTATCAGAAAAAAGATAAAATTGAATTAATCAATACCTTAAAAAAAGTAAATTCTTGGTCTTCAAAATTAAAAAACGAAAACGATTACCAACAACATACAAGTGAGGTAGTAATTCCTAAATTAGGATTAGGAAACTATTTAATAGTCGCTTCAACTTCTAAAAACTTAGAAGAAGCCATTATAGGTACAGCAGATGTTCAAGTAACAAATTTAGCCCTAATAGCTAGAAATAATGACGGAAGAAAAACTTACCAAGTAGTTAATAGAAATACAGGAAAACCTATAGAAAACGCTAAAGTCGAATTCGCTAATAACCCTAATCGCTATGAGAAAAAAATAGCCAAATATTTCACAACTGATCGTAATGGAGAATTTACTTACAATCCAAGTAGCTATTACTATAATGTAACAGCTACCGTAAGTCACCAAAATGATACAGCAGTTTTTAAACCGTTTTATTTAAACAAACGTTTCAAAAATAACGACGATTATAAATCACACGTTCAAACCTTTTTATTTACTGATAGAAGCATATACCGTCCTGGACAAATTGTTCATTTTAAAGGAATATCAATGAAGGTTTTTAAAAACAAATCGGAAGTTGTTACTAATAAAAATGCGACCATTAATTTTTATGATGTTAATTATCAAATCATAAAAACTTTAGAATTGAAAACCAATGATTTTGGTTCTTTTTCAAGTACTCTAACAATTCCAAATACAGGACTTACAGGAAACTTTACTATTGAAGTAGAAGTTGGAGGCAGAAAAAATTCAACAAGAATAGCTGTAGAAAAATATAAGCGTCCAAAATTTGAAACAGACTTTAATCCAATTACACAATCGTACAAAATAAACGATAGTGTTACGGTAAAAGGATTTGCAAAAGCATATTCTGGTGCCAACATAACCGATGCAAAAGTTGTGTACAGAGTACATAGAAAAGTACAATACCCTAGATGGTGGTATTGGTACAAACCAAGTTTTGTTTCAGAACCACAAGAAATAACTTTCGGAGAAAGTACTACAGACGATTCAGGAAACTTTACAATCAAGTTTAAAGCTTTAGCAGACGAAAGTGTTTCTAAAGATAATCTTCCAATTTTCACCTATGAAGTTACCGCGGATGTAACAGATATCAACGGAGAAACGAGAAGTGCTACTACCTCAGTAAAAGTTGGTTATCATAGCTTAATTGCTGCTATTGACATGGAGAATTCAATAGATAAATCGATTAAGAATAATTCTTTTAAAATTGACACAAAAAATCTAAACGACGAATTTGTAGCAGCTAGTGGAACAATTAAAATATACAAACTACAAGCACCGGATTATTCGTTAAGAAAACGTCCATGGAAAGCACCAGATTATCAAATAATACCTAAAAAAGAGTTTATAAGTAAGTTTCCTCATGAAGCATATCAAAACGAAGATAATGTGTACCAATGGAAAAAAGGAAAATTGGTTTTTGAAACAAAATTCAATACAGCAAAAGAGAAAGAAGTTCAATTAAAAAACATCAAAAAATGGACTTCTGGGAACTATGTAGTTGAATTAAATACCAAAGATAAATTTGATCAAAAAGTAACTGATAAGCATTTCTTTTCGGTATATTCTTTAAAAGATAAACTTCCTTCAGATAACAAATTAGTACAAGTAACAACAGACAAAGAAAACTACAAAGCTGGAGACACTGCTATACTAACTGTTAGTTCTAATTCAGAAGATATTACAGTAATGCTTTTTGTAGAGAAAAAACATCAAATTACCAGTTCTTATTACATAAAACTAGATAAGAATAGTAAAACTATAAAAATCCCTGTAACTAAAGAGGATATTGGCGGATTTGGTATCACTTATTATTTCATCAATTATAATGCATTTGAACAAGAAGCAATAAGCATATCTGTTCCATACCCAAGTACAGATTTAGAAATTATCACAAATACGTTTAGAGATAAACTACAACCAGGTGCCAACGAAACTTGGAAATTTACCATAAAAGGAACACAAAAAGATAAGTTAGCTGCTGAATTATTGGCAAGTATGTACGATGCTTCTTTAGATCAGTTTAAAGCACACCAATGGCAATTCAATCCAATTGAAAAACCAATTTACCATGCCTATAACACAGCTACGGCCAATCAAAGTTTTGGAAACACTCGATTTAACATACATAATTATTCAGATAGAAGAAGCAACTATGGTTTCCCACAGCAAAGTTATGATCGTTTAAATTGGTTTGGATTTAGTTTTACTAATAGAAGTTGGGTTAACAGGCAATACTTAAGTAATTTATCTATTCAACGTACTAATTTTGATGGAACTCTTACAGGAGTTGTAGAAGACGAAAGCGGTCCATTACCTGGCGTTACTGTTATTATTAAAGGTACTAACTATGGAACTGAAACAGATTTTGAAGGAAACTTTAGCCTAAAAGTAAATAAAGGAGATGTTTTAGAATTTAAGTTCGTTGGAATGAAAACTGTAGAAAAAACAGTTGGGGACTTCAAACACTTGTTCGTAGTAATGGAAAACAGTAATGCTTTAGAAGAAGTTGTAGTAACAGCTTATGGAACTAATAAAAGAAATAAATTGACAATAAGAGGGCAAGCTGCTGCTCCAGCAATGATGAAAAGTGAAGTATCTAGACTGAACGGAAATGTCGAAATGGAAAAAGGATGGGCTCCTCAAGACTCTTCTGAGAAATATCAAGATATAAATACTGAAAAAGAAGACTTTTCAAAAGGAATACAGATCCGTAAAAACTTACAAGAAACAGCTTTCTTCTATCCGCATTTAACAACTGATGCAAAAGGAAATGTTTCATTTAATTTTACAGTTCCTGAAGCTTTAACTAAATGGAAATTACAGTTATTAGCACATACCAAAAACTTACACTCAGCTACAAAAACCTTAACAACGGTTACACAAAAAGAGTTGATGGTAGTTCCAAATGCACCACGTTTTTTAAGAGAAGGAGATAAAATTACCTTAAGTGCAAAAATTTCAAATTTATCAGATAAAAACTTACAAGGTTTAGCACAGCTTATACTAAGCGATGCCATTACAGGAAAAGAAATTAACTTATTAGATAATTCAACAAAAAATCAATCATTCACTGTAAATAAGGATGGAAATACTAATGTATCTTGGAATTTAACTATTCCAACTACAGTACAAGCAGTTCAATATAAAGTAATAGCTAAAGCAGGTGATTTTTCTGACGGTGAGCAAAATGCTTTGCCAGTATTATCTAACAAAATGTTAGTAACAGAAACCTTACCAATGTGGGTTCGCTCAAATCAAACAAAAACATTTACATTAAATAAACTTAAAAATCATACCTCAACAACGTTAAAAAACCATAAACTAACTTTAGAGGTTACTTCAAATCCAGCATGGTATGCGGTACAAGCATTACCGTATTTAATGGAATATCCATACGAATGTTCTGAGCAAACATTTGCACGTTACTATGCCAACACTCTAGCAAGTCATATTGCAAATTCTAGTCCTAGAATTCAAGAAGTATTTAATCAATGGAAAACAAGTGAAGCATTGCTTTCAAATCTTGAAAAAAATCAAGAATTAAAATCCTTAATTATTCAAGAAACACCATGGTTACGAGATGCGCAATCAGAAACTGAACAGAAGAAAAGAATTGCATTGTTGTTTGATTTAAACAAAATGAAAAACGAACAACGCAAAGCAGTTAACAAACTTCAAAACATGCAAATGAGTAATGGTGGTTTTCCTTGGTTTAAAGGAGGACACTACCCTAGTCGTTATATCACCAATTATATTGCAAGTGGATTTGGACATTTAAAGCATCTTGGTATTAACCAATTTGATTCAAAAACTACTGCTATAATTAATAAAACAGTACAGTTTTTAGACCTTGAAATAGAAAATCAATATCAAGAATTATTAAAAGAAGCACAGCGTGTAAAAGAGAGAAATGGAGAGAAAAAGTATACAGAATACTTAACTAAGAACCATGTAAACTATTTTGTTTTACAGTATTTATACATGCGTAGTTTTTATAATGATATTACAATTGGTAACGAAACAAAAAAAGCTATTGATTATTACACAAAGCAAACAGCTAAATATTGGGATCAACAAAACTTATACGGTAAGGGATTGGTTGCATTAATTCAGCACAGAACAGGAACTAAAACAATTGCAAACAAAATTCTAAAATCATTAAAAGAAAATAGTATTACTTCTAATGAATTAGGAATGTACTGGAAGGCTAACAAACCAAGTTGGTTTTGGTATCAAGCACCTATTGAAACACAATCTTTACTGATTGAAGCATTTTCTGAAATAGAAAACGACACTAAAACAATTGATAATTTAAAAATATGGTTGTTGAAAAACAAGCAAGTAAGCCAATGGAAAACTACCAAAGCAACTTCAGAAGCAGTGTATGCATTGCTATTACAAGGTAGCGATTGGATATCAGTAACCAATGCTGTTGATGTTACTTTAGGTGACCTTAAAATTGAACCAAGTAAAATGTCAGCAGTAAAAGTAGAAGCAGGTACAGGTTATTTTAAAACTTCTTGGAATACTTCTGAAATCACTAAAAAAATGAGTGAAGTAACCATTTCTAAAAAAGGAAAAGGTATTGCTTGGGGAGGTTTATACTGGCAGTATTTTGAAGATTTAGATAAAATTACTTCAGCAAAAACACCTTTACAATTAGAAAAGAAATTATTTAAAAAAGTAAACTCAGATACTGGTAAAAAACTTATTGAAATAACCGACAAAACTTCATTAAAAGTAGGTGATTTAATTACCACAAGAATTGTATTACGTTCTGATAGGAATATGGAATTTATCCATATGAAAGATATGCGTGCTAGTGGTGTTGAACCAGTAAATGTATTATCAGAATACAAGTGGCAAGATGGTTTAGGTTATTACCAAAGTACTAAAGACGCTGCTACAAACTTCTTTTTCGATTACTTACCAAAAGGAGTATATGTTTTCGAATACGATGTAAGAGTAAACAATGCTGGTAACTTTAGTAATGGAATTACTACAATTCAAAGTATGTATGCTCCTGAATTCAGTAGCCACAGTAAAGGAACACGTATAACAGTTAAATAAAATTATTTAAAAGCTTAAACGCTCTTTAAATATATAGGATTGCCTTCTGGAGATTTCTATTTCTTCTCCAGATTGCATTTCTATTTTTAATTTCCCATTAAACCATGCTACTACTTTTTTTACATGGTTAATGTTTATTATTTGTTGTCTGTTAGCTCTAAAAAACAATGCCTCTGGCAACTTCTCTTCTATTTGTGCAAGCGACTTATATATTAATGGTTTATTGTCTTTAAAAAACACTCTAGTATAGTTTCCTACAATTTCAAATAGAGTTATATGTTTTATTTTCACCAACCAACAACGCTCTCCCTCTTTTATAAAAATTTGTTTTTCTGGACTTAACTTATTTGCTGTTTTTTCTTCTTTACTATCATCTTTACTATGCTCTTCTACAACTTTCTCTATAGTTTTAGCAAAACGCTTCGGATTAATTGGTTTTAATAAATAATCAAAAGCATTGTATTCGAATGATTTGATAGCATATTCATCAAAAGCTGTTGTAAAAATAGTTATAGGAACTTCATCTAACATTTCCAAAAGCTCAAAACCGTCTTTCTCTGGCATATTAATATCCAAAAACAATAAATCAGGATTCTTTTTTGTAATCAATTCAAAGCCTTCATCTACATTTTCAGCTTCTCCTTCCAATACTATTTCCTTATGCTCTTTTAATAACTCTTTCAACTCATTTCTAGCCAAACGAGAATCTTCTACTATAACCGCTTTTAATTGTTTCATGATAATGGTATTTCTATAATAGCAACAACTTCTTTTTCTCTTTCCTCTAAACTAAAAACAGCCTTAGACTCATACAATAACTCTAATCGTTTTTTTATATTCTCTACCCCTACCTGAGTAGTTTTATTGTCTTTTTTTAAAACTCCTGAATTTATAACACTGATGAATAGTTTCTCAGAATCTACCTTAGTTGATAATAAAATTCTTCCTCCTTCTTTTAATTTAGAAATCCCATGCTTAATAGCATTTTCTATTAGCATTTGAACGAGCATTGGAGGTATTTGTACACTAAGAGATGAATTATCTATTACAGTCTCATAATGCAATCTATTTTCAAATTGAATTTTAGAAATATCAATATACTTTTCTACCATTTCCAATTCGTCTTCCAACGCAATGGTTGTAATTGAATTTTGAGTAAGTGCATAACGTAACGTTTCTGATAATGACGTTAGCATTTGTCTTGCTTTCCCTACATCTTCCAACATTAATCCTCGAATATTATTTAAACTATTAAACATAAAATGAGGATTAATCTGCCCTTTTAAAGTATTTAACTGCGATTCTTTTAAAGTTGCCTCTAAAACTAGGTTTTTCATCTTAGCTTCTTTTACCTCTGTATACAAATTAAATGCGGTAAAAGACACAAACCATATAATCCAATTAAGCCAATTAAAAATACGAGTTGCAAACTTACCGTGGTAACTTGATTTATTCAGAAAATATTCATGTAACAAATCTATCAAAGGCCAAAAAACATAATTAAAAATAACAGAAGTAATTAGCATTAACAAAACTAAATACAAGGCTTTAACAGTAACTTTTTTGTTTTTAGTAAATGTTTCTAAACCAATTTGAATAACTCCTGTTAATAGTACTCCTATAAAGAACCAAAGCATACATTCTGAAACCAGATAATAGATTAGCTCCCTACTTTTTCCTAAATCACTAATTTTCATCACATATGAAGACATTAATGTAATTGCCCACACGCTGTAATTAGGTATTGCTTTTTTTGAGAAAAAATAATTCATCATTAAATTTCTTATAGCTATTGTTAGAAGTTATTCAAAAAAGTAAATGTATTTATTTTGTGGTAATATCAACTAAATAAGGAGCCAATAAATAACCATCTTTAGAGCGAAAAATATCTGTTATTAATAATTGTTGCCTTAAATTAGGTTGCAGCGCTATCTTATAAGTAATTTTCTTTTTGTCTTTAGACCATCCTACAATATCAGTTATCTCTAATAAATTCTTTTCACCTAAAGGTCCTAATCGTAAATTTACCATTGTAATATCCATTGCTTTAGAAAACTCAAGTGTCATTGTTTTAATAGCAGTATCAACTTTTGCTGAATTGTTTTCAAATTCGCTAATACCAATAACACGAGGTCTGTAATGCTCAAACTCTTTTTTATATACAGCTATTGGTTTTTCAAAATACATAGATGCATCTATAAATTTATAAACCTCATCTTCATCTAAATAATCCAACTCAATCATTTCTTTTATCGCTAGCTTCTTATCTTCAGCTTTCTCATAATAACTTTTACAAATGGCATACCCCACATAATAACCTAAATCTCCTACTTTAAACTGATTGTTAGTATTAGACCAAAACCATCTGATTTCAAATTTGGTAAACATTTCCTTTACAAAGGCATCCTTTATCTTTTTATCGTGTTGTTTACCATAAATTACACTTTCGTTTGGCGATGCTATGTTTAATGACTTCTCTGCAACAAACTCCCCTACTCCTTCAATTAATGTTTTAGACAATAATGAATTGGCTATAGTAGTATCCTGTTGTGTATGGACATATTCATGTACGTTACCAAACACAATACTTTCATCAGGAACATTTAATTTAAAGTGGTTTAACAAATTAGGAAAGTCTCTTTTTAATTCAGAAGCGTTTACAGATAAATCACCCAAAGCAACCTCAGAACCAATAAGTACTTTATCATCCATAGTCGTTCCTCCTGTTTTAAGTGCTCCAATAGTAAAATATATTGTAGCTGGGTTTGCTTCTGGATATAAACTCTTAAATCGTTCAATTCCATTATGTATCGCTTCTTTATATCCGTTTATTTTTAAAGTATTAGGTCGAATTGTTTCCCAAAATTTAGGATACTTGTGTATTGCTTGCATATAAGAATCGGCCGTATATCTTCTCGCCTCCATAATAGCTTTTAGTCCAGCGGTACCTTTATCTAAAAACAGTTCTTTTAAATAATTAATTTGCTGAATAGAATCTTTTGTTTTTTTAATTTTATCATAAGCCTCCCAAAAATTAGTTACATCTGTACTTATAATTGTATTTGGATTCTCTTTAATAGATGTACAACTTGAAAAAAGTAGTGCAATTATTAATATTTTCAACGTTTTGATCATAATAGTATATTTTGATTTTTTACTCAAAACTAGCTTGATTATAAAAGGCTAGAAACAGAATTATGACCAACGGTAAAATAAACTAGTTTAACGGAATTATGAGAATACTATTATCTTCAGTAAAACGTTAATTAGTATATTCGCATAACATTAAATCAGAAAAAAAATGAAAAAAATACTTTTAACTATCGGGTTATTTTTAGCTGCATTTACAATGCAATCACAAGACATTTCTGAAAATGCTATTGGGGTACGTTTTGGAGGTAATAATGGTTTTGGAGGAGAAATCTCTTATCAAAGAAAATTAAGCGATAGCAACAGATTAGAAATTGATTTAGGTATTAGAAAAGGTGATGCTTTTAAGGCCACTGGATTATACCAATGGGTATGGGCATTAGAACAAAACTTTCAGTGGTTTGCTGGTGCTGGAGGAGGAATAGCTTCTGCAAATAGTAGTACTGCTATTTTTGCTGCTGGTGTAGTTGGTATAGAATACAACTTCGATATTCCATTAGCAATTTCTTTAGACTATAGACCAGAAATTGGGTTTAACGGTTTTTACGACGGATTCCAATCTGATTTTGGTTTGGGAGTTCGTTACCGATTCTAACAACCAATCTTAATATAAAATACAAACCTCCATTATTTGGAGGTTTTCTTTTTACTAGCTTTTGCTAATGGATTATAATCTAAAGCTAATTGTAACCAGTAATGTAAATCTTCATCTAAATCAAAAGCTTCTTCAGTTAATATCACATAGCCTTTTACAGGTTTTCTTTTTCCACTAAAGCTCATATCTTCACAACCATCTTTTGTTAATGCTTCCTCATAAATATCAGGATGTATTCGAGCCATTAATTCGTTTTTGTTTACAATAACACACATCTTATCATTAACCATAAAACAAAGCGAACCAAACATTTTCTTCTCATAAAAAGAAACGTGTTTCTCATGAAAAAACTGCGATATCCTATCGGTTAAAAACTCGTTATATGCCATAGTAAATGTTTTTAAAAAGTAATTTTTACGTAATTTAAAATTAAACTAAACATTAGAAAATATTCAACAAATTAACAATCTATTAATCTTTTCATTAAAAGTTCGTAATAGTTTACTAACAATTTCAAAATCCAATTGCTCTTTTTGATAAATAGTTTTGCATGAACTAATTCAACATCAATTATATACAAAATGAAAAAACTACTACTAGTTAGTATTTGTCTTTTAAGCTTATGGGGGTATGCACAGGACAAATCTAGTTTAAAAGGAAGAATTTTAGACGAAAGTAACCTTCCTTTACCTGGTGCCACTATTGTAATACCATCCTTAAAAATTGGTATTTCAAGTAACTTTAATGGATACTATGAGCTTTTAAACATTCCAGAAGGAAATCATGTAATCTCAATTTCATTTATAGGATACCAAACAATTGAAGAAACTGTTTCTATACAAAATGGTGTTTTAATTAAGAACTTTTCTTTAGCTCCTAAAATGAACAAACTAGAAGAAGTAATTATTAAAGGAAGTATTGGAAAAGGACAAGCAAAAGCTTTAAATCAACAAAAAAATAAAGCGAATATTACCAATATTATTTCTGCAGATCAGGTTGGAAAATTTCCCGATGCTAATATTGGAGATGCTTTAAAACGTGTTCCAGGAATTTCAATGCAAAACGATCAAGGAGAAGCAAGAGATATTATTATTCGTGGTTTAGCTCCTCAATTAAATTCAGTGACTTTAAACGGAGATCGAATTCCTTCAGCAGAAGGAGACAACCGAAGAGTTCAAATGGATTTAATTCCTTCTGATATGATTCAAACTATTGAAGTTAACAAAGCAGTAACTCCAGATATGGAAGGAGATGCAATTGGTGGTTCTGTAAATTTAATAACACGCTCTGCTCCTAGTACTTTTAGAGCTTTTCTAACAGGATCATACGGTCAAAATCCAGTAAGAAATTCGCCTAATTATAATTTTTCAGCTTTAGTTGCTGATCGAATTTTCAATAAAAAACTAGGATACGTAATCAATACTTCATACAATTCTAACGATTATGGATCAGACAACGTAGAGTTTGAATGGGAACAAGAAAACAATAAAACCTATATTGGTGAACACGATATTAGACGATACGATGTAAAAAGAAATAGAATGAGTGTTGCTGTAAACTTAGATTGGAATGCTAGCAGTAACAATACTTTTTTCTTTAAATCAATGTATAACCAAAGAAACGACTTTGAAAATCGTTACCGATTACGTTTTAGAAAAATTGACGAGCCTAACGCTGCTGGAATTTCAAAAGCAGAAGTCCGTAGACAAACCAAAGGAGGAATCAATAACAGTACTAATGATAATACACGTTTAGAAAAACAAAGTGTATATAAATTGTCTTTGGGAGGTGAACATCTAATTTTTGGAAACATTAAATTGGATTGGAAAACGGGAATTTCAAAAGCGAAAGAAGAACGTCCAAACGAGCGTTATATTCGTTTTGAAAACGATAATATTGAAGTAACTCAAGACTTTTCAAGAGCAAAGTTTCCTAGTTTAATTCCAACAAACAACGACTTTAATGATCCTTCTAAATTTGTATATGACGAAGTAACTCAAGAAAGACGTTTTACACAAGAACGTAAAATTAGTTCTAACTTCAACATCTTAATACCAATTAACGCTACAGGAACTTATAAGAATTCTTTAAAATTTGGATTCAAGCACAAATACAAGGAAAAATTAAGAGATAATAATTTCTTTGAATATGATTTAGAAAGTCAGATTCCAACTATGAATGCTACAATTACTGCCGATTATACTGTAAATGGTTTCTTAGCAGGAAACAATTATAAATCGGGATTATTTACTTCAAAAGAATTTTTAGGAAGTCTTATTTTGGCAAATGGTGAAGCTGTATTAGATGAGTTTGTTCCTGAAAATTATGATGCCAACGAAAACATATATGCTTTCTATGGAATGCTACAACAAAAATTAGGTCAAAAATTCTCGATTATCGCTGGACTTAGAGCTGAAAAAACAACGATTGATTATAATGGTTTTGCTATTGATGTTGAAACTGCTCAAACAATAGACGACGCAACTAGAACATCGGGAAGTAAAAACTATACCAACTGGTTACCAAATTTCCATGCTAAATACAAAGTAAATAAGAATACAATACTAAGAGCTGCTTGGACCAATACAATTGCTAGACCTAATTATTTCGATTTAGTTCCTTATAGAAATATTAATAGTGACGATATAGAAGCAGAATATGGGAATCCAGATTTGAATCCAACCGAATCTATGAATCTAGATTTAATGTTTGAACATTATTTTAGTAACGTAGGAATTATATCTGCGGGAGTTTTTTATAAAGACATTGATAAATTTATTTATAATTCAATTTCAAAAGAATCGATAACCATAAATGGAACTACAGATGTTTATGATGTAACAAGACCTTTTAACGGAGGTACAGCTGAAATCTATGGTTTTGAAATAGCTTTACAAAGAAAATTAAACTTCTTACCTAGCTTTTTAAGAAATCTAACTGTTTATGGAAACTATACTTTTACAGATTCAAAAACAGATGGAATTGCTGACAGAAACGATGGTTTACCATTAGCAGGTGCCGTAAAAAATATGTTCAACGCTTCACTAGCTTATGAAACTTCAAAGCTATCGGTAAGAACATCGTTAAACTTTGCAGATGATTATATTTCTGAATATGGAAAAGACACCTTTACTGATGTATTTTATGATCAGCAATTATTTTTAGATATAAACGCTGCCTATAACATTACTAAAAAGCTTCGTGTTTTTGCTGAAGCTAAAAACTTAACTAACCAAGAATTACGTTTCTACCAAGGAACTAAAAACCAAACTAGACAAGCCGAATTCTATAACTACAACTGGAATATTGGGTTAAAATATAATTTCTAACAATGAGAATCATTTTTAAAATAATTATTACAGCTACTCTATTTATAGCTTGTAAAACAGAAAAAAAAGCAACAATCCAGACAAGCAATAGCAATCCTATAATTGCGTTAACTGCCGATGCTGAAACAACTCCTGTTACTTCTTACGACGATGCTGCCGATGACCCTTGTGTTTGGATCAATCCAAAAGATGTTTCAAAATCAACAATCATAGGTACCAATAAAAAAGAAGGTTTAGAAGTATATAGTTTAGAAGGAGAACGCTTATACTCTTACAAAATAGGACGTGTGAACAATGTAGATATTCGAAATGGATTTGTACTTAATAACGAAACTGTTTCTGTAGTTACTGCAAGTAACAGAACACACAATACAATTTCTATTTTAATAGTAAAACCAACTGGAGAATTAGAAGAAGTTTCAGCAAGACCAATAACATCTAACTTAAATGAAGTTTATGGATTAGGCATGTATAAAAGCAAAAAAACTTCTAAAATATATGTTTTCTTGGTAGGAAAAGAAGGAGGTATAGAACAATGGGAACTATTTGAAAACAATAGTAAAATTGATGCTAAAATAGCCAGAAGTTTTGCACTAAAAAGTCAAGGAGAAGGAATTGTTGCTGATGATTTTTATGCAAAGGTTTATATCGGAGAAGAAGAAACTGCCCTATGGAAGTTTAATGCAGAACCAGATACTTCTATAGATGCTACTGAAGTAATTAGTACTAAAGATAAAAATATGCATCCAGATTTTGAAGGAGTTACTTTATACGATTCAGGAAACGGTAAAGGTTATATTATTCTTTCTTCACAAGGAAACAATAGTTATGCTGTAATAGATAGAGTTAGTAATAAATACTTACATAGTTTTTCGTTAAAAGACAGCATTATTGACGGAACTTACGATACAGACGGAATTGATGTTACCTCAGTTAACTTAGGAGCTAAATATCCGAAAGGTATTTTCATCGCTCAAGACGGAGCAAATACTCAAAATAAAGACAGTTTACATCAGAATTTTAAAATAGTAGACTGGAGAAAAATTTCTAAAAATCTAACTTTAGATTAGTATTTTAGTAGTGTGTTGTAATGAAAGCCTCTATATTATTTAGAGGCTTTTTTTGGTGGATAACCTTTTAATATTTCTGTAATTACTTTTCTATAATGCATTACACGTTCTTGGGGTGTACTACGTTGTTTCAACTCACTATTAGCTATTCCTTGCCAAACAAGTTCATCACTTTTACTTTCAACAAAATCAATAATCAATTCTTGATTTATTTTCTTACTACCAATAGGAATACCTCCAGAAATTCCAAAACCAACATTTCCGCCACCACCTAAGCCAACACCAATGGTATTTCTTCTTTCTGATTCTCGCTCTTGTGATACAATATTGATAAAAACATCTGGTTTATCAGACAAACGCATTCCCTTAGCTTTTAGTTTATTGGTTAGTTCGTTAGTTATTCTTTTTACATCTAACTCATTCAAACCTTTACCAGCATCTTCAAAAAAATTAAAGGTTTTATATGCTGTAAAATTTGTTTGACTATCGTAATCATATACCACTTTTGTAGAAGAACAACTTATTAAAACAAGTAAGAAAAGGTATTTAAAGTATCTCATAATTTTAAAATTTACTGATTAGCTATCAAAAAACGTGCCTGATAAAAATACAAAAAGCCTCGAATTAACGAGACTTTTTGAAGATTAGTTAGTTGATTGAATTATTGAACTGCTTTTAAAGCATCGATATTTCCATATCCATAATCTGAGTGTTTATTTGGATAAAAATCTGCAGATTCTTTCATTTTTTGTAGTACTTGAGCACGTGTCCACGTTGGGTGTTTCGCCCATACTAAAGCTGCAATACCAGCTGTTGTTGCAGTTGCTACAGATGAACCACCTACATAATTAGCTTGCCCATTGTAGTAACTTAATACAGGAACTTTATTGTCTGTTCCATTCGTGCGTTGCATTTGAACTGTAAAATCGATTTTAGAACCAGAATGACATACATCACATTTATTATATTGTCCTTCTCTTACTCCTGTTACAGCAACTGTTTCTGACATACTTGCTGGAAAAATAACTCCATACCAAGTAGTAAAAGAAGTTGAAGTACCTCCAGCTGCTAACACCATTTTACCTTTACTATGTGCATACTTTATAGCATCCGATACGTTACCAATACTAAACGGATATCCTAACGACATTGATATCACTTTTACATCACTTCTGTTAGCTAATGCAGTTAAAGCTTCTACAATACCTCTTTTTTCATGGTAATCATTAATCACTACATTTTCAACAGCTCTATAAGAAACTAAGTTTGCATTGTATGCTACACCAACAGGTAAGTTATCATTATTTCTAGGAGCTGTAGCTACTGCAGCCATTTTTGTACCATGACCACACTTATCGTCTACACCATCATAGTTATTAGACCAAGCCCACCAAGAATCGACAAAAGTTCCATATTTCTGTACAAATCTTCCAGAAGAAGCTCCATCGTTAAAATATTGATTCATCCATTTTTGCTCTGGCGATAATCCAGAATCAACAATAGCAACTGTAATTCCAGCTCCTGTACTGTGATTCCATGCTTGTGGTATATTGTGTGCATCGAAAGACCAAGGCACTCTTGCTCCTGGCGACACTGTGCGGTAATCATTAGAACTTAAATTAGCCGTTCCATAACCACATCCAGATCCTCCAGATGACGAAGAAGAAGAACGTGCTTGATTATTTTCATCAACAAAACTATAGCCACTTGGTTCAATATAGCGTACTCTGCTATCTTTTAATAAAATTCCGATTGTTTCTTTATTAGTAACCTTAATATCTATTACATTAATATTTTCATCTACATATAGTTCAGTAGCTCCTTTTGCAGAAGTTCCTTCTAAATTTCTTACCAAAGCAATTAAATCGTTTTTAATAGTATTGGCTTCTGCACTTCTTGCAAAGTTATTTTTTGAAGTACCATAACCAATAGTTAAAATATTTTCTCCATGTTTAACAGCACTCCAAATTGTATTCACTTCTTGCGAAGTCCATTCAAAATCTCCAGTAGATTGTAAAGATTTATTAATAATTGCATTAATTTCTTTTTTAGAAAGCACATCTCCCTGAGGGTCAGAAACTTCTAAATTGTCATTTTGGGAACACGAAAACATAGCAAATACAATAGCTAGGCTTAAAATTTGTTTTTTCATAATATTGAAGGGTTTAATTAAAACTTTGCGAATATACTAAAATTTTAATATAATTTTAACAACATAACTAATTTAACTACATCTAAATTACCAAAACAACAAATAAAACTTAATTTCATTAAGAAAAAACCATAAAAAAAGAGCCTTAAAAAAGGCTCTTTAAAAAAATTGTTTTTAAGTATTATTTTTCTTCAATAACAACCCTAGTTGGGGTATCTTTTCCGTTAATAATACTTTCGGTTCCTTTAGCTACTGCTTTTACAGTTTCAGTAAGAATACCAACATCTAAAGTTTCAGCTTCATCAGATACATTATGGTAATCTTTGTCAATATCAATAGGTGTTGTTGAAAAAGTATGAGATGGCACTCCTAAACGTGCTAAAGAAGCATTATCTGATCTGAAAAATAAATTATATTTTGGGTATGGATCTGGAAATAATTTGTAGCCAGTACCTTCCAAATTTTTCTGAATAATCTTTCCAAAGTCTGAACGTTCAAAACCACTTAACCAAGCTGTTTTTGGTCCTGTTTTTGGCTCCTTCCCTATTAACTCTAAGTTTATTCCTGCTACAAATTTTGATGGATCTATATCTTTCCCAAAATATTTAGAACCTATTAGTCCCATTTCTTCTGCTGTAAAACATACAAACAAAATACTACGCTCGTTGTTTCCTTTTTTCGCATAATAGTCCGCTAAAGCTAACACTCCTACAACACCAGAAGCATCGTCATTGGCTCCATTAAAAATACGATCACCTTCTCCATCTTCCTTCATTCCTAAATGATCGTGATGAGCTGATACAATTACGAATTCATCTTTTTTAGTAGTTCCTTCTAACACACCAATAATATTACTCATTTGTATACCTTCGTGTGTAAAATTCTGACGGTAAGTTGATAAAGTATCAAAATGTTTTAAACCAATTCGTTTGTATTCATTTTCTATATACTGCGTAGCTTTTTCCATTCCAGGTGTCCCAGGCTTACGCCCTTCCATATCATCAGCAGCCAATGTATATAAGTGTTTTCTTACCAAAGAAGAATCTATGTTTACTGAATTGTTTAACTCTTTTTTAGGAGCTTCTACAGTATTTTTTGTTTCTTCTGCATCCTTATTTTTAGGTGTTTTACAGGCTACTGTTAGCACTGCCAAAGCCATTACAGTGTATATAGTTTTTTTCATCTTATTTAATTTAAAAGGCTAAAGATAGCCAATTTAATTTCTTAATTTTGTTCAAAATTTTTAATCATGGATTTAAACCTTATTCCCAATATAAAACACGCTGATTCTAATAACTTTTTCCTTTTAGCTGGCCCATGTGCTATTGAAAGTGAAGAGATGGCATTGAGAATTGCTGAAAAAGTAGTTTCTATAACTGATAAATTAGAAATTCCTTACATCTTTAAAGGGAGTTTTAAAAAAGCAAATCGTAGTAGAATTGACAGCTTTACAGGTATTGGTGACGAAAAAGCTTTAAAAATATTAAAGAAAGTTTCTGAAACTTTTAATGTTCCTACCGTAACTGATATCCATGAAGCATCTGATGCTGCTAAAGCCGCTGAATATGTAGATGTTTTACAAATTCCTGCTTTTTTAGTACGTCAAACCGATTTAGTAGTGGCTGCTGCAAAAACTGGTAAAGTGGTTAACTTAAAAAAGGGACAGTTTATGAGTCCTGAAGCTATGCAACATGCTGTTAGAAAAGTACACGATGCCGGTAATGAAAAAGCATGGATAACTGACAGAGGTACTATGTTTGGATACCAAGATATGATTGTTGATTTTAGAGGTATTCCTACTATGCGTCAATTTGCTCCTACTATTTTAGATGTTACCCATTCTTTACAGCAACCAAACCAATCTAGTGGAGTTACTGGTGGTAGACCAGATATGATTGAAACTATTGCAAGAGCCGGTGTTGTAAACAATGTAGATGGATTATTTATTGAAACACATTTTGATCCTTCTAACGCTAAGAGTGACGGTGCAAATATGTTGCATCTTGACTACTTAGAAAAGTTACTTACCAACTTAACTTCGATAAGAAAAACTATAAATAATTTATAGGCACAATTTTTGATAAATAAAGTTGTTTTAACTTATAGTATGAAGCAACTTTATTTTTTCCTTTTTCTTACTGTCTCGTCCTTATCGGCACAAGACTTTTCTGCTGTAGACAATACAGTAAAAACTTACCCAAAACATATTACTGCTGAAAAATTAGCAGACCAAATTGCCACAGATTTTACTTCTGATGAAGATAAAGTAAGAGCTGTTTTTATTTGGTTAGCCAAAAATATTCGATATAACTTAGATGAATATTTCAACCCTAAACAAAAAAGAATAGGCTTTCGATATAAAAATGAAGCTGATAAACAAGCTAAACTAAGAGCTATAAAAGACAATATTGTTAAAAAAACATTAGCTAGTAGAAGTGCTGTTTGCGAAGGATATGCTCAAACATTTAGTAAAGTTTGCACCCTTTTAAATATTGAAAACGAAGTAATCAAAGGCTATGTACGAAATTCTTCTCGCGACATTGGTCGTATAAGAAATACTACAAACCACGCTTGGAATGCTGTTAAAATTAATAACAAGTGGCAATATATAGACCCTACATGGGCAGCTGGTGCAGTTACCAATGGAAAATGGCAACGTAACTTTAACAACTATTTTTTCAACATTCCAAAAAGCAAGTATTTTTTCACGCATTATCCAGAAGAAACTGTATGGCAACTTAGGGTAAAAAGAATGACTATAAACGAATATTTTAACCAACCTATTTATAATTCTCCTTTTCTTAAAAAAGATTATATCTTAAGTAAACCTACATCTGGAATTTTAAAGAGAACTGCCAACTCTTCTGTTAAGCTCACATTAAAAAACATAAAGCCAACTCAAAGAATTCACTTTGGTTTTATTGGAGATCGATATGTTAAACAACCTGAAGTTACTTTTAAAAATAATACTGCTCAAATTAGTATAATTCCCCCTTCTAATAGTAAAACAGCTTTCTTACTTATTGATGGAGAAATAGCCATTGAGTTTCTTTTGATATAAAATGATTATATTGGACAGCAAAATGCTATCCTATGAAAAAAATTATATTTTCCTTATTTGTCTTTTTCTACAGTTTAAATTTCTTTTCACAAGATTTTGAAACGGTTGACAAAGTTATGTTGTCTTATCAAGAACCAAAATCTATTAAAAATTTAGCTGAAAGAATAGATTATGATTTTAAATCTGATATTGAAAAAGTTAGAGCTATTTATACATGGATGTGTTTAAATATAGCTTATGATTTACCAAGTACTAAAACATTAAAAAGCCCTGAATTTGTTAATTACTCTAATAAAGATGATTTCAGAAGAACACAAACACAAATAATACAAGAAATAATTAATAAAGCTTTCAGAAAAAGAAAAGGAATCTGTTTAGAATATTCTTTGTTATTTAGTCAGTTATGTAATTTAATGAACATAGAAAATGAATTAATTTACGGGTATACAAAACTTTCTGTTAACAAGATAGGTTATATTCCTACAGGTAAAAATCATGTATGGAATGCTGTAAAAATAAATAATGAATGGTTGTTTATTGATACAACTTATGGAGCTGGTTATATTTATAGAGGCGTGTGGCAAAAAGAGCAAAATTTAAACTATTTTAACGCTAAAAAAGAAAATTTAAGACTCACTCATTTTCCTTTCGCAAAGAACTGGCAAGTTTTATTGAAACAAAAACCTTTAGTAGAGTTTTGTTACGAACCTTTTTACCAAAATGCTTATTTAAAGTATAATATTGAAATCATTGGCCCGAATATAGGTGAGATTGATGTAAAAAATAAAAAGAAAATACACTTAAAAATTAAAAGACAAAAAAACGTAGAAAACATAAAATATATATTTTCTTATGATAATAAAGTTAGAACTGCTCGTATTATAAACGACAATCTTGTTACTAACATATATCTAAAAAAGCCTAAGCAAAATACAAATCTGCATGTATATGTTGAAAACGAGTTGGCGCTTCAATACAAAATAAAAACAGAATAATATTTTATTCTCTTATTTCATAGGCATCAGTTAAAACAGTAATTAATACTTCGCTATTAATACCATCTAAACTACTATAGCGAAGTGATTTTACTGCTTTTCTTTTTTCTGAAACAACGAACTCATTATATACGGTAAGTGGTGTTTTAGAATAAAAACCAACATCTACATATCCTTTTTTGGTAGCGTTGAAATAACATAGAGGTTTGCCTTTTAAATAATAAAATGGAAGTTTCCATTTATACAACAACTCTACCTCCTCAAAGTTTGTTTCTATTAAAATTTGCAGATGCAGTAAAATAGACTTGAAAGGTTCACTTTGTTTTAAGATATATTCTTCAGCTGGTTTCATGATTTAAAAATACAGCATTTTTTTATTTGTCAAATTAAAATAAATACATTTACTTTGTATTTCAAAGTTCTTTAAACTATGAGTGAAAAAGATTATTTAAAAGACATTACAGAAATTAAAAACTTAATGAATAAATCATCTCGATTTATTTCTTTAAGTGGATTATCTGGAATCATTGCAGGAATTTACGCTTTAATAGGTGCTTCATTTGCTTATTGGTTAGTTCAAAATAGCGAACAAGGATATTTAATATTAGATGGAAGAATCTTTCGTTTAGTTATTTCCGATTTACTTATCGTTGGATTCCTTAGTATTTCTACTGCTATCTTTTTAACAACCAGAAAAGCTAAAAAGAATAACGAAAAAATTTGGGACGCAACTACGAAGAGGTTATTAACAAGCTTCTTAATTCCCTTAATAGCTGGAGCTATATACATCATTATCATTTTAAAACAACAACGCTACGGACAAACTGGAGCATTAATGCTTTTATTTTACGGCTTGGCTTTGTTAAATGCCTCTAAATATACTATAGGCGATATAAAATACCTTGGATATACTGAAATTGTATTAGGTTTAATTTGTGCAATTTTTCCTGGCTATGGTTTTTGGTTTTGGGTATTAGGATTTGGAGTAATGCATATTGTATACGGACTAGTAATGTATTTTAAATACGATAAAAAATAGTTGCTTATTTTCGCACAAAATATAGTTTTTTGAAAAACATTATTCTAAATATAAATAAAGCTTTTGACCATAGAATACGACTAGGTATTATGTCGGTTCTAATGGTTAACGAGTACGCTGAATTTAAAACACTAAAAGAACTTTTAGGCGCTACAGATGGAAATCTAGCAAGTCATTCAAAAGCATTAGAAAAAGTAGGCTTTATTAGAGTAGAAAAACAATTTATAGGACGAAAGCCAAACACTAGGTACTATGCTACTGCCGAAGGAAAACTTGAATTTAAAAAACATATTGAAGCTTTAGAAAAGCTAATTAATAATAAATAAATTTTTTTACATATTTACTTTGAATTTCAAAGTTCTTTAAAACAACAAACTATGGAAACAATAAATAACAAAAGTGGGAAATTTGCTAAATGGATTAGAACATCAATAACTGCTAGAATGGTCATGGTTGGCTTTTTGATTTTAATTTTATTAATCCCTTTATCCTTTATAAAAAGCTTGATTAACGAACGAATGTATAGACAAAAGGAAGTAGTACAAGAGATAAATCAGAAATGGGGAAAAGAGGTACTTTTATACGGACCTATTTTAAAAATCCCTTATAAAACTTATCATAAAAAATCGATTTTAAATCAGCAAACTAATGAGTTACAGACTGAAATGATTGAGGAAATTAACTACGGTTATTTTTTTCCAGAATTGCTAAACATAAATTCTACTATAAATCCTGAAGAAAAGAAACGAGGGATTTATAAAACAGCTGTTTACAAAAGTCAAATAAATATTACCGGTGATTTTACTAGCCCTGATTTTAGTGAACTAGACATTAAAGAGGAAGATATTTTATGGAATAAAGCCAAGTTAATTATAGAAACTTCAAATCTTAAAGGGGTGAATAGTTTGGTAGAAATGAAACTCAACAATAATTCTTATTCTTTTACTTCTAAATATGAAAACAAGAACAGAAGATCAAACTATTTAGATTTACATAAACTGGAAAGTAAATTTCTACAAAAAGAAGATTTACCTTTAAAAAACAATGTCAATTTTAGTTTAGAAATGAACATTAATGGAAGTAAACAAATTCGTTTTATCCCAGTAGGAAAAGAAACCAATGTTCAAATAAAATCTGACTGGAAAACTGCTAATTTCTTAGGAGAATACTTACCACATAATTCAGACAAAATAACCAACGAAGGTTTTAATGCAAAATGGAAAGTATTGGACATTAACAGACCTTTTTCTCAACAATCATTCAGCGGTATTCCTAATTTAAAAGAATATGCTTTTGGGGTAAACTTTATGATTCCTGTGGATGAATATCAAAAAAGTGAGCGCTCAACCAAATATGGTTTCTTAGTAATTGTTTTAACCTTTTTAGTGTTCTTTTTAATACAAACTATGAGTAAAATTTCTATTCATCCTTTTCAGTATTTAATGATAGGAATTGCTTTAACCATGTTTTACACTTTATTAATATCAATTTCTGAGCATAGTAGCTTTCTAAAAGCTTATATTATTGCAGGAATAAGTGTAGTAGCATTGATATCGCTGTATTCAAAATCTATTTTAAAAGGTATTAAATTTCCACTCTTCATTGCACTTTCTTTAATTGCTTTGTACTCTTTTATTTTTATCATAATTCAATTAGAAAACTATGCACTATTAGTAGGAAGTACAGGTTTATTTGTCATTTTAGCTTCAGTAATGTATGCTTCTAGAAAAATTGACTGGCAAAACGAATAAATAAATTTTATAAAACTAACGTCAAACCTTTTGATGGGTTTGACGTTTAAAAAATTAGTTATGAGATTACATATTAAAAGTCTTATTATTTCTTTACTATTATTTATAACAGAATTATTAATAGCACAAACTTCAGGATTTATAAGACATACTTTTGGAGACTATTTGGTCGTTATTTTATTGTATTATCTACTAAAATCCTTTTTCAATTTACCTCCTAAAACAATTGCATTAGTAGTATTATTCTTCTCTTATACTATTGAAACTTTACAGTATTTTAATTTTGTTAACTTGATTGGATTAGGCAATTCTAAAATAGCTAACATTATTATAGGAAATACGTTTAGCATAGATGATTTAATCGCTTATACTCTGGGCGTTATTACTGTATTAATTATTGAAAATAAAACTCAGAAAGCTATTGAATAGAGTTTGAAACTTATTTAAGTTTACGTAAAATATCATCTAAACCATTTAGCTGCATTTCGTATACCAATCCCATCATCTTTCCCAATTTCCCAGCAGGAAAACCTTTGTTCTTATACCAAACCAGATAATACTCAGGAATATCTACTAAATAGGTTCCTTTATATTTCCCAAAAGGCATTTTCATCTTTGCAGTATCAATTAAAAACTGTTTGTCTGGCAACATATATTTTAGGCTATAAAAAAACCCGCTCATAGCAGGCTTTATTTTTATTCTTTTCCGTCTACGTAATCTTGTAAATATAAATAACGTTTGGTTAATTTCCCATCGTTGGTAGTCATTTTAGCTCTTTCTAAAATACCATCTTTATCCTCATTGTAAAATGCTGGAATAACGTGTTCTAAAAACATATCACCAAAACCTTCACTAGCATCTTTTGGTAATTCACATGGTAAATTATCTACAGCCATTACCGTAATAGCCTTCTCATCATTAAAATCAATTTCCGATTCTGTTGCTGGATCATATCCATAAATCGGATCGGCAATTGTTGAAGGTCTTATAGTAGAAGCAACTGGTCCATCAATATCACATGATATATCCGCTACATACTTTATTCTAAAATCTGCTTGTTTAGCATCTTCCCTTGTAAAGAAATAAGGTGCTCCATCACCATAAAAATGACCAGCGATAAAGAAATCTGTTACTTTAGCATAGGGCATAAAGTTACTTTCGTATCCGGTAGCATCTTTATAAAACTCGTACTTATCTCCTACTTTACCGTCTTTTCTTTTGCTATACTCCATTACATCAGCCATACAATATACTGGCTCTGTAAAATCTGCTGTTAAATACAACGCATCGCTTACTTGCTTTATTTGTAAGTGATCTAAGATTTCTTTTGCTCCTAGTGCTACTTTTCCTGTACCAGTAAGTAAAATCTTAATATTTGGTATGGTAATTTTATCTAACTCAGCCTTTACTTCATCTAAGTCTGCTAAAGTTTCTACTTTTGGTAAGTTAAATAAGTTTTCTCTTATCCCTAAAGCTCTAAAACCATTGTAGGCTCCTACTAAACCTGCATAACGTCCAAATCCAATTAAACGTGCGCCATTTTCTTTTACAATAGTTTCATGGTCAAACATTTCAATGTTTCTTTCCAACATTCCTTTTAACAACTTACGGTTATAAGGTTGTTTTTTGATAGTATGTGAAAAGAAAAAATATTTTTTGTTAGGAATTAATGCGTCTAAAGGAACTTCTTTTACACCTAATAACACATCGCAATCAGACATATCGTCTGTTACTTCAATACCTAAGTTACGGTAAGCATCATCGTTAAAAACTCGAATATCAGAACTTTCTACTTTAATCTCAGCTGATGGAAATTTTTCTTTTAGTTCTTTTAATTTTTCTGGTGAAAACACCACTCTTCTATCTGGAGGATTTTTACGTTCTTTGATGATTCCGAATTTCATTGTTGTTTTTTGTATAGAATTAAACAAATTGATTGTAATTGTTTTAAATTATTACAATTTAGGCGAAAATACTTGTTTTAAAATTATTGAACAAATACTATTTTCATATATTTGTTGCCCGTTAATTTCAGCGGTAAAAAGAATTGCAATTACTTTCTTTTTAGAAAATAGATAAAGGCATATTTTTTGCTGAGCTATACGTATATTCTTTGACATATTGGGGACGACTGGTTTTGACAGCAAGGCCAGTGATAATGTAAGCATACCGAGGAGTGAGATGACAACTCGTTAAACTTATTTCAACTTTTTAAACGGCGAAGATAACTACGCTTTAGCTGCATAATCCGAATCATAGTAAGATTAGCCTCGGCGCACAAGGTGCGCAAGCTTTATGTCCACGAAAAGCCTTGGTTTACGGCGTTTCATTTTTGGGCATCGTAAAAGTAAACATAGAAGACTTAGCACTCCGATAAGTTTTCGAAATTTAAGGAGATAAGCTAAAAGTGGGTGGTTTTGAATCAGCTTTTAGTCGAAAATTAAATCAAAACTAAGTATGTAGAAAGCCTTTGAGCTGCTTGTTTGGACCCGAGTTCGATTCTCGGCGTCTCCACTATTAAACCCTGTAAGCATTATGTTTACAGGGTTTGTTTTATATACAGAATACGCAAAATCTAAAATCGTATATCTAGCTCTTTAATTTACAAGCATGAGTTTAATTAATTAAATTCTTCTCTATCTAACATTATTAAAAGAGTTTACGTACAATACTAAAATCCTTTTAGTTATATTTAAACATTAAATTATTAATATTTAAATACCAAAACTTAAGAAAATATTCTTAGTCGTTCTTCTTACATTATAGTTTTAGAAGTAAACTCAAATAAAAATTAGATTATAAAATGGCTATTAAATAGTTATGGAAATCCTCAATTATATATCAATACATTTTATTACTTTTAAACCTCAAAAAACACCTACATTCTTATTTAAAATAAAAAACTGACTATGAGTTCTAAACAATCTTCTAAACCAATAGCGGTCTTTTTAAGAAAAACTCAAGAATGAAAAGTGAATTAGGAAATAGAATAAACCTATTTGATAATGTCCTTACATTATTAAATCAACTATAAAAGGATAAAACAAAACTATTTTATCCTTCTACATTAAAAAAGAAAAATGATTAAAAAGTTCCCCAACTTAACTCCAGAAGAGTCTAAAAGCTTTGATAAACTTATTTATAAAAATGCTTTACAACTAAAAAAAGATGCTATATCTATTGCAAGTATCAGAAAATCATACAGCTCCGCTACTTCGCTATTAATTTTAAGTTCAGAAGAAGTTATAAAGTCCATTTTAGTATTACTACATGCTGAAGGATATAATGTATACAAACTTAAAGAAACTCATAAATTTTTCTTCGATCATAAAATAAGACATCATATTGCTCAATTAATAGAAATGGGTTCGGGAATTATTAAATCAATGATAAGATATGATGAACAAGAACCCACTAAACTATTAAAAACAAAAATTAAGTGGTTAGATAATTTTGTTAATGGAACTATTGATATAATCAATGCTGCTAGACCAATTATTGACGCTAATGATAGAATAAAAAAACTACAAAAGTTTAATGAGCTGAAGAATAAAGGACTATATGTTGACTATAAAAACAACATAATATTACCTCAAAATGAAATAACAGAAAACACTTATAAAGAAACTCTTAAAATAACTGAGAATATTTTTTCTTTTTATAAAGGCCTACGAATTTTATTTAACCCTGCATTAAAAAATCGTGTAAATAATGCAGAAATAGACAAAGGAAAAGAGCTTCTAAAAGACTTAATTGATGAAGGGTTAAAAGATTTTTCATTTAAGGAATTAAATAAATTATAATAACTATACTCTATTTTACTTAAACAAAAAACAACGCTAAAAAACAAAAATATGAAATTAGGAATTAACATTGGAGAGGAGTATAAAATTAAGATTGAAAAAGAAAACGAGTTTAATAATTCTATTTTTAAAGAAGTCTATACTCAAGCAGCAAAGAATGTTGAAGAAATAATTTTACAAGCAAATACAGTTTATAATACTAAAAGTATTAGTAATGATGACTATAATAATGTAATTGCTTTTACAGGAGAACGTGGCACAGGTAAAAGTTCTTCTATGATTTCTTTTGCAGATGCTTTAAAAAACAAAAATTCTAAAGATACTTTTTGGAATGCCACTCCTAATCTTGAAAAAGCTAAAATAAAATCTTTAGATATTATAGATCCTTCTTTATTTAGAAATGAAGATAAACTTTTTGAAATTATAATATCTAAAATGTTTTCTAAGTTTCAGAAAAAATTAAAGAAAGAAAACACTATTAAAAATGACCGTAAAAGAGATTTAATAAAACAGTTTCAAAAGGTATTTAACAACCTTAAAGTTGTTCATAACGGAAAATCTGATGTTTATGAAAAAGAAGCTATTGAAGCTTTGAGTGATTTAGCTTTTGGAACTAACTTAAAAGATAATTTCAAAAAATTAGTTGACGAATATCTTCTTTGCCTATACGGAATTGATAATTCTATGGGCAAAAAAGGATTTTTATTAATTCCTATAGATGATTTCGATTTAAACATTTCTGGAACTTATGAAATGTTAGAAGATATTCGTCAATTCTTAATTCAAAGTAATGTTCTTATCCTTATTGCCTGTAAGATTGAACAATTACAAGATTCTATTAACAACGAAATTTTAAAGGAATATGAAACGCTTTTTAAGTACAAAAAAGATAATAACGATTTAGAACTTTCAGAAATAATTTCAAATAAATCAAATAAATATTTAACAAAATTATTTCCGATAGAGAGAAGGTTAAAAACACCAGATTTATTAACAAATCATTCCACTATGGTTACAATAACTTTTTATTTATAAAATATGCAAGATCAAAATAAAATTATATACTCTAAAGAAAAAAGTATTATAGATACTTTTATAAAAGTAGTTAAGGATAAAGCTAATTTTACTATAACCAAGGATGATTCAGAAGAAAATATTATTATCCCTTCTAATATAAGAGAATATGTAAATACAATTACTTATATATTTAGAGAAAGCACACTTGATTCTTTTAAGGAATATTTAATGAGTGAAATTAATAGTAATTTATCTAAAGAAAATGTTCAGTTTTTTAATGAATTAAATAATACGCCTAATAAAATCTTAAATAGAAAAATAATTAACTGGCTAGGTGTTATTTATAATCATAAATTAGAGAGTAGACTAAATAATTTATTTTCACTAACTCAAGCAACAAATTATAATAATGTTTCTTATGGAGATATTTTATCAATTATAAGATATATAGAAAAAACAAGATTATTTTCAGAAAAAGAAACACCATACTTTTTAACTTATTTATCTAATTTTTATTCAATTAGGTTATCAGAAACTTTGAACAATAACTTACTAAATTATTATGAATCTGATTTTTATTTTCTAGTTAATGGCCAATTGACTAATGAACAAATAAAGTACTTTCCTTATGAGAATAATAGTAAACCAAGAGATTACTTTAAAATTTATAAATCACCTCAGGAAATTTACGAGCTAATTTCTAATTTAAATATTCAAGAGAATAAGGAGGAACTATACTTATGGCTTACATTCTTTTTCGATCGTTTGGGAGATGACAAAGATTATACTATAATTGATGATGAAATTAAGAAGAGGACTATAAATAGACCTGGTAGTACTTTTAAATCTGTTACTTTTAATGCTATATCTTTTTTATACAATATATTATTTCTAAAAAATACAATTAGAACATATGTTCCTAATACTATAACTAACAAAGTCAGTGACTCAATCCTATATATAGAAATGGAAGAATGGAAAAACTCATTACAAACAGATAATGATTATTTCCAAATATTTAATATCGCTTTATTTAATAAACTTATTAATGCAATATATAAAAGAGCTATTACAAAGGACTCTTTATCTCATTTTAGCACATATCTATATGAATATATTTTTAATGGAATCCCTGAAGTAATAAACGAATTAAATGAAGAGTATCAATTTAACTTTGAAAAATTATTTGAAAATCCATTTTTTAAATACTGGAGTGAAAACAAACTAGTTTTAAACCAAATATTAGACTTATTATTTGAAGATTCTACAAAAGAAAAATTTAAATCTAAAAATAACTATATTATTGACAACACTAACCTGAAAATGATTAACAGATTTATTTACAGATCCTTACCTTATTTAAACAAAACTAGATTAACTATTTTACTTAATAAGCTACAAAAATCAAACAACCCGCCAAATCAAGCTTTTTTTGATGAAGCTTGGAGAATTAAAAATCAAATTACTAATAATAACATTCAAGAAAAGAAAGCAGAAATACAAAATTTATTAAATAACCTAAAATCTAATGGATAACCTCAGGAAATCCATAGAAGCAATATTCAACAATACATGTCCTGATTTTATTATTCAAGATATGTATGATAATAATTTTCGAAATGATTTTATTTCAGAAAAAAGATTCTTAGAACAAGGTTTATCACTTTTTAGTAATTATAGTTTTGATGAAATTGAAAACTTATATAAGAAATTAGATTCAGATTGGTTGCTAGATGTCTATCAAGGAAAAAGTAGTCGTAAGTCAATTTTTAATTTATTAACTCATTTTAATAAACAAGTTGTAATAGAAAGAGATAAAGAACCTTTTATATGTTATGAGCATTTACTACGTTGGAGAGACATATCTTTTTCTTTAGGAGAGGATTTATTTACTTGTTCTTATTTTGCTTACATGGATAATCGTTCTAAAAGAGAAAGAAATTTCTTTTCTTGGAGAACAGTTGCTTTTTCAAACAATAACAGACTTAAAAAATTATTAGTTAAAGGGGTTGCAGAAAATCATTTTCATTTAAAAGGCTCTGCTCCAATTTTTGACTTGAATTGGATTTCTTTAATGAATACAGTTAATAGTAATCATCATACTAAAAATTTTAAGAAGTTAAAAAAAGAACTTAAATTAAATGGAGCTACTTCTCACTCCTTTCACAATCAAAATAAAGAAATAGATATACTTGTTTATAAGGCTTCCAAAATAAGACTAGTTTTATTTCAATTTTTATTAAATGAAAATAGTGAAATTAACATAGCTGATTTTAAGAATTTATTATTTCCTAATTCTAATAAAAACGATTCATTTGAAGTATTAATGAATTTATCTAATATTCAAATTGAAATAAATGAGAAAAAGAAACTCTACGGCTATAAGTTTTATCATAAAGCAAAGCAAGAAGTAGCAGATTACGCTATTACTAAAAACATGCATATTAATAATTTTAAAGGTTCTTTCATGCTGTATGGTGAAAGACAGTTACTCTATAAGGCTTTAAAATATATTTATGCAGAAAAAAAAGAAAACTTTATAATCGAAAAATTATTACACGCATATATATCTATTAAAAATCAATTTAGATCAGAGTTAATTCAAGTAAATAAAAAGGTCGGCTTTGCTAACTTTTCTACGTATCAAGATAGAAAAGAATACTTTATTCCGGATAACAGTATTTATGAAACAGCCTTATTACAAATGGCTATTAATGATAGTACAAAGTTTCAAAATATAACTTCTTTTGAAACCAGAATTACCCCTAAAGACACAGCTTTAGCTATTAATAAGAGTTTAAAAAAATATCAAATTAATAGTGATTCGAAAGCATTAAAACAGACAACCAATAATATTCCTATCAAAAAGGTTTTAGGCACGTATAAAGCAAATAAAGAAAGACATTTTTATACAATTCATTTCATTAAACTTAAAGAAAAAGATACGAATTACAAATTAGCTCAAGAGGTATTACCAAGAAACCATCAATTAAGAAAAAATGTAAAAAAACAAGCTAGAGCAATTGTACAACTACGAGAGTCCTATTCTAAAAAAGCAAAACTTATAAGAGGTATTGATGCAGCTTCATCTGAATTTAATGCAAGACCAGAAGTTTTTGCACAAGCCTTTAGGTATTTAAAAGATCATAAACTAAATGGAAAATACAATCATTTAAAGAAGGTTATTGTAGAAAATAAACTGTATGCCACTTTTCATGCAGGGGAAGATTTTTATGATATTATAGATGGAATTAGATGCATTGACGAAACCATTAAATTTCTAAAATTTCGACAAGGAGATAGGATAGGACATGCATTAGCGTTAGGAATAAATGTTAAAGAATATTTTGAATTTAAAGGAAGAAAATTATTGATTCCAAAAGAGATGTTATTAGATAATATTGCTTGGTTATTAGCTAAGGTTAGAAAATATAATATTAATGATCATATTAGCGAAATCTATAAATTAGAAAAATTATTTGACTCATTGTTTAGAGAAATCTATCAAAGCTCATTTGATAAAGAATCTAAATTTTTTAATGTTAATTTTAAACATGAAAATTATTTCGACGCATGGAAGTTAAGAGGAGATGATCCTTATTTATACTTGGAAGACCTCAGTAATAATCTGGGAGACATTCCAAATATTACTTATTGGGAACGTTGTAGAATTAATCATTTTTATCCCAAAAGAGGGAACATCAGAAATGATGAAAACATTAAATTTTTATATCAACAATATCATTTTAACCCTAAAATAAAGAAAAAAGGTAAAGATATAAAGCAATTTGAAATTACTGACACTTATATAAAACTGGTAACAAGAATTCAAAAAGAATATCAAAACTACATAGTTCAAACAAATATAGGAATTGAATGTAACCCAACATCTAATTATTTAATAGGAACTATTAATAAATATAAGAAACATCCCATAAAGAATTTTTTTAATTTACATTTAGAAACTGATTTTGATAAGATAAAAGGATGTCCACAATTGTTTGTCTCCATTAATACAGACGATCAAGGTGTTTTTGGCACTTCTTTAGAAAATGAATATGCTTTATTAGCGATTGCTATGGAAAAAGAAAAAGATGAAAATGGAAAACCAAAATATAACCAAACAATGATTTATGAATGGTTAGACAAAATTCGAAAAATGGGGTTAGAACAGAGTTTTAAATAGGAAAAGAGGTTATCACCTCCAGACACCTCTTTTTTACAACTACTTTAAATTATTAATTTCATTGTATAATTAATACATTCAGTTCTCCCCTATTAATCCTTATTAAAAACTATAGTATTTTTAATCTATCTAGAAAACTCAAAAGATAACCTCAAGGCATTATATTTGCTATGAAAAGATTGGAGAAATGAAACGTAAATTAATTATCCTAATAATTGTTCTAAGTAATCTTCCTAGTTTTTCACAAACAATAGCTGATTTTTTTATAATGGTACCAGATAGTTCCATGATGAATTTATCAAAAGAAAAAAGAAAACAAATTTTGAGATATTCATCTGATAACTTAACAAAAGAAGACGCTTATAAGGATTTGAGAGATAGTAAAAACCTCTACGCTTTTGATATTTTTGATAAAAAAAATGGATACCTCAGAATGATTGGTGCATTTGAAGGGCAGGTTCAAATGTGTTATTGGAATTTAAAAAATGGCAACAAATTAATTGCAATATATTGAAGGCTGTGGACCCGTTTGCTATATAGAACAATTTGATTTTTATGAATATGATGGTATAAAATTCAATCCCATTACTTGGAAATCTATAATCCCAGAAATTTATAATGATTTTCTTGGAGCTGATTATAAAAAGAAACTAAAAACATTAAAAGAGCAAGATATTTTGGCAACTCTGTTATTTGAGTTACCAAGAAATGGTAAAAACATTATAGGGAAATGGGGAAATGAAGATTCTCAAAAAGTTTATAGAGATTTTAGTATTGGTAATCGAATGAACTTGAAATGGAATGATGGAAGTTTTTTAAAAGGAAATATCTATTGGAAATAATAAACTGATATTAGATATATTCAAGAACTTTTAGGACACAGTAGCCCTAAAACAACTATGATTTATACTCATGCTACATAAACTAGTTTTAAAAAAATTAAAAATCCGTTTGACGATCTATTTTAATCCTTTATTTTTATAAAATCCTATAGAAATATAAAGACATTAAACATCTGTATATCCTACCCAAACAGAACGATAAAACAACAAAAACTCTGTATATAAACAAGTTGTACATAATCAAAAAAACGAATGAAAAGAACATTATTGACCCTGACTTTATTATTAGTTATAAGTTTTTCTAACGCTCAAAAAATAGAAGTTGATTCTACAAACATTCTAACCTATAATGGGAAAAAAGTGACTTTGGATTTAACCCCAGATGAATTAAAAAAAGTGTTAGGAAAACCTGACAGAATAACTTTAAAACATAACACAATATGGACTTATGATAAGCTAGGTTTTATGGTTTATGTAAACCCTAAAACTTATAAAATCAATAATATCACAATCAATTTTAAAAAAGAATCATTCGATTTCTCTCCTAAAAAACTGTTTAAAGGAGAATTAATCATTTATAATTCAAATGTTACTGAATTCACTAATTTTAATGAATTAAAGAGTATTAAAACTAATGCTAAAAAAAGGAATATGGGGAACGTTTACGGAATAAAAAGTCTTAAACATTCAATATGGTTCTTCAAAAGTGAAAAAATTAAATCTGAATTATCAGGTTGTGAAATAAATCTGATTTAAGACTATGTACAACAATGTATAACCGCAATTACGGCGGATTCGACTACGTCCGAATCCAATCGGAATTGCTAAAGTCAGTGTCAAACCGAAAACTCAGGCATATTAACCCGTAACTGACGGTTATACTCACCGTTAGCAACAATTTAAATGAACCTATCGCTTAAATTTATATTATTGATTTTAATTCCACTTTTTTCATTTGGACAAGAGAAGGATTTTTATGATTTGGACAATTCGTATCACGGAATATATAGTGGTCAAAAAGTAAAATCTTTGAAAGTGTCAACGAAAGAATTTGATAATGGAAAATTAAAAGAGGAATATATTGAGTTAATCCAAGAATTTGCCAAAAACGGAGATATTATAAGAGAACGTGAGTTTTATGATTCAGATTCTACTGATGGTTGGGACGTGAAATACAAGTATAATGATAATCATCAAATCGTAAGAACAGAATGAACCTGGTTAAATGATAAAGACCAAGATTTGACCGAATATGAATACGATTCGGACAACAAACTAATCAAAAGTTGTGATTATTACAAAAGTACAAATGCAACTGAATTTCTACTTGAAGAGTGTCTCATTTATGTTTACCGCAAAAACCAAATATTTCAGGTCAAAACAGCCGAAAATGAACTTAAAAAGTACTTCGAGAAAAAAGGAGATTTTGTATTTGGGTACACAGCACATAAAAAATTGAAATACAAATATAAAAACGGAGAATTTATCTATCAAAATATGGATTCAATTATATTTAAATATGACAGAAATAAAATTGGCCAAATTATAAAAACTACGAAAACTGATAATAATGGCAATTTAATATTTACTACTGTTTATGAATATTTAAATGGATTATTAATGAAAGTCATTTCCAAAGACAAAAACGGAATTTTAAGGCACGAAGATAATTATGAATACGAATATTACGAATAAAAACTACTGCTAACACCGTGTATAATTCATCGCTAGTTATGGCCTACTACGAAAGTCCTCTCGGACTTTCTATCTGTGATTGATTTGCTAACTTTAATGCTTAAATACACAACGAAATCATACACAAATACGTTTTACAATATTAAAAAAAGGAAACTATAAGTAATGAAGCTGAATTTTATTTTCCTCATTATCCTTTTTCAAACAAGCAATATTTTTGGACAAATTAATGAATTTAGATACAATAGAAAATAAATTGGGAATTGAGATTCCGAACGATTATAAAGAATATCGTGGGACTGATTTAGGTAAAGAAAAAAATGTCAACTTTAAAATTGATGATTGGTTATTTTGGGATATAATGACAACTGTTGATAAGACTATAAGCTTAAGAAATAAAGGAGTAATTACAGATAAAGATTTTGCTTTTGCTATTAATGAAGAGGATCAAGTTTTATTATATCAGAAGTCAAAAAAATCAAGCACAAAGATTTCACACTTGGATGAAGAAAATGATATAATATTCTACGCTTATTCATTAACTGAATTTCAAAATTTCGAAAAAACACAACGCTTGATTGAAGAAATTGAAACTGTTGGATTTCAAAATCAAGACTTGGCAGGAATTATAAATTGCACAGGTAGCTTATTTAACTATGCTTTTGAACTTAACACTTCTGAGTATGATGACAATTTCTCTAAAAAGCGGAATAAGAAAGCACTTGAATTGTTTTTTACAACAGCGGAGAGAGGGCATCCTGAAGCAGCAAAAGAAATTGCTGATTACTATTATTATCAAGATAAAGTTGATATAGACAAAGTCATTGAATGGAGAGAAAAGGCAATTGAATTTGGTAATAAAGAGGACATATACGAATTAGCTGATTTTATAATTGATGAAAAAGTTGAAGATATAGATAGAGCCATTTTGTTACTCGAAAGTTTGTTTAAGGAACAATGGTATAAGGAAAGAGCGATATTAAAACTTTCAAGAATTTATATGAGAGGTACAGGTGATAAATTGAACTATGAAAAAGGGATTGAGTATGTTAAAATTTGTGCAGATTCAAATAATTACAATGCAATTTCTGATTTGGCATTTTATTACTATAAAGGTAAGGGTGTAGAAAAAGATGTTTCTAAAGCATATGATTTATTGGTTAAAGCTGAAAATCGAATAATTGAAAAAACAGGAAGTGGAATGTGGGGAGATTTTATAACACAATTAGAAAAGGAATTAAAAATTAAGAAATAAAATTGCATAACAATAGCTCATAAAGCATAGGCTTGCCGCAGGCGCAACACAAGCCAACGCTTCATAGTCGAACCATTAGGCTTAACCAAAGGTCGTTGTAATTTTATTACGTCTGATTTTCCTTCGGAAAATCCTCGCACACAAAACCACAACTAATCTTATACAAACACGTTGTGTTTAACTGTAGCCAAATTCAATTAACAATGGAAATAAACGCGATTAAATCGACTCTTAAAAATTATGCAGAAGCATATTATTCAAAAGATATTGAATCTATGATGAGTGTCTTTAACGATTCTGATAATATTTCTGTTATTGGAACAGGAGCGGACGAACTTTGTGTTGGACAAAATGAATTTAGAAATTTATAATGATTTTCTTGGAGCTGATTATAAAAAGAAACTAAAAACATTAAAAGAGCAAGATATTTTGGCCACTTTGTTATTTGAGTTACCAAGAAATGGTAAAAACATCATAGGGAAATGGGGAAATGAAAATTCTCAAAAAGTTTATAGAGATTTTAGCATTGGCGATCGAATGAACTTGAAATGGAATGATGGAAGTTTTTTAAAAGGAAATATCTACTGGAAATAATAAAACGGAAGTTTCTATATACTAACAATTCTCTTTTAATAAATAGCACTTTATGTATTAACAAAGAATGATTTCCTTATACTAAGGGAACTTGTTCTTTTAATCAATAATTTTAAAAAGAGACTAGATTTTATAGCTGGACTCTTAAATAAGAAAAGAGGTTATCACCTCCAGACACCTCTTTTCTATGACAACATTTAATTCTTGATAAAGTAATTTGTTGTAATTATTAATTTCATTGTATAAAACAACCAAGTTTATATTTACCCTAATAAATACCGAAGTTTTAATTTATTATTTTAGTTGAAAAAACACTATGAATATTAGTTTAAATTTTCCATTAGGATTTTGCATTTTAATATCTATAATCCAATTCTATTTTTATTTCTTCAACAACTCTTCTAATTTTATTTCTTTTAAAAAAAAGAATGGTCTTTTCATAAATGACTTGATCATTCTTATTATTATTTTGCTCGTGTATAATTTAATTTTACCGCGTTTTTTTTATCCTCCAAGGCCTAAACCAGGATTTATTTACTGTGGTCCAAGTAGTATTGATTACCATATAGTCTTTTTAAAATTTGGACTTGTAAGTACCCTATCTACACATTTCATTTGGAAAAAATTATCTAAATTTATTTTAACCTAACTTATATATCTACTGTTTTATATATTTGAAAATATTAGATAAAATATGAAATCCATAAAAGAAGGAGCCGAAGCAACATATACAAACCCTGTTTCTAACAATAAGCAAAAGATTATGATAATAGCAATAGATTCTGATGACTCTATAGCTGTTATTCCTATTGATTCAGTTGATCCTAACGAACATTTTTTTTGCACCCTACAAGAATTAAGTTTAGAATAAGACAAATAACTTCTCATAATACTTACACTTTGACTTTATTTTGTTTTTACTATTTTTACTACTATGAAAAATAGCTATGAACAACTTAATATTGAATTTATAGAACCGAGAAAAGCTTCTCTCTTTACTAAATTAGTTTCTTATGTTCTAATTATGATTTTTATTTTAAATCCTTTATACAAAATCATACCTGATTTAATAAGTTGTACTTGTTGGGAGCCATTTTTATATAGACATATCAATTTTCCAGTTAACACTCATGTATGTGAACTAATTTTATATTAGAAAATACTGTTTTTAAAGTTTCTATTTTAAATTTATGTCTTTAATTTTTTTCTTTTCAGTCTGCCAATATCAATATTTTTAACAAAAAATATTGATAAAAGATTTAGACTTTTATATAGTCATAAGAAAAAATTTCACCTTTTATCCTTCCTATTACTTTCATCATCTTTTTTAATTTTCTTGATTGGTTTTCCTTATCTATTCTTTTGGTTATTTATTTATCATAATTTTTATACCTATACTATTTATAACATTTGTAAACTCTAGCTAAGTAAGGTTTTCCCTTACTTATTTTACGGATTACAATTATACATTTGATTTTTAAATATTTAGATTTAAGAAATCTAAACTTCAAATTATGATAAAGAACATCTCAAGTCTTGGCAACTTGCTTAATAAGCAAGACCAGCAATCAATTAATGGAGGAGCCTCACAATGTTTTAAATATTGTAATCCTCAAGGACAATACATATTTTTTTGTCCGCCACACTGGGATCCAGTTAACATGGGACCTTGTCCTTAAAATAATAGCGGACTTCGGTTCGCTTCTATTTTTCTTATACTTATTGTTCTATTTTTTATAACTGTTAATTTTAGTTAAACAAGGTAAAACCTTACTTTTATTACGTTTTTTTTGCTCAAATCTTAATTTTTACTTTTTAGATTTGAGAAATTAAAAACTCAATTTATGTTAAAGAACATTTCAAACTTAGGTTCAACTTTGAACAAAAATGAACAACAATCTATTAATGGTGGTAAAGCATGTTTCCCATTCGATCCTTGCGAATTAGATGAAAAATGGGATTTTGGTTTATGCCAATGCGTATTAACCAATTCATAATAATTTATCAGCGAACTTCGGTTCGCTTTTTCTTTTTATCTCTTTTTAAATTTTTGACTAAAAAAAACACCTTATTTAAGGCGTTTTGTTCTAAATAAATTGCTTTATTAGTGCTTATATAATTTTCTTAATTAAATTGGAGTTAGTTATAAGGCCTTGTCCTGTTATTTATTATCAATACGGGCTATAAACTCTAATTCTGTTTGGTCTTGAACCATTATATTTACCTAGATGAATTTCATTATTATCAGGGTCTTTACTTGAATAAATAACTTGAAATTTTTGTCCAACACACCCATCAACTCCATTATCACATTTAAAAGAAAAAACATTTTTTTTTCCTACATATTTTTTATTATTTACAAAGAATACATATTTAATATATTTCTTTCCCCCAACGTTATAATAATCAATAATTTTAGCTTCACCGTACATTTTATTTTCCGCTAATTCTTTTTCTTTACTTATTACACGCCAAACAACTAAGGCTAAAACAAAGATTCCAAAAATCATTGCTATTTTATCTTTATTCATTTTGTAAAATTAAAAAATAAAGATACTATTTACTACAATATCAAAGAGCTTTTCTACTTTAAGGTATTGGAAAATCTATATTAATTATCATCCTCCATTATTACGTCAATGAACTTTATCTGTTCTTTTAGTAATACAGATTTATTTTGTTTTTATTAAATTTGGATTATGAGTGAAAAAGAAACCCACAGACCTCAATATTATCTTGGTTTTATTGCTATCTGTATATATTTTATCTATTCTTTTTTCTTTAATAGAGCTAATAAAATTGAAGAATTTATAATTATGGATTTATTTATCCTTTTTTCATTAGCTCTTCTTATTATTTTCTCAATTAATAGATTATATAGAATCTATAAGAAATAACTATTATTTTTTTATGACTAGTTGGTTACTCTGGATATTAAAATGTTCTCTCTTTGCTATAATTACTTTAATTATTGAATTTCTTATTGGTAAACTTTTCTTTCTTTTTAGTGAAAAAGAAAAAAAATGGTATTTAAAGAACAAAAAGAAATTTAGCCTTATTAATTATTTGGTAATCTTTATTTTGGTTTTTTATTTTTGGTAATTACTTTTACTTATATCTATTTTATTATTTGTTTCTAAATCTTTAAACATAAAAAAACACCTTTTAAAAGATTTTTGTGATAAGTAACAATTTTCACCATGATAGTTTTTTTTACCATTGAAAAGATAAATTATAATAAAAATAAGTAGAAAGATAAGCATAGATACAGCATAATAAGCAACCTAAAATTAAAAATATTACCCTAAACCTTTCCATTTTTAGTTTGTTATTAAAATAATAATTATCGAATATTTCAACCAAAATGCCGCTTGAATAAAAAATATTAGCTATTATTCCTAAAAGTATTATCCCAAATATATCTGATATAACGAATATATTTTCAGCCGCTACATAGATTCCTTTAACTATTCCAAGTACTCCAGAAAGTCCAACAAGCAAATTGAAAACCCATCTCTTAGATTCCCACCATTTAATTCCATCTATTATTTTTTCAGACTTGATACTTTTAAGTTCCTTATGCATTAAAATTCTCTTTTAAATTTTAAGATATAAATATATAATATTCAAATCTATATCAATTACCCACCACAATTATGTCAATGAAATTTTCTGCTTTCAAGAGATAAGAAACTAATAATCAATCTTAGACGCTATTATACCTTTTAAATGATAAAAATCATAAAAGCTTAATAACTCTTTTATTATTTTTAATAGTGATAAGATTAAGATGATTAATTAAAAAAACAATTTAAATGTTGAAGTATATACTAGCATGGTTTCCAATGATTATTATTGCCATAGTTAACGGATATTTTCGTGAAAAGTTTTTAGTAAACTATTTCAATAAACTCCAAGCACACCAGCTCTCTTCTGTAAGTATGATTATTTTGTTAGCTATATATAACTGGATTCTATTTAAGATTTTCTTTCCAGCTTCTGTCAATCAAGCAATGTTTATTGGACTAATTTGGTTAATATTTACAGTAACTTTTGAGTTTTTATTCGGTCACTACCTCTTAGGACATTCTTGGCCTAACCTATTAAATGATTACAATATTTTTAAAGGAAGAGTTTGGATTTTTGTTCTAATTTGGACTTCTATTGTTCCTTATATCATATATCGTATACAAGAGTAATGTATATTAGTATAGATTAAAACAACTAATAATTTATTTTCATTAATTTTGTTCTTATGAAAAAAAGCTATGATCAACTTAATATAGAATATGTAGAAACAAAAAAAGTTTCTACATTCACTAAATTAATTTCCTTTATTTTATCGTTAACAATTATATCTATTCCGTTGGTTGAAATAATTCCTGGTTTAGAATACATACATAATATTTACGATTATTGTATTTATGGAGGATGTTTAATTTCTTTTGGACCTAGCTGTTTTCCTTTCTTCTAAAAGCCTACTATTTATTATTTGTCTTCTAAATTTTTGACATAAAAAACAACACTAAACAAGTGTTGTACTATGCTAAACAATATTTTCAATTTGATTTTCAATCAACTTCATAAATTGATTATATGGTTGTACATATATAAAACTAAAGAATAAAAAACATACCCCATTAAAGTTGGAAATACATAGATAAAAAATCCCTTCACAATCTTATTACTTAAAAAAAATAATGCTTCGGTATAACTAAAGCTATTATCTTTCTTCCAAAGAATGAAAAGCAGTACTAATAAAAGAAACATACATAAAAGTACAATTCCTAATAAGAAAAAATGTATCATACAACAAATGTAAAAAAATAAAGATTACCGCAATTATATTATACCAATGAGCTTTTCTGTTTATAGAATCGAGAAACCTAGGTTTTTCTATTTTTTAAAACTTTACGGTAAAACCTTACTTTTTTTACGGTTTTTTAACATAGGTATCTATTATTTTAAATTATCTTTGCAGCCACTTAAGAGACGTCTTAAGTTCTTTTTCATAGCAATTTTCCCACTCAATCTTTGAGTGGGTTCTTTTTTATAACTCACACTAATTTTTCATCTTAACTTTAAAGTCTCTTACCTATACTTTTAAGAATCTTATCTTATTTTTCATTTTGCCCTTTACTTTTAATTTAAATTGATTTCTTAACCAATTAAAAGTATTTAACATGGTAAAAATTTATTTTTATAAATCTCATTTGAAAGAATTCAATCAAATTTCTGCCAATTTTCAAGATTACTCAAACATTCAAATTAATTCATCTAATTATGGCGTCAACCTAATTGAAGCTAAGTTAGATACCGATATTAAAATCAATCAAAATTCAATAAACTTGTTTATCAAGTATCTTAAGAATAATTGTGGCTTTATAATTATGTATTAGAGTTTTTTATCTAACTTATTATATTATTCATTTCTAATTTTTTTGATATAAAAAAACACCTCTAAAAGGTGTTTATTGTAAGTTTATAAATTGCTCTAGATTAATTCTTTTCTTTTAATAATTTTTGAACTAAAATCTCTAACTCTTTTATCTTAGAATTTTGTTTTCTATTTTCTTGAACTTGTTTTTCTAATACTTTTATTTTCTTTTCATATTTTTTAAAAAGACTATTCTTAAAATATAATTAATTGTACTTTTTTAAAGACTTCCTTAAAAGATTTATTGAATTTAACATTAATCCCATAATCGTTTTATCAAAATAAGAGCAACATTCTTTGGTGAGGTTTTAATAATTAATAATTTTATATTTTTTATACAAAATTGATAAGTAGTAATGTGTAACTCGATTAGATTTAATACAATGATGAAATCCTTATATATTTCTTTTTCACTAATCTTTATACCCTTTTTATCCTTAGCTGCCCAAGACTTCTCTATCAATTTACTTATTAAAAATCCAAAACCTTTAGTAGACATTAAACTATACTCCATAGTAGAACCTTTTGATATAAATACACTTAATACTAATAATTATTTAAATAGCGGAATACAAACAGGAAGTAACCTTTATAAAATAGAAGGAGTATTGGATGAAAGAACTTCACTATATAAGTTACACATAAATAAAAACGATGACTTAAAAACTCATTTAAATACTTCGTCTTCTACTATTTTTTTACACTTAAAAAAAAATGACTACATTTTTATTGAAATTAATAGCAATGATTTTTTTCAGAAATATCAAATTAAAGGCTCCCGAGAGAATATAGAATTAAAAAAATTACACGATATAGAAAAGAAAATAAAGAATGCTAATCTAATTTCTTCAACTATAGAACATGATAGCCTAATTGCAAATACAAAATACCCTGAAGTGTTTTTTATTGGGATTAGAGACAGTATAGATAAATATGAAAGAAATTTAAACTTTCTTAATAGTATTACGATAATAGAAAATCGAATAAATAATGATTTTCATGAAAATATTTTCTCTAAACAACTTAGACCTAACATGAAAAATCTAAGAAATAACTATACAATAATAGTTATATTACTATTCATGGGTGTTTTTATATTTCTTTGTTTTAAGTATTATTTATTTATACAGAAAAATAGATTAAAAAGAATATTATACTCTTTGTCTCTTCGTGAAAGAAATATCCTGTTTAAATTAAAGTCAGATAAAACTAATACAGAATTAGCCAATGAACTATTTATAGAGCCATCTACATTGAAGAAACATCTATCAAATATTTATAAAAAAATTCAAGTTACGAATAAGAAAGAAGCAATATTTTTTGCTTCTAAAATTCAACAACTTAAAATCTTTATTCATTCAAAAGAAACTTAAATACTTCTTTTTTACTCCCCCTAATACTCCTTTTTTACATTCAATAGTTTCATAAAGATTTTTGAAAAATTCGTTGTTTTGAACAATAATTTTCAAATTAAAAAAACTTATAAAAAGTATGAGACGAATTCCATTTTCTTTATTGTTTATACTAAACATAATTTGTTATAGCTGTAATAATAAAGATACCAAAATTACTATTGAGTTTACAAAACCGGTTTCTGATAAAGTAATCTATCTATCAAAAATTAACAATTTTAATTTTATCGCTGGATGGAGCTCAGATAAAAATGCCTTGATGTTAATAGACTCTGTAAAAATTAAGGACAATAAGGTTGTGTTTTCACCAAATATTGAAAATAATAACGGTTTATACAGAGTTGATTTCCTTAAAGGTTTTGATAATAAAAAAGCTATTTATTTGGACTTGAAAAGAGGAGATCATATAAACATCAATTGTGATCCAGATAATACACGTTCCTATCTTCTCAAAGGGAATAAAAATAACAAGCATATTCAAACTGCGTTTAACGAATTAGGTAAAATGTTTAAGGAAGTTGAAGAATTTTGGAATAAAAGAAATAAAATGTCAGAAATGAAACTCGACATAAATCAATTTTTAAAACAAGAAAGCAAGCTAGAAAGAGAACTTAGTGAATTAATTGAAGAACAATTCCAAAATTACCTGAAACTTCTTAAAAAAAGTTTTGAAAAACATGAGTATTCTGGTTTGATTGCATTACAACTATTATATTATTTTCCAGTTAAAAGAGATAAAATAGATTTTTTAAACAATTTAATACCTTCTATTGACAATAATCTAATTAAACAGTTTTTATTAACGAAAATAAGTCAAGATGAAAATAATTTAGCGGAGATAGAACGTTCAAAGAATATGAAAGGAAAACTAATACCAGATATTGAGCTAAGTTCCATCGATGGAAACTCTTTCAAATTATCAAAAAAACTCAGTAAGATAACCCTTATAGACTTCTGGGCTTCTTGGTGTAATCCATGTATTAATGAAAACAATAAAGTGATTTTACCATTGTACAAAGAATATCATAAATTAGGGTTTGAAATAATTGGGATTAGTTTAGATAGAGACATTGAAAATTGGAAAAAAAGTATTGAGAAGAATAAATACATTTGGCCGCATGGAATAAAGAAAAACTCATCCATTAGCCTAAATAAACTCTATAATTTTAGTACTATCCCTTATACGATAATTGTTGATGAAAATGGACTTGTTCTTGATATTGATATAAAAGGACAAGAATTAAAAGAATTATTGATTAAAACCCTAAAAAACAAATAGAGTGTGAAATAAAAAACACTCAAGAATTAAGTAGAGAATTATTATGAAAAAGAAACACTTTGAGTATTGTGTTATTTTAGTATATCTACTATTAAAAAACCTTTGTAAATAATTATTTACAAAGGTTATACATTATAATGTTAAAAATCTTTTCTCTTCTCAAAAAAACTGTTCTAAACTTGCTATCTCGTGCTCCAAAGCAGCAATTTCTGTTTGCATTTTTAATTCTCTATAATAGGAATATTTAGCCAATTGTAGTTCTAAATCTTTTTTACGTAAGCGAATCTATTTTTTATCAGTTATACTCAATTATTCTCCTTTAAAAACTATATTAATTTTAATGGTTATATTTTTTTAGCACTCCATAACTTTTATAAATTTCTGCAACAATTATGTTTAGATTTTTGTTAGTTCACTCTCTAATATTATTATCAAAAACAAATAGCAGAACACTGTATTCAAATGAAACTAATTCAGGAAAGTTCATATCATAATAAACAGCAGATTTTTCAAATTTTCTTTACCAAGTTAAAAGAAATAATTCATATAAATTCAAGCTAAAATCACTATAAAGGATTTTAACCATTAAAAAAATAGGGTTTTTCCCTACTTTTAGTAAGGTTTTTCATGAGGTTATATCTCATTTTTATATTAGATTCAAATGCTAAACATTCAATACAAATGTCACGTATGATAATATAGAAAACACTTTTAACCAACATTAACAATTGTCCCTCATGAATCTATCAACTATCAAAACGCCAGGAGTATATATTAATGAAATTAATACTATTCCAAACTCAGTAGTACCTGTTGCAACATCCGTACCTGCATTTATAGGATATACTCCTCAAGCTATGCATCAAGGAAAATCATGCATCAACGTCCCAACAAAAATTTCATCTTTTGCTGAATTTCAAGCGATTTTTTGTTTACCAACACCACCGTCTTCGGTGAATCCTGCTAAGCAATACAATCCGCAATATTATTTAGTAAAGCAAGAAAGTCAACCAAATTCCAGTAATCATATAATGATTGCTGACAATTATTATGCAATTGTGCCCGATCCAAACACCATTTATTACTTATACAATAGTATTAAATTGTTTTTTGATAATGGCGGAAGTAATGCTTACATCGTATCTGTTGGTTCTTATGGAGCTACCTCTGGAAAGGCCGCTCCAATTGGCAATCAAATTGTAAATCCTAATGTTCAAATTGACGATTTAACTAAAGGATTAGCTTTATTGAAAAAAGAACAAGAACCAACCATGTACATTTGTCCTGAAGCTACATTGCTTTCTGTAGAAAACAATGCTACTTTAATGCAGGAAATGTTATCACAAGCTTCAAAAAAACAAACTGCCATATGTATTTTTGATATTATTGGAGGAAAAACACCTCATCCTAATACCTATATCGAAGATATTAGTGCTTTTAGAAATGCAACTGGAAGTACTGGCTTAGATTATGGAGCCGCTTACTATCCTTTTGTAGAAACCACAGTTCAGAAAACCAATGATATTAATTATACAAATTTATTTGGTGGAGACTTGAATAAATTACAAGAAATTTTAAGCCCAGAAAGTAATCCAAATGAATCTGTGAACGCTATCATTGATACTATTCGAAGTACTTCGAGTGAACATGCCTTAACTACACATCAATACAATAGTTTGTTAATAGCAGCAAGTCCTATTTATAGCACTATTATGACACATATATTGTCTGATGCTAACTTATTACCTCCAAGTGGTGGAATGGCTGGAGTAATTACCAGAACCGACAATCAGTTAGGTCCATGGAAAGCTCCCGCAAATGTTGCCATGAACGATGTTATTAACCTACCTATAAACTTAACCAATGCTCAACAGGAAGTTTTAAATGTTGATATTGTTTCTGGAAAATCTATTAATGCAATTCGTTTTTTTAATAGAGCAGGAATTTTGGTTTGGGGAGCTAAAACATTAGACGGTAATAGCCCAGATTGGAGATATCTATCGGTTAGGAGAACCGTTATATTTTTAGAACAATCTTGTAAAGTAGCAGCGATGGCTTATGTTTTTGAACCTAATGATTATGGTACTTGGGAATCTGTAAAATCTATGATTAGTAGTTTTTTATATGGAATTTGGAAGCAAGGTGGATTGCAAGGTGCAACCCCTGAAGATGCCTTTTCTGTTGAATGTGGATTAGGTAGCACAATGACCGAAGAAGATATTCTTAATGGAATTATGAAAGTATCTATAACAGTAGCCCCAATAAGACCTGCTGAATTTATTGTATTTACATTTCAACAAAAAATGGCTAGCTCTAATTAATATAGAACTATCATCAAAACAAAAATTAATTTTTAATAGAAGTAAACTATTATTTTAATTAAATGAATAAATAATATTTTAGTTATAAACAAAATTTTATTTCCCTTATAAGCAAAGTATTATCTTCATTAAAAATAAAAGTTACCTATAAATTTAAATAGGAATTATTAAAATATAAAGCTTACAGAAAATAAATAAAAAGGCTGCTATAAAACGGGGTTAGCAGCCTTTTTTGTAGCAATGAAGCTACGAGGTAAATAAAGGAGTTTTTCAATTTGCTACCCTTCCTTAATTTAATGCTATTATCATAATTATATGATTTAAATTGTACTACCCGAAATACTTATTGTATAACAAAAAACAGCAATACTGAATTCATATATCTACCTCACATTTAAAACTAACTCAGAGTTGCCTATATAACTTACTTAAAAGCTTGTTCTAATTAAATCTTACAATAGAAAATCAATAAATTATTATAAACAAACTCTGCATTCTAAATTAATCTGAAGCTAAATTAAACAACATAACAATCCTTATATACTCAAAAGTAACCAACGGTCATTTTAAGTAATAAACGGTAGATATTTGTAATAAACGGTAAAAAGCTTATAAGTTGTAAATTGGGATTTGTGGATAATTAAAGTCTTTATTCATACACCACTTCGACTTCTTTTGTTAAAGGAATACTTTGACAACTTAATACATATCCCTCTTTTACTTCTTTTTCTGTTAATGCTAAATTCTTTTTCATATGTACCTTTCCTTTCTTCACTTTACATTTACAAGTAGAACAAACTCCTCCCTCACAAGAATACGGTGGCTCATGATTATCGTTTAATAATGCTTTTAAAATTGTTTTTCCTTTAGGTATTAAACTTTCTATCTTCTCACCTTTCAAATAAGTTACCAAACTAGCATTCTCTACAGATTCAATTTCATTAATAGTACTTCCTCCACCAAAACTTTCTACAAAAATTCTATCAAAAGGAACATCTATACTTTCCAAACCTTTAATCGTATTATCAATCATTGTTCCGGGTCCGCAAACATAATATTCTGTATTCTGAGCATATGGTGGATATTCATTAATAAACCACTCTATACTTACTGCATCTATTCTTCCTTTTCTAAATTTATTATTAGATGTTTTCCATAAATCACTCCAACTACTTTTAGGTCTACTTAAAGTTTGAACCAGTACAAATCGGTCTTTATATGTTTCTTCAAGGTGTTTTAACTCTTCCTCAAACATGATGGTTTCCTGACTTCTATTCCCATAAATCATATACACAAAGCTTCTTTCTTCTGTATACAAAACTGTTTTTAAAATAGATAGCACTGGCGTAATTCCACTTCCTGCTGCAAATAAATAATAGGTTTTGTAATTTTCTTTTTTTACCTCTGCATAAAAGCGTCCATCTGGAGGCAACACTTCAATATAGTCTCCTACTTTAACCTCATTATTAATATGATTAGAAACTAAACCATCTTTTACTCTTTTCACCCCTATTCTTAAAGGCTCTTCCTTTGCTGGTGAACTACATAAAGAATATGATCGACGAACCTGCTCTCCTTTTAAATTGAACTGTAAGGTTATATACTGACCAGGCTTATAGTTAAATGTTTCATACAATTCATATGGAACATCAAAAGATACCGAAACTGCTTCTTTGGTTTCGTTCTTTACTTCTATAACTTTTAAAGAATATGGTTTATTCATCATTCAACTTTGAAAATTCTTTTTGCAAAAATTTGTACTGGATAACTCTCCGCATACTCTCCTTCAATCCTAACCTTTTCTCCAATCTCTACACGCACATAATTATCTTCTAAATTTGGAATACTAATAGTACATGTATACAAACCTCCTTTTTTATCTTCTAAAGTAGCTGTATACCCATCTTTACCATTTTCAATTTTGGTAACAGTAAGCAACGGTAACTTAGATGCTTCTTCCTTTTTTACCGAACTACAGGCGGTAAGCAACACCAATAATAGCATGTATATTTTTTTCATCTCGTATGTATTTTTAATCAAAAGCTCCATGCTTTTTCATCCATTTTTTTACTTCTTCCTGAAAACGCATAACTGCATACTCTCCTCTTTGTGCTCTTGCTCCTACACTAAACATAGGTGATTTTAATGATTTTTGTTGCTGTTCGCAAGCATATACATCTTCTTGCATAAAATCTCCTGAGGCCATAGGATCACTGGCATCTCCTTCATATTTCCCTTTATTACCATAATGCAACCACACTTTACTCATAGACGACTTGGTATATTGCTTGGTAAATTCCCATTCGCTTGCATTTTCCATTTTCGAACGAATTACTACCAAAGTCCTGTCAGCTGCTAAAGGAATTGCATGAAAAGTATTCCACGCTGCCTCTCCTTCTGTAATTCCAATATTAGGGAATAACCAAGGAACATAAGCACCTATTTTTTCTCTTGGAACACTACTTATTAAAGGTTGTGGCGATGCATTATCAACATCTGCTAAATAATCTGGAACTAACGGCTCATAAAACCAGTAATGAGGTCCTTTCCATCCAAACTCTGCATTGGCATGATCGTACATATTTAATGTTCCTTCATGCAAATGTGCTAGGTGATAATGATCTATATAATTTTCAACAATAATTTTCCAGTTTGCTTTGATTTCTTTGGTATAAAATGCCTCTCCTTCTTTTTCTTGATACTCTACCAACTCCTCAGGAATATGAGGACCTAAATAGGGTTCTACTTCTCCAAAAAACTCCATAATACTAGGTGCATTCTTTTCAGGATGCACAAATAACATACCTTTAAAAATATCTACAGAAGCCTCGTGTAAATTTAATTCACAGTCATGTAATTCTTTACTACACAAATCAGGAAACTCTTCTTCTTTTTTAGGTACACTAATTAACTTTCCTTCTAAATCATAGGTCCAGTCGTGATAGGGACATGTAATTGCTTTTTGTGCTTTTCCTACCGCCCTTAATAATTGTGTTCCTCTATGACGACACATATTGTGAAAAGCTCTTAACCGATGATCTCGACCTTTTACAATAAAAATATTATTGAGTCCTGCTTGTACAGAAATATAATCTCCAGGATTAGCCACATCTTCTATCAATCCAGCGAATTGCCACGTAGTACTAAATATAGTTTTCATTTCTAAATCAAACCATTCTTGTGATGTATACGCTTCTATTGGCAATATATGCATCATATTTCCTGTGGTTGAATTATTATTTTTTGATGTTGAACTCATACTTCTAATAATTTATTTTTTCTTTTTCCTTTTCCAAGTTTCCTTATAGGGCTGACTTTCAACAGTCATTAATGCCTCTAATTCATCTTTATTTTTTAATGTAAAAATTACCTCATAATACGAACCTTCTGGTAAATACATTTTTCCATTAACGTATTTCTTTCCTTTCTTTTCTACATCTGTTAAAAAATAGTCCTTTTTTTCATTATTTCCTTTGTATTCATTTTTACCATCATTATAGTAATGAATTTTCCCAAAGAACTTTCCTTTATATTCAACAACCTCATATTCTGCTTCATAATATTGATTCTTTACTGTCCAAGTTCCAACAATCTCATCATTATTTTGAGCACACGAAATCAATGTAATCAAACATAAAAAGGTTAATAATAGCTGTTTCATTTTTTTTAATTTATAGTGTTCCAAAGTAATTATATAAGGTAGCTATTTCTATTACTGATAAGATTACAACTAGTAAAATATAATCTTTCCATGAAAAAGGATTGTCATAGGTAAAATAATCTATCACAGTCCAAAGAACAACTAACACTACCCACGTTATAAGAGAACCTGTTTGATAATATTGTAATCCGAAATAAGTTAGAATGGATACTATAAGCGTTAAAAATAATTTCATAATTTCTTGTTTTTAATTATTCTCTTTTGGCATCCAATCTGGGGGTTTAATAAATACCAATATTTTATTTTTGAATCCTTTTACTTCTCTTAGCTTTCTATTCAATCTAGTGAGTCCATGAAAAAATACCTTTATAGGATTAACACTATTTAAAGGTTCTGAAATTCCATACACCACCTTTTCTTCTTCTGGTTCAAAAGTTCCTAACATTCTATCCCAAATAATCAATATCCCTGCATAGTTTTTGTCCCAATACTGTTTGTTTGAACCATGGTGAACTCTATGATGTGAAGGTGTATTAAATATCAGTTCAATTGGCTTTATTAATTTACCAATTATTTCTGTATGTAACAAAGTTTGAAACACTTGTACAAATACTTCTGATAACAAAACTAAAATTGGATCGAAACCAAGCATTACAATTGGCAATGAAAAAACAATAGGCATAATAGCATCTAAAGGTCCAAATCTGTAGGCAACAGACATATTAAAATGTGGAGAACTGTGATGTACCGTATGTGTAGCCCAACCTATACCAATTCTGTGCATTGTTCTATGCTCCCAGTAATACGCAAAATCGGCCAATAACACACAAGCTATAATTGTTGCCCAATTAACATCTAAATGTGGCAAACTTAAATTGTTATACACCCAATAATACACCTTAGTTATTGCTAAAATTCCTAATATTATTTCAATTAAAAAGAAACCTCCAAAGGTTAATACATTGGCAACACTATCTAATATTAAGTCTTTAGTTAATCTTCTTAAAAAAGCATACCTAATAAGCTCAATTAAAAAGAAAGGAACTATTATATATACCAAACTCAAATCGTTAAAAACATAGAACCAATATTCTACGCTTTCCCACTGTAAAGTCTCTGAAAAAAATGATATAACACTCGAACTTCCACCTACATTGTAGTTATAATAGAAGTAGTGAGCAAAACCTGTTATAATTGCTATAACGAGTAAACTCCTGATTAATAATGTTGAATTTTTCATGCTGTTTAAATTTATTACAAAATTGGGTAAAACAACACTGATTTCTTTTGATTTAGGTCAAAATATCCAAGTAGTTTAAAATAGAAAATAACGCTAAAAACGACCATATAATAATCATTGTCCAGTACAGTCTTGGCGATTCTTCTAACGATACTTCCTCTACAAAATGTATTTTTTTACTACTTAACACATTAACCAGCCCCATAAAAATAAAAAATGCCCAAAACCAATTCCATTCGAAAAGCACTGCTAAAATCAATAAAAATAATGCTATAATCGTTTTCCATTTTCTCATGCTTTTGATATTGTATACAAGTTAACTTTATTCTTTTTACCTCGTAATAAGATATCTCCTAAGACCTTTGTTAGATAAGGATTCTTAACATTTAAATCGGACAATAAATTTTCTGAAATTAAAACTGGTACATTATACGTATTACACTCTGCCTGAATTCTAGCTGATGTATTTATAACATCTCCATGATATGCTAGTTCTTTTTTTATAGTTCCAACCTCGGCTACCATTAAAGTTCCACCATGTAAACCTGCTTTAAACTCTGGAACTTCATTATATTTTTGATTATAATAGTCTTTTTTTGACTGTAGTTTTTGTTGAAACTCAAAGAACAATGACACACAATTGTTATTCGCCAGTCCCTTTTTATATTCCCAATTTAACACTGCTTCATCTCCCACATATTGGTAAATTTCTGCTTCGTATTTAGGTACTAATTCGTTCAAGTCGTAAAAACAATCTTGAATAAATTGACTATACTTCAAATGCCCTAATTTTTCTGCAATAGGTGTAGAATTTTTCAAATCTAAGAACATAAATATTCGTTTTTCTTCTTGTGGACTTTTATACTTACCCAATAACATTTTAAGAAAAACTCCTGGCCCCAGTTTTTCTGTCGCCATTTTTAGAATAGAAAACACCAATGATGAGCAAACAAAGAATAATACTGTTACCCAAAATGTTTTGCTCTTTACCCACCAACCTTTTTTTATGACTGGAATTTCTAAATTATTGTCGTATTGATAATACTTTCGAATTATGGAAACACAAATAATTAAAACTATGAAATAGATAAATGTTTTGGATAAAATTTGAAACCATAATGCTGTTCGCTTTGACACATAGGTATCAAACACAAATTCAATTAATGAATAAAAAACACCTATAGAAGCCCCTAAAAATGCTGCATACTGTAAAGCTACATAAAAAGGAATATTTGTTTTGTCTATTAAAGGCAATCCTTCATCTTCCCCTATTCCATAAAAGCGAATTGTAATGAATAGCATGTATGTAATAGTCCAATAAAATACTGATTGTCCTAATAAATTTAGGTATGTTCTTAAGTTCCTACTCAATTTTAAATATTTTTTAGCCTTGTACTAATTTCTTGTAAACGAATTATTTGTTGAAATATAATAGGAAGCATAAACACACCTCCTGAAAACTCTAAAACATAAGTAAGTACCGAAAAAATGCCACCAGCTGTAGCATTTACAGCACTAGCTGAAGCATACAATGCATAAATTGCTAGTATGAACAATACAATTTCAATGATTGAAAAATTAACTGTTTCTAAATCGCTCATTTTAACTAACCACTTAGCTATTTTTTTAAAATGATTAAAAATACCTGTATGTTCACGAGTTTCTAACACATTTATTCGATGTTCTAACTCATCGTTTAAACCTATGTTATAGTTATAAATACGTTTGGTGCTAAAGGTATAAATTAAAATGATAATGATTATAGTTAACAAGCATCCTCCAAAAATCCACAAATCAAACAATGCTAACATTATCAATGCTCCCACAACACTAATCGCTGATGTGAATGCCTGGGTAACATCGTGCTCAAAAAAATCTACTAATTCTTTTACTAATGCACTTCTTGCTGCAATAGCTGAAACTTCTATTCCTTTTTTATTTTGTGTTTCTGCAATTTCCGAAGCTACATTTGTATATATAAATGTATAGGCACGAGTATCGTAATACCTACGTATGGTACCAATAACAAAACCTATTAAATACAAGCCTGTAAACAACCACAGTCCTTTGTTACTTCCATTAATTAAATCGTTAATAGCAATACCTAAAATCAAAGGTTGTAGCACTTTAGATATATTTTCTAAAATTAATAGTAAAAAAGTAAACGAAATTTTCCATTTATATCTCTTAAAAATAGCTCCAATAGAAAAATCATTCATAACTAATAAGTGTATCCTGGATAATCTATTACTAAAGTTGACAAAGAGAACAAGGCCATAAAAATCCAGCTAATAATAATTATCCAATATGTTTTAGGATTCTCTTTTTTAGAAATCGGCTCTATAAAGTAAGTTATCCCAGAAAAAAGATCGGGAATAACCCAAAACATAAACAAAACTCCCCAAGCCCATTCCCAGTTCATTAATATAGCAATGTACATTAACACTAAAGCAATTAAGGTTCGCCATTTAATTGTTTTCTTCATCCTTAAATATAAAAAGAAATTTTAAATAGAAATACCGAACCTTCTTAACATCTTCTTTTCCATGTTCCAAAAGAAATTAAATTGTCCAAAAAGCCATCCATATAATACCAAAAAAACTTGATAACATATAAAACTTAATAGTATAAACAACGGATAGTAAATAGCTGCATGCATATTTTCTAAGGTTATTCCTATTGCTTTTAAAACAGGGCGTCCTATTGTTATCGAAGTTGAACCTGTTATTGAAAAAACTATAAATATTATTATTAAATCTCTTGGTTTATCTATATTCCAACGTAACATCAATTTTTTCATCCTAAATAAATTTTGTTCAAATGTACACTGGTGCCTTAAGTTTTTGTTTGACTTAAATCAAAAACACTTCTTTATGATGATTTTGACATAGGTCAAAAATCTTTCTTACAAACCTTCTCAATTTTGTCTCCGTAATTATTCAGAATTAAAAATGAAGAGATATTTATTTGGTTTATTAATTTTTCTAATTGGGTGTTCTACTCGAATAGATGAGCGAATTTTAGGTATCTGGAATGTCCAAAGCTCATTTTATAAGGCCACTTATAAAATAGAGAAGCAGGCTAACAAACTTGTTGGTAAAGTTATTTATTATAACGACGACACTACTATTATTAGAGAAACTGGCACTGATAAAGATATCTTTTTAAACAATTTAACCTATAAGGACGACACTTTTGTTGATGCTATTTCAGGAGCTACACAAACCAACTCTGACAATCTTAAGATTAAAATTAAACACAAAGACACATTAGAAGTTACAAGCTACATCATGCATAAACCTCTAATTGAAATTTGGGTAAGAAAACAATAACAAAAACTAAATCATGAAAAAAAGACACATCCTTTTTGGGTTATGTATAACACTTGCTCTTGCAAGTTGTGAAGATGCAATTAGAGACATTACAGGTGGAACAAATTCTAACCCGCAACCTTCAGCTGAAGTTATTCCTGCCGACATTAATACTGATGGCTTTGACTTTTTTGAAAAAATGCAAGGTCACTGGGTAGGTAGCAATAGAGTTATTGCCGATGATTATCCCTGGTTCGCATGGGATTATAGAGCCATCTCAAAATCACATATTCACGGTATTCATGAAGGAGGTTCTTTAGGAAATTTACTTACCTCATTTTTTGTAACAAATTACAAAGGTAAAAGAACCATCATGGGACGTAACGGTGGGTTATTAAGTGGTATTTACAGAACTAGTTATTTTGTTTTAGATAAAGTAGAAGACAGAAATTCTGAAGGTAAATATTATCGTTTTGTAGACGCTATTGGAAATAAAAACATTATGTCATTTGAATTACGTTTTAAAAATGACAGTTTATATTTCAACTCATACACTAGTAATTTAGGTAGTCGTATTCCAACGCGTCATATGACTTTCAAAGGAAAGAAAATGCATATGGAATTAGCTCAAGCTGCTGCTAGTGCTACTAATTACCCTCAAAATGCTATTGACAGTGGTTTAGATTTTGCTGATGGGTTCAAAGCAGAAAACCTATATGTAAAACAAGGTGAACAAGCAGCTACATCTGCAACGTTTTTAGCACAACAAGCTAATAATAACATTTATGAGTTAGCCCCTCAATCTGGAGACCCATATCAAATTACCGATCATCCTAGACTAGGTACCTTAACTGTAAACCTAACTAGAAACAATCAAATTACCGACACTAATTTATTGGTATATCTTTCAAAAGATCCTTTAACTGACGCTAACGGTTATTTAACTTCTAGTTTTGCTGCTTTTGATACACTATTACATTTTCCTAGTTTAGAAAATAAAGAGAACACTTTTTTATTCACTTATCTACATCCCGGAGAATATTACTTAACTGTTATTGCTGATAAAACTGGTGATGGCACTCCAAGTCAAGGTGATATTTTAAGCATTAGTAAAAAAATTACCGTAGCACCATTAGAAAACAAAATAGAAAACGTAACCAATATTGATGTTCAAAATTAAAAAGATGAAAAAAGTATTTTATATCTCAATCGTAGCTTTAATGGTTAGTTGTACAAAGGCAGAAATACCATTACCTAATACTATTAGTAGAACAGTAACTTATACTAAAGATATACAACCTATTATTTACAATAATTGTTTGACCTGTCACAGTTCTGTAAACCCAAGAAAAGGATTAATCTTAGAAACATACGAACAAGTTAAAAACTCAGCTCAGTTTGGAACTCTAATTACTAGAATGAACGATGCTGCAAGTCCAATGCCTCAAAGTGGACTTCTTACTGCTGAAAAAAGAGCACTTATTGATAAATGGAAAGCTGATGGCTTTTTAGAATAATTCAACTCGTTTCAAAATACAAAACGTAATTACATGAAAAAAATAATCATCCTAGCAATTATATTGGTTAGTCAATCAATTACTGCTCAAAAATATTTTACCAGAACTGGTAGCACGCATTTTAAAGCTTCTGTAGAAGCATTTGAACCTGTAGAAGCTACTAACAATAGCTCTACAGCTATTTTAAAAACCAACACTGGAGATATAGCTGCTCAGTTATTTATTACTGCTTTTAAATTTAAAGTTTCTTTAATGCAAGAGCATTTTAATGAAAACTATATGGACAGCGACCAATATCCTAAAGCTACTTTTAGAGGAAAGTTAGAAGGGTTTTCTTTAGAAAATTTATCAAACTCAAAAGAATTTCCATTAAAAGGAACTATTACGGTTCGTGGAAAAAAGAAAAAAGTAAACACTACTGCCAAGGTTGTTTTGAAGAACAATAAAATTATGTTAAACTCTAATTTTTTTGTACAACCACAAGATTTTGGAATTAAAATACCAAGTATTGTTCGCAAGAAAATAGCTGAGCAAATAAACGTTTCTATAGCTTATGAATTGGTTGAAAAGAAATAAGTTTTTGGTTGTACTCTTCATTTTGCTCATAGGAGGATATTCAGCATACAAGTACGCTTATAAACCTCATAAAACAATTGAAGAGCTAAACGTAGATTTTGAAGGAAGCTCGACAGTTTTTTTACAAAAAGTAAGTCAGAATTTTTCTGAGTGGAACACAAAAGTTGTACAACTGTCTGGCAAAGTAACCGCTATTGATGAAAACGGTATCTCCTTAGAAAATCAAATCTATTGCCAGTTAAAGAATACTGATGCTAGGCTTTCAATAAAAGAAAATGACAACATACAAATTAAAGGTCGTGTTATAGGATACGATGATTTATTAGACGAATTAAAATTAGAACAATGCATATTAAAATAAAATACATCATAGCTTTTTTAATTGTTTTTACATCTATAAAAACTTTTGCTCAAGACGACTTATTAGATGAATTAGACAATGAAACTAAAAATGAAAAACTATTTGCTTTACCAGCTTTTAAAGCAATGCAAATAGGAAACTTACAATCTACTAAAATTGCCGACAAAGGGGATTTATATTTAATTGTTGCCCATCGTTTTGGATCTTTAAAAGATGGTGTTGATGAGTTTTTTGGATTGGATCAAGCAAATACTAAAATTCAATTAGCTTATAGCTTTTGGGAAGGAGTACAATTAAGTTTAAGTAGAGATAGTTTTGAAAAAACATATTCTGGTACAGCAAAAGTTCGTTTCACTAAACAATCAAGCAAGTTTCCATTAAACTTAGTAGGGTATGCTAGCGCGGATATCAACTCTGAATTAAAAAAGAAAAAATATCCTAATTTAAAATTTGGAGACCGAATGAGTTATACTTTTCAATTACTTGCTTCACGAAGAGTTTCTAAGAACTTATCTCTCGAAATAGCTCCTTCTTTTGTTCGTCAAAACTTACAAGACCACACTGTTACTGGTGGTAATACACACAATCAGTTTTTAATGGGTGTTGGTGGTCGATTAAAAGTAAGTAAGCGTATGAGTGTTAACTTAGATTATGCTCACAACTTTAGTAGACATAAAAATTCAATTTTTAAAAATCCTCTAACACTAGGAATTGATATTGAAACAGGGGGTCATGTTTTTCAACTATTATTTTCCAACGCAAGGGCAAGCAACGACAGCGCTTTCTTAACAAAGGCTGAAGGGGATTGGACCAAAGGGGATATATCTTTTGGGTTTAATGTTGTTAGAGTTTTTTAATCTCATAGAACTCAGCTCTTGTTAGGCTTTCTTTTAAATAAGGAAGCCTATTTTATTTTCCACGAATTCTACTTAATGTTTCTTGACTAATTCCCAACATTGAAGCTATATGCCCCAAATTTGCTATTTGAATTATTCTAGGGTATGCTTTAATTAATAACTCGTACTTTTCTTTTGCTGTTAAGAAATAATATCCTTTATAAAAATCATCAATTAACCCGATTTGTTCTTCCATTATTAAACGTCCAAAACGTTCTAATTTAGGATATTTCTGATATAATTCCTGCCAATCATCATAAGAAATAGCAATTACCTTAGCATCATTAGTAACTTCAATATATTCTGAAGAAGGTTTTCTTAAAATATAACTATGCCAAGAAGTAAACATTGAATTTTCTGGATAAATCCAGTTCGTTATATCTTTCCCTTTTAAATATAAATAAGCTCTTACAGTTCCTTCAGTTAAGAAATACAAATATTTACAAGTCTTTCCTTCTTCGACCAATAAATCATTTTTAAGGTACTCTTTTTCTACCGCAACACTTTTTATTGCTGCTTCAATTTCTTCTGAAATAAAAATGTGCTGTTTAATAAAATCAATAAAACTCTGCATGAAACAAAATTAAGAAATACTTCGTAAAATACTCCCATTTATGTATTTACAAACATTCTAAACTAATCAAATACTTCTAACTATTCTTGTTTTAATAATTTTTCTCTGTAGGCTGCTTTTTGTATTTGTGCTCTTCTTGCTACTGATGGCTTTGTAAACTGCTTTCGTTCTCTTAATTCTTGTAAAATTTTTACATTTCTGAATTTACGCTTATAACGTTTTAAAGCTCTATCAATATTCTCGCCTTCTTTTACTATAATTTTCAACATATATCTAATTTATTTATGGGTTAATACTTCAATAACCTTATCAACTTAGGGTTATTGATATAATGACTTACTCTCTTAATTAAAAATTCTAATAAAAATGCTTTACTTAAAGAAAACTATGAATACCTGAGGGGCTTCAGAAAAATAGTATTATACATGTGTAGATTTTCTCCTTATTACGGATAGAATATTAATATCTTTACAAGATACCATTTATTCTCCTGTTTTACAAGGAATAACAAAATAAAAAAGACCAATCAATGATTGGTCTTTTTTATTAGATAGTTTCTCCTAACTCTTTAAGTTTGGAAGTATTTTCTGCTAGCATTAATTCGTCTATAATTTTCTGAATATCACCATTAACAATATTAGATAAATCATATAACGTTAATCCAATTCTATGATCGGTTACACGACCTTGCGGATAATTATATGTTCTAATTTTTGCTGAACGGTCTCCTGATGTTACCATAGAACCACGTTTTGCTGCATCAGCCTCTTGTTTCTTTGCTAACTCTAAATCGTATAAACGAGAACGTAATACTTTAAATGCTTTTTCTTTGTTTTTATGCTGCGACTTTTGGTCTTGACACTGCGCTACTAACCCTGTAGGTATATGTGTTAAACGTACTGCTGAGTATGTTGTATTTACCGACTGACCTCCAGGTCCTGAAGAACAGAAAAAATCGATACGAACATCTTTTGGGTTAATTTCTACATCAAACTCTTCTGCCTCTGGAAAAACCATACAAGTTGCTGCCGATGTATGCACACGCCCTTGTGTTTCTGTTTGTGGTACACGTTGTACACGGTGTACTCCTGCCTCAAACTTTAATGTTCCATATACATCTTCTCCAGAAACTTCAAATTGGATTTCTTTAAATCCTCCATTAGTTCCTTCAGAAAAATCTACTGTAGATACTTTCCATCCTTTTCCTTCACAGTACTTCGTATACATTCTAAATAAATCTCCCGCAAAAATACTTGCCTCATCACCTCCTGTACCTGCACGTAATTCCACTACAGCATTTTTACCATCCTCTGGGTCTTTTGGTATTAGCAAAAACTTAATTTCATCTTCTAATTGTGGAATTCTAACTTTTGCTTCATCCATTTCCATTTTAGCCATTTCCACCATTTCTGCATCACTTCCATCAGAAATAATTTCTTTAGCTTCTTCTATGGTATCTAAAAGACCTTTGTACTCGTCTGCTTTTTTAACAACCTTTCCTAAGTCTTTATATTCTTTATTTAATTGCACATAACGTTTTTGATCAGAAATAACATCTGGTTGAATAATTAAATCTGAAACCTCATCAAAACGTTGCTTAACTATCTGTAATTTATCTAGCATTGTATCTTTTCTTGGGGTGCGAATTTACGATTTTTTATCGAATTTTATCTCTATCTTTATGTCTTTTAAGAGCAATAATATGCGTTACTATCTAATTATACTTATTTCTATTCTACTTTTTTCTTGTCAAAAAGAAACTCAAAAACCTAATTGGCTACAAGGAAAATGGCAACGCTTAAACGAAAAACCTACCAAAACAACTTTTGATTTTTGGAATAATGATTTAACCGGAATCGGTTTTACGCTACAAGAAAACGATACCGTTTTTAAAGAAACTATGAGTATTGTTTCTATTCAAAATATATTGCATTTAAAAATTGTAGGTGTGAATGAGCAACCTACGTTATTTAAATTTACACAACAAACTGATACTTCTTTTGTTTCTGAAAATGAACAAAATGAATTTCCTAAAAAAATTAATTACTATATGGATGGTCAGCAATTGAAATGCAAAGTTTCTAACGATGAATTTTCTATTGATTTTATTTTTAATAAAATAGAATAACCAACCTACTTACAATATTTTTATTGAAAAACTGTGTTAGTTTTATTGCATAAAAAAACCTTAGAATTTTCTAAGGCTTTTTATTTGTTTTATTTTAATATTCAAATGTTCCGTATTCGCTTTTGATAGTTAACTTCTTTTTATCTGAAGCCTCTACTCTTCCAATTATTTGCGCATTTACATTGTATGATTTTGAAATTGTTATGATTTCTTCTGCTACTTCTTCAGACACATACAATTCCATTCTATGCCCACAGTTAAACACTTGGTACATTTCTTTCCAATCTGTCTTAGATTGTTCTTGAATCAACTTAAACAATGGTGGTATTGGAAACATATTATCTTTTACTATATGCAACTCATCTACAAAATGTAATATTTTAGTTTGCGCTCCTCCTGAACAATGTATCATTCCATGCACTTTGTCTGAAGAAAACTTTGATAATATTTCTTTGATTATTGGCGCATAAGTTCTTGTAGGTGACAAAACTAATTTCCCAGCATCTATTGGCGAGTTCGCAACCTCATCCGTAAGCTTTGTGTTTCCTGAATACACTAATTCTTCTGGTACCAAAGCATCAAAACTTTCTGGATACTTCTCAGCTAAATATTTATGAAATACATCATGACGAGCTGATGTTAGTCCATTAGACCCCATTCCGCCATTATATTCTTTTTCATAAGTCGCTTGTCCAAAAGATTCCAAACCTACAATAACATCTCCTGCTTTTATATTGGCATTATCAATTACATCGGCACGTTTCATTCTTGCCGTTACAGTAGAATCAACAATAATTGTACGAACTAAGTCTCCTACATCTGCGGTTTCTCCTCCTGTTGAATGAATTGTTACTCCAAAATCTTTTAGTTCAGAAATCAATTCTTCTGTCCCATTGATTATTGCCGATAAAACTTCTCCTGGAATATTACTTTTATTACGTCCTATTGTAGAAGATAACATAATATTATCAGTCGCTCCTACACATAATAAATCGTCAATATTCATTATTAATGCATCTTGCGCTATACCTTTCCAAACAGAAATATCTCCTGTTTCTTTCCAATACATATATGCTAATGACGATTTTGTTCCCGCTCCATCTGCATGCATAATTAAGCAGTAATCATCGTCATTCGTTAAATAATCTGGAACAATTTTACAAAATGCCTTTGGGAACAATCCCTTATCAATATTCTTAATAGCATTATGAACATCTTCTTTAGATGCTGACACTCCGCGTTGCGCGTAGCGTTTAGATATTTCGTTACTCATTTGTTGTGTTGTTGTTACTGCAAAGTTAGTTTTTCTTAATTTCATATCAAGAAAAAAGCGAACGTTTTTTAACGTTCGCTTTTTAATTTTGAGTTAGTTATATAATATTATTCCCAATCTGGCATTATAGCATTTGCAAACACCATTCTACGTTCTATATTTCCTACTAAGTTAGTTCTCATAATATTTCTTTGTGAAATTCCATCGTTAGATGTATTTACAAAAATAACTTCTGCTTCATTTGGTGAAAATCGTGGATCTAAATCGTTAGTTCCACTTGTTTTTTCAACATTTGAAACATCTGTAAAACTCATATCAGTAAAATCGTAAATAAACAACCTAGTATCTAATTGTCTATAATTTGTAGCCTGATGATTTGAAATATCTCTTGTAAACAATAATTTATTTCCTGATGTTGACAAGTTAATTCCCCCCATAGCTCCAACAACTCCTGATATTACTGTATTTAACACATTCCCGTTCATATCAATAACTAATATAGCTCCATCATATCCATTTGCATTATTGGTTTTTATAGCTATTTTAGTTCCGTCGCTACTCCAATCGCATTCCGTTATTAAACTTCCTCCTGCTGCTTCATATATATTTTGTAAACCACTACCATCTTTATTTATTGAATATAATTTACCAAAATTAGCATACAATAGCTTACTTCCATCTGGCGACCATGAAAAATCCATTTCATTTAAATTAAAACCTGCTACTGGTATTGTTGATGTTACTTTTTGAACATCATTTCCATTAGTTTTCATTGTATAAATATGTGCTTCATTATTATCTATTCTTAAAAAAGCTATCAAATTTGCTACGTTACTTTTTCTTGGTCTCCATGAATTCAAATTAGGATCGGTTAATTGAACTGTATTTGAAACTTCATTATTGGTTTCATTAAAATTTGATGAATAAATTACATTATTTCCACCTTCATTTTTAACATAAAAATATCGATTTCCAGGATCTTCTTTTACTGTAAACGATCGAATACTACTTACTACTTCTGCATTTATCCCATCTGTTACTTCTATACTCCAAAAATATTTTCCGCCATATTTCAAATTTGACAATAGATATTTTTTCTCTTTTATATCTGTAATTCTGGTTACATCGTTATTAAAATCATTTCTAAGCTCTAAAACATAAGTTAACTCATCTTCTTCAGGATCTGTCGATTCCCATGTTAACTCTACTTCGTTTGGTAAATCTTCAGTTCCATCAGCAGGCATTAATAATTCTGGTTTTGTTGGTGGCTTATTTAACGCTGTTGATATTTCTAACTCTAACACCACATTAACTACAGCTTCCACAGTTACTGTAGCTCCTTCAAACTTATCTAAATATCCTTCTTTAGTTGCTTGCACTGAATACTCTTGCACTTCTATTCTTTCAAATTTAAAATTCCCTTCCGCATCTGTAAACGTTGTATTATTTGTAGGCGACAAAGTTATTTTTACATTTTCTAAAGGCACAAAACCATCCTTTTTTACAACTTTTCCTGTTAAATCTCCATACTCTATCAATCCTATAGTACCATCTTCTCCACACTGAATAAAAACAAGTGTAATTAATAGCAAGCTTATTATTTTTATTACTTTTCTCATCTGAATTTCTTTTAAAAATAGATATTAATACCCGCACCAAAACGCCATACTAAATCGTTTTTCTCACCAACTATTTGCCTATCCAAGTTATCACTTAGCAGCATGTTGTATTCTCCATTTACAAAAAGCCCAACCTTGTTTGTAATTAAATATTCTACTCCAAGTCCGCCTTGGAATTTGAAAAAAGTATCTTCTAAATTTTCCCTTGATATGGATCCTACTCCTCCATAGATATAAGGTGTAAATCTTTCATAAGGTAAGATTGTATATTCGAAATTAAGTCCAGAAGTTATAAATGTTTCATGAAAAGTTCTCTTATTATCTAATTCAAACCTACCTAGAGTTACCCAAAAATTAAATTTGGGATCATTAAGCATATATTTAAACTTTAAATCGAAGCCAAATTGATAAGTTGGACTAGCATAATCTCCGCTAATTCTTGAAGTCCCCATACTTGCTCCCACTGCAAACTTCTCTCTTCTTTTTTCTTCTTTTCTATTAAACAGCTTAGTGTTCTGAGCCTCTTCCTTTTCTTTATTATACACTTCTTTTATATAATCTATAGCCGGCTTCCCTCCTTTTGGCTGCCATATTCCATCTACTATTCCCTCAACTATTAATAAATCTACCGCCTTATCTATTGCTTCTTTAACCGCCAATTGAGAAGGTTCATTTTTTGTTACGCCTGTTTCAGCTTCTAATAGTCTTCTTAAGGAAACATAGCGATATAAATTTGCTGATATTCCTTGAGAAAGTATTGTTTTTGAAACATAAACATTCTTTAAAATTTCTCCTGTTGAAGTAGAAACAATTCTTAAATAAACAGTTATTCGATCTTGGCGATATTGATTTGATGCACCTACACCAAAATATCGCAAACCAGAGCCTCCTGTAATTATATTAGAATCATACGAAACAACCCCACCTTCTATAATTGTACCTGCAAAGAGTAATGGTGGCATGGTTACTTTTTTTCCATTTGCATACTCTTGCCTTGTGTTTCTAATTATTTGACGCTCATTTAAAAGGTTTCCTATATTTTCCCTTTCTATAGGTCTAAACCAACCCGACTCTTCTAATGATTTTAATAAAATTGTTGTACCTCCTTGCGTTACTGCAGTACTAAATGTAGATCCATTTTGCACAGGCTTGTATTGCCCTGTTTGATCTCGAAATTTATAAACTCCTACAATAATTTTATTCGCTGGTAAAAAACTTTTAGCTAAGGCTTCTGGAGATGTATTTTCTCCTATTCTTGCTTTAGTTTGTACAAATGGTTGATTAAAATAAGTCCCGCAGCTTGTTAATACACATAATATTAACATGTAAATTATACTTATACATTTTTTCATAGTTATTTTTAGTTACCGTTAGGGATTGTAATTTGCGTCTGTTCTCCTGTAGTAACATTAAGTATACTTACATTCAAACCATTAGTACCTGGTGTAATTTCTACCACCAAATCTCCAAAAGTATAGGTACCTACTGTTAAATTCGTATTTCCTAATTGTTGTTGAAACAAACTTTGCGATAAAGAGCTCAACAGTCTATTATTTAAACTATTAGTGAAATTTTCTAAATTAGTTGGTACATCTCTTTGATTATCCTCCTCCTCGGTAAAATCGTTTTGTGCTGTTACCGATGCTATAATTTGCTGATAATTAAAAGTATCTCCTCCAAAAAAAGGACTTATTGGACGGTAAACTAAATCTTGTGAATACACAAAACTTGTTATAAAAAACAAAATAAACAGTAATTTTTTCTTCATAATAATATTTTAATTGGGTTAAATTTTATTTTGGAAAGTTGTTTTCCTTGTTTGGTTATATCTTCTTAGTTTCCTCATTGCATACACCACATTAGACTTTAAATAATCTTCTGTAGGTCTTGCGAAAAACTCATGCACCTTCTTTCCATCTACCTCTACCGATATCATACTACTTCGACCAAGCGCTGGTTTTTCAACTATCTTTATAATAAAGGGGTAATTTTTACCTGTTACTAAATACTCTTTATAAAAAAAATCATGATAATCTTTACCTATTCTTGTAATTGCTTCATCAATTACAATTCCCCTAATTAGGTATTGTTGTTCACTAACTTCTTGTTTTCTTTTTACAGCTTTAATTTTTTGTCCTAAAAACAATGTATCTCGATGTATTAATTTATTCTCATACTTAATGAATAAATACACTCTCAACTCCTCTCCTTTTTTCATGTTTATTTTTATAGTAGACAACTGTTTTTCTTCACTCGGTTTCAAAGAAAAATCATTTGTTTGATCACTTTTAGAATAATTCCCAGAAACTCCTTTTTTTAGAGCTACAAAGTTGTAATTAAGCTTATCTATAAAAAACGCTTCCTCATTTACTACCAGAGCTGTTAATGTTAAAAAATCGTCTACTTTAATTAAATTTATTTTTCCTTTTACATTACGTTTACCGAATTCTTGAGAATACACATAAGACAAACAAAAACAACTAATTAAAACTAAAAACAAATTTTTCTTTTTCATCTCCTTTCAACTGATTTATTAGACACTAATAATTAATTATACTCATTCTTGCACCTCCAAACTGTGCTATTTTTAGGTTTTTAAATATTGAATTTGTTCCTTGAATTCTCAATGAGTTTTCATTTCCCGTTTGTAAAATTCCTAAGTCTATAGACATGGTATTTCTATAATTTATAAACTGGTAATTATTCCTATCTCCTATTTGATAAACCTTGTGCTTCCCTAATGAAGCTCTATCGTCTATTTTTGCTATATTTTCATCACCTATTTGCTTTAACGAAATTGTACTTATTACTTCTTTTGACTTTGTTTTAAAATCATAGGAAAAATCACCAACTATATTTAAATTATTTAATTGCAACTCTTCATTCGAAAAATAACTTGGTAGTTTCTCATCTTGCCCTTGAACAGCAGTAGCTAGAATCATAAACATAAAAGCAAAAACTACTCTCTTAAATGTTAACATTTTTTCTTTTTTTTATAAATTATATAAAATATGGAGTGAGAAAATAATCTCACCCCATATAAAAATCTTATATACCTCCTGGCCCAGTTTGAGTAACCTGAGCTGTATTCATATTACCTTTTTGCAATACACATGAAGCATTACTACCTCCTTGTAAAGCAGTTTGATTTACTTGAGAACGGTTTTGATTACCTAACTGATTAACTAAACTACAGTTATTTCCTCCTTGTGAATCTTGATCAACACATGATTTGTTATCATCTCCTACTTGGTTAACTGTAGAGATATTACAAACTGTTGGATCATCAGTAATTGTTACCTGAGTTTCTTCAGACTCATTATTATTACCTGTTTGGTAAGCAGACGCGTAGTTATGAGAACCTGTTTGATTTTGCTCTATAGAGTTACCATCTCCTACTTGATTAGCAAAAGCCTCACTACCACTAGAACCATTTGGTCCACTAGACTGGTCTTGAACAACCGAATTGTTGTTACCCCATTGGTATAAAGCAGCTTTATTATTATCATATCGCTGTTTTTGAGAAGCTTTATTCCCATCTCCTACTTGTAAGGCATATGTTAAGTTTCCTTCAGCATGCCCAACTCCTATATCTACTTTGGCATAGTTATCATTACCTCTTTGGAAAATACGAGATGTATTGTCATCACCATATTGTTTAATATTTGCTCCGTTTCTTTGACCTCCTTGATCTGTTGAAGCTAAATTACCTGTTGGTGGTGCAACACTACCAGCAGTATTGTTTTGTCTTATTAACGACATATTACGATGACCACTTTGAGTTGCTTTCGCCTCATTGTTATCACCTACTTGCTGAATACTAACTTTATTCTTATCTGCTGGAATAAAGCCATCTGGAGCACAATCTGCTTGTACTACTTCACACTCTGGACATGTTGGCCTTTCTTGTAAAGGTCTCTCCATTGCATGCTCTGACACTCCAGCCTTTTTAGCTATAGCTCCTTCATTTCCTTGACTTGTTTGAACATTTCGAGCCTGCGAAAATGCCATACTTGTAGCTAAACATAAAGCTACTATTAATAATTTTTTCATAATTAATAATTTTAAAATACGTTAGTTAAATTTTTAACACACCATATTTATCCGCTATAACTAAGTTTATAACGATTATGGGGTGCTATTAAAATTGGGGTAGAATAAAATTACTAGGGTAAAATGATATGACTGAGGTGTGTCATCTTTTCATTTTCATCAACCTATTATATTGTTATAAAGGTAGTACTAAAAACTATATATAGTTTGCGTGTTTAAACATAGCTAAGATACAAATTTTAGCCTTTTATTAAAATAGTAATCAACAACATAGCTTTGTTTTTCATTTTTCAAAAAATTAAAAAAACAAGGAATTATAGGGGAAAGAAAGAGAATTTTTATTCTATAACAAGCATAAAAAAAAGGGGTTTTCCCCCTTTTTCAAACAAGATATTTCTTTAAATAGCATCGTATTTATCTTGTAAAAAGTAATTCTCTATATTTAGCCAAGGGCCATAAATTATCATCTACCATCAACTCTAATTTATCGCAATGATAACGTACTTTATCAAAGTAAGGCTTTACTTTATTACAGTAATGAAATGCTTTTTTATCTGAATTACTCATTGCATTCCCTTTCTTTCTTTCTTCAATCATTAAACTTACTAAATGATTTATTTTTTCAATATGCTCAGAAATTGACTCAATAAGAGTCATTTGCTCCTTTGCTATTGTTTTAAAAGAAGTTCCATAAATTTCTTTTAAACCTTTCACGTTATCTACCAAAATATTTTGGTATTTTATCGCTGTTGGCACTACATGATTTCTAGATATATCAGCCAAAACTCTGGATTCTATTTGTAGTCGTAAACTATATTCCTCTATTTCTATTTCATAACGAGCCTTACATTCTACTTCATTCATTATATTCATCTCTTCATACAAATGAATTGTAGGCTTTGATATTTTAGCCTGTAATGCTTCTGGCGTAGTTTTATGATTACTTAATTTTCTCTTTTTTGCTTCTGCTTCCCATTCTTTTCCATAACCATTTCCTTCAAAACGTATACCTTTTGAAGCTTTTATATATTCTCTTAAAACATTAAAAATAGCATCATCTTTTTTTACTGAATGCTTATCTATATAAGCATCTACCTCTTTTTTAAACTCGATTAATTGTTTTGCTACAATAGTATTCAATACAGTCATTGCATTAGCACAGTTTGCTGTTGAACCTACTGCTCTGAATTCAAATTTATTTCCTGTAAATGCAAAAGGTGATGTTCTATTTCTATCTGTATTATCTAATAATATTTCTGGAATTTTCCCTACTACATTCAACTTTAAATCAGTCATTTCTTTAGGGGAAATTTTACCTTTAGTTACATTTTCTAATTCATCCAATACGGAAGATAATTGAGACCCTATAAAAACAGATATAATTGCTGGTGGTGCTTCATTTGCACCTAAACGATGATCATTACTAGCACTTGCAATAGAAGCTCTCAATAACTCTTCATAATCATTTACCGCCTTTATTGTATTGATAAAAAAAGTTAAAAACTCCAAATTACGCATTGGCGTTTTTCCTGGACTTAATAGATTTACTCCAGTATTTGTTGCTAAAGACCAATTATTATGTTTTCCTGATCCGTTTACTCCTGCAAATGGTTTTTCGTGAAAAAGTACCTTGAAGGAATGTCTTTCAGCTACTTTTTTCATTACATCCATTAATAAAGAATTATGATCTACTGCTAAATTTGCTTCTTCAAAAATAGGAGCTAATTCAAATTGATTTGGAGCTACCTCATTATGACGTGTTTTTACAGGAATACCTAACACTAAACTCTCTTGCTCTAAATCACGCATAAAATTCAAGACACGTGTTGGAATAGTTCCAAAATAATGATCATCTAGTTGCTGTCCTTTTGCTGATGAATGCCCTAGTAATGTTCGCCCGGTTAAACTAATATCTGGTCGTGACTTTGCCAAAGCCATATCTATTAAGAAATACTCTTGCTCCCAGCCTAAAGTCGCATTTACCTTATTTACATTTTTATCAAAATATTTTGCTACTGCCGTAGCTGCTTTATCTACTTCATGCAATGCTCTTAATAAAGGGGTTTTGTAATCTAACGCCTCTCCCGTATATGCTACAAATACCGTTGGAATACATAAAGCTGTACCATAAATAAAAGCTGGTGAAGTTGGATCCCAAGCTGTGTAACCACGAGCTTCAAATGTATTTCTAATTCCTCCGTGCGGAAAACTAGACGCATCTGGTTCTTGTTGTACTAATTGTCCACCATCAAAACGCTCCATAGCCCCTCCTCCATCTATTGGCTCAAAAAAAGCATCATGTTTTTCTGCTGTGGCTCCTGTTAATGGTTGAAACCAGTGTGTATAATGTGTAGCTCCTTTTGACAATGCCCATTCTTTCATACTAAGCGCTATCTGATCTGCAATTCCTCTATCTATCTTAGTACCTAGCTCAATTGCATTCTGAACTGCATTATAGGCTTCTTTCGTCATGTGTTTACGCATAGCTTGCTCATTAAAAACATTTTGCGCAAATAATTCTGATCTTCTTCCTTTTTCTTCAACCAAAATTGGTTTTCTATGTAATGTTTGTTCTAAAGCTCTAAATCGGATAGTAGACATTTTTATTATTTTACTATTAAACCACCTCAAAAATATCAAAAATATATTTAACCCTATTTTTTTAAGGGTTAAATTTAAATTAAAGTTAACATTTTTAAAAACACCCCTAAAAATTTTAGGGTATAAAAAAAATAACACATATTTGCATTGTAATTAATTCAAAAACAATAACAAAATAAAAATCATGACTAGATCTAAATTAGAATACATTTGGTTGGATGGTTATTATCCAACTCAAAACATGAGAAGTAAAACTAAAGTTGTTGAAGATTTTAGTGGGAAATTAGAAGACTGTCCAATTTGGTCTTTTGACGGTTCATCTACAAGACAAGCAGAAGGAGGAGATTCTGACTGTTTATTAAAGCCCGTAGCTATTTATCCAGACCCAGCTCGTGAGAATGGTTTTTTAGTAATGACTGAAGTATTAAATGCTGATGGAACTCCACACGTATCTAATGCTCGTGCTAAGATTGATGACGACGATAATGATTTTTGGTTTGGTTTTGAGCAAGAGTATTTCATCATGGACACTCACACTCAATTACCTTTAGGATTCCCTATTGGAGGATACCCTGGACCTCAAGGAATGTACTACTGTTCTGTTGGTGGTAAAAACACACATGGACGTGATTTCGTTGAAGAGCATGCTGACCTATGTATTGCTGCTGGTTTAGTTTTTGAAGGAATTAATCAAGAGGTAGCTTCAGGGCAATGGGAATTTCAATTATTCGCTAAAGGAGCTAAAAAAGCTGGTGATGAAATATGGGTAGCTCGTTATTTATTAGATAGATTAACTGAAAAATTTGGATACTACATTGAATATCATCCTAAACCTGTAAAAGGTGACTGGAATGGTTCTGGTATGCATGCTAACTTTTCAAACACTTTATTAAGAACTTGTGGAAGCAAGGAAACTTATGAAAAGGTTTGTGAAGCTTTTAGACCTGTTACTAAAGAACATATTGACGTTTATGGAGAATATAACGATCAACGATTAACTGGTTTACACGAAACTGCTTCTATTAACGATTTCAGTTATGGTGTATCTGACCGTGGAGCTTCAATTAGAATTCCAATTATTACCGTTGAGCAAGGTTGGAAAGGTTGGTTAGAAGATAGAAGACCTGCTTCTAATGCTGATCCATACAAAGTAGCTGGTAGAATTATCGATACTGTAAAAAGCGCAAAAATCTAATTAGATTTTTAGTTTTTGAATTCATAAAAAATCCCGCAAATGCGGGATTTTATTTTTATGCTAATGTTTGATATACAAAGAAAATATATGCTCCTAGCAAAATGATTCCGTCTTTCCAATTCAAACGTAATTTCTTTGGGAAAAACACTAATGGTAATACTATAAATGAAATAGCTAACATCCAATAGATATCATTATTAATTAAACTTAAAGCATCTGGTTTAACTTCAACAGGAGTAATTATTGCCGTAATTCCTAATACTGCCAAAATATTAAATACATTAGACCCTATTAAATTCCCTAATGAAATTGCTTTTTCCTTTTTTATAACTGCTATTATAGAAGCTGCTAACTCTGGTACACTTGTTCCTACCGAAACTACCGTCACACCAATAACAGCATCACTAACTCCCATGTTCTTTGCTAAACTTTCCGATCCATCTATTAAAAGTTCTGATCCTCCCCATAATCCTAATCCTCCAATTACTAAGAATAGTACTATTTTATACAATGGTAATTCTTCATCATCTTCTGGCATTTCATCTACTACTGCTGTCTTTTGAAAACGCAGTAAGTAAATTAAAAATACAATTAACATAGAAAATAAGATTATCCCTTCATATTGCTGAATTATATTATCAAAAGCTATAAAAAAATACAACAATACAGAAGCAATCATCATTACTGGCCAATCGGTTTTATAGAAACTTCTTTCAACTTCAATTGTTGACAAAATAACTGTAATTCCTAATACCAAACCTATATTTGCAATATTTGAACCTATTACATTTCCAACTGCCAATCCAGTAGCACCTTCCAAAGCTGATTTTACACTTACTATTAACTCTGGCGCTGACGTTGCAAAAGACACAACAGTCATACCAATAACTATTTTTGGTATGTTTAGCTTTAATGACAAACCTACTGCTGCTTTTAACAACCAATTTCCTCCAAGTACCAACAATAGTAATCCTAAGATTATATAAACTAAACTCATATATTTTTTTTGCGAAGATAGCGCTTTGACTCGAAAATACACAAGCTCTAAATCCTCCTTGACAACACTACTTTTTTTAAATTTTTTAAGCCCTCAAAAAATCAAAACCTTAAAAACCCTCTCTTTTCGATCTACATTTTCCTTTACTTTTTTAAAACAAGAAAAAAAAACCCTTTATTTAATTACAACTTAAAACAATAAACAGACTTAAACACTACAAATTAAAATAACAACAAAGAGAATAAAGTTATAACCTTAAACCAAAACAACTTTTTAAACTTTAATTTAAAATTCAATTTAATTATTTCTTTTTAAAAGCTTTGGTGCTATAGTTTCCTTTCTCATATATTCGAAAAACAATTAAGAAATCAACTAATTAAACTAACCAAAAAACACAAAAAAACTAATGATTGTTATCACTTTAAAACTAATTATTATTGCTATAAAAATTGTTACTCTGATTACTCATTTATTCTTTTAATCAAAACTTAAAACCACAATATTATTTTTAGGGAGTTTAAGTTCAGTAATAAATAAAGAAGAAAAATTACAGACCGATTTTAAAGTATTTTATATAAACCATAAAAACTGCTAAAAACATGAAGAAAATTAAAAACTTGTCTATGAAAAGATTTTAAAAGCTATGAACATTTGTTATTGAAAAAGAAATTGTGATTATTATGAAAAGAAAAAGTTAATTAGCACTGGTTTACCCCACAAAATAGGGATTAATAGGATTGTAAAACTATTGTGGGGACTGCCAGACTAACAAAAAAGAACATTAGTAATTTATTTGAATATTTAACACCTATTAGGGTATTACTAAAAATTGATAAAAAAGAAAAAGTAAAACAACTACCTAGCTATTTCTAGGGAGTGAATTGAATTCATTCCCTAGAATAAAACTAATTTTTTTTCAGTATTTTTGATATACAATCAACTTACAATGAAAAAACTAGTATTTAAATTTTTAGCCAAACTAAACAAAGCTCTTTTACCTTCTTTTACTAAAAAAGAATTGGATATTTCTAAGGCTTCAAAATTTCAATTAGCAATTATTGGATGGCGAGCCTTTGTTACAATAAATTCGTTGGATTAAAATTTTTATTATTATGAAAGAACATATAAAAGTTTACACAGGAACTTCTATCTTAATTAACAGACTTGCTTACTTACTTGACCAAGCCAAAATAGCAACTTTAATAAAAGACGATAAAGAATCTGGAAGACTTGCTGGTTTTGGAACTACTGGAGCTTCAAGCGATTTATTTATCTATAAATCTGATTTTGAGGATGCTCAAAAAATAATTCATGACTTTAACGAAGAAGTAAATTCATAGGTCAAATAAAAAATCAAAAAAAACTGTTTTTTTATTTTTTAGAATTAAAAAACATTCATATATTTGCACCCGCAAAACGGCCTCGTGGCGCAACTGAATAGCGCACTTGATTACGGCTCAAGAGGTTACAGGTTTGAATCCTGTCGAGGTCACAAAAAAGAGTATTAAAACTCTTAAAAAACCACATAAGTCTTATGATTTATGTGGTTTTCACGTTTTTAGAAGTTCATCTAATTCGATACAATTTGATTTAACCTGTCAGTTAATCGACAGTTATTTTTCAAAGTGTCAGTTCAACTGACACTTTCATAAAGCACCTTTTAAGAATAGTATAGTTGATTTTTACTTTCGTCTTGATGATTATTAACAATTTAATACAATAACTATGCGAATAAAAACAACTACAAACTAAACTCCATGCAATAACCAACCTCAACGCAAAAGAACTTGAACAACGTTATGTAAAACGAGTGCGTTCACACATGCGTCAACTCTTTAATTTAATAGCATTCTAAAAAGAAAGTAAAGATAAAAGAACCTGAAAGTTTATTTATTTAATACAGATATATTTTTCAATCATATAATTAGTAATTGGCCTTAAGGTTTTTCCAGTTTCAGGGTGCAACCCAACAGAACTAAATAACTCCAATTCACCATTACTATTTTTATAGTACCATACATTAACTTTCCCTCCGGGACCAAAAAAAGGATAATTACAATCGGCTTCAATTTTTTCAAAGTTTTTTATTCTTTCTTCTTTATACAACTTCAACTCACCTATTCCATACTTCTTTGTATCAAAAGAGACCTCTTCATAACGATCTCCCTTCCAAACCATCCAACGCTGCTTCTTTATCGAAAAAACAGAAACACAACTAATTAAAAGAACAACAAAAGACACAACAATAATCAATTTCTTTTTAGAAAATAAACTCCCTTTATCTTCTTCATCATCACCTTCATCAATTAAAACACCTTTTTTATACTTTTCAACATAAGCCTCATAATTATCATAATCCAAAAATTTACATAAAGCTTCTAAAACTTTTGGCTGATTAATTTTTGATTTCTCATTAGAAACATCCCGTAAGCTTTTCTCTCCATAAATAATATTATACTCGTCTTGCAAAATAGTAGACAAATATTCAGAACATCTTGTTTTAGACAATACAACTCCACTTTCTTTTTCAGCTCTTTCTTTAGTTTTTTCAAAAGCTTTATTTACGATTTCTTTATGCATAATAGTTTAGTTTTTGATAATCTAAATTTCGGAAAATAATAGGAAATGTAGCTTCCTAAAACTTTCCCAGTTGTTTCCTTTATTATTCCTAGCCTTCCTATCAATTTTAATTTCATTTGTACAAGAATTGAAGAACTAATCAGCTCAAATACAGCTAACAAAACAATCTTCATTTCTACTATAAGAACTGAGTATTCAGCAGCTTGAACCTGGAAGTGCATTCTCGCTTAACACTCATCTCTTACACTTCCAAAAGGCCTTTTAAAAAATGTTTAAACACATCATAATTGATTCGATGAAATAATCGAACAGCAACACTAATGTTTAAAATTTAACACCAAACAAAATGAAAAAAATAGGATTAATAATTTTTACGGTTTTTCTCAATTTAATATTATTCTCTTGTACAGACGAAGATGAAATCATAAAAAACGATACCAAATCAACAATCAATAAAGAACTACAATCATCAACAGAAACTGAAAAATGTTGCGACGAGGAAGAAGACATCATCCCTCCTCCTCCTCCTCCGAAAGGGAGTTAATAGTATTATTTTAAAAGAATGAAGCTTATAGCTTCATTCTTTTTACCTTGCTAACCATTAAAAAAAATAAAAAGAAGTCTATTAATCATTGCTATTACCTTCAACACAGTTTTAATTTCGTGCACAGATAATAACATACTTATAAAAAAACACAGTCAAAAAAGAAAACAAAAAATGTTGCGGAGAAGGTGGTGAAATTTTACCAACTCCTCAACCAAAAAGAATTAAATTTCAAAATATCTTTTTATAAGTTTTACTACCTTAGAGGAATGAAAAATTTAAAGAAATCATTTCTCTTTTTTACAATACTTTTTTACTTTTCTTCATATAGTCAACAAGCAATCGATAGTACAAACTATTATTTAACATTACTTCAATATCCAGAAAAGAATAAAGACCTCTCAGGAGCATACAAATACATCCAGCTAAATCAAAAATTAACTTTAAAAAATAAGGATACTTTAAAAGCTATTTACAATCTTTATTTATTAGCCAATATTGAATTTAAGATTGGACTATATTCTGAAAGTGAACAAACAGCTATTGCTGCATTAAAACTACAAAATAGTATTAGCTCCAATATATATCAAATAACGCTATACAACCATTTAGGTAAAATAAATAGGTTAAAAAAAGACTACAATACAGCTATTAGGTATTATGAAAAATTAAGTAACCTACTTAAAGAAAACATGCTAAATGAAAAAATGGCTTTACATAATAATTTGGGCGTTCTTTATACCCATAAAAAAGAATACAACAAAGCAATACGAGAATTAAACAAAGCATTTAATTTAAGTTTAAAGATAAAAGATAGTCTTAAAATTGCAAAATCACTTGATAATCTTGGATACACTCAAAGCAAGTTAAAAATTGATAGTGGCCTAATCAATATGAAAAAAGCACTCAAATTTCGTAAGTTCAAACAAAAATCAATTTTAATTTACACAAGTATCAGTCATATTTTCAACTATTATTTTGATAACAACAACAATGACAAAGCTTTAGAGTACGCTAAAAAAGGATACCTTTTATCTAAAAAAATTAATATCCCTAAATACAAACTTAATGCACTTAACAACTTTGTAAAACTAAAAAAAGAAAAATATTTCTTAGACTATATAAACCTAAAAGACAGCATTGATAATTTAGAACAAGCTAAAAGAAGGAAATTTATTTCTGCTAAATATAATTATACACAAGAACAACTAAAAGCAAAAGATAGCGAACTAAAAGCAGAAAAGCAAAAAAAATTAAAGCTTTTATATCAATCCATAGGAGCATTCATATTCTTACTATCAATAGGAGGATATTTCTTTTACAGAGAAAAAAACAAAAAGAAAATAGTAGAAAACGTAATTAAAACAGAAGGAAGAATTTCAAAAACAGTTCACGATGTAATTGCAAACGACATATACCAGGTAATGTCAAAAATACAATCAACAAATAATATAACTGACGAAATTTTAGATGACCTAGATGAAGTATACAACAAAGCAAGAAACATTTCTAGAGATAATTATGTTATAAATAACGAAATGAATTTCCTTGAAATTTTAAACGATTTATTTGATAGCTACCGTACCAATAAAACTTCAATAGCTTCACAAGCAAATACTGTTGATTGGAAAGGTATTTCAATTCATAAAAAAAATATGCTATATAGAGTATTAAAAGAATTAATGACGAATATGTCTAAATATAGCCAAGCAACATTAGTTACAATAGCATTTAAAAAAAATGGAAAAAAACTAGAAATACTATACAAAGACAACGGAATAGGAAGTGTATTATCCAAAAAGAATGGATTATTAAATGTGGAAAACCGTATAGAGTCCATCAACGGAAAAATTACTTTTGAATCAGAACCATCAAAAGGATTCAAAACAAAAATAACCGTTTAGTATGTATAAAAAAGTATTGGTAGCAGAAGATATGGACGACATCAACAAAGGTGTCTATACAATGTTAAAAGAAATAGGAGTTACAAAAATAGATCAAGTACAGTATTGCGACGATGCCTTTCTAAAAGTCAAAAAAGCAATTCTAGACAAAGCGCCTTATGACTTACTAATTACCGATTTATCGTTTAAAGATGATTATAGAACTCAAAAATACAAATCAGGAGAAGAATTAGTAAAGGCACTGTATGAAAAAAACATAAAAATGCCCGTAATTGTTTACTCTGTAGAAGATCGTTTGCAAAGAGTAAGAAACCTCATACATAACTACAAAGTAAATGCTTATGTATGTAAAGGACGTCATGGTTTAAAAGATCTTCAAAAAGCAATTAATAACATTCCTAACAACAAACCTTTTCTCTCATCCTTGGTTGAAAAAGCAATAAAAACATCCAATAACAGTAATATCGATGAGTACGATATACTATTAATAAAAAAAATAGCTGAGGGATATACAGACAAAGAAATAAGCCTTTATTTCTCACAAAACAATATTACACCTAGTAGCGTAAGTTCAGTAGAAAAAAAGATAAATAAATTAAAAGATCTTTTTCGAGCAAAAAACAAACCGCACTTAATCACATTAGCAAACGATTCTGGTTTTATATAACCTTTTTAAATTCCTTCTTCAATTTAAACAGCAATACAAACTGTTTATTTTTAGGAAATATAAAAATTAGTAAATATGTTATTCTAATTGTAGGAATAACATATTTTTTTTAACCCTCTTTTTAGAAACTACAATCAACTTGTGAAAAACCGTAAGGCTTTCTTTTTCATTTAATTTAAGTTTGAAACACTAAACTTAAATTAAAAATTATGGCAGTAAAACATACACCAACAGGGGAAATTCATAGAGGACAAAAAGGAGGAACTACTGGATGTGGATTTAACACACAGGATCACCCAGAACATTGGACTAACTCTAGTAGTAAAATTACTTGTAATAAAAACGGATGTAAAAATTAATTTATTATGAGTTTTTTAAAAAGCGCTGTAAATCAAGTTGGTCGAGATTTAGGAAAAGTAGTCAGTAATCAACTTTTTAATGATAATCACTCCACACCATACCGAAGAGCTATCAATAATAAATCAGTTCGCACTCCATATAAAACAGATTTTGATAAAGCCATCAACTTCCAAACGGGGCACAAACCCAATACTTTAATAATAAAACTTTCAGGCCTATATACTACTATCAAAAATGAAGCTAACGGCTTTATTTCTGATGGTTATTTAGACACTTCAGAATCCAATAAGTTATTTAACATGATTACTCAATTCAATAATAAAGTTGATGACGTATGTGATATCCTTGAAATTGATGAACAATCAAATAAAAAAGAGATTAACCAATTAACAACTTTAGTAAACAAAGTCAATAATTTATTTAATGAAACTTTAAAAATATCTGCAAACGGTTGCTTACATAGACAAAATGAACATAAAGAAGCTGCAAACAGTGTAGAAAACATTTCATTTAGTAAATATCTTGGGCTAAATCTTATTTGGTTGGGAGGTTATTCTAGAGGTGGTAAAAAATCAATTACAAATGCAATAATAGCTAACCTAGCAGATTTAACAACTTTAACCTTCCCTTTAACAAGAACCTATCTTTTCATAAAAGGAATATTTACCTACTCAAAAGAAAACAATCGTAGAATAAAAGTTAAAGAAGCTCTTTTAAAGTTAGCAGAACTTGAAGGCAAAAGAGCTGAAACATATTTAAGCATAGGAAATAAAAAACTTAACTAAAAACCAACTACAAATGCATAATATATCAGAAGAACTTAAAGCCCATTTCTTAAGATTATACAGCATGGCTTTTACAGATGATAACTTTCATCATTTAGAATTAAAAATGCTTTACGATTTTGCTAAAGAAAGAGGCGTTCCTAAAGAAACATTAGACAACCTTTTACTTAACCCTTCTTCAATTGAGAAAAACATACCTGAATCATTAATTCAAAAAATCACATATTTATATCAACTCAGTCAAATGATTTGGGCAGATGGAAAGGTAGACGACAACGAGCGTAACACACTTAAAAAATACATCAAGTTGTTTGGATTTAAAAACAGTAATATAGATGATTTATCTAATTATTTTTTAAACACAGTTGAAGAAAAAATACCTCTAGAAAAAGTTTTAAAAGAATTATAAATCATGCTAAAAAAATTAAAAGATTTGGTGCAAACAAACACAAGTGTTGCTACACAAGAATACCAAAATACCAAAGTAATTAATTTAGATGATCGAGAGCGAAAACAAACTTATCATGAAGCTGGATTTAGAGACAGTACTAGAAATTTTGGCGATAAAACTGCCCTTAACATATGTTTGCAGGCCATTTATGCAAAATTTCAAAATGAAGAAAAAGAAAATGAAATAAAACAAGAAAAATATAGAGAGCCTCTTAGAATCCAAAAATTAGAAAAAGAAACTGAAGTAAAAACAAAGTCCGTAGTAATTAACAATCTAGTTGAGAAAAAAGAAAAAAGAAAAAATACTATTGAAATTTTAAAACATGAAATTGCAGACATACCTAACAATCCTGAAAAATATGGCATAGACGCAAAAAAAGGAGCTTCAATTAAATTCTGGATTGGAATAGCTTTAATAATACCTATAACCCTATACTTAATCACATTCTATGTTTCTACAGCATACTCCGCTTTTTTCAAAAAATTTGAAATAGGAGACGGTGTCATACAATCAATTCTAGATGCAAATGCTTTTACAAAATCATGGAATGACGGACCACTAGAAGGAATGTTCGTTACATTTATTCCATTTGTTTTTATGGGATTAGGCTTTTTAATTCATATGTTTAGTGAATATAAAAGCATAAGTAATTCTTTAAAAATAACTTCTTTATTCATAGTTACTTTTATATTCGATGCAATATTGGCATATCAAATAGAGAATAACTTATATGACCTTACAAGAAGTATAAATTCTCCCGAGTTTTCTTTATCAATTGCATTCCAAAAAGTAGCCTTTTGGGGTATTATTTTCGCGGGCTTTATAGTATATATTATATGGGGGTTAGTTTTTGACTTTATAATGAAAGAACATAAAGAAAAAGACAAAATAAAAATGGCTATAGTTCAACGCAATAGCAAAATTAAAATAGAAAAAGAAAATCTAGAGCTATTAGACAACAAACTTCATGAATTAAAAGAAAATGTCGAAAAGGTTAAAGGAAAAATAGAAGAATTAAAAAGACTCATAAATGGTGTTATAATTCCTATTAAAGAATATCATTTATATGCTTCAGAATATATGCAAGGCTGGGTCACTTCAATTAACCAAAACTTACACGGCTCATTTAACAAAAAGAAAGACCTTATTCATGAATGTAATGAAACTTACAATAACCACATAAAAGAAGTAGGTTCAAATAATGACTATCAAAATAAAATTTTTGCATCTTAATACTAACCTTATGAGTTTAAAAAACACAATCAATAACATTGTTTTAATAGTTTTAATAGTTTTTATTTCCTGTACCAATAACGAGAAGGAAAAAAAAGATTTACAAGCAGTAATAAAAGAAACAAAAAAAGAAGGAGAATGTCCAGAATATTTATTGAAAAACAAAAAAAATAACCTTAACATTAGTATACTACTTGATCTATCGGATAGGATTGATGAAAAAAAATACCCGAATACCTCAATGGAATACTTTCAAAGAGATTTAGGCTATATAAACTCAATCTCAAATAGCTTTTTAGAACATATACAAAACAAGAAACTGGTATTAATAAACGATGACATGCAAATATATTTCGAACCCGCACCTGCAAATATTACTATCAATCAAAAATCAAAGGAATTAAAAGTCTCTTTTACAAAAAACTTAACTAAAGAATTAATTGAAAATACTAAAAAAAAATACACAACTATACCTAAAGAAATTTATACCCTAGCAAAAGAAAATGGGAAATATTTAGGTTCGGATACATGGCGCTTTTTTAAAGATAAAGCGAAGAGATATTGTATAAAAGAATGCAATAGAAATATTTTAGTAATACTAACAGATGGCTACATGTTTCACACTGATACCAAATTAAAAGAAAAAAATCTAACTTCTTTTATAACACCTCGCACACTTAGAAACTTCGGTTTAAATAATAGTCGTTGGGAAGAAACCTTTGAGAAGAAAGGATTTGGTTTTATACCAGCTTCAAAAAAATTAAACAATTTAGAAGTATTGGTTATAGGTTTAGTAAACCACGATAAAAAAAGAAACCCTTATAGTCAAGATGTAGTTAAAAAATACTGGAGTAAATGGCTTGAAAATATGGGAATTAAAAAATATGAAATTTACGGAGCAGAATTACCAAGCAATATGGATAACACAATTAGAAACTTTATTTTAAACTAAGCATATTAACATCAAACAAAAACATATTAGACTTTTAATTTTTGTAGTAATATTTATTACCACAAGCTGTATTAACGCACAAACAGTTTTTATAACTAAAACAGGTAAAAAATACCATACTGAAAAATGTAGATATTTAAGTTACTCTAAAAAGGAAATCAATTTAAAAAAAGCAATATCTCTAGGGTTTTCAGCTTGTAAAGTTTGCAAACCCAAAACTACAACATCAAATAAAAAAGAGGTAGTAAATAAGCTACACTTTCAAAAAACAACAACATCAAAAAAAAGAAACTACTCAGTACAATGTTCAGGCAGGACAAAATCCGGCAGAAGATGTAGAAGACACACAAAAAGCTCTAATGGTAGATGCTATCAACATTAAAAAAATGAATATAAAAAAAACAATAATTAACTTAATTACATTAATTCTAATTCAATTCTGTTATTCACAAGAATCAGGATTTACATATAAAACAAAAAATATAATAGAAACACGAGATCTATACATTAATGGTGGAGCTCGTTCTCATTTTGGAGGAAAATCAAGGGTATATATTAAAATAGATTTACCTAAAAATACCGATCATTGGTATTACAGCTTTTCAACATCAGCTGGTAAAGGAGGAACAAAAAACTTAAACCTAGCTATACAATTAGCAGGTCTTTTAGCTGACCCTAGTGGTTTTAGTTCTAATATTTTAACTGCAATTAAAATACCTCAAGGCTCAGCTTCTGTAGATGTTTATCTATTAGATAATTTTAATAAAAATGCATTTATTAACAAAACAAGATATCAATACTATACAGAAGGAATGGTTGAAAACACAAAACAAGCTGCTGTTAGAATTGACGACGTAAAAACAGGCACATATTATTTAGGAATCAAAAACCCGAGTACTTTAAATGGACTTAACATCAGTATTGAAGTAGTAGCAATAGTTAAAACCGAAATAGTTAAAAAAAAGAATATCAAACAGGAAAAAGCAGAATTATATGGAAAACTAGGATGGTCTAAATTTTTAAAAGGAGAATATCAAAAATGTATTCAATATTGCAACAAATCTAATGAGCTATTTCCTCTAGCATGGGTACAAGCTAATAAAGGACTAGCAACACTAATATTAGGTAAGGAAATAGAAGCTACGGATATTTACATAAACGCTCTTCTAATTGCTAAAAAGCAACCTAAAAAAGAAAAAATCTTAAGTGAAATCTTGGAAAATATTTACAATCTCATCGAGCTCAATCCTAATATTAATGGAGCCAATGAAATTATAGAATTAGTTAAACATCAAAAAATAAATTAAATAAAACCATCAATTACACATCATAATCTCAAATCAAGGCAAACAAAAATGTTTTTAACTTTCTTTATCCTACTTCCTAAAAGTATTTTACTTTATTTCAAAGCAACTAAACCACTATTCACCACCACATTAAATTACTTCATCTAATATTCAAAACAATAACCAATTCACTAATCTATATTTGAAGTATAAATAAAGATTTTGTTTTTTTCATTATATAGTTAGATTAATTAGTTAAAAAAGAAGTTATCCGGGGGGACGCTTCTTTTTTTTGCTATATAAATTCTTCTTTAGTTAATAACACAGCTAAATGAAAATTAGTTTTCGCATTAAATTTCTTTTTCAACTTATTTATTCTTTTTTCAATAATAGAAATACTATTGGGTACAACTCCTTTATTTTTTAATTCTTTAGAAACTTCATTTTGTTTGTATCCTTTAGCTAAGAGTTGTACAATTTTTAAATCTATTTTTTCCATAGCATTTTACTTATATTTGGTTAAAAATTGTCATGACTACACCAATAATCACGTGCCCAGTTTGTAATACGCAATATGAGGAAAATTACGAAGAATGCCCAAACTGTTCATTTAAAACAATTCATCACCAAGCGTACTTAGCAGAAAACTCAAGAGAACCACAAAAAATACTTAATGATAAATACGGTATATTTACAGTAAAATCATTCATTGTATTTTTACTTTTTAGCCTAAGTATTACTAGGGTTATAATGGCCGTTTACGATATTAGTTTACAAGATTTAATAAATTATATATACTAATAAAATATATTCTTATAACAGGAGTTTTATAAATTTAAAATTATGAAGAAAAAAAATATTGTCATTATAATTTTATTGACAACTTTATCTTTTTCAACATCATTATTTTTATCAGAATTAATTAGTTCAGAAAATACATATACAATATATTTTTGGTCGTACGTTGCTTTATTTATCTCTTTATCAATAGAATCTTGGCACTGGAGAACAAATACAAAAAGCTCCTTAAGAAATATAAATTACTACATTCTATATTTCATATTATCTTCAGGAATATTCTTTTACCTCATAAAATAACATCCTTACAACACCACTAATACAAATAATTATGTTTGTAAAATAAAAGAAAAGTTCATTTCCATTTCGTTCTTAATTCAGTTCCTATTGGAAACTTTTTAGGGGAAAAATCATACATATTAGTAGTACCATAGCTAGTATTAATCAAAACAGAGTCTACTTCAATAAAAAACTCTTCGTTTTTGGTTACTAGTGTCAATCGTTTATTCATTCTATCCTTTTCACCTTTATCTAATTCTATTTTCCAATAAATATAATCATCATCATTAGAGTCAATAATTTTCTCAATACTTTTTATTTTTGCAGAAATAGGTTCCTTTAAAAAGTGTTTTTGCCATTTCTTGGGTATTTGTTTTAAATCAAATTCTGTAGTAATTGGGTCATTAGTTTTATTAACCAAATACATTCCACTACTTTTAGGTTCAGAGCCATCATTTAAATAGTCAGCAAATCTGAGGTAATCATTTTCTTTTCCTATCCCCCAACCAAAATGAAAATAATCTGATAACAAATATTCATTATCCCCCCATTTTACAATTTGAAATTTGGTTTTTATCTTGAGTGAATCTGGACCATAAGAAACATTACTGGTTTTAGGTTTAGATTCAAAATCTAAAGGAAATTCAGTATATTTTATTTTTTCAGGAAGTAGCGTTAGTTGATTGTTTTTGATTTGATATTTTCCAAAGACCTTTTTTCTAAACCCACCACCTACACAACCATAAACGTAGTCTTCATTTATAAAAAACCCATTACTAATTAAATTAAGTTTAGCACCGTTATTAAAACCATGATACGAAAATTTTAAAGTATCAAGAGGCTTTATTCTATAATTCTCTATAGTTGAATTAGATTTACTATTAGAACAACTATAAATCAAAAATAATATAATCAAGTTCTTTTTCATATTTTCAAATGTTAGCTAAGTATTTTATTTAATAAAAAGCTGTAATCTTAGGTAAAATATCTAAAAAAAGTAACAGCTCTAAATATTTAATTTACTTACCACAATTATGCCAAAACCATTCGGTTTCTACTTATAATCAACAACTAATATTTTATTACTTTTACCATATGAAAAATAGCTATGATCAACTTAATATTGAATACGTAGAAACAAAAAATGTTTCTCCTTTTATCAAATTCATAACAATTATTTTAATACTAACTTTTGTTATTATTCCTTTGCCAGAATTAATAGATACATTAGAATACAATCATGCTGCTCCACAAACTATACATACTTGTTTTGTTGGATGGTCTTATGAACCTCTTCAATTTAAATCATTTGCTCTATCAAATTAATTCAGAAGCAACTAAATGATTTAAAGAAATCGAAACATTTATATTTACACTTATAGTAATTGTATTTATCTTGATAATTAAATTATTCATTCCACTTTCGAAAGAAGAAAAAGAGAAATTAAAAAAGTTATATCCAGAATTTCTTAATGATGATACTACAGAAGAAGAATAATTAATCACACTTATTTCATATTATTCTACATTTTTCACATAAAAAACACCTTCATAAGGTGTTTTAGTATTTACATCATGCTATTTAATAAAAACATTAATTATTTTTATTAATTCTTGGATAATTTATTTGAGCGTAACTTTCTTTCGACATTTTAACCCCTTCCTTCATAATACCGGTCTGTAAACTAGTAGACTCTAATAAATCTTCTCCTATATCTTCGCCTATTTTCTTAAGGTCATTAGAAAATTTATTATCACTTTTATGCTCCAACGTAGTTGCTAAAAGATTACAATTTAAATATTGCCAAGGTGTTAAGTTGTTTAGTTGGCTAAGAATTTCTTTTCCTAAATCACCTATTGAGTCATTCTTCATTGCTTTACTGGTTAAAAAAGTTAACTCTTCATTACCATTCGGGTTTTCATAATCTTCAGCTTCAAAAGGTGTTTTCCTATAAAACATTAAACCTTCATAACGTCTTTTGGTTCTATGATAAAGTACTATACATCTCGCATTAAAACAATCTGGGTTATTTAAAATATCACAAAAACCCATCGTTATATTCTCTGGATTATTATTTTTTTCACCACTTAAATGATGCATATGAAGATCATTATAACTACTTAATTTCTCTAAAACATTTTGTGTTGCAGTATTGGTATTTCCACTCATGACATTGATTTTTAATTAATTTTACATGAAGTTACTTAACCTATAAAGTCTAGATTATAAAAATGTTGTTACTAAGAGTTATTTTGTAGTAAAATATTAAAAACAAATACACATTGTATTTTTCAGATTGTTTGAGAAGATATTTATTTTTAAAAAGTAATTATTTTGTATTGTAAATTATAAAAGAGCTCCACTTTAAAGCTCCCTTAATAAATTATGATTCTTTTTCATTCATTAAATAGTTCACAATATTCATCTATAACTTCATCATCAACCTGCCAATTAGCTCCTTTAGTTTCATATAAAAAAATTAAACCAGCAAGTTCTAATATACTATAAGCTAAAAAAATTAAATCATCTTTTTGGGCTAGTAAAGAATCTCCTTTTTTCTCAATACTATAACCTTTATCAATAATTAATTTATAAGCAGGAGGTTCGGTATTCCCTGCAGCTGCAATAGTTACAAATCCATTCATTTTTATAAAATATTAGACTCAAAAATACTAAATCGAAAATCTAAACTAATAATGTACATAACATAAATTTATATCTATTAACACCCTTAATCATATAAGGGGTTTTAACTAAATACAATAAGGAAAAAGCCTCATTAAAAATAAGGTTTTTCATAACTCTATCGTTTTTATTCCACCTAATTTGTTCCTCTCAGAATTATAACAAACTATGTGTCATACACAAGCATATTCAATTCAAAGTAACTTAATTATGAAATCGTTTAAACTAAAAAGAGACATATTATTATCCAAATTAATGTTTAATGAAATAGAAATAATAATTTAAAAGCTATGCCAAAACTCAAATTTAAATTTAAAATAACTCTAATTCAAGGAATGAGAGTTACAACCTTTAGAATAAATAGTAAGAGATTAAAAAACAGTGAAATTGAAGCTTTTCAATCTCCTTCCAACCCGAATGAATATGAAGGAGAAATAGAAACAATTTGTATAAAAGACACTGTTATTGTTAGTGTTTGGGGGGTCGGAATTCCTTTTTTACAAGGATCATTCAATATTACTCAAAACGGTAATAAACTATTTTCAGAAGACCAGAAGCTTTCTGTAAAAAGTAAAGGAAGATTCAGGTTTTATAAAGTAGAAGTTAAATTACCTTAAAGATGATATTATGAAAAAAGAACTATTAATATTAGCATTTTTTGCCTTTCCTCTAACAAGCTTATTCTCACAAGGTATAACAAAGTCTGCAGATGGTGAAAGCACAATCTTATTTAGAGGATCAAGTATAACTGCAGATTTAGGAGAAACAGAACTTAATTTAAGTTTTAATAATCTACAAAAAAGTTTAGGAAAAGAAAATCTTTTAGTATATGGAGGTTCATTAAAAGGGCAAAATAAATCAGGTTTAGCTGGTTTATTTAATAAAGGAGATTTTGTTCCATCAAGTAATTTAAACGGTTTTATTGGTTGGTCTACATCAAATGGTATACCTAATGCATATCAAAAAAGTTACACTGAAAAATTAGCTATTTATGAAAAGTTTTTTGAGAAATCAGATAAAGAATTACATGAGGCATTTAATAATATAATCAACTTAGAAACAAAAGAACTAAATGATAAAGGAAAATTAAAACAAGAATTGTACGATATATTTGACAATATAACCTTTGGACAGTTTATCAATAAGCTCGAAAATTTAGATAAGGATAATGAAGATGAAAAGAGAGTTATAAATAAAATAATATTTAAGTGTAAAATACTTTATAAAAATTGGAAACATGAAATTAGTAATTATGAAGCTGAAATAAAAAGAATAGAAGAAAATATTAATAATACTTCATATAAACAATTTTCTATATTTCTATTCGGAGGAATTAATTCATTGAGCTTTAAACGTTATCTGGGTACTAATTTAGATGCATTGAACAAGAGTTTTCAAAGTACATTTTTTAGAGGAGGAGAAATAGGTTTAGGAGCAAACTTTCAATATAAAAATTGGATGTTTGGAACAAGCTATGCTTACTCTAAAACAAACAACTTTAATTTACTAACAAAAAAAGAATATACAATTAAAACCATTAGCAATCAATCTACTGGTAATTCAACATTAACTGAAGAAAAAAAAATTACAGCTTATTCAGGAACTTATGGAGAAGTAGAAGTAAATGAATTCAATATTGATGTCATTTACAGAGCTCCTTTAGACAAGAAAGAAGAAAAGCATATTTTAATTAATCCTTATTTAAAATCTCAGTTATTATCTCGAAATGAACAAATTCTCCCTAATGTACTAGATATAGGGTGCGGTTTTTACTTTTATGATAATACAGGGAAGTTTTTAGCTGGATTTTATGTGGAACTACCAGATGTAGAGAATAACTATGAAAAAGTAAAACCAGTAGAGAATCAAAACTTGAGAGATCCAATAAAAAGACTTTCCTTAGGGATTGTAACTAAGATGTCATTAAGCTCAGTATTAAACTTTTTCTAATATTTAAGTTAACCCATAATACAAAGCCTTAAACTTATTTAACTATCAAAAATAAAAAAACTTCTTACTAATTAAAATATGTTAATTAGTAAGAAGTTTTTTACAAGAATAATCTTAGAATAAATAATTCCAGAAAAGTATGAATAAGCTACTAAAAATTAAATAGCCATATTCAATCATAGTTATTTCTGAAAGAAAATCTTACCATTTTAACTTTTTAAGAGTCCGTTACTCTATTTCACTATTTCTCTTCAAATAGAAACTTACTAAAACAACTATTTAGTAGAAACTAATAACTCTCTAATATCTACATCAAGAATTTCAGCAATCCTTTTTAAATCTTTTAAATGAGGTTGTGCTTTGTTATTACAAAAAGCAGTTACAGAAGTAGTACTTCTTCCCAGTTCTTGCGCCAGCCAAACTTGCAATTTTCCTTGAATTACCAACACTTCTTTTATTCTATTTATTCTTTCTACTGCCATATTTTTTGAATGTATTGCACCTTAAAGATATAACACAGACTTGTTAAAATATAAGTTTAACTTAAATTTCAATAAGTCAAACTTATGGAATGTTATTCAAATCTTATGCCATATCCAAAATACACTAAAGCTGATCTAGAGAATTAACTAGCGGTAAAGAATCAGCTATTTTCACATTTTCAAACTTATATTAATCATTATTTAGTAGTTTTCTTTTGAAAAGGAATTTTATTTGGTTTCACTAACCCTCTACTATAAGAGTTTCATTGATTCAAAAATACGAAAATAAATATGTCAGCTTTCGTACTACCTTTAAGTTAATTTATAGAGTCTCTATATTTCAATGGTGTTAAACTCATTTTCTTTTTAAACAGTTTATTGAACTACTGTGAACTTTCGAAACCTAAATCATAAGCAATTTCTGTAACTGTTTTTTTGTAGACACTAATAATGTTTTGGCTTTTTCTATTTCTAACAAGTTATTATTTTAATTTTGTAAACTTATTTTGAAGTAACATGAAAAAAGAAATCACTAACTACATTTTCATTATTCTCGGTTCAGCTCTAATGGCTTTCGGCGTTGTTGCTTTTTTAAGCCCAAATAATGTTGCTATGGGTGGAACTGGAGGATTATCTATTATTCTAAATAAACTCTTTAATATTTCTATAGGTTTATTATTTGCTATAATAAATATTCCCTTACTAATTATTAGCACTCGATATTTAGGCAAATATTTTGCAATAAAGAGCACTATAGCTATTATAATTATTAGTTTTTTTATAGATATTTTCACTCATTTTTTTAAAATACCTGCTTTAAGTCAAGAAACTTTGCTAGCAACTTTATATGGCGGTATTTCAGTAGGAACTGGAATTGGATTAATATTTAAAGGAGGAGGATCTGCTGGTGGTGGTACCATCATTGCACGCATTATTACTACTAAAACTTCTCTCAAAACTGGAACAGTTATTCTGATATTAGATTCATTTGTTGTGATGGCAACAGCTATAGTTTTTAATAGTATAGAACTTGCTTTATGGAGTATAATAAGCATTTATGTTACTACAAAAATGATTGATGTAGTATTAACTGGTAGACCAAATGGTAGGGTTGTACATATTACATCTAAAAAAGATGTACATCAATTAGGTAAGTTAATTAATGACAAAATTGGAGTTAGTGGCACTATTTTTAAAGGAGACAACCTTAGCTTAACACAATCTAATTTTATGATAGTTGTTACTGTACCCGTTAACAGACTAAATTCTTTAAAACAAATAGTAAAAGATTATGACAACACTGCCAATATGATTGTTATGGATGCATCTCAAGTTTTAGGAACAAAATTTATTAACTAACAATATTGCTATCAGATTTTAAAACACCTTATAGCTTGTTTAAGATATTTTTTTTTATTAACCACCTCCTAATACCTTTTTCTAAATGAAGACGGACTCTCTCCTGTTCTAAGTTTAAAAAACTTAGAAAAATGCGAATAGTCATCAAATCCCAATTCGTAAGCTATTTCAGATAACTGCTCGTCCGAATGAACCAATAGTCTTTTTGCTTCTAAAACTACTTTACCATACAACATTTCTGTAATTGTCTTATCTAAAACCTCCTTAGCAACCCTGTTCAAATGCCTTACAGTTAAATGAATTTTTTCAGCATAGAATGATGCTTTTTTATGCTCCTTAAAATTTGAATCGATTAAACTCTCTAGTTTAGAAACTAGAATCAAATTATTGACAGACTGTTTAAGTTTTGGCTCACTATTTTCTTCAAAAAGTCTTAAAAAATCTATATAAATTAGATTTACCATACTTAATAAATAAGCTCTTTTAAAAATCTGATTACTATAATAAGCATTATTGATATTCATAAAAGCCTGAGTAAAGAAATCTATTTTATCTTTAGATAAATCTATAAAGGATTCATTTAAAGAGTAAAATGGAAACTCGTTTAAATTTAACTCACTCATGCTTAACATAAAAAACTCATGAGTATGAAAAAAAATGTATCCCTTTACTAAAGAAGTAAAACTCCAAAAATGAGATTGCCCTGGTTTTAAAAAAAATACACGTCCTGGCTTTACATCATATGTAGTAAAATCTATTTCATGCTTTCCTTCTCCCTCTATAATTAACACACATAAATAAAAATCGTGCCTATGAGGAGTACTAAAATGATGCTCATTTTTTTTAAGATGCACCGCTAAATCGTTACTATAAAAGTAATTATCAACTTCTTCTGATAAATTAAAATTCTCAATATTTAAAATCGAAATCACAACAAATGTCTTAATTATACAAATTTAAGCAACTTATATATAACACTTAACAAGTTATACATATATAATTTTGCAAAAAAATAATAATGAAATCAATTATCTCTTTAATTTCAAACAAATGTCCTAAATGTAATAAGGGGAAAGTTTTTAAAAACTCAGCTCTCAATCTATTTAAAATTGGGAAAATGGAAGAAAATTGTTCTCATTGTAACTTTATTTACGAGAAAGAACCTGGTTTTTTCTTTGGTGCAATGTATGTTAGTTACGGTTTAATAGTAGCAGAAAGCGTAGCTATTTTTATAATTTCTAGATTAATTTTAAACATCGATTGGTTTATCTGTTTTGGCTTGATTATTTTAATCTCACTAGCATTAATAGGTGTAAATTATAAACTATCGCGTTTAATTTGGATTTATATGTTTTACTCTGACAAAAAAGTCAAATCTACATAAACTTACTTTAATTAAAAAACTTCAAAAAAATAAAAAACCCATTCAAAAGAATTGAATGGGAAATTGCTATGAAAAAGAAGTCTTACAACGTCTTGTAAGACATATACAATATAGTGTAAATAAATTTAAAACCAACTCTTTTTAAAAAGAATTATGAAATTTTCTACATCTTATATCTTTTATTGATTTTTTTAACTCTAAAGACAATTACCACACTTACCCACTAACATAATCTCAGCAGAATCTACTTGTCTATTTTCAACAGAAGGTATAAGTACGTCTACAGGTAAACATTCAACATCACCACAATCTTTACATTGAAAATGTGGATGCACATCTAAATGATGATCTGCCGAACACCCTTGGCATTTAGCATACCATCTTAAACCATCTTTACCTAAAAAAGAATGAATAATTCCATCTTGCTCCAATCTATCTAAAATCCTGTATACTGTAGTCTTATTCATTTTCTCTTTTAAAAGCTTCACCAAAGCTACTACAGAAACAGCTTTCTCTCTTTCTTCAAAAATACTTAAGACAAACTTTACCGATGCTGTTTTTCTTACTATACCCATAATTACAAATTTAACGCAATTTAGTTGCACTTACAAATCTTTTATTTAATTTTACAACTTAGTTGCATTAACGTTTTTTATCGAATTAACTCATCAAAATATAATGATACTTACAAATAACTTAACCAAAAGCTATGGTGATTTCAAAGCTGTTCAAAATCTAAATCTTGAAGTAAAAGAAGGTGAAATTTTATGCCTCTTAGGAGCTAATGGAGCTGGCAAGTCTACTACAATTAATATGTTGTTAAATTTCATTCAACCAACATCTGGTGAAGCAAAAATTAATGGATTAGACGTAACTCAAAACTCAATTAAAACCAAAAGTTTTCTTACCTATATTCCTGAAAACTTAATGCTTTACCCTACACTAACTGCTGTGGAAAATTTAGATTATTTCACTAAACTTTCTGGAAAAAACTTTGACACACAAGAACTAAAACTATACTTAACTGAAGCTGGTTTGCAACAAGAAGCTCATGAAAAGCATGTAAAAACTTTTTCTAAAGGAATGCGTCAAAAAGTTGGAATTGCTTTGGCAATAGCAAAAGAATCTAAAGTACTTTTATTAGATGAACCTACTTCTGGTTTAGACCCAAAATCTAGCAATGAATTTATGGAGCTATTAACCAAAATGAAAAATGATGATGTAGCTATTTTAATGGCCACCCATGATTTATTTAGAGCTAAAGAAGTTAGTACACATATAGGTATAATGCGTTCTGGAATATTACAAAATTATTCAAACTCTTCAGAATTTTCTTTAAAAGAGCTAGAAACTATTTATCTAGACATTATGAACTTTAAAAATATGGATTAACATGAAACATATAATTTTTAAAGAACTTAAAGAACTATTGAGGGATGGGCGTTTTAAAATTACTCTAGGTATTTCTTTTGTTTTACTAATCATCGCAACTATTACTAGTATTAATCAATACAATAAAAATAATCAACAATATGTAGAGTCTACCAACAAAGAACGTAGTATTTGGGAAAGTCAAGATGAAAAAAACCCGCATTCTGCCGCACACTATGGTACTTATGCTTTTAAACCTAAATTTGCTTTATCTCTATTTGACTATGGCGTAACTAAATATACAGGGAATTCCATTTTTTTAGAAGCTCATAATAGAAACGAAGCCTCATTTAGCGAAGCAAGTGATCAAACTAGCTTAACTCGTTTTGGTACGCTATCCATCAACTTTGTTTTAATATACTTATTTCCTCTTATTATTATTCTAATTGGATATAACTCACATACTAAAGAAATTGAACATCAAACACTTTCTTTATTAAAAAGCCAAGGTATTCACCCTACAAAACTTGTAATAGGAAAATGGTTAGCCATATACATTCCTATTCTCATTTTAACTTCTTGTATATTTCTTATAATTGGTATAGTTTTATCAAACCTAGATAGCTTAAGTTTTTTTAGTTGGACTAGCCTACTTACTCTTTATATTTCTTACTTGATATATTATTTAATTATCACCTCTATTACTTTACTTATTTCTATAAGAAGTAAATCTTCTGGGATTTCATTAGTTAGTTCTTTAGTTATCTGGATTCTATTTAGTTTTGTAACTCCTAAAATAGCTACAAACTTTGCCAATACCAACCACCCTTACCCTTCTAAATCCGAATTTAATGCTCGTATTAGTAATGACAGAAAAAATGGATTAGATGGTCACAATCCATGGAATAAAGCAGCTAAAGAACTAGAGCAAAAAACCTTAAAAGAACATGGAGTTGACAGCTTAAGTCAATTACCTTTTAATTATGATGCCTACCGAATGCAAAAAGGTGAAGAGCATGAAGCTAAAATTTATGAAAAGCATTATAATATTTTACACAATACTGCAAAGGGACAAAATAGTGTTTATCAAAACCTATCATTCATTTCTCCATTTATTGCTTTACGCTTTTTATCTATGGATATCACCAATACAAGCGATAATTTGCACTGGAAATTCACCAAAGCCGCAGAAAAATATAGGATAGAAACTCAAAAGTTTTTAAACTATGATTTTAAAGACAATTCTAAAACTGGGGATTGGAGTTATAAAATGAAAGCTGAAACGTTTAAGAAACTTCCTAAATTCAACTTTACCCCACCTACACTTTCATCAATATTAAAGGAAAACACAAAAAACATATTGTTTTTAGTTTTATGGTTAGTACTTCCAATAATAGGATTAATTATCTATTCAAAAAAAATATAAATTATGTTTACTAATAATTTACGTTACGAGATAAAATTATTAAACAGAAGTAACTGGCTAATTTTACTTCTAATTAGTATTTCACTTTTATTTGTTTTTGCCACGTATAATGGGACAAAAAATGTAACTAAAAGAGAAAGCGACATTGTTAAAATGCAACAAGATTTACACAAAAAAGATAGCTTAATGCTACTTAACCTGTCTAAAATTGAAAAAGGAGAAAAAGTAAGTCTTCCTCGTTGGCAACTTCCTTCAGAACCAATGACTATAGGATATCGCCACCCTCGTTTAGCTATAATGAAACCTAGTTCCTTTTCTTTTTTAGCTACTGGACAAAGTGATATGTACACGCATTTTAAAAGCCCTAAGGCTTATGGAAACAACTTTGCCTTAGATTATTCAGACATGGTAAATCCCGTTCAATTGTTACTAGGGAATTTCGATTTGGCATTTGTTATCATCTATATACTTCCTCTATTAATAATTGGTTTTTCTTTCAATGTTTTATCTAAAGAAAAAGAGTTAGGTACCTTACAACTTTTAAATGCACAACCCATTTCTATTACTATATGGCTATTACAAAAAATAGCTATTAGGTATGTTATCTTTACTTTAATCACTCTTATTGTCTTAATTACTACTATTACTATCTTCTCTACTAATACACTTAATAGTTTTAGTAATTTAATTGAAGTACTTTTAATGATAGCAGGATACAGCTTATTCTGGTTTACAATCGCTTATACTGTGAATATAAAAATCAATAACTCTTCTAAAAACGCTTTAACTCTTATTGGTATTTGGTTATTAATTGTTTTAGTACTACCCGCTACAATAAATCAAATAGGGAACTCACTATTTCCCACCCCTTCTCGTTTAAAAATGATTAATGAAATTCGTCAAATAAAAAAGGAGAACGAGAAAAAGCAAGATAAAATTATGAGTGATTATTTACGAAGTCATCCAGAACTAGCAAAAGAAACTAATAAGGATAAATTTGGTTTTTGGCATAATTACTTTGCTTCCGAAAAAGTTATGGAAGAAAAAACGAAGCCTTTACTTGCTGAATATGATTCTCAATTACATAAACAGCAAAACCTAGTAAATTCTTTTAAATTTTTCTCTCCTGCAATATTAATGCAACAATCATTAAACAGTATCGCAGGAACTTCTGAAAAACATTATAACGAATACAAGAAACAAGTTTTCGAATTCTCTAATGAATGGAGAAACTATCTAGTTCCAATGTTATTTAAAGAGCAAAAATTCACTTTAAAAGATTACGAGAACTTACCTAAGTTCACTTATAAAAATAATGTTTCAAATAATGTTTGGACTAATTTATTAATCACTTTTCTTTTAAGCGGGTTAATTTTCACTTTAACCTTAGTTAAAAGGAAAAAAGACAATAGCATTTAGAAAAAACGAATACAAAAAAACTCATCTAAAAGATGAGTTTTTCTTTTTTTTATAATCCTTTCTACAATGAAAAAGACCTTGAATTTACATCCAAGGCCTTTTGTCTAACCAAACTTAGTATAAAAACTAACTACTACTATTATTTATATTGTTTCTTTTAGAGGAATCTTCTCCTTTCAACATAATTATTTACTCGGAGAAGGTTTTAATTTAAGGGTTTATTCACTTTAAGGGTTAGCTCTCTAAAAGAGTTAATTACTTATTTACACTATTATGACACAGTTTTTTTTGAGGGGTCACATAAAAACAAAAAAAAACTCAAAAAAAGTTTTTTTGAGTTTTTTTAATATAAATATTTTCTAAGAATCACCCGATGTTCTGGCACAGACTTATCGTAGTTTTTTATCAAACTTTCCAGTATTTCCGGAGATTTAACACCTATATCTTTTTTTGAGTCGTATTTAGAAACATACAAATTGTAGGCTTCATTATTTTTTTCAAAAATTAAAAAATGTTGTTCATTTAATATTGAAAAACATATTTCATTTCCTGAAAAAGCTCCTGAATTGTCTATTATAAATTCTGAGAACTCATAATACCTAAAAACATTTTCCATACTAAACGATCTCCGCAGATAAACCCAATTGTAATAATTTAGAACATCTTGATTCTAAATCTTTATATTCTCCTGTTTTTACTGCGCATTTACCTTTGTAATGTACTAAAATAGCACACTGCTCTGCCTGTTCTAATGTATGTTCACATACATCTACCAAACAGTCAATAACATGGTCAAAAGTATTTACATCATCATTGTGCAAAATAATTTCGTGCTTTTTTGTTTCTTGTATTAAAACATCCAGCTCTTCCTGTATCTTTTCTATCGTACTCATTTGCTTTATTTTTGATATTGCAAAGCTACCCAATTATTTCTTTCTATGGTCTTTTTTAATGTTAAAGCGTACTTAGACACCTCAGCATCAATAATTGGGATATCTTCACTATAAAACCCGCTTAACAATAAAATTCCTTTTTCATTTAAGCAATCGGTGTATGTTTTCATGTCATTTAACAGGATATTACGATTAATATTTGCTATTATTAAATCGTACTTTTTTCCTTCTAAAAGCGATGCTTCACCTTCATAAACAGAAATATGCTTACAACCATTTCTTTCTGCATTTTCTAGAGAATTCTCATAACACCAAGCATCTATATCTATTGCATCAATAGGTTTTGCTCCTTTCATTTCAGCAAAAATTGCTAAAATTCCAGTTCCACATCCCATATCTAATGTTTTTTTATTCTCAACATCTAAATCTATTAAATGTTGCACCATCATATGTGTTGTTTCATGATGTCCAGTACCAAAACTCATTTTTGGTTCTATTACAATATCATATTGTAAGTTAGGATTTTCATGAAAAGGCGCTCGTATACTCACCAAATCTTCTACCTGAATTGGGTTAAAATTCTTTTCCCATTCTGCATTCCAGTTGGTTTGTTCTATTTCTTTGTGATTATAATTTATTGTAAACTCTTCAGACTTTAAAATAAACACTTCCGATAATATATCTTCCTTCCATTCCTCCATTTGAACGTAAGCAACTACTCCATTATCGTTTTCTACAAAGCTTTCAAAGCCTACCATTCCTAACTCTGCTATTAAAATTTCAGTAGCTGGTTCTTTAGGGGTTACTTCAAATGTATATTCTATGTAAATATTATCCATTAGATTGCATTTACTATGGCTACAAAATCTTCAGGTTTCAATGAAGCTCCTCCTATTAAACCTCCATCTACATCTGGTTTTGAGAATATTTCTTTTGCATTTCCTGGTTTAACACTCCCTCCATATAAAATAGAAATATCGTTGGCTACCTCAGCTCCATAAGTTTTTTCCATAATTTCTCTAATGAAAGCGTGCATTTCTTGCGCTTGCTCTGGTGATGCTGTTTCCCCTGTTCCAATAGCCCATACTGGCTCGTAAGCTAAAGTTATTTTAGAAAAACTTTCTTTTCCTAAGTGAAACAATCCTTCTTTTAATTGTGTTTCTACAACCTTGAAGTGATTTCCTGATTTTCTTTCTTCTAACTGTTCTCCAAAGCAAAAAATAACTTCCAATTCATTTTCTAAAGCTGCATCTACTTTTTTAGCCAATAAATCGTTTGTTTCATTAAAGTATTCTCTACGTTCTGAATGTCCTAAGATTACAATATTAACTCCTAGATTAGTTAACATATTTGCTGATACTTCTCCTGTAAAAGCGCCACTGCTTGCTTGATGCATATTTTGTGCTGCTACTTCTACTTTAGATTTTCTCGTTCTTTTTATTGCAGTATTTAAATTAACAAAGCTAGGTGCAATTATTACTCTTGCATCCGTTTCTGAATTCTTTACTTCTTTCTTAATACCCTTGATTAATTGTTTTGCCTCTTCAAGGTTTTTATTCATCTTCCAATTACCTGCAACTATCTTTTGTCTCACTATTCTTCTTATTTATATTAAATATTATTTTTTAGAAATCTTTGTATCAACATTATACTTTCAAACACTAAAAACATTAATGATTTCTTTTTTAGCCGAAGATTGTTCTAACTTGTAAAAACAGATTTTAAAAACTTTTTCAACAAGTTACTTAGCTATTAAACAGCTAAAATACATTATTTTTTTAAGCCCTCTATAATTAAATTATCTGTTGCTTTTGTAGCATTAAAAACTTCAATTTCCCCTGTTTCATTTATCAGCAGATAACGAGGAATCCAACTCAGACCTAAAAAATCTCCAAACTTTCCTTCCCAATCAGATTTCATATAGTAATGTTGTCCTTTTATTTCTAATCTCTCTACACTATTTCTCCATGATTGTAAATCTCTATCTAATGATAAAAACAAATACACTACATCTGGATTCTCTTCTTGTAATTTTTTAACTTTTGGTAAATTCTCTAAACAATCTATACACCAAGAAGCCCAAACATCTATTAATATCTTTTTTCCTTTATTCTTAGTTAGAATTGTATCAAAAGTAACTTCTTCATTATTTAAAGTAATAAACACATCCTCTAATGCTTCTTTGGAAAATGTTGTTGGACTCTCCAGTGTGCAACTAATCAATCCTACTAACAATAACAACATTACTTTTTTGACCATATACTATTTAATTTTACTTTTAAGTCTTTCTGATAGACTTGATGTTTTATAAAGTATAATACTACCTTCATTATCCAACACCATAAATCTAGGTATTGTTTTAAGTTTTAAAAACTGTCCTAATTTTCCTTTTCCTTTTTTAGGTATATAATAATGTTCTCCTTTTGCCTTTATATTCTCAAGTCCTCTTTTCCAGTCGTGATAAGAATGGTCTACTGACAAAAAAATATAATTAATTGATGGGTTTTCTTTTTGAAAAGCTATAACATCTTCAAAACTATCTTGACTAATCGGGCAATAAGTAGCAAACACCTGTACAAACTGTTTTTCTGATGTATTTTTTTTTATAATTTCTTTTAAAGTTATACTATCTCTATTTACTGTAACTAATTTTTCTTCTAAAGCTTCCATATTAAACTCTTTGGGCTGAAAAACTGCACAACTTCCTAAAATTGAAAAACCTATTATTAATAAAAAAAGTCTCATATTTAATTTAATCTAATCCTCGGGTCTAACCAGCTATAAAGAACGTCTACCAAAATATTGATGACTATAAATAAAGTTGCTACTACGAGTACTGCTCCCATTATTACTGGTAAATCAAGTGTATTTAATGAATTTACAATCTCTTTTCCTAATCCATTCCAGTTAAAAATATACTCTACAAAAACCGCTCCTGCTAACATCGAAGCAAACCAACCTGAAATTGCTGTTATTACAGGATTCAAAGAATTTTTCAAGGCATGCTTTTTTACGACTTGAACCATAGTTAACCCTTTTGCTTTTGCTGTTCGTATATAATCTTGACTTAATGTTTCTAGTAATGAATTTCTCATTAACTGTATTACTACTGCTAACGGACGTATTCCTAAAACTATTGCTGGTAATATTAAATTTTTTAATTGAATATAACTTCCTTCTCCAAAATCATCTACTTCATACAAACTTCCAGTCATTTCTAAATTAGTGTATTTATGTAATACAAATCCAAAAAACCAAGCAAATAAAATTGCTGAAAAAAATGAAGGTACGCTCATTCCAAAAGTGCTTATCACAGCTATAACTCTATCGAAAATAGAATCTTTATAAAGTGCTGAAATAATTCCTAAAAATATACCTAACACCAAAGCTATTACAATTGCCGACACTGCTAATATCGCTGTATTAGGCAAAGTTTCTGCTATAATCTCAGATACTTCCTTTTCGTTTTTCTGAAATGATTCTCTTAAATATGGATATTTTAAAACTATTGTTGATTCTCCAAAAGAAAACAGTTTTTGAGCATTATACTTTTTTTCTGCTAAATAAGTATAATCTTCTTTATTATTACTGTGAATTGAAAGTGGAGAAACATCATTTAAATAATAGAGGTACTGTGTAAATACTGGCTTATCAAAACCATATTTTTTTCTAATATTATTTAATTGTTCTGTATCCTCTCTTTGATCTAACATCATACGAGCTGGGTCTCCAGGTAAAATATTAAACAGTAAAAATATTACTGTAACCACCCCAAAGAGCGTTAAAAAGCCGTAAAGTATTTTGTTTGTAATATATTGAAACATCTATAACAAAGATAACAGAAAGTGGCAAAAAAGTGTACTTTTGTACAACTTTTACAACAACTCATGACAACACAACAACTTGTATCTGAAATCAAACGAAAAAACTCGTTTTTATGCATTGGATTAGATGTAGATTTAGATAAAATTCCAACTCATTTATTAAAAGAAGAAGATCCTATTTTTGCCTTCAACAAAGCAATTATTGATGCAACACATCATTTATGTGTGGCTTACAAACCCAATACTGCTTTTTACGAAGCTTATGGTATTAAAGGCTGGAAAGCTTTAGAAAAAACCATACAATACATTAACAATAAGCATCCTGAAATTTTTACCATTGCCGATGCTAAACGTGGTGATATTGGAAATACTTCTACCATGTATGCGAAAGCTTTTTTTAACGATTTAGCTTTTGATAGCGTTACAGTAGCACCTTATATGGGAAAAGACTCTGTTGAGCCTTTTTTAGCTTTTGAAGATAAACACACTATAATGCTAGCTTTAACTTCTAATCAGGGAGCTTTCGACTTTCAAACTAAAAACGTTGATGGTATTGAATTATATAAACAAGTTTTAGAAACTTCTAAATCTTGGAATAATGCTGAAAACTTAATGTATGTTGTTGGCGCTACTAAAGCAGAGTTTTTAGCAGACATCAGAACTATTATTCCTAATTCATTTTTATTAGTTCCTGGTGTTGGAGCACAAGGAGGAAATTTACAAGATGTTTGTAAATATGGCATGAATGATACAGTTGGATTACTTATTAATTCTTCACGTGGTATTATTTATGCTTCTAATGAAAAAGATTTTGCTGAAGCTGCTGCTAAAAAAGCCGAAGAATTACAAACTCAGATGCAGAGTATTTTAAAATAAAAAAGCCAAGGTTAATGACTCCTCGGCTTGTCTTTAATTCAAATAATTACACCAATGAGAATAAAGTTGGTATAAGGTTCAGCAAATATATATACCTACATTAGTTATAATTATAAATTTGATTTGAACCCCTCTTTTTTTGATCTAAAAACCTATTTTAAAACAACAAAAGCTGAGAATTAATTCTCAGCTTTTTTTTCAAGGGGACTAATTTGTAAAAATTAAGCCTATTTTAATAATGGATTAGAATCTACAGCTCTAGTTGGATAAGGTAATATATAATTAACTTTTCCTTCTAATTTTAAATCTTCCCATCTTGTCCATTCAAAAGACATTTCTAAACGTCTTTCTTCTGATAAAGTTAACGATGATTTTCTTGCTGCTTGTAATTCTGTTAATCTATTAGCATTTCCTCCTTCAGCTGATATTAAATACATTTCAGCAATTCTAGACACTAATAAATCTGAATTACTTTCAGTTTTATATTTTTTAGAATAAATATAACCTGCATTAGCTACCTTTCCTGCAAAGTCAAATAAGATTTTACGAGTATCATTACCTTTTACTAAATCTGTTAAATCATCTGCTGCTGCAAAACAATTCCAAGATTTAGCTTCAGGACTCATAATCCATCCCCAAGACCCAACATTTTCAGCCTTTGTTCCTTTGAACATAAAAATTACTTCAGGATCTCTTTCCAAAGGATTTGCTGCTAACTTAAAAATACCAGAATTTATTAATTCTTCTGCTTCAACTGTTGCAGCGTTAATGTTTCCTTGTATTCTATAAACTCTAGCTAATAAAGCTGATGCAGCTTCTTTAGTCACAGCTTTTTGACTTGGTAATAAATTAATACTATTAAAAGAAATAGCGTTTAATTTTGCGTATTTTAAATCTTCAATAATAAAGTTTAATACATCTGCTTTAGAAGAAGGCGCTAATGGTTTCCCATTATAATTTTCATCTACTAAAGGTAATCTTTCAAACATATCATACAATCTTAAATAACTCAATGCTCTACCATATTTTGCTGATGAAATTTGGCTTTTTGTAGCAGTTGGAACTTTAATTATTGTATTAGCTCTATCTATACTTGCATAATAATCTGCATAAAAATAACTCAATAAAATATCTCCAGCAGGCACTTTATTTTCATAAAAATTCTGAACTTGAGACCATTGAAATTTAACTGGCTTATAGTTATCTCCCATTATTTCAGTATTCATAATAGCAAAATAACCGTATCTGTTCGGATGTCTTAACTTACTAAATAATCCGGTAACTAATTTATCTACATCTCCTTCTGCTAAATTAGAATTTGCAGATAATGATACTTCTGATGGAATATCCAATTCATCACTACATGAAGTAGTAAAAATTGTAAAAACACAAATAAAAGTAATCTTTAATAATCTTTTAAACATAATTTAAAATTTAAAATTTAACATTTAACCCTATCAAAAATGATTTAACATTTGGAATACCTCCTAAATCAACACCTGCCTGAATTTTACTTCCATCACTTGTGTTTTGGTTGTTTACTGCAGTTTGATCTACATAATTAGTTTCTGGATCTGCACCTGAATATTTAGTAAATGTAAATGGGTTTCTTAATTGAGCATAAATTCTTAATGAATTAATAAACTTTAGACTTTCTTTATCTTTAAGGAAATCAAAATTATAACCTAAAGTAATATCAGAAATTCTTAAAAAGTCTGCATCTTCTAAGAATCTACTAGATCTTAGAGTATTCCATGATGAAATTGAACTAGCTAAATGCGGTCTTGGATTCGCTGCATTTAAATTATTAGGAGTCCAATAATCTAACATTTCTGCTAACATATTATTAGAGTAAGAAGGAGCACCTACTGAACCTCCATTTAATAATCTTTCCTTATATGAAGCGTATATTTTGTTTCCTATAGAATATTGACCACTAATTGATAAATCAAACGCCTTATATTTCATAGTTGTATTAAAACCTCCAAACATTGGAGCAATACCACCTTCAAAAACCTTTCTATCATCGTCATTAATAACACCATCATTATTTTGATCTACATATAACATATCTCCTGCTGCTACTTTTTGTCCATCAGTACCATCAGCTTTCTTATAAGTAAATTCTTGACTAGCTATACCGTTAGCTTCTAATAAATAGAAAGATCCTACACTAGCTCCTTCTTTTACTATTGAAGCAAAACCTATAGTATACTGTCCACTTTCTGCACCTACTTTATTTACTAAGTTTTTATTATATGTAAAATTACCTCCAAAATTCCACTGAAAATCATCAGTCTGAATTAAATTTGCATTTACACTTACTTCAAAACCTTCATTTGTAATATTTCCAACATTTGCTAATTTAGTTCTAAAACCAGTTTCTTGAGGTACATTAACTCTACTTAAAAGGTCTTCAGTTTCTCTCTTATAATAGTTTAAACTTAAATCTATTCTATTAAGTAACCCTAAATCTAAACCAAAGTTATAATCTCTACCTTTTTCCCATTTTAAATCCTTATTAAAAATATTTGTAGCAGCTAAACCTGGTGACAAGTCATAATTCTCACCTGAACCTATTAAATTTTGACCAGACGCATACGATATTCCTGCTTGATTTCCTGTAAAACCATATGAAGCTCTAAATTTTAAATCATCGATAGCTTTTACATTAAAAAACTCTTCATTAGAAATCGTCCAACCTAATGATGCTGCTGGAAAGCTACCCCAACGGTTTTCTTTTGTAAATTTAGAAGACCCATCATATCTAGTAGAAACCATTAAATGGTACTTTGAATCCCAAGATAGATTCAATCTTGTAAAATATGATTCTAAAGCCATAGCTTGAATATAACTTCTTCCTTGGTTAATTTCACCTGCTGAAGCCAACCAATTTAAATCATCAGAAGGAAATTTTTCTCCAGCTACAAATGAATCTTCATAAGTCCACTTTTGATAAGAATGACCAGCTAATAAAGTAGCTTTTAATTTATCATTTGCAAATAAATCAGAATAAGTTATAGTATTTTCAACTAAAAAATCTCTATTATTTTGTGTCGAATAACGTCCATATCCTGTAGGTACTCCATCACCATTTAAACCTCTTCTTGTATTTGGTGCATCAAATCTATTATATCTATTACTTCTAATGTTTCCACTAAAAGCAGAGTGCCACGTCAATTTTTCAATTGGATTAACATCAAAATAAAGAGATGCTCCTAAGTTTTGCCATACACTTGACACTTTTCTTTCAAATGCAAATAAAGGGTTAACGAAACTATGAACTGCAATCTTCCCATTACTATCATAAGGACTTACATCTGGTCTTCCTCGTAAAGCATTTGAATATGGTTGGTATGTATTATTATCATCAGCTATAGGAGTAGCTTCAGAATATGCGAAAAATGAATTGATTCCATATTTTATGTACTTATTCATTTTTTGCTCCATATTTAACTTAATACGTGCAATTTTATATTGATCTTGTTTAATTATTCCTTCTTGATCAAATAATGATGCTGAAAAATAAACTTTAGTATTATCACTACCTCCTGAAATACTAAACTGATTTCTTTGAACTATTGCATCATTTCTTAAAACTAATGCTAACCAATCTGTATCATAAGAACTATTTGGTAACGGTGTTAAAACAGTTGGGTCTTTAGGTCCCGCTAAAGCTCCAGAAGCAATATCATTTTCATAATTAATTCTTGCTGCGTCAGAAACTTGTTTATATCCTGCTGCATTTAATAAATTTGGTCTTTTTATTAAATTTTGAAAACCATAAGATGTATTAAAAGATATTGTTACACCTTTGTTATAGCTACCAGTTTTAGTTTGAATTAAAACTACCCCATTAGATGCTCTAGACCCATAAATAGCCGTTGAAGCAGCATCCTTTAATACACTAATGCTTTTAATATCTTCTGGAGAAATACCATTCATAGATTCTTGAGGCACACCATCGATAACATATAAAGCTGTATTCGAAGCACTTAAAGAACCATTACCTCTAATACTTAATTGAGTAGCATCACCAGCTCTACCTCCAGTACTTACAATTTGTAAACCTGATGTTTTTCCTTGTAATGCTTGGTTAATAGATGCTACTGGAGCACTTTCTACCTCACTTACATCTATTGTTGAAATAGCTCCTGTTAAATCTTTTTTAGATGACGAACCATAACCAACAACAACAACTTCTTCTAAGATATTATCGTCTTGCTTCATTACTATGTTGTAATTTGTAGCCTCTCCAATAACTCTTTCTTCTGTCATCATTCCTACAAAACTAAAAACCAAAGTATCTCCTGTTTTAGCTTTAATAGAAAAAAGTCCATCGAAATTAGTCTCAACTCCTTTAGTTGTTCCTTTAATCATAATAGTTACTCCTGGTAGTGGACCTGAACTATCAGACACTGACCCTTCTATTAACTTTTCCTGAGCACTAACTTTTAGGATAATACCCAAAAAAAACAGTAAATACATCACTTTTCTCAAATGTAAATTCATTTTTTTCTATTTAAATAATTATTAGGTGATAAATGTAAACACTGCTTTTCCTTCTTAACATCGATTTGATGCAAAGCCCCCTTAATTTGATGTGAAAATTATTTTTTTTGAGTTAAAAAATACTAAAGACACTTTAATACTTAAATTATTGTTAAATAAAACCAAAAATTAAGGTCTAGAATAATTTTGTTTGCTAATTTTGCCTGTAGTTTTCCCTACTAAATGCTATAAAATGAATATAAAATGTGTTATTGTTAACGATAACAAAAATGACAAAAAGAGAATTGAATTCTTACTAAATCAAAACAATCATATAGATCTCTATGGTAGCTTTACAAATAATTTAGAAGCTATTGATAATATCAACAAAATGAAACCGGATGTTGTTTTTTTAGATATTACTGGTTTTGAAATTATCGAAAAAATTACTCTTGCGCAAAAGCCTCTATTTATCTTTATTAACAATAATGATAAATTTGCTCAAAAAGCTTTTGACTATTGTGTTTTTGACCACATATTAAGCCCATATAAAGACACCCGTTTTCAACAAACAATAGATAAAATAGTTAATCACTTTAGAAAAGAAGAATTATTAAATTTACAATCTAATTTAAACGATATACTTTCTATTGTTAAAAACACTGCTAATATTGAGAATAGAAAAATAAATATTAAGTCTGGCAATAAAATTTTCTTTATTGACATATCTACAATAAAATATATTTCTGCTTCAGGATATTATGTTGAAATTTATACTACAGATGATAAAAAACATTTATTAAGAGAATCTTTATTAAGTATTATGAGAAGATTAAACTCTAATAAGTTTATCAGAATTCATAGATCTACAATAATAAATAAGGATTACATAGAAGAAATTATAGCCTCTAATTACGGAGAAATAGATGTTAAAATATCTTCTATTAAAAAATTGCTTAGAGTAAGTAAAGGTTACAAAAAAGAGTTTCAGGAAGAAATGGGTGTAAAATAGTTTATGAATCTAATTAAAGAGTTAAAATTTAAAAATCCACCGAAAAGAATTATTTCTTTGGTTCCAAGTCAAACAGAATTACTTTTTGACTTGGGATTGGAAAATAGTATTGTTGGTGTTACTAAATTTTGTGTACATCCAACTCATTTAAGAAAAGAAAAAACTATTGTTGGCGGTACTAAAACAATTAAACTAGATAAAATAAAAAGTTTAAATCCTGATATTATTCTTTGCAACAAGGAAGAAAACACAAAAGAGATTGTTGAAGCTTGTGAACGTATTGCTCCTACTCATGTTTCAGAAATCTACACCCTTGATGATTCTAAAAAACTAATAACTCAATATGGTGCTTTTTTCTCTTGTGAACAAAAAGCCTTGGAAATTAACTCTGAATTAGACCTTAAACTACACAACTTTATACAATTTATTAAAAATAAGGAAGAAAAAAAGGTCGCCTATTTTATTTGGAGAAATCCTTGGATGGTTGCTGGAAATACTACATTTATCAATCACCTATTAGAACTAAATAAATTTAATAATATATATAGTTCTAAAAGTCGTTATCCAGAAGTAAATTTAGCAAACATTATTTCTGACGGAAATCCTGAGTTTATTCTACTCTCATCTGAACCTTATCCTTTTAAAAATAAGCACAAGGAGGAATTAAGAGAACATACAAACCACGCAAAAATAGTTTTTGTTGATGGTGAAATGTTTTCTTGGTATGGAACCAGGTTGTTAAAAGCCTTTGACTATTTTATAGATTTACACAACAGAACTTGAGAGGTCCTTATCTAAATATTTAATTCTATTAAGTTTCTCTAAAACTTTCATTGCCTTAAAAGCTGAGCGATCACTTTTACATTCATCCTCATACTTGTAATCATTAGCTCTCTCAACCAATTTACGGTATCTATTTTCTAGATGCTCTCTATACCTTTGTAATTGATTAACTCTTGACATTTTGTAATTGATTAACTAGGAGTATAAATATACACAAATATTTGATTTACAACAACATAAACCTACCCTTATTTAATTCTTAGTGTTTTCCCTATATTTTTATACGATTTAACCTTATCTCAAAAAAAGAGCTTGTTATGAAATTTCATAACAAGCTCTTAAGAAATAATAATATATTATTTTATCTTTTATCTTGTAAAGCAAATACTTGACGTAATAATGCTGTATTACGTAAACCTACTTTTTCTCGTATTCCTTTTTCTTCCACTTCTATCATTGTAAAAACTCCATTTAGAGCTTGTGTCGTAACATAATCTGTTAAATCTGGATTTACTTTTTTTACAAACGGTATACTATTATATTTTGAGATTAAGTTCGTCCAAATTTTATCGGCACCTACTTTAGCAAAAGAGTTTTTAATTACCGGATTGAACTCAGTATATAATGCCCTATTTGTTTTTCCTGCTAAATAAACTGTAGCAGCATTTTGTTCTCCTAATAAAATATTTTTCGCATCATTAAAAGTTATTTCTTTTACTGCATTAACAAATATTGGTGTTGCTGTTTTTACTGCATCTTCTGCTGTTCTATTAATTGCTTTCAGCCCTTCATCTGCCAAATTACTTAAACCTATTTTACGTAATCCTTTATCTACTGCTTGCAATTCTTTTGGTAAAACAATTTTCACTAATTTATTTCTATAAAAACCATCTTTTGCTGTTAATTTTTTGACTTGGTTTTTTATTCCATTATCTAATGCTTGACGCAAACCATTTCCTATTTGCTCTTGAGATAATGTTCCTCCTTGTGGTAATTGATTTACTACCTTTTGCAACTCTGCGCATCCCGTTAATAAAACAACGAATGCTACTGCTATAATTTTTTTCATTTCTCTTTAATTTATATTTTTTTAGAAACAGTTATTTTATAAATGTCACTTTATTTAAAGCTATCTGTTTTTTTATCGTATCCATAAGGGCAATGCTTACAGCCATTTTTACAACAATAACCTCTTTTTAAATGATATTTTTCTGTAAATACTCTATACCCCTGTTCATTTAGGTAATAATCCTCTTCAGTAAGAGCTACTCTTCTATTATGCATGAATGCAAAAATAATTGTTTTTATTATTAATATAACTCCATGTAACAAAAAGCTTGCTAAATATACCTATATATAGTACTATTGAATACATTTTACAAACTCTATGGGATATACATTCATTTTAATTATTATTAGTTTAATAAGCATAGGCTTTTTAATTCTATTAAAAAAGAAACAACAAAAATCAGAAACCCTATCTTTTGTTTCAACTCTTCTAGCTACTCTTTTCGGTGTTCTATTAGCCGTTAACCTATCAAATAGAGAAAACCTTAAAAAAGAGAAAGCTGACACTGTTAAACTTTTAAAGTCTGCTAAAAATATTATTGATAATACTTTTGATTACACAAAAGGATTAGGAACTTATATTGATACTATTAAAAAAGATTCTAGTTACACCTCTAATCTTATTAATAAACTAAAATCAGACAATCCTATTCCTTATCCTGATTTAATGGAAAATATTATTTCTAACGAAGTTGTTTCTAAAAACATTTCTGAGTATAGTCATAATTTCATTTTTAGTAGTTTAATCAATTTAAGAAAAATAGCAAATTATAGCTCTATTGATACTTACAAGTTTTTATTGAAAGAACTTGAATTTATAATTGACCTTGAAATCAAATATCAAGAAAGAGAAATTGACGAAGAAGAACTTGAAAAAATGTACAATAAAGGGAAAGAAAGATTAGAAAAAGAGTTTCCACATGACAGTAAAATCATAATTGATTAATAATTTGGTAAAAAAGAAAGCGCCTTGTTATAATAACAAGGCGCTTTCTTTTTTACGTAAGTAGTACATTAAAGTTTTCTTCTATTGTCATCAGACTTTGTATCTATTAACTTGTTATAAGGGTCTACTCCTACTTCAACAGGTTTTTTATCTACAATTATCGAAACTTTATTATTTATCTGCGTTATTTTATGTTTTTTCAAATATAACTCAGTCTCTTTTTTCTTTCCATCCACTTCTTCTTCTCCAAAAATACCGATATCTACATAGTCAGCTAATTTTACAGATAATACTGGTTTTTTCATTTTTTCAGTTTTATATGTTAAAGTATCTCCTGCTTGCTCACCATAAAAACGTTTTCCTTTTTCGTCATTACGATATTTAGATACTTCAAACTCTATATCAACCTGGTACTTTCCATTCTCTAGCTCTTTAGATTCAACTTTAGTTACTCTATTTTTATACAAAGTAATCGTTTCAAACATATCTTTAATTACATATTGTAAACTATCTGGTGTTGCTTTCTTTATGTAATCAACCATTTCAATTGATGTTGTGTATGGTGCATCTTGAAATTTAACCTTTTCTACATATTCTTTTAAAGCATTATTTAGTTTATCCTCTCCTATATAATCGCTTAAAGCATAAAATACTAAAGATCCTTTTTGATAACGGATATACCCTTGTCCGTCGTTATACATTAATGCTTTTTCTCTTTTACGCTCAAAAGTACGTTGTTGTAAGTAATCGTCTAAGCTTTTCTTTAAGAACTTACGCATCTTCGTTTTCCCATATTCGTGTTCTAATACTTTTAACGACACGTATTCTGATAAACTTTCCGATAACATAGTTGCTCCTAAAACATCTGCTCCAATTACTTGGTGCGCCCACCATTGATGCGCTAATTCGTGAACTGTAATTGCAAATGGATAATCAACTCCTCCTTCATCTGTATCATCTACATCAGCAATAAAACCAACTGCTTCTGAGAATGGAATCGTATTTGGGAATGATTGCGCAAAGCTTCCTTCTGTTCTTGGGAATTCAATAATTCTAACCTGTCTGTGTTGATATGGACTAAAGTTTTTTGAATTATAATCTAACGATGCTTTTATTCCTTTAAACATTCTATCTAAGTTATACTCATGCCCTTTTTGATAATAGATTTCAAGATTTACATCATTCCACTTATCTTTTTTAATCTCGTATTTAGCTGAGTTAAATGCATAGAAATTTAGAATCTTACTGTCCATCTTATAATGGAAATAACGACGTCCATCTTTTGTCCATTCCTTTTGTAAATACCCAGGTGCAATAGCTATTTGATCTTCTGATGTTGAAACAGTAGCTTCAAAATCAATCCAATCTGAGTCTTTAGAAATATAAGTATCTCCTAAAGCTGTACTATCTGATGGATGTGGTCTTAACTCATTCTTTGGCAAACCAAATTTCTTTCTAGTTTCGTCATCTCTTAATTCTCCTGCTGAAGAATACCCTAATGATGGATAAATTCCACTATTTATAAATGTTCCATTTTCTAACACTGGTGAATGGTTTCGTAAAAATGTATTTGGCTTATTATGAACCGTAAATTTCAACTCTAAACTATCTCCTGGTTGTATTGGTGTTTTGAATTTATAAATATCAAAATTCTGAATTGTATCTTCCAGTACTAACGTATTTGGTTTATTAAACTCAAACGTACTTGGATAGTCGTTATGATTTAGGAAAACACTATCAATAGCTTCGTTTGTTTTGTTTATCATTTTATAAGTTCCAGAAGATTTAAAATCTCTTGTATCCGGGAAAATATTCATGTCTACATTTACAGCTACAATTCTAGGCTGTGCTTTTCCTTCGTACTTTTTATAATTCTTCTCCCAATCAACTCTTAACTGTTCTCTCTCTTTCGAAGATAAACGTGTATTTAACACATTGTTTTCATAATAAATTCTTCCTCCTAAGCCGAAAAACAAAAGAGTCAAAACAGATAAAACTGCAATTACTTTATAATTTAGACGCTTTTTTGCGATTTTTAATCTTTCTGCAAAAGAGAATGTTATTCCTCTCATCCAAAATAACTTTGCTAAAACCAATAGAATCAAACCACCTATAAACCAATAAATCTTATAAGCAAAATATCTATTAAATGAAGCCCCATATTCATTCATATCAGAATACTGATAATTAGAACCTTGGTTATATTTAAATACTGATTGTTCTATTCCCGCTAACGATAATAATGGTAACCCTATTAAAAAAACTAACAGTACAAACAATCCTAAATATTGGTTTTTAATTAACGTTTGAATCAACATTGCTAAGAAGGCCCAAATAACAAAATGGATAAACATTAGTATATATACCTCATAAAAATAGTGTCTTAATTCAAAATTATAATACCCTTTATATATTTGAAATAACACTCCAGCTACTACAATTACAGCTAATAATACAATTTGCATTTTTAAAATGGCAATAAATTTAGACACTATAAGTGTCCAGTTTTTTACTGGAGTTACATCTATTAAATGGTTGGTTTTTGCTATTTCTCCTCTTCGTATTAACATTCCTGCATATAAAAAAGTTAATAAATTTATAAAGAAGGTAAATACAGTTCCTGGTAATAATAACATTTGCCAAGTAGTAGGATAGGTTTTAGTTCCAAACAATTCTCCTGCTGTCTGAGCAAACACTAATAATGATATCAAACCAACTAATAAAATGGCAATAAATGGCCAACTCTTGAAGATATATTTAAAATCTATATTTGATAATTTCCAAGTAGTTTTTAAATCATTTATAAATGAATAATCATAAGTAACTTTAGGTAACTCTATACGAGTAATTCCTCCAAAGTTGTGCTTTATAATACGTTCTCCTTTACTCTTTTTAAAACTAAACGTAAATGCACTTTGAGTAAATGAGAATAATTTATAAACTCCTGCTAGTATAACACTTGCTATTCCCAACCATAATAATCGGTTATAAATGATAACTCCTTTAAATGGTAACATTAATTCATTTTGTTCTGCCACTGTCCAATAACGTGTATAATAATTTGCCGCTTGTGAACCGAAAGGATCAAATAAAGCTGACCAAAAACGATTATCAGGATTTGATAAAAAGCTTTCCGCTACACCTTGAACAAACATTAATAAAACAACTGTTATAAAACCCGCTGCAATGTTTCTAGTAAACGTAACCACTCCAAATACAATAGCTCCAAATAACAATACGTTTGGTATAATATATATTAGATAAGAATGTGCATACGCTGAAAAGTTAAAAGCGCCAACTATCTCTTGATTTGTTCCTGGTAATCGAAAACCTAAGAACAATCCTATACCTGCTACTAAAATAATTAAGAGTACAACTACAAAAGAACTTAAAAACTTAGCCGATAAATAATTCGTTTTGTTAAATGGATAAGAATATAAAATAGAATGCATCTCACTTTTATAATCTCTATATACCGAAATTCCTATTATTGATGGAAATAAAAAGAATAAAAAAGTTGTCATTCCATTAAACAGCCCATTAATTGCCGTAGGTGAGTTTACAATAATAGATGAACCAGTTGTAGACCTAAAAGAATCAAAAAAACCTGCCGAATTTGCTGATAATAATAATGCTAACAAAAAGAAAATTGCAGCATAGATATAAGTGGCTGGCTTCTTAAACCAGTAATTTAACTCGTGTTTAAATATTGTGTAAAACATGTGTTTTTAGTTTAGAAATTGATTAAACTGCTACTGGTTGATCTTCTTTTAATGCTAAAAAGTACACATCATCTAACTGTGGTGTAGCCTCTTTAAAATCTTCAGCTGGTTTTATTTCTGAAAACACACGTACATTTAATGTATTGTCTTGGTTATAGTTTGAAGATAGTACGTTGTATGTAGCTTCTGTTTGCTCTAACGCTTCTCTATCAATAATTTTAGTCCAAATTTGTCCTTCAATTTCTTTTGTAGCCTCAGTTGGCGTTGTATGTTTTAAAATACGTCCTCCGTTTAGAATCGCCATTTCTTTACATAATTCTTTTACGTCTTCTACGATATGCGTTGAAAAAATAACTGTACAATTGGTTCCTACTTCTCTTAGCACATTTAAAAATCGGTGACGCTCTGCCGGGTCTAATCCTGCTGTTGGCTCATCTACTATAATTAATTTGGGGTTATTTAATAATAATTGCGCTATTCCGAAACGTTGTTTCATACCTCCTGAATATCCTGCTACGTATTTTTTACGTACTTCATATAAATTGGTAATCTCTAATACTTCTCTCACCAATTTTTCACGATCTGATTTTGAAGCAATTCCTTTTAATGTTGCGAAATAATCTAATAAATCTTCTGCTGACATTTTTGGGTACACTCCAAATGATTGTGGTAAATACCCCAGTACTTTTCGCAATGCCATTTTATCTTCTAAAACATTAATATCTCCAAAAGTAATAGTTCCAGAATCTGGACTTTGTAATGTAGAAATAGTACGCATTAATGAAGACTTCCCTGCTCCATTTGGTCCTAATAATCCAAACATTCCTGTTCCGATTTCTAAATTTAAACCATCAATAGCTTTTACACCATTCTTATAGGTTTTTGTCAAATTCTCTATAACTAACTTCATACTTTTTGGTTTTGTAATTTTAATGATTTACATATCAGTAGACTTGATTAATAGTTTGTTACATTTTTTTAAACTTTTTTTAACAAAAAAAGCATCAAATATTCTATTTGATGCTTTTTGTTTTTTATTTCTTATTTAATTACTTCTTACTCCCTGGAGGATACTTAGCCATAATTTCTTTTACAAACTCTTTAATTCTGGCTTCTTTTTTCTCCATATTGGTAATTTTTAATGCTCCAGTTCCAATTCCTTGCCAAACTAACTCTTTATTCTTCGCATCAATAATATCTAAAAATAATGTTCCTTCTGTATACTGGTTTACGTTTAAACGATTGGCTCCTCCCCACATCCATGGATTCCAGCCCCAACCATAACCCCAGCCCCAGCCGTAGTTAACATCATTAATATTGATACGCTCTCTAGATTTGGTAAACAAACTAACTAATACATCTGGATTAGATGACTTAGTCATACCTTTTGCTACTAATTCAGCTTCAACGGCACGCATAATTCTCTTCTTATCTAAGTCAGAGATAGGTGCTTTATCAATTCCTGTTTTATAAAACGCAAATGTTTTATAGTCATTAAAATTTACTTTAGTATCGTAATCTGTAGCTACTTTCACACTACTACAAGAAACAATAAACAAAGTAATCATTGGTAAAAAAAGTAATTTCGATATCTTCATTTTCTTAGGGTTTATACATTTTCTAATAATGCATCATCCACTAAGTTTGGTAAAGTTACTTTTAGGTTTGGCTCGACGTCCATGGCACGTTTAATAGCAAAAACTGCTTCTTCATTTCTTGCCCAACTACGACGTGCTATTCCGTTATTTACATCCCAAAAAAGCATTGATTTTAAGCGTCTTGATGCATCTAAACTACCATCAAGAAGCATGCCAAATCCTCCATTCATAACTTCACCCCATCCTACTCCACCTCCATTGTGGATTGAGACCCATGTAGCTCCTCTAAAACTATCTCCAATTACGTTGTGAATAGCCATATCTGCGGTATAACGAGACCCATCGTAAATATTTGAAGTTTCACGGTATGGAGAATCTGTTCCTGATACATCGTGATGATCACGACCTAACACAACTGGACCTATTTCACCTCTCTCAATAGCGTCATTAAATGCTTGTGCTATTTTCATTCTTCCTTCAGCATCTGCATATAAAATTCGTGCCTGAGAACCTACTACTAATTTGTTTTCCTGAGCTCCTTTAATCCACTGAATATTGTCAGCCATTTGTTGCTGAATTTCTTCTGGTGAATGTTTTCTTATTTCTTCTAATACATTACAAGCTATCTCATCTGTTTTAGCTAAATCTTCTGGTTTTCCTGAAGCACATACCCAACGAAATGGCCCAAAACCATAATCAAAACACATTGGCCCCATAATATCCTGTACATAACTTGGATATTTAAACTCTCTACCTAATGTAGGGTTTGGATTCATTACATCTGCTCCTGCTCTACTTGCTTCTAATAAAAATGCATTTCCATAATCAAAGAAATAGGTACCTTTAACTGTGTGCTTATTAATAGCTGCTGCATGACGACGTAGTGTTTCTTGTACTTTCTCTTTAAACAACTCTGGATTATTTGCCATCATATCATTTGATTCTTCAAATGACTGATCAACTGGATAATATCCTCCTGCCCATGGATTATGCAATGATGTTTGGTCTGATCCTAAATCAATATGTACATTCTCTTCTGCAAACTTCTCCCAAACCTCTACTATATTTCCTAAATAAGCTATTGAAACGACTTCCTCATTTACTTTAGCTTCTTTAACTCTCTTCACTAATTCATCTAAATCGGTAATTTTTTCATCTATCCAACCTTGATCTAAACGTATTTGTGTAATCTTAGGGTTTACCTCTGCACAAACGGTAATACATCCTGCTATATTTCCAGCTTTAGGCTGTGCTCCACTCATTCCTCCTAAACCAGCAGTAACAAACAAACCTCCTTTTGGTGATTTTCCTATCTTTCTAAATCCATTCAACACTGTAATTGTTGTTCCATGTACAATTCCTTGTGGACCTATATACATATAACTTCCTGCTGTCATTTGCCCATATTGAGTAACTCCTAAAGCATTGAATTTTTCCCAATCATCTGGTTTTGAATAATTAGGTATCATCATTCCATTTGTAACTACAACTCTTGGTGCATCTTTATGAGATGGAAATAATCCCATTGGATGTCCTGAGTACATTACTAAAGTTTGCTCATCTGTCATTTCAGATAAATACTTCATTGTTAGTAAATATTGAGCCCAGTTAGAAAATACTGCTCCATTTCCTCCATAAGTAATTAACTCATGTGGATGTTGCGCTACTGCATAATCTAAATTATTCTGAATCATTAACATAATAGCTTTCGCTTGTAACGATTTTCCTGGGTATTCTTCAATATCACGTGCATGCATTTTGTAAGTAGGACGGAAACGATACATATAAATACGTCCATACTTTTCTAACTCCTCAGCAAACTCTGGTAATAATACCTCATGGTGTTCTTTATCAAAATAACGTAATGCGTTTCTTAGCGCTAATTTTTTCTCCTCTGCGGTTAAAATTTCTTTACGCTTAGGCGCTCTATTTATTGATGAATCGTATACTGGAATTTCTGGTAATTCATTTGGAATCCCTTGTTGTATTTGTTCTTTGAATGTCATAATAATTTCTTTTTACGCTACTTTAAATTCTTGATTTTTAACCATTACTACCAAAGCATTAATATCATCTTTTAATACTCTATCCTCCTCTAATTTAGCTACTTTATTTCTAATCAGTTTAAAATTTTCTTCTATAATTGATGAAAACCTATTTGGTCTTCTAAAGTCCATTGCTTGTGCAGCATACATAAACTCTATTGCTAATATTTTATCTAAATTTCCTAAAATTTGGTTGAATTTTCTTCCCGAAATACTTCCCATAGAAACATGATCTTCCTGACCTAATGAGGTAGGTACACTATCTGCCGACGGTGGAAAACACAATGATTTATTTTCAGTTACTAAAGCCGCTGTAGTATATTGAGGAATCATAAATCCTGAATTCAATCCGCCAGCTGTAGTTAATAATCTAGGTAAACCGTATTTTCCTTCTAATAACAAGTATGAACGTCTATCTGAAATATTACCTAACTCAGCAACTGCGATTGATGCATAGTCTAACACCATTGCTAAAGGTTGTCCATGGAAATTCCCTCCTGATATCGCTTCTGTTTCACTTAATACAATTGGGTTATCTGTTACAGAATTCATTTCTATCTCAGCCATTTCATTTAAATGATTGTAAGCATTTCTTGATGCTCCATGCACTTGTGGCATACAACGAATAGAATATGGATCTTGTACTCTTGGAAAGCTAGTATCTTCTGCATTTTGAGAATCTTTTAAAAGCATTCTCATGCGTTCTGCTACTTTTAAATTTCCTTCAAATGGACGTATTTTATGTAACTCTTCTTTAAATGGTGATACATTACCCGAATAGCCCTCTAAAGTCATAGCTCCAGCAACATCAGCCAAATCTAACAAATACTCCATTTTTTTCAAACCAAGGATAGCATGTGCCAAAATAAACTGTGTTCCGTTTATTAATCCTAAACCTTCTTTAGCTTGCAGTACTAAAGGTTCTAAACCTTTAGCTTCTAAAACTTTTTTTGCTGATTCTATACTATCTCCTATCCAAAATTCTCCTTCTCCTAACAATGGTAAAAATAGGTGAGATAATGGAGCTAAATCTCCAGAAGCTCCTACTGAACCTTGCTCTGGAACTACTGGCAACAAATCATTTTCAATAAAATATACGATACGTTCTATCATTTCTAAACGTACTCCTGAAAATCCTTGACATAACGCATGTACTTTACATATCATCATTATTTTAGATAACTTTTTATCTATAGGATTCCCTACTCCAACCGCATGTGTGATTAATAAGTTTTCTTGTAACTTACTAGTCTCTTCTGGTGTAATTTGCACGTCACATAATGGACCAAAACCTGTATTTATACCATAAATAGCGGCATCAGAATTTGCCATTTTATCAACCTTCCCTCTACATACATTTACTTTATCTTTAGCTTCAGATGTTATTTCTGCTTTTAAAGTTCCTTCGGCAATTGCAATTACTTTGTCTACCGTTAAGTGATCTATTCCGTATTTAAACATGTCTATTATTTCATTTTTTACAAAGTTATTTTTAATTTTGATAACCAACAATATCAATTAAATCATCAATTAATAACTATGAGTTATCAAATAGAATTAAGACACTTTAGATATTTTTTGGCTGTTGCTGAAGACTTACACTTTAGGAAAGCTGCGGAACGTCTTTTTATTTCGCAGCCAGGTTTAAGTAGACAAATTAAACAAATGGAGGACGATTTAGGTGTCGAATTATTTGTGAGACATAACAGAAAAGTTGAATTGACTTCTGCGGGTTTATATCTTAAAAATGAACTTACAAGAAATCTGAAAAACTTAGATAACATTTTAGATTATGCAAAGCTTCTTCAAGACGGCAAACAAGGTAAGTTAGAATTTGGTTATGTTGGTTCTGCTATGCAAGATATTATCCCTAACCTATTAATTCAATTTAAAAAGGAGCACCCAAACGTACAATTTGGATTAAAAGAAATGGATAATCAGAAGCAAATTGAAAGTTTACTTTCTCATGACATTGACGTTGGCTTTGTACGTTTAGATAGAGTTCCAAGAGGTTTAAATATTAAACCTCTTTTAAAAGAATCTTTCTGCTTAGTATTACCCAAAAACCATCCAATAAATGCTTCTAACTTTAAAGGTTTACAAGAATTAAAAGATGAATCTTTTATTTTATTCGACCCTTCTTATAGTCCTTCTTATTATGAAAAAATAATGCAAATCTTTGATGAGAGTGGCTTTACTCCCATTGTTTCTCATAATACAATTCACGCTGCTTCTATTTACAAATTAGTTGAAAATAATTTTGGCTTATCTATTGTTCCTAAGTCACTCCAAAAAGGATATAATATGAATGTAAAATTTATTGAACTCCATAAAATACCTCAACGAACAACACTTTCGGTTGTATGGGATAAAAATAATAGAAACCCCATTGTGGCTTCTCTTATAGAAAAGATTACTACTTAAAAACACTCTTTTCATTCTTATAAAATATAAAATGGTTATTTTTACAGCATAATCTTATCATGATTTTTATCTCTAAACATATTATCCCGAAAGGGTTCATTGGGCTAACCTTATATCCTTTTATTTTTTTGAAAAGAAAAGATTTAAGATATAACTACGAGTTAATTAATCATGAAAAAATTCATTTAAGACAACAACAGGAATTACTTATTATTTTCTTTTTTTTGTTTTACATTATTGAATGGCTAGTTAAGTTGATTATTTATAAAAATCGTCATCTAGCTTATAAAAATTTAAGCTTCGAACGAGAAGCTTATTTAAACGAAACGAATCTATATTATTTAGAAAAAAGAAAATTTTGGAGCTTTATTCATTACTTATAATTTTCCTAATTGCTTTTTTTTCGTTTTTAAAATCATTTCAAAATTGAATAAGGTTTTTCGAACTATGCACTTTTTCAAAATTCCTTCCTTATTGTATATATAAGTATCTTTATGCCTGCTATTGGGGTTAATTAAATCAAACTTATTTTCACTTATTTTTGCCATTGTTTTATAAAAACCTCCTACTTCTTCAAAAACTCTTTCGTTATTTTTTGGTTTATGATACGTTAACATTATAGTACTCATAAATATGGGTTTATCATGAAATGTTTCTTTACCATCGGTTACTATAAAGTATTTATCCTTTTTATATTCTAAAACTGCTTTTTCTCTAGTTTTCTTATTTTTTTTCACTTCATAAAAACTCTTTTGCAAAACATCATTTTCATACACAGTTTCCATAAAAGTTGAAATTTCTTTTTTTCCAAAAAAGCGAATTGATGAAAAGGAACTAGTTTTATAAACAGTTTTAGTTCCTTTTTGAGTTCTATTGGCTGTAACAGTTCCTATTTTTTTTCCAAAAACCTTTACATCATAGATGTATTCTTGTCCGTACAATGTAGCACTTGCTAAAAACAGTACAATAATTATTAGTTCAATTTTTGTTTTCATAAGTTAAAATGATGTTTTAAAGCCAACTCGTATCCCAAAACCTGGGCTTACTGGTCCGTTTACATTTTTAAAATCTCCTCTCCAAATAAAATCAACACGTAAGGGTCTTAAATTCCCATAACCTATATTTTCTATTCCAAAACCATATTCGAAATATGGTTTCCTATTTGGTGCTACATATTTTATTGTTGATCTATTTATCTTTTTATTTTTATCGGAAATACTCCCATAAACCGCTCTAAAAGTTAGTAAACTTCTCAACCCTAATTTTTTAATTAGAGGAATACGGTTAAAAATCAAACCATTAAAATGCTGTTCAAAATGTCCTTCAATTGAGCTATCCGCTACAAAATCATAATAATCTAACAAGGCAAATGTATTGGGCGTTAAAAAGTAAGTTTGATTTGAAGGTACTGCTGTTAATACTGATAATGGTGTTTTTCCAAATGTTTTTGCTGCTATAATAGTTGGATCAAATACTCCAAACTTTCCTACTGGTATTGGATGATTATATAATATTGACAACTTTTCATAATCTACATTTCCTCCAAAAACTCCCCTATAAGCCTTTTTATAATTTATAAGTAATTTCGGATGTAATTTCGTTCCTAATTGCCTATCAACTCCAAAACCTTCTGTTATTCTTCCTGGCTGATAGCTTAAATAAAAATCGGAATACACATCTTTAGTTACATTTATTGTTTGATTCTTTTTCTGATCAAAAAATGCCATAGAAAAACGTTTGGGATCTGCTGAAGTTATTTTCTCATGAGCCAACTTAATTCCCATATTAAAGTTTTTAGCTACCTCCACATCAAATCGGAACATTTTCTTTTTCACTTTCGCTAAAAAATAATTGTTTCCTCTTACAAAAACTGCCTTTGGCCCCTTATCTGGTTGTGGTATTAAATCTCTTTCATTAAATCTAGTAAACCCCATTTGTTCAACATCATCCATATAAGCTGCTCCTATAATTATTCTTGGTTTTGACGAAATCAAATACCTACCTTCTAGACCATATTTAAACTTTTTATCTTTAAAACCATAAGCTCCATAACCTAATAATTTCATTCGATCATTATTAGTTCTAAAAGTTCTAAAACCTAATCTTAGCCTAATTCCCTCTACATCATTTCTTGCTGTTGTAGTAAATAAATTTCCTAACTGAATTCCTGTAATTGGTGTAAAATAACCATCAGATAATGTATATATAGTACCTGTTATCTTTTTTACTTTACTACTAGATTTTACTTTATTTACAAGCTTAAATGTGTTTTTTGTTGTTTCATCTTGCTTTTTATCCCAATAAGTATCAGATTTTTTAAATTGATTGGCTGAATTTTGAACTATTTTCACATCATAAAAAGCTGCCGATTTTTCTCTATCAAAAACATATTTTGAGAACTTTTCTTTCTTTACCAAATAAATACCCTTTTCTCTATTATTCTTTGTCAAAAAAGTGAATTCTCCTTTATATTTATTTGTTTTCGGCAAATAAATACTGTCGTTTTTTAATAAAAATGTTTTTTCTATTGATAAGTCTCTAACAAAATTCAGATTTACATCTTTTAAAATTTCCATATCAATAGAAGTTAAAGCAAAGCTTTTATCGGCAACTTTCATGTGACCTTTGAATACCAAATCTCCTTTTTGTCGAGGAAAAAAATGAATGGTATATTCTTTTCTATTATTTACAATTGAACTATCTGATAATACATAATCATAGCTTCCAAAACCTGTTGTTGAAATTGGGCTGATAAAGGTTTTATCTAAAATAAATACATTATCATTATATACATCTATTTCTTGAAAAATAGTAGTAGCTCTATCTACATATTTCCCTAATTGATGTATTCCTATTTTTCGTTCTCCTTCAACATCTCTTCTTTCTTTGTGTAATAAATTATTTCCATAAACTTTTTCACTTTTTTCTATAAACTCTACTGGTAAATAATAGGTATCATTATCATAGTTTTTTTGCACATTATCTTTTAAATCCTGAAACTTTTTACGTAAAACTTTACGTACAAAAGCACTATCCATATTTCCAAAACCAAGCTCTCTTGAATTATACTGATCATATTGATACGACCTAACCAATGAAAGTCCATTTTTTTTCTTCTTTTTCCAGATTTCTTTTAATATTCGATACGCTGGGTTTTCTTCTTTCTTAACTCTCTTTTTTGGTCGCTTAACGATTACAACTTCTTCTAAAGTAGTATTGTCTTCTTTTAGTGTAACCTTTATCCCATTCGTTATCCTATCCTTCAATTCAATTTCTTGAGTTTGAAAACCTAGAAAAACAATTGATATTACTGATTGCTTTTTAGCACTTTGTATATAAAACTCTCCTTTTTCATCACTTACTGTACCTATGGTAGTTCCTTTAAAAAAAACATTTACATAAGGTAAAGGTTCATTATTCTCATCTAAAATTTTACCACTAACTTTTGTCTGTGCACTCAATGCAGTGTATATGAAAATAAACACTACTACTAACCTCATCTTCATCCTAAAACTACTTTACTGTTTTTAACTTTACTTTTTTATAAATAGGATTAGTTGAATGCTCTCTGTTTTCATCAAACGGACGAGTAATTAAGTTTTTAAAATCTTTATTTTCTTCTACATCCATATTGGTATCTATTCCATGTACAATGTCTGATTGTTTCATTTTACTGAATGTTGAAAACAATCGATCCCAAATAGAAAATATATCTCCATAGTTACTATCTGTTTGCGGTAATACATAGTGATGGTGTATGTGATGTGTATTTGGTGTTACGAATAAAAGCGATACAATATTGTTTATCTTTTCTGGCAATTTTGCCTTTGAATGAGATGTTAAATTGATAAAACTTTGAATAAATTGTTTTATTAATAAAAACTCTACTGGAACTCCTAGAATAAAAACTATAGCTATTAAAAAACTTACTCTTACGGTAGTTTCTCCTGGATGCTCTCTAACCGTTGTTGAAATATCTACATCCATATCGCTATGATGTATTTGATGAAATCTCCAAAAAAATGGGACTCTATGCATCATTACATGGTACCAGTAATCAAAAAAATCAATACATATAAAAGCTACAATAAAATGTAATACTGAAAACTCTTCTAAAGGTAATTGGTAAACCAACCCCCATTTTTCTTTAACTGTCCAATTAGCTACCATAAACACTATGGTAGATAGTCCAATTTGAACTGGTAATACAAATATTATAAACTTTGCATTTAATAATGAATGGAGTGCTTTTTGTTTTATCTGTTGAGAAAACAGTACTAATTCTAATCCCCAAAAGAAAAAAATAATAAAAGCATAAACGATTAATTGTAAAACCAATGGGTTTTCATAAAATAGAGACATAGTGGATTTTTTTTTAAGTTACTATAACGTTAATTTGGTTGGTTGACGGCTATAGTTTTCCTATCCTACATTATGCTTTTAAAAAATAAGCATAACGTAAGACTAATGATAATACTCCCCTAGTAAATAGGGTTAAATATTAGATTTATTAAATTTTAAACAACAGTTATTTCTTCTGATAATGTAGAGTCAGAATACCCTCTTCGGTGTCTATATCTAGCACCATTTTATGAGCAGTAAAGCTTTTTACTTTAAAAACAGCGTCATCTTTTCCTGCTTTTACAGTAATTGTTTTTGATTTATCATCAACAATAAAACTCCCGCTTACTTTTTCTCCTAAGAAACCTGTAAATTTATTTGGTTTTTGGTACTCTTGATAGGCTTCGGCAACTCCAAAAACTTCCATAGGGCTTCCTTTTTGTCCCATTGCTTCTACTTGCTTTAATTGCCATTTACCAAAAATTTGTTTAGAAATCTCTTGATATTGTGCTGGAGCATGCCCCAACCAAAGTATAATTATGGTTACTATTATTTTCTTCATCGTGATTTGTTTTTAAAATTAGACATGTACTTATAAAAAGTAACTTTATCCCTTCAATAAATAACGTTACAATTACCTGTCAGCAAAGAAACGCTACACGATTAAAAAAATTCTTTTTAACAAGTCCTAGAACACGTATTCGGACTTCTTAACCCGTTTTTATACTCACTTGGAGTTACTCCTTCCACCTCTTTAAACACCTTATAAAACGTTGATTTCGAAGAAAAACCAGCATCTTTTGCTAGTCCTAATATTGAATAATGTACAACTTTGTCCGAACTTAATAGTTTCTTGAATTCTTCTACTCTAAACTTATTAATAAAACCATGAAAATTACTTTTTGCACATGAATTTATAAGTTCTGATAATTCTCTTTCTTTTATGAACAGAAAACCTGAAAGCAGTTTTAAAGTCAAATTTGGATTAGTAAAATATTTCTCTTTTAGAATTTGTTCACAGCAACGTTTATACTTCTCTAAATTTACATTTTCTATATTTTGTGGTTGTGAATTATTATCTTCATTTTCTTCTTCAGGAATTTCTATTAAGGCTACTGCTTCTGAAACATCATTAATATAACCTATTTGTTGAAATCCGTTATATCCTACCCAATACACTGCAAAGAATGTGAGCATGCTTAAAATTAATTCTAAGAACACCTCCAAATAACGGTTATCAAAAACCATTATCAGAACACCTTCAAAAAGAATATAAAAATGTATTATTAAAGTAGTTATTACTATTGTTTTAACCCATGAAATATTTTTATCTTCTATATATGAATAATAACTTTTCAGTTTCTTTTTAAATCTATTTAATACTCGAAAAGAAAAAAACAATAATGAAAAGTTTAACAACACAAATGCTAAGCCCTGAATAATTTCCTCTCCTTCAGAATCTGAAAAACCAATAATATTCATTAAAATCCCAGGCAAATAGAGTAGTAACCAAGCATAAGATATGTTCTTTCTTGCCACAGTTAAAGCATAAAGGAATATAGAAGGCATGATAAAAAAATCGGTTTCTATCACTATTCTTATGTTATCAGATAGTATTCCTAAGTTTTCGTCTTCAAAAAGATCTTCTATAAAACCTAATGATAAACTCAACACAAAAAGTGCTAAGTATATATTCCCTTTTTGATTTTTTATTTTTAGTGTTATAAAAAGAATTCCAATAGTTATACCCGAAAAGGCTGTTAGTAAATCAAATAACAGAGATATGAGTTCAAAGTTCTTCAAAGAAATTGATGTTTTAAATTATGAATCAGTCTACCCAACGTTGACACTTCGTTACAAAAACGAGCTTGGCCTAGTTTTTATTACTTCCAAGCTCCAAAACTTCTGCGCAACATACAAGACTTACTATTAAAAAACTAGAAATTTCTTTTAAATTCGGAAAAGTAACCAAACAGATACCTCTTATATAAGTTTATTTGGACATTTTAATTTACTCTTGTATTCACTAGGTGTCATCCCTTCTATTTGTTTGAATACTTTATAGAAAGTTGATTTTGAAGAAAAACCAGCATCTCTTGCTAGCCCCAAAATTGAATATTGCATTGCTTTATCAGATTCTATCAATCTTTTAAACTCTACTACTCTTAATTGGTTTATAAAGTGATGAAAATTCTTTTTAGCACATACATTTATCAAATTAGATAATTCTCTCTCTTTTATAGTTAATAGTTCTGATAAAAGTTTTACGTTTAAATTAGGGTTTCTGTAATATTTCTCTTTTTCTATTTTGTTATAAAGTTCTTTAAACTTTATATTATCAACTTCTTTGTTATTCTTTACAATTTCTTCTACTACTTCTTCTTTTTCTACTTCTACTTTAGATATTTTATCAGAAACATCATTTATGTAGGCTACTTGTTGAAATCCATTATAACCAATCCAATACACAATAAAAAAAGTAACTAAACTTATTATAAATTCAATTTGTGCCTCTACCAATTCACTTTCCTCATTTATCAATAAAACTCCACATAAAAACATAAAAATATGTAATCCAACTATGGTAAGCATAATTACTTTAATCCATGACAATGTTTTATTTTCTACATATGAAAAATAGTTTTCTAACTTCAATCTGTATCTTTTCAAAAAATAAAAAGCAATTACTAACAATGGAATATTCATAAAAAGAAACACCAGTTCGTGCAATACTTCCCCTAGTTCAGGATCTTTAAAAGGTATCAAATTTAAAAGGATACCTGGCAAATATAAAAACAGCCACCAAAAACACCCTTTCTCTTTTGTAACAATTATAATGTAAATAAATAGTGACGGAATAATAAATAAGTAAGTATTAATTTCTATTGAAATATGATTAAATACATTCGCTAGTTCTTCATCATTAAGAAAATCGCTTATTATATTAAACCCTAAAGCCCATAAAAATAATATTAAAAAAACATTTCCCTTTTGTTTTCTTATCTTCAAGGTTAAAAATAAAAACCCTATCATAATAGCTGAAAAAGAAGCTAATAGATAACTAAATAATGATAACTGATTTAAAATCTCCATTCAATTGTTTACTTTTTCTTTTAGTAAGTTGCTCTAACTTTAGTTTTGTTACAAAAATTGTCTTTTAGAATGAATAATACTCTTAAAAAATATATTCATTTTTAACTTTATATAAACTTTAACAATCATCTAGCATAATCCCCTAACAACATTAACTTTTATTATTCTTAGCAAATCCATTTATTTTTTAATATTTCCGTAAATTGCGTACCCAAAATTTAAGTTAATTTACGAATGGAACAAATAGCACCATATAAACCCAAACATAAAGTTAGAATTGTAACTGCTGCTTCATTATTTGATGGACACGATGCTGCCATAAATATTATGCGTAGAATTATACAATCTACTGGTGTAGAGGTAATTCATTTAGGTCATGATAGAAGTGTTGAAGAAGTTGTAAACTGTGCAATTCAAGAAGATGCAAATGCTATTGCAATGACATCTTACCAAGGAGGTCATACGGAGTACTTTAAATATATGTACGATTTACTTAAAGAAAGAGGTGCTGGTCATATCAAAATTTTTGGTGGCGGTGGCGGTGTAATTCTTCCTGAAGAGATTAAAGAACTAATGGATTATGGAATTACTCGTATATATTCTCCAGATGATGGACGTGAATTAGGTTTACAAGGAATGATTAACGATTTGGTAGAAACATCTGATTTTGCCATTGGAGATAAATTAAATGGAGAAATGAACAACTTAGCCAATAAAGAAATTGGAAGTATTGCACGTATTATTTCTTCTGCTGAAAACTTTCCTGAAGTAGCTAAAGAAACGTTAGAAGCTATTCATGAAAAAAATAAAAATTCAAAAACACCAGTTTTAGGAATTACTGGTACTGGTGGAGCTGGAAAATCTTCTTTAGTAGACGAATTAGTACGTCGTTTTTTAATTGATTTTCCAAATAAAACAATTGGGTTAATTTCTGTTGATCCTTCAAAACGTAAAACAGGTGGCGCTTTATTAGGAGACCGTATTCGTATGAATGCTATTAACGATGAGCGTGTATATATGCGTTCATTAGCTACACGTCAATCTAATTTAGCTCTATCTAAATATGTAAATGAAGCTGTTGAAGTTTTAAAAGCTGCTGAATTTGATTTAATCATTTTAGAAACTTCTGGTATTGGACAATCTGATACAGAAATTATTGAGCACTCAGATACTTCTCTATATGTAATGACTCCTGAATTTGGAGCTGCAACTCAGTTAGAAAAAATTGACATGCTTGATTTTGCTGATTTAGTTGCCATCAACAAATTTGATAAACGTGGGGCCTTAGATGCGATACGTGATGTTAAAAAGCAATATATGCGTAACAACAACTTATGGGATGTTCATATGGACGACATGCCTGTGTTTGGTACTATTGCTTCTCAATTTAACGATCCTGGAATGAATACCTTATATAAGCGTATTATGGATAAGTTAGTTGAAAAAACTAATGCAGATTTAAAATCTAACATGGAAATTACTAAGGAAATGTCTGAAAAGATATTTGTAATTCCACCAAGTAGAGTTCGCTATTTATCTGAAATATCAGAAAACAACAGAGCTTATGATAAAAAAGTTGATGATCAAGTAACAGTTGCTCAAAAATTATATGGTATTCACCAAACAATTGAATCTATCATCAATACTTCTGTTGAAATTATAAAAACAGGATTGAACGAAGATGAAATTTTAAAACAAACTCAAAGTGACGAACAAGACTTCATCAAACTTTTAATAGCACAATTCGATAAAGTAAAATTAAATCTTGACCCATATAACTGGGAAATTATTTTAAACTGGCAGGAAAAAGTTCAGAAATATAAAAATCCTATTTATACATTTAAAGTACGTGATAAGGAAATAAAAATCGCAACTCATACAGAGTCACTTTCTCATTCACAAATTCCTAAAGTAGCATTACCTAAATATCAAGCTTGGGGCGATTTATTACGTTGGAACTTACAAGAAAATGTTCCTGGTGAATTCCCTTATGCTTCTGGATTATATCCTTTTAAAAGAACTGGAGAAGACCCAACAAGAATGTTTGCTGGAGAAGGTGGACCAGAACGTACAAACAGACGTTTCCACTATGTAAGTTTAGGAATGCCAGCTAAACGTTTATCTACTGCTTTTGATTCTGTTACTTTATATGGAAACGACCCTGGGCACAGACCTGATATCTATGGTAAAATTGGTAACGCTGGAGTTTCTATTTGCTGCTTAGATGATGCTAAAAAATTATACTCAGGTTTCGACTTAAGTCACGCAATGACATCTGTTTCGATGACTATTAATGGTCCAGCTCCTATGTTATTAGGTTTCTTTATGAATGCTGCAATCGATCAGAATTGTGAGAAATACATCAAAGAAAACAAGTTAGAAAAACAAGTTGAAGCTAAGTTTAAAGAAGTTTATGATTCTAAAGGTTTAGAAAGACCAAAATACCAAGGGGATTTACCAGAAGGTAACGATGGTTTAGGACTTATGCTTTTAGGTTTAACTGGAGACATGGTTTTACCTGCTGATGTTTATGCTGAAATTAAAGCTGCAACCTTAGCACAAGTAAGAGGAACTGTTCAGGCAGATATTTTAAAAGAAGACCAAGCTCAAAATACTTGTATATTCTCTACTGAATTTGCCCTACGTTTAATGGGGGATGTTCAAGAATATTTTATTGAAAAACAAGTTCGTAACTTTTATTCAGTTTCTATTTCTGGATATCATATTGCTGAAGCTGGTGCAAACCCTATAACTCAATTAGCTTTAACTTTAGCTAATGGATTTACATACGTAGAGTATTATTTATCTCGTGGAATGGATATTAATAAGTTTGGACCAAACTTATCGTTCTTCTTCTCTAATGGTATTGATCCTGAATATTCAGTAATTGGTCGTGTAGCTCGTAAAATTTGGGCAAAAGCATTAAAATATAAATACAATGCCAACCCAAGAGCTCAAATGTTAAAGTATCATATTCAAACTTCTGGACGTTCATTACATGCTCAGGAAATTGATTTTAATGATATTCGTACTACGTTACAAGCTTTATATGCTATTTACGATAACTGTAACTCTTTACATACAAACGCTTATGATGAGGCTATAACAACACCAACAGAAGAATCGGTAAGAAGAGCTATGGCAATTCAGTTAATTATTAATAAAGAATTAGGATTGGCTAAGAATGAAAATCCAATTCAAGGTTCTTTTATTATTGAAGAATTGACAGATTTAGTAGAAGCTGCTGTATTAGAAGAATTTGATAGAATTACCGAACGTGGTGGAGTTTTAGGAGCTATGGAAACAATGTACCAACGCTCTAAAATTCAGGAAGAAAGTTTGTATTACGAAACTTTAAAACATACTGGTGAATTCCCAATTATTGGTGTAAACACTTTCTTAAGTTCTAAAGGCTCACCTACTGTACAACCAGCAGAAGTTATTCGTGCAACTGAGGAAGAAAAACAATTCCAAATTCAAACTAAAGAATTATTAAATAAGGCTAATGAAGAAAAAGTTCAAGAACAATTAGCTATTTTACAGGAAGCTGCTATTCAAAACCAAAACTTATTTGATAAGTTAATGGAAGCTACTAAGTATTGTTCTTTAGGACAAATTACACAAGCTTTATTTAAAGTTGGTGGACAATATAGAAGAAACATGTAATATTCTAATATGTACAATAACAACAAAAGCCTCACATTAATTTGTGAGGCTTTTTTATTTACGTTTAAATCAGCTTCCTATAACCACTGACAATAAATGATTTATAGCTATTTTCTATTTTTTTTTATAAAATTTATAGTCTTAAACGCAATAAATTAGAAAAACATCGTCTTTTAAAACGAAGACTCTTCATAAAAGGTTTTTAAATAATTTGGAATCAGAGAATACAAAAAAGCTTAAGGATTTTTTTGGTAGAGAATATCTATCACTTAAAAGGTATATCAATACCCGAATAAGTGATACGATTAATCGAAATGCCGAAGATATTATTCAAGATGTAGCTTTAAAACTATTTGCTGGTGCTGACAGATACGGTCCTATAAATAACGTAGCTAGTTTTGTGTATCGATCAATAAAAAATAAAATTATTGATACAATGAGGGCTCCTAAAAAATCTGACAAACTAGATTCTGATAAAAGCTTATTAAACCTTGTTGATGCATTTAATCAATCTGAGAATTATTACAATTCTGATCAAATGATATCAATTTTAAAACAGTGTATTGAACATTTAAAACCTGCTTACAAGGATATTATTATCGCAGTAGATTTTGAAGGTTATACTTATAAAGAAATATCAACTGAAACTGGAATTCCTATTGGAACACTAATGTCTAGAAGGCACAGAGCCATTGGAATTTTATATAAAAAAATAGAACAAGAAATACAAAAACATAAAATTATTGAATCATGACAAATTTTTTCACTCATAAGTTTAGAAAAAAATCGCCCGTAGAAATTGCAGCTATCATCATCTTTGGAGGTATATTTATTACAGGTTTAGCTATTTTATTTGGCTTTGTTATAATGTGGTTATGGAACTGGTTAATGCCTGAAATTTTTGGGTTTACTACACTTACTTATTGGCAAGCTGTTGGTTTATTTATCCTTTTAAGAATTTTAATTGGAGGCTGTGGTGGCGGTAGCGGCAAAAAATCTCATCATAAATGTAAATGTGAAAAGAATGGTAAAACAGATTTTTCTAAGTGGAAACACTATGACAAATTTTGGAAAGAAGAAGGCGATAAATATTACAGTGAATATCTTGAACGAAAAATGAACCCAGAACAAGGTAGCTCATCTAAAACTGAAATAGAATAAACTATGGAACCACTAATATTCAAAACCAATATTGATTCAGAAGAAAAAGTTCAATCTTTAGAATCTATACTTAATAAGCATCCAGATATTTTTAAATGGTCTATTGACATTGAGGATATTGATAATGTACTTCGGATTGAAGGATCTGAAAATTTACTTGAGGAAGATATTATTGATTTAATTAAATCTCAAAATTTCCAAATAGAAATTTTATCTGATGAAGCTGTTATTAAAACTGATAAGATTTTAGTTTACTAAACGAATTTACTATTAAAATACAGAGGTTCTAAATAACCTCTGTATTTTATATAACTCATAGTATCGTTTTATTTTCTACAGATATTTCTGAACCTTCTAATAAAAATACAGAAGCTGGTTGCAGGTTATTTAAAAATTCAAAAGCTTTTCCATAACTAGCTAAGAAATCTACATTGACATTATAACTCTTTAAAGGGTAATATTTCCATTTAGGATGCTTCACTTCGTATTCTGTTGTTTGGTCTTTATTTTTTGCATACCCCCAATAATGTTCTGAAATAAACTCTATTTCAGAATTATCTTTTATTTCAAGCTGTTCATTTTTAACTATTGCTTCAATTAGATTCCACTTTTCCTTAGTTTTCCATTGATAAGAAACATTAAAACTTCCATTTTTCTCACCCCATTCATGCTTCATTGGTAAGGTTTCATAATTCTCATTATAAATTGTGTTGGCAACAAAAGTTATGGCTGGTTTTGGTACTATTTCTTTAATAAAAACCACTCCTCTTTTATAAACTCCATTCTCTTTTCTTTTTACATAAAAGCGCAGGTTTACTTCTTCAAAATTTATATGAAATGGTATTTTAAGCCCCAACAGTTTTGTATTCTTAAACATGAAACCTATTAGACTTATATAACATTTATCTTTATAGAAATCTAATTCTGTTCCATTAGGTACAAATGGTTTTAAAACTTCAGGGTTTATTTGGTAGTTTACCATTAATAATTTTCTCCATTCTGCTTTTAAAAAACTCATAATTTTAATTTAATATTTCTTTCCATTTATTCGTTTCAGCAAACTCTTTTATTGTTCTATTTCTAATTTTTAAAAAATTAGTCATATATCTTTTTAAGAAAATAGCATCTACTAATTTACCTAGAAAACCAAAAGGTGATTTAAACTCTAAAACATCAATTAGTATGGTAGATTTATTTTCATTAGTACAAAAATAATGTTCGTGTTTAAAACTTTTAAATGCTCCTGAAATCATTTCATCTGCAAAATATTCAGATTCTTTACACCCTATTACTTTTGAGGTAAAATTTTGATATATTCCTAAATGTTTTGCTCTCCAAGTAACAGTTTCATTTAACTCTATAAGTCCTTCCATTTTTCCAGCAATAGCTTTCTCATTTGTACGTTTGGTTGATATTTTATGAAGTTCTATGCTACGAGAAAGATCAAATACTATTTTCTTAACTGCTTCTATCTTTGTTAATAATACTATGACTGCCATAAATTATATTTTAAATTCCTTAAAAGTTTTGGTAGTAAAATTAAAACCTAACTCTAATAGTTTTTCAGGGTATACATTTCTACTTTTCAGTAATAATTCTGGTTCTGTTCCTATGATTTTTGCTCCTATTTTAAGCAAGTTTTCTGAAACATTTAAACCTAATGACATGTTTAACTTTCGTTTCAATAAATTCTGAAAATCATAATTTTGTATTGGATTAGGAGCGCAAACATTATAAACTCCTTCTTTTTCATGTATTAAAAAGTTAATCGCTTTTACATAATCTTTCTCTGTAATCCAACTTATATACTGATTTCCTTTTCCTTGTCTTCCTCCAAAACCTAATTCCACCATTTTTTTCATTATAGGAAAAGCACCTCCTTTTTGACCTAAAACTATAGAAGTTCTTGTGATAATTTTTTTAGTTCGTTTAAACTTATAGCTATTAAATACTTCTTCCCATTTCTTACATACATCCATTGAAAAATCTGTTCCAATTTTTCCTTTTTCTTCTGTCATCAATTTATTTTCTGAATGCTCATAAATAGTCGCTGAAGAAGACTGAATAAATACTTTTGGTGGAAATTCTAATTCTTGGACTACCTCACAGAGTAAAGCAGTGCTATTTAATCTGCTTTTATAAATTTCATCTTTATTTTTTTGATGATATCTACAATTGACTGATTTTCCTGCTAAATTAATTAACACATCTGTGTTGTTTAACAAAACTGTCCAATAACCTTTAGAAATTCCATCCCATTGTATATAATTAACATTATCTACATTTATCTTTTGTTTTCTAGTTAAAATGTAAATTTGATTTTCTTTTTCTTTTTTATAATATTCAATAAGCAAATTTCCCAAATATCCAGTTCCTCCAGCTATTACTATTTTCATAACTTTTCTTTTTCAATTTTTAAATTACCTTCTTTACTTGCTTTTCTTCCTTTTAAGAAAAACAGAATAAAGAAAATCATTACAAGTCCTAAGTAAATTGAGAAACCACCAATTTTTGAACTTAGTGTTTCTACTAAATCTTTATAACCTGTTAGGCTGTATATTTCTATAATTCGCAAAGCAAAACCTATGTTTAATAAATAGAAACCTATTTTAAAAAGTTTATTTGTAGCCATTGCTATTTCTACTTTTTGATGAAAAATATCCAGCATAAATATTTTACTATTTTTAAATAAATGTTGTGACACAAATGTTGTAAGTCCTATACTAATAGGTAAATAAATGATGTAAGCTATTAATTCTAATGAAGTGTTCATATTACTATTTTTAGTGATTTATAATTTTCTTGTCATTCTTGCGAGATTTATTTTCTCTGCCTTTGTAAATTTTATTTCTCTTACCATACTCATGTCTTTCCATAAATATGTGTATCCTTTTAATAGTTTTGCTTTTCTAACTCTACGTTGCATTGCTCGGAATTCCGCTTCATTTGCATCTCTTTTAATTCCTAACTCACCATATAACTTTACTCCTGGATACTCTAAAAACTTGCCTAAAAACAATGATTTTAACCAAAACCATTTATTGGTATTTACCGCAAGCACACATATATTTTTGTTTGTTTTTTTATTCTCTTTTAGCTTGGTGGCAAATTTTTCAAAATAAAAACCTGTTTGATTATCGTTTAAAAACAAAGAACCTATTGGAGTTACTGTCGGCTCGTTATTAGCATTAACTGAAGCTATAGAAACATGCATATTTTCTTGTCTGCTTTTTCTAAAATGTTCTTTAATTTTTTTCCAGTTTTCTTTTAGTTGAATTTCCATATTACTTTTTCTTAAAATGTTTATGAATTAAATAGACTGTATAAATATTGATGAAATGAAGAGAGCCTACTATTAAGAATACATAGCTTAATCTATTCGTAATCTCTTTTATAACATCCGTAGAAGTGGTGATTTCTTTCATTGAATTTAGGCTCCATATAACCAAACCAATGTTTAATAAATAATAAGCAGTTCTTAGCAATTTATTGATTCCATTACCGAAGTTTACATCCTTTGGAAAATAATTTAAGATGTAAATTTTGCCATTACTATAACATTCATTTCCAACCTTAATTACAATAAGAATTGATAGCAAAACATAAATTATATAGGTTACTTGATTCATAGCTCTTTCTTTATTGATTCTAAAATGAAAGTGAAATAACCTGCAATACTTAAAGGCAAAACAATCATAGCAACAAACCATAAATCATCATAAAAATTTATAAAATCTGTAATCCAAAGAATCCCATAAGTAATTACAAACCCCCAATAAAACTTTAGTCTTTTCTGATTTTTTTTCGAGAAGTTTTTTATAAAATACAATAAAACTATTCCTGTTAAAACTTGTGAACACCCTAATATTATTTGAGCACATAACCCTAAGAAAATAGTAGCATATAATATTAAAGTAGCCCATACAATTACTCGATTGACATGTATTAAAATTCCTATATGTTTCATATTTTCAGAAATTATTGAAAGTTTGTTTGTAAATTTTTTTACTTTTTTATCATTTTAGTAAAATTAGATAACAACCAATGCTCATCAGCCTTAATTGCTTTATCTAAAATACCATTTACCGTTGTTGTTACTGATGAAAGATCATTCATTAGCTTTTTAAATTCTTCTGCATCTTCTGAGTTTTCTTCTACTCCATTTTTCAAATCGTCTAAAACCTTTAATACAGGTTCTATCTCTCTTTTCTTACGCTCTTTTGTTACTTGTTTAAATAATTCCCAGATATCTTTTCCTGCAATAAAAAACTCTTTACGCTCTCCTACTACTAATTCTTTGCTTACAATTCCCCAATCAATCAACGCTCTTACATTCATATTTACATTTCCGCGAGATATTTTTAAAGTGTCCATAATCTCATCTGCAGATAATGGTTTGGTAGATACTAATAACAATGCATGTACCTGCGCCATGGTTTTATTAATCCCCCAGTTTGTAGCCAAACTACCCCAAGTATGAATGTATTTTAATTTCGCGTCTTCTAACTTCATATTGCAAATATATATCTTTTTTCTTAACTTTCAATAATTTCTGAAAATAAAATATTTTTATTTTTTTCTTTATTCTTGTAATAATTTAAATTCTCGATTTACTAATCAACAAAAAACAATTTTGAGTAACGACTTTTATATAACATCTATTTTGCCTCATGCAGGTATTATTATTAAAATATGTAGAGCTTATACTGACTCTGAAGAAGACTTCGAAGATTTTTATCAAGAAGCTTGCTTACAGATTTGGAAAAGTAGAGATGCTTTTCAAAATAAATCAAAATGGTCTACTTGGATATATAGAATTACTTTAAACATTTGTTTAACGCTTTCTAAAAAAAACAAAAGAAGAGCTAATGTTGTTGAAGTTTTTCATGAAGAAACTGATAAAAACGCTGCTTTTGAAGATGAAAATTTGAATTTGTTATATGATGCTATTAAAAAATTGTCGGAACTAGATAGAGCAATTATCCTGCTTTATTTAGAAGAAAACCCTAACAAAGAAATTGCAGCAATTATTGGAACTAGCGCTAACAATATTGGTGTACGTATTAACAGAATTAAAAAACAATTAAAAATATTATTAGATGGAAAAATCAATTGAGAAAATATGGACTGAAGCTTTTATTAACGAACAATCGTTAATTGCTCCTAAAATAAATAATTTATACAATCAGAAATCAAAATCTATTATCAATAAGATTAAACGCACTTATGAAATAGATAACAAAGGGCTTATTCCAATGGCTATAATTGTTGTAATAGGAATGACATTGCTTTCTGAAGTCATCATTGGGTTATATGCTGCATTTTTAATTTTATGCTTGTACTTTTTTAATAGTAATCTGTTGAAAAAATTTAAAGATATTGATGTTAAATCTGATAACTTATCTTACCTAAAACAATACAGATATATTATTAGTATTATTATGAAATCGACTAAAAAACTTTTTGTTTTTGCGATTCCTGCAGCTGTTTTATCAATATTTATTCTTGCTTATAATCTTAAAGAAAAGAGTTTTCTTTCAAAATTTATTTCCAGCGATACTTCTTTATTAAAAATGATTAGTGTTGGCTTTCTTATCGCTGTTTGTGTATCTGTTATAGGATTTGTAGTTTATAATATTTCTACTAAAATTTTATACGCTACTCAAATTTCAAAATTAGATGACCTCATTAAAGAAATGGATCAATTGAAAACTGAATAAAAAACTATTTAAACGACATCTTAAATAATTGGATGTCGTTTTATTTTGTTCGTGTTCTCTTTTTTAGTTTAAAAATCCTGTCTTTATAGTATGCTTTTAATTCATCTACAAACAACATAGGCTTGTCATATTCATTTAGAACTTTGTTTGTATAGCTATTTAATAATTTTTCTAACTCTTTTTTTAAGCGTACAAGTTCATTTTTTAAATAGTTATTACTATTCGTATCTGACTTAGGTATAAAGCCTTCTGGTATCTTAACTCCTAAATTCCCACTAAATATATATGAATGGTACTCTTTTAATTCTTCTAAAGTTCCCGTTTGGTAGATTTCTATTAGTTTAGTTGTAATATCTGTTGCCAATGTTTCTTCTTCTCCATTCATTGAAAACTTATCTGGATGTACATATAACATAGCTTCTTTATACAATCTTTTTTTCTCCTTTACATCTTCTTTAGCTATGCTAACTTTTTCTTTTTGTATTACTTTTAATCCTTTGGGCTCTTTATAATTTTTTCCTCTACGCTTTTGTTCTAATCGTTTTTCTTTTTTTGCTTTTTTTTGTTTTTTGTATAGAATTACCAATTCCCTTTCTTCTACAATTAAATCAGCTATAGCATTTCGCAATAATTGCTCAAAAGGCAATAATTTTTCTCTAACTTTTTTTATTTCCTTTTCTAAGTTAAGTATTTGCTCTTTTAATTTTAAAGCTTCATTACTTGTAAAATCTATTGGTAATTGAGAATCTTCCATTACTTTTAAAACTATCTTTTCTTTTGTAAAATGGTAAGTCCAACCCTTATTTGTTCATAAGGAATTTTCTCTCCTAAAAACTCAAAATAAGGTTTTAACGCTGTTTCGTTTCTCAGCACTTTTTTTGCATTGGCTATTAACTTTAATTCATCTGCTGATATAAACTCATCTAAACTTACATCTTTTCCTTCTAAGTATAATTTAGATAAGTGGGAAAATACTGTTGGTGACTTTAAACCTCTTTTCTCTGCAATTTCTTCAATTGAAAAGCCTTCTTTATATAAATTATATGTTTCTAATGTTGTGTCCTTTCTTCCTCGCTTTTTTTCTTGTAAAAAAGTTCTTATCTCTTCCATAAACTCTCCACCATACACTTCTAATTTTCGCTGACCTACCCCACTTATAGCTAAAAACTCACTATCTGTTTGTGGTCTTTCATTTTCTAGTTCTCTTAACGTAGCGTCACTAAACACCAAATAGGCAGCTATGTCTTCCTCTTGTGCTATCTTGTATCGGAGTTTTCTTAAGCGTTCAAATAATGTATCTCGAACCACCTTAGTTGTTCGTTTAGCTTTAGTTCTTACTAATTTTTCTTCTTTATTTATTTCTTTCGGAATTGTTAATTGGATTTTCTCTCCGCTAAAAAGTATTTTTTTTGAAAACTCTGTTAACTGTAATGTATTATTTAAATGAAATGCTATTTGACAATACCCTTGGTTTATTAATTGAATTATATAATGTTGCCAGTCTTTCCAGGATATATCATTACCTACTCCATAAGTTTTTAATGTTTGATAGTTTTTATCTAAAACCGTTGCATTTTGTGCACCTCTAAGTACATCAATTACTGTACCCATGGCTTCTTTTTGTTGTAGTCGGTATATAGCCGATAATGCTTTTTGTGCTATAATGGTTCCATCAAAAAACTTAGGTGGATTTTTACAAACATCACAATTTCCACAGTTTTCTTCTATCAACTCTCCAAAATAACTCAGTAAAATTTTTCGTCTACAAACAGTTGCTTCTGCAAACTGCTTCATTCGATCTAACTTAGCTTCTTGCACCTCTTTATTGCCTGTATTAGCAATAAATTGTCGTAACTGAATTACATCAGCATAGCTGTGAAACAACAATGCATTTGCAGGTAAACCATCACGTCCAGAACGTCCAATTTCTTGATAATAGCCTTCTATGTTTTTTGGCATGTTATAATGTATTACCCAACGTACATTTGACTTATCTATTCCCATACCAAATGCTATTGTTGCACAGATAATAGTAACATCGTCCTTTATAAAATCTTCCTGTGTTTTTGCTCTTTCTTCAAAAGTTAACCCTGCATGATATGCCTTCGCATCTATATTATTCTGCTTTAGCTTTGTTGCTAATTGCTCTGTTGCTTTCCTACTTAAACAGTAAACAATACCCGATTCTTTGGGACGTCGATTGATAAATTGAATAATTTGTTTAATCCTATCATTTGCAGGACGCACTTCTAAACTTATATTCTTTCTATTAAATGAACTTACATATTTAGTCGCATTAGGTACGGCCAATTGCTCTAAAATATCTTCTTGTGTAGCTTTATCTGCTGTTGCTGTTAGTGCTACAATTGGCACATCTGGTAGTGACTTTTTTAAAAATGATAATTGTTTGTATGAAGGTCTAAAATCATGCCCCCAAGCCGATATACAATGTGCTTCATCTATAGCTATACAACTTATATAAGATTGGGTTAAAATATTTTGCAATAAGGGTAAACTCTCTGGAGCTACATATACCAATTTTACAGTTTTATTTACAATAGCATCAAATACTTTTTGCTGCTCTTCAGCTGATTGACTACTGTTATAATACGTTGCAGGTATTCCGTTAGCTTTTAAACTATCGACCTGATCTTTCATTAATGCTATTAATGGTGAAATAACCAAGGTAATATCTTTGAAGAATAATGCTGGTAATTGATAACAAATAGATTTTCCTCCACCTGTTGGCATAATAACCAACGTATCTCTTTTATTTAATATGTTTTCGATGATTTTTTGTTGCTCTAATCGAAAACTATCATATCCAAAATTTGACTTTAACTTTTCTAATAAATCTTTTTCCGTTATCTCCATCATAAGGCAAAAATAGTCATAAAAAAAGCGTAGAATTTAAATTCTACGCTTCATTTTATTTACTTTAAACTTACTTCGTTTATTTCAAATCTTTTAATAATACCTCAACTGCTTTCTTTAATTGTGCATCTTCATTTCTTTCTTTCCATCCTGGTGCATTCTTTACTAAATAATCTGGTACAGCTGGTGCTTCATTCTCCATATTCTTTCCCGATTTTTTCACAAACCAAGCTCTAAATGGCATACGAATAAATCCGTTTTGCAATCCTTTTCCTCCTGTAGAAATTACAGCTCCAAATGTTGGTTGTCCTACTAACTTTCCTAATCCTAAGTTCTTAAATGCATGTGAAAAGATTTCTGCATTTGAATAACTGTTCTCATTACATAAAGCTACAACTGGCTTTGTATTTACAGATAAAATTGCACGTTCATTAAATGGATAGTTTTTTGAAAACTTTTTATTGTTCTTTAAGCTTTTTGCTGCTCCTCTTGGTATTGTATATGCATGTTGGTCTACATTTAACACTGCCATTAATCGGTCTGTAGTCCATCCACCTCCGTTATAACGAACATCAATTACAATTCCTTTTTTTCCATATCCACTTGCTTTTAATTCTCTTTCAAAACGTTCAAAACTTGGAGTATTCATCCCTTGAATATGGATATATCCTAATTGTCCATTTGAATATTTATCTACTAGCTTTTTTCTAGACTCAATCCATGCCTCATATTGTGCTCTTCTAATTGAACTTTGTGGACGAATAACTATTTCTTTACCTCCTTTTAAAGTTAATAAGACTTCATTTGCTTGAGTATTCTTTAACAAGCTATAAAAGTTTGTATCCTTTTGAACTTTTTGTCCATTTACATGAGTGATTACATCTCCAACATTTAATTTACTTTTCGATTTACTAGCTACTGTATTATTTAAAACATATTTTACACGAGCTCCGTCTTTAGCATTTTCTACTTCTAAACCTAGTAATCCAATTTTTTCACTTTTATTTTTAGGTGTATTTCTTGCAAAATACCCCATATGACTTGCATTTAATTGCCCTAATAACAAGTTATACATATATGCATAATCTTGATATGTTGATGCTGATAATACCCAAGGTCTATACTTTTTAACTAAACCTTTCCAATCATATCCGTGAAACTCTGGATCATAGAAACCAGCTGTTAAAGCTCTTATTCCTTCATCAAAAACTTGAACATGCTCTTTTTCTTTATTTACAGTATAGGTAGCTGAATGTGGTAAACCTGTTACCTTATCAGATTTAGTATTCATTTGTTTTAATTTCCCTCCTGAAACAAAGTAAGCTTTATTGTTATTTAAAGTGAAACCTCCTGCTCTTGACACTCCTTTTATTGCTTTAGATTTAGTTCCATCCCACTTAATCTTGTACAAACCTCTCTTTTTAGTTGCTGGGTTTGTTGCTGAAAAGTAGATAAATTCACTATCGGCACTAAACATTGGTCCGAACTCATTATCTTGTAAAGAAGTTACTTGTACTAAACGATCAAAAATTCTATCAGAATCTATCTTTACGTTTACTTTTTTCTTCTTTTTATCTTTCTTTCCTTTTTTACCAGATTTTTTATCTTCTTTCTTTTCTGGGTAATATGCTCCTTCTTTATGATCTACTTTTGATTTTTCCCAATCTTCTTTTTGCAACCATACCATCCATACATCATAATTAATTCCATTTCTATTAGAAATAAAAGCTAATTTCTTTCCATCAGCACTCCAAACAGGACTTCTATCACTACGAGGGTGCATAGAAACATTCATTTTTTTGCTTTTATCTGCTACTGATTGGATAAATATTTCACTATCAAAATCTAAATCTTCTTGAGAATATGCGATATACTTACTATCTGGACTCCAAGAAAAATCTTCAGTTGGCGCCCATGAATCTGAATATACTTGTGGTTTAACAATTTTTCCATCTTTGATATCAGCAATCATTAAAGTACCTCTTCCTACTTGATAAGCTATCTTTTTTCCATTAGGTGATACTATTGGGTTATCAACATCTTCTTTACTCGATGTTAATTTAGTTACTTTCGTTTTTAAACTTCTTTGTAATCCTACCAAAGTATCCTTTGAAACTACACTATATAATTCATAATGCCCATCTCTATCTGACATAAAAACAACCGTTTTATCATCTAACCATTGTGGGCTACGGTCTCTAAAAGGATGTTTACTTACATTGTTAGAGCGCTTCTTTTCTTTGTTATTTTCTTTAACAAAAATTTCTCCGTTAATCTCCATCGCAACTTTTTTACCATCGGGAGATACTGCATAACCAGTTATCTTATTTGATACAGTATTGGTTATTTCTTGTTCAAAACGATTATCTGAATAAATTTTTAAATTAATTTTTTGAGCCTTTCCGTTTTCTAATTTAAAAATATTCATTCCACTTAAGTAAACAATTGTTCCATTGTTACTTACTGAAAATGTACGAACTCCATCTTTTTTATGTGATGTTAATTGAGTAGCTGCCCCACTTATTGTTCCGTTTGCAGTAATTGATTGCTTATAAATATTATAGCGACCGCTTTTAGCTCCTATATAATATAAATTTCCAGCAGCATCCCAAGCTGGTGAATGATCATTTTTATTACTTGTTGTTATTTGGTTGTACTTTTTTGTTTGTACATTATAAATCCAAATATCTCTTTGTGCAGAACCTGAATAGTCCTCACGAGCAATTCGACAAGCTCCTTTTACAAAAGCTATAAACTTTCCATTTGGTGATAATTGAGCATCTTCTCCATATGCTGTTAACAATCTGCTTGGAGTTCCTCCTTTTTGATTAACAGAATACATTTGTCCATCCCATTCTGGGCCTCTATAAACTCTCCTTGTATTAAATAACACATCCCCATCTTTAGTCCAATTAGTTGGAATATTAGCTGTTGGGTAATATGTTAATTGTTTAGGTACACCTCCTTTTATTGAAGTTGTAAAAATGTTATCATTACCTTTTCTGTTTGAAGAAAAAGCAATTTCAGTTCCGTTTGTATTCCAAACTGGGTTACTTTCATAAGCTTTATGAATAGTAAGTCTTGTTTGTTGTTGGTTTCCAAAATTATAAGTCCAAATATCTCCTTGGTATGAAAATGCCATTTGAGATGCATCTGGACTTATTTCTGGTTTTCGAATAAAAGTGTTTTGAGCTACTAAAAAGCTGGAGCATAAAAATGCTGCTAGTATGGAAAAAGGTTTCTTAGACATTATTGTTTGTGTTATAAACTACTAATTTATAACATTCAATAATGCCTTTAAGAATTTTAAGTTTTTCTTAACAGTTAATTTTTTATCCCTGAAATAAAGGCTGAAATATTGTCAACCCCATTTTCCTTCAACTCTTTTATAAATGCCGAACCGATAATTGCTCCATTCATATAATCACAAGCTGTAGTAAATGTTTTATGATCTGAAATTCCAAAACCAACAATTAATTTACTTTGTAAATTCATGGCATTTATTCGATTAAAATAATCTATTTGTTGTTGAGAAATTTCTCCTTTTGCTCCTGTTATTGAAGCAGATGCTACTACATAAATAAATGCGTTTGTTAGAGAGTCTATCTTACGAATTCTTTCTTCTGACGTATGTGGTGTTATTAAAAACACATTGGTAATTCCGTAACTATCAAACAATTCATTGTAATGATTCTCATATTCAATCATTGGTAAATCTGGAATAATCACAGTATCTATACCACATTCTTTTACCTTCTGACAAAATTCATGCTCTCCATATTTTATAATTTGATTCAAATATCCCATTAAAACTAACGGTGTCTTATTAGTGTCTTTAATAGCCATTAATTGCTCAAATATCACATCTAAGTTAATTCCATTATTCAATGCTACTGAACTACTGTGTTGTATTGTTGGTCCGTCGGCTAATGGGTCTGAATATGGTAAACCTACTTCTATAAAATCGACACCACTTGAACTTAGCTCGTCTATTATTTTAGTTGTATCATCTAGCTTTGGAAAACCTGCTGTAAAGAAAATAGATAATAGATTTTGACTTTTCTCTTGAAATATACTTTTTACTGAATTCATGATTACTCCTCTAAATGCTTAATATAAGTTTCTAAATCTTTATCTCCTCTACCTGATAAATTAATAATAATGGTTTGTTCTTTTTTTAAATTCATTTTAGGTAAAACAGCTAAAGCATGTGCACTTTCTAATGCAGGAATTATTCCTTCAATTTTTGTTAACTCATAAGCTGCTTCTAAGGCTTCTTTATCAGTTGCATTCATAAACTTAGCTCTGCTTGTTTCATGTAAATATGCATGCAAAGGACCAACCCCAGGATAATCTAATCCTGCTGAAATAGAATAAGGCTCTACTATTTGGCCATACTCGTCTTGCATCAAAATTGTTTTACTTCCATGTATTACTCCTACCTCTCCTAATTGTGAAGTTGCTGCACTTTCTCCTGAATTAACTCCTAATCCTGCTGCTTCTACTGCTATTAGTTCCACTTCTTCATCATCTAAATAATGATAAAAAGCTCCAGCTGCATTTGATCCTCCTCCAACACAAGCTATTACCGTATCTGGATTTTCTTTTCCTGTTTGTTCTTTTAATTGGGATTTCATTTCTTCTGAAATTACCGCTTGCAAACGTGCTACCATATCTGGATATGGGTGCGGACCAACTACAGATCCTATTAAATAATACGTTTCTGGGTTTTGAATCCAATAACGAATTGCTTCATTGGTTGCATCTTTTAATGTTTTACTACCACTAGTAGCTGGAACTACTTTTGCTCCTAACATTTTCATACGAGCTACATTCGGAGCCTGGCGCTTAATATCGGTTTCTCCCATAAAAACCACACATTCTAAATCCATTAACGCACATACTGTAGCTGTTGCAACACCATGCTGTCCTGCACCAGTTTCAGCTATAATTTTAGTTTTTCCTAAGTGCTTTGCTACCAAAATTTGCCCTATAGTATTATTCACTTTATGAGCTCCAGTATGGTTTAAATCTTCGCGTTTTAAATAAATAGTAGCTCCATATTTTTCAGACAATCGTTTTGCTAAATACAATGGACTTGGTCTTCCAACATAATGTTGCAACAAATCTTTATATTCTTTTTGAAAAGCTTCTGAACTAAGAATCTTCAAATAATTATCTTCTAACTCTTTTACATTTGGATGTAATAATTCTGGAATAAATGCTCCTCCAAACTGTCCGTAATATCCTTCTTTAGTTGGTTGAAATTTCATTTTTAAATTTCTTTATTTTTTTAACCGATTTTAAACCAGCTTCTTTTTCAAACTTACTATTTACGTCTAGTGCATAAATTGGTAAATCTGTTTTAATAATATTTTGTACTTCTTTAATTTCTTCCAATCCAATACCTCCGCTTAAAAAAAACGGTTTTGTTGAATTGTATTTTTTTAAGACCGTCCAATCGAATGTAACTCCATTACCTCCTCTTTCTTTCCCTTTAGTATCAAACAAGAAGTAATCAACAACTACCTCGTATGGTTTTAGTATTTCAAAGTCAAATTCGTCTTTAATTCCAAAAACTTTAATAAGTTCAACCTTCGGTAAATGCTCTTTTAAACTTTCAATATAAGTTACTGATTCATCTCCATGTAACTGAATTGCTTCTAGCTTATATTCTTCAACAAGAGAAATTACTATTTCTAAATACTCATTTACAAAAACCCCAGTTTTCTTAATACCTTTAGGTAATTGTGGAATAATTCCTTCAAAATTTCTTTTTGATTTATCGTAAAAAATGAATCCTAAATAGTCTGGCTGTAAACCTGCTACTTGCTGGATATTTTCTACATATTTCATTCCACATACTTTAAGTTTCATACAGATTTTAATTTATTTGATTTATACAACAAACTTATAGATTCAAAGTAATCTGAACCGAAGGAGATTACCCTAATATCTTCTTCAGAAAATTCAAAATCAAAATCTAAATCCACAGTTCCATCAGATTTTATAAAATCAATAAAAAAACTTTTTTCTTTTGACTTTTGAATCACACCATAAAACAATTCATCTTCTATATCATCTTGAAATTCAAAACAACCATATTCTTTTTCAGACCATTTTAAAAATTCAAAAGGAGACATGAACTTAAACCCTACAGGCTCTTCAAACTTCAAACGCTTTAATTCTAAAACCTTTTTTAATGATTTATTAGTATTTTCTCTTCTTTCTTTAAGGTACTTTTTTCTTAAAAGCTTATACCCATCAACTTGAAAATCTACAGGAATACTTTTTATTAGTATCCAATCCTCATTTTCTTTTAAAAAAACTCCAGTTTCCCTCTCTTCCCAATCTTTAATTAGATAATCCTCAACTTTCATATTACTATCTAATTTGGCTGATAAATTCTTTACATGCCTCACCTGGATTTTCTGTTTTCATGAAGTTTTCTCCTATTAAGAAACCTTGAAATCCATGCTCTTTTAATCCAGTAATAATTCTTGGATCTGAAATTCCACTTTCTGAAACTTTTAGAGCTGTATCTGGAATTTGACCTGCCAACTTTATCGAATGTTCTAAATCAACTTCGAAAGTTTTAAGATTTCGATTATTAATACCAATAATCTTATTATCTAAGTCATTTATTTTATCTAAATCTTCTTGTGTATGTACCTCATACAAAACTTCCAAACCTAAATCTGACGCTAACTGTCCATAGTTTTTCAATTCTTGTTTGGTTAAACAAGCAGCTATCAACAATACTACATCTGCTCCAATAGCTTTTGCTTCTACAATTTGAAAACCATCTACAATAAAATCTTTTCTTAAAATTGGTTTTACTTGATTTACTGTTCTAGCTTCTAATAAATCTGCCATAGAACCTCCAAAAAAAGAAGTATCGGTTAAAATAGATTGCGCTGCTACATTAGCATCTAAATACCCTTCTGTAACTTCTACAACTGTAGCCTTATCGTTTATAATTCCTTTTGACGGCGATTGACGTTTAAACTCAGCAATGATTCCTGTTGAACCAACTTGTAATAAAGATTTTTTTAATGAAAATGATGAATTTTTAAAGTTTGGACTCTCCACCAACTTCTTAACAGGAACTTCAGCTTTTATTTTTGCTACTTCTGTTTTTTTAAACGCTATTATTTTATCTAAAATTGTCATTTTAACTTACTAGTTTTTCTAATGATTTTTTTGCTTTTAATCCAAACAATGAATCTTTTGCTTCTTCAAAAGCAACTTCAAAACTCTTATTTTTATCAAATGTTTTTAATGCAAATGCTGTATTTGTTAACACTACATTATTTTGTTGTTCTGTTCCTTTTCCGTTAATAATATCTACAAATATTTTCGCTGCTTCTGCTACTGTGTCTCCTCCAAAAATATCTGATTGTAATATTTGCTTTTGACCTAAATCTGATGGCGAAATTTGTTGCTCTGCTTCTTTAGTAAACAATTTGAAATCACCTGTTAATGAAATCTCATCATAACCATCTAATGCATGTACCACTCCGTAATTTACACTGGACTGTTGCAACATATAATTATATACTCTAGCAACCTCTAAATTGAACACCCCCACTAATTGATTTTGTGGCGCACTCGGATTTACTAAAGGACCTAACATATTAAAAAACGTTTTTACTCCCAACTCTCTTCGTATTGGAGCTACCACCTTCATTGCTGGATGGAATAATGGAGCGTGTAAAAAACAAATATTTGCTTCATCTAACTGTTGTTTTAATACTGATTCATCATTAGTAAATTGGTACCCTAAAAACTCCAACATATTAGATGATCCAGAAGCAGACGATACTCCATAATTACCATGCTTGGCCACTTTGTTTCCTGTTCCTGCAACAATAAATGAAGTTAGAGTTGAAATGTTAAATGTATTTTTTCCATCTCCTCCTGTACCACATAAATCAATAGTATTAAAATCTGACAAATCAACTTTTATGGCTAATTCCAATAAAGCTTCTCTAAATCCAGATAATTCATCTACAGAAACTGGACGCATCAAAAATACTGTAATAAATGCAGCTATTTGAGACGCATTATATTTTTCTTGAGCTATATTTATAAGTACTTCTTTCGATTGTTCTTTAGTCAATCGTTTTTGTTCGAAAAGCGTATTTAATATTTTTTTCATTTCAATGGCTTTAAGCTTGAAGCTTTAGACTTTCAACTGAATTAATAAAGTTTTGAATCATCTTTTTCCCTTCTGGTGTTAAAATACTTTCTGGGTGAAATTGTACTGCTTCTAAATGATGTACTTTGTGACGCAATGCCATTATACTTTCATTATCATCAATAGCTGTTATTTCTAATTCTTCTGGGAAATTTGTATGCGAAGCAATCCATGAATGGTAACGTGCTGCTTCAAATGTTTCTGGAATATCTTTAAAAGTGATACAATCATCCTTTAAAACTTTCATCTCTGTAGCTACTCCATGAAATACATCATTTAAGTTTTCTAATTCACCGCCAAAAACTTCTGTGATTGCCTGTAAACCTAAACACACTCCAAAAATTGGAATCTTTCCTGTGTAAGTTTTAATCGTTTCTTTTAAAATACCTGCCTCATTTGGAATTCCAGGACCTGGCGATAAAATAATAGCATCGTAATTTTTAATTTCATCAATTGAAATTTCATCATTACGATAAACGTCAGGTAATTCTCCTGTTATATCTTCTACATAGTGTACCAAGTTATAGGTAAACGAATCGTAATTATCTAATATTAATATTTTCATTTTTCTATGTTGTATAATAAAGATTGAATAGTAAGATTAAGAATCTCTTTTATCAATTCTTCTGTGTATTTATATTTCTTCCGCTAACACCAAAGCCTTCTTTAATGCTGCCAGTTTATTATTTACTTCCTGCAACTCATTTTCTTCTTTTGAATTGATAACTATTCCTGCTCCAGCTTGATAAAACAACGTATTGTTTTTACTTACAAACGAACGTATTGCAATGGCCTGATTTACATCTCCATTTAGACCAATAAATCCAACACAACCTCCATAAAATCCACGTGTTTGATTTTCATATGTATCTATCAACTCCATTGCTTTGTATTTTGGAGCACCACTTAAAGTTCCAGCAGGAAAAGTATCTCCTACAATTTCTATTGGATTTCCAGTAATTTTCCCAGTAACCGTAGATACCAAATGAATTACATGACTAAAATACTGTACTTCTTTATAGGTTTCTACTGTAACATTTGTAGCGTGCTTACTCAAATCGTTTCTAGCTAAATCTACCAACATTACATGTTCTGCATTTTCCTTAGGATCGTTTGCTAATTCTTTTGCCAACTCAGTATCTTTTGCATCGTCTCCCGTTCTTCTAAATGTCCCTGCGATTGGATTTATAATAGCTTCTTTTGCATTAATTTTTATCTGAGCTTCTGGCGATGAGCCCATCAATTTAAAACTTCCATAATCGAAATAAAACAAATACGGTGATGGATTTATAGATCGTAATGCTCTATACACATTGAACTCATCTCCTTTAAATTTTTGTTGAAACTGACGTGATAACACCAATTGAAACACATCTCCTCTTTTACAATGTTCTTTGGCTTTTGTTACACTATTTTTAAAATCTTCATCTGTAATATTAGAAGTTTCACTTCCTTCAAAATTGAATTGATATTTTGCAAAGGATTGTGAATTAGCCAAATTCGAGATTTCTGACAATCGAGATTCTTCTCCTTCTGGAATATTCTCTATTAAAATCATTTCATTTTTAAAATGATTAATTGCAATTATAAATCGAAAGAAACTATACTGCAACATAGGTATTTCTGATGGTGCTTTTTTTGAATTCAATTTTATAGTTTCAAAATATTGAACAGCATCAAAAGTTGTATATCCATATAAGCCATTAAACGATTTAACTTCCTCAGTACAATCAACATCTATCAAACTACTATAATTATCAAAATAATCATAAAAATTACGATCTATAGCCTTTCTTTCTAACTCCTTTTTTTGATATGAAAATGAAATATCATTCCCTTCTGCTTTAATTGTTATTAAAGGCTCAATACATAAAAATGAGTAACTATTCTCTTTACTATGATAATCTGAACTTTCTAACAATAAACTATTTGCATATTTATCTCTTGTTTTCAAATACAAACTTACTGGAGTAATTGTATCTGCTAATTGTTGTTTAGATATTGTTGTAAACTTTATTTTATTCATTTTTAATTTTATTATAAAAAAAAAGGCTTATCATGAGATAAGCCTTTTCGTTGTATTATGGATATAACGGTATGGTCTCACTAACGTAAGTTATGAGTTCTCCACCACCAGTTATTTAATAATTGTTTCATCATTATGAAGCAAATGTATAACAGATTTTTAAAAATCCAAATTTTTATTTCAGTTTATTTCTAAAAAATCAAAAAAAGTAAGTTTTGAAAGCAAAACAAACACAAAACAATTACACTTTAACACAAATAATCATCTTTAAGTTTAAATTTATAACTCAAATAAACAATATTGTTTTCAAAAAAAAACATCATTCGGTTATTTGTATCGAAATAATAAACGAAAAAAACAAAATATGTTTCTTGACTCTATTTCAAGACACTAATTAAAAATATAAAACTATGTGTGGAATTGTATGTGCATTTGATTTAAAAGAAAAAACTGAACAACTAAGACCTCAAATCTTAGAAATGTCAAAGAAAATTAGACATCGAGGTCCAGATTGGAGCGGTATTTATAGCGATGAAAAAGCTATTATGGCTCATGAACGTTTAGCTATTGTAGACCCTGCTTCTGGACAACAACCTTTATTTAGTGAAGATCGTCGTTTTGTCTTAGCTGCAAATGGAGAAATTTACAACCACAAAGAGTTACGTCCACAATTTAACGGAAAACATACATTTTTAACACAATCTGATTGTGAGGTTATTATTGCTCTTTACAAGCAAAAAGGTGTTGAGTTTTTAGATGAATTAAACGGTATTTTTGGTTTTGCTATCTACGATTCTATTACTGACGAATACTTAATTGCCCGTGACCATATGGGAATTATTCCTTTATACATGGGATGGGATAAAAAAGGAACTTTTTATGTAGCTTCTGAACTAAAAGCTTTAGAAGGAGTTTGCAACAAAATTGAAGTATTTCCTCCAGGTCACTACTACACTCGTGAAGACGGTTTACAACGTTGGTACTCTAGAGATTGGATGGAGTACGAAGCTGTTAAAGACAACCAAACATCAATTGATGAACTACGTGATGCTTTAGAAGCTGCTGTTCACCGTCAATTAATGAGCGATGTTCCTTATGGTGTTTTACTTTCTGGTGGATTAGACTCTTCTATCACTTCTGCCATTGCTAAAAAGTATGCTGCTAAGCGTATAGAAAGTGGCGACACTAAAGATGCTTGGTACCCTCAATTACATTCATTTTCTATTGGATTAGATGGATCGCCAGATTTAGCTGCTGCAAAAAAAGTATCTGATCACATTGGTACAATCCATCATGAGATTACTTTCACTATTCAAGAAGGTTTAGATGCTATTCGTGATGTAATTTACAACTTAGAAACTTACGACATTACAACTATCCGCGCCTCTACTCCAATGTACTTAATGGCAAGAGTTATAAAGTCTATGGGAATTAAAATGGTATTATCTGGTGAAGGAGCTGATGAAATTTTTGGAGGATATTTATACTTCCATAAAGCACCTAATGCTGAAGAATTCCACAAAGAAACTGTTCGTAAACTTGATAAGTTATATCAATACGATTGCCTTCGTGCTAACAAAAGTTTAATGGCTTGGGGAATTGAAGGACGTGTTCCTTTCTTAGATAAAGAATTTATGGATGTAGCAATGCGTATTAACCCTGAAGATAAAATGATTAACGGAGAACGTATGGAAAAATGGGTATTACGTAAAGCCTTTGAAAGTTATTTACCTGAAGAAGTTGCCTGGAGACAAAAAGAACAATTTTCTGACGGAGTTGGATACAGTTGGATTGACACTTTAAAAGAATTAGTTGAAACTGCTGTAACTGATGAAATGATGAAAAATGCGCAACATCGTTTCCCTACTCAAACACCAAGAGCTAAAGAAGAATACTATTATCGTTCAATATTTGAAGAGCACTTTTCAAGTGAAACAGCAGCTTTAACAGTTCCTTCTGTTCCATCAATAGCATGTAGTACGCCTACAGCATTAGCTTGGGATGCTAGTTTCCAAAACGTAAACGAACCTTCAGGTCGTGCAATTAAAGCTGTACATGAAGATGCTTATTAAATATATTTTAAAATTTACAATCGAAAAAATCCTACCATTTGGTGGGATTTTTTTATTCAAAATCTAAAATATTTTCTGCTTCAATTAGTTTTTGCAATACATTTACTTTCTCCATCATTTTATGACAAAACACATTTTACTCTTTTTCCCCTGCTGTATTTAATAGTTTTAAATAACACAACTACCTACTAATCAACATTAAGCCCCAAAACAAAAATCACTTTTAGTTTAAACCTTCAATATTCGCCTTACAAAATAGAAGACTCCTTAAGAGAAGATATTGGCACTTTTGGTATCATTCCAAAAATCTTATTCACATTTTAACCTCATAACTAAAACCATAAAAAAAACACAATCATTCGTCACCTAACTACATTAATTTAAAATTCAAAAACTAGTTATCCTTTATTTTTAAAACAAAAAAAGCATCCTAATATAGGATGCTCTTCTTTATATATAATTACACTATTAATTAGATGCAACAAAGAAAGGAGATAAATTCACCTTTGCATTTCCTCTTGCACCATAATGATTGTTATAGCTTTTATTCTTTTCAATAGTATAGAAAGAATCTACATAATCATCATTATTAGTATACCACTGGTCTGGCATAGCTTGAATAATTGCTCCAGCAACTTGCCCTAAAACATTTACCCAAGGTTGTGTAGCTACAGTACCTATTATTTGGAATACTCCACTTACAATAGTAGACACTAAACTCTTATAATTTACGTTATCATCCTTTTCAAATAATTGGATATTTGCAGCTTGATACTTATAATCATCCCAGAATAATAATATTTGGTTTGGATAATAATCAGTACCATCGTAATCTAAATAATACATTGGAATCACTTTTATTTCAGGCTTATTTGCAGCGTCTTTAATTCCAGAAGTAATAGCGTATACTTCAGCAGCTCCACTTATCCATGGCTCCTCATCATTATTTAATCTAATCTTATCTAACTTAGTAGTTTCTAATCCTGAATTTCTTGATGACTCAGGACTAAAATCCATATTAGATTTAGCTAATCTTTCATTTTGCACACCTTCTTCTTGAAGATACTTATTCATATAAGCCACTTCCTTTTTCAAAGTCTCAAAACCATTAGTCTCAATTACAATAACTGCTTGCTCTGGAGCTTTTTTAGCATCTAAAAGCACTAACTTCTTATCTATAGTGTAAGCCTCTACTGTAGACCAGTTTTCTTCTTCTCCCTCAGGCGCAAAAGAAAATAACACTTTTGAAAAATCAAGTTTCTTTTTAGGATTGTGCATCCAAACTTCTAAAATTTCAATTTTATCAGGAGCAACATCAGCACTTGCTCTTTCCTCCAAGGCAATTGTTTGAGTGGATAAGCTTTTGTAAGCTTCTTGATTACCTACAAGACTTTTTGTTTCATTTAAAATTTTAGATAACGCAACACTAGGCTGTTGATCTTCCAGCATACTAATTGTTTTGCTCATAAAATCTTGATTCTTCATTAAATCAATGAATTTGAAAGCTACTTCTTTCTTATTCACTTCATTTAACTCTGCTTGTTGATTAGGAGTATCTAATTCACTTGATTTGGTACAATTCACTAATAATACCGAAGCCAATAAGGCTTTTACTAAAAATCGGGGGATTCTCATTTTTTAAAAATTTAATTTATTAATATTCACACCAAACATACAAAAATTACATTATATTATGTTAAAAATGTTAAATTTTTAAACTTAATTAACCTAAAATACAATAACACTAATTTATTCTTACCAAAATACAACTATTTAATAAATTTAAGTTAACACTCTTTTTTGGGCTATTTTTAGACTTCTTTATCTAAATCCACTAGTCTAAAATCTTATTTTTAAGACTTTATTTGTCTTTTCATTTTTTAGAATTAAACTAAAAAATCTATTTTCAATTTTAAGCACCTTTTTAAGCCTTTTAAAAGACTTTATCGCAAAAGAGTTTTTTGATGATTTCACAAACAAAACAGCTTAAAAACTTTATTATCAAATTTAAAAACTGTAGATTTGTAAGGGTAAATAATCGCAAAATGCGGTTATTTTTTATGTTATTGAATTACATTCTTCATTTGATTCTAATCAATTAGGATTTTTAACAATAACATTTCAGAAAACAAATTAATTTTTAACTCTAAGAAATGAGCGAAGAAAAAAAGCATAATTATTCAGCCGATAGTATTCAAGCACTAGAGGGAATGGAGCACGTAAGAATGCGTCCATCGATGTATATTGGAGATGTTGGTGTTCGTGGTTTACATCATTTAGTTTACGAGGTAGTTGACAACTCTATTGATGAAGCTTTAGCTGGTCATTGTGATACTATTTCAGTAGATATTAATGAAGATAATTCTATCACCGTTCGTGATAATGGACGTGGTATCCCAGTAGGAATACATAAGAAAGAAGGAGTTTCTGCACTACAAGTTGTAATGACTAAAATTGGTGCTGGTGGTAAGTTTGACAAAGACTCATATAAAGTTTCTGGAGGTTTACACGGTGTTGGGGTATCTTGTGTTAACGCACTTTCTGATCATTTAACAGCCACAGTACATAAAGAAGGTAAAATTTGGCAACAAGAATACGAAAGAGGTAAAACATTATATCCAGTAAAAACTATTGGAGAAACTGATTTTACTGGAACTATCGTTACTTTTTTACCAGACAGATCTATTTTTCAGCAAACTACAGAGTATAATTACGAGACTTTAGCCACTCGTATGCGTGAATTAGCGTATTTGAATAAAGGAATTACAATTACTTTAACTGATAAGCGAAATAAAGACGACGAAGGAAACTTCATAGTTGAAACATTTCACTCTACTGAAGGTTTATCTGAATTTGTAAAGTATTTAGATTCTACCCGTGAGCAGCTAACAGCTGGCGTTATTGCAATGGAAGGTGAGAAAAACGGAATTCCTGTTGAAGTAGCTATGGTATATAACACTTCTTATTCTGAAAACTTACATTCTTATGTAAATAATATTAATACTCACGAAGGAGGAACACATTTATCAGGTTTCCGTCGAGGATTAACTCATACTTTAAAAAAGTATGCTGATGAATCTGGGTTATTAAAAAATGTAAAGTTTGATATCTCTGGGGATGATTTCCGTGAAGGACTTACCGCTATTATTTCTGTAAAAGTAGGTGAACCTCAATTTGAAGGACAAACTAAAACTAAGTTAGGTAACAGAGAGGTTACCTCTGCAGTTTCTCAGGCAGTTTCAGAAATGCTAACTGACTACTTAGAAGAAAACCCTAATGACGCTAAGACTATTGTTCAAAAAGTAATCTTAGCAGCTCAAGCACGTCATGCAGCAAGAAAAGCTCGTGAAATGGTGCAGCGAAAAACTGTAATGAGTATTGGTGGTTTACCTGGTAAATTATCTGACTGCTCTGAAACAGACCCAGCTCAATGTGAAATTTTCCTTGTCGAGGGAGATTCGGCAGGTGGTACTGCAAAACAAGGACGTGATCGTAATTTCCAAGCAATTCTTCCTTTAAGAGGTAAAATCTTAAATGTTGAGAAAGCAATGCAACATAAAGTTTTTGAAAACGAAGAAATCAAAAACATGTTTACTGCATTAGGTATTACAATTGGAACAGAAGAAGACCCTAGAGCTTTAAATTTATCAAAATTACGTTATCATAAAGTAGTTATTATGTGTGATGCCGATGTCGATGGATCACATATTGCTACTTTAATCTTAACTTTCTTCTTCCGCTACATGAGAGATATGGTTGAACAAGGTTATATTTATATTGCCACTCCTCCTTTATACTTAGTTAAAAAAGGACAAAAACGCGAGTACGCATGGGATGACAACCAACGTGATTTAATCGCTCAAAAAATGGGTGGAGGTGTTAACATCCAACGTTATAAGGGTCTTGGAGAGATGAATGCTGAACAATTATGGGATACTACAATGAACCCTGAATTTAGAACTTTACGTCAAGTTGTGGTTGAAAATGCCGCAGAAGCAGACAGAGTATTCTCTATGCTAATGGGTGACGAAGTACCTCCTCGTAGAGATTTTATTGAAAAGAACGCTAAGTACGCTAATATTGATGCTTAGACTTTTAAAATAATTTACACTAAAAACTCAACCAAAACGGTTGAGTTTTTTTATTTTACCAATACATAGTATTCTCTTTTTTATACATTTGTTATCTAATTAACAACTTAGTAACATGAAAAAAATTACTTTATCCCTTCTAACAGTTTTCAGCTTAGTTTTTAGCGCAAAAGCTCAAGATGGTTTTGAGCAAGCTATCTTAGGTAGCGCAAAAGATGCTGGAAATCTTATCCAAGCATATTTCAATCCAGGTATGGAAGGATTAATAAACAGTATGAATTCAGGATGGTACCATACCGCAAAAGTTCATAAAAAATTTGGTTTTGATATTACTATTGGATTAAATGGTAGTTTTATTGGTTCTGAAAAAGAAACCTTTAATATCCAACAAGCTTTAGGACCTGGATCTTCGATTACTTCAACATCGACAACTGCTTCTACTTTTGCAGGACCAGATACCCCTACTACATTTACCGTTACAAGAACAATAGATGTAGGAGGAACTCCTCAGGTAGTAACTGCTAATTTTGATTTACCTGGAGGAATCATTGGAGACTTACCCCTAAAAGCTGTACCTGCACCGGCTGTGCAAGTAGGATTAGGTTTACCATATAAATTTGAAGTTATGGCTCGTTTCTTCCCAGAAACTAAATTTGGTGATGATGGAGGAAAAATAAACATGTTTGGTATTGGACTTAAAAAAGAAATAACTAGCTGGTTTGGACCTTTAGATAAATTACCTTTACACGTATCTTTATTAGCTGCTTATACTAATTTAGATGTAAACTATGGTTTCGGAAGTCAAACTACTGGTGCTTTAAGAGTTCAAAATGGTGCTGGAGAATTTGGACTATCTGCTTTTTCTTTTCAAGCAATAGCTTCTTTAAACTTCCCAATAATTAACGTATTTGGAGGTATAGGATACAATACTGGTAATGCAGATTTAAGAATGGCTGGTACATATACTGGTACATTCAACTATGTAGGAGGCACAGAACAAATAGCTTTAACTCCTCCTAGTTTAAAATTCAAATCAAGTAGTTTTAACACAACTATAGGTGCAAGAATTAGCTTAGGATTTTTTAAGCTTTTTGGTAGTTACTCCTTACAAGATTACAACACTGTTAACGCAGGGATAGCTTTTAGCTTTAGATAAAATTTATTTGTTAAAAAAATCTTAATAAAAAAAGAACTTTACTCTAATGAGTGAAGTTCTTTTTTTTATTTTCGAAACTCAATTATTAAAAAGAAATTATCAACACTAAAAAGATTATGAAAACAAGATTACTTATTTTATTATTCCTAACCTCTTTTCTAGGACACTCACAAAAAGAACCAGACCATACACTTACACTAGACAGTAGCATTAATGATGTATACCTACACAATTTAACTGGAATAGCTGTAGCGACAACAGATGGCGGTGTATACGGAGTTGATGGTGAAACAGGGAAAAAAATATGGGAATTTAAAGAAACAGGCTTTATTAAAAGTCTTAATTCCCTAGGACAAGATGGTGGATCTTCTTTTACTGAAGTGCCATTATCTCCATTCGGTAAATTTGGTCAAACAATTTTCAACATTAAAACTGGTCATAAAATTATAGACGAAAAAGCCAATGGCTATAAAGGTATATTTTCCAATAATTTTGTATTCGGAAAAAATGCTATTCTATTTTTTGCAAAAACTGATAAAACTGCTGCAAAACTTTTCTTAGTTAGTATAGAAAACGACAACATTCTTTGGGAAAATGCTATTAAAACTAATAAAAAACTAGGTAGCTTATTATCAGGAGGAGCATCTATCAGTAATTTTGTACAAAACGATAATCGAATAGCTTTTTCTGCAGGAAAAACAGTATTCCTATTAAATAAAGAAGATGGAGCTATTATTGTTTCAGAAAAGTATGATGCAGGAAAATTATTCTTTACAGAAGATAACAAATCTTTAATTGCTGTAGAAAACAAAAGTAGCTCATTAATTGGAGGAGCTATAAAAGCAGGATTTACCATGGGACTTTCTTTATTAGGAAAAAAAGTTATTGGTAAAGAATTAATTGCTTTTGACATTAATACTGGTAAAGAAGTATGGAAAAAAGCTATCAAACTTGACGAAGGTTTTGTAGACTACCAATTTGAAGATGGAAAACTTTTCTTAATTCATGAAGATGGAGCTAAATTATACGATTATCACACAGGTAAAGAAGCTTGGAAAAAAGAATTTAAAAGAAAAAAAGTAAAAGGTGTTGAAAAAACTGATGAAGGGTATATCGTTTATTACAAAAACAAAAAGCATTTAGTAGACAACAACGGTAAAAAAATATGGAAAAAACCTCAAAGAGTAATCAAAAATGTAGATTTCGATGTAGATGATGAAGAAGAGTTTACTGCATTTTCTTACGACAAAGGAACAATTTTTGTAACTCCTTACAGAATAGAATACTTTGAAAAAGGAAGAAAAAAAAGGGTTTACAGAATAGGTTTAGATGAAAAAAGTGATAAACTTACTTTTGATAAAAAAAACAAGAACTTAATATTATTAAGTGGTAAAAAAATGTATGTTTTAAATCCAGATAAAGGATTCGGAAAAGAACAAGTACAAAAAATTGATTTTCACAATAAAAACGATATTACAACTTTTGAAACAAGAGATAAAGGCTATTTTATTAATGGAAATTGGGAATATGTAATGCTTAATTTCAAAGGGGAGTTAATTAAAAAAGAATACTTTAAACAACCAGGAGAAGGTTTGCGTCATTTAAAAAATGTAGCATCAGTAGCTGGAGGACTTACAGGAGCAGCAATGCAAGTATCTGGTGTAATGAACATGTCTTCTGGAACCGTTATGGGTGGAACTGGAGCATTTGTTGGAAACAGAAATTTAGAAAATCATGGTGTAAAACACGTAAACAGAGGTATTAATCAATATAATCAAGGAGCCATGCTAAATTCTGTTTCAGAAAAAATGTGGGACCCAACTAGACATAGTGCCTTTAAAGCCACAAAAAACAATGCTTTTTTCTATGCTAAAAAAGATGGCAAAAAAGTTTTAGTTCAAGTCAACAAAGACTCAGGAGATACTGTTGAAACTTATGAATTTGATGTAAACAAACCTAAGTATAAAATTGATAAAGCTGCTAAAAAGATTTATTTCCGAAAAGGAAAAGACTTAAAAATATTCAGTTATAACTAATCAATTTAAAGCCCATCGAAATTTCGATGGGCTTTTCTTTTTATATCCTTAGGCAAATCGCTATTTTTGTGCATCTTAAATTAATCATCACAATTAAAATATAAATAAAATGAAAGTAACAGTTGTAGGAGCAGGTGCTGTAGGTGCAAGTTGTGCAGAGTACATTGCTATTAAAAACTTCGCATCTGAAGTTGTATTAGTTGACATTAAAGAAGGTTTTGCTGAAGGTAAAGCTATGGACTTAATGCAAACTGCTTCTTTAAACGGTTTTGACACTAAAATTACAGGAACAACAGGAGATTATAGTAAAACTGCTGGGTCTGATGTATGTGTTATTACTTCTGGAATTGCTCGTAAGCCAGGTATGTCTCGCGACGAGTTACTAGGAATTAACGCTGGAATTGTAAAAACAGTTTCTGCTAGTTTAATTGAGCACTCTCCAAATACAATTATCATTGTAGTATCTAACCCAATGGATACTATGACTTACTTAGTTCACAAAACTACTGGATTACCTAAAAACAGAATTATAGGTATGGGTGGTGCTTTAGATTCTGCACGTTTCAAATATCGTTTAGCAGAAGCTTTAGAAGCTCCTATTTCTGATGTTGATGGTATGGTTATAGGTGGTCACTCAGATAAAGGGATGGTTCCTTTAACTCGTTTAGCTACTCGTAACTCTGTTCCTGTTTCTGAATTTTTATCAGAAGAGCGTTTAGAGCAAGTAAAACAAGACACTAAAGTAGGTGGAGCAACATTAACTGGTTTATTAGGAACTTCAGCTTGGTATGCACCAGGTGCTGCCGTATCAGGTATGGTTCAAGCAATTGCTTGCGATACTAAGAAAATATTCCCTTGTTCTGCTTTATTAGATGGAGAATATGGTTTATCTGACTTATGTATTGGTGTTCCTGTTGTATTAGGAGCTAACGGTATTGAAAAAATCGTTAACATCAACTTAAGCGAAGAAGAAAAAGCACATTTAACTGCATCGGCTGAAGCTGTTAAAAATAACAATGCTGCTTTAGACATCTAAAATTAGCTTTAAAACAAATAACTAACCCCTGAATAATGAACTTATTCAGGGGTTTATCTTTATAAAAATATGTTAAAATATAACTATAGTTGTAAGAAATTTGAATTCTATACGTCTTTATAGTAAGAGAAACATCAGCAGTGTTTCTTTTTCATAGTTTTTCATAGCAATTTTCCCACTTCTTTCTACTGATAGAAGTGGGTTTGTTTTTTATACTGATTGCTGTACCACTTCAAACAACTCTCCTCCTTCACACTTTACAGTCTTTTGTTTAAACTTTACAATCAATTGATAATCGTGAGTAGCCATTAAAATTGTTTTTCCACTTTTATGAATTTCATTCAATAGCTCCATTACCTCTAAAGAAGTTTTAGGATCTAAGTTTCCTGTAGGCTCATCAGCTAAAATCAATTCTGGGTTATTTAATAAAGCTCTAGCTATTGCAACACGTTGTTGCTCTCCTCCTGAAAGTTCAAAAGTTTTTTTATAGTACTTTTCTTTCATCCCTACTTTATCCAAAACCTCATAAATTTTATCTTTCATATCGGTTTTGTTTTTCCAACCAGTAGCTTTTAAAACAAACTCTAAATTCTCGAACACATTTCTATCATTCAACAATTTAAAATCTTGAAAAACGATACCTAACTTCCTTCTTAAAAAAGGAATATCCTTTTCCTTAATCTTCTTTAAATCAAAACCAACAATATCACCTAAACCACGTTGCAAACGCAAATCTCCATACAACGTTTTTAGTAAACTACTTTTACCACTTCCAGTTTTACCAATTAGGTAATAAAAATCACCTCTATTCAAAGTAAAGTTAACTTTAGATAAAACTAAACTATCCTGTTGATAAATATCTGCATTTTCAAGGTGTAAAACGGGTCTTTCCATGTATCGTTATGTTTCTACAAATCTAAAATTTTATTACGTAATTATATAACATTTATTACTTTTGATAAAAAGTCTTCCAACAAAAACAAAAAACAAACGTTATACTACTTAGATAACTGAAAAATATGAGATTTATTTGTTCTAATAAGAGCTACTATTTATTATTTTTATTAGCCTTTTCAACATCATTAATAGCCCAAGAATCAGCTATTAACACCGACGTTGCTTCCAATTTCCATAAAGCATTAAAGTTTTATAACAATAAAGCTTATGCTGCGGCTCAAGATTTATTTGTGGAAGTATCCAAAAACTCAGACCAACATAAAAATCGTAAAGCTGATGCAGATTATTATGATGCTATGTGTGCAATTAAATTAATACAAGACGATGCTGATGAAAAAGTATTAGAATTTGTAAAAAATTATCCCTACAACAATAAAAAAGAAAAAGCTTTTTTAAATGTGGGTAATTATTATTTCGCAAATAGAAAAGCTGCACATGCTTTAAAATGGTATCAAAAAGTAAATGAAAAGCTTTTAACACAACCAGAGCGAGACGAGTTAAACTACAAAATGGGATATGCCCTTTTGGCCTCTAATTATTTGAAAGATGCTAAATCTCGTTTTAAAACCTTGTTAGGAAACCCTATCTATGGTAACGATGCCCGTTATTACTATGGATACGTTGCTTACAAACAAGAAAACTTTGGTGAAGCGGAAGACAACCTAAGTCAATTAGCAAATGATGCTACTTATCAGGCAAAAGCTAATTACTATATCTTGGATATTAGTTTTAAAGCTGGACGTTTCGACAAGTCAGTACAAATTGGAAAAAAACTTCTAGAAAGCACTAAAGACAAAAAAGAAATTTCTCAAATTTCTAAAATCATGGGAGAAAGTTATTTCAATTTAAAAAAATACGACCAAGCAATCCCATACCTAAAAGCTTACAAAGGAAAGAAGGGAAAATGGACAAATACAGATTATTACTATTTAGGATACGCTTATTATAAACAAAAAGACTACGAAAAGGCAATTAGTAACTTTAATAAAATTATAGGTGGTAATAACAAAGTTGCTCAAAACGCATATTATCATTTAGGTGAATGTTATTTAGAATTACAAAAAAAACCTGAAGCTTTAAATGCATTCAGAAATGCTAGCGAAATGGATTTTGATTTAAAAATCACTGAAAGTTCTTTATTCAACTATGCTAAATTAAGTTACGAGCAAGGGAATCCTTATGAAAACGTTCCTGATGTTTTAAAAGGTTTTATAGCAAAATATCCTAATTCTCCTAACACAAGTGAAATAAACAATTTATTAATAACTTCTTATTTACATCAACAGGATTACCAAGGAGCTTTAGATTATTTAAATGAATCTAAATCGCCGGAAAATCAAAATCTTGCCAATGAAGTATCACTATACAGAGGTATTCAATTATTTAATGAAAGTAAATTAAAAGAAGCTAAACCATATTTTTCAAAAGCTACTTTAGCTGAAAACGCTATTGTAAGCAACAAAGGAACTTTTTGGTTAGCAGAAACAGAGTACTTATTAGGAAACTATAAAGAAGCTTTAACTAGTTTTTTATTAGTTACAAATAAAGAAATAGAAGAAATTAAAAAGTTAGATTACAATATTGCATACACTTATTTTAAGTTGAAAGATTATGAAAATTCAGCCAAGCACTTTCAGCAATTTATAGATATAAAATTAGATGACAATGATTTAAATGACGATGCTTCTAATCGTTTAGGAGACTCTTATTATGCTTCTAAAAAATACCCAAAAGCTATTGAATCATACAATAAAGTAGTTCAAGAAGGAGGTGTTGGTTCTGATTATGCTCAATATCAAATTGCTATGAGCAATGGATTTATGGGGCAAAGTGATTCTAAAATTGAAAACTTAAAAACTTTAATCAATAGCTATCCAGACTCTCAATTACAAGATGATGCAATGTTTCAATTAGCTACAACTTATACAACAGCTAATAATTCAACAGAAGCTCAGAACACATACAATAAACTATTATCAAAACATGCTAATAGTAGCTATGTTCCTAATGTACTTCTAAGACAAGGACTATTATTTTATAACAATAATGACAACAAAAAAGCATTAGAAAAATATAAAGAAATTGTAGCAAAACACCCAAATTCAAAAGAGGCAAAACAAGCGGTTACGAATGTTAAAAATGTATACATAGACATAGGTAAGGTTGATGAATATGCTGCTTGGGTTAAAAATGTAAAATTTGTAAATGTTAGTAATGCAGAATTAGACAATGCTACTTTCCAATCTGCTGAAAATAAATTCTTAGAAAATAATAGCGCAAAAGCAATAGAAGGATTTAACAAATATCTTGAGGCATTTCCAAATGGAGCACATGCTTTAAAAGCACACTTCTATCTTGCCCAATCCTACAACAACATTAATCAATTTAAAAATGCAGTTCCTCATTATACTTATGTAATAAGTCAGGATAAAAGTGAGTATACAGAAGAATCTTTAACAAAACTTGCTAAAATCTATTTAGAGGATGAAAACTGGGATAATGGAATGTTAGTTTTAGAGCAACTAGAAAAAGAAGCAAATTATCCTCAAAACATCATTTTTGCGCAAAGTAATTTGATGAAAGGACATTATAAAAAGGAAGATTACAACAATGCTATAAACTATGCAGAAAAAGTACTAAGCAATGGTAAAGTAGATGCAAATATTATTGAAGACGCTAAAGTAATCATAGCTCGTTCAGCATTCAAAACTAACGATTACTTAACAGCAGAAGAATTCTTCCTTGAAATCAGCAAAAAAGCAACAGGTGCATTAAAAGCAGAAAGTTTATACTACAATGCTTTCTTTTTAAATGACCATAAAGATTATGGAGCTTCCAATAAAGCTGTACAAGATTTAATAGCTAATTATTCTTCTTATAAGTATTGGGGAGTAAAAAGTTATATTATAATGGCAAAAAACTATTATGCGTTAAAAGATGCTTACCAAGCTACTTACATTTTAGAAAACATTATCAAAAACTTTACACAATACAAAGATGTATTGGAAGAAGCTAAAAACGAGCTTAGCAACATAAAGAATAAAGAAGCAAAAACAAACGAATCAGTAACTACCCAAAACTAAAATTTGTTAACAACAAAAGAAAGTTCAATGATTAGATTAATGAAAAAGCACTTAGGTTTCCTTGTTTTATTTGTAACATTAATTGCAAATGCGCAAGAGAAAAAAGCAACCGAAAAAGCTAAAGACACCATAATAAAAACGGAAGTAGTTAATGTAGTTACTTCTTATGTGCCTAAAATTACTGATGCTTTTAAAATAAAGCAAAAGCCAATAATTAAGCACACTAAAGAAACTCAAAAGAAAGAGTTAAAATACCAAATATTTTCTGTGCCAGTAGCTTCTACTTTTATACCAAAAAGTGGAACTATGAAAAAAATTAACTTAGGAAAACGAGAAAGATTATATCCAAATTATTTTTCTATAGGTTTGGCTAATAAAATTGCGCCTTACCTTGAAGCATATGTTAGACGCAATGAGCGATTTAATAGTGAATACGGAGCACATATCAAATTTTTACTATCAGCAGACCCTGTTGAAAACACAAGATTAAGTAGTACTTTTTATAATGCTAGTCTTAATTTATTTTATGCACAACAAGAACGTTTCTTTAACTGGAAAGCAGGTATAAAAGCAGAACGAAATAAATACAATTGGTATGGTTTACCTAGCAACATTACTTTTACAGACGCTACTATTAGTGCTATAGAAGAAGAACAGGCTTACAACAATTTTAAGGTTTTTGGAACTATTAAGTTTGACGACACTGATTTTAAAGAAGCAAATGGTTCTATTACCTATTTCTCAGATGCTTTGAGTAGTAACGAATTCTTTATAGATGGAAATGCACTTTTTGAATTTCGTTTAAGTGAAATAATTCACCGTGACTTAAATGACTTAAGTTTAAATACCACTATAAGTTATTTAGGAACTAAATTTGACAAAGCATACGACTCACAAAATCAATTAAAACATAGTTTCTTTGTTTTTGGTGCGCACCCAACATACAGATTCAACGTACAAAATTTAGCTATTAAAATTGGAGCTAAAAGTTATTTTGCAATGGATTTAGAAAACAGCAAGAACAACTTTTTAATTTATCCAGATGTTGAGCTATCCTACCCTATTGTAAAAGATTTTGCTAATGTATTTGTAGGGGCTGGTGGTGATGTTGATATAACTTCATATCAATCTATTGTAGAACAAAACCCTTACGTATCACCAACACAAAACTTATTATTAAAAAATACAAAATATTCAGTTTTTGGAGGTATTAAAGGAAAACTAGACGCACAGTTTAGTTACAACTTCAAAGCTAGTTACTCTGATATAGAAAACAACCCTTTCTTTGCATTAAACCAATCAAAATCAAATGGAAGTAATACGGCAGGAAGCAATGCTTTTAGCTTTTCAGGATATGAATATGGAAACTCTTTCACTACTGTTTATGACGATATAAAACTCCTTAACTTCTTTGGTGAAGTAGCTTACAATGGCTTCAAAAACTTAACCGTAGGATTCAATGGACAATTCAACTCATTTACTTTAAAAAATCAGTTAGAAGCTTGGAACACTCCTAAAATGCAAGGAGAAATCTTTGGAACTTATAAAACAGAAAAATGGTATGCTGGAGCAAATCTTTATTTTGTTGGAGAACGAAAAGGAAAATTGTTTGATGTATTACCAGCACAAACATTCAATACAATTAGTTTAAAAAGCTATTTCGATGTAAACTTTAATGGAGGATATAATTTCAGTGACTCTTTTTCAGTTTTCTTAAATCTTAATAACGTATTAAATAACAGCTATCAAAGATTCAATAACTTTAACGTGCAAGGATTTCAAGCAATGGGAGGTGTAACTTGGAAGTTTGATTCAATTTTTTAATATTTTAAAATATAAAACTTACATTTATGGCACTTAAAAAAGTGTCATAAATGAAAAAATTAACTCTCCTATTAATTTCTGGACTATTTGTAATTGCTTGCAAAACAGAAAAAAAAGAAAAAATAGTAATTTCAAAAGGTTTAACCGCTGAAGAAAAAATAGATTCAGCACAGATTAAACAAATTTTCAATACTGCATTAACAGAAGGTAAATCATATGAATGGCTACGTGATTTAACTCAAAACATCGGAAGTAGATTATCTGGCTCAGAAGGCGCTGCTAAATCGGTTGTTTGGAGTGAACAACTAATGAAAGATGTTGGTTTAGACTCTGTATGGCTACAACCGGTTATGGTTCCTCATTGGGTACGTGGCGAAAAAGAAGTCGCAAATTATAGTTTTAATGGGCAAGAAGTAAATGTTCCTATTTGTGCTTTAGGAGGATCTATAGCAACCCCTAACAACGGAATAACTGCTGAAGTTATTGAAGTAAAAAGTACAGAAGAAGCTAAAAAATTAGGAGATAAAGCTAAAGGTAAAATCGTATTCTTTAATGGAGCTTTCGACAATACTCACATACAAACATTTAAAGCTTACGGAGGTTGTGTTGGACAACGTTATGGAGGAGCTTCAATTGTTGGTAAATTTGGAGCCAAAGGAGTTATAGTTCGTTCAATGACTAATGGAATTGATGACTATCCACATACTGGTTCTATGGGATACGGAGATATTCCTGAATCGGAATATATTCCAGCAGCAGCTATTAGCTCTAGAGCAGCAGAAAACTTAAGCAAGCACTTAAAAGAAAACCCAAATATTAAATTCTATTTTAAACAAAGCTGTAAAACATTACCAGACGCTCCTTCACATAATGTAGTTGGAGAAATAAAAGGAAGCGAAAATCCTGATAAAATTATGGTAATTGGAGGTCACTTAGACTCTTGGGATTTAGGAGAAGGTGCTCATGATGATGGTACAGGAGTTGTACAATCGTTAGAAGTAGCTTATTTATTAAAAAAGAACAACATCAAACCAAAAAACACCATTCGTATTGTATTTTTTATGAATGAAGAAAATGGTTTAAGAGGAGCTACAGAATATGCTCGTTTAGCAAAACAAAATAACGAAACACATATTGGAGCATTAGAATCTGATGCAGGTGGTCATACACCTAGAGGATTTTCAATAGATGCTAATGAAAAGAATAGAAAATTATTACAAAGCTGGAAAAAATTATTAGCACCTTATGGCCTACATGATTTAACACAAGGAGGTAGTGGTGCTGATATTGGACCTTTAAAAGATGAGCATGTAACTTTAGTTGGCTACAGACCAGACTCTCAACGTTACTTTGATTACCATCATGCAGCTACTGATACTTTTGATAAAGTAAACAAACGTGAATTAGAATTAGGAAGTGCTTCTATGACTAGTATCGTGTATTTAATGGACAAATACTTGTACAATAACGAGACTTTAAAACCTTAACAACCTTATATTTTCATAATTAAATTAAAGAATGAAAAAAATACTATTTCCCCTAGTTTTAACAGGAATTTTATTCTCTTGTAAAAAACAAGAAAAAGCAGATGTAATAGTTATCAATGCTAATACATATACAGTAAATACTAATTTTGATAAAGCAGAGAGCTTCGCTATAAAAGATGGTAAATTTATTGCAGTAGGAAGCAACAAAGAGATTCAAGAGAAATATGCTACTTTACAAACTATAGATGCAAATAATAAAGCTGTATATCCAGGGTTTATTGATGCGCATTGTCATTTTTACGGATTAGGTTTACAACAACAAAAAGTAAACTTAGTGGGTACTAAAAGTTATAGTGAAGTACTTCAAAAATTAGTAAAATTTCAAAAAGAGAAAAATACTTCATTTATTACAGGACGTGGTTGGGATCAAAATGATTGGGAAGTAAAAGAATTTCCTACTAAAGAAAAATTAGATCACCTTTTTCCAAAAATTCCAGTAGCCATTCGTAGAATTGACGGACATGCCATGTTGGTTAATCAAGCTGCAATTGACTTAGCTGGAATTACTATTGACACAAAAGTAGAAGGAGGAGAATTCTTACAAAAAGATGGAAAGCTAACTGGTGTTTTAATTGATAACGCCATGAACTTTATTAAAGTTCCTCAACCTTCAAAAAAAGAACAAATTCAAGCATTAAAAGATGCCCAAAAAATTTGTTTTGATCTAGGTTTAACAACTGTTGATGATGCTGGATTAGACAAACAAGTAATTGAATTAATTGATAGTTTACAACAAACAGGAGATTTAAAAATGCGTATTTACGCTATGATTTCTAATAATAAAGAAAATCTAGACTATTACTTAAACAAAGGAATTGTAAAAACAGATCGTTTAAATGTTCGTTCTGTAAAAGTATATTCAGATGGAGCTTTAGGATCTAGAGGAGCTACTTTAAAAGATGAATATTCAGACAAAAAAGGACATTTTGGAGCATTAGTAAATTCTTATAACGATTTACAAGATTTAGCAAAGCGAATTGCTGCTTCAGAATATCAAATGAATACTCATGCTATTGGTGATTCTGCTAATTATGTAATGCTAAAAACATATGATAATGTTTTAAAAAATAAACAAGATCGTCGCTGGCGTATAGAACATGCACAAATAGTAGATTTAAAGGATTTTCATTTCTTTAAGAACGTATTACCATCCATACAGCCAACACATGCAACTAGTGATATGTACTGGGCTGAAGACCGTGTAGGAGCAGAAAGAATAAAAGGTGCTTATGCATATAATGATTTATTAAAAGAATATGGAAAAGTTGCATTAGGAACAGATTTCCCTATAGAACATGTAAGTCCATTATATACTTATTATGCAGCAACCATTCGAAAAGATTTAAAAGGATACCCAGAAAAAGGTTACCAAATGAATAATGCATTGTCTAGAAAAAACGCATTAAAAGGAATGACCATATGGAATGCTTATGCAAATTTTGAAGAAAAAGAAAAAGGAAGTATTGAAGTAGGAAAAGTAGCGGATTTTATCATTCTAGAAAACGATATTATGACAGTAGATGGAAGTAAAATACCAAATACAAAAGTTATTGCTACCTATGTAAACGGAGAGAAAGTAAACTAAAAATGCATCTTTCCATATAAAAATAAGTCTGATTGTTAAAAATCATGACTAAAACACAACGAAGACAAGAATTTTATCGTCAATTAACATTATCTAAAAAGGCACTTAAAAACAATAGTTTTAAAGTGTCTTTTTATCATTTAGAAAATGCTCATATATTGGGGCAAAAACATTTATTTCGCCATACTTTATCGCATTATAAAATGTTAGTTTTTGGAATTAAAACCAAAAATTTAAAGGAAATATTAGGACAGTTTACTCGAATTATTGCATCAATTTTCTTTACAAATATCTGGGTACCAAAAGGAAATACTGGAGGCGCAAATATTTCTCCAATAAAACCTATTCCTATTAGAAAAGAATTACAAAAATATTTTTCATCATAAATGCATCTTTTTAAACAATTAAAAGTCTACTATATGAACTTAAAAAACAATAATTATGAAATATAAAAATCAGTGTACTTGTAATTGCGAAGGATGTAAAACAGGAAGTTGTGCAAACTGCACATGCGTAGATTGCACATGTAATAACTGCAACTGCTAAACAACAATAGTAACTGTTATTACGAAGTTTAAAATCGTATTAAACTTCGTAATAACATTTTTCATAAATTTATAGTATGACTACAAATCAAGTTTGGACAAAATATGCCGAAGATGTAAAGTTTTTCATCCTAAGTAAAGTAAAAGACACTACAATTACTGATGATCTTTTACAAGATACTTTTATTAAAGTCCATACCAAGTTGCACACTTTAAAAGATTTAACAAAGTTAAAATCTTGGATTTTTACAATTGCTAGAAATTCTATGATGGATTATTTTAAGAGCACTAATCAAACATTTGAATTAGCCAATTTTGAAACAGAAACCGAAATAGAAGAAAACACCCATACCGAAAAAGATTGCTTGCAAGGTATTTTAAAAAGTTTACCTAAAAAGTATAGAGACCCTTTATTTCTATCAGATATTAAAGGCTTAAAGCAGCAAGAAGTGGCAGATACCTTGAAACAAAGTTTACCAACAACCAAATCGCAAATACAACGAGCTCGTAAATTAATAGCAAAAGGCTTTATGGATTGTTGTGGCTTTGTATTAAATGAAGATGGAAAATTAGTAGGTGAAATTCAAGATAAAGAGGATTGTAAAATCTGTCATTAGTTATTTTATTTTGTGGTTTTTCTTTTTTTAAATATGTTTGAAAAAAGATTCAACCAACTATGAATAAAACTCCTCTAAGCAAGTTTGAAATTTTGCAAGAAGAAATTTCAAAAATGATAGAAAAAACCACAAGTTCTAGTGTTCAAAACAAAAAAAAATCATTCAGAATTTACATTGGTATTTCAATATCTTCAGCATTGGTTACCTTTCTAGTTGCCATTGGAGGAGACATTCCTAAAGAATGGAGTTCTACATTAAAAGTTGTTACACTATTTTTCAGCGCATTTAGCACCGTACTTGCTGCATGGGATGGCTTTTACAACCACAAACAATTATGGGTTTATTATGGAGATTCAAAAAATAATTTGAAAGCCCTTTTACTAAAATTGAGGCTTTTAAGTGAAGATGATAAAAATAATCCTGAGATGATAAATGAGATTCATAAGGAATACCAAGCCATTATGAATAAAGGTAATTACAAGTGGAAAGAACTGAGGCTTGAGGATAACGCCGACTAGTATTCTTCCTCAATAATAAAATTGCAATTCATCTTATTAAATTGTATATTTGATATGATGATAAATGAGAAGTCACATAATAAAAAACAAGATTTAGGTCCTAAATTTGAAGCTGCTGGTTCTTCTGGCACCAAGTTGCATGTAATGCATCGTAGTGGAAAGTGGGTTGTTTTTAAAGAACGTACTGAAAAAATCATTTCTCAACATACTACACGTAGAAGTGCCATACTACAAGGCAAAAAAATTATAAATCTTCAAGAAGCTGAAGCATTGGTTGTACATAAAACTGATGGTTCTGTAGATAAAGTTCAATTTGCTGGATAATTTTTATGGCTTTTGAAAATAACCTTTTCATAAATTGTCCTTTTGACAACGAGTATAAACCACTGTTAAAAGCCTTAGTTTTCTGTGCTGTATATTTAGACCTCTCTCCTCTTCTCTCTGAAACTACTAACTCAGCAGAATCTCGAATATCTGGTATTCAAAAGTTAATAGCTTCATCAAAGTATAGCATTCATGATTTATCACGAATGGAATCTACCAAAAAAAATCAACTAGCCAGATTCAATATGCCTTTTGAGCTAGGTATGGATATTGGATGTAAAGAATTTGGAAAAGAAAAAATGAAGAATAAGTTTCTATTAATACTCGATAAAGAGCGGTATCGATATCAAAGAGCTATTTCTGATTTATCAGGTAATGATATAGAAATTCATAAAAATTCACCCGAAGTTGCTATTCGAAAATTTAGAAATTGGATTCGTAAAATAAAAGGTACACATATAGATAGTGCTAACAAAATATGGCGTATTTACAACGAATTTAATGGTGATTTTTATTTTATTGCTAAAGAATATGAACTTAGCAAAGAAGACATTGAAGAAATGCCTTGGGAAGAATTATCTCAACACATAAAAAGATGGCTAAAAAGTCGAGAGAAATCTAGTTAAACATACACTATTCTTCACTCAAATGTTTACTAGCATTTACACAAAGTTTTTGTAGTTTTGTGTAAATACAACACTAAATGAAGATTCCACAAAATATCAAAGTTGCTGTAGATGCTGTTGTTTTTGGTTACGAACAAAAAGAGCTTTCAGTATTATTAATCAAAAGAGGCGTTAATCCTTATAAAGGTAGCTGGGCACTTCCTGGAGGTTTAGTTTTAGAAAACGAATCATTAGAAGATGCAGTTCAAAGAGAATTGCAAGAAGAAACAGGAGTTACCATTGATTATCTAGAACAATTATATACCTTTGGTACACCTGGAAGAGATCCAAGAAATAGAGTTGTATCAGTAACCTACTTTGCTTTGGTTAGGCCGAATAACTTTAAAATTAGTGCCGATACTGATGCTGATGAAGTACAATGGTTTTCTATAAATGAATTACCTGAACTAGCTTTTGATCATGATAAAATTCTAAGCATTGCTTTAAAACGATTGCAAAGTAAAATAAACTACCAACCCATAGGTTTTGAGTTATTAAAGAAAGAATTCCCTTTTTCAGATCTAGAGCATTTGTATCAAACTATTTTAAATAGAAAAATAGACCGTAGAAACTTCAGAAAAAAGATTTTAAGCTTTGGTATTTTAACAGAAACCGATAAAATTCACCAACCTTCTAGTGGTAGACCTGCCAAGCTTTTTAAGTTCAATGCTCAAAAATATAAAGAGCTACAAAAAAGTGGTTTCCATTTCGAAATAAAGTTTGCGTAAAAAAAACACAAAAACTTTTTTTACAACTATAAATGTTTTTTATATTTGCGTCAAAAATACGCAATATGATTTTAAATTTAGACAAACATTTTTCTCCATACGGAACTACAAATACCATAGAGTACAATTATTTTACTTTCTCAGGAGGAGAACCACATATTAAAATCATTACGGATTTAAAAGGTGTTTCGGAAGTAACTATAACACATCGTATCCAGTCATTTAATGATTTAGGTATACTATTGTTAGCTACCAATGCGCTAAAAAATATGGATGTAAAAAAAATTAAAGTACTACTTCCCTATTTTCCAGCAGCAAGGCAGGATAGATTAATGCAAACTGGCGAACCTTTATCTGTAAAAGTATATGCTGATATTATCAATGCACAAAACTATGAATCGGTAACTATATTCGATCCACATTCAGAGGTAGCACCTGCAGTATTAAACAATTGTAAAATAATAGACAATCATGCTTTTATTAGACAAATAACACAGCAACTCCCAGATGATTTATTATTAATATCACCTGATGGTGGAGCTTTAAAGAAAATTTATAAAGTAGCTGCTCATTTACAGAAGTATGAAGTTATAGAAGGGTCAAAAAGCAGAAATGTTAGAACAGGGGAATTAACAGGATTCAAAGTATATGCAGAAGACTTAAAAGGTAAAGATTGTTTAGTTGTAGATGATATTTGCGATGGAGGCGGAACCTTTTTAGGATTGGCACAAGAGCTAAAAGCTAAAAATGCAGGAAACTTATATTTAGCGGTAAGTCACGGAATTTTCAGCAGAGGATTTGAAGATTTAGAAAAAGTATTTACCAAAATATATACAACTGATAGTTTTAAAACTATTACACATGAAAATTGTGAACAAATTGAACTGAAAGAGATATTAAGATGAAATTAAAAAAAGAGCTATATAAAGAACAATTAAAAAAGTGGCCTCATGAAGGACATCATATTATGGCACAATATGATGATGAAAAAGTGATTGTTTATCAATCGTATCGACCAGCCATTGGGAATTTTGCTATGAAGAACCAATACTTCGGAGGCCCTTTTAAATACACAAGAATGACTTGGATAAAACCCAACTTTTTATGGATGATGTATCGTAATGGTTGGGGAACTAAAGAAGGGCAAGAAGTAGTACTAGCAATACATATAAAACGAGAAGCTTTTGAACGCTATTTAAGTAAAGCTGTATATTCTAGCTTTAAAGAAAACTTATACGAAAGTTGGGACAAATGGCAAGAAGAGGTAAAAAAATCTTCAATAAGATTACAGTGGGATCCCGATCACGATCCTTATGGTAATAAGCTAGAACGAAGAGCTATACAACTTGGTATTAGAAATGAAGAAATTATTCAATATGCTACTGAGGATATTATAGAAATTGAAGACATTTCTGATTTTGTAAAAGAACAATACCAGCATGTTTTAAACAATGATTTAGATAAATTGATTGTTCCTGCAGAGAAACCTTATTTATCATATGATAATGAGGTAAACCAAAGATTAATGCTTGAAATACAATAAATTCTCAAAAAATTAAGATTGCTATGAAAAAATCAACAAGAAAAATAAAAGCTCAAGAAACTCTTAATATAATTGAGCAAGGTTTTTATTTAGATACGAATAATAATAAAATAACAATAAGTAAAGAAATTGAAAAAGCTGTAAATAACACTAGATATTTTACATCACAAGAACTAGATGACTTAAAAAAAACAATCAATTTTAAAACCAATACTAAAACCGAATTTACTGTTATTCAAGAAGATTCTATTAGTAGTATATTAAGATTCTCAAAAAAAGGCGAAAACAAAATAATGTGTCTAAATTTTGCTTCTGCTAAAAACCCAGGAGGCGGTTTTTTAAACGGTGCCTTGGCCCAAGAAGAAAGTTTGGCTATTTCATCAGCTTTATATGCTTCTCAAATGAAAGCTTTTGAATTTTACACTACTCATAGAAATATGAAATCATGTATTTATACAGACAGTATGATTCATAGCCCTAATATACCTGTGTTTAGAGATCGAAACGGTAACCTAATTCAAAATTATGCCACTTGTGGTTTTATCACTTCGGCAGCTGTAAATAAAGGCGTCATAAAATTAAAAGAACAACATTTGTTAAGCTCTATTTCTAACATCATGGATTTGAGAATTGAAAAATTGCTATCTATATGTGCTAAAGAAAACTATGAAACATTAATACTAGGTGCTTGGGGATGTGGAGTTTTTCAAAATGATCCTAAAACTATAGCTACTCTATTTTATAAACATCTAAATGGTAAATTTAAAAACCATTTTAAACATGTTGTTTTTGCTATCTATTCTAAAAACGAAAAGTTTATAAATGCTTTTAATAACGTTTTTGATAAAGAAATTGTCAAATGATGAAAATTAAATTAATAAAAGGAGATATTACTAAAATAAAAGTGGATGCTATTGTAAATGCAGCAAACTCAAGTTTATTAGGTGGTAGTGGAGTTGACGGAGCTATACACAGAGTTGGTGGTTCATCTATTTTAGAAGAATGTAAGCAAATAAGAAATAAACAAGGAAAATGTAAAACAGGAGAAGTGGTTATTACAACTGCTGGTAAACTTCCTGCTAAATATGTAATTCATACCGTTGGACCAGTATATAATGGAGGACAAAAATCAGAAAAAAAATTATTAACTAACTGTTATAAAAACAGCATCCTACTTGCTAAAGAAAAAGACTTAACTTCTATTTCTTTTCCATGTATTAGTACAGGAATTTACCGTTTCCCAAAGCTTTTAGCTGCTGAGATAGCTATTGAAACTGTTAAAAAGAATCCAATAATTGAAGAAGTAATCTTTGTCTGTTTTGATGAAGAAAATTATAACATATATAAAAAATTGTTAGACCATGAATAACATTATTCATTATACAAAAGGAGATGCAACACAGCCAAAAACAAACGGTAATAAAATTATTGTACATATATGCAATGACATTGGAGGATGGGGAAAAGGGTTTGTTATGGCAATTTCTAAACATTGGAAAGAACCAGAACAAGAATATCGTAAATGGTATACATCGCAAAAAAATTTTGATTTAGGTGAAGTTCAATTTGTTCAAGTTGAAAAAAATCTTTGGATAGCAAATATAATTGGACAACATAAGATAAGAAAAGATGAAAACGGTAATGCTCCAATTAGATATGAAGCAATACAAAAAGGCTTAAAAAAAGTTTGTGCAAAAGCTAAAGATTTAAACGCTTCTGTACATATGCCTAGAATTGGTTGTGGTTTAGCTGGTGGTACATGGGACAAAATAGAGCCTTTAATAAACCAAGAATTATTAGAAAACCAAATTCATACTACCGTATACGATTTTGGTTAAAAACAAATAACTATGAAAAAAGTTGAGTTACACCCTGAAATTTTCACAATAGAAAACTTCTTTACAGTAGATGAATGCAAAGAGTATTTAGAGTTGTATAAAAACACAACATTTGAAGAAGCTAAAATTTCTATTGATGGTAAACAGGTAATGAATAAAAACATACGAAATAACGACCGTCATATTTTTTTCAATCAAAAATTAGCTGAAAACCTTTGGTATAAGTTAAAACAATTTGTTCCTGAAAAAGTTGGTTTTTATAAAGCATTAGAGCTTAATGAAATGTTCCGTGTTTATAAATATTCAACAGGGCAACGATTTAAAATGCATATTGATGGTAGTTTTCGTAGAAATTTAAATGAAGAAAGCTTATATTCTTTCCTTATCTACTTAAATGATAATTTTGAAGGAGGTGAAACCGATTTTAGAAAACTATTTACAATTGCTCCAAAACAAGGAACAGCATTAGTATTTAGACATCGTTTAAAACATGAAGGAAAAGAAATCATATCGGGAGTAAAATATGTTTTAAGGACAGATATCATGTATAAAAGAATTTAAATGAGAACACTTGCAATAGGAGATATTCATGGCGGATTAAAAGCTTTGCAACAAGTACTAGTTAAAGCCAATGTAACTACTGAAGATACTTTAATTTTCTTAGGAGATTATGTTGATGGCTGGAGTGAATCTGCTCAGGTAATTGAATTTTTAATAGAACTATCAAAAACGCATCAATGTCTATTTGTAAAAGGAAATCACGATTTATGGTGTGAAGATTGGTTAAGAACAGGAAAAGGTGAAGCCGTTTGGGAAATGCACGGAGGCAATGAAACAAAAGAAAGTTATTTGCATTTTTCAGAAGAAGAAAAGCAAAAACATATAACTTTTTTTCAGCAAATGCTTCCGTATTATTTAGATACTAAAAACAGATTATTTGTTCATGCTGGATTTACTTCTATGCATGGTATAGAAAAAGAAACCTTCAAAATGAACTATTATTTTGATAGAACATTATGGGAAATGGCTATAACAATGGATAAAAGAATAGAAAAAAATTCAGAATTATATCCAAATAGGTTAAAACATTACAACGAAATATTCATTGGACATACACCTACAACTCGTTATAGTAGTACACTTCCAATAAATGCTATTAACATATGGAATTTAGATACAGGTGCTGCATTTACAGGTGCTCTAACAATTATGGATATTGACACCAAAGAATTTTGGCAAAGTCAACCCGTAAAAGATTTATATCCTGATGAAATTGGAAGAAATAAATCTTAAAATTTTGCAGGAATAATTTAATTTGCGTAATTTTGACGCAAATTAAATTATTTACTATGAATCCATTATTATATACAGACGGTTATAAAGTAGATCACAGAAGGCAATATCCTAATCAAACAACACTAGTATATTCAAACTGGACACCTCGAAAAAGTAGAATCAATGGGATTGAAAAAGTAGTTTTCTTTGGTCTACAATACTTCATCAAAAAATATATTCTTCAAGACTTTCAAACAAATTTTTTCAATAAGCCTAAAGAAGAAGTTTGTAAACAATATAGCAGACGCATCAATAACTATTTAGGAGAAAACCAAGTAGGTATTAAACATATTGAAAACCTGCACGATTTAGGCTACATCCCAATGGTTATAAAAGCATTACCTGAAGGTACAGAAGTACCAATAAGAGTACCAATGTTTACCATGTACAATACCTTACCAGACTTTTTTTGGTTAACCAATTATTTTGAAACACTTTTATCTACCACAGTCTGGTTACCATGTAACTCTGCAACAATTGCCAAACAATACAGAAAAATTTTAGATCAATATGCACAGGAAACTTCTTCAACTCCTGAATTTGTAGACTGGCAAGGTCATGATTTTTCTATGAGAGGTATGGCTGGATTAGAAGCTGCTGAATTAAGTGCAGCTGGTCATTTACTTAGTTTTACTGGAACCGATACCATTCCTGCTATAGACTTCTTAGAAACTTATTACAATGCTAATGCTGACAAAGAATTAATTGGAGGTACCGTTGCTGCTACAGAACACTCTGTAATGTGCATGGGAACAAATGATGGAGAACAAGAAACCTTTAAACGACTAATTACTGATGTATATCCAAATGGAATTGTTTCAATAGTTTCTGATACTTGGGACCTATGGAAGGTTCTTACTGAATATTTACCAAACTTAAAAGAAGAAGTACTTGCTCGTGATGGAAAAGTTGTAATAAGACCAGATAGTGGAGATCCTGTTGATATTATTTGTGGAAATCCGAACGGAAAAACTAAAGAAGAACAAAAAGGCGTTATAGAGCTACTTTGGGAAACTTTTGGTGGTATAACTAACGAAAAAGGATATAAAGAATTAGACAGCCATATTGGAGCTATTTACGGAGACAGTATAACTATTGAAAGAGCTACTCAAATTTGTGAACGTTTAAAACAAAAAGGCTTTGCTTCTACCAACGTAGTATTAGGAATTGGTTCTTTTACATACCAATACAATACTAGAGATACTTTTGGATTTGCAATGAAAGCTACTTATGGGGAAGTTGACGGAATAGGTAGAGAGATTTTTAAAGACCCAATTACTGATGATGGTACTAAAAAATCTGCCAAAGGTTTATTAAAAATAACTTTAGAAGACGGTGAATATAAATTATACGACCAAGTAACTTGGGAAGAAGAACAACAAGGAGAATTAAGCGAAGTTTTTAGAGATGGAGAATTAATTATTGATGAAAAGTTAAGTAATATTAGAGAAAGAGTACAAAATTTCACAAATGAATTATTGCCTATATAACATTAAAAAGGTTGGAAAATTTTCCAACCTTTTTACCTTATAATACTTTATAATTTAGATTAATTTGTTATTGGTAACATATCTTATTGCTTCACTTATATTAGCTACATCTAACTTTTCAAAAAGTTTTTTTCTATGAAACTTTACCGTATCTGATGATACAAATATTTTTTCTGCAATTTCTTTTATTGCATACCCTCTAATAGAATATTGTATAATTTCTTTTTCTCTGTCAGTTAACTTAACTTTTTCTAGAGTTTTCCAATGATTATCAATTAAATCATATTCATAAGTAATATTACTTCCATTTTTATAGACAATGATATTACCAGAATTCGATTTTGTAGATAAAGAAACAACACAAAGTGCTTTCCAGACTTTACCTTCTTCATTCAAAAATATTGGAGTAAGTTTTTGATTGATTAAAATAGGTTTTCCCTCATTGTTTTTTAAAAGAAAATCATAAGATATAGTATACTCTTTACGCTCTTCAATTGGCTTTGTTTCATAAAGATCAAAACCAATTGTGTTTATTTTTAATAATAATTCTAAATCCTTAGCTGGAACATATTTAAAATAAAATTCATATCCCATTTCTTTTACTTCTTCTGGGGTATGTCCACATAAAAAAAGGGGATTATCTGAAACATAATCAAACCCTTTCTTATTGTAATCAATAATATAAAGACTACTATAAGTAGTTCTAGAAAAAGCTTTGATAGCCTCTATATAATTACTAGTCTGATTGATTTCGTTTTCCTTTAACTCGTTAATAGTGTTTCTAGAGCTAAAAAAAGAATTAAGATTAGTCATTGGAAAATTATACACTTTAATAGACTCTAAATATAACATTAAAAAACTACCCGTAAGAGTAGTTTTAAATTAAAAAAAATATACATATAAATGATAACTCAATAAAAACTACTCTTAAGTGTAATATTTAAAAGTATGCTCTCTAGTAACTTTGTATCTATAGATGCTCAATATTATGATAATAATTATATTTCAACTGATAGTAAGTATCATTCAGTTGCTCACTATACATTTTTTTTAATCTAATTAATCTTTGTTTTTGGTAATAGGAATTCTAACCGACGACCATTATTAATTAAATAGAAAAAAATATTATACACTAAAATATTTAGATAATTATTTAATAATAAAGTATCCTAAGCTATGATCGTAAAACTCGGGGAAGTTGCTTGCAAAAAAGGTTGGGTAAAACTCCAACCTTTATTTTTGTAATAAAGAAGCTTTAAAATCACTTTTCAACGGAATTTTTATAAATATTGAGACTCCTTTTTTATCCTTAGATTCCAATTGAAAACTTCCGTTTATTTTTTTAACTCTTGATTTAATATTTAATATTCCTATTCCTTTTTCTTGTTTATCTTTTTCAATACCTATACCATTATCCCTAACCTTCATTATTAGAGAATTGTCTTCTAAATTTATTAATAACTCAACAAAATTTGCTTTAGAATGTTTAACAATATTGTGTAATAATTCTTGAAATATTCTATAGATATTTATTTTGATTTTTTCATCTACTTCTTCCCAAAGAACTTCTGAAGATATTCGAGATTTATATTTAAACCCTCCAATATTACTTTTCTCTTCAAGTAATTCATTTAATAGTAAATCGAATTTTTGACTAACATTATAACTCAACTTATGTGATACTTCTCTAATTTCTTTTTCTATAAATTGTAACTCATTCAAATAATATTGGTACTTATTTAACTCCATTAAATCTCCTCTAATGGCAAAAAAACCTAAATTAAAACGAATACCAAAAAGCTTACTTAAAACACCATCATGTAATTCTTTCGATATTCTATCACGTTCTTGATATTTAACCCTAGCTTCGTTTAAAAGGTTTCTGTACAACATTTTTTTTCGTTGTAAAATCCAAAAAACAACAATTGTAACTATAATTAAAAAACTAACTAGAACAATATATAATCCTTTCTTTTTCTGATTAGAGACTTCTTTTTGTATGTTTAATTTTTCTGTTTGTAGAATAGAATTCTCTTTCTCTTTTACAGTGTTTAAATAGTTATATCTATTAGCCTTATTTACTACTTCATTATTTTTTTTTATCAACTCTTCTTTTAAGTTGATATATTTTTTAAAATATTCTTTTAATTCTTTGTTTAAATTAAAATTTAAAACTGATTCTAAAACTTTTAACTTAAAATCAATATCCTCTAAATTAACTGCATAGTCAAAAGCTTTCTTTGCATGTTTATTAGCTAAACTATAGTTTTTTGTTTTTAGATAATAATTGCTGATATTTAAATGTGTAGAACTTAATTTCCTAGCATCATTAAGCCTTTCTCTAATATTTAAAACTTCCTTATACTTTTTTAAAAGACCTTTAGTTTTCCCTAAATCTAAACTACTTACAGCGTAACCTTCTAAAAAATCTGCATACTCTTTGGGATAAATATTTTTAAGTTCTGGTATTTTTAAAGCAGTGGTAAAATCATTAATAGCTCTTTCATGCTTGCCTTCTTTCTGCGCTGAAAGTCCTTGACTTAAAAGTTGATTTAGAATCCAAGGTTTGGAATCAGTTTTATTTATTTCTTGACTAAAAGTAACACTAGAAATTAATAAAAAGCAAAGTAAAACATATCTCATTTTCATAACAAATTTGCTCTAAATATAGTTGTTTAAAGCTTGTTATAAAAATCTATAATATCAATTATCTACCTTCTTTTCTTTTTAAAGCCCTTACCTTTATTTCCTTTCGATTTATTTCTAGAGTTTCTAGACTTAGGATTAAAAGTGGTGACAGCATCATCAAAGGTATTTCTAGTTTTTCCTGCTTTATTTTTTCTCCAAGAAGTATCCTCCGGCAATAATTTTTTCAATAAATCATTACGTCCAACCTTAGTTAAAGTATCTTTAATCCACTTACGATTTTCTTTTTTATACCAAAAGAAAAACTTGTGTTGATCTTCTTTCTCCTTTTTTGTTTTAGGGGTATTTACTTCTTTTAAAGTATATGGGTGATATCCACTATAATAAATTACCGTAGCAACTGTCATAGGAGTTGGAGTAAACCCTTGTACTTGTTCTAACTGGAATCCCATATCTTTGGTTTCTGCAGCTAAATTTGCCATATCTTCAGCTTCACATGCTGGGTGACTAGATATGAAATAAGGTATTAATTGAAGTTTTAATCGCTTCTTTATGTTAATACGGTCGAACCTATTTTTAAATAAATGGAAATATTTAAATGATGGTTTACGCATTAATTTTAAAACAGGGTCAGAGGTATGTTCAGGAGCTACTTTTAAACGTCCAGAAACATGGTTTGTCATTACCTCTTCCGTATAAGCATCTAACTCTTTCGGATCTGCATTTTTATTAAACTCAGGCACTAACATATCATGTCGAATACCACTTCCAATAAATGATTTTTTCACTTTTGGATGTGCATCTACCGCCTGATATAATTTTGTTAATGGTTTATGTGAAGTATCTAAATTACTACATATAACTGGTGAAATACAAGACGGTGCTACACACTTGTCACAAATAGACTGTATTTTACCTTTCATTTTATACATATTTGCAGAAGGTCCACCAATATCAGATAAATAACCTTTAAAATCGTCCATCTTAGTAACTGCATCTACTTCTTTTAATACAGATTCCTGACTTCTACTTGCTATAAACTTTCCTTGATGTGCAGAAATAGTACAAAAACTACATCCTCCAAAACACCCTCGGTGAATATTTATAGAAAACTTAATCATTTCAAACGCAGGAATAGGTCCACGTTTATTATACTTTGGATGTGGTAAACGAGTAAATGGCAAGTCGAAAGAAGCATCAATTTCTTCTTCAGTCATTGTTGGATATGGCGGATTAATCATCAGCTTTTTATCTCCAACTTGTTGAAAAATACGACGTGCATATAATTTATTAGACTCCTGTTCTATTACTTTAAAGTTAGAAGCATATGCCTTTTTATCTTTCAAACAAAGCTCATGAGAATTTATCTCAACATCTTTCCAATTCTTATTTTTTGGTATTTTCTCTCCTTCTTCAATAAGAACAGCTGTTTGTTTAATAGTTCTTAAACTAGAAAACGGTACTCCTTTTTGTAATAGCTCTACTATTTCACGCAAAGGCTGCTCCCCCATTCCATACACCAACATATCAGCTTTAGAAGTTTCTAAAATAGTTGGTAATAATTTATCAGACCAGTAGTCATAATGAGTTACACGACGTAACGAAGCTTCTATACCTCCAATCAATACAGGCACATCAGGAAACTTTTCTTTTAAAATTTTAGAATATACAGAAGTAGCATAATCAGGTCTAAAACCTTTATCTCCATTTGGAGTATATGCATCTTTATCTCTTCTACGTTTACTAGCGGTATAATTACTAACCATTGGATCCATACATCCTCCAGTAACTGCGAAAAATAATCTAGGAACTCCTAATTTTTCAAAATCTTGTAAATTATCGTGAACACTAGGTTGTGGTACAATTGCTACCTTTAACCCGTAACTCTCTAATATACGTCCAATTACTGCAGGACCAAATGATGGATGATCTACATATGCATCTCCACTAAAAAGAATTACATCTAATTCTTCCCATCCTCTTAACTTAACCTCCTTATTTGTAGTAGGTAACCAATCTGAAACTCGTCTAATTCTCATGCCGTTGCAAAGGTACGATGTTTTAATCGATATTACATATCATAAAAAGATGTTAAATAAGTAACAAAAACTGTAACATAACGTCTTCTGTAGATACTTATCAACTATAACAAAATACATTCATGAAAAAAATCATATTAGGAATAGCTTCATTAGCACTACTAGCTAGCTGTTCATCAACAAAAAAGCTTGCAGAAAGTAAGCCTTTAATAGAAACTACGATTGACATTACCAATGTAGTAGACGATAGAGTTAAAGTAGAAATAAATCCACAAAAAATAAAAAAATCAACTATTGTATATCAAATTCCAGCTATAGTTCCTGGTACCTATGCAATGAGCAATTATGGACAATTTGCTACAAATTTCAAGGCTTTTGATTATGATGGAAATGAATTAACTGTAAAACAATTAGATCAAAATTCATGGCAAATTGATAATGCTACCAAAATGGATAAGTTATCTTATTGGGTAGATGACACTTTCGATTCTGAAGTAAAGCATGGAATTTACGTAATGGCTGGAACTAATATTGAAAAAGATAAAAACTTTTTCATAAACCTTCCTGGTTTTGTTGGGTATTTCAAAGGAAAAAAAGAAACTCCTTACCAAATCACTGTTGTACATCCATCAAACTTATATGAAACTTCTTCTCTAATTAATAAAAATACTACTAAAGAAGATAATACTAAGGATGTTTTTGTTGCTTCTAGATATGACGAAATATCAGACAACCCTATTATGTATGCTCCATTAAACTCTATTAGTTTTAATGTAGATGGTATTGATGTTACTTTAGCTGTTTACTCTCCTAACAATGTGCATTCTGCAAAAGATATGGAAGCAGATTTAAAGAAAATGATTCAAGCACAAAGTAACTTTTTAAAAGGATTTAAGACTACTAAAGAGTACAATATCTTATTATACTTATTTGATCCTAAGGTTTATAACTGGAGTAGCTTTGGAGCTTTAGAGCACCTTTCTTCAACTACAGTTGTATATCCTGAAACTTACACTAAACAACAATTAGCAGATGGAATGATTAATGGAACTATTTCTCATGAATTCTTCCATATTGTATCTCCATTATCTGTACACTCAGAAGAAATTCATAATTTCAACTTTAATGAGCCTAATATGTCTAAACACTTATGGATGTATGAAGGTATTACAGAATACTTTGCAAATTTATTCCAAGTAAATCAAGGATTAATTACACCACAAGAGTTTATTTCTAAAATGCAAGGTAAGATTGCTACTTCTAAACGTTTTAAAGATGATATGTCTTTTACTAAGATGAGTAAAAATATTTTAGATAAAGAGTATGCTTCGAACTATTCTAATGTATACATGAAAGGAGCATTAATTGGAATGTGTTTAGATATTATTTTACGTGAAGAAACAGATGGTAAATATGGTTTACGTGACTTAATGAGAGATTTATCTAACAAGTACGGACAACACAAACCTTTTAAAGATGATGAAATTATTGCTGAGATTGTAAAGATGACAAACCCAAAAGTTGGTGCATTCTTTGCAAATCACGTAGAAGGAGCTACTCCAATCGATTATACTAAATACTTGGATAAAGTAGGTGTAAAAGAAGCTACAAAAACTATGAACTCTGCATACTTTATTGATGCTAAAGGACAACCTTTTATTTCGGTAAATAAAGACAAAAAAATATTTTTTACTTCAAGAACTAACTCTGCACTAACTGCTTTAGGAGTAAAAGCAGGGGATATCTTAGAAGCTGTAAACGGAGAAAAAGTATCATTAGCTAACATCCGCCCAGTAATAGGACAAACAATGCAGTGGAAAGCTGGAGATAAAATAGCTTTAGAAGTTTCTAGAGATGGAAAAATAGTGAAACTAGAAGGAGACTTTGTACAGCCTACTTACGAAAGTTCTAGCTTAGTACTAGAAGAATTACCAGCAAACAATGCTAAAGTAATTTTAAGAAATGCTTGGTTAAAAAACTAAAAATCAAACTATTTACAAACTAAAAGCTGCCAATTGGCAGCTTTTTTTAGTTAATCGTTCAAAATTATATGCGGAACTTTATCAACATCCCAATCAATAACCAACCCTCCAGCTAAAGACTTCGCAATTTCTTTCCCATATAAATATTCACATAAATACAAAGCAGCTTCAAAAGATTTTGCACCTCCTGCCGAAGTAATATATTTTCCATCGTGAACAAATAACACTTCACTCATTATATCTAAATTAGGAAACATAGCACGCATTTTCTCAATATCAGATGGAAATGTTGTTGATACTTTTCCATTTAAAACTCCAGCTTTAGCCAATACAAAAGCCCCATCGCAATGAGAAGTAACAAACTGAGCTTCTTTATCAACTTTTTTCACAAAACTAATTAATGCTTCATTTTCTAAATCGGTATCTAAATGATGTTCAGCACTAGGAACAACCAAAATATCTATTTTTGGCAAACTATCTTTTAGATAGTTAAAATCTGGTAGTATTCGCATGCCTTCAAATGTTGTAATAGGCTTATCTGTATCAGCCACAGTAAAAACATTCATCGGTTTAATTCCTTTTCTAAAAACAGTATGTTGAAAAATATCAAATGGAGCTGTCAATTCTGTATTGAAAGTTCCATCCATAATTAAAAAAGCAACATTATATCGATCTGGTTTTATTTCAGGAAATACTTTTTTTGTGACTACTTCTTTTGTTGTTTTTTTGGCTACTGTATTAGTACATCCTAATAACATTAAAATAGAAATACTTAAAACTAAAACTCTCATAAAATATATTTTAAAGCTAAAATATTAAATATTTGTAGCTAAACCGCATCTGTTTTTTATATTTACCTCCAAAACAACCAAATAACGTTATGAAACTTTACTTAAAGCTATTTTTAGCTGTTTTACTTACTTCAATAAGTTGTACTAAAAAAACAACGCCTAACAAACCTGAAATTTCAAAAAATGATTCTTTTGTAAAAGATAATTACACAAAAAAAGAAGTGCGTATTACCATGCGAGATGGAATAAAGTTACATACAACTATCTATTCTCCTAAAGACACTAGTAAAACATATCCAATATTATTACAACGTACACCTTATAGTTGTAGACCATATGGAGAAGATCAATTTAAAAACAAAATTGGTCCTAATTTAAACTTAATGAAAGAAGGTAATATTATTGTTTATCAAGATGTCCGTGGTCGTTGGATGAGTGATGGTGTTTATGATAATATGCGTGCTTATATTCCTAACAAAACAGAAAAACAAGCCGATGAAACTACCGATACTTACGACACTATAGATTGGTTGGTAAAAAATGTAGCCCACAACAATGGAAAAGTTGGTACTTGGGGGATTTCTTACCCTGGACACTACTCTACTGTATCTACTATTGATGCACACCCTGCTTTAAAAGCAGCATCACCACAAGCATGTATTGGTGATTTCTTTTTTGATGATTTTCATCATAACGGTGCTTTCTTATTAAGCTATTTTAAAGTAATTCCATTATTTGGGACCTATAAAGATCAACCAACAGATTCTGCTTGGTACTCTTTTGCTGATATGGAAACACAAGATCAATATCAATTTTTCTTAGACAAGGGGCCTTTAAAAAACTTAAATAGTTATTTTCAATATGATAAGTTAGACACAAAGTCTCCTGGTAGTGAAAATAATATCGATGATTTCTTTTGGAAAGAAATTGTAAATCATCCAAACTACGATTCTATATGGAAAAGTAAAGGAATTATTCAACACTTAAACAAAGTTCCTTCAACAGTAGCAACAATGGTAGTTGGTGGTTGGTTTGATGCTGAAGATTTATATGGTCCATTAGAAACTTATAAAAACATAGAAAAATACCAACCTAATAATTACAATACTCTTGTATTTGGTCCTTGGGACCATGGAGGATGGTCTAGAAACAAAGTAGCTAATAAAGTAGGGAACTACTATTTTGGTGATTCTATTTCTTTGAAATTTCAAAAAAATGTAGAAACTAAATTTTTCAATCATTTCTTAAAAGGTGATGGTTCTAAAAATAGTGGTTTACCAGAAGCTTATGTTTTTGACACAGGTAAGAAAGAATGGAAATCATACGATGTTTGGCCACCAAAAAACACTCAAAAAGAAACTTTTTATTTATCGGAAAATCAAGAATTGACTTCTACACAAAATGGAGTAGAAAAAATTAATTTTGTTAGTGACATCAAACGTCCTGTTCCTTATTCAGAAGATATTAAAACCGTATTTACACCTCGTAAATATATGACAGACGACCAGCGTTTCGCTGCTAGAAGACCAGATGTATTAGTTTTTGAAACTGATGTATTAACTGATGATTTTACATTAGCCGGTGATATTTTAGCTAAATTAAAAGTAGCTACTACTGGTTCTGCTGCCGATTGGATTGTTAAAGTTATTGATGTGCATCCTCACGATTTAAAAAACGACAATAAAGAAATGCAAACACATTTAAAACTAAGCAACTATCATATGATGGTACGTAGTGAAATAATGCGTGGTCGTTTTAGAAATAGTTTTGAAAAACCAGAGCCTTTCACTCCTAATAAAAAAACTTCTGTAAATATTAAATTACAAGATGTATTTCACACGTTTAAGAAAGGGCATAAAATGCAAATTCAAATACAAAGTACTTGGTTTCCTTTAATTGACTTAAACCCTCAAACATATGTAGACAATATTTACAAGGCTGACGAGAAAGACTTTAAAACACAAACACATACGGTATTTACCGATTCGTCTATTAGTTTAACTGTTCTTAAAAAATAATTATGAATTGTAAAAACTGTAATGAAATTTTAGAGGTAAACGATCACTTTTGTGATAACTGTGGGGCAAAAGTAATTAAAGACAGAATTACTTTTCGTTTTTTAATGGTTGAATTATTTGCTGTATTAGGCTTTGATAGTTTGTTTTTTAAAACTTTGAAAAAAACACTTCAAGCTCCTCAAGATGTTTTAAATGAATACATGAATGGTGTAAGACGTAGATACGTAAATCCTTTTGCTTATTTAGCTGTGGGTGCTGCTTTGTCTTTAATCATTTACAATTTCTTCTCTGAAGATTATATAAGGATGCAAGGGAGTCTTAACGAATCGCAAGTAAAAGAAATTAAAGAAACAGCTAATCAAGATCTTTCAAATGTTAAAAATCTATCAGAAAAAGAATTAAGGAGAATTAAAGCCCAACAGCAAATGGCTAAAAAACAAATTCAATTTATGAATGGTTGGGTTGGATTTGTTTTGAATAATTTTAATATAATGACTTTTTTATTCCTGCCTTTTTATGCGTTAATGAGTAAACTTACTTATCCTAAACCATATAATTATGGTGAGCATATAGTAATGAACGCATACATACAAGGAACAATGATGTTTATTTCTATTATTACTTTCTTTTTAGCAATGCTTATTCACCCAATTGTTTTTTCGGCTAGCTTTTTCTTAACAATAGTATATTATCTTTATGTTTTTCATAAACTATTTAAACATAATTTTTGGAGGTCATTTTTAAAACTCCTTAGATTTATTCTTGTCCTAATTTTATTAGTTATTATACTTTCGATTATTGGAGGAATAATTGGACTTATAATTGGTAAGTTTTTCCCTTCAGTTATTTCTTAAAAATATATTTTATTTATTTTAAATATTTTAGAAAGTCTTTTCTTTCTATTTCATGAGCACCTAAACTAGCTAGGTGCTCATTATATACTTGACAGTCTATCAATTTATATCCACAATTTTGAGCTAAATGAATAAATGCCACTTTACTCATATTACTCACTTTGCTAAACATACTTTCTCCACAAAAAACTCCATTGTTTAAATCAATTCCATACAAACCTGCAACCAACTCATCATTTACCCAAACTTCTATAGATTTTGCATACCCTTTTTCATGTAAGTTTATATAGGCATGTTCCATTTCATTAGTTATCCAAGTTCCAAATTGGTCTTTTCTATCAATACTTCTGCAATTAAAAATTACATCTTTAAATGCTTTATTTTTAGTGATTGTATAATCTTCTTTTCTCAAAATCTGCTTCATTGATTTTGATACTTTGACATTTTCTGGAAATAATACCATTCGTTCCCATGGTGAATACCAAATAATAGGTTCCCCTTCATTATACCAAGGAAATATTCCATTTCGATATGCATAAACCAAACGTTCTACAGATAAATCGCCACCTATAGCTAAAAGTCCATCTTCTGTAGCTAACTCATATGGTGGAAATTCTATTTTATCGGAAAGCCAAATCATACTAAAACAATAATAATCCTAATAAATAAACAATACTACCAACTACCATAGCTATTAATGTATAGGGTAATATTTCTTTTGCTTTTAACTTAGTAATGCCTAATAATGGTAATGCCCAAAATGGCTGTAACATATTTGTTATTTGATCGCCGTAAGCTAAGGCCATAATTGCTTTAGGTAAAGGAACCCCTAATTGTAATGCACTCTCTACTACTATAGGTCCTTGTACTACCCATTGTCCTCCTCCACTAGGCACAAAAATGTTTACCAATCCCGAACTAAAAAAAGTAAAAATAGGCAAAGTCGTTGCTGTTGAAATAGACACAAAGAAACTAGAAATTAAAGTTACCATTCCAGTACTTTTCATAATTCCCATGATTCCAAAATAAAGAGGAAATTGAATTAATATTCCTGATACATCACTGATTGATTCTCCTACTGCTTTGCTAAACTTTTTTAAGCTACCATGCAACATAATCCCTAGCCCTAACATAAAAAAGTTAATTAGATTTGGTGTTATTTTTAGTTCTTTAATTTCATCAAAATATCGATATGAAAATGCTATTAAAATCAAAATTCCAAACACATAAGCTAATACTTTAGATGTATCTAATTTTTCTGCTTTTGTCATTGCTTTTTCATCAACATCCATTTTATACTCTGGTAAATCTATTTTAGTTGGTGCTGCTTTTTTTCCTAAGAAATAAAAAGTACTAGAAACCGCTAGTAATACGATTAAAAAAGTAAGCAAATTCCACCAGCTAAATACAGTTTGAGAATAATCTATAATATCAGGTATTTGGGCTAAAACACTTTCTGATGATATCGAATTCATAATACCTTTAATATGTCCGCTTTCATTAATTTTTATAGGTGCAGAACCTGAAATTCCTCCATGCCATACCATTAAACCTACATAACCAGCAGCTCCTATAATTGGGTAATTTAGCTTAATATTATTCTTTTGAGCATGTTCGGCTACTTTACGAGCTAAAAGCGCTCCAAAAATTAAACCTAAGCCCCAATTAAAAAAAGCAACTAACATCGTCGTACAACTAACAATAGCCGCACTATTTGCTGTATTTGTACAATATTGCGTTACTCTTAAAATTAAATTACTCACAGGTTTACTTAATACTAATACATGTCCTAGTACTAATATCAACATCATTTGGTAAGCAAAAACCAATAGATTATTATTCCAAACACCTTTTTCCCAATATTTTAAAACTTCTAAAGAATAATTCCCTACAGAAACATCAATAGGTTTGGTAAATATTAAGGCTAGAATTAATGTAACTAAAGTTAATAGAATAGCAATGGTAAAAGGGGATGGTAAGTATTTTTTAAATACGTTTTCGATAACCTGAGTAATCTTCATAAAACTAAGTTTGTTTTGCTAAAATAAACAAATCAAGCAAACTTTATGAAGGCATATTTTATGACTTCAGGATGCTCTTATTCTATAATAATTTGCACTTATGAGTATTTTATTTCTCTTTTAGCGAGTAAATCAAAATTTACCTAGCTTTGCAGCATGGTAAAAGAACTTCAACTACGAGTTAATTTAATAGAAGAAAGAAAGGAAGATATCTTAAAAAAGAAAGCTTCAAAAAAGTTAGCAATTAATATTGCTTCCATCACAGCAATAAAAGTTCTTAGAAAATCTATTGACGCCCGTAAAAAAGATGTTATTTTCAATTATAAAGTAGCTGTTTATATTAACGAACCTTTACCAGAAACTCCTGATTATGTTTTCGATTATAAAGATGTTTCTAATGCAAAAGAAATTCATATCATTGGTTTTGGTCCTGCAGGAATGTATGCTGCTCTTCGTTGTATTGAATTAGGTTATAAACCTATTGTTTTAGAACGTGGTAAAAACGTACAAGATCGTCGTAGAGATTTACGTGCTATTAATCAATTTCATGATGTTAATGAGGATTCAAATTATTGTTTTGGTGAAGGTGGAGCTGGAACTTATTCTGATGGGAAATTATATACACGTAGTTTAAAACGTGGTGATGTTCGAAGAATATTTGAAAATTTAGTTTACCATGGAGCTACTGAACAAATTCTTATTGATGCTCACCCACATATTGGAACTAACAAGCTTCCTAAAATTATAAAAAACATACGTGAGAATATTTTAAAATACGGTGGTGAAGTTCATTTTGATTCTCGAGTTACCGACTTTATCATTAAAAATAATAAACTACAAGCTATTCAGTTACAAAATGGTACTGAAATGACTGTAAACTCAGTAATATTAGCTACTGGACATTCAGCTAGAGATATTTATGAATTACTACATAAAAAAGACATTTTATTAAAAGCTAAATCATTTGCAATGGGAGTTCGTGTGGAGCACCCACAAGAAATTATTGATCAAATTCAATATAGCTGTACCGGTCAAAGAGATGAATTATTACCAGCTGCTGCATATAGTTTAGTTCATCAGGTAAATAACAGAGGAGTTTATTCTTTCTGCATGTGTCCTGGTGGGTTTATTGTTCCTGCGGCTACTGCAAATGGTGAAGTTGTTGTAAACGGAATGTCGCCATCTCGAAGAAATAACAAATTTGCAAATTCTGGGATTGTTGTTGAAATTAACGTTGATAAAGACTTACCTAAATATGAAAAGTTTGGAGTACTTAAAGGACTTCAATACCAAAAAGATTTAGAAAAATTAGCGTTTAATGCAGGTGGTAGAACTCAAGTTGCACCAGCACAACGTTTAACAGATTTTGTTGAAGGTAGATTTTCACACTCTTTAAATGAAACATCCTACCAACCTGGACTAAATTCTTCTCCGATGCATTCATTACTTCCAAAATTAATTGGAAGTCGATTACGAAAAGGTTTTGCTGCCTTTGGTAAAAAAATGCATGGATATTATACACAAGAAGCGAATATTATTGGGGTTGAATCTCGTACCTCATCTCCTGTAAACATTCCTAGAAAAGATAACTTAGAGCATCCACAAATAGCTGGTTTATTCCCTTGTGGAGAAGGTGGAGGTTATGCTGGAGGTATTATTTCTGCTGCCATGGATGGAGAACGCTGTGCTGAAGCTGCTATTGCTAATTTATAATTAACAATATTTCTTTGATTTATCTGTAATTACCTTGTATTTTTGCCCCTTCTAAATGATTTTAGAAAAATAAGTAGAAAGAAAGTGGAGAAAAAAAGAAAGAAAAAAAAGAATAAACCTCACGTTAAAAGACTACACACCTACTACCAACGTACAGGTTTTTATATGTTTATATGGGAAAGTTTGAAAAAGGCTTTCTGGCCAATAGTGGGTGCAGTTGTAGGTATATATTTATTTAATAAATACGTTTATAATATTAATGACGGTTTACAAGCCATGACCGAAACTTTTTCTAGGCTTGGTGTTTTAGTTACCTTCTTTATATCTGAAACAATCTTAGGATTAATTCCGCCAGAAATTTTTATCGCATGGTCTAAGAAAACTGCCAATCCAGTTTTAAACTTATCTATTTTAGCAACTTTATCATATTTTGGAGGTCTTACAGCCTATTTTATTGGTAGAGCTTCTTTAAAAATTGAGTCTATTAGAACTTATTTAGAAGTTAAAATGGCTAAAAACCTTAAAAACACTAGTAAATGGGGAGGATTTCTAATTCTTGTAGGAGCATTATTGCCTTTACCTTTTGCTATTAGTTGTTTAACAGCTGGTATGATTAAATATCCTTTTAGAAACGTAGTACTATTTGGTTTATTCCGTTTCTTGCGTTTTGCCATTTACGCGTGGGCAATTTTTAAAATGGTTAACTAATTAATATATTACTATTATGGGTGGATTATCTAACAATGATGTTTTTAAAAAATTGAGAGTAGCTCACAAACTACGAGATACTGATATTATTGAAATTTGTGCTTTAGTTGACTTTAAAGTTTCTAAAAGTGAATTAGGAGCTTTTTTTAGAAGTGAAGATCATCCAAAATACATGGAATGTGGAGATCAAATTTTGAGAAACTTTTTAAACGGTTTAATCATTCATTTAAGAGGTCCAATGCCTGAAAAGAAAAAACAAAAACAATAAAAAACCTTCTGATAATCAGAAGGTTTTATTTTTCCCCTTAAATTCCCCTTCCAGTTAAAAACTGGACGAAGATGGTACAAATATATATTGATGACTTAGATAAAAAAACGGGATTTCCGCAATAAAAAATGCAGATTTCCGCAAAACACAAATTTATTTACATAAGCTATTGATAATTCCATTTAAAAGCATTAAAAAGGGGCTGTCTTAACAGCCCCTTTACTTTTTATTAAAATTTGGAATATTTATTTAACAATTAATTTACGTTTCTCTCTTTTTCCATTTACTCTTAACTCATAAACATAAACACCTGTTTGAAGTTTACTTCCTCTTACTTGACCATCCCAAGTTACTTGGTGTTTAACATTACCTTTTACTTTTCTAGCTATAAAAGTATGTAACTTTTGGCCTAATAAATTATATAAACTAAGATCTACATATCCATCTTTAGAAATACTAAAACTAATTTGAGTATATGAATCGATTGGATTTGGTACATTTTGAGATAATGATAACTCATAATTGTTACTCGATACATCTTCTCTAGATTTTAATGTAAATTCATAAGGAACATTCATATTTCCTAATGTTTTATCTACAATAAACTCTTCTACATTATCTAAATCAAATAAATTAACTCCATCATATAGTTTGAAACTAACTTTCTCTTGATTATTACTTCCAACTCCAATATAATAATGATATTCGTTATTAATAAACTCCGATTTAGAAACTCCTCTTAATTCACCATTAACAAATGCTAAAATAGTTTGTGCTTTTGATGAGTCTAAATTTTCATCAGCTATTATACCATTCAAATACATAAAGTTTGCATACTTATTAATATCTATTTTAAGATTTAAGTCTTTATATGATGGCGTTTCTTCTAGCTTACTTGATAATTCTTCAACTGTTTCTACTTTAGATTCTGAATTTCTAGCCATTGATCTTGCTGCTCCACTCTTAACAATACCTGAGTAATTAATTGCTCCAGCATTTTGCGATTTAAAGATATAACCTAATCCAGGAGTTAAGTGTGTTAAACTACCTCTCCATCCTTCAGAAGTTGAATACTCAGCAAACAATCCTCTTCTTTCAATTCTATCTCCTTCACTAACATTTGTTGATGTAAATGATCGTAATGCATATCCTGTACGTTGTAAATCGTTAGGATAAAATGGAATCGCATTTCTTGTGTTTCCACCGTTTATAGTTAGGTTAGTATCTAAGTTAACTGGAACACCACTTATTTCAATATATTTAACATCTTCGTGTGTAGGTGCTACATTTACTAAATAAGCTTTTGTTACATCAATTTCTGTTAATCCTCCAGTAAAAATATTGTTACTTCCTAATACCGCTACTTTATTCTCTAATAAATCAAGAATTTGAGAATTAACTGGTAATCCTTTAATCGATGTTAATGATAATTTATTTGATGCTTGGTTATCTTTTAAATTAAAACTTAACTCTTGATATCCTGACACTACTGGTATTCTACGAGTAACTTTATTTCCTACTGTAAACTTTACTGGAGCTGAATTTGACCCTATTGTAGCATTTGAATTAAAGCTATAGTTCTCAACAATACCTTCATACTCGGTACACTCTGAAGCATCCCATACTTTAAAGTTTAAAGCAGCTGTTTCTCCAACATTTCCAAAAACTGTTAAGTCTACCAAACCATTTGCTCCTACTTTTGCATATCCTCTTATTTGATTTCCTACATAAGCTTTTACAACATCGTTTATATCTACAGAGTTTTCTGAGTTAATAACTAAATTACCTTTCATATTCATTGAGAATGGATAATTGTTTTCAAAACCAGCCTCAACTGTTGGTTCTGGACATTTAACCGTAACCTCAACTCTAAAACTTTCAACTCCTAATTTTACACCTGTATTTTTATTACTAGTTTTAATATAGATTGTTGCTGTATGAACTCCTGGATTTAGATAATTCTTAACCTCAAACTCCAAATCTCTATTTGTTTCTGTAGCTCTAATTACATTTAAAGCATCTTTATCTGGGTTTGCTCCTTTGTTTACACTAAACCAAACTGGTAAATTTTCAAAAGTATAAGCTACATCTACTCCTCCTTCTTCATTTATTAAATCTACATAATCAATTGTTGTTGCTTCTCCTTGATTTTGACTTATTGAAATATTATTATGACTCCATTTTAATTTACTTCTGTTTACAATAAAGCTCCAAGATGTTTTATCTATTTTATTTCCTAATGGATCTTCTAATTTTTTATCTTTTACAAAGACCGTTAACCTAGCTCCTTCTACAAACTCTAAATCTGAAATCTTCATATTAAAATTAATAATCGTATTATTTTCAGACATTGTTGTTGTAAACTGAATATCATCAACCATTTTTGTTTTATCTAATGGTGCAGCCTCTTCATTAGTAACAAAATCAATTCCTACAGCTGTTGTTCCTTTAGCCGTTCCTGTAAAATCTTGAATTGCTTCATCTGGTTCTCCATCTACTCCTTGTTTTGCCAATGTATTATTATTAAATACAAAATATGCTTCCAAGGTATCTTCATTACCTAATAATTGATTTTTAAAATTACTAGCTATTTGTAATGGTGTTCTAGCCGATTGCCATAGTCTCATTTCATCTAAAGACCCCACAAAAGAATCTGATGACACCATAGGAGAAATTACTAAATTCTCTGTATTGGCTTCGTTTCCTATAGTTGAAATATTTCCTGAACCAACTTCTCCACCATTAAAATAAATAACAGCATTTCCATTAGTTTTATCATATACTACAGCAACATGTGTCCATGCAAATGGCTGAATTCCTCTAGTAGATTTTACACCATCATTTGTTATTATTTTACCATCTGGCATTAATGAAACATGATAGTTTTCTCCTTTTTGAATAATTGGAATGTTAGTTCCTGAAGGATACTTAGATGGATTTACCCACATCTCAACTGTTAACTTATCCTCTAAGTTAAATTTATCGTTATGAGGAATTGTTATTAAATCGGCAACATTATCTAGTTTAACAGAAGTTAATGGTTTTGGTACACCTCCTAAAATCCCTCTCATTGCTAATGAATTTAAGTTTACAGTAGCTGGATTTATAGGTGCTGAGAATTTTGCTGAAATAGTTCCTGTTGTAAAAATCCCACCATTATCTGGTGTTGTTAATACTAACTGAGGTGCATCTCTGGCAATCTTTCCTTTTACAAATGGTGTAGGATTCTTTCTGTTATTAGGATTATCTGATCCTCCATCACCACACACTGGTACAATTCTAAAGTTATATTCCCCATTTGTTAATGCAGATACATCTGCACTATATTCTACTTGATCTGTTTTAGAATTCAAGTGCGCTTTTAAAGTCTGTAGATTTAATTTCTTTAAAATTTTAGGTGTGTTATTTCCTTTAATAGTATACTCTAAATCTACTGAGAAATCTTTATCATCTGGCATTCCTTTTAACTCTGGAATTCTAAATGTAAAATCTAATTTCTTTTTATCAGAACCATTTACAATCCAATCGTTTTGTGGAGCATCTGCTGTAATTTCCTCTACACAAGCTCCTGTAAAGTGAGCCGTTACTAAAATTTCTGCATAAGGTTTTACACCAACTTCATTATACTCATCAACTCCATATGAACGATATCTATCTCCTGTTTGCTCACATTCTGAATACATTTGTATTTTGATATTTTCATATGATATTTCAGAAGGAGCATCGGTTCCTCTTGAAATTCTTAATTGTGCTTTGATTTCATTCTTAACTCCTGTTGGTGAACTCGGATCTAAATCGAATACAAATTTTGAAGATGTTGTTGGTTCAAAAATTGGCGACTCATTTAAATTCACCACAGCTCCTAATGGGTTTGAAGCTCCTGCCATACCTACTATATAAGTTTTTCTAGTAGCATCTTTTGCAATTTGCGTATTTCGTAATGTTAAGTTAAATAAAACTGACTCATCACCAGTTCCATAACCTACTACTTTATCTACAATTAATTCTACTCCTTCTCTAGGTACTGTTCCTGATTCAAATGGACAAGAACTTCTTCCTCCATTTGTTAAAAACATTGGAGTATCATACTCAGGATCTCTTCTTATTAATACATCAAAATGATCTCCTGCATCATCATCATTTAAAGTAAAACTATCTACTCTATTGTTTCCGTTTTCATCAGTATCTGTTCTACTATTAAAGTTATGAACTTTTGTCTGGTTTTCTAACGTAAGTCCTACTCCAAAAACTGTAAAATCTGTTGAAAAACTAACTCCTACGTATGGTCCTCCACTAAACGAATTTCCTGTACTTTTTGTTTTTCCTCTAGATAATGTATAACTAATTTCTGTTAATGCATCAAAAGTAATACGCTGATCTAATGCAGATGCATTTAATCCTGCTCCACTTTGTCCTACATCATTATCGTTAGTAAGCTTTTTAGTTGTTGAACTAAAGTTTGGTGCACTATCAAAATATGCTTTTGTTCTCTTATCATGATTCTTTTTAATAATAGCATTCCATCTAGAAATTTGATGTAAATAATTAACTATATCCTTATCTTCTCTATCTTTTGGAGTGCTTGCTAATAACTTTTCTAAAGTTCCTTTTAAATCTAGATAATCTCTGTCTTTAGGTGGACTTACTATGTTATTATTTTTATCATATTTAGCTATTGCTAATTGATATAAATTAGGTATAACGATGTCATTTAAACTTTGTTTTGTATAAGCAAATGGCGTAATTGTAGATGGTTTTGCTACCTTACTTGAGCTTTCTACTACTGGCGAACATCCGTTTAATTTTAATACTTGTCCTGTTCCAAACGTAATTACCTTAGAAGTACCTATAAATACATCGGCGTCTTCACCTACATAAGTTGGATCTGAAGGTGTTGAAATAGATTTTTCTAGGGTTACTGTTTCAGAATTACCACTATGTCTTACATAATCGAACTTTCCTCCTATTAACCCTTTAGTATCACTACTTGTTTGAAGTGCTGGATTTACAAAACCTGCTACAGTTCCAACTCCTAATGGCGCTGCTACTACTCCTGTTAAAATTTGTTTTTTAAACTTTAATTTAGCTCCAATTGAATTGTCTATTTCCAAACCAATTCCATTTTCTGCTGAAAAAGAATATGAATAAGTAGCTCCTTTAGCTAAAGTTGCAGAACTGTTATCTCCTGGAGGATCGTGTAATACAAATCCTACTTGTGGTTCTACTAATGTAAAATCTGAATTTCCTTGACGAGCTCCTAAAATAATTGCTTTTTTAGTTACTGATGCAGTTCTTCCATTATGACTTGCTGAGATTAAAAAGTTTCTTGTATGATCTCCTAAAAAGTTTGGTGATGATACTTGTGTAATAATTTCTAACAATCCCTTACTTAAAGTAGTTCCTGATAAATTACTATCTGATAAAATAGCATCTCCTCCAAGTGTTACCTCAGCTCCTTCTACTACACATTTATTTGCTCCATACCTTTCAAAAACACTAACATCCATTTTAAATCCATCATGAGAATTAAATGTATAGCTTCCATTACATGTACTATTGATTTGTTCTCCAACATAATCTCTCATATTACCAACATCTCTAACACCAGCCATGTCAAACTTAAATAACTCTATTTCGATTTCTATAGGGTTTCTAAATTCGAAATCATAAATTACATTACTTCTACGTAAATCTATAATAGGGCTATCTAATTTTCTATTACTATCAACATTGGTAATCTCTACTCTATATTGACCAGGTAATAAATCGTTTACTGTAAATACTGTTGCATTATTATTAAAGTTTGCTACACTAATTGTTTTTTCAAACTTTGGAGACTCAATATCTGTACGGACTATTTTTCCTGTCCAAGATCCCACATTATTATTACATGGAACTACTATGTTTCCTATAAAACTACGACGCGTAGTATTTTCAAAATTCACATTTTGTAAAGGCTCTTCTAAAACCACTTCATAACTATTTCCTTTAGGATTTAAGCTTTCATTAGTAGCTTTATATGTATACTTTACTTCTCTAACATATTGTTTATGCGTAGTATTATCAAACTTACATCCTCCTTCAAATTGTAAATAGTTATTTTCTAAATCGCTAGTAACTAAATTAATTGCTTTAGTTCCATACTTTTGGTCAAAACTATACGATAATGTTAATTGAGATTTTTCTGTTGTAAGATGTTTACCTTCTCTTATCTTAACAACATCTTCTTCTTCAAGTGCTGTTGTTCTATACTCTAATAAGTCTACATGTGATTTTGAAAAGTTAACATACTCACCTGCTTTTTCTTCTGCTCCTACTACTAAGTTACCAGCTATAGCTAAGCTACTTAAAGCTGTGTTCTTCCTCTTATTATTTACATACAGCGACATTGTTCCTTTTGCCTTGTCGAAATTTATACTGAAGAAAGAAAATTGTCCTGGGCTATTTGTTGGCAATGTTTCCGATAACTTTACTTCAGTTCCTTTATACACTTTTAACGTTGTATTATTAACTAACTTTAAACTTAAAGTTCCCCATTGCAAAATTGTTTGAACTGCTGGAATTTCCTCTTCTGTATTTGTTCTTAAAAATGGTCTGATGAAACCTGACCAAACAAAACTTTCTCCTTCATTCGTAATAGATTTAGAAGAACGAGCATATCCTGTTTTTCCATCAAAAGCTAAACTTCCTTCATTTAAACGCTCTTCATTTGCTAATGATAATCTAGCGCTAGGTGTAATGATATGTTTTCCAGGAGCTGTTTTAATAGCATAAGTTCCTGTATTATCTGTAGTAACTTTAGCATCTTCACTACTTTGAATTACTGAACCGTCTACCTCAATTGAAGTTCCTCTAATTACTGGATATAATTCTTCTCCTACCTTATATGAAATAACTCCAGTTACTGGTAAACTAGATACATCATTAAAGTTTACAGCTGTAACCTCAGCACCATTTAGTCTTCTTGGTACACCTACTAACCTATTTTTTGGTAAAAATTCAAATCTCGGTTTTGATGGTGTTACTGTGTATTCAAACTTATTATCGTTATTTGTTACACCTTGAATTCCCGTATTTAAAGTATTAAACTCATAATTCCCTGTTTCATTGGTATATGTAGCATATGTTATTTGTGGCTGCTCTTCTGCTGCTAAATGTTCTAACTCACTTTCAGTTTCTGCTATATACTGTCCTCTTCTTGTTGGTGAATAGTTAAATGCTTTATGTGTATCGTTAAAGTCAAAACGATAATAAGCAAATAAACCTTCTACATCTCCTCCAATAATATGATTTGAATATTTACTTATCTCTAATGCTGTTCTTGGTCTATCCCATAAACGAACCTCATCTAAATAATACGTTACATTCACTGTTTCATTTAAAGAAAATGCATTTACACTACTTAAGTTCAAGTTAAGTAAAGTAGCTGTACTAGCATTATCTATAGGGTTTCCATCTTCATATAACGTTCCTCCAGAAGCACTAAACACAAACGCATAATGATGCCAGTTTGTATCTGATGTTCTTGTTCCTTCTAAGTAATTAGTTCCATTAACTTTTACTATTATTTTATTTCTCTGAAGAACTAACTCGCTATTCCCTACTTTTAAAATCTTATTTTCTCCTTCCGATACAGTAGGAGTATTATACCAAAATTCTAATGTAGCGCCTCCTTTAGCTTTTCTAAAAGCATCGATATTTTTTATTAATAACGGCTTTTTTCCTTGTACAAATTTTAAAGCTCCTCCTGGGTTTATATTTCTATCTGCAATTGCTTCTACTTTTGCATATTTCGTAGCTACATTTGACGATGTTTCAATGATTCCACTTACTTTTCCATTTGGCAATACAAATCCTACATCTTTTCCTGATAATGTTGTTGCTCCATTTTTTTTAGCTTCAACTGTGTATTCGTATATTTCGTTTGGTAAAATTCCTCTATCAACGAAAAACAAAGACTCTGAGGGACTTCTTGTTTCTGTATCTTTTAATGAATGTACTACTGTACTAGTAGTTCCAGCTCTTAAGTTTCTTCTTTTTACATCATAAGCCTCAACATTTCTTACATGTTGCCACTCTATTAAAATACCGTTTGTACCTGATAACAATGGATTATCTATACCATCTCCATCACTTGCTCTAACAATAATTTTATTCAAGTTTAATATAGGATGTGCTATATCTGACCCTATTCTTCCAATTGCATTTGTTTTTAAACTTGATGAAAACTCTGCTTCTTTCACTAAATTATCATTAGGGAAATACTCATATAATAAATTTTCCCATGAGACAGAAGTTAATACATTTCCTCCAAAATAATCTTCGTTTTTATAGTTAGTATTGGTATATACTATTTCTAAACCATTATTTTTTAATTCTGATAATGAGTTTTGAGTTTCTTTATAAAAAGTTCGATACTGCTCATCTTTTATTTGATTTTTACTCTTTACATTCGACCAACCTCTATATTCTGCTAAAAACAAATCGGTTTTCTTATCACTTGAAAAATATAATTCGTGTACATCAAAAGTAAGTTGGTTATTAAAGAAGTATTCATCACCATCTATATATACTCTCAACTCATTAAATTCCTTATCTAAAGTAATAGCATAATGATGCCATGTATTTTTAAATAATTTATCACTAAGCAATAAATTTCCTACCTGCTCATTATCGCCTACTTTTAAAGTAACCTTATCTTCTTCTATACTTAAAGTAAACTCCTTAGCACCTTTTTCTAAATTTGAAAATTGCCAATTTACAGCTTCAGCATTCCCTGAACTTGCTGTATTATGCATTCCCCAAAACTCAATGGTTGCTTTTTTATTTATTCCTTTACCTAACAAACTTTTTAAGCTTGTTTGTGGATTAAATATCCTGCTATACTTTCCCTTACTTTGTAATTGTAGTACTGCCAAATCATACGATTGTTGAGCGTGTACAAAAGAAAAAGAATGCAATAGTGCTATGATTAAATAGCCTAAAATTTTATTTTTTTTCATCGTTATTATTTTAAAGTACGTTTGCTAATTTTTCTATTGTAAATCGGTATTGATCACCTACTTTTTTATTCCCAACTAACAATTGATTTTCAGAATCTTTAAATACATTTACTCCAATGGTATTATTATCCATCTGTACTAGTCCTTTGGTAGGATTATTTAAAGGAGAAATTAAAACCTTACCTGTTCCAGCAAATTGAATTTGCCATGTATATTCATTTAGTTGTTCTGGATTTTCAATAGTTGAAAAAACTATTTCATTAGAAGTATTATTAAATTTTAAAAAGTATTTTTTCTGCTTTGCTGAAGCAATTAACACCTTTCCTTTTTCTAATCTTTTCAATATAAAAGATTGTAAATAACCATCTTTTTTATTGAAGTCAGAACTTGATTTCTTGATTAAACTTATAGAATTGTTTGAAATATTATGGAACAAAACCATCTCATTTCCATTTACCAATTTGGTATTGGTAAACCTATATAACTCTATATCTTGAGCAATAGTTATCCCTGCACCTATGAAGAATAGGCACAAAAACAAAATAAATTTGTTTCTCATTTTCTTTATTTATTTTTTGTTGATTTTATAGCTTCTTTTATCGCTGTCAATTCTTTTAACAACTTCTCTATTTTTTCTTCTTGAGCTATTGTATGTAATGTAAGTTCTTCAACTTTTTCTACTAAAACTGTGTTTACTTGTTTTATATCCATTCCATTGGCAAGTACTTCAGCTTCAGATGGCATATTGGGTAAGTGCTTATTTTCTTTTATATAAGTAGCAACTTCTTTCAATGGCATTAACTTATAATCTTTAGAAAAAACATAATCTGGAAACGAACCTACATTTAATACCACTCTATCTAAAGTTAAAACTCCATTTTCTAAAGATGCCATTTCATTATTACTACCATTAATAAAACTTATCTTTTCATTGGTACCATGCCCTAAATTAAGTCGACCTGTAGTTTGGTTATAAGAAACACTTCCTAATGTACCTTGCTGAAACTGTACATTATCAGATGTAATTCTTTGATTAAACACTCCTGTATTAATTGTTAAAACACCATCGTGAATCTTTGCCATTTCACTATTAGCACTGTTTCTAAAAGAAATAATATCATCTCCATTATTATCTACATCAGGACGCAATATTATTGGTCCCCAACTCTGATACTCTCCACCATCTACTCTAACATTTTTATTTTTTATATGTATTCCTTCAGTAGGAGTTATACCAATACCTATTTTTGAAAATTTACTAATACCTGATACTTCAAAATCAGAATAAATATTAGCCTTTTTGTAAAAAACTGCTGACTCATTGAAGTTTACTCTATCAGAAAAATGGGTAGGTACATAAAATCTATTATATCCTGGATAGAATGCAGCCATCTTTTTGTTTGCTGCATAAAATCGTATTCCTTCATAATATGTAGGATCTGCATCGGTATCTGCTTTTATATCTATTCCACGTACAGTTCCAATTACATGTTGTGCTTGTATAGTACCAACTCCTAACAATAATAAACTTACCAGTGTAATTTTTTTAATCATTCTAAAACTAATTTTTGGTTGAGTTATATTGTTGCTCAATTTTTGATAATCTTTCTAAAAGAGCTTGCATCTTTTTTTCTGTCTCTTTTGATTTCTTTTCAACTACTTTCAATTCTTTTAAAAGTGTATCTATTTTTTCTTCTTGTGAAATTGTATGTAGTGTAAGTTCCTCTACTTTTTCTACTAAAACAGTATTGATTTGTTTTATATCCATTCCTTTAGCTATTACTTCAGCTTCTGATGGCATATTAGGTAAATGTTTGTTTTCTTTAATATAAGCAGCAACTTCCTTTAAAGGCATTAACTTATAGTCTTTTGAAAAAACATAATCTGGAAACGAACCTACATTTAACACTACTCTATCTAAAGTTAAAACTCCATTTTGCAGAAATGCCATTTCGTTATTACTTCCATTTAAAAATGTTATTTTTCCATTAGTACCATGCCCCAAACTAAGTCTACCTGTACTTTGTGTATAAGAAACACTACCTAAATTACCTTCTGTAGCAGAAATACTATTATTAAAAACTCCTCTGTTAGTTGTTAAAACACCATCATGAATCTTTGCCATCTCACCGTTAGCGCTATTTCTAAAAGAAATAATATCATCTCCTGTATTATCTACATCTGGATGAAATATTAACGCTCCCCAACTCTGATATTCACCATTATCAACTCTAACGTTTTGGTTTTTTACATGTATTGCTTGTTGTGGAGTAACACCAATACCTATTCTTGAAAACGTACTATTTCCTGAAGCACTTAAACCACTATTAAAGTTTGCTGCTCTGGCAAAAAAAGCATCGCCATCTGCATAAAAACGTCCTTTGGCTCTTAACTCTCTATTAGCTTTAAAGTTTACCTCAGAAATATTACCTGTTGTAAACGATCTAAAAGTCGTTATTGTTCCACCTCCTACTCCTCCATTAATAAATAATCCTTCGGATCCTTGATGACTTCCATCTTTATCGAAGTAAATAATGTGTGTACTTCCTTGTGCTTTCATGTTGAAGCTAGCTAGTAATAATGTACCTAGCAAAAAAATTGTTTTTCTCATTTTACTTATCTATTTATTGTTTATCATTTTTTATTAATTGTTTTAATTTATTTATAGTTTCTTGTTGTTGAATAGTATACAAGGTTAACTCTTCAACCTTTTCTACTAATTTTAAGGTAAGATTTTTTAAATCCATTCCTTCCTCAATCACTTCTAATTCAGAAGGCATACTCGGTAAATGTTTGTTCTTTTGGATATACTCCTTTACTTTTTCTAAAGGCATTAATTCATAAGTATCACTAAATACATAGTCTGGAAATGAACCTACATTTAATACAACTTTATTTGCCAAAATATCTTGAGCTTTTATATTTTGAGTAATTAGTTCTTTGTGAACAACAACATTATTTCCTCCTGCAGTTAAAACCTCTGATTTTTCTCGGCCATACAAAACTTTAAATTTGTCTACTTGTGAATTATTATTTTTATCAATGTTTACTAAAAAGCTTCCATCATTTTCTGATGTAAAATTTCTAGAAAACAGTTTGGTATTACTTATACCTACATCAAATATTTTAGCCCCATTAGTACCGTGCAATATTTTAAATGTATCCACATTTGGATCATTACTATTATCATCAATATGAACACTAAATGAAGCTGAATGTTTAGCTTTAAAACTCCCTCTATTGATATCTAAAAAACTATCACTTCCTTTATAACCAAAAAGTTTAAATGAATTTGTATGAAAAGTTGATTCGGCTAAAGACGTTCTAAAAACCTCATTTTTAGAATCGTGTCCTATTTGAACTTTAAATATTGCGCTAGTATTATTATGCCTTCCTACTCTCATCTCTACGTCTTTCTCAGACATTAGATAAAATCGATCTTTGGCATAGTGAAGTATTTCATCTGATAAAAACTTCACATACTGATTTGAGCCTCTAAAAAAAGGACTACTTCCTTTCCCTTGGTAAATTTTAAAGTAATCTACTCCTGGATCATTATTATTGTTATCTACTCTAATACTATAATCTCCAGAAACACTTACTTGTGCATTTAAACTGTAACTAAGAAGCAGCAGTGTTAATAATAAAATTGTTTTTCTCATGAATGCTTATTTTTTGTGGTTGTTAATTTCTAAGTAACACTTAGTTAATTTCAAGTCCACAAAATTGAGATAAGAAAAACCATTTGATTTAACAGAAATCACGATTTGACTTGTATCAAAAATTGATTTACATCACATTAAGCATCTGTTTATAAGATATTCACTAGTAATTTCAGCTAAAAGAGTTACCAAATTCTAGCTTAAACAATTCAGGTAGTATTTTTTTAATGTAAAATTAACATTTATTTAACATTTTACACTAAATTCGTCTTTATTAGAATATTAATCCCCTAAAAATTAATACTTATGAATAAAAAATTACTTTCTTTTTTTCAAAATAAAACAAGCAAACTATTGCTAAGCCCCTTCTATTCCTAAACTATAAGTAATACTTATGCCTTATAAGTATTTAGTATGAAGAAAACATAGGGTTTTCTTTTTACACACTGTTTAAAATATATTGTAAGAACACAATATAATTTACTACTAAATAACCGCTTATAGATTTAAGCAATAATTAATTGTAAAATAATTTATAATGATTTTAAAGTCCCTCATCAATTGTAAAGAATCAACAGTTAGATTAATTCAATCTACTGCTATAAAAAAGAAATATATCACAGGTGACCCTATCTTATTAAAAGATGTACCTATTAATCATAGCGCTATTATAATTAAAGGTGTTTTAAAAGCGCATTTAGATCAAGATGATAGCTCACTTCTATTATACCATATTTCACCAAAAAACAACCCTCTGATAGTGTTAATGAACATGACAGAAAACCAAGCTTCTCCTATTTCTATAACTGCAATAGAAGATAGCACTTTGTTATGGGTACCAAACGATAAAGTGGCAGAATGGGAAAGTAATTGCTTGTCTTTTAAAAAAGCTATTATTAACTCTAGTGAACACAACATTAGTACTATGGTTTATAGGCTTCAAAACCTATTAACACATTCATTGGAAAACAGGCTATTTTATTACTTAAAAAATAAGTCTAACATCTACGAACAAAAAGACATTCGTATATCTAGAGCTGAAATTTCTTCAGATTTAAAAACTCCGAAGGCTTCAATTTCTAGAGCCATAAAACGTTTGGAAAATCAACATAAAATTATTGGAAAGCCTAGGTCTATACAATTAGTTGTATAAACCTACATTTAAAATAAATTACTATTTAACAGAGGTTTGTAAGTTTTAATTACAAGCCTCTAAAAGTCTATCACCCCTTAATTATTTCAAATAAATGCTAACTAACTATTAATCTAGGATACTACCTAGGTTAGACAATCAACAAACTAAATTTATGCTAAAAAATTTACCACTGTCTAAAGAGGTAATCGACCTATTGAAAAACTATGGAACAATATTACACTACGAAAAAGGATATTTATTACAAGACTGCAATCGTTTTGATCAAGGGGTTTGTATTTTAATTTCTGGAATCGTTAAAATGTCTGTCAAACACAATGATAAAAAAATACTATTGTACCATCTAGATTGTAGTAAGCCTATAATTATAAATTATACGAATACTCCAAATATATCTTCAGATGTAATTTGCAGTACTGTTATAAAAGATGTAACTCTTTTAAATATTCCAAATGATTTATTTTTAGAATTGACAAGCACCTATATTGAGCTTAGAGATTTTATGATTACTTCTTTCCAGTTTCATTACATGAACATTATAAATAAAACTCAAGAAATTAGTAATCAAACATTAGAAGAACTTTTGCTTAGTTATATAAAAACAAAATCTAGGTTATATAAAAGCGTAGAGATTAAAATACCTCTTTTAGAAATATCTGAAGATTTAAATTTTTCAAGAGAAGCAATTTCAAGAGGTTTAAAAAACTTAGAAAACAATGAGAAAATCATTCGTAAAACTAGATCTATAGTATTACTAGACAATTAATTAAAAACAAAAAACCTATGAATTTTCATTCATAGGTTTTTGTATATAACACCTTATTTAACTTTTTTATATTAAAAAGGTAAATCGTCTGGTTCGTTAGCTGATAAATCTGGAGCTGGTTCAAATTGACCTGCAGGAGGTGTACCTTGAGGTGCAGATTGTGCTAAGTTCTCTATTCTCCATCCTTGGATAGAATTGAAATATTTAGCAACTCCTTCTGGGTTAATCCACTCTCTACCTCTTAAATTAATAGATACTTTAACATCTTGACCAACTGAATAGTTATTTAAAACATCACATTTATCCTGAACAAATTCAATCATAATCATTTGTGGATACTGCTCATCTGTAGTTACAACCATTTCTCTCTTTCTAAATCCGCTAGCTCCAAATGTTTGAGTTTCGTTAATTAATTTAATCTTCCCTATAACTTCCATATTCTTATCTATTTAATTAAAAGTACCTTCCACGCACTTTCTACATCATTTTTTTGTAAATAATCTTGTGCAAATGTATGTCTTTTTTCAATTGAAAGCGAAATATATTCTGGATGTTCTTTACCAAAGTTATTAACAGCTTCTTCGCTTGGTAATTGCTCTACATTACCTAACATCCCTAAATTATTCCCTGTTAAAACAGTACTATTTCTTATTTCTTCTGGAATTTGATCTACTCCAATTCCTAAAGTAGAAATAGGTTTAGGTATTTCAAAAAAACCATCTCTAGCTCTAGAATAATAACTACCTCCTGCTCTTGCTACTAAATCTATTTTATGCTGATCTATACTTCCATCTTCAGCTATTACATTTTCATTAACATGAAGTTTAACTACTTCACAAACAATCAAATTTCCTGCTCCTCCTTCTGTTCCTGTATAAATTATATCGGTTACTTTGCATTCAAACTGTACTGGTGATTCTACTACACGAAACGGTTTTACCTTATCAGACGCTAACATGGTAAGTCCTGACTTTTCAAACTCATTAACTCCTTTTGGATACATTGTACTACTCAAAGACATTTGTTGTACCATGTCGTAATTAACTACATTAATAACCACTTCTCTTGTTTCCTCTGCATTATCTAAAGTATGCTTTGTTTTATTTCCTCTTACACTTCTTGCTGGAGAGAAAATCATCATAGGTGGATTAGCTCCAAAAACATTAAAAAAACTAAATGGTGATAAATTAGGATTTCCGTCTTTATCAATTGTACTTGCAAAAGCAATTGGTCTTGGGGCTATAGCTCCAAGTAAATAACTATGTAATTTTCCTGTAGGTAAATCTTTAGGATCTAATGATAACATGCTGTTTTTTATTTTTAATGTAAATATACTACGGTTTTACAAATTAAGTTATTATACAGAATAGTTTATATTTGACTAATGACTTTTTTTAAGAATACTTATTGGGTTAAACGGATTGCCATTTTTATATCCCTTTTAATCGTTTCATTTATTTTGTGGAACACTTATATCTTCTTTCAAAAATTTAAAGAAGAAGAGCGAGGTAAAATTGAAATCTATGCAACTGCTATTAAAGAACTTGCCTCTAATCCTGATTTGAATGACAATACAAATCTTATAAATAAAGTTTACGAGACTATTGAAGATATCCCTACTATTCTAGTTAATAAAGATGGAAGTATCAATTTATATAGAAATTTAGATTCTATAAAATCTAAAAACCCTAAGTACTTACAAAAGCAATTAACTATAATGAAAAGTCAAAATGATCCAATAGTTATTGAATACTTTGGCTTTACACAATATCTTTATTATAGAAACTCAGATTTATTATACAAACTTAAGTACTATCCGTTAGCTTTACTTCTTATTTTAGGGCTTTTCTTAACCATTATTTACATGGTTTATAAATCGAGTAAAGTAGCTGAACAAAATAAACTTTGGACTGGTATGGCCAAAGAAACTGCTCATCAAATAGGAACGCCTTTATCTTCTTTATTAGGTTGGATTGCTATTTTACGCACAGAAAATGTTGATGAAGATTATATTATAGAAATAGAAAAAGATGTTGATCGCTTAAGTACTATTGCTAATCGTTTTTCAAAAATTGGTTCTTTACCAAAATTAACAGCACATAATATTGTTTCAACTACTGAAACTGCTTTTAATTACTTACGTTCAAGAAGCTCTAAACAAATTAATTTCACTTTTTCTTCAAATAAAGACGAAATTATAACTCAGTTAAATGCTGAATTATATGGTTGGGTTATAGAAAACTTAGTAAAAAATGCTATCGATGCAATGCAGGGAAAAGGTAGTATTTCATTAGAAATAAAAGGTACTAATAAACTTGTAAAAATTATAGTATCAGATTCGGGAAAAGGAATCCAAAAATCACAATTTAAACAAATATTTAAGCCGGGGTTTACAACTAAAAAGCGTGGTTGGGGATTAGGGCTATCTCTTTCTAAACGAATTATAGAAGACTACCATAACGGGAAAATATCGGTTCTAAAATCAGAAATAGGAAAAGGTACTACTTTTGAAATTCAATTAAATAAAATGTAGTTTATTCTTAAGCTTCTTTATTTATTCTTTTCTTTTGAAGTAATCCAAGTAAAATTCCAGCTAATATCCATATAGGTAATGATATTAAAACCTTTTTTGTTGTTATTGACTCTTCAGTAAAAAAGGAAAAATAAAGTTTATCATTATAAATATTATTCCTCCTCTAATTAAATCAGTTTTCACTCACTTTTTCATGAGCTTTTATAACTATTCAAAATTACTTGAAATACCTTCAGCTAGTTCTACAAACTCTTCCTTAGATAATTTTACTTTTTCTATAAACTGAATATCACTCATGGCATTTAATGGAATTAAATGTACATGTACATGAGGAACTTCTAAACCAATTACACTCATTCCAACACGTTTACATGGTATTGTTTTTTCAATCGCTTTTGCTACTCGATAAGAAAAAGACATCAATCCATCATACTCTTCTTTAGATAAGTCGAATAACTTGTTTTCTTCTCTTTTAGGAATTACTAGGGTATGCCCTTTAGCATTTGGATTTATATCTAAAAAAGCAAAATAATTTTCATCCTCTGCTATTTTATATGATGGAATTTCTCCTGATACTATCTTTGTAAAAATACTAGCCATAATTTTATATTTTGTATGCTTGTAAAAATAAAAAAAGTGCTGCAAAGGCAACACTTTAATTTAGAATAATATTTTCAGAAAAGATTAACGAGAAATCTCCATAATTTCAAATTTCATAATTCCATTAGGTACTTTAATCTCAGCTATTTCTCCTACTTTTTTACCTAATAATCCTTTACCAATTGGTGAATTTACAGATAACTTACCATTTCTTACGTCAGTTTCAGAATCGGCAACTAAAGTATAAGAGAACTCCATACCGTTAGCTGTATTTTTAATTTTAACAACAGAGTGTATCAATATTTTAGAAGTATCTAATTGGCTCTCATCAATAACACGTGCACTAGCTACTACGTTTTTTAATTTAGCTATCTTAAATTCTAACAAAGATTGCTCTTCTTTAGCTGCATGATACTCTGCATTCTCACTTAAATCACCTTTATCACGAGCATCTGCAATTTCTTGAGACACACGCGGTCTTTCAACTTGCTCTAAATGAGCTAGCTCTTCTTTTAATTTTTTTAATCCTTCTTCAGTATAATATGATACTCCACTCATAACTTATAAATTTAAAAATCTCACACCGATAGGAATGAGATTGTATAACAAATGTACAAAATATTTGTAAATTCGTAGCGTTACATTTACAACTCTATTTAAAAACAATGAAAAAATTATTTTATCTATTTATTCTCTTAATTAGCTTAGGCTGTAGCGATAATACGCCAGTAAACAATTGTTTTAATGGAGTAACTATAAATTCTATAATCGATTTAACACTACCTGAATTTCAAGGTCTATTAGTTCCTAGTGGAAGTTCTCAAAACATAATTCAAGGTAGGAATGTTTATATTTTTAGAACAGGAAATACTGGTTATAGAGCTTTTGATAGGCAATGTCCAGAAGCTACCTGTAATTCACTAATGACATTTGATGGTATTCATATTAAATGTCCTTGTGATGATAAAAAATACAATTACTTAGCAGGTGGAGCTCCAATAGATAACTCTGGTTGTAATGCTTTAATGTATTTTGTTACACAAATTAACAGCACACAGTTAAGAATATCTCGTTAATTCTATTTGTACTATTATTAAGATTCTTATTTTTGCGTTAACAACAACACAATAAAATATTTATCTTGAAAAATTATTTTTCTTCAGATTTTAAATTGGGCGTTCTTGGTGGCGGTCAATTAGGAAGGATGCTGCTTTCCGAAACTCAAAAATTTGATATTTACACAGCTATTTTAGACTCCAATAAAGAGGCTCCTTGTGCTAGAATTTGTAATGAATTTCATCAAGGAGATTTATTAGATTTTGATACCGTTTATAATTTTGGAAAAAAAGTAGATGCTTTAACCATTGAAATTGAAAATGTAAATATTGATGCCCTTGACAAACTTGAAGCAGAAGGTTTAACTATTTATCCCAAACCATCTAACTTAAGAATTATTCAAAGTAAAGCACGCCAAAAAACTTTTTACACAGACAACAACATACCTACTGCTAGTTTTTCGCATTATGCTTTTTTAGAAGAGTTAAAACATTCTTACGAAAACAACATTATTGAATTCCCTTTTGTATGGAAAGCTGCTCGTTTTGGTTATGATGGAAATGGAGTGAAAGTAGTTCGTAATTATGATGATTTACAGTCATTACCAGATGGTGAATGTATTGCCGAAAAATTAATTCCTTTTAAAAATGAATTGGCAGTAATTGTTGCTCGAAATTCCGATGGTGAAACAAGTACTTATCCTGTAGTGGAAATGGAATTTCATCCAGAGGCAAATCAAGTAGAATATGTAATTTGTCCTGCAAGAATTGATAACAACATAGCCGAAAAAGCTCAAGAAGTTGCTTTAAAAGTAGCTAATGCTTTTGAATTCGTTGGTTTACTTGCTGTAGAAATGTTTTTAACTGAAAATGACGAAATTTTAGTTAACGAAGTCGCTCCTAGAACGCATAATTCTGGACATTACTCTATTGAAGCTAGTTATACAAATCAGTTCGAACAACATTTAAGAAGTATCTTAAATCTTCCTTTAGGAAACACAGAAAGTAAAGTTGCTGGTATTATGGTTAACTTAGTTGGTGCTGAAGGTTACACAGGAGAAGTTGTGTATGAAAACATTGAAGACATTTTAAAAATAGATGGTGTGACTCCACATATATATGGAAAGAAAATTACCAAACCTTTTCGTAAAATGGGGCATGTAACTATTGTAAATGAAAATATAAATAAAGCGAGAGAAATCGCTCAACAAGTAAAAGAAACTATAAAAGTAATTAGCAAATAATTATGGTAGGAATTATAATGGGAAGTGATTCAGATCTTCCAATCATGCAAGAAGCAATTGATATTTTAGAAAGTTTTGATATCCAAATAGAAGTAGATATTGTTTCTGCTCATAGAACTCCAGAAAAATTAGTTGACTATTCAAAAAATGCACATTCACGAGGAATAAAAGTAATTATTGCAGGAGCTGGAGGAGCTGCTCATTTACCTGGAATGGTAGCAAGTATGAGCCCTTTACCTGTTATTGGTGTTCCAGTAAAAAGTAGAAACTCAATTGATGGATGGGATTCTGTTTTATCAATCTTACAAATGCCTGGTGGTGTACCTGTAGCTACTGTAGCTCTTGATGGTGCTAAAAATGCAGGGATTTTAGCAGCACAAATTATTGGAGCTTCTGATAAATGTGTATTAGATAAAATTATAGCCTACAAGGAAGGCTTAAAACTTAAAGTTGAAAAAGCTTCTGAAAGAGTAAAAAAATAAGTAATTTAGTACAGTACATATATAGAAACCTCACAGATATTAGATTTGTGAGGTTTCCTTAATTATTAAAATGAATTTTTCATGACAAAAAATCCGCTATTACAAGATTTTAATACAGCTCCTTTTTCTAAAATAAATACAGATCATTATAAACCTGCTATTAAAAAAGCTATTGAATTAGCTAGAGATGAAATTAATGCAATTGCTGAAAACCCAGAAAAAGCTACTTTTCAAAACACTACTGAGGCCTTAGATTATACTGGTGAAAAATTAGATAGAGTTACTTCTATTTTCTTTAATTTAAATTCAGCTGAAACCAACACTGCTATTCAAGAAATAGCTAAAAATATTTCTCCTTGGTTAAGTGAATTCAAGAATGATATGATTTTAAATGAAACTTTATTTAATAGAGTAAAAGTAATTTATGATCAAAAAGACTCTTTAGTTTTATCTCCAGAGCAAACTATGTTATTAGAAAAACAGTACAAAGGTTTTTCTAGAAATGGTGCTAATTTAAACGAAGAAGAAAAAACAGAATTGCGAAAATTAGATGCTGAACTTGCCAAGTTATCTTTACAATTTGGTGAAAATGTACTGGCTGAAACCAATGCTTTTGAAATGCATTTAATAAATGAAGAGGATGTTAAAGGATTACCTGAAAGTGCAAAAGAAGCTGCTAAAGAATTAGCCAAATCAAAAGAAAAAGAAGGATGGCTTATTACATTAGACTATCCTAGTTACATTCCTTTTATGACCTATGCTGACAATAGAGAACTCAGAAAAAAGTTAGCTATTGCAATGGGAAAAAAAGGGTTTCAAAAAAATGATTTCAACAACGAAGAAATTGTTTTAAAAATAGTAACTCTTCGACACAAGCGAGCTAACTTATTAGGCTATAAAACTCATGCACACTTTGTTTTGGAAGAACGAATGGCTGAAAGTCCTGAAAAAGTACTAAACTTTTTAAATGAATTATTAGAAAAAGCAAAACCAGCCGCTAAAAAGGAATTTGAAAACTTAGAAACCTATGCTAAAAAATTAGATAATATTGATCAACTTCAAAAGTGGGACTCAGCCTATTATTCAGAAAAATTAAAAAAAGAATTATTTAGTTTAGACCAAGAATTACTAAAACCTTATTTCAAATTAGAAAATGTAATTGATGGAGTTTTTGAAATCTCAGGTAAATTATTCGATTTACAATTTGAAGAAATCGATTCTATTGATAAATACCATGAGGATGTAAAAACCTATGCTGTATCCGATTCTAAAGGAAATTTCATTTCTCACCTTTATGCTGATTTCCATCCTAGACCAGGAAAAAGAAATGGAGCTTGGATGACCTCATACAAATCGCAACAAATCAAAAAAGGAGTTAACGAAAGACCACAAGTTTCTATTGTTTGTAATTTTACTAAACCAACAGAAACCAAGCCTTCATTATTAACTTTTAATGAAGTTACTACGCTATTTCATGAATTTGGTCATGCTTTACATGGAATGTTAGCCAATACTACTTATAATAGCTTATCTGGAACGTCAGTTTCTTGGGATTTTGTAGAATTACCTAGTCAAGTTTTAGAAAACTGGTGTTACGAAAAAGAAGCTTTAGAATTGTTTGCAAAACACTATGAAACAGGAGAAACTATTCCTATGGAATATGTTACTAAAATTAAAGAATCTGCTAGCTTTCATGAAGGTATGCAAACCTTACGTCAATTAAGTTTTGGTTTATTAGATATGAGTTGGCATGGAGGAGCTTCGCCTCAAAATATTTCTTCGGTAAAAGACTTTGAAACAAAAGCGTTTTCTGAAACTCAATTACACCCTAATGTTGCCGAAAATTGTATGAGTACTGCTTTTTCTCATATTTTTCAAGGAGGTTATTCTGCAGGTTATTATTCTTATAAATGGGCAGAAGTTTTAGATGCCGATGCTTTTGAATATTTCTTAGAAAAAGGAATTTTCAATAAAGAAGTCGCTGATAAATTTAAAGACAACGTACTTTCTAAAGGAGGTACAGAAAAACCTATGGATTTATATGTGCGTTTTAGAGGAAAAGAACCTAAGCCTGATGCATTATTAAAACGAGCTGGGTTGATTTAACACTAAATAACATTACTTCTTTTTAAAGAAAAAATAAGTCCCTATTTTTATAAAAATTTATTTTATGAAAAAGGGATTTATTCTTTACTGTCTATTTACTTTTATTTCAATTTATAGTTTTTCTCAAACTAAAATTTCAGGAAAAATTATTTCCAATGAAAATGAAAATATAGAAGGGGCTTCTGTGTACCTTAACAACACTACAATTGGAACTATTACCAATAGTAATGGTGAGTTTCAATTAAAAGCTCCTAAAGGAAACTATACACTTGTTATTTCTTTCTTAGGATATAAAGTTGAACAAATTCCTATTACTACTTCAAAAATTCCTATTTCTCTAAATATTACTCTTAAACAAGAAGACACTTTGTTAAATGAAGTTATTGTTCATAAAACTAAATATGATGATGAATGGAAATATAATTTAATTCGGTTTAAAGAAACATTTTTAGGAAGAACGTCTCTAGCTGAACAATGTGTAATTCAAAATCCTAAAACACTTCATTTTGAATACAATAGAAAAACAAATAGTTTAACTGCATTTGCTAAAGAACCTTTAAAGATAAAACATAAAGGTCTTGGATATTTAATCACTTACGATTTAGTTCACTTTGAAATAAAAGGTAAACAATTATTTTTTAGTGGATACGCACGTTATGAAAACTTAAAAAAATCTATTAAAAAGAAATGGAAACAAAATAGATTAAAAGCTTACAACGGTTCTCGTATGCATTTTTTAAGAAGTTTGCTTGCTCAAAACTTAAAAAATGAGGGTTTTCTCATAAACCAATTTAAACGTGTTTTAAATCCTGAAAGACCTTCTGAAGAAAAAATAAAAATGGCTCGTGAATTCATTAGGCTACATAACAAAAACATTAATTTTTCAAAAAGAATAACAACTCCAAAAACACCACTGGATAGTGCTTTGGTTACCCTTAGAAAAAGTCGACTAACAAAATACAAAGATTATTTATACAAAAGAGATGTTCCTTACAAAGACATGATTGAATATATTGAAAACAATCCTTTTTTAAACTTTGAAAACTACCTTTCAATTACCTATACTAAAGAATCTGAAGAAGATAAATATTTGATTGGTATGTTTGGGAGACGTAAAAAAGCTTCTGGAGTACAAACATCAAACATTGTTTTATTAGAGAAAAAATCTCAAATTGAAAATTATGGAATATTATTAAATCCGCATTCAATTTTCAATGAAGGATATTGGGCTTTCGAATCTTTTGCTAATATGCTTCCTTTAAATTATCAACCTCAAAAAAAACAATAATTCCTTATTATTAATATCTCTAATAATACAAATTCTTAAATCTTTAAAATTTTAATTGACTTTGAATTCTCTATTCCTAATTTTAAAATGTATGTTCCTGAATTATAGTTTTCAAACGGAATAATTAATATATTTCCATTCACTTTTATTAATTTGTCAAATATCATTTTTCCTGAAAGATCATACACTACAGCATTCACATTACTTTTACCTAAATTGTTTGGCAATAATAATTCTATGTATTTTGTAATTGGGTTCTTTTTTAAAAAAACTCCGTCTGTAATCATTTTAAATGTTCCTTCACATTCCTTATTGGTTTTAACTTCTAACATTCCACTTTCCTTTACATGAACATTAAATATTTTATCGTTAAATGTCCCCAATAAACCTCCATTAAAATATACATTATATGGAGCCGTTCCACTAGCAATATTTACAGTATACTCCCTTAAAACCTGTTTCTTCCCTATTTTTAGAGAAATTAAAGCTGCTGATTTAATATTAACCTCAAAACATTGTGTATAATTTCTTTCATCTACAAAAACACAAACTTCATAACTACCTGGACTTAATCCCTCAAATAAAGCCGTTTTTTCTAAACCAGTTATTTTTTTTGTTTCAAAAACACCTTTTCCATTAAGTGTTACTGTATAGTTTACAAATATTTCTTTAATATTTATCATTATCTTACCATCAGATTGCCCTTGACAAGACTCCGAAATATATTCTAAACTAATATTTCCCTGAGCTTCATAACTCGTATCACATAAATCTCCTATACCATTACTATTGGTATCTGTTTGTTTTGGATTTTTGGTTGTAGGGCAATTATCTTTAGCGTCAAAAATACCATCTCCATCTGAATCATCACAAACATCCCCTATACCATCATTATCAATGTCAGATTGATCCATATTTGCGGTTGTAGGACAATTATCTTTAGCATCAGAAATACCATCTCCATCTGAATCATCACAAACATCCCCTATGCCATCATTATCAATATCAGATTGATCCATATTTGCGATTGTAGGACAATTATCTTCAGCATCAGAAATACCATCTCCATCTGAATCATCACAAACATCCCCTATACCATCATTATCAATGTCAGATTGATTCATATTTGCGGTTGTAGGACAATTATCTTTAGCGTCAAAAACACCATCTCCATCTGAATCATCACAAACATCCCCTATACCATCATTATCAATGTCAGATTGATCCGCATTTGCAGTTTTTGGGCAGTTATCATTATTATTCAGAATACCATCTAAATCATCATCTCTATCTATAATTAGATGTGAGCATGATAATATATTAGTTAATTGTAATGTTTTAATTGGGCTAATACTAACTAATGAAACCGATGAATTATCTCTCCAATCATATATTTTAACCTGGTCTTCATTATTTACATTCCAAAAGTTATTCTTTGCATCTATTCCTATACTCCCTGCTTCATTTTGATTATATATTTCATAGTTTACTAAATTTGTAATATTATTTGAATTAATCTTTACTCTTACATTAGTTAAACTAAAAGTTTGTGATGCTTTATTTTGATTAATTGTATTATTTTCAATTTTATAATCATCTAAAAAGGCAGTACTTCCTTTTAAGTTAATTATAGATCTATTGCTTGATGCCTCATTATTGATAATACTATTGTTTTTAATCTCAATATTTGTTGAATATGAAACTATATAATAAAAATCAATTAAATGCCCTAACCCTGATGAATTATCTATTATTAAGTTATTTTTTATCTTTACGGTATAGGGATTATACCCATTTTCAAAGTACATTAATCTTGTATTATACCCTTTATTTTCTTTCATTAAATTACATTCAATATTTATATCAAAGCCTCCATCTATGGATATAAAATTATTGTTTGTATTATCTCTATTTTTATAAATTTTATTATTAGTTAAAAATATACTTCCACTACCACTTCCTCCTGCTGAATATACATATACAATTTGTCCAATATTATTCGAAATTGTATTATTCTTTATATTAATTATACCATTTCCTGCTTTAGGAATTTTAATCCCTCCCGATAGATTGTTACTTATATTAGAATCTAACACCTGGATATCATAATTATACATATAATTTGGATACATAATTCCAGCTCCTTGATTTAATAAAATTGTACATTTTTTTATTATTGGATCTGATTCCTTTATATAAATTCCATCAGATTTACTCCCTTTTAAAAGGTTATTTTCAATATGAGGTCTAGATTTATCTATAAATAACATACCATTATTCAAACTCCCTCCATATCTAAATTCACAATTTTTAATAATAGAACCCTCTATATATTTATCACCATTATATACAGCTTTTTTTGAACTTTTTGTTAAACGAATATGTCCCCAATACTCATTCTTCTTTTCTGAAGTAAAAACTATAGGAGAATTAACTGTTCCCTCTGCTATAAACTCACCATTAACTTGAATTATAACATTTTTTTCTAATTTAATTACCACTCCTGGCTCTATCATTAATCGAGTTCCACTATTTATTAAAAGATCTCCTTTAATTATATATGGAGAAGATTCGATTTTCCAATTAACATCATCTGTTATTATCCCTCCATTAATATATGTTTGAGAATATATTTTAAAAAAAGAAACTAATAGAATAATTAGGGTAACATGTTTTTTCATAACAAAAAATTTAAAGCAAAATTTGTACAAATTTAGTTTTTATTTTCATCAATTTTCTTAAAACGGATGCTTTTTTCTTCAATCCACTTACTCATATATTTTGTGGCATGAAGTGTTTGGTGTTGTAATAAGCTTCCTAAAAAATTATGTGTACGATGAGTATTTAAATTCTCTTGAAGTTCTTCGATTCGATTTAGAAAAAGAAAACCTATGTTTTCTTTATCATAAATTTGGTTTATAATTTCTATTCCTTTTTTCTGAGATTCGTCCCATACTTTTTTGTCTGAGTAAAGCAATACTGCTTTATTAGAAAATTCATCTAAATCTGATTCAACAAAACCGTTCCATGGCAAATCTTCATGCATACCTTCTGCTCCGATTAAAGTAGTTACAGATGGTGTTCCAGTAATCATAGCTTCCGTTAGCTTTCCTTTGATACCTGCTCCAAAACGAATAGGTGCTAAAACTACTTTAGAATTACTAATTACATCAATTGCATTATCTGCAAAACCTTTTACTAAAAAACCTTCTTGTGGTTTATTTAATTGCTTTATTTGTTGTGTTGCATATGCCCCATAAATATGCATCTCTGCTTTAGGTAATTGTTTTCTTATCTTTTTCCAAACATGTTTTTTTAATTCTAAAACTGTATCTACATTTGGCGCATGAAAGTAGTTACCTATAAAAACAAAATGGTTTCTTTCTTCAAAAGACTTCCAGTCGTTTATTTTATTATCATCTATTCTATCTAATAAAAACGGAAGGTGATATAATAAACGTTCATCTATTTTAAAAACCTCTTTAAGTAATTTCATTTCATAGCTCGAAATAATTAAAGTTAAATCGCATCGTAAGATAGATGCAATCTCTCGTTTAGCATCATCAGAATTTAACAATGCATTTGTAGAAAACTCTTCTCCTTTTTTTAACTGTTTTTGACGTGTTTTACGCAAGAAATGTAAGTCTTCTGTATCTAAAACACGTAAAGATTTTGGGCTATTTTCTGCTACACGCCAACCAAATTGTTCTTCCATCATAAACCTATCGAACATAACAATGTCTGGTTGTAAACCTTCTATGAATTCATCAAAAGAAGAAGAATTTAGCTTAATAGAAACTTCTTCAACTCCTAAATTTGTTAACTCAATTGAATTTTCGGTTTTTTGAGCGGGACTTCCAAAAAGAATTTTATAATCTTGATTTTTAAAAACCTCTATAAGCTGTAGCATTCTATTCCCAGCTCCCGTGGTTTTTTCTACCCAAACATACCCAATTATTAAAAGTGTTTTCATATAATTTTCAAAGGTAAAACAAATAGAATAAAACAAATCTAAAAACCTTTATTGCAAGTCAGTTAGATTGTGTAATTTTGTAGTTATAATTCTGAAATACAAAATATAAAACAGATGAAATACGATTTAATCGTTATTGGTTCTGGACCAGGTGGATATATTGCTGCCATCAGAGCTTCTCAATTAGGTTCTAAAGTTGCTATTATTGAAAAATACTCAACTTTAGGTGGTACATGTTTAAATGTTGGGTGTATTCCTTCTAAAGCATTATTAGACTCTTCTCACCATTATTATGACGCTATAAAACATTTTGACGAACACGGAATTTCTGTTGAAAATCCTACGTTTGACTTTGGTAAAATGGTTGCTCGTAAAGCTAATGTTGTAGAGACTACTACTGGAGGAATCAAATATTTAATGGATAAAAATAATATTGATGTTTACGAAGGTTTAGGTTCTTTTGAGGATGCTACTCACGTAAAAGTTAGTAAAAATGATGGTACTTCAGAAGTTATTGAAGGTACAAATATCATTATTGCTACTGGTTCTAAACCATCTACGTTACCTTTTATTTCTATTGATAAAGAACGTGTAATTACTTCTACTGAAGCTTTAAAATTAAAAGAAGTTCCAAAACATTTATTAGTTATTGGTGGTGGAGTTATTGGATTAGAGTTAGGTTCTGTTTATAAACGCTTAGGTGCTGATGTAACAGTTATCGAATATGCTCCAACAATTACTCCTACTATGGATAAAGATGTTTCTAAAGAGCTTACTAAAGTTTTAAAGAAACAAGGAATGAAATTTAATACAAGTCACGGTGTTACTTCTGTTGAAAGAAATGGTGATGAAGTTGTTGTAAAAGCAACTAACAAAAAAGGAGAAGAAGTTACATTTACTGGTGATTACTGTTTAGTATCTGTTGGACGTAGACCATACACTGAAGGTTTAGCTTTAGATAAAGCTGGTGTAAAAGTTACTGAAAGAGGTATGGTTGAAGTAAATGACCATTTACAAACAAACGTTTCTAATATTTATGCTATTGGTGATGTAGTACGCGGTGCTATGTTAGCTCATAAAGCAGAAGAAGAAGGTGTTGTTGTTGCTGAGTATTTAGCTGGGCAAAAGCCTCATATTGATTATAATTTAATTCCTGGTATTGTATATACTTGGCCAGAAGTTGCCGCTGTTGGTAAAACTGAACAAGAATTAAAAGATGCTGGTGTTGAATATAAAGCTGGTAAATTCTCAATGCGTGCTTTAGGACGTTCTCGTGCTAGTGGTGACATTGATGGGTTTGTAAAAGTTTTAGCTGATAAAAATACGGATGAAGTATTAGGTGTTCACATGGTTGGAGCTCGTGTAGCTGATTTAATTATGGAAGCTGCCGTTGCTATGGAGTTTAGAGCTTCTGCTGAAGATTTAGCTCGTATTTGTCATGGACATCCAACGTATTCTGAAGCAGTAAAAGAAGCTGCTAAAGCTGCTTGGGATGGTAAACCATTAAACGCTTAATAAAAAGCTTTAAAACATATTTAAAAAGCAATCTCAAATGAGATTGCTTTTTTGTTCATACTATGGAGAGTTTTTATCTATATGATAATATAAAAAAGCCGAACGAATATCGTTCGGCTTTTTATAATCTATTTTCTTATCCTTATTGAATTCCGTAAAATGAACTCATGTTATCTTCAATATTTGAAGCTTTTTTAACAGCTTCATACATTTGGAATGTTTTATTCTTTCTTTCGTTAGCTAAACGCTTTCTGTAAGTATCGTAATTAGGTAAAGCAGTTGGTAACTCTCTAGACTCAACTTCAAAAGCAAAAACTCCTTTGTCTCCTGATACATTCTTAATTACTTGCTTTTCTTTAGCATTTAACATTGCTCCTACAACTTTAGGCTCATAACCTACACCTGCTAATGTTGGTGAATTTAAATTAACGTCTGCTGCATTTCTTACTATTACATTTACAGACTTAGCCATTTCAGCTAATGTAGCACCGCTAATTTTATCTTCTATCATTTTAGCTTTTCTTTCGTTCATTAAAATTGGACGAACTCTTGAAATTGCTTTATCTACTGGCATTAAACCTTTTTCAGTTATTCCTGTTAAAACTGCTACTACATATCCTCCTTCTACATCAAAACGCTTAAAGCTTCCTTCATTTACATCATTTCCAAAAGACCAAGTAATAATTTCTCTTTCATTACCTATTCCTGGAACAGTTTCATCTAAAGATTTTAATCCAACAGCTGGAGAAGATGTTAAATTTTTCTCTTTTGCTACTTCATCAAATTCTTTACCATTTGCCAATTCTAAAGCAAAAGTTTCTGCATCTTGGAAAATTGCATTTTCTGTTGCCTCTGAAGCCTCTATTTTACGTCCAAATGTTACTAACTTAACAACTGGTTGAAAGTTCTTTTGACCATCAATTTTAATAACGTGGAAACCAAATGGAGATTGTACTACTCCCATATCACCTTCTTTTCCTTCAAAAACAAAGTCTCTAAAGCTAGGTACCATTCTGTTATAGCTAAACCAATCGTAAAAACCACCTTTATCTGCTGATCCTTTATCAGAAGACATTTCTTTAGCTAAATCTGCAAACTTAGACTTATTAGCCTTAACTACTGTTAATAAACTATCTGCAGTTTTCTTAGCTTCTTCTTCTGTTTGAGTAACATTTGCATCTGCACTTGTAGCTCCAACAAAAGGAATTAATATATGACTTGCTTGTGCTGAATCTGGTAATTGAGTAACCTTAGATATTTTTGAAATCTTAAAATAATCAGCATCTTTATATGGTCCGAAAACATCTCCTTCTTTACCGTTAAAAATTTCTTCAGCAATAACTTGTGGTACTTGTACTTTAAATTTATAGTTATCATCTAAGGCGATATCTGAATCATTCTCATCTAAGAACTCTACATAGTCAGTAGCGTTTTTTAATCCCTTAATTACAACTCCTCTGTTATCAGAATCGTTAATTAATTTAGCTACTTCTTCTTTAGTTGCTGCTTCATCTCCTTCAGTTGGTTTAATATCAAACTTTACAAAGTTAATATCTCTTGAAGCTTCAACTTGAAAATCATCTTCATGTTTTTTGATGTAATTTTCAACATCACTCTTTTTAAGTACAACTAAACTATCTGCTATTGTAGTGTATGGTACATAAACAAATTTAGCATTAACTTTAGTGTTTTCAATTAAATATTGAGCCTCACCTTCTTTTAAAGAAGCTCCTAAACCTGCAGCTACTAAATTGTCGTAAGTTGTTTTCTCAATATTATTTTTTAAAGAAACCATATAGTTTTGCCAAGCTTTCCATTCTGCGCCATCTGCATCTTTAATAGTTGCTAAAAATTCTTTTAATTTATTTTTATCGAATAATCCAGAAGTTTGAAATCTAGGGTCATTCTGTAATGCTGGAGAATCATAAAGAGCAGTCATAATATCTTCGTCTCCTACAGTAATACCAGCTTCTTCTAATTGAGTTTGATAAATTTTTTGTCTGATTAAGTTATTCCAAACAGTTTTTGCTGCTTGCATTTCAGAAACTCTATTTCCAGTTTGTGCTTTGTATGCATCTAAAGCTTCGGCAAATTCTTGGCGCGATATAGTTTCACCATTCACTTCCCCTACTTCATTTACTTTACTTGCATTAAAAAAATCTGATATTGTAGATGGGTCTAAAACAAATGCAAAAAGTGCTAAACCAATTACAAGAATTAAGAACATTGAGCGTTCTCTAATTTTCGATAAAATTGCCATAAGTAGTTTATTTTATTAACAGTGTGCGAAAATACAATTTCACATTAAATAATGCAATGTTTTTTTTAGCTGTTTTTGAGGTAGTTTGCTGCTTGAAGCATAAATTTCTATCTACTCTTCTTTATCGAGGACTTTCAAATAAATAGTATCAATTTTAGTAGCACTGGCATTTAATATTTTTATTTGGAATCTATCTACTTCTAAAATTTCTTCTTGTTTCGGTATAGTTTCTGTATAATTTATAATAAAACCTCCTAAAGTTTCATAAGCTTCTTCTTTAGGTATATTTAAATCATATTCTTCATTTAAATAATCAACTTCTAACCTTGCTGATAAATTAAACTCTTCTTCACTTATTCTTTCTTCTAACAATTCTTGATTGTCATGTTCATCTTCAATTTCTCCAAATAATTCTTCAACAATATCTTCTACAGTTATAATTCCAGATGTTCCTCCATACTCATCAACAACTACAGCAATACTCTTTCGTTTCTTCATCAAACTATTCAAAACATCGTTTATAATCATTGATTCTGGAACAAACTCAACTGGCAACAATATTGATTTGATTGCTCTAGGTTTTTTAAATAATTCGAAAGCGTTTACATATCCTAAAATATCGTCTAAAGAATTCTTATAAACCAAAATTTTAGATAATCCCGTTGATATAAACATTTTCTTAAGGTTGCTCACAGATTCATGTATATCTACTGCCATGATTTCTGTTCGAGGTACCATAATTTCTCTTGCTTTTACTTTATGAAACTCTAAAGCATTTTGAAAAATTTGAATTTCTGAATCAACCACTCCTTCTTCATTCCCTCCATCTAATTGTTCTGAAATATAATTTCCTAATTCTTCCTTACTAAACTCTGTTTGAATTGCATCTTCTTTTGTTTTGAAAAATACACGTAAAAAGAAATCAGAAATTTTTGTGATTACCCAAGTTATTCCATAAAAAATTAAATAGAAAATATAGGCTGGTATTACGAATATCTTTAGCATTTCATTTGCATAAATTCTAAAAATAGCCTTAGGTAAAAACTCTGCTGTAACAAGTATTACAACAGTAGATATAATTGTTTGTGTTAGTAAACTTAAATCGTCTAGTAAATAATTTATAAACGATATGTTTGTAGGTAATATCGATTGAAACCACGTCATTAACAACTGCCCCATAAAATAACTATAAATTACCAAAGCAACATTATTTCCTACTAGCATAGTAGTAATAAACTTAGATGACTTTCTAGTTAATTTTGCTAAAATTTTAGGCAAAAAACCTTCTCTCTTTTTCTCTAGCTCAATATGTAGTTTATTGGCAGAAATAAAAGCTATTTCCATACCTGAAAAAAAGGCTGAAAACAATATAGAAGCTAAAATTATAATGATTTCAATCTGCATTAACGCTGTTGGTTTCTATTTTCTATTTTTCTTCTAAAATGTCTTTTAAAGAAGAAAATTAAGGTAATAAAGATAGCTAATCCAAACATAATAAGTGCGGCTTCTTTATCTGAACTCCATTTTAAAATTCCATCTATTAAAAAAATTACCCCAACAACAAGGTATCCATATTGTAAATATTTCCAAAGTGTGTTCATTATATTTCTTTTTGATTTGCCTCTACGTCTCCTGTAATGTCTTTAGCTATCCATTTGGTTAAGTCTTCTTTTGACTCAAATCCAAATCCATTAATTACACTTTTGGGAGTTGTTAATCTAAACCCGTCTTCTGTAAAAAAATAGTGTTCTTTTTGATCCCAAAATAGCTGATTGGTTTCTAATATTGAATTCTCCGTATGGTTTGTAATCACTACATTTCCTTTAATTTCAGAAACTTTCGTTTTACTATAAGTTAAAGCGTAATTTCCAGTGATAGTTATAGAATCTTTTCCATTCTTACTTATTGACACTATTTTTATTCCTTTTGGAAACTCGTTATACGGATGTTTATCTCTATTAGAAAAATCGTAAAAAACAGGAGCTTTTGTTTTTGAAGTTATTTTTCCAGAGTCTTTATGTATGTGATAAATATTCTTAGCTGTCCCCATTGGTAAGTTTTTGTCAGCTAAAAAATCACGCACTTCTTTTTTTGTATTTGTGCAAGAAAAAAACATTGCTACCAAACAAATGGCAGCAATGCTATTATATATATTTACTAAAAATGATTTCATTTAAATCTTTTAAGGAACACGCACAGTTTCGCCTATCCAACATCCAATTTTATGACTAGCTCCAGATGCAATTCCTTTTTGAAAAATTAATTTCTTAGATGGTACATTTTTCTTATAACTAGAAATATATCTTCCAGCTCCACATCCTGGATCAACTCTTTTAGCTTTTAACGCTTTGTTTAAAGCTGCTACGTATACCATTCTCTTTTCAAACTCATCACTACCACAAGAATTAGCACTTTTTTGGTATAAACTAGCTATGAACAAGTAAGCTTTCCCCATATTTGGATTGTACTTTAATGCTTCATAAGCTAATGCTCTAGCTCTACTTCCGCTTGCACTTTGAGCCTCTCTTAATTTATATTTTGCTTTCTTAAATGGATCAGTTTCTAAGTCAAATGCTTTCTTTCTCATTTCAGCAGCTCCACTCTTATCTCCATTTTTAGCTAAAACTCCCGCTAAGAAATTGTATGCGTCTGCTGATTGTGTCGCTTCTGCATAAGCATTTGCTAATTTTTCGAATAATGGATCTGATTGACATCCTTTGTTGTACATTCTTGATACAGCTCTCTTTAACCAAACACCATCTGCTTTATTAGCTTCAAAATCTCTAGTATAAATAGGTATCAATCTCTCACAAGTTGCTAATTTAGATATCATTCCATCTAATCCTCCTTCAACTTTACCTAGAGCAGATGAGTTCATAGTATAAGCTCTCAATAACTTTTTCTCTTTGGCTCCTATAGTCCCCATCGAATCTTTTTCTTGTAAAGCCGGTATTTTCTTACTGTAAACATCTAATTTCTCTTGTACAGATTCCATTACATCATCGTATGTATCAAATACTACTTGAGGATTTGTATCTTTATTCTCTTCCGTTACAGCTTTAAAATATCTGAAGATATTTCTCACCCCCATATCTTTTGGTGAAATTTTATATGCTTTCTTTAAAATCTCATAAACCTCAGCATCTGAAGCCAATTTATTTTTAATTAAATAAGTAGCATAATCACTATGAGCTTTAGCAGCACCTTTTGTTGGAAAATTTATCAGCCTTGTTTCATATACTCTTTTTGCTAAAGCTGGATCTTTTAATTTATCCGCTACTTTTGCCCCATATTTATATATATTAACCGATAGTTTAGGACAATTTGTTAATAAATATTCTAAGCTAGGCTTCGCCTGAGTATACTTTTTGGTTGTAGCATCTCCTTTAAAAAGATTATATTTAATATTACATTCTTGACTTGCCTGCGCTTTAACACCATTTACGGCTACAAACAAAAATAATCCTGTAAGTAAATACGTAAGTTTTTTCATCATTTATCAGTTTTTATTAATCTATTTGTCGTTTTTTAAACCAGTTAACATCGTTCAAAGATAAACTTAATCTTATATTAAAGTAATTTTCTTTTATAAGATTATTATTCGTTGTACCTTTTTGTCCATATTCAAATCCTAAATTTAAATTAGATAGTTGTCCCGGCAATGGCAATCCTAAACCAACATTTATGCCAAAGTCTTTAATTGAAGTAAAATTATTATTCGTTTGTACTTGAAGTCCTGTATCTTCGATGCGAACACCTGCTCTATATACTACTCTATCCCAATAACTAGATATTGAATTAATTTTTGGTATATAATAACCTCCCAACGAGAACTTACTTGAATTACCATATTTATATGCTCCTCCATTAGCTACAATTTGGCTTGTAGTAGTTATTGCTCTTTGAAATTTTTGATTAACTCCAACATACCATTTACTACTTTTCCCTAGCCCAAATCCAAAGACTGTTTTTAAAGGAACAGTAACATTTCCTTCTACTTCTCTATCATGACTAATTCTTCCTATAATTTCTTGTCCTGTAGAACTGAATGTTAATGAGTACATTTTTTCATTTCCACCACTTGATAAATTTGAGTTAAGAGTAAGGGAAACACCAGAATATAAATTTAACTTATTCTTTAACTCTTTCTTATATTGAGCTCCAAACTTAAATTGTCCTCCTCTTAAACGAACAACCTCTTCTTGTTTTGTAGCAAAAGACACATTAGCTCTTTGATTCAATACATTATTTTTTAAGTTCCCAAATATAAATCCAGCTTCAAAACCTAAAGACAAGCCTTTAGCCACATAAATACCATAACCTGCATATATTTTACTAGCACCACCTTCACCTTTAAAAGAGGTTTTATTATCTGGGTTCTTATCATCTACTAACGAATATCCAACAGATGAAAAAGGCTGTAATCCTATAGATATTCCCGCTTTTTTCCCTACAGGAAAACCTAAAGAGAGGTATCTTAAATTCGTAGAATTTCCAGTTTGTGACTTAGCTTGTTCTTTTACTGTTAGTAAACTTAAACTTCCTCCAATGGCATATGTTGCAGCTCTTAAATCTGCAATAGATGCTGGATTGGTAAAATTTAAACGATGTGTATCTTTTAAAGCAACTCCAATCCCTCCCATAGAGGCTTGCTCTACAGTTACTGCTTCAAAACTTTCACCTATTCCAAAATAAGAGTATGGTGACGCACTATTTCTTTGTGCTGCTATTGTTATTGTACTTAATAAAAGTACCCCTGATAATAATCTCTTAATCATTCGCTATATTGTATGTCAAAATAGTATGTAACCCTTCCAAAACAAAATTTGGATGGGCAAATATGCCACTTTTTAATTGTTTAGCCAAGAAATATGTATCTCCTCCTGTTAAAACTACTGTTAAATCTTGATACTCATCTTCATATTGCTTAATAACTCCACTTATTTCATTACAAATTCCATTGACAATACCTGAATGTATTGAGGTATTTGTATCCTTACCTATAAATTTTTCCACTTTACTAGGTTTTAATAACGGTAATTTAGAAGTGAAATTATGTAAAGCTTTGTATCTCATATTAATCCCTGGAGATATAGCTCCTCCTAAATATTCTTTTTTAGAATTGATAAAATCGAAAGTAATGCATGTACCTGCATCAATAACTAATACATTTTTTTTAGGATACCTTTTAATAGCAGCCGATGCCAAGGCTATTCTATCTACTCCTAAAGTCTTTGGTGTACGATAAAGATTAAAAAACGGGACTTTAGTTTCATTATCTAAAAAAATAGGATCTAATAATTCGACTATTTTATCCCTATCTGAGTTCGTAAAATTGGCTACAGAAGATATAATAGACGCTGAAATTTTAAAATTTGAAATAATTTTTTTCAATTCTGAAATAATTTTTTCTTTTTCAAAAACAAATACTTCTTTCAACGTATTTGTTTCAAAAACAGCAACTTTAACCCTAGTATTTCCTACATCAATAATCAAATTCATATCTATAATTCTTAGATTTCAAATTTACGTTACATTTTTTTAAAACAATTACTTTGTATAATTAAAAAACCATTGTATATTTGCATCCGCTTAACGAAAGTAGCAACTGGTGCCTTAGCTCAGTTGGTAGAGCAAAGGACTGAAAATCCTTGTGTCCCTGGTTCGATTCCTGGAGGCACCACTATTTAAATTTTAACTTTAGTTATAATTTTTATACGTTTGTTACTTCAATAAGCTTTAACTGGTGCCTTAGCTCAGTTGGTAGAGCAAAGGACTGAAAATCCTTGTGTCCCTGGTTCGATTCCTGGAGGCACCA
>NZ_CANMMT010000002.1 GCF_947499065.1 uncultured Tenacibaculum sp. | reverse complement strand
GATAATTGTGATGCAGTGGTAACCGTAGTTCCAAGTGAAGTAACCAGTGGCGATGACGATGCTTGTGGATCAGAATACTTAATCACAAGAAAGTGGACCGTAAGTGATTGTTCAGGAAATACCACAACACATATACAATCAATTACGGTAGAAGATACCAAAGCACCGGAGTTTGTAGAAAGCTTACCAGAGAATACAACAGTAAGTTGTGATGCAATTCCAGAGGCAGTAATATTAACTGCAACAGATAATTGTGATTCAGAGGTAACGGTAAATTACTCCGAAGCAATTACAGGGCAGGATGATGAATGTGCATCGGTATATACAATAACAAGAACATGGACGGTAAGTGATTGTGCAAATAATACCACAACACATACACAAACAATCGAAGTAGAGGATACCAAAGCACCGGAGTTTGTAGAAAGTTTACCAGAGAATACAACAGTAAGTTGTGATGCCATTCCAGAGGCAGCAGTATTAACTGCAACAGATAATTGTGATTCAGAAGTAACGGTAAATTACTCAGAAGCGATTACAGGTCAGGATGATGAATGTGCATCAGTATATACAATAACGAGAACGTGGACGGTAAGTGATTGTGCAAACAACACTACAACACATACACAAACAATCGAAGTAGAGGATACCAAAGCACCGGAGTTTGTAGAAAGTTTACCAGAGAATACAACAGTAAGTTGTGATGCCATTCCAGAAGCAACAATATTAACTGCGACTGATAATTGTGATTCAGAAGTAACGGTAAATTACTCAGAAGCGATTACAGGACAGGATGATGAATGTACATCGGTATACACAATAACAAGAACGTGGACCGTAAGTGATTGTGCAAATAATACCACAATACATACCCAAACAATCGAAGTAGAGGATACCAAAGCACCAGAGTTTGTAGAAAACTTACCAGCGGATACAACAGTAAGTTGTGATGCCATTCCAGAGGTTAAAGTATTGACTGCGACCGATAATTGTGATTCAGAAGTAACGGTAAATTACTCAGAAGCGATTACAGGTCAGGATGATGAATGTGCATCGGTATACACAATAACAAGAACGTGGACCGTAAGTGATTGTGCAAATAATACCACAATACATACACAAACAATCGAAGTAGAGGATACCAAAGCACCAGAGTTTGTAGAAAACTTACCAGAGAATACAACAGTAAGTTGTGATGCCATTCCAGAGGCAGTAATATTAACAGCGACCGATAATTGTGATTCAGAAGTAACAGTAAATTACTCAGAAGCAATTACAGGACAGGATGATGAATGTGCATCGGTATATACAATAACAAGAACATGGACCGTAAGTGATTGTGCAAATAATACCACAACACATACACAAACAATCGAAGTAGAGGATACCAAAGCACCAGAGTTTGTAGAAAGCTTACCAGAGAATACAACAGTAAGTTGTGATGCAATTCCAGAGGCTGAAGTATTGACTGCAACCGATAATTGTGATTCAGAAGTAACAGTAAATTACTCAGAAACAATTGCAGGACAGGATGATGAGTGTACATCAGTATATACAATAACAAGAACATGGACGGTAAGTGATTGTGCAAATAATACCACAACACATACACAAACAATCGAAGTAGAGGATACCAAAGCACCGGAGTTTGTAGAAAGCTTACCAGAGAATACAACAGTAAGTTGTGATGCCATTCCAGAGGCTGAAGTATTGACTGCGACCGATAATTGTGATTCAGAAGTAACAGTAAATTATTCCGAAGCAATTACAGGACAGGATGATGAGTGTACATCAGTATATACAATAACAAGAACATGGACGGTAAGTGATTGTGCAAACAATACCACAACACATACACAAACAATCGAAGTAGAGGATACCAAAGCACCGGAGTTTGTAGAAAGCTTACCAGAGAATACAACAGTAAGTTGTGATGCCATTCCAGAGGCAGTAATATTAACAGCGACCGATAATTGTGATTCAGAGGTAACAGTAAATTACTCAGAAGCAATTACAGGACAAGGAGAAGGATGTCCTTCAGAGTATACAATAATTAGAGTTTGGGAATCTGAAGATTGTGCAGGAAATAAAGTGAGTCATACTCAAGAAATTAAAGTAGAAGATAATGAGGCACCAGAATTGGTTACAAACTTAACAGACATAAGTGTGAGTTGTGATGAGATTCCAGAAGTACCAACATTAGAATTTGTAGATAATTGTTCAAGTAACATCACACAAACAAATTTTGAAGAGGAAAATACTTTTGATGGAACAAATAATGATTATCAAATAATAAGAACTTGGACAGTTGCTGATGATTGTGGGAATACAGCAGAATTTGTTCAAAACATAAATGTAACAATAGAAACAGTAACAACAACAATAGCAGATTCAAAATGTATTGATGATGGTATTGTAGACTTAAACGATTATTTAACAAACATTAGCACAGATGGAGAGTGGGAAGTTACAAGTGGAAATGTAGCACTTACTACAGATAACACATTTGACCCTTCAAATATAGCTTTAGGAGATTATGTATTTACCTATACAGTTGCTAATGAAACTTGTTTATCATCAATTAGTTTAACAATAAATATTAATGATGATTGTGTGGTATTACCGTGTGGGCAAGAAGATGTAGTTATATCTAAAGCAGTAACACCAAACGGAGATACATGGAATGAATTTTTTACAGTAACAGGAATCGAATCGTGTGGATTTATAACCAATGTTAAAATATTTAATCGTTGGGGAGCAAGAGTTTACGAATCGAACAACTATGCAAATGATTGGAACGGAATTTCAGATGGATCAACATTTGGAGCGGCAAAAAGACTGCCAGCAGGAACTTATTATTACATAGTAGTGTTAGAAAATAGTGGATTAAAACCATTTACAGGAGCAATTTATTTAGGAACCAAATAATGTATAAGCTATGAAGCAAAATTACAGATTTCATATAGTTTTTATTTTAATAATTACAACTGTATTTAACGTTGAAAGTCAGCAGTTACCTCAGTTTACCCAATACATGTATAATACAATATCGGTAAATCCAGCATATGCAGGAAGTAGAGAAGTATTGAGTATTGTAGGATTGCATAGAAGCCAATGGGCAGGTTTTGGAAAAGGTCCCGAAACACAAACATTGTCAATACATACACCGCTTAGAAATGATCGAATAGGTTTAGGGTTGTCATTTATAAATGACAAGTTGGGATATGAGAATTTCACATATTTGTATGGAGATTTCTCTTATACAATTAATCTAAGCCAAGAAACTAGATTAGCATTCGGATTAAAAGCTGGGTTTACTCAATATAATTTAGATGATGAATTGATTGCAGCAGAAGCTGGAGATCCTGGAATTAGTGGTGTTAGAAATAGATGGGAACCAAATGTAGGAGCGGGGCTCTACTTACATACAAATAAATGGTATTTAGGACTATCAGCTCCAAGATTATTGAATATAGATCATAACGATTTAACAATTGGAGGAGTTGATTACGGGATTGTAGATAAAGTGAGTTATTATTTAACAGCAGGTTATGTATTTAACTTAAGTAATAGTGTAAAATTTAAACCAGCAACTTTAATAAAAGCAACAAATGGAGCGCCATTATCATATGATGTAACAGCAAATTTTCTTTTCAATGAAAAGTTTTGGTTAGGAGGATCTTATAGATTTAATGAATTTACAGGAGCTTTAGGAGCTATTGTAGATTTTCAAGTATCTAGACAATTTAGAATCGGATATGCATATGAATATCCTTTATCGGATATAAATCAATTTTCTAGCGGTACACATGAAATCTTGTTAATGTATGAGTTAATTAAGGTGAATAGAGTAAAATCGCCTAGATATTTTTAAAAAGTATAGATATGAAGACAAAAATTACATTTTTATTATTGATTTTTAGCTTTTCTTATTCTTTTTCACAAAAAAGAGTAGCAGATAAGTTCTTTAAAAACTATGCATATATAAAGGCAGCAGAATTTTATAAAAAAGCAATTAAAAGAGGAGATAGTAGTTCTTATACTTTGACAAAATTGGCAGATTGTTATTACAATAATTCAAATTCAAAAGAAGCAAATAAATGGTATGCTATAGCTGCCCAAAAAGATGAAGGCTTAACTAATGAGAATATTTATAAATATGCACAATCATTAAGAAGTGTAGGAGAATATAAAAAAGCTGAAGAGTGGCTAGAAAAATTGCCAAGTAATAATTTTCAGATTGTAAATGTAGATTATGAGAAACTAAAAGCACTTAATAACGATTCAATAAAAATTATCAACTTAGATGTTAATACTAAAAATTCAGATTTTGCACCTTATGTTCATAAGCATAAGTTCATGTTTGCTTCAACAAAGAATGAGAAAGGAAAAATGTACGAATGGAATAATGAACCTTACTTGGATTTATATGAAGCGACCATTATAGATTATGGAAATTCAAAGTCAATAGAAAATGTAATTCCTTTAACATCATCAAAAATAAATACTGGGTTTCACGAATCGAGTATAGCTATTACCAATGATGGAAAAACCATGTATTTTACAAGAAATAATCTGAACAAAAGAAATAAGTTAGATTATGATAAAGAAGGAACATCACATTTAGAAATTTTTAAAGCAACTCTAGTAAATGGAGAATGGACAAATATAGAAGAATTACCATTTAATGATGAAGTATATTCAAATGGACATCCAGCCTTAAGTCCAGATAATAAAACATTGTACTTTACATCAAATATGCCTGGAGGTTATGGTTTAACAGATATTTATAAAGTAGCAATACTACCTAATAATACGTATGGAGAACCCGTAAATATGGGAGAAAAAATAAATACAAGTGGGAGAGACATGTTTCCATTTGTGTCATCAGATTATACATTTTATTTTTCATCAGACGGTTATGAGAATTTAGGGTTGTTAGATATTTATAAATCGGATTTATTAAAAAATAATTCGGCAGAAGTAAAAAATTTGGGAGCACCATTTAATAGTGGATATGATGATTTTGCATTTTTTATGAATGAAGATAATAAAACAGGATACTTTTCATCAAATAGACCAGGAGGAAAAGGAAAGGATGATATTTATAGTTTTGAATCATATAAATGTATGCAATTGGTTAGTGGAGTAGTGTATGATAGTAAAACAAACGAAATTTTAGCAAATGCTTTAGTAGAATTTATTGGTGAAGATGGAAAAGTGATTAAAAAAATAACAACAACAGAAGATGGAGCTTTTGAATTTGAAGCAGAATGTAAGAAGAAATACACACTTAGAGGAACAAAATTAGATTATAAAGACGATTTAAAGAATATAGAAACAACAAATATTCATCATCAAAATATCAAGCAAGATTTATATCTAACTCCATTGATAATTGATAAAGAAATTGTCATAGCACCTATCTTTTTCGACTTTGATAAATGGAATATAAGGCCAGACGCAGCTTTTGAGCTAGAATATGTAGTAAAGGTTTTAAATAATCATCCAGATATGATTATTAAAATAGAATCACATACTGATAGTAGAGGTGGCGATTTATACAATGAAATATTATCAGATAAAAGAGCAAAATCAACAAGAGATTATATCATATCAAGAGATATAGCACCAGAAAGAATAGAAAGTGCCATAGGATATGGAGAAAAACAATTAGTAAATAAGTGTAAAAATTATATTCCTTGTACAGAAGAGGAGCACCAAGAAAATAGAAGATCTAAGTTTATAATATTAAATGATTATAAGTAATTATTTTTTCCTTCCGTAACCGTAGTTTATAAAAAAGCCTTCACTTAACAAATGTTAAATGAAGGCTTTTACTTATTGTTAATAATTCAAATAAACAATAAAACTATTTCTTGATAAAAATATTGGTAAAGTACCATTTACCGTCAGAATCTTTCTCTGCAGAAATTTCAAAGTGAGTAAAGTTACCTTCAATATTTTTTCTGTGACCATCACTTTTAATCCATGCATTAACTACAGATTGAGCTGAAGAATAACCATACGCAACATTTTCACCAACACCAGTTGCGCTAGCGTTTTCTGTTAAATATTGTTTACGTTGATAGAAAAAATCATGTGAGATTTTATTCTTATCAATCATGTAATTGGTATGATTATTTGCTTGAGATTTGATCGCTTGGAGTTTACTTAAAACAGATAACCCATTAGCAACTCTGTAGTTATTGATGAGTGCTAGTACTTCAGATTCAATAGACTTTTCAGCGATAACAGTAGTTGACTCTGAAGGATTACCAGCCAATTCTATTTCGCTATTTGACGAACAAGATGTTAAAACCAGTGCAAACAACACTAGCAATAACCGTAGGGGTTGGTTATTCATAGGGGTATAGGGGTTATAAAAATGAGCTACAAATATAAGGTTAAATTAACTTAAAGTGTTGGTTTTTAGTTAAAAAGGGGCATTTTCCTATATTAAATAGCCTGTTTTATAAAGTCCTCATATTCATAAAAAAACAACTCAAATTGTTCCATAGTTTCTACATAAAACTCATAGCAATCACGCCAAGTATTTTTGTTGTGAATACTGAATTTTTTCTCAAAAGGAACATAAATTCTATGGATAATTTTACGGTTATCTAACTCAAAGTTATCATCGTATATAACTTCAGGTAAATATTCTGTTTCTAAGATTTTTCTTAAAGAAAGTAACTGGTCATATAGTAATTCATTGGCAATACTTTCAGGATGTTCAAAATCTAAGCAAACAGACGCTTTTTTTCTATCAGCCTGAAATTTAAAAGCAAAACCTTTAATTTTAGTATTATACAAAAGCCATTTTCTAGGAAAAGATTTTCCAAAGCTAGTCCAAAACTCTTTACGTAAACGAGCAGATTCTTCTTTACTAAACATTTTTATCCATGTACTTTAGCAGCAGTTCCACGATTTCTCATCATTTCAGCTTCAAAAGCAATTAAATCGTTCCACTTCTTGTCAACTATTTCTCTATCCTGATATTTTCTAGCAAAACCTAAAAAAGTAGTATAGTGATTTGCTTCAGAAATCATCAAATCTCTATAGAATTTAGATAATTCTTCGTCTTCCATATTTTCAGAAAAAACTTTGAATCGTTCACAACTTCTAGCCTCAATAATTGCAGCAATTAATAAACGTTGAATTAAAGCTTCTGTACGATCTTTTGTTTTGGTAAAGAATTTTTGCAGTTGAATAGCATAATCATTCTTTTGCTCTCTCCCTAAAACCATTCCTCTTTTTACCATAAAATCATGTACCATTTTAAAGTGCTCCATTTCTTCTATAGCAATAGCACTCATACTTTGTACAAGTTCAGTTTCTTCAGAATAGTTAATAATTATAGATACAGCATTAGACGCGGCTTTTTGCTCTAAAAAAGCGTGATCAGTTAATATCTGTTGTAAATTATCTTTAGCAATATCGGCCCAAGAAGTTTCCGTTTCAAATTTTAATCCTAACATGTTCTTATTTCAATATGGATGGCAAAATTAAGCATTATTAAATTCAAGAAAGAATTGTTCTCAAATTTCTTTTAAAAAAGCTAATTTTTTAAGGTAATTTTTTGATCGTGATATTTCTAAAATATGTAACTTTGATATACTTCGAGAAATTAATAAGAAAAGCTATTTTGCTATGAGAAATACTATTAAAATATTAGCGCTAATCATCTTAATGTTAGCTGTTAATGCATGTAAAAAAACAGGAGGCCAAGAAAGTGATATCAATGCTTACACAGAATACGTTTCTGTATTTCCAGAAAAGCTAGTTTCCATTACTCCAAAATTCGATTTTTATTTAAAGAAAAAAATAGATGAAGCAACTGTAAATAACGATGTATTTACAATTAGCCCAAAAGTAAATGGAGAAACAACTTTTAAAGACAATGTTATTTCATTTATTCCAAGTGAAAAATTACAAAGCAATCAAGAGTACAAATTAACATTGCATTTATCAAAATTATATAATGATATTGATTCAGGTTTAAAAGACTTTACAATTAAAGTAAAAACCAAAGAACTACTTTTTAATGTCTCATTAAATTCACCAAAAGTATCCAATAAAGATAAGTATGTTGTTGAAGGAGTTTTAACAGCTAGTGATGTAGTAGAAAGTTCAAAATTACCAGAACTAGTCAAAGCAAATTATAATGGAAGCGAAGTAAATGTAAAGTTTGAAACGTTTGAAGAGTTTGCTTCAAAAATACATTTTAAAATAGATAGCTTACAACGTTTTGATGACGATAAGGTTTTAAAAGTTTTATGGAATGGAACAACAATAAAATCTACATCAAAAGGAGAGAGAGATTTAATAATTACTGGAAAAAACAACTTTAAAGTTTTAAATGCAGAAGTAGTAAATGCTGATAAACAGCATATAGAAATTAGTTTCTCAGATCCAATTAAAAAAGGACAAGATTTAAGAGGTTTAATTCAATTTCAAAATACGCAAAAGAGAAGATTTACTTATAAAATTAGTAATAACATAGTAAACGTATATCCAAAAACAACTTTTAAAAATAAAGTAGATTTAACTGTTTTTAAAGGAATAAAGAATACAGAAGGATATGCTCTAAAAGAAAGCTTTAGCAAGACATTACATTTTGAGCAGCTAAAGCCATCAGTTTCATTTATAAAAAGCGGTTCAATTTTACCAAATTCAAGTAATTTAAAAATCAATTTTAAAGCGGTTAACTTAAAAGCGGTTGATGCAACAGTTTATAAAATTTATAAAAATAATGTACTACAGTTTTTACAGTACAATAACTTAAATAACCAAGGGAATTTACGTTATGTAGGAAGACCAGAAGCAAAATATACTATAAATTTAACCAATCAAGGAGTAGATTTAACAAAAGAAAATGCTTTTGCTATTGACTTATCAGAAATATTAGCTGTTGAAGATGGAGCAATGTATAGGGTAGAATTTACATTTAATCAAGAATACTCAAATTATACATGTGATGGTTCAGTTAATAATAACACGATTGTTTTCGGAAAAAAGAAAATCGATACTAAGCAATATGATAACCAAAACTATTATAGTGATGGATATTATAATTATAACTGGAGAGATAGAGAAAATCCGTGTACCATTTCTTATTACTACGATAAAAAAGTTAGCACAAATATTTTAGCAACTAATTTAGGAGTAATAGTAAAAAAAGGAAATAACAATAAAACGTTTGTAGCTGTAACTGATTTATTAACAGCAGAACCAGCTGCAGGATCAAAAGTAAACTTGTATAACTTACAGCAACAGCCAATAAAAACAGTAACAACCAATAAAGAAGGAATAGCAACTTTTGAAGATATTCATAACGCATTTTTTGCAGTAGCAACTAAAAGTAATAATACAACTTACATTAAATTGAATGAAGGAAATGCTTTGTCAATGAGTAAGTTCGATGTTTCAGGAACAAAACTTCAAAAAGGAATCAAAGGATATATTTATGGAGAAAGAGGAGTTTGGAGACCAGGAGACCATTTATACCTAACATTTGTGTTAAATGATAATGCAAATCCATTACCAGAAAAACATCCTATCAAATTTGAATTGATAAATCCACAAGGCAAAATAATAGAGAGAAAAGTTTTATATAAAAACAAATATAATGTATATCCGTATGCGCCAAAAACAAGTCAAGAAGCAATTACAGGAAATTGGAAACTGAGAGTGACTATTGGTGGGGCGGTGTTTATAAAGACATTAAAAATAGAAACGATAAAACCAAATCGTTTAAAAATAAAATTAAAAACAGCATCGGAAGTAATAAAAGCTAATGAGGCAATTAATGGCGACGTAGAAGTAAAATGGCTACACGGAGCAATTGCAAGAAACTTAAAATTGGATATCAATGGAAAATTCAGACAAACCAAAACAACATTTTCAAAATTCAAGAATTATAATTTTGATGATGTTACAAGAAGGTTTGGAACAGAAGAATTTTCAGTATTAAAAGGGAAATTAAATAATGAAGGAGAAACTACATTTTCTGTAAAACCAAAATTAGACAATAAAGCACCAGGAATGCTAAAAGCAAGCTTTATAACAAAGGTTTACGAAAATGGAGGAGATTTTAGTACGGACGTGTTCACTAAAAAAGTATCACCATATACTAGTTATGTAGGATTATTAAATGCAGAAGAACAGCAATCAAAAAACTATTTGTTTACAGACGAAAAGTATACATTTAATGTAGCTACGGTTAATGAAAAAGGAGTAGGAGTAGCAAATCGTTTGGATGTAAAAGTATATAAATTATCATGGAGATGGTGGTGGAGTACTTCAGATAATGGATTATCTAGTTATGACGGAACACGTTATCATGAGCCTTATAAAACAGTACAAGTTAAAACAGGAGCAAACGGAAAAGGATCATTTGACTTAAAAATAAGTGAAAATGATTGGGGACGTTATTTAATAAAAGTTACAGATAAAGAAAGCAGGCACGTAACATCGAATGTAGTGTATTTTGACTGGCCGTCTTGGTATGGAAAGAAAAAAGGGAGTCAAGATAAAACCAATGCAACAATGCTTGTTTTTACAACAGATAAGGAAACTTATAATGTAAAAGAAACAGCAACAGTAACATTTCCATCATCAGAAGGAGGAAGAGCATTAATTACAATAGAAAATGGAACAGAGGTATTAGATCATTTTTGGGTACCAACAAAGGCTAAACAAACAAAATTCTCTTTCCTGGTATTAGCAAGCTATACACCTAATGTTTTTGTGAATATATCCTTATTACAAAAACATAGTCAAACAGTAAATGATTTACCAATACGAATGTATGGATCAATACCAATGATGGTCAATGATCCAGCAACAAAATTGACGCCAGAAATACAGTTAGCAGATGAATTAAGACCAGAATCGGTTGCCAATATTAGAGTAAAAGAAAAAGATGGAAAACCAATGACGTATACAATAGCATTGGTAGATGATGGATTATTAGATTTAACACGATTTAAAACACCAAATCCATGGAATACATTTTATGCAAGACAATCGTTAGGAGTTAGAACTTGGGATATTTTTGATGATGTAATAGGGGCTTACGGTGGAAAAGTAAATCAGATATTGAGTATTGGAGGAGATGAAGCAGAAGCAGGAAGTAAGAATAAGAAAGCCAATCGATTCAAACCAATGGTTACTTATTTAGGACCATTTAATTTAGAAAAGGGAGATATTCAAAAACATTCTATAAAAATACCAAAGTATGTAGGATCGGTAAGAGCAACGGTAGTAGCTACAAATGCAAAAGAAGAAGCATATGGAAGTGATGAAAAAACAGCATTTGTACGCAAACCAGTTATGATTTTAGCATCATTGCCTAGAAAAATAACACCACAAGAAACAGTAACCTTACCAGTAACAGTTTTTGCAATGAAACCAGAAATTAAAAATGTTAAGGTTACGGTTGCTCCTAACGAAGCTTATACTATAGAGGGAAGCAAAACACAAACAGTTACATTTAGTCAGCCAGATGAAAAAATGGCTTACTTTACATTAAAAGTAAATGATTTTAAAGGAATAGGAAAAGTAAAGATAAATGCAAGTTCTGGAAGTGAAAAAGCATCTTATGAGGTAGAAATAGATGTGTTAAATCCAAATCCAGTAACTACAGAAGTAAAAGATTTAGTAGTAAAATCAAATGAAAATAAAGAAATTGATTTCACAACTTTTGGAACCAAAGGAACAAATTCAGCTACCGTTGAATTGTCTACTTTACCTCCAATGAATTTTACAAAGCGTTTAGGGTATTTAATAAGATATCCACATGGTTGTGTAGAGCAAACAACATCAAGTGCTTTTCCACAATTGTATTTACCAGAGATATTTGAATTATCAAAAGAAAAACAACAAGAAATAGAGCGAAATGTAAAAGCGACAATTCAACGATTATCAGACTTCCAAATAGCAAATGGAGGCTTGTCTTACTGGCAAGGAAATTCTAGAGCAGATAATTGGGGAACATCTTATGCAGGGCATTTTATGATAGAAGCAGCCAAAAAAGGATATGTATTACCAATAGGTTTTAAATCAAATTGGATTAGTTATCAAAAGCAACAAGCACGTAATTGGAGAAATAATTCAAGCTATAGTAATAATGCGCTTTCGCAGGCTTATAGATTGTATACTTTGAGTTTAGCAAATAGTCCAGATTTAGCTTCAATGAATCGTTTAAGAGAAACAAGAAGTATTTCAAATGAAGCAAAAATGCGTTTAGCATCAGCATATGCATTGATTGGAAAAAAATCGATTGCAAAAGTTATTTTAGGAACTTTAACAGCAGAGAATTATTCTAGAAGATATTATTATAATTATGGTTCTGAAACTAGAAACAAAGCAATGGCATTAGAAACTTATACATTGTTAAATGATGAAGTGAAAGCAATAAAATTAGCTAAAGAGATTGCAGAAACCTTGTCTAGTGAGCAATGGATGAGTACGCAAACTACAGCATTTAGTTTATTAGCTATGAGTCAGTATGCATTGCAAAATGGAGAGAATACAGGAATTCATGCTAAATTTACTATCAATAGTAATTCAAAAAACATCAATATTCAAAAAGCATTATATGCTGAAGATATAGAAGAAATTAAAAAAGAGAATACATTTAAAATTTCGAATAAAAGTAAAGGAGTGTTGTATGTACGATTATTGAACAAAGGAATTTTACCAGTAGGTGTAGAAAAAGTAGTTCAAAAGAATTTAGAAGCAACAATAAACTATAAAACAAAAGGAGGAGAGCGTATAGATCCTACAAGTATATCACAAGGAACAAACTTTATAGCTGAAATTACGATAAGAAACTCAACTAACGATAAAGTAGAAAATGTTGCATTAACAGAATATATACCGTCAGGATGGGAAATTGTAAATACTAGATTTACCGATTTTGGTAACAATACATCCTCTTCAAAAGTAGATTATACAGATATTAGAGATGCAAGCATAAGTAACTATTTTACCTTAAATAAGTACGAAACAAAAACATTTAGAGTATTATTAAATGCATCGTATTTAGGAACCTATTATTTACCAGGAGTACAAGTAGAAGCTATGTATGATAATGATTATATAGCACGTACAAAAGGACAGTGGGTTAATGTAGTAAAATAAGTAATAGTAAAGTAATTCTTTTATAAGGGTTACAATTCGTAGAATAAATTAAAGCTTATTGAGAAATCAATAAGCTTTAATTTGTAAAATACTTAATCCTTTCTAGTTAAAGACTGCCTATCTTTGTCCTGAATAAAAATTTCATAGATATTTTAAGAATTATGGGAATTAGTATAAAAACACAAGAAGATATTTTAGCAAAATTGAATATCTATGAACTAAATGAAATGCAACAAAAAGCCATTTCAACAATTGATACCACTACAAATACAGTAATACTTTCTCCAACAGGAACGGGAAAAACATTGAGTTTTCTATTACCAACATTAAAATTAATAGATCCGAATAAAAAAGAAGTTCAGGTATTAATATTAGTGCCTTCAAGAGAATTAGCTATTCAAATTGAACAGGTGATTAGAGAAATGGGAACAGGATTAAAAGTAAATGCCGTATATGGAGGACGTTCAATGGCGAAAGATAAAACAGAACTAAAACATATACCTAGTATCTTAATTGGAACACCTGGGAGAATTGCAGATCATTTCGCAAATAATCGTTTTTCTAAAGAGCATATAAAGACATTAATTTTAGACGAGTTTGATAAATCGTTAGAAGTAGGTTTTGAGTATGAAATGCGAGGAATTATAAATCAATTAGCAAACATTAATAAACGAATTTTAACTTCAGCAACCAAAGAGACTGAAATTCCAGACTTTGTACGTTTAAACAATCCTACAGTATTAAATTACTTAACTGGAAAAACACCTAAAAAGCTGACGCTAAAAACAGTGATATCTCCTTCAAAGAATAAGAATCAAACATTAGTAGAATTATTACAACATATAGGAAATCAGCAAGGAATTATATTTTGTAATTTAAAAGATAGTATTCAGCAAGTCAGTGAATTTTTAACCAAGAATAAAATAGCACATAGTTGTTTTTCTGGAGGAATGGAACAAAGAGATCGTGAGCGATCATTAATCAAGTTTAGAAACGGAACTAGTCAGGTATTATTAGCTACAGATTTAGCTGCTAGAGGAATTGATATTCCAGAAATGAAATATATAATTCATTATGAGTTACCACAACGAATAGAGGAATTTACACATCGAAATGGTAGAACTGCTAGAGTAAACGCAAAAGGAACTGCTTATATTTTAAAATGGCAAAAAGAAAATTTACCAGAGTTTATTAAAGATGCACCTAACGCAGATATTTCACATAAAGAAAAAATGAAATCTCGTTATTGGGAAACCCTATTTATTTCAGGAGGAAGAAAGGATAAAATTTCAAAAGGAGATATTGCAGGCTTATTCTTTAAAAAAGGAGATTTAACTAAAGAACAAGTAGGAATAATAGAGTTAAAGCAAGATTGTGCTTTTATAGCAGTACCTGTAATCGAAGCGAAACGACTAGTTGAAAGCTTAAATAATAGACGTTTAAAGAATAAAAAAGTACGTATTAGTATTGTTTAAAAAGATTAAAAATGAAAAGTAAAATTTTAACAGTTATCTTATTTATATTTTTTAGTTGCTCAACGGAAGAAAAAACTGATAGAGAGTTATTGGAAATAGATAAGAAAGTATTGTTGAAAAGTTTAGATTCATATAAAATTACTCCATATAAATTTGGAAAAATATTACTTAGAGCAAGTGTAGAAAAGGATACCATTTCCGCAGAATTTAATTCTTATAGAAAAGATATAAATAGACTTTCAAAAAAATTAATGAGTCATAATATCAAAAATCCAGAAAAGTTATCATTATTAGATTACATATCCTTATACCGCGATTATAAAAATATGGAAAGTTTTATAATGAAAACAGATGAAGATATGTTTCCACCACTTTTAGATGTGTTTAATGTAATTTATGGGGATTCTATTAGTAAAAAAAGAGCATATTATAAAGGTAAAGAAAAACAATTAATAGAAAATTTAGAGCACACAATTTTAAGTGCTATCGTAATTTTAAGTAAGGATTTAGGAAAAGAGATTTCTTTATACGAATGTTCAAAAACAAATCCAGATTTATTACAAGATTCAGAGTTAAAAACACTACTACAATTTTTTAGAGGCTTTTTGTTTTTTGAAAAAAAACTATACTATTTGTCAGAAAATGAAATAACTAAAAATATAAATTGGTTAAATGAAAATCAAAACATTGATTTACCATATACAAGATCTATGTTTCAATGGGGAAATTTAGAAAATAGAAAAACTCATTTAGGAATTCATTCATTGAATCATTTATTTAGAGGTTTTAATAGATTAATGATGAATAGAGAGATAGATGAAGAACGAGCTTTGAAAGATTTTGAGATATTTTTAAATGACTCTAAAGAAATTGGTTTAAATAATGAAATTATTAATTCAATAGAAGCATATTTATATTTGAAAAAAGAGAAAAATGAAAAAGCAATTATAGCTTTAACTAAATTAAAGTCAGGTAAACTACTTTCATCAAAGGATAAAAAAAGGATAGATGAATCTATAAGCTATTTGAAAAGCAGAGAGCCTGAAAATGTTTTAAATGGTTTCTATGATAAATATTTTTTGAGTAAAATAGCAACAAAGTATATGTTTTCTAAATTAAATGAAGTTGACTGGAAAACAATAATGAAAAAACAAAAAGTACCACATACAGAAGAAATGTTTGCTGTCATAGATAAATTTAAGGAAATGACCAATAACTTAAATAAATATTCGACTACTGAAACATTAAAAGAAGTGGGAGGCGATGTTAAAGAAAAAGGAAAAGAGTTTTTTAATAAAGCAAAAGATTTAATAAATTAAATTTAATCAATTTATCTCTCCCCATTTAATATCTCCTTAACAGCAGCTTGGTATTTTTTTGGATTGCTGGCCTTTTTAATCTTTTTATAGGTTTTACGAGGATCGGAAAAAGATTTTGAAAAATATTCCCAAAAACCTAGCATTTTCATCTTAATAGGAGTTGGTCCCGATAAAGCAGCATCGTATTGTTCATAAATCTCATTATGAAAAGCTTCAAAACGTTTCCATCTATCCTTAGGATATTCTGTAGTATTATCTTTTATCATTTGTGGTAAAAATGGATCAGCAATTAATCCGCGACCAATCATAAAATGCGTAATACTAGGAAAACGTTCTTTCATAGCGTTAAAGCCTTCAACAGAAGTAATATCGCCATTATAATACAATTGATGTTTAGCTACATCTATACATTTTTGAAAAGCATCTAGGTCTACACCACCTTTGTACAATTGTTTTCCAATTCGAGCATGAATCGCTATACTTTTCAAAGGGTATTTATCTAAAATAGGAAAAGAGTGCAAAATTTCTTCACTATTTTCATATCCCATTCTCATTTTCATTGAAACAATAATGTCTGTTTCGTTATGAGCTTTGTGTAAAACTTCATCTATTCTAGCAGGATTGCATATTAATCCAGATCCCATACCAGATTTAGTAACCATTGGGTAAGGACAACCTAAGTTCCAATTCAATTCTTTATACCCTAAACTCTGAACATATTTAGCAACAAACAAAAATTCATCAGGGTCGTTGGTAATAACTTGAGGAATAACCGTTAAAGTTGTGTTATTTTCAGGTAATAAATCACGTTCGTAACTCGATTTTATTTTAAATTTCCCATTCAAACGAATATAAGGAGCATAATAGGTATCAATACCACCAAAATATTTGTGTTGGGCATTTCTAAAACGAAAATCGGTAAATCCTTGTAAAGGAGACGAAAGTAAGGTGAAACTCATTAGTATGTAATAAGATGCAAATATAACTTTCTTAACTTTATATTTTAAGCATAAACTTTATACTTTTGAATTGAATAAATTGTAGATGAAAATTAGTTTCAAATTTTTTAAAAAGCATAAAATAAAGACAATCATTTTAAGTGTATTAATGGTTGTTTACTATTTCTGTTTGCCTAAAAAAATATTCGAAACTCCTACATCAACAGTGGTTACAGCAAGTAATAATGAATTACTAGGCGCTGTAGTAGCAAAAGATGGTCAATGGAGGTTTCCTGAATTAGATTCTGTACCCAAAAAGTTTGAACAGTGTGTCTTACAATTTGAAGATGCCTATTTTTATCAGCATTTTGGTTTTAATCCAGTTGCTATAGGAAAAGCTATGATAGACAATATCAAGGCTAAAAAAATTGTTAGAGGAGGAAGTACCATTACGCAGCAAGTAATTCGTTTAGCTCGTAAAAATCAACAACGCTCTTATCTTGAAAAGTTAAAAGAATTACTATTAGCAACTCGATTAGAGTTTAGCTATTCGAAAAAAGAAATTTTAAAACTATATGCATCTCATGCACCTTTTGGAGGTAATGTAGTAGGTTTAGAAATGGCATCATGGCGTTATTTTGGTTTACAACCCCATCAGCTTTCATGGGCAGAAAGTGCAACGCTGGCAGTATTACCCAATGCACCTTCGTTAATTTATCCAGGAAAAAATCAACAGAGATTAAAGAAAAAAAGAAATCGACTATTACAAAAACTGTATAAGGAAGGCATTATTGATCAAATTACGTATGAGTTAGCAGTTGAAGAAGAGTTACCTCAAAAACCTTATGCTTTACCTACTATAGCTCCACACTTAGTACAGGAAATAGCCAAAAAAGAGGAAGGTAAATACGTACAAAGTTCTATTGACATCCATATACAACGACAAGTAAATAATTTAGCAAAGCAACATTATGAACGTCAAAAACAAAATGAAGTATATAATTTGGCGGTATTGGTTTTGGATGTTGAAACAAGAAAAGTGATTAGCTATGTTGGGAATTCACCAACAGATAAAAAACATCAAAAAGATGTAAATAATATAATAGCTCCTAGAAGTACAGGAAGCACATTAAAGCCGTTATTATATGCGCATATGTTACAATCGGGAGATTTGTTACCAACACAGTTAGTTGCTGATATTCCTACTGAAATAGCAGGATATAGTCCCAATAATTTTAATTTAACTTTTGATGGAGCAGTACCTGCAAATGAAGCTTTAACAAGATCGTTAAATATTCCAGCAGTACGAATGTTACAGCGATATGGTTTAGAGAAGTTTACAGAGGATTTAAAAGATTACCGCATTGACGATATTAACAAATCTGCTGATTATTACGGATTGTCATTAATATTAGGAGGAGCAGAAGCTAGTTTATGGGATTTATGCAAAACATATGCTGGTTATGCAGGTATTGTAAATAATTACGAAACTTTAAAGCATAAATATTATCAAAATGAATATCAAAACCCAAGTTATACATATGCTACTGATGTTGATTTTGGAGCTGTTAAAGAAAGTTATTTAAGTATAGATGCTGGATCAGCTTTTACTACTTTAAATACATTAACAGAAGTTAATAGGCCATTGACAGATCAAGCTTGGAAATATTTTGATTCTTCACAAAAAATAGGGTGGAAGACAGGAACTAGTTTTGGTAATAAAGATGCTTGGGCAATTGGAGTTACTCCAAAATATGTAGTAGGCGTATGGATGGGGAATTCAGATGGAGAGGGACGTCCAGATTTAACGGGAGTAGGAAGTGCAGCACCTTTAATGTTTGATGTTTTTGATATTTTACCAAAATCAGATTGGTTTTTAGAACCTTTTGAAGATTTAATTGAAGAAAAAGTATGTAAACAAAGTGGCTATTTAGCATTGCCAATATGTAAATCGGTACTAAAACGAATTCCTAAAAGTGGAATAAATGCTAAGTCATGTCCGTATCACAAGGAAATAACTGTAGATACTTCAGAAAAATACCGAGTAAATTCATCATGTGAATCTATTAGTAACATGAAAAATATTGTTTGGTTCGAGCTGCCTCCTCTAATGGCGTATTATTATCAGCAAAAAAATGCTGCTTATAGAGTATTACCAAATTTTAGAGAAGACTGTATACAACTTGAAAATAATACAATAGATTTTATTTTTCCTTCTAAAAACTATTCTAAGTTATCTTTAACAAAAAATGAAAATGGTGCTTTAAATCCAATCATTTTAAAGTTAATGCATGCAAATGATGATGCTAATGTTTATTGGTATATTAATGATAAATACCTAGGAAAAACACAGCAGTATCATGAACAATCTATAAAGCCTAAAGAAGGAACTTATAAAATTACTGTTATTGATGACTCAGGAAACGAAAAAACTCGTTTTATACAGATTCAATAACAGCCATTTTTTTCTCAGTAATTACATTCTTTAAACGCATACCAAAATCTGCTAAAGATTTAATTTCCTTAATACCAGCTAAACGCTCTCTACCAATAATTAATAAGCCTTTATTACTCGCTTCGATATGATAGTATTTATTACTTTCAAAGAATAAGACCAATTCATCAGTAAAGAAAGACTTGATTTCTAACTCGTCTTTTCCAGATAAATAAAACCTTTTTGAAAAATCAGGATGGTTTTCAATATCAATATCTTTAAAACCAGCAAAGTGATATATGTATTCAAAAATTCCTTCTCTATCTAAGGTAAATTCAGGTACTTCTTGACCCAAATTAATATGTAACATGGTAGCTTTTATAATTTGCTTAGCAAAAAGTTCTCCTTCATGAAATTCTACATCAAATAAGGTACATTTCTTATTAGATAAGATATTAGATACTTTATTTATTTGTCTAGTTTTAAAATAACCAAAATGAGGAATTCGTGTAACTGGTTCTTTAGGTAAAACGGCATAATTCCAACCTAATTCATTACCAATACTTTGTAGAGACTTTTGCCTTTTAGTTAAGCTATTAGGTTTTCTAGTTTCTTCTGTTTGAAGAGGAATATTTTTACGTAAAGCAAAAGGATGCTCACTACCGGTTTTATAACCGTCAAGTCCAATTACTTCAAAATGTCCTCCTTTACGTTTAAAAGATTCAGCATAATTATGAAGATTTTCCATTACAGAATGGTCAACAAAATCACATAGTGTAAAGTCAATTATAGCATCTTCATTTTCTGGTATTTGATCTAGTTTAGCTTTTAATTTTGTATAGTTTAAAAAGCTTGAAAAATTTTCAACAGAAACATAGTATTTATCGTCTTCTTTAAACATTAAAACATTAGGCTTTAATAGATTTTTAAGGAAAAACATAAAGTTTTTGTTTATAAAAACGTGGATAACAAAAGTTATAAAAATTCCCGCTAAAATACCTGTAATTAAACTTGTTGTAATTGTAGTAATTAAAGTAGCTAAGAAAATAACTAATTGCTCTTTACCAATTTTAAATACTTTTTGAATATTTTCAGGTGAAGCTAATTTATATCCAGTATATACTAAAATGGCAGCTAAGGCTGGAAGTGGTATTTTACGTAATTCGGTAGCAAATAATAGAATGAAAACTACTAAAAATGCTGCATGAAAAAAGTTAGCAGAACGATTACTACCTTTATTATTAACATTTACAGAACTTCGTGCAATTACAGTAACCACATTTAAACCTCCTAATAAACCACTAATAACTGTAGCTAAACCTAAGGCTCTAATGTCTTTGTTTACATTAGAACGACGTTTTAAAGGATCAAGTTTATCAACAGCTTTAATGCTTAATAAACTTTCAATACTAGCAATTAAAGTAATAGCTATTACAGCGTTGATAAAGTCGAATTGATAAATTTTACTAAAATCAGGAAAGGCGAAGTTAGACAATACATCATCAGGTAAATTAATCAATATACTTTTATCAATCGGATATGGAGCTGCAGAAAACATATCATAGTAATAGTATAAACCTACGCTTAAAACAACAATCCACATTGGTGCAGGGATTAATTGAAAGTATTTGTTTCTTATTTTACTATAAAAAACCATAATAAGTAAACTACCTATACCTACTAAACCAGCATAAAAAGTACTTGTATTGTCGGTATTAACAAAATCAATAAGACCTTGAGGAACTTGTATTAATAGGTCAACAATGCTCCCTTTGGCATTTAAATTACCAAACATTACATGAATTTGTTTCGCAAAAATCCCAATACCAATGGCAGCTAACATTCCTTGAATTGCTGATGAAGGGAAAAAGTCTCCTAAAGATCCAAGGCGTAAAAAACCTAAGATGATCATGATAATTCCAGAAACAACAATGGCGGCTAAGGTATATAGGAAACCTTGATGCATATCGCCAGCACCTAAAGTAGTAATAGCTGCTAAAATTACAACTACTAACCCGTTACCAGGTCCTGTAATAGTAACATTAGAACCTCCTAAAATGGCAACCATCGAACCTCCAATAATTGCAGCAATAATTCCTGAAATAGGAGGAGCTCCAGACGCTAAAGCTAATCCTAAACCTAAGGGTAGTGCAATTAATGAAACTACAAAACCTGAAAATATGTTTTGAGGTAATTCTCCTAAAAATGTTTTAAATTGATTTTTCTTACTCATTCATTTAACGATTAAAACATCGGTTGGTAATTCAGCTAAAATATATTCTAAATCATGTGGGAAAATTCTATCGATGATTCCCATTTTTTTAGGAGCACTCATTACAAGTAAATCAGCTCTTTTTACTTTAGCGTAGTGACCTATAGAATATCCTCTACGTCCGAAAATACTTTGCTTTTTTATAATAATATCTTTGGTATCAATTTCATCAAGTACACATTGTACACGGAAATCTTCACGCTCCTTTAAACGTTCTTTTGCTAAAGTAGCTTTACGTAAAGAAGCATCGTCGTTAACTTTTACATTTAGTTCAGTTTGACTAATTTCTTCAACAATGGTAACTCTTTTACAATCTAAGTTTTTAGAGATAGTTAAAGCAGCTTTAATAGTTTCTTTTGTTTTATCATCTTCCAAACCACTTACAACAACATGATTACAAGGAATTCTTTCAATAGATGGTTTTATCAAAAGTAATACAGAACATTTAGCCTTACGTGTAAGCTCTCTTGCTATAGACCCTACATAATATTTATATAGTTTCTCTTTTTGTAAAGCACCCAATATTAATAAATCTATTTGCTCTTGTTTTGTCGTTTGAAGTATAACATCGACCGGTTTACCTTCTTGCCAGATCGTTTTGAAAGGTTGTTCTAGTGCCGGAGCTTCGTTTAAAAGCTGCTGTAATTGTTTTTCTCTTTCTTCAGATTTTTCTCCAACATGTACACCAATTACTTGAGCTCCAAGCATATTCCCCAATCGTAAAGCTTCAAATAAATTCGCTTTTAAATTAGGAGAGAAAGCAATACCAATTAAAATTTTTTTAATCAAAATATTGTTTATTTTTAAGTTTTCGAAGATAGAATTTTATTCTTATTCCGAGAAATAATATTTTTTACATAATAAAGACTATGGTAGAACTAGCAGGAATCATCATTTTAGGAATTTTAGCACAATGGGTAGCGTGGAAATTTAAAATCCCAGCAATATTACCTTTAATTTTAATAGGACTATTAGTAGGCCCTGTTGCTGCTGAATTTTTTAGTTCTGATGGAAGTAAATGGATTGAACCTATATGGAATGGGAAAAAAGGATTATTTCCTGGCGATGGTCTATTCTATTTTGTGTCTTTAGCCATTAGTATTATTCTTTTTGAAGGAGGTTTAACATTAAAACAAAGTGAAATATCTAATGTTGGTCCGGTTATTACAAAGCTGATTACTTTAGGTTCTGCAGTAACATTTATTGTTTCAGGTATTGTCGCACATCATATTTTTGGATTGGGGTGGGAAATTTCAATGTTGTTTTCAGCATTGATTATAGTTACAGGTCCTACCGTAATCTCACCAATACTAAGAAATGTACCTCTTAAAAAAGATGTAGCAGCTGTACTAAAATGGGAAGGGATTTTAATTGACCCAATTGGAGCATTAATAGCAGTATTGGTTTTTGAATTTATTAGTGTTGGAGGAGGAAGTGGTTTTACAAAAACAGCTTTACTTGAGTTTGGTAAAATCTTATTATTTGGTTCAACTTTTGGTTTTACGTTTGCCCATGCTTTAATATTTATAGTAAATAGAAAGTTAGTTCCACATTACTTGTTGAATGTGGTATCATTATCGATGGTATTATTTGTATTTGTATTGTCAGATTTATTTGCCCACGAATCTGGTTTATTATCGGTAGTAGTAATGGGAATGGTAATAGCGAATAGTAAAATTCATAGTTTTGACGAATTACTATATTTCAAAGAATCACTTTCAGTATTATTAATTTCCATCCTATTTATTTTGTTGGCGGCAAACATGGATATGAGTCAGCTTCAACTTATTTTTAACTGGGAAGCACTATTGTTATTTGCTATTGTAGTTTTAGTAATACGTCCTTTAGGTGTATTTCTAAGTACACGAGGTTCAACTTTAAAACTCAATGAAAAATTATTTATAAGTTGGGTTGGACCCAGAGGTATTGTAGCAGCTGGTATTGCTTCATTATTTGGAACTAAACTAATGAAACAAGGTGTAGTAGGTGCAGAATATATAACTCCTTTGGTATTTATGATTGTATTGGGTACAGTACTATTAAATGCAACTACAGCACGTTTGTTTGCTAAACTAGTGGGAGTATTCTTAAAACAATCTGAAGCAATAGTTATTATTGGAGCTTCTGAAGCAGCAAGAGTGATTGCAAAATATTTAAAAGATAATGATAGAAGGGTAATACTATTAGATCAGAACAAAGATTATATTGAAAAAGCTCGTAATAATGAAATTGAAGCTTTTGATATTGATATTTATAATGATAGTATCGATGATAAGGTAGAATTAAGTGACGTTGGTTACCTGATAGCAATGACTGGTAGTGATGTGGTTAATAAATATGCAATAACACAATTATCTGAATTGTATGGTGAGCATGGCGCCTATAGAGTAGCTAGTTCAAAAGAAGTTAAAGATAGTGAAACAGAAGAAGAAATGAATCTGTTTACAGAAAATGATGATTACTTTAATTTGAATGAAAGCGCGAGAGATTATCCTACGATACATGAATTGATTGTAAAATCAGAAGAAGATTTTGTAACTAAACTTGAAAAAATTGAGGAAGAGATAAAATCAATACCATTATTTGTAAAAGTAGGAGATACCTTAGAAGTATTACCAACATTTAATACGGCAAATATTAAAGAAAACAACGCTATTGTTTATTTAGGTAAAAAATTAGAGATCTAAACCAAAAGTTTGCTTTAACTTTTCAATTAAAGGATTTTTCTCTTTTAATTTCTCATATTTTTCATGAGGAGTATAGGCAAACTTTTTTTCTATAGTTTCATTTACTACAATATCAACTTCAATACCATAGTTATTTAAAGCTTCACGTAAATAACGCATTAATTTTGGTTTCCCTTTTCTTAATTGGGACTTCATTAATTCGTTAGGAACTGAGAACTTTATTTTATGATTAGCTCCTAATAATGGAGTATCCGATGCTAAAATAGCAGCCATACTTCGTTCACCTAATCCTTGTAATTTAAAATAGTATTTTTTCCAAGCTTCTGCTAATTCTTCATTAGTAAAAGGAGTTCTTGGGTGATTTTCGAAGTTTTCATCATCATCATTAGTAACAACAACCTTTTTCTTATGTACGCTTTTTAAAGAAAGAGCAGAAGCCCTACGTTTAATGTTTTTCAACATTGGTTTTGTAGATTGGGCTTGTGGAGTTTCTTTAACTTCAGGTTGTTTTGTTTCCTGAGGAATTTCTGTAGCCTTTACAATTGGTTGTATTGCAATCTTCTTTACAGAAGGGGATAAAGAAGTAAAAAAAGTAGCCGGAATTATGTAGTTGCTAGATTTTTTTTTTGCTCCATCAAAAGTGATAGAGGCTATTTGCATTAAGGTAAGTTCTACCAGTAAACGTTGGTTTTTACTTCCTCGATATTTTAAATCACAATCGTTGGCTTTGTCAATAGCTGGAAGCAAAAATTGCATATTAGCTTTTCTAGCTTGATCTAAATATTTCTTCTTTGTATTATCTCCAACTTCTAGTAATTGTATGGTAGCTTCATCTTTAGCAACTAATAAATCTCTAAAGTGAGATGCTAAACCGTTTATAAAATGATGTCCTTCAAAGCCTTTGGCTAAAACATCATTAAAAGCCATTAATACTTCTGGGATTTTATTTTCAAGTAATAAATCAGTAATGTTAAAATAAACATCATAATCTAATACATTTAAATTCTGAGTAACGGCTTCACGTGTTAAGTTACTACCAGAAAAACTAACAACTCTATCAAAAATAGATAAAGCATCACGCATGGCACCATCAGCCTTTTGAGCTATTACATGTAAAGCATCATCTTCAGCTGTAATATTTTCTTTGGCACAAATCGTTTTTAAATACTCTTTAGCATCTAAGACACCTATACGCTTAAAATCGAAAATTTGACAACGTGATAATATTGTTGGAATAATTTTATGCTTTTCGGTTGTTGCTAAAATAAAAATAGCATGTGCTGGCGGCTCTTCTAATGTTTTTAAAAAAGCATTAAAAGCTGCTTGGGAAAGCATATGAACCTCGTCAATAATATAAACTTTATATTTTCCAGTTTGAGGTGGAATACGAACTTGGTCCGTTAGGTTTCGAATATCGTCTACAGAGTTGTTTGAAGCGGCATCTAATTCAAAAATATTAAAAGCGAAATCTTCATCTTCATTAGTAGCGTCTTCTTGATTTATTCTTTTTGCTAGAATACGAGCACAAGAAGTTTTACCAACTCCACGAGGTCCTGTAAAAAGTAATGCTTGTGCTAAATGATTGTTTTTTATAGCATTCTCTAAAGTATTGGTGATGGCTTGTTGGCCAACAACATCTTCAAAATTTTGAGGACGATACTTACGTGCTGATACTATAAAATGTTCCATTTAATTGCTACTATTTACGTAAACAAAAGTAAAAAACCCGATGGCAACTCACAAACAATTTTCTTAAGGAAAACCTAAAGTTGTAAACAATTGTAAAAACTTGTTTTTTTACACGACTGAATAGATATAAAAGATTATAATTTATGAAGATACTAAAATCAATAGCACTTTCAGCAGTGTTTTTATCAGCTATTATTTTTACAAATTTTACAAAAAAAGAAGAAATTAAAGAGAATGATAAAGTCATATCTTACTCAAAAGATACCAAAGTAGCTTATTTTGCAAGCGGATGTTTTTGGTGCGTAGAAGCTATTTTTGAAAGTGTGAAAGGAGTAGAGGAAGCAGTTTCTGGTTATGCAGGTGGACACACAAAAAATCCTACTTATAGAAAAATAGGAACTGGAAGAACTGGGCATTCAGAAACGGTAGCTGTTTATTATAATCCTAAAGTAGTGAGCTTTCAAACTTTGGTAGATGTTTATTTTGGGTCACATAATCCTACAACAAAAAATGGACAGCATCCAGATTATGGAAGTCAATATAGGTCTATTGCATTTTATAGTAATAATAAAGAGAAACAAATAATTGAAAACACAATTAAAAAGTTAAATAAAGAAATTTATAAAGGTAAAATAGTAACAGAAGTAACAAAATTTACCAAGTTTTATCCAGCGGAAGAGTACCATCAAAATTATGAGAGATTACATCCAGAAAATCCTTATGTACAAAAGGTTTCTATTCCTAGGTTAAATCGTTTTAAGCAGAAATTTCCGGAATTGCTTAAAAAGGAAAAGCACTAAAACTTTATTAAGTTAAAGTTTGTTTATATAAGAAGAAAACTCCCCAATTTTGGGGAGTTTTTGATTCTTAATACTATCTAAAAGAGTAAATAAAAAACCTCAGGATTAACCTGAGGTTTTTTACAATATAAATAGTTTATTATTGTAATATAATAGGGAAGCTAACTTCGATATCAGTAGAACCACCAGCATTAGTAATATCTCCACCTTTAACACCAGTAGCCGATTTGTTAGGCTCATGTCTTAAAGTAACTGTATAAGTTCCATTTCCAGCAGCTCCAGTAGCAACTGTAAATTGAATTCCAACTGGGTTTCCATTAGAATCGTTAGCTCCTGCATAAGTAAAAGTACCAGCAATTCCACTAGCACTATAGAAGAATTGGTGCTCATCAGCTTCTTTAGCTACTTCGTCTGTTACATTTCCAGCAGGATTTTCAGTTTCATTTAATAAAGTAATAACCGCACTATAAGTTGTATTTGCAGCAAGTGAAATTGGACTTGGAGTAATTACAGGTGGATTAGGACCATCACCATCTAAATCTCTACTTTGGATAGTTACAGCATTACCTCCTCCATTAGGAGTTAATACAATTTTCATTGTTGTTATAACCTCCTCTTCATTTACAACAGTAGGAGTACTATCAGAACAAGAAGCGAATACTAAAGAAAAAATAGTAAGTATTGAAAATAATTTAATAAGTTTCATAATGTGTTTTTTTAATAATTAATTTTTAATTGAATTTTAAAGTTTCTCCCTAAATCATCAGCAAAGTAGCGTAGTTTGTTTAAATAATTTCGATAACTGGTATTAAGTATATTGTCTACAGAAAATGTTAATCCCATATTGGTTTTAAATAGATTAAACTCTATACCTGACGAAAAATTTAATAAATGGTAAGCATTGGGAGGTGTACTAATATCAACAAGTTCATAACTATTAGTTTGAGGGATAAAAATGTCAAAATTGTTGTTAGGGAAATTGTTTTGTCTAGCATTAAATTCACTTTGAACAGAAGCATTGAAATTATACCATTCAGCTTTGTTAAAAGTAAGTTGCGTTACCGTCTTAAATGGAGGAATATCTATAAGATCACGTTTGTTACTTGTATCTTTTCCTCTAAGAAACGAAGTTTTATTTCCGATACTTAAATTTTTATTTATTTGATAACTTATATTAGTATCGATACCAAATAAATGTGCGTTTACTTGTTTATAATCCCAAGTAACAAAAGTACCACGTTGTGTTAATTCAGCTCCTGATGGTTCTATGTATATAAAATCATTTATAAAGTTGTAAAACCCTTCAACAGAAAAATCAAGTTTTTTGTGGTTAAAATTATAAGTAGCAGAAAATCTATTAGACGTTTCTGGTTGTATACGTAAATCTCCTAATTCTATTCTGGCAGCAGAATGATGTAACCCAGCACTGAATAATTCAGAAGCATTAGGCGCTCTATTTGCTAAACCATAGTTAGCAATTAAAGAACTTTTTTCATTAATATCATAAGAAATACCTAATGATGCCGAAATATTATGGTAAGTAAATACAGGATTTGCCAATAATTGAGTGCCTTGTACATTTGGATCAATTATAATATGACTAAAATCATTTTGATAACCTAAACTATTCCATCTTGAAATTTGATAAAACTTTTTAGCATCTATATGTTCAAAATCGTATCTAATACCTGCAGTTAGTAAGATGTCTTCAAACCTATAATTTCCAATTCCATAAGCTCCAAAAGTATATTTATCATAATCAGGTATGATTCTTCTTACTTTAGTTGCTGGGTCAGGGAAATTATTTTGGTAACTTCCAATAATTCCAAATTTATAAATTCGATCAGGATTTGCATCCATTTTTAAATCGGCTCTAAAAGAATGAGTGTTTAATAATAAATCAGTGGCTGCTAAATTTTTATTGTCACCTCTTCTTAAATCAAACTCTAATCTATTGTTGCTTTGGAAGTCATATTGTAAAGATAATTTACCAATTCCTTTAAAACGTTTATAATAACTAGCTTTAAGTAATTGGTGAGTAACATCTTGTTTTGGGTTGTCTATTGTATAACTAAAATCACTTATTTTTAATGGAGTAGGGCTATTAATAGCATTTCTTAAGTCAGAAGCACTACCTACATGAGAGGCGCTTAGAATTCCTATTTTATTGGCTATGTGACTATAAAAAAGTTCAAAACCTTTATCGAACTTTTTAAATCCTGTAGCAATTGTAAATGCTTTAGAATCTATTCCTGTGTTTGTCAAATAGTAATCAGGTGCTCTAAAATCACCAGCTCTTTTGTATGAAGCTTGTCCATTTATATACCAGCCCTTTGCATAATTTTTTTGCAAACTACTAGTAATATTAAAAAGTCTTCCATTAGATTGCTGAGAAAGAATTGTTTTTCCATATAAAGTATCTTTATTAATAAGAACTTTTGAGGGATTAACAATAACAACTCCTCCTATAGCATCTCCACCATATTGTAATGCATTAGCTCCTTTTATAACTGAAACAGATTCTGCAGCGTTTAAATCAATATTAGGAGCGTGTTCTATTCCCCATTCTTGATCTTGTAAACGCACATTATTAAAAGAAATAAGCACTCTACTACTGTGTAAACCGTTGATTACAGGTTTAACAATAGAGTTCCCAGTATTAATAGAAGACACACCAGATATATCTTTCAAAGCATCACCAAGACTTGCACTACTGAATTTTTCTAAAGTTTTTGTTTTTATTAAAGTTTCTTGAGAAGTTTTAGTTTTTAACCCCGTCTTAGCTTTAACGCTTACTTCGTTTAATTCTTCAATGTGGTGCTCTAAATCAATAATTTTATAAAGGTTTTTATCTATCGTAAAAGTTAAAGTTTTAGGTTCACAAGCAACGTGAGAAATTTCAACTGTGATAGTACCTTTACATATATTATTGATGGTAAATTTTCCATCTATATCTGTAGTGGCATATTTGTTTTGATTTTTAATTAAAACCGTTGCCCCAATTATGGGCGATTTATCATGAAAATCATCTACTAAACCTGAGAATGTATATGTACATTCTTCTTGTGCTATTATTATAGAAGAAAAACTCCATAACAAAAGCATCAGAACAATATTTTTTAAGTTCATTAAATTTTTTAGTTATAAATAATAGAATAAAAAGATTACGTAATTATTGTATAACTAGGCGGTGCGCGTGATGATTTAAGTGAAGTGAAATTTGAGCTTAGTTGCTTTGGACTTCTAAGAGTTTTTTCTACATGAATATCTTCAGGAAATAATTCATAATTATTACCTAAATCAAAATAAGTAACTTTTAATTGTAAGTGTAAATCACCACAATCACTTTCTAGTTCATGTAAATGTTGCTCTGTTTTAGAAGTACAAGCAATATGTTCATGATCTTCAAAAAGGTCATGAGAAGCCCTAACTAATGTTGGTGTTAGCAACGAAAAGATAAGTAAAAGGGCAATATGTCTTTTAAAGCTGAACATAACTCAGTTCGCAAATGTATAAAAAAATAAGACCTATTTATAATTATAAAACAGGTCTTATTAAAAAATAGTATAATTTTAACTAATTAGCGTTATTTTTTTGAATTTCCACGCATTTTCATGTTTAGCATTTCAACTAATAATGAAAAAGTAATAGCGAAATATAAATATCCTTTTGGAATTGTACCTATTGCTTCACCAAATAGTTTTGCATGCGATAAATGAGCACTTTCAGCAATAAGCATAAATCCAATTAATATTAAGAATGATAACCCTAACATTTGAATTGTTGGATGCTTGTTTACGAACTTACCTACAGGGTTAGCAAATAACATCATAATAACCATTGATAAAACAACCGAAGCAATCATAATAATCATAGCTCCCTCAACACCGTTTGTCATACCAACTGCCGTTAAAATTGAATCAAAAGAGAATACAATGTTAATTAATGTAATTTGAATAATAGCTTGTGTTAATGTATATCCTTTTTGAGGTTTTCCATCTTCGGTATCTTCTTCATGACCTTCTACTTTATGATGAATTTCCTTGGTACTTTTATATAGTAGAAATATACCTCCAGCAAATAGGATTAAAGCTTGTCCTGTAACTCCTGCTTTAAACCAAGAAAAGTCTACATGAAATAATGGAGCATTCATGGCTATAAGTAAAGAAATACCAAATAGTAAAACGATACGTAATACCATTGCTAAAACCAAACCTATATTAGTGGCTTTTTTTTGTAAGTTTTCAGGTAATTTATTTGCTGCTATTGATATAAAAATAATGTTATCAATACCTAAAACAATTTCTAAAAAAGTTAAGGTTACTAATGCACCCCAAGTGTCGGGTTGTAAGAAAATTTCCATAGTTTATTTTACTTTATATACAGTTCCTTTTTGTTTAAAATTAGAGTAACCAATTCTAGCTGTAAAACTATAAGAGCTATCGGTTACTTTTGTAATTTGAACAAATATAGGGTCTTTATCCAAATCTGTTTTTGGATTTTTCATTTTTAAGTTATAGGCAAAATTATTTTTCCACTTAATGTAAAGTGTATCAATATGTTTTTCTTCCTTAACAGTGGTTAAACTATCTGTAGAAATACTTACTTTTTTAGTGTATTCTTCAATTTGTAAGCTATCTTTCCTTACAATAATAGTTTTTCCATAGCCCTCTCCAGCTGGAATTTCAAAAGTTCCATATTTAAAACGAGTTGGATCTCCTTTCTTTTCTGGAGAACAAGAGATAAATGAAATAGCAAAAAGACAAAAAGCAACTTTAAGGCTATTTTTTAAAGAAAATGAAAAGTTAACAACTTTAATCATGTTTATAAAGACTTTAAATTTTGGTAAATAGTTTGACTAATAATTTCAATAGATTGATTTCCATCAATTTCTAGAGTAGGAATGTTTTTTCCTTTAATATAATCTATTGCAGGTACCGTTTGGGTAATAAACTCGACAATTCTAGTTAATACCGTATTTTGATCTGCATCATCTTTTCTATTTTCTTCTTTAGCTCTTCTTTTGGCTCTTTCTAACAATACTTCTTTAGGTACTTTTAAATAAATAACAAAGTCTATAGTATTATTATCCTTTTCTAAAATATTAATTAAGTGTTCTGCTTGAATAACATTTCTAGGATATCCATCAAATAAAAAGTTTTTTTTGTTGTCACTTTGAGTGTAAACTTTTTCAAGAATTTTCATTACCAATTCATCAGGAACTAATAAACCTTTATTGCTGTATTCGGAAGCTTTTAAACCTAAATCGGTTTCTTGAGACTTTTCTGCTCTTAAGACATCTCCAGTAGAAAGATGTGTTAAACCAAAATTAGTGATTATGTTCTTAGATTGCGTCCCTTTTCCAGCAAGAGGAGGTCCAAAAATGATGATATTCATAAAATTAAATTCCTGTATAATTAGATGGTGTAATTGCTTTTAACTCATTTTTTATTTCAGAAGAAACTTCTAAAGTATCAATGAAATTAGCAATAGACTGTTGTGTTATTTTTTCGTTTGTACGTGTTAAACCTTTTAAAGCTTCGTATGGATTTGGATATGCTTCTCGACGTAAAATTGTTTGAATAGCTTCTGCAACTACAGCCCAATTGTTTTCTAAATCTTCTTCAAATTTTTCTTCGTTTAATAATAACTTATTTAAACCTTTTAAAGTTGAAGCAAAACCAATTAAGGTATGTCCAAAAGGAACTCCTATATTACGTAAAACAGTACTGTCAGTTAAATCACGTTGCAATCTAGATACAGGTAATTTAGCCGATAAGTGCTCAAAAATAGCGTTTGCAATTCCTAAATTACCTTCAGAATTTTCAAAATCAATTGGATTAACTTTATGCGGCATTGCCGAAGAACCTACTTCACCTTTCTTTATTTTTTGCTTAAAATAATCGTTAGAAACATAGGTCCAAACATCACGGTCTAAATCGATTAAAACAGTGTTTATACGTTTTAAGCCATCGTATAAAGCTGCCATATGATCATAGTGCTCAATTTGAGTAGTTGGAAATGAATGATGTAACCCTAAAATTTCTTCAACAAAATGGGTTCCAAAATTTTTCCAATCAATGTCTGGATATGCTACTTTATGTGCATTGAAATTTCCTGTAGCACCTCCAAATTTTGCTGCATGTGGCGTGTGCTGTATGTGTATTGCTTGATTATTAATACGCTCTACAAATACAAAAAATTCTTTTCCTAAACGAGTAGGAGAGGCTGGCTGGCCATGTGTACGAGCTAGCATTGGAATGTTTTCCCATTCTTCAGATAAATCAGCTAATTTGCATACTAAAGTATCTAAAGTAGGATAATAAACGTCATTCATTGCATCTTTAATAGATAAAGGAATGGCAGTATTATTAATATCTTGAGAAGTTAATCCGAAATGGATAAACTCTTTATAAGCTTGTAAATTTAAAGCATCAAATTTTTCTTTAATAAAGTATTCAACAGCTTTTACATCATGATTGGTAATTGCTTCGATATCTTTAATTTTCTGAGCATCATCAGACGAAAAAGAAGTGTAAATTTCACGAAGGTTTGAATATAAATCTTTGTTGAAATCAACTAACTGAGGTAAAGGAATTTCACATAAAGCAATAAAATACTCTATTTCTACTTTTACTCTGTACTTAATTAAGGCTTCTTCTGAAAAATAATTAGCTAAATCCGCAACTTTATTGCGGTATCTACCATCAATAGGAGAGATGGCATTTAATTGTGTTAAGTTCATTTTTTGTTGTTGTGTTGTAAGCAACAAAAATAGAAAATACTTATATTATGTTAAAGGATATCTGAAAGGAATTTAACGATAAACTTTTCGTTTTAAGATTTTAAGATCACCTTTCTTTTCCAATAATTTTATTACACGTATTACTGTTTCTACACGTAAGCCTAGAATATCGGCAATTTGCTGTCTTGTATATTCTATTTTAAAAGTAAAGTCTCCCTTAATTTTATAGACATCATTTTTTAAATAATCAAAAAATCGAAGAACTCTATGAGCTGGTTCTTGACTAGAAATTTCGGAAGCTATAATTGCTTTATAATATAAACGTTTGGCTAGACTTTGTGTTATTTTTAAATGAATTTCTGGGTTTTCTTGGAGTAAATTAAATAGTTGTTCTTTTGAAATTACTATAACTTCTGAATCAGAAATAGCTTCTGCATTGGCAGGATATTTTACATCGATAAATAAAGGAGGTTCACCAAAACTCTGTTCTTTATAAAAAATACCTTGAATAAACTCTTTTCCATCTTCATTATAATTATTCATTTTAATAGCTCCATTACTAATTTGAAAATAGTTATGAGCAGTTTGATTTTCAGAAAAAATAATTTCTCCTTTTTTATAGGTTTTATATTGAGCGTTATAGCTTAGTAAAAGTTCTTTAGGTATCATTATGATTTAAGTCATAAATTGCAACAGTATAAAGATATACTTTTGTTGCTTATTAATAAATAGTTTTTGATGAATAGAAAAGAAATAGAGAATAGAGAAGATGTATATTTATTAGTATCTACTTTTTATGATAAAATTAAAGAAGATGACTTTATTGGTCCGATTTTTATAAAAACCATTCCAGATGAAACTTGGGAAAGTCATTTGCAAAAACTTACCGATTTTTGGGAAACCAATCTTTTCTTTGTTCGTAAGTTTAAAGGAAATCCTATGAAAGCACATAAAGATTTAGATAAAAACTTTGATCATAGCATTTCTCAAGAACATTTTGGAAGATGGCTTCAATTATGGTTTGAAACTATTGATAATCTTTTTATTGGAAAAAAAGCTCATGAAGCTAAAGAAAGAGCACGAAATATAGCTTCCATGCTCTTTTTTAAAATGTTTGATGCTAAGCCAAAAGCGCAAGCTGGTAAATAATTAATAAAATATTTCCTAAAATATTAATTATAAATCCCCAAGCAACAACTTTAAATGGTCGTTGACTTATAGCTAAGGCATTTGCTCCCATAGCCGACACACAGGTAAATATTAATGGGAACAGATTTACTTCTCCATGCACAGCCAAGGCCGCAGAAAAAGAAGCAATCATAGTACCTATCATTATTAAAATAACAGATATACCAATAGCATTCTTTTTTTCTTCTGCTATCTTTTGATTTATTGTTTTTATTGGGTTGAAATTTAAAGTCTTAGTATTTAAATTACTTACAGTTAATTGTTTTGTTGTACTCATGCCTAATAATATTTACTACAAAATTATTACCCATAGACTAATTAATTTATGACCGAAATCATAAATGAAAACTTATTAGATTAATTTAATTGAATAGATATTTTTATATTCACAGATTAAAATATCTTTTGTGGAATCATTGACTCTTTTTTATATAGTATTAGCAGTTTTAGTAAGCGTTGCAATTGCTTTCTTTCAATATTTTTATAAAGCTAAAAAAATGCCTAAAATCCATGTTTTTTTATTCTTTTTAAAAGCATTGAGTTTGTTTTTACTGTTACTACTATTAATCAATCCTAAAATTGAAATGGTTGAAACTGAAAATAACAAACCAGTTTTAGCTGTTTTAGTTGATAATTCTTTGTCTGTTAAACATTTTAAGCAGGAAAAAGAGATAGCAGGCATTGTACAAGAAATTGAAAACAATAAAAAAATACAAGATAAGTTTGATGTACAATTGTTTACTTATGGAAAAAATATAAAAGCATTAGATAGTTTATCTTTTTCAGAAACTCAAACAGACATTTCACAAGCAATAATATCAATTAGTGAATTAAATAAAGAAGCAAATAGCGCTACTATTTTAATTAGTGATGGTAATCAAACAAAAGGAAATGATTATGAATATTTAAATATAAACAAAAGTGTATATCCTATAGTTGTTGGTGATACTACTACATATCAAGATATACAAATTTCACAATTGAATGTAAATAAATACAGTTATATAAAAAATAAATTTCCTGTAGAAACTCTTTTGTATTATCAAGGAAAAGAGCAAGTAAACTCTACTTTTACAATATCGCATAAAGGGAAAAGAATTTTTTCAAAAAAACTACAGTTTTCTCCATCAAATCCATCGCAAACAGTTTCGATTAATTTGTTATCAGGAGAAAAAGGTTTACAATACTACTCAGCTTCGATTAGTAAAATTGAGAATGAAAAAAATACAAAGAATAACTATAAAAACTTTTCGGTAGAAGTACTTGATGAACAAACAAAGGTGTTGATAGTAAGCTCTTTTTTACATCCTGATTTAGGAGCTCTTAAAAAGTCAATAGAAAGTAATAAACAACGTAAGGCAGATATAGCTTTAATTAACGATAGGAATATTAATTTTTCAGAATATCAGTTTTATGTATTGTATCAGCCCAATAGTTATTTTAAAAAGTTTTTTGAAAAAGTTTCTTCAAATTATTTAGTAATCTCAGGAACTAAGACAGATTGGAACTTTCTAAATTCTTTAAAATTAGGTGTTCGAAAGCAAGCGATCAATCAAGTAGAAGAATATGCAGCTATTTATAATGATGGTTTTTTAACTTTTTTACAAAAAGACATTGGTTTTAACGAGTTTCCTCCGCTTAGAGACAAGTTTGGTGAAGTTACCTTAGATAGCAAATCGCAAAGTTTATTGTATCAAAAATTTGCTGGAGTAGAAACGCAACAGCCTTTGTTAACTACCATTGAGAATAATGAAAAAAAGTATGCAGTTTTATTTGGAGAAGGAATTTGGAAATGGAGAGCAGCAAGTTTTTTAAAAGAACAATCTTTTGAAACGTTCGATACATTTATAGGTAGCTTAACTCAATATTTAGCGTCTAATAAAAAAAGAAAAAGATTAGAAGTTAGTGCAGAACGTTTATATGCGGCCAATGTACCAATTAGCATCACAGCTTTTTATGTAGATAAAAATTACCAATTTGATAATAGAGCAGAACTACAGCTAACAATTACAAATACAGAGAGTAAAGAGAAAAAAACTTTACCATTTTCACTTGTAAATAATTCATTTCAGGTATCGGTTGAAGGCTTAACTTCTGGTGATTATAGTTATAGAGTGTCGGTAAAAAATCAAAATATAAATAGTTATGGAAAATTTAAAATAACCGATTATCAAATAGAAGAACAGTTTACAAATGCTAATTATAAAAAGCTTAATTCATTAGCTTTAAAAACAAAAGGAAAGTTGTTTTATACAAACTCAGTTGATAATTTACTAGAAGATTTATCCCTTAATAAATCTTATTATACAACCCAAAAATCAATTAGTAATAAAGAAAATTTAATTAATTGGAAATGGACGTTGTTTTTAATTATTGGACTCTTATCTATAGAGTGGTTTATTAGAAAATACTATGGTAAAATATAAAAAACAAATGATGTTTGATAGGTTAACAAGACCTAAATATTGAAATTTGTAGTAAAATAAAATATATGAGATTTCACACTAGAAAATGGGTAAAACCAGAAGATTTAAATCCAAATGGAACTTTATTTGGAGGGCGATTGTTACAATGGATTGACGAGGAAGTAGCTTTATATGCTATTATTCAATTAGAAATTCCTAAAACAGTAACAAAGTTTATGTCTGAAATAGATTTTGTAAGCTCAGCTAAAAAAGGAGATATAATAGAAATTGGTATTGAAGTTGTAAAATTTGGAAGATCATCAATTACTTTAAATTGTGAAGTACGTAATAAGATTACTCATAAAACTATTATTGCTATTGATAAAATAGTTATGGTTAGTTTAGATGAAGATGGAAGTCCAATAGCCCACGGAAAAACAAAAATAGAATACACTAAAGACAGGTTGAAAAAATAAATTTTCAACCTTTTTTTATAAAAATAGTTTTTTCAATTCTTTATACTTAGTTCTACCAACGGGGAGAATTTCGCCGTTATTTAATTCAACAGAATATTTACTACCAGTTTGTACAATAATTTCTTTGATTTCAGTAATTTTTACTAGATATGATTTATGAATACGTTGAAAAGATTCTGGTAATAATTGAGAAAGTTTTTCTAAAGATTTGTCGTGTAATTCTTTCTGATTGTTTGATAAAAACACTTCGGTATACACGCCTGCACCTTTGATATATCGTACATTTTTAATATCTATTAATTGCACTCCAGTACGTTTTTTAATAGCTAAATATTGAAGATTTTCTGTAGTTACTTCTTCTTTTCGTATAATTCTATTAAAAGCTTGTTCTAACCTTGCTTTATTAAAAGGTTTAGGAACAAAATCTAAAACCCCATATTCAAAAGCGGTTAGTGCCTGATGTTTATTGGCTGAAATAATAATGGTATGAAAAGATTCTGAAACACTATTTTTTAGTACGTCAAAACCACTTTCACCGTTCAGGTTTAAATCAAGTAATAATAAGTCTAATTGATTGTTTTGAATATGTTCTATGCCTTCTGTTAAGGAATGTATACAAGTTAATTCTTGAAGTGTATTTAAAAAGAACTCTTTGGTCATACGTTCCACTCTTTTAGCAATACGAGCTTCATCTTCAATAATTAAAATTTTCATAAGCTATTTTATAATCGTTATTACATTTTTCCATCCATTTTCAGTAGGCTCAGAACTAAAGCTCCAATTATTTTTATAACTTTCGGTTAAACGTGCTTTGATATATTTAAAACCAGTTCCGTCTGATCTATCTTTTTGAGAGCTTCTAACTTTAGCATAGGTTAGAAAGGTATATTTTTGTTTATTATCACTTGTTTCTACGACCAATTTAAAACGCATTGAGTTGTTTTTAAGAGGTAAGCAATGTGTAATACTATTTTCAAGTAAAGTATGAATAATAGCAGGAGGAATGGTTTGAGAATCATCATTTAAAACACCTTCATCTTCCCAAAGGTATTCTATTTCTTTCCTATACCTCATAATATTCAAATGACTTTTACATAGCTTTATTTCTTGAGAAATTGGAATTAAAGTTTCATTTTCTACTTGATTTAATAAATCAAACTCGCCTGCTAAAGCTTCAATAAATTCAACGCCTTTATCAGGAGCTTCTTCAACCCAATCGATTAAAGAAGTTAAGGTATTCATTAAAAAATGAGGCTGTATTTTCTTTTTTAATAATTCATATTTTAATCTGGTAGATTCTGCTATTGTATGTTCAAAAGCGAGTCTTTGCTCTTTTAGTTTTATTGATAATATATAAAACATACATAAAGAAATAATAGCAAAACTTACAAATAAGCTTACATCGAAAATGGATATTTTATATACAGTAAAACTCAATAATAAACCAAACAAAACAACAATAGCGGCTTTCTGTTTTTTGTATATAGCGTAACAGATAATTAGAGTAGAAGAGAGCCACATCATCTGAGCTAAAAATAAAGCTGTATGATCATATGAATGTGAGTAATACTGATGAATCCATATTAGAAAAATACTATATGCTAAGAAAAACCATTTTCGGAAAGGAAAAGTGAACTGTACAGAAAAATAATAAGGAACTATAAAGGATATGAATAAAGTTAAATAACCAATAGCTTCTAAACGTAAAACAAAATGTGAATAGTGTATTGGAATGTAAAACTTAATATATTCTAGTATAATTAGTAAGAAAAATAAAAAGCTAGAAATACTAAATAACAACATTGTGTATTGCTTCCTATCACTTATGTATAAAAAGAAATAGTAAATAGTGGCCAGTAAAAATGCTCCAGCCAAAATATTGATATAAATAGTATCTTTTAACTTATCGGTAACTAGTTCGTTATAATCTTTTATGTATATATAAATTCCACGAGGAGCTCCTTTTTCGTAAAGTTGCGACATTCGTAAGGCTAAAGTGTGGTTTCCTAATTCAAGTAAGTTGTTTGGAATTAGATATTTATCTGTCGTTCTTCCTGTTTTTTCATTGTTTAATTCATTTCCAGGTTCTCCATTTCTACCTATTAAAACACCATCCCAAAACACTTCATATGCTCCAAAAGCATTGATATTTATACCTATTAATTGTAGAGAATCAGGAACTTCTGTTATATTAATTATTTTTCTAGTCCAAAAAATATCATCTCCTTCAGGAACTTTATTTTCAATATTCCAATTACTATCATCAAAATCTTTTGTAGCCCATAACGGATTGTCTCCAGTTTTGAATAAAAAACTTCTTTGAATTTTATACATCTTGTCTCTATGCTTATATCTTTTGAATTCATATTTACAAGAGATACTAGATAACAAAAGGATGAGATAGAATAGTTTTTTCATGAATATTAATTGTAAGGTAAAAGTAAACGAAATAAAAGTGTTTTTAGAGCAGTTTGCAAATTGTTAGAGCAGTTCACATAGTTTTAAATGAAAAGGGAGAATTTTCTATTCATTTTTGATGAAAATTAAAACTCACAAAATATGAAACCACTTATGAATCTATTCTTCTGTTTACTTTTTAGTATTTCAGTAGTAGCTCAAAAACAATCTAGCAATAGAAAAATTTTAGGAAAAGTTATAGATGCTTCAAATGAAACGTTACCGTATGCAACAGTTGTACTTAAAGATGCTACTAATAATTTAATAGAAGGAGTTGTAACCAATGATAAAGGGGAATTTACGTTCTCTAAAGTAAAGGTTGGTGATTATAATTTAGAAATTGAATACATAGGTTTTGTAACTGTTGAGAGAAAAGTAAAAATAACAAAAGAGCAAAGTATAGTTAACTTAGGAAGTATTACAATTAAAGAAGATACTAAAACACTTGATGAAGTAGTAGTTAAAGCGGAAACATCAGAAGTGTCGTTAAAATTAGGTAAAAAAGTATTTAGAGTAGGAAAAGATATTACCTCGCAAAGTGGGTCTGCCTCTGATGTATTAAGTAATGTACCTTCAGTAAATGTAAGTCCAACTGGAACAGTAAGTTTAAGAGGAAATGCGAATGTACAGGTAATGATTAATGGAAGACGTTCAGCTTTATCGCAATCGCAAGCATTGGAGCAATTGTCAGCAGATGTTATAGAAAGTATAGAAGTAATTACCAATCCATCAGCAAAATATGATGCATCAGGTTCAGCAGGAATTATTAATATTATACTTAAAAAGAATAGAAAATCAGGATTAAATGGTCAAGTACGTTTAGTTGCTGGGATTCCAGATGATTATAGAGCAATAGGGAATTTAAATTATAAAGCGGATAAATTCAATTTTTTTACAAATTTAGGAATTAGATATACTGATTATGAAGGAGAGTATTTTAAGAAACAAACTACTACAGATAATAATGTAACTACTTTTTTAAATCAAAGTGAAGATGAAGATAGGCATGATGATGGACAGTTGTTTTATTTTGGTACCGACTATTATATAAATGATAAAAATACAGTTACCATAGCTTATTATAGAAACGAAACTAAAGATACTGATGTAACTAACTTATTCTTTGATTTTTCTAACTCTGGAGTTTTAGCACAATCCTTACAAACTATTGGTAACTCTGTAGAAGAAAGAGATTACAATCAATTAGAAGCAAATTACACAAAAAACTTTGCTAAAAAAGGACAAAAACTAACAATCGATTTTCAATATGATTTTTGGAATAGTGAAAAAGATTGGCATTTACAAACAGATGAAAAATTTCCTACAACTACTATTGCTCAAACAACAATACAAACTAAAGGAAAGGGAAGTACAGATGATATTGTAATTCAATCAGATTTTACAACACCATTAAGTGAGCAAACAAATTTAGAAATAGGAGCGAAGTTTGAGAATAGAACTATTACAAATGAGTTTTTAGCTGAAGAATTAATCAATGGTCAATTTGAAATAATAGATAACATTAATAATCAATTAGATTATAAAGAAAAAATATTGTCTAGCTACGCGCAAATAAATTCAAAAAAAGGAAAAATAAATTATCAGTTAGGGTTGAGAATAGAAAACACTAAAATTGATATTGACGCCTCAGATGTTACGTTAAATTTAAAAGATACATATACAAACTTATTTCCATCAGCTACTTTAGGTTATGAATTTAAAGAAAACTTAAGTGGACAAATCAATTATAGTAAAAGAATTGGACGTCCATCATTATGGCAATTAAATCCATTTTTTCAATTAAAAGATTTTACTTCTAGGTTTACAGGAAATCCAGCGTTAAGGCCATCATTTACAGATGCAATAGAACTTTCGATAATGTATAGAGGAAATAAATTCCAGTTGAATCCTTCTGTTTATTATTCAGATACCAATAATGCATTTCAATACGAAACAGTACAAAATAATGAAGGTGTTTTTATTCAGTCACCAGTAAATTTAGATAATGAAAAACGTTATGGAGTAGAGTTGTCAGCTTCTTATAATCCATTAAAATGGTTACGCTTTTCAGGAGATTTTAATGCTTATAGATTTCAACAAAAAGGTATATTAAATAATCAAGTAGCTGATTTTTCTAGTAATACATGGTTTACCAATTTGACAATGAATTTAAGACCATTTAAAACATTAAGGTTACAAACACGAGTTTTTCATCAAGGAGAAGAACGTAACGCACAAACTAAATCAAAACCTATAACAAATTTAAATTTTGGTTTACAAAAAAGTATATTCAATAATAAAGGAAGTTTAATTTTTAATGTTTATAATGCTTTAGATACAAGAAGGTCTAGAGAAGAAATCATAGGTAATAATTTTTCAATTTACCAAGATAGAAGTAGGAATGCTCAACGATTTTCATTGAGTTTTGTGTATAAATTCAATCAAAAACCTTCTGATAGAAATAGAAGTGCTAAAAGAAGTAATAGATATTAATATTATTAGTGAAAAACCTACATTCTTTTTAAAGAAAGCAGGTTTTTCTATTAGTTAGAAAAGAACTTAAATAGCTTTTTAGAAAGGAATTATTATATTTTTTTATAATTTTGTTTTTAGTCTAAAAGATTCAGCTTGAAAAATATTAGTATCATAATGTTAATCTTAATATTGTTTGTACCATCAGTACAAGCACATACAGATGCTATTATTTTTGATGAAGATGTTACAGAAAGTCATATTGGAGCTATGGATAGTGCACATCACGATTCTCACCATGAAAACGACACAGAAGAAGAAAGAAATAAAGAACATCATCATCACTGTATTTTATTAGGAATATCTAATGCTATTATTACAAAAGAATTTAATTATTTATTTGTAAAACCACTTCAAGCAAAAAAGAAAATACTTTTTAGCAAACATTTAAAAGCATCTAATTATTTAGATGAACTTTTCCAACCTCCTAGGGTTTAATTCAACATTTTAAAGTTTAACAGTTTATAATTCTTGTATTTACAAGAGTTAAAATCTGCTATACCGGATTTATAGATAAATCGGGAACATATCGTATTAAAATAGAATTAAACAAATGAAAAATGTTAGATAATATCATAAAATTTTCAATTAAAAATAAATTGATTATTGGCGCTTTGGTATTTGCATTAATTGGTTGGGGAATATATTCATTAAAACAATTACCAATAGATGCAGTACCAGACATTACTAATAATCAGGTGCAAATAATTACTTCAGCACCATCACAATCGGCTCAAGATATAGAGCGTTTAGTAACTTTTCCAATAGAGTTAACCATGTCGAGTATTCCAAATATAGAAGAAGTAAGGTCTTTTTCTCGATTTGGTCTAAGTGTAGTAACTGTAGTATTCAAAGATAACGTAGATATCTATTGGGCACGTCAACAAATAAGTGAACGACTTGTTGAAGCAAAAAATCAAATACCAGATGGAGTAGGAACTCCAGAAATGGCACCAGTAACTACAGGTTTAGGAGAAATATATCAATATACATTATATGCCAAAAAAGGATTCGAAAAGCAGTATTCAGCAATGGAACTGCGTTCTATTCAGGATTGGATAGTTCGACGTCAATTACTAGGAATAGAAGGCGTAGCAGACGTGAGTAGTTTTGGAGGCTTTTTAAAGCAATATGAAGTTGCAATTCAACCAGAACGATTACAAGCCTTGAATGTAAGTATTAGTGAAGTTTATGAAGCATTAGCGAAAAACAATCAAAATACAGGAGGAGCTTATATAGATAAAAACCCGAAAGCATATTTTATTAGGAGTGAAGGTTTAATTAATAAACCAGAAGATATAAAAAGTATAGTTGTAAAAAATGCTGAAAATGGAACACCTATTTTAATAAAAGATATAGGTAAAGTACAGTTAGGGCATGCGGTACGCTATGGAGCAATGACTAGAAATGCAGATGGAGAAGTCGTAGGGGCAATAGTAATGATGTTAAAAGGAGCAAACTCCTCAAAAGTAATCAAAGATGTAAAAGAACGAATTGTTCAGATAGAAAACAGTTTGCCAGAAGGTGTAGCAATTAAACCATTTTTAGATAGAACAAAACTAGTTGATAAAGCAATTAGTACTGTTGCAACAAATCTTATTGAAGGAGCATTGATAGTCATATTTATCCTTGTGTTATTATTAGGGAATTTGCGTGCAGGGCTTATTGTAGCCTCAGTAATACCATTGGCAATGTTGTTTGCAATTAGCTTAATGAATGTTTTTGGAGTTTCAGGAAACTTAATGAGTTTAGGTGCTATTGATTTTGGAATTATTGTAGATGGCTCTGTAATTATTGTAGAAGCTACTTTGCACTATTTAGGATTAAAAAAGTCAGGAGAAAAGCTTTCGCAAGAGCAAATGGATGAAGAAGTATATAATTCTGCTTCAAAAATTAGAACTAGTGCAGCCTTTGGAGAAATTATTATTTTAATAGTGTATTTGCCAATTTTAGCATTGGTTGGTATTGAAGGTAAGATGTTTAAGCCAATGGCTATGACAGTAAGTTTTGCAATACTAGGAGCTTTTATTTTGTCTTTAACCTATGTACCTATGATGAGTGCATTGATCTTAAAAAAGACAATTAATAACAAGAAAAATATTTCTGATAAAATAATAGAGTCAATACAAAGAGCATATTCACCTTTGTTAGAGTTAGTACTAAATAATCAGAAAAAAGTAATCATTATAGCAGTAGCTATTTTCGGATTGAGTTTGTTTACATTTTCAAGAATGGGGTCTGAATTTATCCCTTCATTAGATGAAGGAGATTTAGCGGTGCAAACAGTAGTATCTACAGGAAGTTCATTGTCTTATACTATTGATGTGTCTAATAAATCATCAGAGCTGTTATTAAAAGAATTTCCGGATGAAATAGAACAAATTGTAAGTAGAATTGGTTCATCAGAAATTCCTACTGATCCTATGCCTATTGAAGCTTCCGATATCATAATTATTTTAAAAGATAAAGATAAGTGGACAAAGGCTAATACAAAAAATGAATTAACTAATAAAATGCAAAAGGTATTAGAAGATAATATGTTAGGAGTTTCCTATGGATTCCAGCAACCTATACAAATGCGTTTTAATGAGTTAATGACTGGGGCAAGACAAGATGTAGTATTAAAGATTTATGGTGAAGATTTAAATAAGTTAGTAAAATATGCCAATAAACTAAATAGTATTATTCCTGAAGTAGCAGGAGCAGAAGATTTGTATGTTGAAAAAGTAACTGGTTTAAAACAAATAGTTATAGATTATAATCGTAGTCAATTAGCTTATTATGGTTTGAATATCTCTGATGTAAATACGGCTATTAATGCAGCATTTGCTGGGCAAAATGCAGGGTATGTATATGAAGGGGAGAAACGTTTTGACTTGGTAGTTCGATTAGCAAAAGAGAATAGAGATAATATCGAAGATATTCGAAAATTGTATATAACTACACCTAATGGAGTTCAAATACCATTATCCAATGTAGCAACAATTAATTTTGAAACAGGTCCAAATCAGATACAACGAGATGATGCAAAACGTAGAATAACAGTAGGATTTAACGTTAGGGGACGTGATGTAGCAAGTATTGTTGCAGAGTTAAAACAGAAAGTAAATAGTAAAATTCAGTTTGATCCAGGTTATTATATTACGTATGGGGGTACTTTTAAAAATTTAGAAGAGGCTCGTGCTCGTTTAGGAATAGCAGTACCAGTAGCCTTATTACTAATATTTCTATTATTATACATAACATTTAAATCAATTAAACAAAGTATTTTAATTTATACGGCAATTCCTATGTCGGCAATTGGAGGAATTTTTGCTTTATGGTTACGAGATATGCCATTTTCAATATCAGCAGGGATAGGTTTTATCGCTTTATTTGGTGTAGCCGTATTAAATGGTATTGTGTTAATAGCTGAGTTTAATCGTTTAAAGAAAGATGGTCTAACCGATTTAAAAGAAATAGTTAAAAAGGGAACCTCTATTCGGTTAAGGCCAGTAATAATGACAGCAGCAGTAGCCTCTCTTGGTTTTTTACCAATGGCAATTTCTTCATCGGCAGGAGCAGAAGTTCAAAAACCATTAGCTACTGTTGTAATTGGTGGCTTAATATCAGCAACTTTATTAACCCTATTAATATTACCTGTTTTATATATGATATTTGAAACAGTAAAAGTTAAAAAGGTAGTATTAAATAAAGCAGTTACAGTTCTTATTTTATTATTTAGTGTATCGATAATAACAGCTCAAGAAATTCCTCAAAAGTTAACAGAGAATGAAGCTATAAACATGGTTTTGAAAAAAGATGTTTTATTGAAGAAAGCAAATTTAAATGTAGATAAAAATAAAGCAGCAATTTCTGGAGCTATTGCTTTAAACCCAACATCTGTACAATATCAAGACGTAGGAATAGCACCAGGTTTAACAGAGCAGGAGTGGGCTATAAATCAAAATTTCGGCTCAATATTATCACATATTCAAAAAAGAAAATTAGCTAAATCAAAACTTGATTTAGCAAAATCTTTAAGAGAAGTTTCTAAAAAAGAAACGATAACAAGGGTAAAAAAGCTATACCAAGAATGGCATTATTTATTTGGATTGATTTCTCTAATGGAGAATCAACAAGACAATACTAACCAAATAAAGAGTATAGCCAAAAAGTTACATAAATCAGGAGAAATAGGTGGTTTAGAAAATGATTTAACAACAATTCAATCTTTAGGAGTACAATCTCAAAAGAATAAAGTTTATAAAGATTTTTTATTGGTAGAGAATCAGTTAAAAGAATTATTACAATTGACATCAGCAATAGTTCCAGCGACTAAATTTCCAAAGAAAAAAGAGATTTCAATTCAGAAAGATACACTTTCAGATACATTTTTACAGGCGTTAGAAAAAAGTAACAAAGTAGCAGAGAGAAGTATTTCTACAGCAAAAGCTATTTATTTTCCAGAGTTAAAAGCGGGAGTTATCAATAGAAAAACTGGAAATAATAATGGGTATACAGGTTTTAATGTAGGAGTTAATATTCCATTGTCATTTTGGTCAAATAAAGCAAAAATTAAAAAGCAAAAGATTCTTAAAGAAGAGATAGCTTTTGAAAATGAATCGAAAAAAATAGCAATTAAAAACAATTTTAAAAGTTTACAAAAACAAATAAAGTATTTAGAAAGCGAACTTTTAAGTATTGAAGAAACAAAAAAACAAGCAGAAAAATTTATTGAAAAATTAGAAATAGCATACAAGTCTGGAGAAATTGATGCTTATCAATATAACCAGAGTTTTAATGCCTATTTTCAAGTAATGCAGAATTATTTATTACTTATAAATAATTACAATCAAACCGTAATAGCATACGAGTTTTACATTAAAGAATAAGAAATAATATATAAACTCTTAAGAATTATAGAGTTAAAAGACATTATAATATGAAAAAAATCATTTTAATATTAATTACAATAATAACCATTAGTTGTAAAGAAGATCATTCAGGACATGATCATGCTAAAGAAGATAAAAATAAAGAAACAAAATCTTCTTCAGTGAAGGACAATCATAATGAAAACGAGATACATTTAACAAAAGCGCAATTTGAAACAGCAAAAATTAAGGTTGAAAGTATTGGTAAAAAGCAAATTAGAGATCGCATAGAAGTAACGGGGACAATAGAAGTGCCTCCTCAAAGTAAAGCAACTGTATATGCACCTATGGAAGCTTTTGTATTTAAAACAGATTTGTTGCCTGGAGATAGAGTCCATAAAGGGCAAACGATAGCAGTATTACAGCATCCAAATTTTATCAATTTACAATATGCATACTTAGAAGCAATTAATAAATTAAATGTAGCCAAAGCTGATTATGAGCGTAAAAAAATGTTATTAGAAAACGATATAACTTCTAAGAAATCATTTCAAATAACAGAAGGAATTTACCGTTCGGCAAAGAGTTTAGCTAGTAGTTATGCTTCTCAATTAAAAATGGCTGGATTATTGCCGCAAACTGTAGCAAAAAATGGAATTCAACAATATGTTTATGTAAAGGCTCCAATAGAGGGGTATATTGTTGAAAATAATTTAAATAAAGGAATGTTTTTAGCAGCGAATAGTGAAATGATGGAGATTATAGATAACGATCATATGCACGCTGAATTGAATGTTTTTGGAACTGATATTATAAAAGTAAAAAAAGGAGACACTTTTATTTTTACACCTTCAGGATTAGATGTTTCATATGAAGGATATATAAAGTTAATAAGCCAAAAAGTAGATGATAAGACTAAAACAGTAAATGTTCATGGGCATTTTGAAGACGAACAAAACCGTTTAAAATCTGGAATGTTTATCAATGCACAAGTTTTATTGGATGGTAATGAAGTATTTGCAGTTCCAGAAAAAGCTATTATAGATAATGAAGGAGAAAGTTTTATTTTCATGGCTAAAAGTAATGAGGAATTTGTACCATTAGAAGTTACGCTAGGTAATACAGATAACGGTTTTACAGAGATAAAAATGATTCAGAATAACAATTATAATATAAAAGTAGTCACGAAAGGAGCTCATTTCTTAAAAGGGAAACTGTTGCAACAAGCAGGAGGAATGGATGGACATGCACACTAAATAAAAAATGAGGTAACTTAGGTTTAAAAATTTAAGATACCTCATAATGCATCTTTTTATTAAAAAAGAGGTCAATTAAGAAAATATAAAATATGTCTGAAAATCATAATCATGACCATAAACACAGTGGTATATTTGGAGAAAAAACAGAACTTTATTTTGCAATTTTAAGCGGTGTATTCTTTTTTACAGGTTTAGTTATTGAAAATGCAATTAATTTACCAGTACATTACGCTTTAGGTAGTTTTATAAGTGCTTTTGTTTTAGGAGGTTGGTTTACAACTAAAGAAGCAATAGAAAAAATTAAAAAAGGCCGATTTGAAATTGATTTTTTAATGCTTATAGCTGCTGTTGGAGCAGCTTACATAGGTAAATGGGAAGAAGGAGCTTTATTACTATTTCTATTTAGTATAGGACACGCATTAGAAAATTATGCAATGAATAAAGCTAAAAAATCTATAGAAGCATTGGGTGAATTATCACCTAAACTAGCCTTAGTAAAAAGAAACAATTCAATTATCGAAATAGGAGTTGAAGAGTTAAAAGTTAACGATATAATTGTAGTTAAACCTAATTCTAAAATAGCAGCAGATGGAGTTATTGTAAAAGGAAGTAGTAGTATAAACCAAGCTTCTATAACAGGAGAAAGTATGCCTGTAGATAAAGAAGCAATTTTAGATTCTAATTCAATTATAGAATTTAATAATTTAGATGCTAAAAATATAGTTTATACAGGAACAATAAATGGAGATAGCATACTAGAGGTTAAAGTACTAAAATTAAGTGTAGATAGTACTATATCTCGATTAGTAAAAATGGTAAGTGAGGTGGAAACTCAAAAGTCACCTACACAATTACTTACTAAAAAATTTGAAAAATGGTTTGTACCATTAGTAGTAGTTTTAGTTATTTCTTTGTGTTTTGCATATCTAATACTAGATGAAACGTTTGATGAAAGTATTTATAGAGCAATTACAGTGTTAGTTGCTGCAAGTCCATGTGCATTAGCAATTTCTACACCAAGTGCAGTATTAAGTGGCGTTGCTAGAGCAGCCAAAAAAGGAGTTTTAATTAAAGGAGGAAGAGCGTTAGAGGATTTAGGAAGTTTAACAACAATAGCGTTTGATAAAACTGGAACCTTAACTGAAGGGAAACCAAAATTAACCAATGCTATTCCTTTAAATAATTTTGATGAAAAAGAATTTTTAGATATTGTTTTATCTGTTGAGAGTTTGAGTAATCATCCATTAGCAAAAGCAATTTCAAAAGATATAGAAGAGCAGTTTTTTATTAAAAATTCAAATGAAGCATCTAAGATAAAAGCAATACAAGGAAAAGGAATTTCAGCAAACTATAAAGAGAAAAAGGTGTTTATAGGTAATGAAAAGTTAATGATTGATAAAAATATTGCTATTTCAGAAAAAGTAAATAAACAAATGAATGATTTACTAGGAAATGGACAAACGGTAATGTTAGTTGCGTTTAATACTAAGTTAATAGGATTATTGAGTGTTATGGATGTACCTAGAGGCTTAGCAAGTAATACATTAAAACGTTTAAAAGAAATAGGAATAAAAAAAATGGTGATGTTAACAGGAGATCATCAAAATGTAGGAGATTCAATAGCTAATCAGATTGGTTTAACAGAAGCAAAAGGAAATCTATTACCAGAAGATAAAGTAAAAGCAATTGAAGAATTAAAATTAATAGATAGTAAAGTAGCAATGGTTGGCGATGGTGTTAATGATGCTCCTGCAATGGCGAATAGTACTGTAGGAATAGCTATGGGGGCTGCAGGTAGTGATGTTGCTTTAGAAACAGCAGATGTAGCTTTAATGAGCGATAAAATAGAAAATTTGCCATTTGTAATAGGTTTAAGTAGAAAATCAAAAGCAATAATTAAACAAAATTTATGGATTAGCTTGAGTATTGTTGCTGTATTAATACCTGCTACCTTATTTGGATTTGCTAAAATTGGTCCAGCTGTACTAATTCATGAAGGATCAACTTTATTGGTTGTATTTAATGCATTACGATTGTTACGATATAAAGAAAATTAATTCAGTATTTTTGATATAAATAAAAAACAGACATGAATAATAGACAACAATTAGATTTACAATTACCTAAAGGGCTTTTTTTACTGGGTATAATAGCCGTTGTAGTAATTATTATATTTTCTAAATCAACAGTAACAATAGGACCTGGAGAGGGAGGAGTTATATTTGAAACATTAGGAGATGGTATTAATACAGAGAAAACATATGGAGAAGGATTTCATATTGTAGCTCCTTGGAATAAGATGATTATAAGAAAAGTACGTCAACAATCAGTATCAGACGAAATGAATGTGCTTTCTGTAAATGGATTAGAAGTAAAAGTTAATGGAACAATATGGTATGAACCAGAGTTTAATAACTTAGGAATGTTAATTAAAACAAAGGGAGAAGATTACGAGCGTGAATTGTTAGACCCAGCAATTAATGCAGCAGCAAGAAGTGTTGTTGGGCGTTATACTCCTGAACAATTATATTCAAGTAAAAGAGATGTAATTGAACAAGAAATTTTAGATGAAGTAAAAACAGTTTTAAAAGATCAGTTCTTAATCGTAAAAAGAGTTTTAGTTGAAGATGTAAAATTACCAACTACAATTAGAACAGCAATTGAGACAAAGTTAAAGCAAGAGCAAGAATCTTTAGAATATGAATTTAGATTAGCAAAGGCAAAGAAAGAAGCTGAAAGACAAAAGATTGATGCAGAAGGTAAAGCAATTGCGAACAAAATTTTAAGTGCTTCGTTAACAGATAAAATATTACAAGAAAAAGGAATAGAAGCTACTTTAAAATTATCAGAATCACCTAATAGTAAAGTGGTATTAATAGGATCTGGTAAAAGCGGAATGCCTATAATATTGGGTAATCAATAGTAGTTTTTGGAACTAAAAAAACTATAATTATACATAAAAAAAACAGCTCATTTGAGCTGTTTTTTTTATGTATATATGATATGGAATTAATCTCTTCTACGCTTTCTTCCAAATCCAGCAGAAGCTTTATTATTACTTCTTCTAGAAGAATTGTTAGAACTATCGTTATTACGTCTTCTACCAAATCCCCCTTTGTTGTTATCTCTGTCTCTGTTGTCACTACTTCTTCTTTTTCCGCTAAATTTACCACCTCCGTTTCTACGAGGTTTTCTACCTCCACCACGATCAGATTTAGTAATTTCAATATTAACAGTTCTACCGTTAAAATCAGGATTATTAGTACTAAAAGTATCTAAAGTTTCCTTTTCAAAGTTCTTATCAATTTCGAAGAAAGAGAAGGTATCTAGAATATCAATAGCCCCAATTTCAATTTTATCAGTAATATTCTGATCATTGATTAAACCTATTAATTTAGCTGGATTTAATTTGTCTTTTCTACCTAAATTAATAAAGAAACGAGTCATGTTCTCATTAGTAGATCTTCCTCTAGAGTTATCTCTTGAAGATAAATCATTTAAATCCGGAGCATTTTCGTAGTATGATAAGAAGGTATTAAACTCTAAAGAAACAAATTTCTGAATTAGCTCTTCACGAGATAAATCTTCTAACTTCTCATAAATACTAGGTAAAAAGTTATTGATTTGTTCAGTATTTACTTCAGTATTATGAACCTTATCAATTAAATGAAATAATTGGTTTTGACATATTTCTTTTCCAGAAGGAACAGGTGTATGAACAAACTTCTTTTTAAGAATACGCTCAATAGGACGTAACCTACCTTGTTCTTTTCTTGTAACTAAAGCAATAGAAACTCCTTTATTACCAGCTCTACCAGTTCTACCACTACGGTGATTATAATTTTCTATCTGATCTGGTAATTTGTGATTGATAACGTGTGTTAAGTTATTTACATCTAAACCACGAGCAGCAACATCAGTAGCAACTAATATTTGAATAGTCTTTTTACGGAATTTATCCATTACTCCATCACGCTGTCCTTGTGATAAATCACCATGCAAAGCATCGGCATTATAACCATCGCGTATTAAATTGTTTGCAACTTCTTGTGTTTCTCTACGAGTTCTACAAAATACAATTGCGTAAATATTAGGATTTAAATCAGCTACTCTCTTTAAAGCAGGGTAACGTGTTCTTTCATTTACTAAATAGTATTCGTGACTTACATTGTCAGAACCTTGATTCTTTTGCCCTGAAGTAATTTCAGCAGGGTTTGACATATAATTACGAGCTATTGCTTCTACTTCTCTTGGAAAAGTAGCAGAAAATAATAATGTTTGTTTAGTTTCAGGTGTAGCTTCAAGGATTTGATCTAACTCATCTTTGAAACCCATGTTTAACATTTCGTCTGCCTCATCTAATACTAGCCACTGAACGTTTCCAAGCTTTAAAGCTCTTCTTTTAATAAGGTCAACAGTTCTTCCTGGAGTTCCAACTACAATTTGAACTCCTCGCTTAAGTTTTCTTATTTGTTCCTCAATGTTAGCACCACCATAAACAGTAGCTACTTTTAAGTTAGGTAAGTATTTTGAGAATTCTTCAATGTTTCTACCTATTTGAACAGCTAATTCACGAGTAGGAGACAGAATAATTGCCTGAGTATTTAAACTTGTTTGATCAGCTAGCTCTATAATAGGTAAGCTAAAAGCAGCAGTTTTTCCTGTACCTGTTTGTGCAAATGCTTTTAAATCTTCTTTTGAAGAAATGATTTGCGGAATTGCTTTTTCTTGAATTACGGTTGGATTTTCGTAACCTAAATCCATTAAAGCTTTATTGATAGGTTCTTTCAAACCTAAATCTAAAAATTTTGACATACTGTGGTTTTTAGAGAACTCACAGATGCCCCTCCGCGAATTCTAATATTAATATAAAATATCTCTTAGTGAGATTTTGGACGGCGCAAAAGTACACTAAATAAATGAATTATAGAGCGTTATTTTGTTTTTTGTAAGTTGTTGACTTGTAGGTTGATATCTTTTGCAGATAAACTTGTATATCCATTTACGATGATACCATTCTTATCAATTAGTAACATACGAGGGAATTTACTTGAAGAAAAATTACAAACAGAGCTCTTAGCTGGTAAAGTATATTGGTATTTAAAATCTACATTTTTAGTATATCTTTTAAAGTCACTACATAGATTAACAACTACAAAGTTTACATCAGGATTGTTTTTAATTAAATAATTAATACGAGAAGATACCCACTCATCAGAAGCATATTTATAGTTTTTAAATAATAAAACTGTACTTTTTCCTTTTATTATTTTTGAAAAACTTTTCATTTCTCCTTTAGCATCTATTAAATCAAATGAAGGAATATTTTCCCCATTTTTTAATACTTTAAGATCGTTTTTTAAGCGTTGAATATTCTTTTTCTGGTCAATATCTGTATTTAACTTAAAGAAAGTAAAAAAGGCTTCATTCTTATTTTTAGGATCTTTGAAGAAATGACGAACCATTGTATTGTATAATAGTTTGTTTTTTATTTCTTCGGAAGAAATCTCGGAATCAATATTTTTTAATAAATCGCTAGTAAAATTCTCAGGATTAGAATTTAACTTTTTAAGATGAACATCATTGTATAACTTATCTTTTATAAACCTGTAATATGGTCCATAAAAAATTAAAGAATCTTTTTTAGTACTTATATTATTACGATGATTAAAATAAGAATCAACTAATTTCTCAGGAGCTTCTTTTGCAAAATTATGAATAGCGTATTTTTCTTTATAGTTATATATAGGATATAGTAAAGCAATATTCAATATTTCTATAAACTTTTCAGAGATGTTATTGTTTTTACTTTTATAATCATCAATAATTCTTTGTCTAATCTCTTTAAGAGAATCGATTTTCCTTAAAAATTCTTCTTGTGGTAGTTTATAATACTTAGAAATATATTTGTCTTCTTGTTCTGTTTGTAAAAAAGACTCAATAAGTATATTATTACGTTCAGCATTTTCACCACTGAAAACTAATGATTCATCAAAATCCCATGTATTTAATCGGAAAAGTAAACTATCTTTTGGTTCTAAATAAATGTATTGGTGTTCTGGTCCATGATTGAATATATATAAGCCCTCTTTTAAGTTTTTATAAGCACCAATAAAACTATTATCTTTCTTTAAATAGATAGTATCGTTAAAGTTGTAATTATCAGAAAGGGTAACATAACTACACTTAGGATTAATGATTTTACCACCAAAATATGTTGATTTAGGGGTTTTTGAATCTTTACATCCTATAAATATGATTAATATTATGTATATAAAATTTCTAGTCATGTTTTTGTTATAATCTTGATAAAGATACAGTGTTCAAAAATAGACATCTCTATATAATCAAGCTGTTAATTCGTTGTTAAAAGAATTAAAAGCATCAAAAGTAAGATGTTAAATATTTCCTTGCAAATTCTTTTTTGGTTGGTATATTTTTTACTTTTGCACGGAAATTTAAAAAAATATAAATGTTAACAGTTTCTAATTTATCAGTTCAGTTTGGTAAACGTGTTTTATTTGATGAAGTAAATACTAAATTTACTCAAGGAAATTGCTACGGAATTATCGGAGCAAATGGAGCAGGAAAGTCTACTTTTTTAAAGATTTTATCAGGAAAACAAGAAGCAACTTCTGGTAATGTTCATTTAGAGCCAGGGAAAAGAATGTCAGTTTTAACTCAAGACCATTATGCTTTTGATGAGTTTACTGCTTTAGAAGCTGTTTTAAAAGGAAATAAGGAATTATATAAGATTAAGTCTGAAATAGATGCTTTATATGCTGATTATTCTGATGAAAATGCAGAGAAAATTGGAGAATTACAAGTTCGTTTTGAAGAAATGGATGGATGGAATGCAGATTCTTCAGCAGCAACAATGCTATCTAACTTAGGTATAAAAGAAGAAGATCATTATACACTATTAGCAGATTTAGATTCTAAGAAAAAAGTACGTGTGCTATTAGCGCAAGCATTGTTTGGAAATCCTGATGTACTAATTATGGATGAGCCTACCAATGATTTAGATTTCGAAACTATTGCTTGGTTAGAAAACTTCTTAGCAAATTATGAAAATACTGTAATTGTTGTATCGCACGACCGTCACTTCTTAGATGCAGTATGTACACATATTTCTGATATAGATTTTGGAAAGATTAATCACTTTTCTGGAAATTATACATTCTGGTATGAATCTTCTCAGTTAGCAGCTAAACAAAGAGCACAACAAAACAAAAAAGCAGAAGATAAAAAGAAAGAATTAGAAGAATTTATTCGTCGTTTTTCTGCCAATGTAGCTAAATCTAAACAGGCAACTTCTCGTAAAAAAATGATAGAGAAGTTAAATGTAGATGAAATTAAACCTTCTTCACGTCGTTATCCAGCAATTATCTTTGATAGAGATAGAGAAGCAGGAGATCAAATTTTAAATATTGAAGGACTATCTAAGTCTTTTGAAGGAGAAGATTTATTTGCAAATGTAGATATCAACCTAAATAGAGGTGATAAAGTTGCTATTATTTCTAGAAATTCAAAAGCGGTAACAGCTTTTTATCAAATTATTTCTGGAAATGAAGAAGCGGATTCAGGAAAATATTCTTGGGGTGTTACTACAACGCAATCATATTTACCAGCAGATAATTCTAGCTTCTTTCAAAATGGAGAATTGAATTTAGTAGATTGGTTACGTCAATATGCCAAAACAGAAGAGGAGAGAGAAGAAGTGTTTTTAAGAGGTTTCTTAGGGAAAATGATTTTCTCTGGAGAAGAAGCGTTAAAAAAGAGTAATGTGTTATCAGGAGGAGAAAAAGTACGTTGTATGTTATCTCGTATGATGATGACTCGTGCTAATATTGTAATGTTAGATGAGCCTACAAACCACTTAGATTTAGAGTCGATTCAAGCATTAAATAATTCATTAATCAACTTTAAAGGAACTGTCTTGTTTTCAACACATGACCACGAGTTTGCTCAAACAGTAGCTAATAGAATTATTGAAATTACACCTAAAGGAGTTATTGATAAATATTCTACTTTCGATGATTATTTAGAAGATCCTAAAGTGAAAGAATTAAGAAACAAAATGTATTCATAAAGATAAAAGAGAGCTTTTTAGCTCTCTTTTTTATTTTTATTCAATGTTTCTATATTGTAATTCGTCGATAATATCTCTAGAACCTTTTCCGTAAAAAAGAAATTTCTTTTCTAAAGCCTTAGCTCTTTGATATAATTTAATAATGTAATCTATACCGTGAGGGTCAATTGCTGTTACATTGTCGATGTCTAAAACAATCGATTCATTTTTTTTAAAATAAGAATTCACATTTTCCTTAACAAAAGAGAGATTATTTAGATTTAACTCCCCGTTTAAATGCAAATGCCCGTCAGAATGTGTAATTTTAAATCCCATATTATAAGTTTAATGTTATGTGAGATTTAAGTTAAGGTTATTAATACTTTAATTCTTATCTTTTTCGATAAAAGGAAGTTATCCTAAGTTAATTGGTAAGTTTTTACAGTTAAACAAACTTTTATAGCTCAAAAAAGCTAAAAACATTTCCTCCATAACGCTTGTCATAACTATGTTTTGGATGTTCTGTTAAATCTGTATGCTTAGAATGTTCAATAATTAAAATTCCATCTTCATTTAAAAGCTCTTTTTCGAAAACTAAATCAGCTATTTTTAAAAACTGAGAAGCTTCAAAGTCGTATGGAGGATCTGCAAAAATTACATCTGACTTTAAAGGTGTTTTTTCTAAGAATTTATAAACATCGCTTTTATAGGTGTTTATGTTTAAATCAAGTTCTTTAGAAGTTTGATTTATAAATTTTATACATCCATAGTTAGCATCTACAGCATAAATTGTTTCAGTTCCTCGAGAAGCAAATTCATAACTAATATTTCCAGTACCAGCAAATAGGTCTATTACAGAAATATTTTCAAAATAATATAAATTATTTAAGATGTTAAATAAAGATTCTTTAGCCATGTCGGTCGTAGGACGAACAGGTAAGTTTTTAGGAGCAGAAATTCGCTTGCTTTTATATTTTCCTGAAATAATTCGCATTAGGATACTAGAATAAAATTAGTGTGTGTTAAAAAATCGGTACTGCTGGTAAAAAATCCTGATTTTGAACTAATAAATTTAATATTACGAACATAATTATAAGTAATATCATATAATTCTGATTCTTTTTCAATATCACCTATAAAACTTAATTCAAATACATTAGAATCCATTCCTAATTGTTCAGCAGTAAACAATATATAATAGATAAAGTCTTCTTTTGTTTGAAAAGAAAATGAATTATAAAGCTTCAAAGAATTCTTTTCAAAAACTACAATATCTAATTGATTAACTGATACGTGCACGTAAAAAGAATCTTTTAAATTATTATCTACTTGTTTTAAAAGTTTATTAATTAATACAGTAGAGTGATGCTTGAATTCAAACTCTCCAAAATTTTGAAATAGATAATTATTAATATTCACATAAGGAATATAGACAGTATGAGCATCCATTTTGTCTAAAGAATCATATGTGATTAAATCTGTAGAAAGTGTTTTTACAGTGTATTTCAGATAAGAATCTAAATTGTTTTTATTGAAATATTTATCAGGCACAAGTGTAGATAAATTATTTTGATGTATAGCAAAGATAGAGGTGAAATCTTGCTGTAAATCTTTATCAGTAGCAAATATGTTTATGACTTCATTCAATAAAACTTCAGGAGAAGCTAATGGGGAGTCAAAGATATATTGTGTAAAAACAATAGGGTCTTTTGTCTCTGAATTAGAGATACAAAAAGAAAATCCATCCAAACTAAATTGGATGGATAGATTTTTATACTGCGCTAAGGCGCTTATTTTTTTACTCTTTTTTTGCAAGTGCTTCAGCTTTATCGTAGTAAGGAGGCCAGTTACCACCAGTAGTTACTTCATCTAAAGATCCAACAGAAACAAATTCACCTTTAATTTGGTCAGTTTCTATAGCTTCTAATTCTTGCTTTACTAATGAAGGACTCATTCCTTTTAAGATAGAAGCTTTGTCTGCTTTAGCCTCAAATACAGGAACTAATAAACCAGCTACTTTTTCTACTTTACCAATAGCTATCTGAAATTCTTTATCAGTACCAGGAACTTTAAACATTCCTTTGTAATCTTTACCTTCAAAGTATTTTGCTACAGGTTCGTAACCAATAGTATCAATTTGCTTTTTTGAAATAGTAATAAAAATTCCTCCTCCACGGTCTACTTTTTCTTCAACATTTTTAGTTTCAGTTAAAGCTAATTTTCCGTTTTCTATAAAGTTGATTAAAGAATCTTTACTATCAGTATAAACTTTGTGAACTTCTTTATATTTTACTTCTGCGTCACGAATTAACTTTAAATTCTCAATAACTTTAGCATATTTCACCTTTTTGTCTTTCGCAAAATTAATAGGTTCCATAATACCTCCATAAATTAAATATACTAAAAAACCAGCAGCAGCTGATAGTAATATAGAAACTAACCATCTCATTTTCAGTGGTACAAACTTAACAACAAGAAAAGCTAAAAGAATTGCAACCACAACAGCTGCCAAAATCATTAATAATAAATTCATTTTTTTTGTTTTTAATATATGATATACGCAAATCTACAATTTTTTTTCAATCATGAAAATAATTATCTATAAATACATTTATCTTTGACGATTATTTGAAATATGATAGAATCAGCACCCAATTTTTATAAAGAAATATTACAAAAATTTCCGTACGAGCCTACTCAAAAACAAACGGAATTATTAGATACGTTAACGCATTTTATTTTTGACAACAATAATCGCGCCCTTTTTTTACTAAAAGGATATGCAGGAACAGGAAAAACAACAATTATTAGTACTGTAGTTCATAATTTGTGGAAAGCAGGAAAAAAAGCAGTGCTATTGGCACCAACTGGACGTGCTGCAAAAGTAATTGCTGGTTATTCTAAAAGACAGGCGTTTACAATTCATAAAAAAATATATTTTCCAAAAAAGCAGAGTAATGGAGGTGTAAGTTTTGTTATGCAACCCAATAAGCATTCTAATACTATATTCATAATAGATGAAGCTTCTATGATTTCTGACGATAGACAAAATGCTAAGTTGTTTGAAAATGGTTCTTTATTGGATGATTTAATATCATATGTATATTCGGGCAAAAACTGTAAAATAGTTTTTATAGGAGATACCGCACAGTTGCCTCCTGTAAAATTAACAATGAGCCCGGCTTTAGAAGCAGATAATCTTTCGTTTCAATATAGTAAAGACGTAACGGAGATTGAATTAGATGAAGTAGTTAGGCAACAAGAGGATTCTGGGATTTTAGCAAATGCTACTGATTTACGTTTGTTAGTACAAAACGATGCAACTCATTTTAAGTTTGATTTAAACTTCGCTGATATTATTCGTTTAGAAGATAGTTATGATATCCAAGATGCTATAACTATGGCCTACGATGGTGATTTAGGGGTTGAAGATACCGCCATTATAGTTCGATCTAATAAAAGAGCTAATCAGTATAATGAACAAATAAGAACCAGAATTAGAGGACAAGAGAATGAAATTTCTACTGGAGATTATGTCATGGTAGTAAAGAATAATTATTACTGGTTAAAAGATTCTTCTGCTGCTGGATTTATAGCCAATGGAGATATTTGTGAAGTAATGCGTATAAATTCTATAAAGGAATTATACGGGTTTAAATTTGCTGAAGTTGAGATTCGTATGATTGATTATCCTGATATGAAACCTTTTGATACAGTATTACTTTTAGATACACTTTCGAGTGAGAGTCCTTCATTAACATATGAAGAGTCTAATAAATTATATGAAGCTGTAAAAGAGGATTTTGCTCATGAAAAATCAAAATACAAGCAGTTCATGGGAGTAAAAAAGAACAAGTATTTTAATGCTTTACAAGTTAAGTTTTCATACGCTATGACTTGTCATAAATCACAAGGAGGGCAATGGAATACTGTTTTTATTGAACAACCTTATTTACCAGATGGACCAAGTGTCGAATACTTAAGGTGGTTATATACAGCAGTTACGAGAGCTCAAAAAAAATTATACCTGATAGGTTTTAAGGATGAGTATTTTTTGAGTTAAAAAATGTTAGCGTTTTGTTAATTTGATAGAATCTCAAACTAAAAAAGTTACATTTGTTAGCCAATCAAAACGTTAAAAATGTACAAAAAAACACTTTTTTGTTTTTCTTTTTTATTGATATCCCTGTCAATATTAGCACAAAAACCTCAAAAACTATCATCAAATCAGATTTATGAAAAAATACAGAAACTTAATTTTTTAGGTTCTGCATTATATGTAGCAGCACATCCTGATGATGAGAATACTCGTTTAATAGCTTATTTAGCAAATCATGAAAAAGCCAGAACGGCGTATTTATCGTTAACACGAGGAGATGGAGGTCAAAACTTAATAGGCCCTGAAATAAGAGAGTTGTTAGGTGTAATAAGAACTCAGGAATTATTAGCAGCAAGAAGTGTAGATGGAGGAGAACAACGCTTTTCAAGAGCTAACGATTTTGGATATTCTAAACATCCAGATGAAACCTTAGAAATTTGGGATAAAGACAAAGTTTTAGCCGATGTAGTTTGGGCTATTCGTACATTTAAACCAGATGTAATTATCAATCGTTTCAATCATAGAACTCCAGGTACAACACATGGTCATCATACATCTTCAGCGATGCTAAGTGTAGAAGCATTTGATTTAGCTAATGATAAAACGAAATATCCCAACCAATTAAAAAACACAAGTGTTTGGCAACCTAAGCGATTATTTTTCAATACTTCTTGGTGGTTTTATGGAAGTAGAGAGAAATTTGCAAAAGCTGATAAAAGTAAAATGTTAAGCTTTGATATAGGAACTTATTATCCTTTAAAAGGTTTATCTAATAATGAGTTAGCTTCTATCGCTAGTAGTCAGCATTTATGTCAAGGATTTGGACGTTTAACAACTCGTGGTTCTCAAACTGAATATGTTGAATTTTTAAAAGGGGATTTTCCTAAAGATAAAAAAGATATTTTCTCAGGAATCAATACTACTTGGAATAGAGTAGAAGGAGGAGGAGATATTGGAGACATTTTATATAAGGTTGAAGAAAATTTTGATTTTGTTAATCCTTCTAAACATCTACCAGCTTTATTAAAAGCATATGGGTTAGTTCAAAACTTAAAAGATGAACATTGGAAAAAAATAAAAAGTAAAGAGCTTAAAGATATAATCAAAGCTTGTGCAGGATTATATTTAGAAGCTTCAGCAAATAGTTCTAGTACAACTCCTAATAGTGTGGTAAACGTAAATTTTGAAGTACTAAATAGAAGTGAAATTTCTATGGAATTAGCATCAATAAAAGTTTTACCAGGTGGTAATGAAATTAAAAAAGGATTAGACTTAGCTCCTAATTCAAAGAAAAACTTCAAGGAAAACATTACTATTGGAGCTTTAGATTATTCATCTCCTTATTGGTTAAGTACTCCTTGGGATTTAGGAATGTACAAAGTTGCTAATAAAAAAGTTATAGGAAATCCTGAAACAAAGAGACCAATTCAAGTACAATATAATTTATTAATTGAGGATAAGGAAATATCATTTACAATTCCAGTTGTACACAGATATTCTCAAAGAGATAAAGGTGAAATTTATGAACCATTTGAGATACTTCCTAAAGTAACTACTAAGTTAAAAAACAAAGTAGTAATCTTTTCAGAAGAACATTCACAAAAAGTATCATTAGAAGTGCGTTCTGGAGCTAAGAATGTAAAAGGAACTGTTTCTTTACAAGTACCAAATGGATGGAAAGTGTCGCCTAATGAAATTCCTTTTGATATAGAGCAAAAAGGAGATGTGCAAGTAGTTGATTTTAAAGTAACACCGCCAAATGCACAATCGGAAGTAGTTTTAAAAGCAGTTGCGAAAGTAGATGGAGAATCTTTTGATAAGGAATTGGTTGAAATTAATTATGAGCATATACCAAAACAATCAGTTTTATTGCCTTCAGAAGCAAAAATGGTGCGTTTAAATATTAAAAAACAAGGAAAGAGGATTGCTTATATTCAAGGTTCTGGTGATGCTGTTCCTGAAAGCTTACGTCAAATTGGTTATGATGTTATAGAGATTAATCCAAAAGATATTAACGATAAGAATTTAGAAGAATTTGATGCTGTAGTAGTAGGAATACGTGCTTATAATGTATTACCTGAATTACAATTCAAACAAAAGTATTTACTTGATTATGTTAAGAATGGTGGTAACATGATTGTTCAGTATAATACTAGTAGGAGAGTAGATGTAAAAGCTCCTTTTGAACTAAAATTATCGAGAGATAGAGTTACTGATGAGCATGCTAAAGTTACGATGTTAGCTAAAAATCATTCAATATTAAATTATCCAAATAAAGTTTCTGAATCAGACTTTAATGGTTGGGTACAAGAAAGAGGTTTGTATTTTCCAAACCAATGGGGTAAAGAATTTACACCTATATTATCTATGAGTGATAAAGGAGAATCAACCAAAACAGGAAGTTTATTAATAGCTAAATATGGTAAAGGAAATTATATGTACACTGGTTTAAGTTTCTTTAGAGAGCTACCAGCAGGAGTTTCTGGGGCTTATAAATTATTTGCAAATATGTTATCGGTTGGTAAAGAAGAAAGTAAAAAAGAAACTATAAAAATGTAAATTATATTATTCGTTTAAATAAAAAAGCTTGCCTTAGGCAAGCTTTTTTATTTAATATGATTAACAAAAGTTTAGTTATTAAGTTTATGTAGGTTTTTTGCATATAGTTTTTTAAAGTATTCTTTATCGTTATTATATTCAAAATATTCATCTTCTAAAACTTTAATAGCTTGCTCTAAGTACTTTCTTGCCGTTGCTTTCTTATTTATTAAAATTAAGTTTTCAGCAATAATATTGTAGTATCTCGATTCAGTTGGATAATTTTCTATAGCATTTTTAGCTAGTTTTATAATGTCCTTATGCTTTTTATTTTTTTCTAAAGCGGCAATAAAATTATAATAATCATGTTTTTGTGGAATAACAGTATATCCAGTCCAATTAGAAAGTTTCTCATAAAAAAGCATAAAATTTTGTAACACGTTTTTACTGTTTATAATCTCTTCTCTTTGTTTAGGAGATATTTTCCATCTCTTAGATAAATCTTGTAAAGCTAAATGAGTACTTTCCAAAGGAGTAGTAGCGTGATTGTAGTTTTTTAAAATTTTAAAATTCCAATCTAAGTTTTTGCTTTTATGAAATTTTAATACAGAATCTAATTTTTTTACTGGAGGTAAAAATTGAATATCAGTATTTCCTGAAGTTCCCATAGTAACATAAAAATAGCTATTCAGTTTTTTAATTTTAGTAATATTACGTTGAAGTTTTAAAACAACTTCTTCATCATCTAATTGAAGGTTAGGACTAATTGCTATATAAGCGTTAAATAACTTAGGATTGTCAGTTAAACTATTTAAAACAAAAGTGCCTCCAAGCGAGTGCCCTATTCCTATTCTAAAATCTGCAATATTGTATTTTGTTTTCAAAAAAGGTATAACCTCGTTAGTAAGATGCTTTTCAAGAAATTTAGCTCCTCCTAAACTAGGAATTTTCCAATCTTCATTAACAGGAGCTGGTGTTAATTCATATTGTCTTTTTTTATTTTTAATTCCAACAATAATACTTCTAGGGAACTCTTTAATTTCAGTTAAATAATCTATAGTAGAAGTAAGTAACTTGTAGTATGGATTCCATTGTGCATCAAAAATAAAAATAACGGGAAGATGTTCGTTGGTTTTCATTTTTTTGGGAAGGTGAACTTTGAATTCACGAATTTCTTTGAATGCTTCAGATTGGATGCTAAAAACAGTATTCATAGGTGATTGAGAATAAACTAAAAAGTTCATTGCAGAGCAGAAAATGAACGATATAATGTACTTCATGTTTTATTTTTTCAACAAAAAAAAGTAATTATAGAAAAGTAAAATTGGCGAAAATGGACACAAGCTATTTGAAGTTCCAAAAAGTGTCTTCATAACCTAAGTGTTGTATGTTTTTAAAAAATGTTTTAGGGTTTAATCCGGTTAATTTTTTAAAATGATTAATAAATTGTGACTGATCATAATATTTATTGTCAATAGCTAGCTCTGTTAGCGAAGATTTTTTATTTAACAAAAGATAGTCATTTAAGGCTTTCCTAAACTGAACAATATTAGTGTATTCTTTAGGAGTACAGCACAGATGTTTTTTATAAAGTCTTGAAAGAGTCTTCTCACTTACTCCACACTTTTTAGCATGCTCTTTAATTGTAACTTTTTTTTCTGAATTAGTTATTAAGTTTATAGAATGCTCTAGCTTTTCTTCAGTAAAAGGATGATGTTTTTTAATAAAAAAAGCATCTAATAAATTTACTTTTTGATTTATATTTTTCTCAGAATAAATAGAATTGCATAGTTGAATAAATTCATCACCAAAATAGTTAAATGATTTGTCTATAGGATTATTTGTAATTTCTGAAAGAGGGATATTTATAAAATGATTAATACCTAACTCTTGAAATACAATACCAATTTTATTAAAAGGAGCAATGATTTCTGCTGTTCTAAATTGTTTTTGTATGCCAGAGTATAGAATACTATAAAAATTGTTTTTTGGAGTGCTTATAGAGTTGTTTTTACTATACGAAACTTTTGAGTTTTTATAAATAGTAAGCGCATTTTTGGTATTTGGATAATAAATAAACTTTTTATGAAGAGTATCAACTAATGAGTTGTGGAAATAATAATAGGAAATAGTTGAATGTAAAAGAGAATTCTTGGGTTTTTGAGTGATAAAACTTTCTTTTTCCATATTGCAATTTTAATAATTGTAGCCTTTAAAAAATAAAAAGGGAAGGTGTTAGCTCCAACTCATGTTAATTCTGACTTTCTTTCCTTGAATTTCTACAGTACCACCAGAAGATTTTTGCTCTCCTGGATAAACTTCATAGATTTTTATATTACTTTTTACCTTAGGAAAATTATCCTTAAGTCTTTTAGATTGTTTTATCCATAAATCTATTACATTAGGATTATTAACTTCAAACTCAATTATAAATTGACGAGTAAATGGATTTCCTCTTTTTTCTATTGTTAGATTTTTAATTTCATTAGGTAATTTATTTAAACCACCCCATTCAAGTGTTGTTTCAATGATGTTTTGCTTTTCCCATGGGAATACGTAGCTATTTGAAATAAAAAAGAAACATAGTATCAAGCTAAATAAAACGATGAAAACTTTGATAGATTTAATGAATAGCTTTTTATAAAAAAAAATATTCATCATTAAAAATTCCTAATATCTATAATATCACCATTTTTAAGCTTATTTAAGGTGTCTATAGAATAAATAGACTCGGCAACATATTCTGGAGTATAAAGCTCGTTATTTTCTTTTAAATCAATAAAACGCTGTAGGTTTTTAAAGTCTTTTTTATCGGTGCTTCTAATAGTAGTTTGCATATTGGTGTCAACTACACCAGGATATATAGCAACGCATTTTACTCCATTTTCTAACTCATTTTGTTCAGCAGCAATTGCTTTTGTCATCATATCAATTGCTGCTTTTGATGTACAGTATACACTCCAGCCTTCATAAGGTTTCATAGCTGCTCCAGATGAAATGTTAATAATTTGTTTTTTGCAATTTAAGTTTTCAAGATTTTTAATAAATAAACTTGACAAAATGAGTGGAGTAGTGGTGTTTAGTTGAATGCTTTTAGAAATATCATCTACAGCAATATTTTCTAAATTTGAAATCACACCTAATCTTCCTGCATTATTAATAAGTGTAATAGATGTAATATTGATATTCTTTAATTCTTCTAATAATGTTGAAAAAGCCTCTTGTGCGGCCTTATTATTTGATAAATCAACAGAGATTTCAGTGCAATTTTTTAAGTTATTTATACTTCTAGAAAGTGTATATACTTTATAGTTTTTAGAAGCGTATTTCTCAACTAAGGCTTTACCAATGCCTTTACTTCCTCCCGTAATAATAATTATATCCATAAAGTAAAAATACAGGATTATAATACCAATTCAAAACAATAAAAGCTTTCAAATATTTGAAAGCTTTTATTGTTTGATGTTATGAATTTAAACTAATACAAGTAGTTTAATGCTATAATATCATTACTGTTAAATTCTCCTGTTACACCAGAATTAAAGCAGGCTAACATTAAAGAAGTTGGATCATAACCTGGGGTTGTTCCTGGTATAGGGATAGCACCTACGCCACCATCGCCTTCATTGATGTTTTGTCCACAACTTTGTCTTGTTTGCCAATCTGTATGTCTAAACCCGATAGAATGTCCTATTTCATGAGTAATAACATGTTCTATAATGTCTAAATTTAAATTTGATAATCCATGTATTTCTATCCATTTATTTGGATTGCCATTTGAAGGAAATCCTGCAGAACCACCAGAACCACTAACAAAAGGATCTACATATACGACCATGTCTTTGTTACTGAAATTTGTTCCAAAGGTTAAATTGAAAGTAATACTTAAATTGAGTTCATTATAGTTTTGAACAGCCATAGTTAGTGCGGTTTGTTCACTACTAGATAATCCTAAGCTGTTATTAGCCGTATATCCCATTATATCAATGGTAGTACCAGGTGTTACTAAATTATTGGTGCGATAATTCCTACCTAAAAGGTTAGTTATTTTATCAAATTTCATAATTTGTTCGTAACTCAAATGAATATCTCCTTCAACAAGGTAACTGTCTACTGTTGTTCCATCTGGTAAATGTCGTTTAACTAGTTGAACATCGTGAGTATTGATGTTAAAGTCTTTTAATTTTTGAAGTACTTCTTCTGAAATGGTCTGTGTTTCTTGTACGTTTTGTAACTCGTTTTCGTTACAACTTACCATTAATACCATAGCGGCAATTAATGATAGAAGGCCGGGGGGCATTTTTCTCATAATTATTATATTAAGTTTTTGTAATCGCTTGATAATAAATATACTAAATATAATAATTGGATTTACAACCCTTGTTCAAAAAAGGTGATTTTCCTACGAAATTCTTACAATAAAATATTCGAGAGTTTTAAAGTGTTATTTGAAATGTTTTTTTGAAGCATTCCAAAAAACATCCATTTCAGCTAAAGTCATTTCGGAAATTTTCTTTCCTTCTTTTTTTGCTGCTTTTTCTAAATATTGAAAACGATTGATAAACTTCTTATTTGTTTTTTCTAAAGCGTTTTCAGGGTTTACATTAATAAATCTTGCGTAGTTAATCATAGAGAAGAGTACATCTCCAAACTCTTTTTCTATGTTCTCTTGGTTACCATTTTTAATTTCATCGTTAAGCTCAGAAATTTCCTCTTGAACTTTTTCCCATACTTGATGTGGTTCTTCCCAATCGAAACCTACCCCAGCAACTTTTTCTTGAATTCTGTTGGCTTTTACAACAGCAGGTAAACTTTTAGGGACACCTTCTAAAACGGAGTTTTTACCTTCTTTAAGTTTTAATGCTTCCCAGTTCTTTTTTACATCTTCTTCGTTTTCAACTTTAGTATCACCATATATATGAGGGTGACGACTAATTAATTTATCAGAGATAGAGTTGGCAACATCAGCGATGTCGAAAGCTTGTTTTTCGCTTCCTATTTTAGCATAAAAGACGATGTGCAGAAGCACATCGCCTAATTCTTTTTTTATTTCGTTTAAATCATTGTCTAAAATGGCATCAGCCAATTCGTAAGTTTCTTCAATTGTTAAGTGACGTAAACTTTCTAAGGTTTGTTTTTTATCCCATGGACACTTCTCTCGAAGATCATCCATAATATCTAACAAACGATTGAATGCGTCTAATTGAGCCTTACGATTATTCATGATTTATTCTTCTTCCTCTGTAGTTACAGCCTCAATAGCTAAAGTACTAAAGTCAAAGTTAGCTTTAGCTAAAGTGTTGTACCATTGAATTACTTTTTTAATGTTAGAAGCATATACACGTTCCTCATCAAAATCAGGTAAAATTTCAGAAAAGTAAGCTGTTAACTTAGCAGCGCTTTCTTTATGAGAAATAGCTTCTTTGTTATCTTCTTTATCAGCAATATTCTTGAAAATTTTAGCTAAAGGAACTTCCTCTTCGTATGTGTAAATAGCAATATTCTCTAATAAGCTTACATTATGTGTAGCTGTAATAGGAAAACGCTTACCATCAACGATAGATTTTACGATAACTCCTGTTTTAGTTTGTGATAAAATTTCAAATAATCCTGGTTTACCAGTAACGGCAATAATTTTGTTAAATTCCATATTAAAATATTTTAAGTCTTATAAGACTATCTTCTTTTCGCATTAGGAAAACGCATTCTATATCCAGCGTTAATCTTTCCTTTTGATATATTTTCTAATTTCTTTTTAATTAATCGTTTTTTCAATGAAGAAAGTTTATCGGTAAATAAAACTCCTTCAATATGATCGTATTCATGTTGAAAAACACGTGCAGCTAAACCACTTAAAGTTTCAGTATGCTTTTCAAAGTTTTCATCTTGATATTCAATAGTAATGGTTTCTTGACGAAAAACATCTTCTCTAACATCAGGAATACTTAAACAACCTTCATTAAATGCCCATTCATCACCTTCTTCTTTGATGATTTTAGCATTAATAAAAACACGATTAAAGTCTTTTAATACATTTCTATCTTCTTCTTCTAATTCCTCATCTTCCGCAAAAGGAGATGCATCGATTAAAAAAAGACGAATTGCTTTTCCTATTTGAGGAGCAGCAAGACCTACACCTTGTGCATTATACATAGTTTCTCTCATATCAGAAATCAATTTTTCTAATTGAGGATAATCTTTATCGATTTCTTTTCCTACTTTACGTAATACGGGATCTCCGTAAGCAACAATGGGTAAAATCATGTATTTTTTAATTTTTAAGAGTGCAAAAATACAAAGAATGGTTTGGGTAGAAAACTATTTGTTGTATAAATACGATTGTAAAATGATTGTAGCACTTATTTCGTCTACTAAGGCCTTATTTTGACGTTGTTTCTTTTTTAAACCGCTATCAATCATAGTTTGAAAAGCCATTTTAGAAGTAAAACGCTCATCAACTCTTTTTAAAGGGATTGTTGGGATTGATTTTTTTAGTTTTTCCAAGAAAGGAAGAATTAATTCTTCACTTTGACTATCTGTATTATTCATCTGCTTAGGCTTACCAATAACAAACAATTCTACATTTTCTTTTTTAGTATAGTCAATTAAGAAAGTAATTAATTCATTGGTGTTAACAGTGGTTAAACCAGAAGCGATAATTTGTAGTTCATCGGTAACAGCAATTCCTGTTCTTTTTTTACCGAAATCTATGGCTAAAATTCGTCCCAAATATATTTGTTTTTGGCAAAAATACGCATTTTAAACAATGCGTAAACATCTGTTTAAAAAATGTATATTCGCGTTACATTGAAACGGAGATTTTATATTTGTAGAAAATTTTAAAAATGACAGAATTACAATCTATTATAGAAAAAGCATGGGATAATCGTGATTTATTAAAAGAAGAAAACACGATTAACGCAATTAGAAAAGTAGTTGATTTATTAGATGCTGGTGAGTTGCGAGTTGCTGAGCCTACTGAAAATGGTTGGCAGGTTAATGAATGGGTAAAAAAGGCAGTAGTGTTATATTTCCCAATTCAAAAAATGGAAACTTTAGAGGCTGGTATTTTTGAATATCACGATAAAATTCCATTAAAAAGAAATTACGAAGCAAAAGGAATTCGTGTTGTACCAAATGCTGTAGCACGTCATGGAGCTTATATTTCGGCAGGAACTATTTTAATGCCTAGTTATGTAAATATTGGTGCTTATGTAGATGAAGGAACTATGGTTGATACTTGGGCTACTGTTGGTTCATGTGCTCAAATAGGTAAAAATGTTCATTTATCAGGAGGTGTTGGTATTGGAGGTGTATTAGAGCCTTTACAAGCTGCTCCTGTAATTATTGAAGATGGTGCCTTTATTGGGTCTCGTTGTATTGTTGTTGAAGGTGTTAGAGTAGAGAAGGAAGCTGTTTTAGGTGCTAATGTAGTATTAACTATGAGTACTAAAATTATAGATGTAACAGGTGATGAACCAGTAGAAATGAAAGGGGTAGTACCTGCTCGTTCCGTTGTGATTCCAGGTAGTTATACTAAGAAATTTGCTGCTGGTGAATACCAAGTTCCTTGTGCTTTAATTATTGGAAAGCGTAAAGAGAGTACCAATAAGAAGACCTCTTTAAATGATGCTTTAAGAGAATATGATGTAGCCGTATAGAGCGAACAATATATTTAGTATAAAAAAACACCAAATGAAATTTGGTGTTTTTTTATTTTATAAGCTTTAGATTTATTTTTTATAAAAACTATAATTTCTAATAAATCTGTATGTTTTATAGGTAAGTAATGCTATAAGTTGCCATAAAGGTCTAAGAACTTCTCTAATCACTTTTTTATATAAAGGCATCTTTTTTTGCTGTATTGTTGTACCTCCAATATTAAAATCATTACTTTTTACATACTCTTTTCGAGTTACTAGAACAGGTGTCTTATGTTTGAAAACATCTTGTTTAATAACATCAATAGGAGAATAATAGACTCCTAAATTAGTAGACAGTTTTTTAGCGGCTTCTTTACCTATTATTTGCCCTGTAGTTTGCAATGGTGGAACTAAGAACTTTGTAGTATAATCTGTTTGACTTAAGGTATAAAAACCTTTTCTTCCTGAAATATCAACAAAATCTTCTGTAGTGATATCATTTAGTATATTAGGTAGATCAGTAAAAAAATCATCCGTAAGTAATGCGTCATCTTCTAAAACAATCGCATAATCTTCTTCTTGATTTTGAATAATTTCCCAAAGTTTGAAATAGGTCATTGTTAAACCAATTTCCCCATCGTTTAAATAAGGGTAATGTGTAAGTATGTTATGTTGTTTTTTAGACTTTCTTAAAAAATCACTTGGTAATTCTTTTCCGTATACAGCTGGCATTCTTTCTAATGGAACATTCAGTTTTTTAAACTGATCTTCCATAAAGTCCCTTCTCTGAACGCTCTTATCTAAATTTATATAGTATACTTTGTATGATTTCATATTCTAACCCAGTTTTGAGGTACTATTTCATTTTCTTTGTCTATATACCACTGTTTAGGAGCTATGACTGTTTTATTTTCGTTTTTGTTAAGCCAAGCTCCCCACCAAGAAAAAGTACTATTAGCAGTAATATTATGATTGCATAAACTCATTAAATAAATGTCTTCATGAGGTATTGTTTTATGATCTACATATACGGCATTTTCAACAGGTAAATTACTTTTTACCCATTCAATATCGTCAGAGAAAATAAAGAATTTCACCTCACCATATTTTTTATTTAATAGTTCAATAGCTTCTTTGTAATACTCTAAACTACAGGTACCATGAACGCTATTAGCTTTTTGGTCAGAAATATAATCACCTCTTCTTATATGTAAAGAACAGCTAATTTTAGCCTCTTTTATTTGCTTACTATAATCTTTGGTAGAAGTAGCTAAATCAATATTAATAGTGAATTGTTCTAGTAAAGTATCTCTAATTTCTGAAAAATATTTTTCAGTTTGAAAATATCCTTTAACATACTCATTTCCCTTTATCGATTTAAAATCTTGATTAAAAAGAAGACTTTTTTCTTTTAAAGATTTTTTTAAGCCTAATTTTCCTAAGTTGATAGCAAATGAACTAGCAGAGTCTAAATCAATTTTATATTTATCTAATTGATATCCTCCATGGAGTTTATATTTTTTGAATTTTGTAATATCAATTTTTACATCATAGCCTGAGAGTTGAAGGGCCTTTGCATATGCATATTGAAACATTTGGTTTCCAAGACCACCAACTATTCTTATAATTACCATATTTAGTTTTTATGTAAAGAGAATTGTAATTTTGTATTCTCGAACAAATGTACTTAAATTGTTATAAAAACAGAGTCAAAAGATAACAGAAAGATGTTGGAAGAAATAAACAGAACAGAAAGTTTTTTAAAAAAAAGCGGAATCATTTTATACCCTACAGATACTGTTTGGGGAATAGGTTGTGATGCAACAGATACAGAATCAGTAAAACGAATTTTTGAAATTAAAAATAGAGAAGAATCAAAAAGTTTAATCATTTTAGTAGACTCTATTGAAATGCTGCAGCAATATATTGATGAAATTCCTGATGATGCTTTAAAGATTTTAAAGGAAAATAAAAAACCAACTACAATCATATATAACAATCCTAAAGGGTTAGCAAAGAATACAATCGCTTCTGATAATACTGTTGCAATTCGTATACCAGATGATGAATTTTGTAAGCAGTTAATTAAAAAGTTTGGGAAGCCAATTGTATCAACTTCTGCTAATATTAGTGGTGAACCAACAGCTAAATCATTTTCAGAAATAAGCAATGCTATTTTAAATAGTGTAGATTATGTGGTAGATTTGCACAGAGAAAAAATAACCCAAAAATCATCAACAATCTTAAGAATTGATAATGGTTCTGTGATTGTGATAAGAGAGTAAATACATGCAACAGCAATATTATAAAGAAGCAATTACTGCTGAAATATTTCAATATATATCAAAAGCAACTGAAGAACTACAATTAAAAAGTTATGTAATTGGAGGTTTTGTTCGCGATTTTATTTTAAAAAGAGGAGATGCTAAAGATATAGATGTTGTTACTGTAGGAAGCGGAATTGAGTTAGCAAAAAAAGTAGCTTCTTTATTACCTAATACGCCTAAAGTACAAGTTTTTAAAACGTATGGAACAGCAATGTTACGTTATAAAGACACTGAAATAGAATTTGTTGGAGCTAGGAAAGAATCTTACAAAGAAGATAGTAGAAATCCTGAAGTTGAAGCAGGAACGCTTCAAGATGATCAAAATAGAAGAGACTTTACCATAAATGCATTAGCTTTAAGTTTAAATAAAGATTCTTTTGGTTTATTATTAGACCCTTTTGCAGGTATTACTGATTTAGAATCAAAAATTATAAGAACTCCTTTAGATCCAGATATTACATATTCTGACGATCCTTTACGTATGATGCGAGCAATTCGTTTTGCAACGCAATTAAATTTTACGATTGAAAAAAGATCATTGGATGCCATAACAAAAAATGCTTCTCGAATTGATATTATTACAAGAGAACGAATAGTTGTAGAGTTAAACAAAATATTAGAATCACCAAAACCTTCTATTGGTTTCTTGCTTTTAGAAAAAACAAATTTATTGCAGAAAATAATGCCTGAATTGGTTGCTTTAAAAGGAGTAGAGGAGATTGAAGGTCAAAAGCATAAAGATAATTTTTATCATTCATTAGAGGTTGTTGATAATATTTCTGAGAATACAGATGATGTTTGGTTACGTTGGGCAGCTTTGTTGCACGATATAGGAAAAGCTCCAACTAAACGTTACCACAAAAAACAAGGATGGACATTTCATGCGCATGAATTTGTAGGTTCTAAAATGGTTTATAAACTTTTTAAACGTTTAAAAATGCCATTGAATAACAAAATGAAGTTTGTTCAAAAGATGGTGTTATTAAGTTCTCGACCTATTGTTTTAGCTAGTGAAGTAACAGATTCTGCTGTGCGTCGTTTAGTTTTTGATGCAGGTGACGACGTAGATTCGTTAATGACTTTATGTGAGGCAGATATTACTACTAAAAACCCTAAGAAGTTTAAACGTTATCATAAGAATTTTGAATTAGTTCGTATCAAAATAAAAGAAGTTGAAGAACGTGATAGAATTCGTAATTTCCAACCACCTATTACTGGAGAAGAAATAATGAAAGCTTTCGATTTAACTCCATGTAGAGAAATAGGACAAATAAAAGAAGCTATAAAAGAAGCTATTTTAGATGGTAAAATCCCTAATGAACATGAAGCGTCATATGAATTTATGATAGAAAAAGGTAAGAAGTTAGGATTAGAATTAAAGATATAAAAAAAAGAGAAGTTTTAAAACTTCTCTTTTTTTATTTATGATAATGATTGCATTGAAACAAGTTTAAAGTATTCACCTTTTTTGTTTAGTAATTCTTCATGTTTTCCTTGTTCAACAATTTGTCCTTTTCTTAAAACGACAATGTTATCGGCTTTTTGTATAGTTGATAATCTATGGGCAATAACTAAAGAAGTTCTGTTTTCCATCATCTTTTCTAAAGCAGCTTGAACTAATTGTTCGGATTCTGTATCTAAAGCAGATGTAGCTTCATCTAATACCATGATAGGTGGGTTCTTTAAAACCGCCCTAGCTATAGATAAACGTTGTTTTTGACCACCTGAAAGCATATTACCGCTATCACCAATATTGGTTTCAAATTGCTCAGGTAAATCTTTTATAAACTCATAAGCATTGGCAATATCAGAAGCTTCTCTAATTTCTTTTTCAGAGGCATTTTCGTTTCCTAATTTTAAGTTATTAGCAATAGTATCGTTAAAAAGAATAGAATCTTGCGTTACAATACCCATTAAATCTCTTAAAGATTTTTTAGAAATATCCTTGATGTTCTCTCCATCAATAGTAATATCTCCTTTGTTTACATCATAAAAACGAGTAATTAAGTTTGCTAATGTAGATTTTCCACTTCCAGATTGTCCAACTAAGGCAACTGTTTCTCCTTTAGGAATTGTTAGCGAAAAGTCTCTTAAAACATATTCGTCTTTATACTTAAAAGAAATGTTATTAAATGAAATTTCATTTTCGAAGTTTTCCTTTATAATAGCATTCTTTTTATCTTTTATATTGTTTTCTGTATTTAAAATATGCATAATTCTCTCCGCTGAAGCTTCTCCTTTTTGGATGTTGTAATATGCCGTTGTAATCAATTTTATAGGATTTAAAACAGTATAAAATAAAAGGATATAAGCTAAAAACTTACTAGGTTCTAAATCGCTAGTTTTGTTTATAACTTCACTTCCTCCATACCACAAAATGGCTATAATAGTTGCAGAACCTAAAAATTCACTCATTGGTGAAGCTAATGTTTGTCTATGAAAAACACTAGTCATTAATTTTCTAAATCTCTGAGTAGAATCAAAGAACTTATTTCGAATTACATTTTCTGCATTAAAACCTTTAATAACCCTTAACCCTGTTAATGTTTCTTCTATAAATGATAAAAACGTACCTGTTTCTTTTTGAGCTTTTAAAGAACTAGCTTTTAGTTTTTTACTAATAGAAGAGATTATAAATCCAGAAACTGGAAGTAAAATAAAAACAAATAAAGTTAATTTAACACTCATTGAAATCATTATTGAAATAGCAATGATAACAGTAAGAGGTTCTCTTACAATTGCTTCAATAGATGTAAGCATTGAAATTTCTATTTCTTGAACATCAGAAGTCATTCTGGCAATAATATCACCTTTTCTTTTCTCTGTAAAATATGATATAGGAAGCTCTACAAGTTTATTATATAATTTATCTCGTAAATCTTTAACTACACCGGTTCTTAAAAATGTTATCGAATAGGATGCTAAATACCTAAAAAAGTTTTTTAGAAAGAAAAGCGAGAGTGATAACATGCATATAAAAAATAAAACATTAATCTCACCATCATTAATTATTTTTTGAGAAATAAAGTAATTAAAACTACTTTCAGCATAACTACCAAGATGAGTTATTCCTTCATATTCAGGTTTTATATTAACCTTTTCTTCTTTGCCAAAAAGAATATTCAATACAGGAATAAATGCTAACACAGAAAGTACATTAAAAAGCGCGTAAAAAATATTGAATACAATATTTAAAACGGTAAACTTTCTGTATTTTTTTTCATATTTTAAAATATCTTTAAAATACCCCATTATAAATTTAATTCTTTAATAATTCGTTGAATTTTAATATCTAATTTGTTTTCAGTTTCTTGAGCATTTTCAATTGAATCTAATGCTGCTTTTACACTGAAATAAAACTTAATTTTTGGTTCTGTCCCACTAGGACGAGCCGCTATTTTAGTACCATCTTCTGTATGATAAATCAATACATTAGATTTAGGAACATCAATAGTTGTTTCTTCACCTGTAATTAAATTTCTTTTAATAGAAGATTGATAATCGTAAACATATGATACTTTAGAGTTATCTATCTCCTTAATAGGATTGTTACGTAAATCAATCATCATTTGTTTGATTTGTTCTGCGCCATCCATACCTTTTTTAACAATAGAAATTAAATGTTCCTTGTAAAAGTTATGACGTGTATAAAGACTTAATAATTCTTCGTAAAAAGAACTATTGCTTGCTTTAGCATCGGCAGCAATTTCACAAGCTAACAAAGCTGAAGTAACAGCATCTTTATCGCGAACAAAGTCACCAACCATATACCCAAAACTTTCTTCTCCACCACCTATAAAATCTAGAGTAGGGAAGTCTTTAATCATTTTAGCAATCCATTTGAAACCAGTCAGTCCAACTTTAGTTTCTACATCATAAGAATCGGCAATTTCATTAACTAAATTAGTAGATACAATAGTTGAGCCTATAAATTGGTTCCCGTTTAATTTACCTTGTTTTTTCCAGTCGTTAATTAAGAAATCGGTCATCATACTCATAGTTTGATTTCCGTTTAATAATTTCATTTTTCCTTCTGTATCACGAACAGCAATACCAATTCTATCAGAATCAGGGTCGGTTCCTAAAACAATGTCAGCTCCAATTTTATTTGCTAAGTCAACAGCCATTTGTAATGCTTCAGGCTCTTCTGGATTAGGCGATTTTACTGTAGGGAAACTACCATTAGGCTCAGCTTGTTCTTCAACAATATGAACTTGTGTATATCCAGCACGTTTTAATACTTCAGGAATTAATTTAATAGAAGTTCCATGTAATGAAGTAAATACAATTTTTAAATCTTCACGACCTTTGATATTAAAAGTACCATTTTTGATAGAGGCATCCCAAAAAGCTTCGTCTACTTCGCTTCCTATAGTTGAAATAAGCTCTTCTTTAGCGTTAAAATTAATGTCAGTAAATTCTAAAGAGTTCACTTCATCAATAATCCCTTTATCTTCTGGAGGTACGATTTGACCACCATCTGTCCAATATACTTTATACCCATTATATTCAGGTGGATTGTGAGAGGCAGTTAATACAATTCCAACATCACAACCTAAATGGTTTACTGCAAAAGATAATTCTGGAGTAGGGCGTAGGTCTTCAAAAAGAACTACACTAATATTATTGGCAGATAATACATCAGCAACAACTTTAGCTAACCATTTACTATCATGACGACAGTCGTAGCCAATAGCTACTTTTAAATCTTTATTAGGAAATACTTTATGTAAGTAGTTACTTAAACCTTGAGTAGCTTTACCTAAGGTATATTTATTAATTCTATTGGTTCCTGCTCCAACAACACCGCGCATTCCACCAGTACCAAATTCTAAATTTTTATAAAATCGATCAGCCAAATCATCAGAGTTAGTATCGATTAATTGTTGAATTTCTTCATTAGTTTCTGAATCAAAAGAATCAGACAACCATAATTTTGCTTTGTTTAAGATCTCTTCCATGTGTAAAAATAAAAACGTACAAAGGTACGGGTTTAAAAATTCAATTTCTCTTTAATAGAGTAGTGTTTTTGTTGAGGACTACTTTTGATGATTAATTCACCTAAGAATCCTGCTAGAAACAACAAGGTACCTAAAATCATTGAAGTAAGCGCTATATAAAACCAAGGATTATTAGTTACTAGAATAGTTTTTGCTCCAGCGGATAGTCTATATAGTTTCATCATACCAATATAAAAGGCAGAGAAAAAACCAAAAATAAACATAAAACTACCCCAAAGACCAAAAAAGTGCATTGGTCTTTTTCCAAATTTTGATAAAAACGAAATGGTAATTAAATCTAAAAAGCCATTTATAAAGCGATCCATTCCAAATTTAGTTACACCATATTTACGAGCTTGATGTTGTACAACTTTCTCATCAATACGATTGAAACCTTCATTTTTAGCTAAAACAGGTATGTAACGATGCATTTCACCGCTTACCTTAACAGCTTTTACAACGTCTTTTTTGTAGGCTTTTAAGCCGCAGTTAAAATCGTGTAATTTTAAACCAGAAGTTTTACGAGCTGCCCAATTGAATAATTTAGAAGGAATGTTTTTGGTTACAACATTATCGTAACGTTTCTTTTTCCAACCTGAAATTAAATCAAAATTTTCTTTAACAATAAGATTATATAATTCAGGAATTTCATCAGGACTATCTTGTAAATCGGCATCCATGGTAATAACAACATCGCCTTCTGCTAATCCAAAACCAGCATCTAATGCTTGAGACTTACCATAGTTTCGTTGAAAACGTATTCCCTTAACTGATTTGTTTTTAGATGATAAGTCTTGAATTGCTTGCCATGAAGTATCAGTACTTCCATCATCAATAAATATAAGTTCGTATAAAAATTGATTGGATTGCATAACTCTTGCAATCCAATCATGTAATTCTTGTAAAGATTCTTCTTCGTTTAGAAGTGGTATTACTACCGATATATCCATATTAATATGTTACAAAATTTAAAAGGGTAAAGTTACAAAGTCTTTCTTAAAACAGCTAAACTATTACCTCTTAAACTCTTCTTAATAATCGCTTTCCTCTGTTTTTTTCATAATAGCACCACAAATAGCTGAGAAAACAAAACCTAAAAAAGCCGAAAAAATTATAGCGAATGGAACAGCTATTATAGGACTCTGCATCTTTTTAGTCATGGCTTCAGAAGCTTCTATCTGATCTTCGTTTAAACCACTATCTATCCATGCTTGTCTTTGTAATTCAAGAGCTTGTTCTTGAATACTAGGGTCAATCATATTAGTAAATACTAAAGTGTATATAGAAGATATAATTCCACTTATAACAGCAATTCCAACTCCTACTTTTAATGCCTGTCCAAAAGTTAAGAGACCTCCGTTATCTGCTTTGAATTTTTTAATACCTAAAGCTATTAAGATAATCATAGCTACAATACCTATTATACCAGATAGCCAACCTAGAGATATTAAGTTTCCTGTTGCATAAAAAACTAGATGAATAAAAACTCCTGCAATACCTAAGTATAATCCGTAGTTTAAAATAATGCCTTTACTGTTTGCTTGTTTTTCCATTTTTTGTATTTAGTTAGTTTAACAAATATATTATTTTGTTTTAGATGATTTTAAATTAAAAAAAATCTATCGAACAATTCATTAGTATTCAAAGAGTTAAAAATGTTACAAAAAATACTAGTTTTTTTTTGTTGTTTTTCTCAAAAAAGGCTGTAAATTTGCAGCGGCAAGTTCTACACAACTAGCTCCCTTTGAATCCCCCAGGGCGGGAACGCAGCAAGGGTATTAGGTTGTAGCAGTGTGATGTAGGTAGCTTGCCATTTTTTGTATCCGATATTTTCCTTTTCTTATTTTAAATTCAGATTACTTCTAGGGTGATGTAATTCAACAACTTCTTTGAGGTAGCTAGTATCTAAATGTACGTATATTTCTGTTGTTGTAATACTTTCATGTCCTAATAATTGTTGTATTACTCGTAAATCTGCACCATTTTTTAATAAATAAGTAGCAAATGAATGACGTAAAGTATGGGGACCAATATTTTTTTTAAGATTGATTTTTGTAGCTAAGTTTTTTAAGATTATAAATATCATTTGCCTAGTTAGCCGTTTTCCTCGTCTGTTTAAAAAAACTGTGTCTTCATCTTCAACTTTTGGAGTTATATCGCAACGTATATTATTTATGTAAAAATCCAAACGTTGGATAGTAGTAATATGAATAGGAACAAAGCGATATTTATTTCCTTTACCCAAAATACGTATATATTCTTCATCAAAAAATAAATCAGAAAGCTGTAAGTTTATCAATTCACTAACACGAAGTCCACAACTATATATAGTTTCTATGATTGTTTTGTTCCTTTCTCCTTGTGGATGACTTAAATCAATGGCTGCTATTAAATCGTCTATTTCTTCTTTTTCTAGAGTGTCGGGAAGTTTTCTAGCTATATTAGGACTTTCTAATAAATCTGTAGGATTATCCTTTCTATAATCTTCAAAAACTAAATAATCGAAAAAACTGCGCAAACTAGATATAAGTCGTGCTTGACTCCTTGGATTTATAGTTTTGCTAACTTCATAAATGAATTGTTGAATAATGTCCAAGGATATATTTGTAGGTGATGGGGGATTTTTAAGAGTTTTTATGAATAAAATAAGCTTTTTTAGGTCTCTAAAATAGCCGTCAACAGTATTTTTAGAGAGACTTTTTTCTATTTTTAGATAATTTATATAGTTGTAAGTTGTTTGTTTCCAGTTCATTATAAAATTATATTTTTTTTATGTTAAAAAAAGATAATCAGGATTAAAAATAGAGCTAAATTTGCAGACGAAATTATAATTAATTAAATTAAAAATTATGAAAAAATTATTATTAGTTGCTATGATGGCTTTTGGTATGGCTGTTAACGCACAAGAAACTGAATTAAACGTTGGTGGTACTATCGGTTTACCTGTAGGAGATGCTAAAGATGCTAAATTAGATGTAGCTGGAGCTATCGAAGTAAACTACTTATTTAAAGTTTCTGAAGATTTTAAAGTAGGACCATCTGTTTCTTACTTACACTTCAATGGAGATGGAGCTGATTTAGGATATTTACCATTAGCTGCTGCTGCTCGTTATTCTGTAACTGACAAATTCACTTTAGGTGCTGATTTAGGATATGGAATTGGAGTATACCAAGACGGTCAAACAAGTGGTTTTTACTACAGACCAGTAGTTGGTTATAAAGTAACTGATAAAATCACTATCCAAGCTGATTATTCAGGAATCAGTCTTGATGGAGCTACTGTTTCTAAAATTGGTTTAGGAGGAGTTTACTCTTTTTCTTTATAATAAAAGAAATTAAGTTAATTAAAGCCTAGTTATATTGATAACTAGGCTTTTTTTATTTTAAATAATTAGTCTATTGTTTTTAGAAAAAGTATACTTTTGTAAAAAATAAAAAAAGAAATATAAAAAATTACTTGTAATTGCTATGATGTCATTCGGTTTCGCTATGAATATTCAAGGGAATGGTTAAACTGCCAAAGGTAAATGGTTAATTTAAGGTAATACTAAGGTTGATGAAGAAATTGTTCATACAACTTTACTGGGTTTGTTTTATATTTTTAATCAAACCCAATTAATTAATAATAATTTTAAGAAAGGAAGCATTTTAGCTTCCTTTTTTTATGCTTAGAAAATAAAAAGAGTACTTTTACTTATCACAAAACTTAACAATGAAAAAACTTATTATTATCAATGGGCCTAACTTAAATTTGTTAGGGAAACGAGAACCTGAGATTTATGGATCTAATTCTTTTGAAGATATATTTAAAGGATTGAAGAAAAAATATAACCAAGTAGAATTGTATTATTTTCAGTCAAATATAGAAGGAGAGCTTATTAATAAATTGCATGAAGTAGGTTTTTCATACGATGGAATTATTTTAAATGCAGCTGCTTATACACATACATCTGTTGGTATAGGAGATGCTGTTAAGGGGATTGAAACTCCTGTAATAGAGGTGCATATATCTAATGTACACTCAAGAGAAGATTTTAGGCATGTTAGTTATATTGCAGGAGGAGCAAAAGGTGTTATTACTGGGTTTGGAATACAAAGTTATGAATTAGCTATTCAAAGTTTTTTGTAAAAACCAATATCTAACCCCTAATAAAATAAAGAAAGGTATTAAGGTTACTGAGAATAACTGAACATGAGTAATCCATATTATTGGAATTATAAATAATAATAAAAATAATAACTTAATATATTTTAAAGTCCAATTGGGTACTTGATTTTTTGAAAGATAAAAACTTAAAACAATATTTGGCGCAAAAGCCCATAAAAAATTAAAATTATTAGGAGCTGTACTATGGTTTGTAAAAAACCATAAATAAATAATTAAAAAGCCTATAATTCCAGTAAAAAAGGATAAAGTAGTATCTAACCACTTTGTTCTTTTCTTATTTTTAAAGTCTTTATAAGTAATAAATATTCCAAAAATAGAAATTATAAGAATCACTAGAAAAGGACTAATTAAATCACTAATTGATTTTTTTTCTTCAAAATCTAGTAAAGTATTACTTTTCAATACTAAATTTTCCTCTTTTCCGTCTTTTGTAACTTTAGATAAATTTAATGCATTAAATACGTAGTCTGGTAAATATAAATATTCATTAGGAGTAGCAATCTTATCTAATTTACTACCTAATGCAATATTAATACCCAAACTTCCCCAAGTGTTCGGATGAATTTCTTTATTCATTAATTGTCTTAAAGATAGGTCTTCAGACACAAAACTTTCATTAAAAATTAATTTATCTCCTAATATTTGTTGAATAATATCTCTTGGTTTTGTAGCACAATTATCAAAGAATGGATCGTAAAAATAACCTGCATTTTTAGGCATTACGTTTGTCTCTAAAAATTGAAAAAACTGATTTCGTTGTTCTTGTGTTAAATTTAAGATTTGCTCTTTCACCCATCTTTGATCTTGCTGAGAGCTTTTCAGTGCTAAATAAAAAGGATATCTAGCCAATTTATATTTCATATAACCCTTAGTGAAATCTGCATAAAAATTAGGATTATCAAAATCAAAAATACCATAGTTATATATCAAATCTAAGTTTAAAACTGGGTCTTTCACGCGAATAGCTGTATGTCCGAATTTTTCATATAAAACATTTCCAGGTCCTGAAGTAATGATACTAATTTGAGAAGAATTAGATAAATTTAATTTAGGAGAAACTTGCGAAAAACTATAGTTTAAACAGAATAATATAGCAAAGAGTGAAAAGTGTTTTTTTAACATGATATAAAAATCTAAAAAGAGCTAATTAAGCTATACAAATATGATGATTTATGATTACAAAGTTCGCTTTTTTTGAACATTCTTTTAAGTGTTAATTCCTATGTTTTTTGTTATAAACTCTGTAATTCTTTGTTCTAACCATCTATTTTCAGCATTAGAAAAAGAAGACATAAAACCTACATGTCCTCCATAATTTGGAGTTAATAAATAAAAGTTAGATATGCTTTTGGCTTCTTCAATAGGATAACATTCTTTAGATAAAAAACTATCATCCATAGCATTTATAAGCAATGTGGGAACTTTTATTTGAGGTATATAAGGTTTAGCACTAGCTTTTATCCAATAATCTTCAGAGCTTTCAAAACCAAATACAGGTACAGTATATTGCTTTTCTAAATGACGAAATTTAGTAGCCTTAAATAATAAGTCTTTATTAAGTTTAAAATCAGGAAACTTTTCAGATTTTTCTAATAATTTAATTTTCATGGTTTTTAAAAACTCATTCATGTAAATTTTGTTTTTTAATTTACCTAATTCAGCTTGAGAAGTTGTTAAATCGACAGGAACAGATACCGCTATAGCTCCTTTTATTTGATTTGGAACATCATCGTATTCACCTAAATATTTTAAAGTTAAATTACCTCCTAAGCTAAAACCAACTAATACGATGTTTTCATAATTATAGTTAGCTACTATATGTTTAATTACAAAATCTACATCATCTGTTTTACCACTATGATATGTAGCTAATAATAAATTATCTTCTCCGCTACAACCTCTTAAATTCATACAAACCGTATCGAAACCAATAGAGTTTAAATGATTTGAATTGGTTATCATATAATTTGATTCTGAACTACCTTCTAATCCATGAATTAATATAGCCAATGTCTTAGAACCTATAATAGAAAAGTCTAAATCAATAAAATCGGCATCCCAAGTTGTAATTCTTTTTCGAGAGTATTTAATCGTATCCTTCATAAATAAGGGACGATACACCGTATTAAAGTGTGCACTTTTAAAAGGAAAACTTGGGTTGAAATTTGAAGGAAGGATAGGCATGTTTTTCTGTTTATAGCTACTATTAACAAATATGACAAAAAAAAAGTAAAATGTAAAACTTGATAAAATGATTTCTTATTTTCGCTATAAATATTAAAAACTATGAGCGTCAAAAAACATATTCCAAATTTATTAACCTTAGGAAACTTATTATGTGGTACCATTGCAACTATTTTTGCAATTAAAGGAGACTTTGTAGGTACTGCTATTTTGGTGGTAACTGGTATTGTTTTTGATTTTTTTGATGGTTTTGTAGCAAGGATGTTAAATGTTCAAGGAGAGTTAGGAAAACAATTGGATAGTTTAGCAGATATGGTTACTAGTGGTGTAGTGCCAGGGATTGTAATGCTACAATTATTGATTATAGCTTTAAATGTAGATGCAGCAGCATATTTTGGTATTGATATTTATGGAGCAACAGGAAGTAATTTACCATATTTAGGATTATTATTGACTTTAGGTGCTGGGTATAGATTAGCAAATTTTAATATTGATACACGTCAGTCAGATTCTTTTATTGGTATTCCAACACCAGCTATGACATTATTCGTAATAGCTTTACCCTTAATTGTTGAATTTTCAGGACAATCGTTTTTTGTAAATTTAATTCAGAATCAATATTTTTTAATCGTAGTTACTTTATTGTTAACGTATTTAATGAATGCAGAGATTCCTTTATTTGCTTTGAAATTTAAAACTTTCGGATTTAAAGAAAATCGTTTGAAGTATATATTCTTATTGGTTGCTGTTTTATTATTAATCGTATTGAAATTTGTAGCAATTCCTTTAATTATTCTTTTATATGTAGCTTTTTCAGTGGTTAATAACTTGATCAAAGCTTAATGAAAATAGCAGAGTGCACTAGTAAAGAAGAAGGTGAAATTGTTTTAAAAGGAATAAACACTTATAACGATTCGCAAACCGATAGGATTCTTGAAAAAGTTCATGAAAATATAAGGTTAGTAGCTAAAAATGATGCAAATGAGATTATTGGTGGAGTTTTTGGATATATAGGTTATTATGCTGGATTTAAAATCGATATTCTTTGGATGCGTGAAGATACTCGCGGGCTAGGATTAGGAACAATATTACTTCAAGCAGCAGAGAATAAAGCTAAAGAATTAGGTGCTACAATAGCTATTTTAGATACTTTTTCTTTTCAAGCAGAAGATTTTTATTTAAAGAATGGTTATGAAGAGTTTGGACGTATTTCTGGATACCCAAAAGAAAATCAAGAATTCATTTTTTTAAAGAAAAACCTTAAATAGGTATTAATTATTTATGTTCTATTTCTTGTTGAACTATTTTTACTGAATTTTCATTTGGTAAAATAGGAAGGTTCATTTTATCACTTAAAACCTTAAGAAAAGAAGCACCAAGAAAAATAATTTGTGATGTATAATATACCCACAACATTATTAAAACTAAGATACTAGTAGCTCCAAAAGTGGTTGAAATATGACTTTTGCTTAAGTAAAAACTAATTATATACTTACCAATCAAAAATAAAAAAGAGGTAAACAGTCCGCTTATAATTACAGGTTTCAACTTGATTTTTGCATCTCCTAAATACATAAACATAATAGAGAACATGACAGAAGTAACTAGGAAAGATATAATATGTTCAAAAGCATAAGAAAGTAAATAATTATCTTGTAAATGATTAGAATGTTTTAGTAGAAAGCTGTTTACTGAAGTACTTATAATTAGTATAAAGAAAAGAGAAATAAGAATTAAAAAAGATAATAAATGTTTTGTAAAATACTTTATAAGACTGTTTTTAGGTTTTTCTTTAATATTCCATATACTATTAAAAGCATTGTGTATTTGACTAAACATTCCAGAAGCACTTAATATTAGTGTAGCAAAACCTAAAAGCGCTGTAAATAGTGAATTATGATTTGTGTGTTGATTTTTTATAATTTCTTGAATTTCTAGAGAAGCTTCATTACCCATTATATCTTTTAATTGGTTGAAAATTTCACCTGAGACTGCTTGTTTTCCAAAAAACAAACCAAGTATAGAAGTGATAACTATGATGATAGGAAACAAAGAAAAAACGGTATAATATGCTAAAGCAGCACCTTTTTGAAAAGTATTACTATTGAAAAAGTAACTGAAAACATTTTTAAAAAAAGTAATCATTATTGTGTTTTAGTATGAATAGGTTTATCAAAAATATTAACCCCGCCTTTAACATCAAAGTCTAATGTAGTAACATTATAGGCAATAGAGATATTTTCATCTTCAAAACGTTTTTTTATGCGGATAATAATATCACTTTTAGCTTCTAAAAAATCTTTCTGATGCTTAAAATTTATCCAAAAACGAACTTCAAAGTTATAGGTCGAAGCACCAATATCTGTATAGTAAAAATCGATAGTTTCATTTTTAAGTAAACTATCAATTTTATTAACTTCATCAAGAGCTACAGATTTAACCTTTGTTAAATCATCACCATAAGAAACACCGCTTTTTAAAACAATTCGTCGTTTACCGTAAGTAGAGTAGTTGGTAAATGTATTGTTGTAAATTAACTGATTAGGAATAAATACTTCCTGTCCAGTTACTGTTTTTACAGAAGTAGTAATCAAACTAATGTTTTCTATAACTCCAAAGATATTATCAATTTCAACCCAATCGCCAATTTTAAAGGGGTGCTGAACATTTAATAAAAAACCAGCAAATGCATTGGAAGCAATATCCTTAAAAGCAAAACCAGCAACGATACCAACAATACCAGCGCCAGCTAATAGTTTAGTTAATAAACTCTCTAAGCCTAATACTTCAAGGGCTAAAAATGCTCCTGAAAATAAAAAGAAGAAGTATGTGATTGAAGCAATAATTTTTACTGCTTCAGGCTTGGTTTTAAATATTTTTGGATAAAATTTTTGCCCAAAATTTCTAAAAAACTTAGCAACAAAATAAAAACTAATGAGAACTATTAAAGCCAACAAGACTTTGGGTAAAAATTCTACAATTGATTGTTGCCACTTGTTTAATAAAAGATCAATGTTTTTAATATCGTTCATTAACTAACCGATTTTTTTCGTTCAGTTTTCTTGTAAATAAATTCAGCCAGGAAACAAAACAAAATAATTCCTAAAGCTATAAATACATCCGATTTACTTACTGAATAATGTTGTACTAATAATGCTATCATGGCTACGGTACAAAGAATAAAACCTAATAAAGGAATTATTTTTTTACCATTTACCTCTTTGTATAATTTAAATCCAACATAGTTTACCACAGCAAAAATTAGTAAAAATCCAACGCTTCCTGCTGTAGAGATACTTTCTAATTTTAAAGTATTTACTAAAATAATAGTAGCAACTGCTGTTATTAACAGGCCAACAGGTTGGTTCCATAGTTTTCGAGTAAATTCACAAGGTAATTCATCATCCTCAGCAATTTCATAATTAACTCTAGTACCACCATATAAAGAAGCATTAATAGCAGAAAATGTTGATATTAATGCAGCAACAGTAATAATTGTAAACCCAATTTTACCAAGCATAGGTTTAGCAGCTTCAGCTAACACATAATCTTGAGCAGTAGCAATATCAGAAAAAGCTAAAGATCCAACAGTTACAGCTGCAATTATGATATATAATAAAATTACAAAAAGAACAGACCAATAATAAGCTCTTGGAATATTTTTCTCAGGATTTTCAATATCAGGAGCAGCATTGGCTATTAGTTCAAAACCTTCATAGGCAACAAAAATAACCATACCAGCTGTTAACAATTTAAAAGGAGACTCCCAGTGCTCTGGAGATAATTGTTCTAAATGTGGATTACCAAATAATCCATACAAACCAACAACCACAAAGCTTAACAAAATAATAAGCTTAATAATTACTGCATAAGATTCAATTTTACCTACTACAGCAATACTATAATAATTTATAGCTGTAGCTAAAATTACAATTCCGGTAGCATAAATATGAGAGTCAACTATTTTGTCGCTAGTTAATTGAAGTAGGTTAGGAGCATAAGAACCAAAAGCGGATGCATATAAAGCTAACATGATAATATAGCTTACCCACAATAAGTTATTAATTCCTCCACTAAAAATACTAATACCAAATCCTTGATTAATAAACTTTACAGTTCCACCACGATCTGGATATTTTAAAGAAAGTTTTACATAGCTATAAGAAGTAATTAAAGCTATAAGTCCAGCAATTAAAAAAGAGATTGGTGTTCCTCCTTTGGCCATAGCAGCGGCTAAGCCAAGTACAGCAAAAATTCCACCACCGACCATACCACCTATACCAATAGACATGGCTTCTTTTAAACCAATTTTTTTAGACATAATTTTGCGTATTAGTTTGAAAAACTTAAATATATAAAAAATAGGAATTTACTATTTTCTTTATTGTAAGGTTTCGTTTATTAAAAAAAGGAGCATTATGCTCCTTAATATTATGTTTTAAAATTTTTTCTTCTTTAATTCGAAGTCTTTACCTAGATATACTTTACGTACCATTTCATCATCAGCAAGTTCTTCTGGCGTTCCTTCTTTTAAGATACCACCATTGTACATTAAGTAAGTTCTATCAGTAATAGCTAAGGTTGCTTGTACATCATGATCGGTAATTAAGATACCAATATTTTTGTTTTTAAGCTGAGCTACAATACCTTGAATATCTTCAACGGCAATTGGGTCAACTCCTGCAAAAGGTTCATCTAATAAAATAAACTTTGGGTCAGAAGCTAAACAACGTGCTATTTCAGTTCTACGACGCTCACCTCCAGAAAGTAAATCACCTCTATTTTTACGAACGTGACCAAGGCTAAATTCATCGATTAACTCTTCTAAACGTTCTTTTCTTTCAGCTTTTGTTCTATCAGTAAATTCTAAAACAGATAAGATGTTGTCTTCAACAGATAACTTTCTAAAAACAGATGCTTCTTGAGCTAGATAACCAATTCCTTTTTGAGCACGTTTGTACATAGCATCAGTAGTAATTTCTTCATCATCTAAGAAAATATGACCTTCATTAGGTTTTATCATACCTACAATCATGTAAAAAGAAGTGGTTTTACCGGCTCCATTTGGACCAAGTAAACCTATAATTTCTCCTTGCTCAACCTCTAAAGATATCCCTTTTACAACTTTTCTACTACCGTAAACTTTTTGTATGTTATCTGCTCTTAACTTCATTAATTATAACTAATTTATTTCTGAATAGTTTTACGAAAGTACTGTAAAACTACTAATAGAAGACTTAATAATCTGTTAACTGTTTTCTTCTAGTGCTTCCCAAAATTCAACAGCTCTTCTTAAATGAGGAATTACTATAGTACCACCAACTAATGTAGCAATACTCATTGTTTCCATCATTTCTTCTTTAGAAACACCGTTTTTGTATGAACTTTCTAAATGATAAGCTATACAATCATCACAACGTAAAACCGCAGAAGCTACTAAACCTAATAATTCTTTAGTTTTTACAGATAAATGACCTTCTTTGTACGCGTTTGTATCTAAGTTAAAAATACGCTTGATTACTTTATTATCAGAAGCTAAAATCTTATCATTCATTTTAGCTCTATAGTCGTTAAACTCTTGGACTTTTTGTGACATTTTTTTGTTGTTTTTTTATAACAAATTGAGATACATAAATACTTAATTCATATAAAATCATAATTGGTACTGATACAATTACCTGACTAGCAACATCTGGTGGTGTTATGATAGCCGATAAAATTAATACAAGAACCAATGCATGTTTTCTGTATTTTCTTAAAAACTGTGGGGTTACTAACCCTATTTTAGTTAAGAAAAAGATGATTACAGGTAGTTCGAAAAATACAGCTACACCTAACAAGGTATTTGTAATTAAACTAATGTATGCACCTAATTTAAAGTTTTTCACAATAGCATCTCCAATAGAAAAATTATAAAAGAAGTATACCGACATTGGTAAAATTACATAGTAACTGAATAATACTCCTAAAAAGAATAAAAAAGAAGAAGTAAAAATAAAACCTCTAGACTTTTTTCTTTCTGAACTATGTAAGCCAGGAGCAACAAATCTCCAAAATTCCCATAAGATGTATGGAAAAGCAATAACAAAACCTAAAATTAATGACGACCAAATACCTGTCATTAATTCTTCAGTAGGATTTAAAACTTGTAATTCTTGTGCAAATTCTATTTTACAAAAACTACTATCAATTCCAATAGCTGAAAAAACTCTACAAAAGAATTGGTAGGTAGCAAAGTCTGGCTTTAAATGAGCTAATAAAATTTCGTTAAAAACAAAATTAATATTAATAAATATAATTATAGCAACTATAAAAATAGAAGCAAAACTTCTTACCAAATGCCACCTTAATTCTTCAAGATGGTCTAAAAAAGACATTTCTTTTTCTGCCATTTTAAAATATTCCTTCTTTAATTAAATCATGTAAATGAACCACACCTACATAATTATCATTATTATCTGTAACTAAAATTTGTGTAATACTATTGTTTTCAAGTGTTTCTAGGGCTTTCACAGCCATAGCATCAACATTAATAGTTTTTGGATTTTTACTCATAATGTCTTCTGCAGTTAATTCATCAATCTTAGTAGTTTTACTAAGCATTCTACGAATATCACCATCTGTAATGATTCCTAATAGTTTATTATCATTATTAACAACAGCAGTTACCCCTAATCTTTTTTCTGAAATTTCAACAATAACATTGGTTATTTTATCAGTAATAGTAACTTTAGGTAAAAGATTGTTTTTAATTAAATCTGATACACGTAAATATAAACGTTTACCTAAGGCTCCACCTGGATGATATTTAGCAAAATCACTACTTGTAAAACCACGTAAATCTAACAAACAAACAGCCAAAGCATCACCTAATACTAACTGAGCAGTAGTACTGGTGGTTGGTGCTAAATTGTTAGGGCAAGCTTCTTTTTCAACAAAAGAATTCAATAAGAAATCTGCGTTTTTTCCTAAAAACGAATCAGGATTTCCAGTAATGGCTACAATCTTGTTATTTGAATTTTTAATAAGAGGAACTAATACCTTTATTTCAGGTGTATTTCCACTTTTAGAAATACAAATTACTACATCATCTCTTTGAACATTTCCTAAATCTCCGTGTATGGCATCAGCGGCATGCATAAAAACAGCAGGAGTACCAGTAGAATTAAAAGTAGCTACCATTTTATTGGCAATATTTGCACTTTTACCAATTCCAGTAACAATTACTCGTCCTTTAGAATTAAAGATAAAATTAACAGCGTCAACAAATGAACTGTCTAATAAATTTGCTAAATTAGCAATAGCATTACTTTCTAAAAGTATAGTTTCTTTTGCTGTTGAGAGAATAGCGTTTGCGTCTTTCAAGTTAAAAAAGTTTTAAGTAAAATTTAAAGTGTAAAAGTAGGAATATTTAAGAAGAAAAACTTTTTAATAAAAAGAAAATTTCTTTCTTATTTGTAATAGTTTTTTTGTAGTTTAGTTCTCATTTTTAATTTTTGATATTAGAAGATGAATATAGAGCAGTCGGAGTTATATGGATCATTAAAAAAAATATTTGGTTTTAACCAATTTAAAGGTCTACAAGAGGATGTAGTAAATAGCATCCTAAGGAATGAAAACACTTTTGTAATAATGCCAACGGGGGGCGGAAAATCATTATGTTATCAGTTACCAGCGTTAATGAAGGATGGAACAGCCATAGTTGTTTCACCATTAATTGCATTAATGAAAAATCAAGTCGATGCCATTAGAGGTATTTCGGAACATCATGGGATAGCCCATGTATTAAACTCGTCTTTAAACAAGTCTGAAGTTGCGCAAGTAAAATCAGATATTGAGACTGGAATAACCAAGTTACTGTATGTAGCCCCAGAATCATTGATTAAAGAGGAGTATGTTGATTTTTTAAGAAAGCAAAAGATTTCTTTTGTAGCAATTGATGAGGCACATTGTATCTCTGAATGGGGACACGATTTTAGGCCTGAGTATAGAAATTTGCGTACTATTATTAAGCAGATAGATAATGTGCCTATTATAGGTTTAACAGCTACTGCAACTGAAAAAGTCCAAGAAGATATACTTAAAACTCTTGGTATGAGTGATGCAAATGTTTTTAAAGCATCATTTAACAGATCCAATTTGTTTTATGAGGTACGTCCTAAAACAAAGGAGATTGAAAAGGATATTATTCGCTTTATTAAACAACGATCAGGAAAAACAGGAATTATTTACTGTTTAAGTCGTAAAAAAGTGGAGGAAATAGCCCAAGTATTACAAGTAAATGGTATCAATGCACTTCCTTATCACGCAGGTTTAGATGCCAAAACAAGAGCAAAACATCAAGATATGTTTTTGATGGAAGATTGCGATGTTATTGTGGCAACTATTGCTTTTGGTATGGGAATAGATAAACCAGATGTTCGTTATGTAATTCACCACGATATTCCTAAAAGTTTAGAAAGTTATTATCAAGAAACAGGTAGAGCTGGAAGAGATGGAGGAGAAGGTTACTGTTTAACTTTTTATTCATACAAAGACATAGAAAAGCTTGAAAAATTCATGGCTAATAAACCTGTTGCAGAACAAGAGGTTGGTCATGCGTTATTGCAAGAAGTAGTGGGATATGCAGAAACGTCAATGAATAGACGTAAATACTTACTTCATTATTTTGGAGAAGAGTTTGATGAAGTTAATGGAGAAGGAGCGGATATGGATGATAATATGCGTAATCCTAAAAAGAAGCACGAAGCAAAAGATGAAGTAGTTACTTTACTGTCTGTAATCAAAAATACTAATGAAATGTATAAACCTAAAGAGGTTGTAAATACAATAATTGGTAAAGAAAATGCTCTTTTAAAGTCTCACAAAACTACAGGACAACCTTTCTTTGGAGTTGGTAAAGATAAAAGCAATCATTATTGGATGGCTCTTATACGTCAGGTATTAGTCGCAGATTTAATTAGAAAAGAAATCGAGCAATATGGTGTTTTAAAACTAACGGAAGAAGGTAAAAAGTTTATTGAAAATCCAGAATCATTTATGATGACAGAAAATCATGTATATGATACAGATGATGATGGAACAATTATAACAAATACCAAATCAGCTGGAGGAGGCGTAGATAATAAATTAGTAGAAATGCTAAAAGATTTACGTAAGAGTGTAGGTAAGCGTTTAGGAGTACCTCCTTTTGCAGTGTTCCAAGACCCTTCTTTAGATGATATGGCGTTAAAATACCCTATTACTTTAGAAGAATTATCAAAAGTTCATGGAGTTGGAGAAGGTAAGGCAAAAAAGTACGGAAAAGACTTTATAAAACTTATTACAAATTATGTTGAAGAGAACGATATTATGCGTCCTGACGATTTAATTGTAAAAAGTACAGGTGTTAATTCTGGATTAAAGCTATTTATTATTCAAAATACAGATAGAAAATTACCTTTAGAAGATATAGCCAAATCAAAAGGATTGGAAATGGCTGAGCTTATAAAGGAAATGGAAGCTATTGTATTTTCTGGAACAAAATTGAATATTGATTATGCTGTGGATGACTTATTAGATGAAGATCAGCAAGAAGAAATTCATGATTATTTTATGGAGTCAGAGACTGATAAAATACAAGAGGCATTGGATGAGTTTGATGGAGATTATGATGATGAAGAATTACGTTTAATGCGTATAAAGTTTACAAGTGATATTGCAAATTAATAGTAGTATCAACTAATTAAAAAGTAAAATTAAAGAATGAACGAAAAAGTAGTACAATATATTACTGATAAAAATAATTGGACGCAAGAGTTAAACCTCTTGCGTTCGGTTTTAATAGAATTACCTTTAGAGGAAACTATAAAATGGGGATCGCCAGTTTATGTTTATAAAGGTAAAAACATTGTTGGAATGTCTGCCTTTAAAAACTATTGTGGTTTGTGGTTTTTTCAAGGAAGTTTTTTAAAAGACGGTCAAAAAGTTTTAGAAAATGCTCAAGAAGGAAAGACCAAAGCAATGCGTCAATGGCGCTTTTATAAGATAGAAGAAATAGATGTTGAATTGCTAAAATCTTATGTTCTTGAAGCTATTAAAAATTCTGAAGAAGGAAAAGAATTAAAGCCTAAGAAAAATACAAAGCCATTGATAATACCAAACGAATTACAATCTGAACTAGATAAAGATGAAAAGCTAAAAGAAAGCTTTGAAAAATTTACCTTAAGTAAAAAAAGAGAATTCACTGATCATATTTCAGAAGCTAAAAGAGAAGCAACTAAATTAAAACGATTAGAAAAAATAATACCAATGATTTTAAATGGAGTTGGATTATATGATAAATATAAAAACTGCTAGTTGTTTATGGTTATTGATTTAATAGTAGAAGTAGAATCGCATCTAACAATGTAAAGATCAATGTGATCTAAGCTATCTTTTCCAGTAATAAAATACTCAGCACAAGGTTTTAAACGAGGTTTGCTTTTTCCAAAATCAACATCTCCATATTTTAAAACATTAGAGATAGTAGCAGTATCTATAGGTGAATTTGTTAACGTTTGTTGAGCACTGTTTGAAAATAAGCGCTTTTTAATACGGATAGTTTTTAAAGTACGTGCATCCATACCATAATCAAAAGTAACATCTTTTCCTTTCCAAATAAAAAGTACAACTATTGATCCAAGAGCTAAACCTATAAGGTAGTAACCAAAACGTTTTAATAAATTCATAATTTAATTTTGAGCTGCAAAAGTATTGATAAAAAAAATATTCCCAATGAAACAGCGCAATCTTTTTACAGATTACGCTGTTTTGTTGCTATTAACTTTCTACTAATAGCATTCTCCCCAAACAATACCTATTAAATAGGTATAAAAGCTTGTATTTTATAAAATTCGTTTGCATTTACATTATCATTGGAAATATTAGGCCCAAAAGCAAAACGGAACCAAACACCATTATCTAAAGTAGTTTTGATATAACCGCCTAAGAATTGATACAAGGTTACTTTATTTCCATTATCAACTCTTGTTTGACCTAAATGTTCATAAAAACCACCAAGCGATAAGTATTTATTTACTTTAAACCCTGGAATAACCCAGTTTAACATCAAGTCTTGTGAATTTCCTTCACCTCTTAAACTTTTATAGTAAGCTGTATAAGCTTCAAGTTCAAATCTTCCTGAGTTATGTACCAAAAATAGACTAGGTATAATACTTTCAGCTATTTTAGTTCCAGCTGTTTGTGATAATAATTTACCATGTCCAAAACCTAAACTAGGATTGATAAACCATTTTTTATTTTTGGATACAAACCCCAAACCAACTCCAGTTTCTAAGAATAAATCTTTTCCTTGGTTCCCAAAAGAAGGGTTTACCCAAAAAACACTATAAAAGGTTAATTTCTTTCGAGGTTTTAATTCATAAGAGCCTAAAAATACATTGTTAAAACCTGCACCGCTATTATGTATAGGCATGATTGCAAAAGTGGTTTTACTAGCTTTTTTTTCTTGTGAATAAAGAGTAAAGGTTAATAATAAATTTATGACTGTAATTAAATATATTTTTTTCATGTTATTAGTTTTTATGAGGAGTGTTAAATTGTGGAATTCGCTTTTCTATAAAAGCATTCATTCCTTCTTGTTGATCATTAGTGTTGAATAGTGAATGGAATAATTTTCGTTCAAAAACAATTCCCGAGGTAAGTCCAGTTTCTAATGATTGATTAATTGCTTCTTTAGCTATTTTTAAAGCTGTTTTTGAATAATTTGAAATGTTATGAGCTTTATTCATCACAGATTCCATAAAATTCTCTTCAGAAAATAGCTGTGAAACCAAACCAATTGAATTAGCTTCTGTTGCCGTTATATCTCTACCTGTGAGAATAATTTCCATGGCTTTAGCTTTACCTATAAGCTTAGTAAGTCGCTGTGTACCACCAATTCCAGGAATTACTCCAAGTTTTATTTCTGGTTGTCCAAATACAGCATTGCTTGAAGCATATAAGATGTCAGACATCATAGCGAGTTCACAACCGCCTCCAAAAGCATGACCAGAAACAGCCGCGATTATTGGAGTTTTTAGTTTAGTAAATCGCTCCCAATGGTTAAAATAATCTTCTTCAATCATTTGAGAAGCATTCATTTTATTCATTTCTTTAATATCTGCACCAGCACAAAAAAAGTCTTTGTTACCTGTAAGTACAATACAGCCTATTTTGGGATCTAAATCATATTTTTCTAATCCAATTAAAAGCTCATGCATAATCTCAGAATTCAAAGCATTTAAAGCTTTAGGACGATTTAATTGGGCAATAAGAACCCTGTCTATTTGTTTAAATAGTACATTCATGTTTTTAAAATTTTTAGATTAATTGTTTAAGAATCCCAAATAGCGCCATATGCTGGAATTCCTAAGTACTCCATATTATGCACCACTTTTTGAGTTAACTTTTGATTAGATATGCAGATTACTGCTTCTGCTTTAAAACTTTTGTAAGCTTTGTAGGCTAGTTTAACTAAATCGGGTTTGCCATTGGCGTCAGTGTCCCAGATAATAGCATTTGGTTGAACCGCTTTAATTTCATTTACAAGGTCTTCGCCATATGTTTTCTCAGGATTTCTAGTAGCCCATATTAACAAAGATGGAGTTTCATTTAATAGAAGATGAGGAATACATGGACCAATTCCACTACCAGTAGCAACCCAAATAACTTTATTAAATATCTTGTCAATATTTCCTACACCAGCAGTTGGTATACCTTTTACCCATATTTTTTCAGGTTTATCATTAATAAAATTACCTGTCCAATCTCCAGCTCTTGAAATTGTTAAACGAAAACCTTCTTTTTGTGGCGAAGGAACATTAGCAAAAGAATGCCATTCTAATAAAGGATTTCTACTTAAAGCGGTAGATGATCCAGCAAATGGAGTTACACCATAATTAAAAGAAGCTAGAGCAACATGATTTGATGGTTTTACAATGTCAATCTCTACTTTTTTCAAACGCAGCCATGGAAGTATAACACTTATTGTTAGCGTTACTAGTATCCAAAAGTTTGAGCTTTGTGCAATAGTTTCTAATGAATGTTGCATGTTTAAAAACAAAATCATTTGAACCCAGAAAAGAAATAAAACTGTCCATCCACCTAATCTATGTGCTATTTCAAATTGATTATGATATTTAGCTCTCATTTTAGGTAAAGCAGTTATTAAAATACCGATTAACAATATCAATATTAATGAAGTAACTAAAATAATAGGAAGGTTAACGTTATGAAGTTTATGTGTGAAATTATAGTATAAACTAATAACAAAAATAACATACCATAAGGTTCCCATAGTGGCACTAGAGCTATGTAATCCACCAAAATGATAAACTTTAGCACATATTCTTCTAATAAACAAAGGCCAGCTTTTAGGCACACCTGTAGCTATTTTAAAGAGTATATTAATAATATATTGTTGCCTTATTAATATAGCTAGAGAAAAATTATATAAAATCACTTCAGCTATTTTATCAAGTTGAATGTTGTTTAAAGAAAACCAATTCCATGTTGTAAATGCTTTTATCATTACAAAAGCGTTTATCAAAGTAATTAAGATAAATAGCCTATGATAAGGTATGAGCCATGGATGTTTTCCTAAACGATATAAAAATCCTTTTTTAGGAGGTAATACTATTGTTCCCATCTTAATTAGTTTAAAAAATCTTTTAATTCAGTCTTATTTATTTTACCACGAGATGTTTTTGGAAGTTCTTCCATAAAAATGAATTCACTAGGTAAATAATAATAGGGGAGTTCTTTAGAAATATTCTCTTTCAATAATTCTAAAACCTCTGTTCTATTTTTAAAAGATCCACTAATAAAAGAAACAAGAAAGTTTTGATGCTTTAGAGTTACAGCTCTTTTTACATTTGGATTTCGTTCAATTATTTTTGAAATAGCATCTAGCTCAACTCTAAATCCCTTGATTTTTACTTGATCATCAACTCTTCCATAATGGATAAGTTCTCCTTCTGAATTCCATTTACCAAGATCACCAGTATTAAACATTTGATCTCCGTTGTTTAAAAAAGGATCATAGGCATAGCGTTTCTTGTTTAACTCGTCATTGTTTATATAGCCTTTGGTAACACAATTACCACCAGCCCACATAATTCCTACTTCACCAATTTCACAAGGTTCTTTCTTTTCGTTTAAAACATATACAGTGTTGTTTGGGGTAGGTTTACCAATGGATAGTTCTTTATTTTTTAGATCGCATCTTTTCATGGTGTTTACAATAGTGGTTTCAGTAGGGCCACATGAATTGTAAAAATCACAAACTTTGGCCCACTTATTGGCTAGAATCTCAGGACAAGGTTCTCCTGCTACAGCAACAGTTTCTACCAACTTACATTTATTTACATCTATAGTAGTAAGTATGGTTGGTGTAGCAATAATTACATTAGCTTTTTCAGCAGTTTCTTGTATGTTTTTACCTCTAATCAATAAGGTTCCTCCATTTCCTAAACAACCAAGAATTTCCCAAGCAGCCATGTCAAAAGAAATATTGAGTATTTGAGCTACCTTAGTTCCTGATTTTATATTGAGGTTTCCTGGTGAAGTGTATAAAATGTTACACAAGTTTTTATGAGTAACTTGAACACCGTTTGGTACACCTGTTGTTCCAGAAGTGAATAAAATAAAGCATGTGGAATTAGGTGTGTTTCCTTTTTGATTAATCAGTTTTACATTTCCATATAAGTGTTTATAAATGTCTTTAGATAATTCATTATCTATGAACACAACTTTGCTTTCATTTTCAAATAAATCTTGATTTTGATAATTTGAATGCGAAACTATTATTGAAGCATTACTTAATTTGTAAATAGAATTAAGCATGTTTTTAGGAACTATTCTAGGGTCTTGAGGAACATAGATTGCTCCTAATTTTAAGCAAGCAATAATGCCTATTAGCATGTCTAAATAACGATGCATGTACAAGCCAATGCTGTCTCCAGAAGAAATTCCTTTTTGTTTTAATAAAAGAGCTAAAATAGTGGCTTGATTATCTAGCTCTTTGTAAGTAATTACTTTGTTTAAATGAATTGCGGCATTAGCTTTTGGTGTTTTTGAAACCCAGTATTCAAAGGCTTCTAAAATGTTTTTGTGTTTCGGAGGAACTAATGGTGCAATACCGTATTCAATAAACTTTTCTTGATCTTTAAGAGATAAATTACCAATTGTACTTTTTTGTATTGATGGTTTTAGGTAGTGTATTTTCTTTTTACCAATTTCTATCTTTCTTTCGTATAGAATATCATCATTTGAGGCTGTTTTTTTCATGGTGATTTAATTAAATTAATATTGATTTTACGCTGCAGCTTTGTTTTAATGATGTAAATAACTTTGAATGTTATCACAGAAGTATCACATAAAAATCATTTTTAAATCACAGTATATTTCTTTATGTTAGCTAACGAACCCCCGAAATTCTGTAAGATGAAAAAAATACTTATTATTGAAGATGATATCGCTATTGCCAAACTGATTGAATATAATTTACTAGATAGCCACTATAATGTAACAACTTGTTTAGATGGTTTAGATGGTTTAAATAAGACGTTAGAAGAAGATTTTTCCTTAATTATTTTAGACTTAACACTTCCTAATTTAAATGGTATAGAAATTTGTAAAGTTATTCGAAAACACAAGCAAACTCCTATAATAATGTTAACGGCTAGGAGTAATGAAATAGATAAAGTTTTAGGACTTGAACTTGGTGCTGACGATTATATAACAAAACCTTTTAGTGTTAGAGAATTGCTTGCTAGAGTAGCAGCTGTTATTAGAAGAAATACAACAGTTATAAATTCTAAAAAACATGATATTCATGATAAATTACAATTTGAAGAGTTGTATATAGATATTGAAAAACGAAAAGTAATAATTAACTCTGAAAAAATTAATCTTTCACCTAAAGAGTTTGAATTATTAGTTTTAATGGCTTCTACACCAGGTAAAGTTTTTAGTAGAGATACTTTATTAGATTTAATATGGGGCTATGATTTTGATGGTTATAGACATACTGTAAATTCACATATAAATAGATTAAGGAGTAAAATTGAAACAAATACTGATGCACCTAAATTTATACTAACTTCTTGGGGAGTTGGTTATAAGTTTAATGAAGAACTAAAATCTTTGAAAGGTGAATTTATACAGAACAGTTTCAAACAAGTTAATTAAAAAAATTAAGTGTGCTTTTTTTGTAATTATATTAATTATTGGAGGAGTTTACATTTACACTACTTTTTTTCTTTTAAAACAATTTTATAGTCAAACAACTCAACAGTTAAATGCTAATGTAGCTACTCATTTAGTTGAGGAAAAATTTAAAAATGATTCTCCATTTTTAGAAAATGGAGCAATAAATAAAAGTCTATTTAACGATTTGATGCACGATATGATGGCAGTAAATAGAGCTATTGAAGTGTATTTATTAAATGAAGAGGGAGGAATAGTTTATTCTGTTGTTTTAGAGCATAATGAGAATGATAAGAATATTAAATCTGTAGATTTAAAACCTATTAAGGAGTTTATTAAGAATAATCAATCCTATGTTTTAGGAGATGACCCAAGAGATGAAACCAATAAAAAGATTTTTTCGGCGGCTTATTTTGAAAAAGATGGTCAAGCTGGTTATATCTACATAATATTAGCAAGTCAAAAGTATCAACAAATTTGTGAGCAACTACTTACTAAGTTTTTTTTTGATTTAAGTATAGGATCTACTTTAATAACTATGTTGTTTGCTATAGTAGTAGGGTGGATAAGTATTTGGTTTTTAACAGGAAATTTACGTACAATTATACATTATGTAAATAAATTTAAAGAAGGAGATTTATCTAGTAGAATCCCAAATGCAGCCAGTTCTGATTTATCTACACTAGCTTTAACTTATAATAGTATGGCCGAGACAATAGCAAACAATATTCAGCATATAACAGAAGTAAATCAATTTAGAAAGGAGTTTATAGCAGATATAGCTCATGATTTACGAACTCCTTTAACTGCTATAAAAGGCTATATAGAAACTTTGAAAATAAAAGAGAATATAACTATAAAAGATCGATTTCTTTTTATGTCTATTATAGAAAATAGTGCTAGTCATTTAGGAAATATGATAAATGAACTTTTTGAGTATACTAAGTTTGAGGCAAAAAAAGTAACAGTTAAAAAAAGTTTTTTTAGTGTTACAGACCTAGTTTTTGAATTGCAAAAAAGATATGAACTTATTTCAACTACTAAAAAAATAACACTTTCTGTAGCTATTAAAAATAATATAGCATATGTATACGCTGATCAATTATTAATAGAAAGAGCTATTCAAAATATTATTGAAAATGCTATTAAGTTTACACCTAATCATGGAGAAATTAGCATAGAACTTTTAGGTAAAAATGAAGAATATGTAATATTAAAAATTATAGATACAGGAGAGGGAATATGTAAAAGAGAACAAAAACACATATTAAAAAGTTACACACAACTCAATACTTCTGATAAAAATAAAGGAATAGGTTTAGGTTTATCAATTGTAAAAAAGATACTAGAATTGCATCAAACTGAGTTGAGAATTACTAATAATAAGGATAAAGGTACTTGCTTTGAATTTACATTACCCTATAAATGTACTGAGAATAAGCTATTATAAAATTAATAGATTAATATCGCTAAAAGGTAAATCAAACCAATCAGCTACTGTTTTATTGGTTAAAATTCCGTGATAGAAATACATACCGTTTCTTAAACTATTATCAAAACGAGCAGCATTTTCAAAACCACCTTCTTCCGCAATATCTAATAGGTAAGGAGTAAAGATATTACTAATAGAAACAGAAGCAGTTCTGGCGTATCTTGATGGAATGTTGGGAACACAATAATGAATAACACCGTGTTGTGTAAAAGCAGGTTTACTATGTGTAGTAACTTTTGATGTTTCAAAACATCCACCGCGATCGATACTTACATCAACAATAACAGCTCCTTCTTTCATTTGTTCAATCATCCCTTCAGTAACTATCACAGGAGACCTATCTTTACCTCTAATGGCTCCAATAGCAACATCGCAACGCATTAGAGCTTTGGCTAATGTTTTTGGTTGTACAGTAGAAGTATAAATAGGCGATTGTATACAGTGTTGTAACTTGCGGAGTTTGGTTATTGAATTGTCAAAAACCTTTACTCGTGCGCCTAATCCAATAGCAGAACGTGCGGCAAATTCACCTACAGTTCCAGCACCTAATATAACCACTTCACTAGGAGGAACTCCACCAATATTTCCTAATAATAAACCATTACCACCGTTTGAAGTAGTCATCAATTCTGCTGCAATATGCATTGAGGCAATACCTGCTATTTCACTTAATGATTTTACAATAGGGTAAACCCCATGTTCATCTTTTATATAATCAAAAGCAATAGCTGTAATGCGCTTTTTTGCTAAAGCTTGAAAATACTTTTTATTTTGAGTTTTAAGCTGTAATGCTGAAATTAAAACAGCTTGAGGGTTTAACATCTTTATTTCATCTAAAGATGGTGGTTCAACCTTTAGAACAATATTGCAACCAAAAACTTCTTTAATATCGTATGATATTTTAGCTCCTGCATCAGAATATTCTTTATCGCTATAATTGGCTCCTTCACCAGCACCAGTTTCAACAACAATTCTATGGCCATGAGCAACTAAAGCAGATACAGCATCGGGAGTTAAACTAATACGTTTTTCTTCAAAATGTGTTTCTTTAGGTAGCCCTATGAATAATTCGCCCTTCTGCTTTTTTATTTCAAGCATTTCAGGTTGTGGCATTAATTGTTCTTTTGTAAAAGGTGAGATGTACCCCATTGAATTAGTTAGTTTATAGTTGAATATTACGTTGACCGTTTTCTAAAAGTGTAATTTTTATGGCAACGGCATCTAAAGGTAATAAATTTTTAACGTTTTCTGGCCATTCGATTAAACACCAGTTATTACTATATAAATAGTCTTCAATTCCCATATCATAAGCTTCTTCTTCGTCTTCTATACGATAAAAATCAAAATGATAAACAATGTCGTTGTTTTCAGTTTGGTATTCATTTACAAGAGAAAAAGTAGGTGAGTGGGCTATATCGTCAACACCTAAAACTTTACATATTTCTTTAATTAAAGTTGTTTTACCAACTCCCATATCGCCGTAAAATAAAAGCACTTTGTTTTTAGTGTTTTGTACAACTTCTTCGGCTATTTTAGTTAATTCGTTTAAAGAATAGTTTTTATTCATAATGCGCAAAAATAAAGAACTAAAAAATGTTAAGAAAATTTAGTTTTTGTATCTGTAGTGTCCAATGATTTTAAAATCAAAAAGACAATCTTCAAGTACTTGACCACTACCGATATTATGAACAATCATATATCGTTTTTTATCTTTTGATTTTTTATCAACAACAATTCCTATGTGTGTAATTCCACCTTGAAGATTCCAACAAACTATATCACCAGGAATATAATCCTCAGCTTTTTTGGATATAGGTTTTACAATTCCTTTTCTTTTAAAAAAGATCATTAAGTTTGGAACTCTTCTGTGATCTATATTTTTATCGGTAGATTTTAACCCCCAAATTTTTGGATACAAAGAAAAGTTACTTTTCATATCATTATGTACTTCTTTTTGTAAGTCTATTCCTAGTTTTCTATATGCTCTAATCACAACATCAGTACAAACACCTTTACCTGCAGGTACATCTCCATTAGGATAATCTATTGAAAAATAACTAGGATCATAAACAACCTTTTGTTTTGTTAATTCTAAACCAGCAGAGCTTAATTTATCTTCTTGAGCAAATAAAATCTGAGAGAAAAGAACAAAAAGGAGTAATAATCTCATTATTTTGGATTATAAATTGAACAAGGTATAATTACTTCTTCTAAAGAAATTCCTCCGTGTTGATAGGTGTTCTTGTAATATTTAACAAAGTGGTTGTAATTGTTAGGATAAGCAAAAAACAAATCTTCCTTAGCAAAAATAAAAGGGCTATTAATAGCTACACTTGGTAGAAAAATATCTTTTGGATTTTTAATTGCAAACACATCTTTATCTTCATAACTCAAACTCCTACCAGTTTTATAACGTAGGTTAGAGCTGATATTCTTATCACCAATTACCTTCGATGGGTTTTTAGAGTTAATAGTACCGTGGTCAGTAGTGATAATAAGCTTTTGACCTAGTTTTTGAGCTTTTTGAATAATATCATATAATGGTGAATTTTTAAACCAACTAACCGTTAAAGATCTATAAGCTTTATCGTCACCAGCTAGCTCTTTAATAACCTCCATTTCAGTTTTAGCGTGCGAAAGCATATCAACAAAATTATATACAACAACAGTTAAATCATTTTGTTTGGTGCTATTGTAATTATCCGCTAAATCTTTACCACTTTTTAAGGAAACAATTTTATAGTATTCGTGCTTAATATTTAAACTTAAACGTTTTATTTGAGCATCTAAAAAATTAGCTTCAAATAGGTTTTTACCACCTTCATCTGTATCGTTTTTCCAATATTCAGGATGCCTTTTTTCCATTTCAGAAGGCATCAGTCCAGAAAATATAGCATTACGAGCATATTGAGTAGCAGTAGGTAAAATACTATAATAAGAATGTTCTTCTTCTTTCTTAAAATAATTATTAATAAAAGGTTCAAGAACTCTATATTGATCGTAACGTAAATTATCAATTACAACTAACAGGACACCTTGGTCTTTGGATAAGTTAGGAACTATATAATCTTTGAATAAAGTATGAGAAAAAGTAGGTTTATCATCACTAGTTAACCAACTTTGATAATTCTTCTTAATGAATTTAAAAAATTGTGAATTGGCTTCAGATTTTTGAGATTCTAAAATCTCCAACATTCCAGTGTCATTAATATTTTCTAATTCTAGTTCCCAGTGAACAAGTTTTTTATATAACTCACTCCATTCTTCATAAGAATTTACCATAGCTAAATCCATAGAGATTTTTCTAAATTCTTGCTGGTAGTTAGAAGTCGTTTTTTCAGAAACTAAACGCGAATGATCTAAATTTTTCTTTAAACTTAATAATATTTGATTTGGATTAACTGGTTTAATCAAATAATCAGCAATTTTAGAGCCAATAGCTTCTTCCATAATGTATTCTTCCTCACTTTTTGTAATCATAACTACTGGAAGATTAGCATTTTTTTGCTTGATAGCCGATAAAGTTTCAAGTCCGGTAATACCAGGCATGTTTTCGTCTAAAAAAACAATATCAAAATTTTGCTCATCAACTAAATCTATGGCATCAGCACCATTGGTAGAGGTAGTAACAGAGTAATTTTTCTTTTCTAAAAATAATATATGTGGTTTTAATAAATCGATTTCATCATCAACCCAAAGTATGTCTATGTTTCTCATAAAATTTTTGTGTGTTACACTAAAAATAACGTTTAAATGATCTTTTGTTGTATTTCAAAAAGCTAAAAATACGTTAATAAAGCTTTTGTTAATTTGCTTTTGTTAATAAATTATGATTCTTTTGTTTTAAATAGAAGTATTTACATATTTTGAATAACCAAAAAACGAACAAATTAAAGATTATAAATGACCCGATTTATGGATTTATATCCATACCCAATTCATTAATCTTTGACATTATAGAACATCCATATTTCCAGCGTTTAAGAAGAGTTACCCAAATGGGATTATCCAATTTAGTGTATCCTGGAGCAAATCACACTCGTTTTCATCATGCAATTGGTTGTATGCATTTAATGCAAAAAGCTGTACGTATCCTTAGGACAAAAGGAGTAAAAATATCTGATGAAGAAGCAAATGCATTATACATAGCTATTTTATTACACGATATAGGTCATGGAGCTTTTTCTCACGCTTTAGAGCATAGTATTGTTAATGGAATAACGCATGAAGAAATTTCACTAAAGTTTATGAAAGCGTTAAATAAGGAGTTTAAAGGACAATTAAGCTTAGCAATTCAAATTTTTGAAGGAAAATATAATCGGGAGTTTTTATATCAATTAATATCAAGTCAATTAGATATAGACCGCTTAGATTATTTAAAGAGAGATAGTTTTTATACAGGAGTAGCTGAAGGGAATATTTCATCAGATCGTTTGATAACGATGATGAACGTTGTAAATGATGAATTGGTGATAGAACAAAAAGGAATATATTCTGTAGAAAAATTTATCATAGCAAGACGTTTAATGTATTGGCAAGTTTATTTGCATAAAACAGGTTTAGTTGCAGAAAATACTTTGGTAAACGTTTTAAAAAGAGCTAAAGAGCTAGCTATGAAAGGTGTTGAATTACCAGCTAGTAAAGCTTTTAAATACTTTTTATATACAAAAATAACAGAAGAGAACTTTACTAATGATACATTAAATATATTCTCAGAGTTGGATGACTATGATGTCATGGCAGCTATTAAAGAATGGGTTAATCATGAGGATTATGTATTATCTTTTTTAGCAAAAATGATTATTCATCGCAATCTTTTAAAAATTGAAATTCAAGGGAAGTCTTTTAAAGAAGAATATGAAGAGGAAATTTTTAATAAGGTTTTAAAGAATAAACACATAACAAAAGAAAACATAAACTATTTTGTAATCTCTAGTAAAGTTAAGCATCAAGCATATAATACTGATAAGCCTATTAAAATTTATGCAAAAACAGGTGAGTTAATAGATATAGCCAAAGCATCAGATCAATTGAACTTGAAAGCATTAACAAAACCAGTAATAAAACATTACTTATGTTATCCTAAAAAAATGGTTTAAAAAAATCATAAAAAGGACAAAGGAGATGTATTTGAACAAAAATAATTACTTTTGCAGATAATGAAATTTAAAGCAAAACAAATAGCTGATATATTAGAAGGTGAGATTGTAGGGAATCCTAATATAGAAGTATATAAACTTTCTAAAATAGAAGAGGGCTCAGAAGGGTCTTTGACTTTTTTATCAAACCCTAAGTATAATTCATATATATATACAACTAATGCTTCAGTAGCAATAGTTAATAAGAGTTTTGAACCAGAAAAAGAGATTGAGACAACATTAATTAAAGTTGATGATGCATATCAGTCTTTTTCAAAATTATTAGAGTTTTATAACGAAGCAAAAAATAATAAACAAGGAAGAGAGAATCCTCATTTTATAGCTGATTCAGCAAAAATAGGATCGAATGAATATATAGGAGCTTATGCCTACATTGGGAACAATGTTGTATTAGGAGAAAATGTAAAGATTTTTCCAAACTCGTATATAGGCGATAACTCTGTAATAGGAGATAATACTGTTATTTTTGCAGGAGTTAAGATTTATTCTGAAACACAAATAGGGAAGAATTGCAAAATACATTCAGGAAGTGTTATTGGAGCTGATGGATTTGGCTTCGCTCCAGATGAGAATGGAGAATATAAAGCAATTCCTCAAATAGGAAATGTTATTATAGAAGATAATGTAGATATAGGATCAAACTCTACAATAGATAGAGCTACATTAGGGGCTACAATTATAAGAAAAGGAGTAAAACTTGATAATCAAATTCAAGTAGCTCATAATGTAGAAATAGGAAAAAATACTGTGATAGCTTCTCAATCTGGTATTGCAGGTTCAACTAAGATTGGAGAGAACTGTATGATAGGTGGACAAGTAGGTATTGTTGGACATATTTCTATAGGTAATAATGTGAAAATTCAAGCACAGTCAGGAATAGGTAGAAATTTAAAAGATGGAGATGTAGTACAAGGTACGCCAGCATTTGGATACTCAGATTATAACAAATCCTATGTATATTTTAAAAAGTTACCAAAACTAGCATCGACAATAGATAAAATTGAAAAGGAGTTCAATGCTCAAAAAATAAAAAATGAGTAAACAACAAAAAACAATACAAAATGAAGTTACATTATCTGGTGTAGGGTTACATACAGGTAATGAAGTTACAATGGTATTTAAACCAGCACCAGTAAATAATGGATTTGCTTTTAAACGTGTTGATTTAGAAGGACAACCAATCATAGAAGCAAAAGCTGATTATGTAACAAATACTCAGAGAGGTACAAATCTTGAGAAAAATGGAGTACAGATTCAAACATCTGAACATGTTTTAGCGGCAGCAGTAGGTTTAGATATTGATAATTTAATTATCGAAATCAATGCGTCAGAGCCACCAATTATGGATGGTTCTTCTAAGTTTTTTGTTAAAGCATTAGAAGAAGCTGGTATTGTGGAACAAGATGCTGAAATTGAAGAGTATGTTGTAAAAGAAGTTATATCATATAAAGATGAGACTACTGGAAGTGAAATTATTTTAATGCCTTCTGAAGAGTATCAAGTAACAACAATGGTAGATTTTGGAACTAAGATTTTAGGAACTCAAAATGCTACATTAGATAAAATTTCTGATTTCAAAGAAAATATTTCAGCAGCAAGAACTTTTAGTTTCTTACATGAAATTGAAATGTTGTTAGAAAATGACCTGATTAAAGGTGGAGATTTAAATAATGCTATTGTATATGTTGATAAAGAATTATCAGAAAGTACAACAGAAAAATTAAAGAAAGCTTTTAAAAAGGACGATATAAAAATAAAATCAAATGGAATTCTAGATAATTTAGAATTACATTGGGCTAACGAGGCTGCTCGTCATAAATTATTAGATGTAATTGGTGATTTAGCTTTAGTAGGTACTCGTATTAGAGGTAAAGTAATAGCTAATAAACCAGGACACTTAGTAAATACTTTATTTGCTAAAAAGCTTGCTAAAATTATTAAGAAGGAAAAGCGTAATAATGTGCCAACATTTAATTTAAATGAAGAGCCATTAATGGATATCCATAAAATTATGGATATTTTACCTCACCGTCCACCATTCTTATTAATTGATAGAATTTTAGAGTTATCAGATAAGCATGTGGTAGGGATGAAAAATGTAACAATGAATGAAGATTTCTTTGTTGGACATTTTCCAGGAGCACCAGTAATGCCAGGAGTTTTACAAGTAGAAGCAATGGCTCAGTGTGGAGGAGTACTAGTATTAAACACAGTACCAGATCCAGAAAACTATTTAACTTATTTCATGAAAATGGATAATGTTAAATTCAAACAAAAAGTATTGCCAGGAGATACCTTAATTTTTAAAGCAGAATTAATAACTCCAATAAGAAGAGGTATTTGTCATATGCAAGCATATACATATGCGAATGGAAAGATAGTAGCAGAAGCAGAATTAATGGCGCAAATATCAAAAGTAAAATAGTATGAATCAACCACTAGCATACGTACATCCCCAAGCAAAAATTGCTAGAAATGTAGTTATTGAACCTTTTACAACAATTCATGCTAATGTAGAAATTGGCTCAGGAACATGGATTGGTTCTAATGTAACAATTATGGAAGGAGCTCGTATAGGAAAAAATTGTAGAATTTTTCCTGGAGCAGTTATATCAGCTATACCTCAAGATTTAAAATATAACGATGAGGAAACCACAGTAGAAATAGGTGATAACGTAACTATTCGTGAATGTGTTACAATAAATAGAGGGACTACAGATAGAATGAAAACAGTAGTAGGAGACAACTGTTTAATTATGGCTTATTGCCATATTGCTCATGATTGTTTCGTAGGAAACAACTGTATTTTTTCTAACAATACTACTTTAGCAGGTCATGTAAATATTGGAGACAATGTTGTTTTGGCAGGTATGGTAGCGGTACATCAATTTGCATCGGTTGGAAATCATGCTTTTGTAACAGGAGGATCTTTAGTACGTAAAGACGTACCTCCATATGTAAAAGCAGCAAGAGAACCTTTATCATATGTAGGAATTAATTCAGTAGGATTAAGAAGAAGAGGTTTTACAACTGAAAAAATTAGAGAAATTCAAGATATCTTCAGAATATTATTCCAGAAAAATTTCAATAACACTCAAGCAATAGCTATTATTGAAGCAGAAATGGAAGCTACATCTGAAAGAGATGAAATAGTTCAGTTCATAAAAGATTCTCATAGAGGAATTATGAAAGGATATTTTAAAACAAATTAAAATAAAAAATTAAGATTGTTTAATGACTTTATCGTTAGAACAATTTATAAAACAAACATAAATAGAATGGCTACAACATCAGATATTAAAAATGGATTATGTATGAAATACAACAACGATATATACAAAGTTGTTGAATTTTTACATGTAAAACCAGGAAAAGGTCCAGCGTTTGTAAGAACTAAGTTAAAAAGTGTTACTAACGGAAAAGTAATTGAAAATACATTTCCTTCAGGAAGAAAGATTGATGCAGTTAGAGTTGAAACACATAAATTTCAATATTTATATAAGGAAGGAGAAACTTTCCACTTTATGAATCAGGTTGATTATTCTCAAATCACATTAGAAAAAAGTGCTTTAGATGCACCAGAATTAATGAAGGAAGGAGAAATTGTAACTATTATAATCAATTCAGAAGATGAAATGCCTTTATCTGTTGAAATGCCAGCTAGTGTAATATTAGAGGTAACTCATACAGAGCCAGGAGTAAAAGGTAATACAGCAACAAATGCTACGAAGCCAGCAACTGTTGAAACTGGAGCACGAGTAAATGTACCTTTATTTATTAATGAAGGAGATAAAATTAAAATAGAAACAACAAAAGGTACGTACCAAGAACGTATCAAAGAATAAAAACAATTCCCGCTTTAGCGGGAATTTCTTTTAAATGAAATTTAAGCAAGCACAAACTTTAGAACAAATAGCTACATTATTAAATGTAGAATTTGTTGGCGATAAAAATTTTCCTGTAAAAGGAATAAATGAAATTCATGTAGTTGAAAAAGGAGATATTGTTTTTGTAGATCACCCAAAGTATTATGATAAAGCTTTAAACTCAGCAGCTACTACAATTTTAATTAATAAAAAAGTAGATTGCCCAGAAGGTAAATCATTATTAATTTCAGATGATCCATTTCGTGATTTTAATAAAATAACAAAACACTATAACCCGTTTATAGCTTCTCATAAAAGTATTTCAGATTCAGCTGTAATAGGGGAAGAGACAATAATTCAACCAAATGTATTTGTTGGAGAAAATGTTACTATTGGTAAAAATTGTTTAATCCATGCCAATGTAGTAATTAACAATGATTGTATAATTGGAGATAATGTAACAATTCATGCCAATACAGTATTAGGAGGAGATGCTTTTTATTATAAAAATAGACCAGAAGGATTTGATAAATTAATTTCTGGAGGTAGAGTTGTAATAAAAGATAATGTAGATTTAGGAGCTTCTTGTACAATAGATAGAGGAGTAACTGGTGATACAACCATAGGTAAAGGAACTAAGATTGATAATCAAGTACATATTGGACATGACACAATTATAGGTAAAAAATGTTTAATAGCAGCTCAAACAGGTATTGCAGGTTGTACAGTAATAGAAGATGAAGTAACTATCTGGGGGCAAGTAGGAATAATTAGTGGTTTAACTATAGAAAAAGGAACAGTATTAATGGCGCAAACGGGAGTTTCAAAGTCTTTAAAGAAGGGAACTTATTATGGAACACCACAAAGAGAATACCGTCAAACTATGCGTGAAGTTATCTATTTAAAAAACGCAACAAAACCAAATAAAAAGTAACGTAAATTTAATTGTGAAAAAACAATTAAAAAACTATTTTTGTCTGACTTAAAAATAAATAAAAAACAAACCAATGAGTGTTTTAGTAAATAAAGATTCGAAAATTATTGTACAAGGATTTACTGGTAGTGAAGGAACTTTTCACGCAGGTCAAATGATTGACTATGGAACTAACATCGTAGGAGGTGTTACACCAGGTAAAGGAGGTCAAGAACATTTAGGTAAGCCAGTTTTTAACACAGTTGCAGAAGCTGTTGAAAAAGCAGGAGCTGATACTTCTATTATTTTTGTACCACCAGCATTTGCTGCTGATGCAATTATGGAATCTGCTGAAGCAGGAATCAAAGTAATTATTTGTATTACTGAAGGAATTCCTACAGCTGATATGGTTAAGGTAAAAGCTTACATTGATAACTTAGATTGTACTTTAGTAGGACCTAATTGTCCAGGTGTAATTACACCAGATGAGGCTAAAGTTGGTATTATGCCAGGATTTATCTTCAAAAAAGGAAAAGTAGGAATTGTATCTAAATCAGGTACTTTAACATATGAAGCTGCTGATCAAGTTGTAAAACAAGGATTTGGAATTACTACAGCAATTGGTATTGGTGGAGATCCAATTATTGGAACAACTACAAAAGAAGCTGTTGAGTTATTAATGAATGACGATGAAACTGAAGCAATTGTAATGATTGGTGAAATCGGAGGAAACTTAGAAGCTGAAGCTGCTCGTTGGATTAAAGCTGATGGTAATCGTAAGCCAGTTATTGGTTTTATCGCAGGTCAAACTGCACCAGCAGGAAGAACTATGGGACACGCTGGAGCAATTGTAGGTGGAGCTGATGATACTGCACAAGCAAAAATGAAAATTTTAGCAGAAAATGGAGTACACGTAGTAGAGTCTCCTGCTAAAATAGGAGAAATGGTAGCAAAAGCTTTAGCATAGTTTTTTTATAAAAACTGTTAAAAAACTAAAATATATTTCTTTAAAATCCGTTGAATTTGTAAATTCAACGGATTTTTTAATTTAATCAAACACAAATACAAATGAAAACATTTAAATTGCTATTATTTAGCATGTTACTTGTTTCTGTAGTGAGTTGTAAAAAAACAACTACCTCTACAGCAAATGAAGTAATAACTGAACAACACACAAGTCAAGACGGTTTTAAATATGAAACTGTAACTAATGATCCAACAGGATTACGATTATACACTTTAGACAATGGTTTAAAAGTATATTTAAGTAAAAATACTGATGAACCAAAAATCCAAACTTACATAGCAGTAAGAGCAGGTTCAAATTATGATCCAAAAAACTCAACAGGTTTAGCTCACTATTTAGAGCACATGGTTTTTAAGGGAACTCACAAAATTGGTACTGCAGATTGGGAAAAAGAAAAAGAGTATTTGAAACAAATTTCTGACTTATATGAAAAGCATAGAGCAGAAGAGGATCCAGAAAAGAAGTTAGCTATTTATAAAGAAATAGATAAAGTATCTTTAGAAGCTTCTAATTATTCAGTAGCAAATGAGTATGATAAGATGACTGCTTCTTTAGGGGCTACAGGTACAAATGCTCATACTTGGTTTGAAGAAACTGTTTATAAAAATAAAATACCAGCGAACGAGTTAGACAAGTGGTTAGATTTAGAATCTGAGCGTTTTAGTACATTAGTTTTACGTTTATTCCATACAGAATTAGAAGCTGTATTTGAGGAGTTTAACAGAGGACAAGATAACGATTTTAGAAAGCGTTATGCAGCAATGTTAGACGGATTATTTCCAAAGCACCCTTACGGACAACAAACTACAATTGGTACAGGAGAGCACTTAAAGAATCCTTCAATGGTAGATATTCATAACTATTTTGACAAGTACTATGTACCAAATAACATGGCAGTAGTTTTAGTTGGAGATTTAGATTTTGACGCTACAATTAAGAAAGTAAACGAAACTTTTGGAAAGTTTAAGAAAAAAGAATTAGAGCACCCAGTTTTACCAAAAGAGGATCCAATTACTCAACCTATTATTAAAGAAGTATTTGGACCAACTTCAGAATCAGTATCTATTGCTTATAGATCAGGAGGAGTTAATACAGAAGAGGAAAAATATGTTACTCTTTGTGATATGATTATGGCAAATGGTAATGCAGGTTTAATCGATTTAAACTTAAACCAAAAGCAAGCAGTACAAAGAGCTAGCTGTTCTCCTACATTCTTAAATGATTATGGATACCACTCTTTCTCAGGAAATCCAAAATCAGGACAATCTTTAGATGAAGTAAAAGATTTATTATTAGAGCAAATTGAAAAATTAAAGAAAGGTGAGTTTGAAGAATGGATGATTGAAGCTGTAGTTAATGATTTAAAATTAAGTCAAACTCGTCAGTATGAGAATAATACAGCATTAGCTAGTGCATATTTTAATGCGTTTATTCACCATGAAAACTGGGCAGATAAAGTAAAATTCTTAGAAGATTTAAAGAAAATTTCTAAAAAAGAATTAGTAGACTTTGCTAATAAATTTTACCAAAATAATTATGTGGTAACATACAAACGTAAAGGAGAAGATAAGAACATCGTAAAAGTTCAAAACCCAGGAATTACTCCAGTTAAATTAAACAGAGATAAGAGTTCTGAATTCTTAAAAGAGTTTAATGAGAAAAAATCAGCACCATTACAGCCTAAGTTTGTAGACTATAAAACAGCTATTAAGGAAACAAAAATGGCTAATGATATTAAAGTATCATATGTTTTAAATGAAAACAATGATTTATTTGACTTAAATATCATTTTTGATATGGGTAAAGATAATGACAAAAAGTTAAGTCTTGCTGCTGGATACCTTGAATACCTAGGAACAGATAAATATTCTGCTGAGGAAATCAAAAAAGAATTTTATAAGTTAGGAGTAGATTACTATGTAATTGCTCAGGATGATAAAACATATGTAGGTTTAAGAGGATTAAAAGAAAACTTACCTAAAGGATTAGAGTTATTAGAGCACTTATGGGATAATGCAAAAGCTGACCAAGATGCTTACACAAAATATGTAGAGAAAATTTACAAAGGACGTCAGGACGGTAAAACTCAAAAAGGAAATATTCTTTGGAATGGTTTATACAGTTATGGTAAGTATGGAGAAAATTCTCGTTTAAGAGATATTATGCAAATTGATGAGTTAAAAGCTATCAATCCTGAAGATTTAGTGAACATTGTTAAAGGAATGAAAAATTACAAGCAACGTATTTTTTACTATGGAAAAGATATAGATGCAGCTGTAACTGCCTTAAACGATTACCATAAAATTTATGGAGAATTGAAAAATTATCCTGAAGCTAAAAAGTATGAAGAGTTAAAAACTGGTGGTAATGTATTCTATACAAACTACGATATGGTTCAAACAGAAATGATTTTCTTAGCAAAAGGAGAGCCTTTCAAGCCAGAAAACTTAGCAGCTTCAACTTTATTTAACACGTATTTTGGAAGTGGATTATCATCAATTGTATTCCAAGAAATTAGAGAAAGTAAGTCTTTAGCTTATTCTGCATTTGCTTCATATAGTAATGCAAGAAAGAAAGATGATCCTAACTATGTATTGGCATATGTTGGTACTCAGGCAAATAAATTATCGCAAGCAGTAGATGCTATGATGGATTTAATGAACAACATGCCTGAAGCTGAGAAACAATTTAATGCAGCTAAAAATGCTACATTAAAGAAATTAGCAGCTCAAAGAATTACAAAATCTAATATTTTCTGGTCTTATGAAAGATTAAAAAAGTTAGGTATTGATAATGACAACAGAGAAGCAATGTACAATACTATTAAGAATATGACTATTGAAGATCTAAAAGCATTTTTTGATAAAAACGTTAAAGGTGAGTCATATAACGTAATGGTAATTGGAAATAAAAAAGACTTAGATGTTAAGTCATTACAAAAATTAGGTAAGATTCAAGAGTTAGATGTTGATTACTTATTTAATTATGTAAATGAAAAAAAGATAAAGTCTTAGTAAAATAAAAATTTATCTACTTAAAATCCTGCTAAAGATTATTTTTTAGCAGGATTTTATTTTTATATTTGACCTATTAAAACAACTAATAAATGAGACTTTTAGAAAATAAAACAGCAATTATTACAGGAGCTACCAGAGGAATTGGTAGAGGAATTGCTTTAGAGTTTGCAAATCAGGGATGTAATGTTGCATTTACTTATAGTTCATCTGTTGATGCAGCAGTTGCATTAGAAAAAGAATTGGCAGAATTAGGAGTAAAATCAAAAGGATATCAATCAAATGCAGCTGAATTTGATGCAGCTCAAGAGTTGGCAAAAAATGTTTTAGAAGAATTCGGATCTATTGATGTATTAGTAAATAATGCAGGTATTACTAAAGATAATTTATTAATGCGTATTTCTGAAGATGATTTTGATAAAGTAATTCAAGTAAATTTAAAATCTGTATTTAATTTAACCAAAGCAGTTATTCGTCCAATGATGAAACAAAGAGCAGGTTCTATTATTAATATGAGTTCTGTTGTTGGGTTAAAAGGAAATGCAGGTCAAGCAAATTATGCAGCTTCAAAAGCAGGAATTTTAGGATTTTCAAAATCTGTAGCTTTAGAATTAGGATCTCGTAATATTAGAAGTAACGTAGTTGCTCCTGGTTTTATTGAAACAGAAATGACAGCTAAGTTAGATGAGAAAGTTGTAGAAGGTTGGAGAAATGAAATTCCTTTAAAAAGAGGAGGTACTCCAAAAGATATTGCAAATGCATGTGTATTCTTAGCTTCTGATATGAGTGCTTATGTAACTGGACAGACTTTATCTGTAGATGGAGGAATGTTAACATAGGAAGAGTAGCTTTGCAAAAGCTAGTTTTATAAAATAAAAAAGCCTGTATCATTTTTTGATACAGGCTTTTTAACTTAAAGGGCATCTTGGAGGGGACCAAGATAATAAGGGGTTTCTTGAGGGAATCAAGAAGATAAATATTTTCTTAGTAGGGGTCTAAGAAAAGAGGGGTTTTTCTTAGAGGGGTGATTGTCTATTAAGGGGCAGGGAAAATATTTTTACACTATCTTTTTTTATAGTCCTCAAAAGTGCCATCTTCATATAGCACAACAATGTTTTTTATTTTTTTATCTAGTATTCTCTGTTGCTCCTGTATGGAAATATTTTCGTTTTTTTTTGAAATATCGTCAGGAGAGGGATTTGAAAATAATGATGGAGAAGTGGTAGTTTCTTCAACATTTGTAAAATTATCTTTTATAGTATTAGGAAAATTTCCTTTACCATATACTAACCAATCTAATTCTACTTCTTCAAAAGCCTTTTCAACTTTTATAATAAAATCCAAGCTTGGTTTATTTCTTCCAGAGAGCAGGTGAGAAATACTTGATCTTGGTACATCAATTCTATCAGCAAAACTTGAAGCTGTTAAATTGTAATAGTCTAATATGCTTTTTAATCTCTCTATCATTTACAATTGTGAACGTATAATTATTGTTTACGTTTGTAAATATATGTAGATTTACTTTTGTAACCAAATATATTTGATAATTTCTCATTAAAAGGGTGTTTTAACCCTGAAAATCACTTTACTTAATAGTGTTTAATACTCTAACAAACAGTAAGTTAGATGTTTTTAATAGAAAAAAACTATATACTACTAAATATTAAACTCTTAATTAGTAAATTGACAGTATACACTTGTAACATACTTGAAAACACGAATATTTAAGGTATTTATAAGTATTACATATGTAATTTCATTAAAAACGGGTGTATGAGTTAGATACAATATCTAATATGATAGTATATAATCTATTTTAAGCCTTAAAAACTTAATATATAAGGTTATTAATCTAATCAAAAAGGGGATAATTAATAGTTTACAATTGTAAAAACGTGATTAATTAATAAATGTAACAGTAAAAACTGTATCACCTGGCTTAGATTTAAAATGTATAATACTATCATGAGCCTCAATTATACTCTTACTTAATGTTAATCCAATACCAGAGCCATCTTTTCGTGTAGTGAAGTAAGGGACGAATATATTATCCTTAATCTCTTCTGAAATTCCTATACCATTATCTTTAACCCTTAAATAGGGCTTATTAGCCTTATTAGCATCTATTTCTATTGTTATTACAGGGTTATCTATACCTTCTAAAGCATACAAAGAATTAGATAATAAGTTTATAATTACTTGCTCTATTTGCTCTTTATCTGCATAAATATCGCTGTTTACATTTGTAAACTTATGTAGTTTGATGTTTTTCGACTGAAATTCTTTGTTAAATAAGTTTAACGTATTATCGACAAGTGAAACTAAATTTAGTTTTTGCTTATTTGGTAATGGAAGTTCTGCTAGTTTTCTGTAAGTGTCTACAAAGGAAGTTAAATGCTTAGAACGCTTTTTAATAATTTTTAAACCAGTTGATAATTCTTCTAATGTTTCCTCATCTACTTCATCTTGAATCAAATCTTCTAAATTTTCAGCTAAACTGCTTATAGGTGTTATGGTGTTGATAATTTCATGAGACATTACATTCATTAATTTATACCAAGCTTCTTTTTCTTTTTTATTAATTAATTGTTGAATGGTTTCCAGAGTTATAACTAAATACTGATCTTCATTTGTTTGTGTAACAGAACTTTTAAAAAAGAAATCTTCTTCCTTATTATTTACTTTTAAAGAGATTGTATGCTTTAAGTGCTTCCATTCAGAAATAAAATCTGACAAGTTTCCAATTCTATCTTTTAATAAATTCCAATTATAAAACTTAGGAATTTTTAAAAAATCAATAAAGGCTTTGTTTATTTGAAATACATCAATAGTATTTTCAGGATCTTTTCTTAAGATAAGAACTCCAATAGTTAAGCTTTCTATTATATTACTAAAAATTAATGTTTCTGAAGTTGTTTGTAAACTTAACTTTCTATGTTTCTCTAGTAATAGAGCTGTTTTATTAAATAAAGGAGTTTCTCTTTTTTCTTTAGAAATGGTATTCGAATAGTCATTGTTTAATAAGCAATCAATAGATTTTTCTATATCAGCAAACAATTTTTTTAAAAAATCGATAAACAGAAATATTTGAAAAACAAATATTAATGAAAAACCAACACTATTAGCTATCAAACCTTTAGTATAAGTATAAAAAATAATGATTCCATTAATTGTCAGAAATAGAATTCGTAGTATTATCTGTGTAATTTGTGATTTTCCCAAAATTAAAGCCCAAATTTTTCTAAGCGCCTGTAAAGAGCCGCTCTTGTTAAACCTAAATCTTTTGAAGCTTTAGAAATATTACCCTGATGTTTATTCATTGCTTGTTGAATTAGCATTTTTTCAGTTTCTTCTAAATTAAGATTATCACCTAAAGATACATTCAATTTCTTTGTAGAAAAATGTAAATCTTCTAATTGAATAGTATTAGAATCGGTAATAATCACGGCACGTTCAATAATATGTTCTATTTCTCTAATATTACCAGGCCACTGATAATTTTTCATTGCATTGATAGCTTCCTTTGAAAATTCAATTATACTTTTTCTATATTTTTTAGAAAGTTTTTTCAAAAAGTGATTAGCTAATAATAAAATGTCATCTTTTCTTTCTCGTAATGAAGGTAGATTTAGTTCTATGGTATTAATTCTAAACAATAAATCTTGTCTAAAACTTTGTTCTTCAACCATATCATGAATTGGAGCGTTAGTCGCACAGATGATTCTTATATCAATATCACGTTGTGTACCTTCACCTAATCGTGTAATTTTTCTGTTCTGAATAACAGTTAATAGTTTAGCCTGTAAGTGGAGTGGGAGGTTTCCAATTTCATCTAAAAAAATTGTGCCTCCCTTGGCCAATTCAAAACGTCCTAAAGTATCTTTTTGAGCTCCTGTAAAAGCACCTTTTGCATAACCAAATAACTCACTTTCAAATAAATTTTCGTTTAAAGAACCTAAATCAACATGAATAAAAGGATGATTCTTTCTTTCAGATAATAAATGAATTTCTTTTGCAAACACGTATTTACCAGTACCGTTTTCACCCAATATTAAAATATTAGCATCGGTTGGAGCTACCTTTTGCATTAATTTCATTGCAGATTTCATCGCTGGAGAATTTCCAATAATATGTTCTGTTTGTTTATGGAAATCTTTATCCTGTTGTTCTTGAACTGTAGAAAGTTGAGAAGTTTTTCTTAATGAACGAGCCAATTCAACACCAGCATTTACAACACCATACAGCTTTTCTGTTTTCCAAGGTTTTAAAATAAAATCGGTAGCACCTTGTTTTATAGCATCAACAGCTAAATTGACCGATCCGAAAGCTGTCATTAGAATAACCGTAGTTTCAGGACTAATCTCTTTTATTTGTTTTAACCAATACAGTCCTTCTTTACCATCCTCAAAACCAATTCTATAGTTCATGTCAAGTAATACAACATCTATAGTAGTATTGGTTAAATGGTTACTAATTTTCTTAGGATTGTTTGTAGTGATAATTTCTGAAAAATATTTTTTCAAGCTTATTCTTGCAGAAAATAGAATATCATCGTCATCATCTACAATTAAAATAGTTGCATCTTTTTTTCTCATAATACTACATAATTACATAGTTGTTTGAATTTGGACAAATAAATGTTCGTTTATGAACACTTAATTTTTGTTTTAAAAATATAAATTATTGATTTCTAACACTTTAAGTGCTTGTTCTTTTTGTGGCATATTTATCGTTTTAACTAGGTCAAACAAAGCAATTAATAATGGATAAGAAGATTAAGCCAAAAAATAAAAAGAAGAAAAAAATGATTTTATGGGGAGTTCCAATAGTATTATTACTAGCAATAATTCTAATGAATCTTACACGTAAAAGCCAAATAAATTTAAAGCGTATGGATATGAGTATACGTGAGGTAAAGAGTGGAGATTTTGAAGATGTTGTTTTATTTAATAGTACTGTAGAGCCAAAAACATCGGTTTTAGTAAATGTAATTCAAGGAGGTTCAGTATCAGAAATCTTTGTTGAAAGTGGACAAATGATAAAAAAGGGAACTCCTTTACTTAGAGTATACAATCCAAATGCTGAATTAAATTATTTAACTCAAGAAACTGCAATCATTGAACAAATAAATAATTTAAGAAATATTAGAGTTAGTATTAAGAATCAACAATTAACACTAGATCAACAATTGTTAAGTATTGATAACGATTTTAAAAATGCTAAAAGACAACACGATTTAGATAAAAAACTTTTTGACAAAGGAGTAGTCGCACAGAATGATTATCAAAAAACAGCACAACAATTTCAGTTTCAGAAAGAAAGAAAAAACGTTATAAAGCAAAGTGTTAGTGAGGAAAAAAAGAGTAGAGATACTCAATTATCGAGAATAAATACTTCGATAACTAATATGCAAAAGAGTTTAGAATTACTTAGGAAAAACAAAGAAAACTTTACAGTTAAAGCTCCTGTTGACGGATTACTTTCTTCTTTTAACCCAATTTTAGGTGAGAATTATAATCAAGGTCAACCAATTGGAAAAGTAGATGTATTAGATGGCTATAAATTAATGGCAAAGGTAGATGAATACTACATTGCAAAATTGAACGAAGGTATTAAAGGGAATGTTGCTATCAATGCTAAAAATTATGAAATCAAACTTTCAAAAATACAACCAGAAGTAGTTAACGGACAGTTTCAAATTGAGTTACAATTTCAAAAAGACTCATTACCAAAAGATATAAAAAGAGGAATGTCTTTAAAGAGTAAAGTCTTTTTATCAAATAATAGTAAAGCTTTGTTAATACCAAAAGGACAGTTCTATCATTCAACAAATGGAAGATGGGTTTTTGTATTAAGTTCAGACAACAAAGCTGTTAAGCGAAATGTAAAAATAGGAAGAGAGAATCCTTTTTATTATGAAGTGTTAGAAGGTTTAAAAGAAGGGGACAAGGTAATTACTTCTAATTACGATGATTTTAAAAATGTAGAAGAAATAAATATTCAATAAAAATATTATGATGAAAAGAATAAACATATTTTTAATACTGATATTAATGGTTTCTTGCGCACCAAAAATATCTTACAATAATATAAGCGCTAGAGATTGGAGTATTCAAAAAGAAAAAGAAGAGCTCGATGCATCATTCAGCTATTTCTCAGGTAGTGTATATCAAGACATAGCAATAGAAAAGGATGATGAATTAAAGTTAATTTGGAATACCAATTTAGAAAAGGGAGCTATAGAGTTTTTATTGATTAATACTAAAGGGGAAAAACTATGGAATTCCACAAAACAAATAAAAACTGGAACTAAAGAAGTAAATGTTCCAATAACAGAAAAAGGAATTTATAAAATAGAAGTAAAAGGATACGATGCTTCTGGAAAATTTGATTTAAAATGGAAATAAAAAATAACAAAATGATAACGATAAAAGAATTAACTAAAGTATATAGAACTGAAGATGTTGAAACAACAGCATTAAATGCATTAAGTTTAGAAGTACAAGAAGGAGAATTTGTTTCTATAATGGGGGCTTCAGGTTGTGGAAAATCAACTTTATTAAATATCATTGGTTTGTTAGATGCGCCTGATGGAGGAAGTTATTTGTTTGATGAAACTGAAGTTGCAAATTATACAGAAAAAGAAAGAGCAAGTTTACGTAAAGCTAATATAGGTTTCGTTTTTCAAAATTTTAATTTAATAGATGAGCTTACTGTTTATGAAAATGTTGAATTACCATTAATCTATAATAATGTAAAATCATCAGAACGTAAGCAAAGAGTAAATGAAATATTAGAGCGTATTGGAATAGCACATAGAGCTAAACATTACCCATTACAATTATCTGGAGGTCAGCAGCAAAGAGTAGCGGTAGCTAGAGCATTAGTTACGAAGCCAAAATTGATTCTTGCCGATGAACCTACAGGAAATTTAGATAGTAAAAACGGAAATGAAGTCATGGAATTATTAACAGAGTTACATGCAAGTGGAACTACTATTATTATGGTAACACACTCTTCATACGATGCTAAATTTTCATCAAGAGTAGTTACATTAAAAGATGGGGAAATTGTTTCAGAAAAGAAAAATGAACACAAAGTAGATATTTTGATTCAATAAAAAAGCTGCTATGATACAAACTTGGTTTAAAATATTTTATAGAAATAGTAAGAAAAACTGGCTGAACATTTTAATTAATGTTTTAGGATTAACTTTAGGGTTAGCAGGTTTACTTATTGTATTACTTTATTTTCAAGATGAAAAGAGTTACAATAGTAAAAATCCAAATAAAGAATCAATTTACAGGGTAGTACACAAAATGTCCGATGGTGATATTTGGACGAGTAGTACTGCTGTAGAAGGAGCAAAGTATAAAGAAGAAATTCCAGAAATTACTTCTGTTTATATGTCTAATGATTGGTATGATAGTAGTTTACTAATAGCAGCTGGGAAAAAAGTATACTCTAGAGATATATTAATGGGACAACCGAACTTTTTCGAATTCTTTCCTTTTGAAGTGGTAAAAGGAAGTGTAAAAGATTTTGAGAAAGTAAGAAACCATATGGCACTTTCAGAGGAAAAGGCAAAAGCTCTTTTTGGAAATGTGTCTTTGGCTTTGGGAGAAACAATAGAAATAAACAAAAGAGTATACAAAGTAGCCTTAGTTTATAAAATTACAGGCAAACATTACTACATGCCGCAAATAGTAGTACAATATGAGAAAGAGCCGAAAGGACATTGGGGTAATTTTTCTTTTGGATTATTTATTAAAACTACTCAAAATGCTGAGAGTAATAGTTTAATTGAAAAAATGGATAATGTTTGGTTTACAAACCAAGTTGAACCACAATCGAAGATAGACGGAGTTCCTACTAGTGAATGGGAAGAAAAATACGGAACAAAAGTATTGATAGAATCTTTAACAGATATTCGTTTAAAGTCTTTAGGTACAGATGCTGGTCCAGAAGGAAAAGGAAACTATCAGTTAATACTTATCATGTTAACCTTATCAATTTTATTGATTATCATTTCATGTGTAAACTTTATTAATTTATCTACAGCATCAGCAACTCAAAGGGCTAAAGAAGTTGGAGTTAAAAAAACATTAGGGTTATCAAAATTAACTTTAACACGTCAGTTTGTTTTAGAAATAGTTCTACAAGGAATAATAGCTTTTGTACTAGCAGTCATATTAGTAGAGCTGCTGTTACCTTACTTTAATGACTTTATGCGAAAAAGTATTTCAATTGGAGATGGAACTGCTATATATCAAGTAGCTATAATAGCAGTTGTAATATCATTTATCATAGGGAATATACCAGCAGTTTATTTAGCTAATTTCAAATCGGTAGAAGTCCTTAAAGGAAATATTTCACGAAGTAAAAGAGGAAGACTTGCTAGAAGTATAATGTTAGGGTTTCAGTTTTTAATATCAGGATTCTTTTTAATTGGCTCATTAATAATTTATAAGCAAGTAAATTATATGATGAATAAAGATTTAGGGTATAATGGAAATCAAGTAATTACGGTTTCGCTAAACGATCCAGAAAACAGGTACAAAAAGTATTTATTGGCTAAAAAAGAATTGATTAAACATCCGAATATTGAAGTTGTAACTAGTAATTATTTCTTACCAGGTGGAGGTAATTCCAACTCAACTAATGTAGGATATAAAGATTTATCTGTTCAAACCAATAGCAATGCAATGGATTTTGAATACATGAATATGGTAGATATGAAAGTAATTAAAGGTAGAGGGTTACAAGCTAACTTGGCATCAGATACTATTAAAAATGTATTGATAAATGAAACATTAGCTAAAGCATTTGGAATTTACGATAATCCATTAGGAAAGAAAATTAGTACAGGATTTAACTCTAAAGATAATGATGGTAAAAACTTAAATGTTATAGGAATGGTTAAAGATTACCATATCTATGGAATGGATGCTAAAATACCACCAATTATTATGATGCACTGGAATTCTTTTGATTGGATGAAACAAAATTTTTGGGTTGTTCAGTTTAAGATTAAGTCAAATGACATAGAAAAAACCATTGCAGATATTGAAGATTATTGGAAGCAAAATGTAGAACAAGGATATCCTTTTAGTTACCAGTTTTTAAATAAACGATTTGCGCGTACATATCGAAAATATCAAAAGCAAAAGACAATTTTTACGGTTCTTACTGTAATTGTAATAGTAATTTCACTTTTAGGATTGTTTGCTTTAGCAACATTAAGTATTCAACAAAGGTTAAAAGAAGTTGCGATACGTAAAACATTAGGTGCGAGTGTACAGGAGATTATGTATCAATTGATTAAAAACTTTGTAAGAATAGTGTTAATAGCTTCAATAATATTAATCCCAGTAGCATATTATTTTATGCAAAGTTGGCTGGATAATTTTGTCTATCGTATAGATATGCCTTTATTACCATACTTAATAACACCAATAATATTAATGATTTTAGTGTTTTTAGTGGTAGGATTAAAAGCTTTTAAAGCAACAAAAGTAGATTTAATTAAATATCTAAAATTCGAGTAATATGCTTCAAACATGGTTTAAGATATTTTATAGAAATAGCAAGAAAAATTGGTTAAACACCTTTATAAATATAAGTGGTTTAACCTTAGGGTTAGCGGGATTATTAATAGTTCTTTTGTATTTAAATGAAGAGCAAAGTTATAATCAGTGGAATCCAAATAAGGATGATGTGTATAGGGTTAATTTAATAAACCCAAAATCTAGTGAAGTTTGGTATACCGTAAATCCAGGAATGTACCTTACATATCCAAAAGAAATACCAGAAGTAACAGATGCTGTTATGGTAAAACCTTACTATAGGAGTAGAGTAATACAGTATGATGAAGTAAATGAGTTTAATAACAAAACAATTTTTACGGATCCTAATTTTTTCGACTTCTTTCCTTTTGAAATTGTAGAAGGATCAACTCATAAGTTTGCAGAAACTAGGAAAAATATAGCGCTTTCAGTAGACTATGCAAAACGAATTTTTAAAGGAGCAAGTGCGGCTGGAAATTCAGTAAAAATTGATGGTAAAGATTATTTAGTGACTTGTGTTTATAAGGTTCCTAAAAACTCACATCAAGAACCAGACTTAATAATGCAATATAGTACTCCTTTTGAAGTACATTGGGGAAATCATAATAATGAATTGTTTTGTAGAATTACAAAAGATGCAGATTTAGAATTGGTGAAGCAAAAAATGACTCAGATTCTAGTTAGTGTACATAAAAAGTATGCATTACAAGAAGGAATATCAGAAGAAGAGTTTGATGAAAAGTTTGATGCTCCAGGGATTTTATTAGATAAGTTAAGTACCATATATTTACATAGTACAGCAAATAGAGCTGGACCTAGTGGAACAGGGAATTACCAACTATTAATGGTATTGTTAGGACTATCTATATTGTTAATTATTATTTCTTGTGTAAACTTTATCAATTTATCTATAGCTTCTGCAAGTCAAAGAGCAAAAGAAGTAGGTGTAAAGAAAACACTGGGATTATCTAAAACTAGTTTATTGCTCCAATATGTACTTGAAATTGTTGTGCAAGGTCTAATTTCCTTTGTTTTTGCTCTTATCATTGTAGAGTTGGCATTACCTTTTTTTAATGAGTTTATTCATGTTGAGATATCAATTTTTGAAATTAAATCATTAATAACTTTATTGATAAGTGTAATTTTAATATCAATTTCAATAGGTGGTATTTCCGCTTTATATTTATCAAACTTTAAACCAGTAGAAGTTTTAAAGGGGAATATTTCTAAAAATAAGAAAGGAAATTTAGCAAGAAACATCATGTTGGGGCTACAATTTTTAATTTCTGGATTCTTTATCATCAGTATTTTAATAGTAAGTGACCAAATTAATTATATGATTGAGAAAGATTTAGGTTTTGATAAAGAACAAGTATTAACTGTAGATGTATATAACATAGGGAATGAATTTGAAAAGTATTTATTAACGAAGCAAGTATTATCAAACGATCCTGATATAGTCGATATTACAGCAAGTATGTTTGTGCCTGGGGAAGGTTTTGTAAACGGAACTTCTTTAGTACATGAGGTAAATGACAAACGATTTAATTCTGCTTCAAATTTGGTAGACTATAATTATATAGATTTTGCGAATATAGAAGTGTTAAAAGGAAGAAGCTTCTCTAAAAATATAGCTTCTGATAGTATTAATAAAATTATTATTAATGAAACAGCAGCAAAGAAACTAGGTATTTACAACAATCCAATTGGAGAGAAATTAGGTTTAGGATGGTCAGATGATATGTCTTTAGAAGTAATTGGAATGGTGAAAGATTACCATTTTGATGGATTTGAAGCCAAAATAGCACCGATGTTTTTTGTTCTTTGGGATACTCATAAAGAAGCAAAATCTTGGATACCAGCAATTCAGTTTAAAATTAAGTCAAGTGATATAGAAAATACCATTGCCAAAATTGAAAGCTTTTGGAAAGAAAATGTAGATGCTAAATACCCTTTTTCTTATCAGTTTTTAGATAAAAAGTTTGCAAAAACGTACGATAAATATAAAAAACAACAAAGCATGTTTTTAATATTATCAGTAATTGTAGTAATTATAGCTTTGTTAGGACTATTTGCTTTAGCAACATTAACCATTCAGCAGCGTTTAAAAGAAGTAGCTATACGTAAAACCTTAGGGGCATCAGTAAAAGAAATTATGTTCCAATTGGTAAAAAGCTTTTTACAAATAACATTAATAGCTTCGGTTTTTTTAACTCCAATCGCATATTATTTAATGCAAAATTGGTTAGATAATTTTGTTTATAGAATAGATATGCCAATACTTCCATATATTGTAACTCCTTTAGTATTAGTTATACTAGTGTTAGCAGTTGTAGGGGTAAAGGCTTATAATGCAACAAGGGTAGATTTAATTAAATATTTAAAATTTGAATAAAATAATTATGAGGAGAAATGGTTTATTTGCAGGTTTATTGCTAGTTTTCTTAGTGAATTTCAACTTAGTAGCTCAAAATAAGGTAATTCCTTTAGAAGGAGCTTATAATAAAATAATAGTTAGTCCACACATAGAAACTGTATTTGTAGAAGGAGAAGAATCTATTATTGAAATTAAAAACTTAGATGTTTTTGAAGAAAAATTTAAGTATGAACTGAAAAATAAAACACTTCATATTTATTTAGAAGGGGCAAAAACAGTAACAAAGAATAAAAAGGTAAAGTATAACAATGGTAAAAGAAAAGTGCCGATTTATAGAGGTACTAAGGCACAGATTGTTGTAAAATATACACCAGTTAAAATATTTTCAATAAGAGGAGAGGAGGATGTACTTTTTAAAAACTTAACATCATCTAATGAGAGTAAAATACGACTGTATGGTGCATCAAAAACAACTATTGAAAATGTAAAAGCTAATAAATTACGTTTTACTATCTATGGAGACAGTAAAGTGACTGTTGATAAGGGAGTTGTAGATAATTTAAAAGTTACAGCTTATGGAGAAGCAAAATTTATGGCAACCAATTTAGAAACAAAAGAAACTAAAGTTACCTCGTATGGAGCAGCGTCTTTTAAACTTAATGTATCAGATAGACTAAAAGTTACTGCGTATGGAGAAGCTAAAGTATTATACAAAGGAAACGCAACAGTTAAAAAAGGAATTGTTATAGGAAGGTCTACTATTAAAAAAGTAGATTAATATTTTATGTAGTTCAGAAAAAAACTGCCTTTAAAAGGCAGTTTTTTGTTTTATAAAAGAATACTTTTTTGCTTAGGAAAACTAAAGATTAATGTAAATTGCGCGTCTTTCAATTTTCTAGGTGTTATGCAAAATATTTGTGGATTAGATTTCGGGACTTCTAATACAATTAGTACAGTTTATAAGGGAGGAAAGACCATTATGGTTCCTTTTGAAAACAATAATAAATCGCTACCAAGTAGTGTGTTTTTTCCTTTTGAGGCAATAGATAAGCCTATTTATGGAGATTTAGCCACCAATACTTATGTAAACAATGGCTATGGTAGATACATGAAAAGTTTTAAACGAATTCTTGGAACTCAGTTTTTTGAACAAGGAACAGCTTTAAAACCAGGAACCAATATCTTCTTTCACGATATTATTGTAAACTATTTAAAACATGTAAAAGAGAAAACTGAAGACTTTTTAGGAGGTGAAACTGATTATGTAGTTGTGGGAAAACCAGTTAGACTTTCAGAAAAAGAAAAAGGAGCAAACTCAGGAATAACACAGTTAGAATCAATTTTAAGGAGTGTAGGGTATAAAAACTATTCTTTTTTAGAAGAACCCATAGCTGCAGCTTATTATCATAAAGAGAAAATAGATAAGAATTCCTTAGCTATTGTGGCCGATTTAGGAGGTGGAACTTGTGATTTTACTGTGGTAGGAATAAATGAAGATAAAAAAGATTTAAATATATTAGCTACTTCTGGAATCTCTTTAGGAGGAACTGATATTGATAGTAACTTTGCTTTAGAAGTATTTTTTCCTGAATTGGGGTATAAAACAATAGATAAATTCAAAGGATTAACCTTACCAGCATTGCCATACAGACAAGCTTCCGACTGGAATAAGATTACTACCTCATTATATACTAAAAAGACTGAATTTTTAGTTCGAAAAATGATTAACAATGCGAAGTATAAAGAAAAAGTAGTACAGTTAAAGAGCTTAATAGAGCATAAGAAAGCCCATTCTTTATTAAATCAAATAGAGCAAACAAAAATAAAACTATCAGATGCTAAAGAGCTTATGTTTAGTAGTGAATTTTTATCTAATATCAATTTAACAATTTCAAAAAGCTTATTAGAAGATGCAATTAATGGTGTTATTAGCAAAATAGTAGCTACAGCTAATGATTGTTGTTTGCAAGCTGGAGTTAATGAAAAATCGATTGACTACCTTATTTTAACTGGAGGTACCAGTAAAATGCCTTTGGTAAAGCAACTATTTAAAGAAACTTTTTCAAAGGCAAAACTGATAGAAAATAACTCAATGGATTCGGTAGCTTTAGGCTTATTAGAAAAAGCTAAAAAAGATACGAATCTATAAATTGGCTTTTTTAAATTGAACCTTTAAGTTTTCTGGATACACAGTAAAAGCAAAGTTTTCCTCAACATCTTCAGGTTTTACGCTTAAACTAAGGTCAAATTGTTTGCAAATACTAGAAATAGCGGTTGTCATTTCTATAATTGATAAATGCATACCAGGACACAATCTAGAACCACCACCAAATGCTTTAATAGCTTTAGGAGTATGATTTTTATGATAAGGACATTCAGATTTTAACCATCTATTTGGATCAAAATCGTTAGAATTAGAAAAATAGTCTTCTTCCATAGCTGCATAACTATTTAACAGAATAATACTTGTGTCTTTTGGAATAGCAATATTATTAACAGTAGTAGCTTCATTTGCTTGAAAATACAGCATTGGAGTAGTAGGTTTCAAGCGAATTGCTTCTTGAATTACAGCATTGGTATATTTTAAACTAGAAATAACATCATAATTATCTGGAACAAAACCATCATATTGAGAAGCTTCTTCTCTAATTTTTTGAACTATTTCAGGATGTTGTGTTAAATAATACAAAGTCCAGCCTAAAGTATTAGAAGTAGTGTCTTCACCAGCTAATAACATAGCTATTACATTTCCATACAAGGTTTTTTCATCAAAAACAGTGTCTTCTTTTTCGCTTTCAACTAATAAAGCTTCTAAAAAATTAGAAGGCGCCTCTTTTAATTCAGGATTGTTTGCTAATCGAATTTTAGCTTCATTGATAAAATCGTAAATAATAGTTTCAATTTCTTTAAGCGACTTTTTTAACAAACGATCTTTAGCTGAAGGTAAAATTCGCCACATTGGAATTGGAGCAGTAATACGTTCATTAATCATTGGGAAAATTAACTCTAAATAATTTTGAAAACGATCCTCTTTATTATGTATTGTATTTAGTTTATAACCAAAAGCAATCTCTGTTGTAACATCAATTGTAAAAGCTATAAAGTCGTTTATAATATCTATAGTATTACTTTGGGTAGCGTATCCTTCTATTTTGGAAATTAGGTTTTTATTTTTTTCTTGGATAATAGGGTAGTAGCCTTTTACCTTTTTTACACTTAAGGCTTCAGCTACAGGTTTTCGTTGCTTTTTCCAATGAGCTCCTTCGGCATTAAATACAGTATGAAATCCCATTTCGATAAAGACTTCATTAATTTTAGAAAGTCTTCTGAAGGTATCAGGTCTTTGTTTTAAAATAGTATTATTAAAATCTACATTAGCAGAAACAAGTGCTTTTAAAGGACCTAATTTAACTGTAAAGAATTCACCATGTTCTTTAGCCCATTGTTCTAAAATACGATGTTTATTCTTTTTCTTGAAGTCTTTTAAGTTTCCTAATAAAAAACTGCCTTTTGGAGTATTTAAATCCTTTATGGTTTTAGTGAGGGTGTCCATTTTAGTTGTTAGTTTTTGTAAAAATAATAATACAAATTGTAACAATGGCTATATATAAAAAGAAAGAGGACACATAAATGCGTCCTCTAAATTTATATTGTTAATCTAACCCTTCAAATATAGATTAATAATAAGTCACAAAAGTAATGTGAATTAAAGAAAGGGTCTGTAACATTTGTTACACTTAAGAATTATTTAACATTTTCAATCCACTTTCTAGCATTTACAAAGGCTTCCAACCATGGTGACACCTCGTCTTTTCTACCAGCGGAGTAATTTGCCCAGTTCCATTGGAATGTAGAACGCTCAATATGAGGCATTGTAACTAAGTGACGTCCAGTACTATCGCACAACATTGCTGTGTTATAATCAGAACCATTTGGATTGTTTGGATAGCCTTCATAACCATATTTAGCAACAATATTATAGTTTGCTTCACTTTCAGGTAAATTAAATTTTCCTTCACCGTGTGAAATCCATACACCAAGCTCTGTTCCTGCTAAAGAAGATAACATTACCGAGTTATTCTCTTGAACTTTTACTGAAGTAAATGAACTCTCGTGTTTTTTCGAATCATTGTGAATTAATCTTCCGTGTACTTTATGATCTGGGTTGATTAAATCTAACTCCATCCATAGTTGTGCACCATTACAGATACCAACCGATAAAGTATCTTCACGTTTAAAGAAGTTCTTTAAAGCAGTATTGGCTTTTTCATTGTATAAAAATGCACCAGCCCATCCTTTAGCAGATCCTAATACATCAGAATTAGAAAAACCTCCAACAGCTCCAATAAATTGGATATCTTCTAAAGTTTCACGACCAGAGATTAAATCGGTCATATGTACGTCTTTTACATCAAAACCAGCTAAATACATAGCATTGGCCATTTCACGCTCTGAATTCGATCCTTTTTCACGAATAATAGCAGCTTTAGGCCTGTTTGTTACGTTTCCAACAGTATCACTTAATTTCCCTGTAAAATGTGTAGGGAAGGTATAGTTTAACGGTTGTACTTTATAATTATCAAATCGGTCTTGAGCTAAACCATTTGCTGTTTGTTTTTGATCGAATAAGAATGAAGTTTTATACCAAACATCTCTCATTTCAGCAACATTGAAAGAGAAAGTGTCTTCGTTGTTTTTAATAGTTACGGTTCCGCTATTATTGGCAGTACCAATTTTAAAGAACTCAATATTCTTTTCGGCTAAAACAGCTTCAACACTAGAGTTTGCTTGGAAAACAATTCCTGCATTTTCAGAGAATAAAACTTTTATAGAGTCTTCTTCATTTAAAGATGTTAAATCAAAGTCGGCACCTAAATTCACATCTGCAAAACACATTTCTAATAAGGTTGTAATAAATCCACCAGAAGCAATATCATGCCCAGCTGATAATTTATCGGCTTTAATTAAATCTTGTATTGTGTTAAAAGTATCTTTTACAAAAGCAGTATTTTGAATATCTGGAGCTTCATTACCAATAGTATTTAATACTTGATTGAATGAACTACCTCCTAATTTATAAGCATCTTGTGATACATTGATATAATAAATACTTTGTCCGTTATTTTGTAATACAGGCTCTACAACTTTAGAAATTTCATTACAGTTAGCTGCAGCAGAAATAATAACGGTACCAGGAGAAATTACTTCACCATCAGGATATTTTTGCTTCATAGAAAGCGAATCTTTTCCTGTTGGTACATTAATCCCTAAATCGATAGAAAAGTCAGAAATAGCTTTTACAGCTTTGTATAAACGAGCATCTTCACCTTCATTTTTACACGGCCACATCCAGTTTGCCGATAATGAAACTGATGTTAATCCGTCTTTTAAAGGCGCCCAAATAATGTTAGTTAACGATTCTGCAATAGAATTTCTACTTCCAGCTCCTGGGTGAATTAAACCTGAAATAGGAGAGTGCCCAATAGTAGTTGCAATTCCTTCTTTTCCGTTATAATCTAATGCCATTACACCTACATTGTTAAGTGGCAATTGTAATGGTCCAACACATTGTTGTTTAGCTACTTTACCACCTACACAACGGTCTACTTTATTAGTTAACCAATCTTTACAAGCTACGGCTTCTAATTGCAATACTTGTTCTAAATAGATTTGTAGATTTCTTGTTTTGTATCGAGGGTTTTTATAATTTCTTACAACTGTTTTATCAGTCATAATTGTTTTTGGAGAACTACCAAACATATCTTCCAAAGCTAAATCCATAGGTTTTTCACCTTTGGTTTCAGATTCAAACGTAAAACGATTGTTTCCAGTAACATCACCTACAGTATAAATTGGAGAACGCTCACGTTCAGCAATTTTTTCTAAGGTTTCTATATGTTTTTCGGCAATTACTAATCCCATACGTTCTTGAGATTCGTTTCCTATAATCTCTTTAGCAGATAGGGTAGGATCACCTACGGGTAATTTGTCCAAATCAATTTTTCCACCTGTATCTTCTACTAATTCCGATAAACAGTTTAAGTGTCCACCAGCTCCGTGATCGTGAATAGAAACAATAAAGTTATCATCGCTTTCTACCATACCACGAACCGCATTGGCAGCACGTTTTTGCATTTCTGGATTCGAACGTTGTACAGCATTTAATTCAATACCCGAAGAGAATTCTCCAGTATCTGCAGAAGAAACGGCTGCTCCACCCATACCAATTCTGTAGTTTTCACCACCTAGAATCACAATTTTATCACCTTCATTAGGTGTTTCTTTCAATGCTTGCTCTGCTTTTCCGTATCCAATACCACCAGCTTGCATAATTACTTTATCATAAGCTAATTTTCTAGCTTCTGATTCGCTAGCTGCTGAATTTTCTTTGTGTTCAAAAGTAAGTACAGAACCCGTAATTAATGGTTGTCCGAACTTATTTCCAAAGTCTGAAGCACCATTAGAAGCTTTAATCAAAATATCCATTGGTGTTTGGTATAACCAATCTCTAGCTTCAAATTTCTTTTCCCAAGGACGATCTTCTTCCAAACGAGAATATGAAGTCATATATACCGCCGTTCCTGCTAATGGCAATGAACCTTTACCACCAGCCAAACGGTCTCTAATTTCTCCTCCCGAACCAGTTGCAGCTCCATTAAATGGTTCTACAGTAGTAGGGAAGTTGTGTGTTTCTGCTTTTAAAGATATTACTGAATCAAATTCTTTAGTTTCGTAAAAATCTGGCTTGTCAGCAGTTTTAGGTGCGAATTGTTCTACTTTTGGTCCTTTAATAAAGGCTACATTGTCTTTATAAGCAGAAACAATATCGTTTGGATTTTGTTTTGAAGTTTCTTTAATCAATTTAAACAATGAAGTAGGCATTTCTTCTCCATCAATGATAAAAGTTCCGTTGAATATTTTATGACGACAGTGCTCTGAATTTACTTGTGAAAATCCAAAAACCTCACTATCGGTTAACTTACGTCCAATTTTTTCTGATACTTCTTCTAAATACGTAACTTCTTCCTCACTTAAAGCTAATCCTTCTTGTTGATTGTACGCAGCAATGTCGTCAATCTCTAAAATAGCTTCTGGTTGAATTTCAATAGTAAATGTATTTTGATTAAGTCCGTTGAATTTTTGAGAAATCATTGGGTCGAAATCTGAAAACTCTTCAGAAACGGCTTCAAATTCTTCTATTCTAATAATATCTGAGATTCCCATATTTTGAGTTATCTCAACAGCATTGGTACTCCAAGGGGTAATCATAGCTGCACGTGGACCAACAAAAAAGACGTCCAAAGACGCCGCATTTATTTTAGGTTGGTTGCCAAATAACCAAGTAAGTTTTGAAACTGTTTCTGTACTTAATTCTTCTGTTGTTTGAACAGCAAATACTTTACTGTTTACGTTTCCAAAGAAATGAATCATTATGTTTGTTGTGTTTGTGTGTTGTTTTAAAGGCGTAAATTTAATTCTTTTGGTTGAATTAAAAGCATAAAAAAAGCAGCATTTTTTTGCCGCTTTTTATTATTTAATTTCTTTTATCAGGAATTCTATTCATTTCTATTTTTCCTTTTTTAAGTGCTTTATAGTTTTCGTAGCAGTTCAATATAGCTTCAATCATTTGCAAGTCGCTTGCTTTCTTTATAAAGTACTCTGAGTAATTACAATCATCTAATAGCTTGGTAAGTTCTTGGCGGTCCATTTCTAAATATTCCATCATTACCTCTCTATCAAACTTTCCTGCTAACATTTTTCGTAAATCGTCTTCTTTTTTCAGTTTTTTCAGCTTTCTCAGCTGTTTTGGTTTCTTACCAAAGAGGTTGTATACCAAATCTACCGGATTTAATAGTTTTGCTATTGGAGAAGAAGAAATTCTTTGAGGTTTACCGATTTCATATGTTTGAGGCAATCCATTTATATGTATACGTGTAAATCTGTCTTTTGGTACTTGCTTTATATCAACTTCTAAAACCCCAATTAGTTTGGTCGATTTAATTATAACTTCTTTTACTTCCTCTGGTTTTTCTTCTAAAGAGATTACTACTTCGTTTCCTTTTAAAAGATCGTTGGTAACTTTTAATTTGATAGATGAAAAACCTAAAAAAGACACTAAAATGGTATCATTTGCTTTTGAAGTTAATTCAAACAGTCCTTTTTCGTTTGTAATGGTTCCTATTACCGAATTCAAATTTAATACGTGTGCTGCACTTAATGGCTTTTTAGTTTCAGCGTGAATTATTTGACCTTTTAATTTCTGTTCTTGGGAAAATCCTAAAAACGAAATAAATAATAAGAGGGTTAAAAGAGTATATTTATTTTGCATGTTGCAATAATAAGAATAATTGCAATGAAACTAGTTAATAAACTGTGAAATTGATGGTTTAGTAGAGGGGAAGAAGCGTATAAAAACAAAAAAAGCTAAGCAAATGCTTAACTTTTTTAGTGACCGGGCTGGGGCTCGAACCCAGGACCCTCTCCTTAAAAGGGAGATGCTCTACCAACTGAGCTACCCGGTCATTTAATTGCTTTCCTGAAAGCGGTTGCAAATATACAACGGTTCTTTAAATACACAAAAAAAAACGACAAAAAATTGCGTTTTTTTTACAATTATTTTTGAGTGTTATTTTATCTAATTGGTTTTCAAAAAGGTATGCTTTTATCTTTTTTTTAGATTTTTTTTGAATTTAGAATATTAAGGAAATTTTTGTGGGTTTAAGTAGTCCAAGTGGAGCTTGAATTTATTTTTTTCCATTTTCCATTTATTTTTTCAAAAACAAAATCTTCTCCAGAAGATCTTCTATGGATACCAAAACATACTCTATTCATTTTTTTGTTAAAAATAGGTTTATCAATTAAAAAATAACTTTCGTTATGTAGTCTTTCTAAAGGTGTCATTCTTTCATGTACTATTTTACTTAAAGAATCATGAGTAACTCCCTCTTTAAGAAGTTCAGAAGTATTGAGAATTTGGTAATTATACTTAGCTAACATTTTTAGATTAAATGTTTTGTTTTTCTCAATTTGCTTTTTAAGAAATAAAGTATCCTTCTCTTTAAGATAATGTGAAAGGTATTTAAGATGACTAACTGTTTCAAATTCACCTTCTTTTTCAATCATGTAAGGTAATTGTGGTAAAAAGTTAAAGTCAGAAATAAATACTCTTTGGTATGGTATTAATTTTAAATCTGTTGTGTCAGACAATATCTCATTCAATATTCTTGCTTTATCAGTATTACTAATAATTACTTCACTGTTTTTCGTTTTATAAGAAATTATGATTACTGATATCAATAATAATATTTTAAGCTTCATTTTCATCAAATACAATTTTTAAAAGTGAAAATACAAAGTATTTATAAAGAATGAAAATAGGAGAGAAGTAATTGAAAATAAATTAAAACCCACTCAAGAATGAGTGGGTTTAATATATTTATGTTAGAAACTATTTATAAATCGGTGCTCCAGCTAATTTCTTTTTTATTTGTATCTACTTTTCCTAAACGGTAATACAATGAAGATGTTACAGTGTTGGTTGTTTCATGTACTGTAGTTACCATGCCTTCATCATTAATAGCTACAGAGGGATTAAAACCTTTGTCAAATGAATGGTCTTTTCCCCAAGAAATCTTACCATTTTCTATAATTCCTACTTTATAATACAAGGTATTAGTAGCAATATTAGAAGTTTCGTGTACTTCAATCACTACATTTTTACTATTAGAAGCTACAGAAGGAGACTTCCCTGAGCTGTATTTTTTGTTTGTACTTGAGTTTGCTGCTACTGCTATGGTTTCTGGATTGTTACTCATAATATGAAGGGTTTTAAATTATTGTTATCTACTTAAATCTATCATATAATTTGAAACTATATCAGGTAAAAACCTTAGGATTGTATAGGTGTTTTTCCTGTTTTTGTATAAGGGTAATCACTTAGTGTTTTAAGAGTTAGACTATTCAAAAAAAATAGGTATAACTTCTCTAAGTATAAATTTTCCATTTTTTGTAGGTTCAATAAAAACAATTCTTTTATTGTCTATATTTATTTCAAAAACCTTTTTTCTTGTTTTAATAATCTTTTTTTTATTAAAATAAGTTTTATCTACAATTGTATCATTATTTCTATTGAATGTAAATGAAAATGATTCAAAAGAATCAATTTCAATATCATTACCTGTAATTTTAGAAGGAGAAATATACTCTTTAATTATTTTTCCATCATTAATTAATGTATATCCTTCAAATCTATTACTACCTTTAGCTACTTGTTTTTTAATTAATGAATCCTTTTCATTAATTAAAAAATATAGGGTTTTTACTCTTTGCGAAAATACGTTGAGACTAATTAGATATATTATTGATATTATAATAGTTTTTATCATTTTTAAGTTTGATTAGCATGTAACTATTGTATACATATTTTATATGATATGTATTCATTATTCCCTGAATTTTCATAATTATTAATAATCTACCCACCAAACCCTAGTTCTTTTATACTTGCAGTTTGTTAGTTTTTCAATAATGTAAATTTCTTTAAAAAGATCATTATAGGTTTCTATTACTGTTTTATTTACTAATATTGGAGTTCCTTTTTTTAAATTTTTAAGGTATTTCTGTGTTTCCTTCCTGCCTTGATTCCAAAGTTTTTGAACTGAAGAAAATTTTATTTTATTAAGTTGTTTTATTGAAATAGTATCTATTTGATTATATCTATTGATATCAAATAAATTTTCATCAATTTTATAATACTTTATAATATCAAATACAACTATATTATCCTTTTTAGTATTAAATAAAAGGTATTTAGGATTAATAGTTTGTGCTCTAATGTTTGCCATAAAACATAAGAAAAAGCTAAATACAAAAATTTTAATTATATTCATTATTTCCATTTTATCTTTAAGTTGTTTTTTTACTTTCTATAACAGATATAAATATTGGTTTTATTATATGTGTATTAGGGCTTTTTTTATTGTTTTATATAGAGTAAGATTGTATTTTTTTCGTTTTTAATCTATTTCATATATTGATTGGACTTTTATGAGTTTTTCATTATTTATGATGAAGATTTCGTAATTGCTTAAATATTTTGATAATTCCCAACCATCGAATTTGTTTTTTTCGAAATGAATACCAGATATTTGTATAATCTTTTTTAAAGAACTAGCCTTTTTAGGATTGATGTTATTGTAAATTTTTAGCTCTAAAAAATAAACAACACCTTCATTTTTGTTGCCTTTAATTTGATACGAAAATTCTTTACTAACTGGATTTTTCCATTTTTTTGATAATAACTTGTCAGTATAATTAAAGAAAAGACTGTCCTTTATAAGTGGTTTATATTTATTTTTATTCTCATATTTTATCGGATAAAAAGAATGATAAAAATTTTCATATGGACTTTGTCTAATTTCAATAAATTCTTTTTTCGTTACTATGAAAACTTTGTATTTGTTAAATAGTTTTTCTTTTAAAAACTGGATATTCATTATTTTAGAATATTTACCAGGATAATAAAACTCTCTATTTTCAACATAATTTTTTAAATCATATATTTTTTTAGCAGATAAATTATAAAGTGTGTCTAACTTTTTGAACATAAAATATCCATGAGTATTATTTACATGTTTTTTTAAAAGTTCTCTTTCAAATCTTTTATAGCTTAAATTCAACCATTTCTCATAATCTTTAAAAAAAAGTGTATAATTCTTATCTAATTTAAAAAAGATCGTATCTTTTTTTTCACTTTGAGAAAAACAAGAAATACTAATGATTAACAAAAAATATAAGATTGAATTTTTCATAATATCAATTTGAACAATCTTTAGTTAATAAACCTACTTTGTTTATTTCGTTACTAAGAGATTTTTTTTTAGTATCAGGTAAATCAGTATAAGCTTTTACTTTAGCATCTTTTAATCCTTGCCATGCTAGAGATTCGTAAAAATTATCGGAAGGAATAACACCGAAATAATTAATAAATTTATTATAGTCTTCCGTTAGTACATTTTTATGAAAACTCTTTAGAGCATCTCTTATTGAATATACATATAATTTAGCCATTGATTCGTGTTGAGGAGTTGCTTTAAAATTACCACTTTTGAATTTTTCATATGTTTTTCTAAAATCTATATCACCACTTGTTGGACTTAAAATATTTAGTTTTCTATACATGTCAGCATGAATATATTCATGAATTAAAGTTCTTACAGCTGCCAAAGCTGGCATATTTGATAATTTATTAGTACTTATATGAATTTTTATAACACCTTTTATTGGTTCTATTGTTTTTCCATTAATCTCTATATTCGTATTTTCTCTATATACTTTTTCTACTGATTTAATGTTTATATCAAACTCTGAATCACCTTGAAAGTTTTTAAAAATGTCTTTTATAAAAGTATTACCATTTTTATTTAAATGTATGTTTAAACATTTAGCTTTTCCTGTAAGTTCATTAATAATTTGATCTTCAAAATCAATTTCAGCTTCGGGGTTATGCATTAATGTTTTGATAACTTCTTTAGTCCAATTTTTAGCTTTTTCAGTGTTATTCTTTTCTAAAAACTTATCAATTTTAATGGCAATATTTGTGTTTTTTCTTAAAAAATCTTTTTGATTTTTATTTAGGTTTAAAGTATTGGCCACTTTAATATATGTAATATCTTCAGTAATAATACCAATGTCTCCATTTTCGGTAGGGCAAGGGGAGGTAGTAGAATTATTTTTCATTAAAACAACAACATCTACACTACCATCTGTACAAGAAGTTACTTGAGTTATAGAAGCTCTATCTGACCCTTGACCATTACAACTTTCACCTGGAAGATGATTTCCTCCAGCCCTGCATCTATTAACATGAATATAGGTTGTACAAAATACAGAGCCACCATTATAACTATTTCCAACAGGTTGTGTTGTATCATTGTTTTGAGATCCACTTCCTCCATTATTACCATTTGTAGGAAAATTTCCTTGAGAAGGATTAAAATCTTGTGGATCGCAATTTGTACTATTACGTTCTAATAATTTAGGGTCTAAAGAAAAATCTTTAAGATTATATTTTGTAACAGTCCCCTTAAAATAAGCAATATCAAAATAATTTTTCTTGAAGGTAGAGTATTGCTCAGAAGTACAAGTATATTTTCTAATATATGGATTACCTATTTGCCCATTTTTACCTCTATTAATAATTAAATTATAAAATGTAAATTTTTCAGGGTTATTAACTTCGATAGAAAAAGTATAGTTTGTAATACCTTCGGTGTTTGTTATCTTTAAAATATTATCAGTTAAAACGGTAAAATTTCTATCTGCAGTTTTATTTTTTTGAAAATTATTTTTGATATTCTGATTAATTAAACTTTCTACTTTTGGAATTGTTTTTACGGAAATAAATTCTATAGTTCCATTATATTTTTGATTCGAAGACACTGGTTGTACTATCTCTTCCTTTTCACAATTCAACAATAACATAATCCCTATTAGAGATATTACAATTTTTAAACTTATTACTTTCTTTTTCATACCTAATTCAATTGGTTATTAACTTTTTGAATAGGGATAAGGATTCGATAGTAAGGAAAAATATATTTTAATTCTCCTTAATTTTAATCAAAAAAAGTGTTTATACATAGTGTAAATGAATAAACGGTAGGTTTTATGTAACAAACGGTTTAAATTGTTGCTTTACGAGTTCGTGACAATGTTTTTACTTTGAAATAAAATTATAATCCCTATACTCATTAAAAAGTTTGTTTAACCTCTCAACAGTCATAAAAGTAAGATATCTTCTATCTCTATCACTAAATTTAATTGTTACTTCTATACAACTATCATAAGTATCATTTACTTTATCATCAATAGTAATAGAAGTTATGTCTGGGATTTTTGAAATAGTAAACGATAAAGTTGGAAGCCAAACAAGTTTTTTTTATTATTAATAATTCGAACCATAACAGTTTTATCATCAGAAATAATATAATTTTTACGTTTTGTAATATGATTTGAATAAACTGATTCATCAATACAATATATTATGTCTCCTTTTTTCATATTTTAAACTTTGTTTTTTATAGATTCCAATCTTTAAATAGGTTTTAAATTTTGCTATCCTCTTTCTTACTTTATAAATTCTATTATTTTGGTTTTAAAAGATTAAAGAAATATCTACACTTATTTTCCTCTAAATTTTTGATATAAAAAAACACCTAGTTAGAGGTGTTTTTTATCTATTTATTTTTCAGTAAAACTTGTTGTCCAAAGCACAGGGTACTTTATTATTTTATCTTTTTGTTTTTCAATCAAATATATATATTTGAATACAGTATTTTTAAAAAAATTAGTATTCATCCCTTTTACTCTTTTTTTTTCTATACTTTTTAATGTTTCAAATTTTATCTTATTTAAATATTTAATATTACAAGTGTCTATTTTATTTTTTTTGTCTAAAATAAAAGATTCTTCACCGATATAAAAAGTAGTGCGATTTCCTTTTCTTTTTTTTCTATATTTTTTAATTTGCAAAACGTTCCCAATACCATCTTCAATTACATATTTTTCTTTACTGTGTTCATTAAATGAGAGATAAATAGTTTTTTTCTTTTCTTGTGCATTTAAATGAACACTATTAAATAATAAGATGTATAATATTAAAATATTTCTCTCTATTGACATGTTTCATTTTTATTAAGGTTAATATAATCGTTTATAACTTTTTTAATTTTGTCTTGTTCTTGTTTTGATAAACTTGTCCAAGTATAAATATTTGATTTGATCAAACCTTCCCAAGCTATATCTAAATAAAATTGATTAGAATGTTGGTTTTTATCAAAGTCACTTATAATTTCAGCTATAGTTTGTCTATAATGTGTTGCCATTTGCTGGTGTTGCCAGTTTTTATGACGTCTATAATAATCGTAAATTCCTGGAAAATCTTTTTTTATACTAATAATATAATCTTTTTGCTGTTGTGAAGACCAGCCAGTAAAATTTAAATTACCTTGTTTGGCAAGAGATAACAGTTTTCTAAACATTTCAGCGTGAATAACTTCATGAGCAATAGTTTTGGCTGTCATTAAATTAGGTCTATAACCTACTCCATGAATATTCGAATTACTATTTATAGCTATTGTAATTACATAATCTGGTGAATTACCAGCTCCATTCGGAGCTCTTGTTTCTCCTCTTGTATTTCCTAAATCTTCCATTATAAGATTTAAATGACTCACAGGAAATTCTCCATCAAACTTTTTAATCATTTGTTTAAAACCGTCACTTGAATTTATCATCTTATTATAAATACATTTAGCTTTCTCTGTAAGTTCATTAATAATTTGATCTTCAAAATCAATTTCAGCTTCGGGGTTATGCATTAATGTTTTGATAACTTCTTTAGTCCAATTTTTAGCTTTGTCAGTGTTATTTTTTTCTAAAAACTTATCAATTTTAATGGCAATATTTGTGTTTTTTCTTAAAAAATCTTTTTGATCTTTATTTAGGTTTAAAGTATTGGCCACTTTAATATATGTAATATCTTCAGTTATAATTCCAATGTCTCCATTTTCGGTAGGGCAAGGGGAGGTAGTAGAATTATTTTTCATTAAAACAACAACATCTACACTACCATCTGTACAAGAAGTTACTTGAGTTATAGAAGCTCTATCTGACCCTTGACCATTACAACTTTCACCTGGAAGATGATTTCCTCCAGCCCTGCATCTATTAACATGAATATAGGTTGTACAAAATACAGAGCCACCATTATAACTGTTTCCAACAGGTTGTGTTGTATCATTGTTTTGAGATCCACTTCCTCCATTATTACCATTTGTAGGAAAATTTCCTTGAGAAGGATTAAAATCTTGTGGATCGCAATTTGTACTATTACGTTCTAATAATTTAGGGTCTAAAGAAAAATCTTTAAGATTATATTTTGTAACAGTCCCCTTAAAATAAGCAATATCAAAATAATTTTTCTTGAAGGTAGAGTATTGATCAGAAGTACAAGTATATTTTCTAATATATGGATTACCTATTTGCCCATTTTTATCTCTATTAATAATTAAATTATAAAATGTAAATTTTTCAGGGTTATTAACTTCGATAGAAAAAGTATAGTTTATAATACCTTCGGTGTTTGTTATCTTTAAAATATTATCAGTTAAAATGGTAAAATTTCTATCTGCAGTTTTATTTTTTTGAAAATTATTTTTGATATTCTGATTAATTAAACTTTCTACTTTTGGAATTGTTTTTACGGAAATAAATTCTATAGTTCCATTATATTTTTGATTCGAAGACACTGGTTGTACTATCTCTTCCTTTTCACAATTCAACAATAACATAATCCCTATTAGAGATATTACAATCTTTAAACTTATTACTTTCTTTTTCATACCTAATTCAATTGGTTATTAACTTTTTGAATAGGGATAAGGATTCGATAGTAAGGAAAATATATTTTAATTCTCCCTAATTTTAATCAAAAAAAGTGTTTATACATAGTGTAAATGAATAAACGGCAGGTTTTATGTAATAAACGGTTTAAATTATTGTTTTAAAGGTATTTATATGGTTGTTGACTATTTTGCTTGTGTTTCTAAACTAGGTGATTTCAAGCCTTTAAAAATTAACCAAAGAGGAAGCACTAATTGGATTAATCCTATAGGAAGAAGCATATTCATGCTTATACTTTGTCCAAAAATAGAAAACAGCATTTCAATAAACATAAGGAGTACTGCTATAATTCCAACTATTGAAATGATTTTAGGAATTAATTTAGAAATGAATAAGTTATAGTATAAAACAAAAACAGGAAAGCAAGAAATTAATAAACTTAAGTAGTGTGACCACCAATGCTTCTTATAAAATAGACTTCCTAAGGTGTTTAAAATTGTAGCGGTATCATTTCCATTTTTAGAATATTCTAAACTTACTTCTAGCATGGATAAACTATTAATATTGTCTATAGCCACAGCTATAAAACTTAAAATACTGAATGCTAAATATAAAAAGGCTAAACTAGTATTATATCTTTTAAAAATGGGTAATAAAACTGCTGCTATAATAACTGATAGAATGCCATTTAAAAATAAAAGCAGTACGGAAATAATAATTTGATTTGAGTTTTGTGAAGTACTAGTTAGATAATTGTCAGAAAATAATACTGGTCCTTGAAAAACTTGATAAGCCGTAACACCGCTTGCAAAAATAATAAGAAACAATACCCCAATAATTCGTCCTATTGCTTTGTTTGAATTCATAACTTAAAAATAATTAGTTGATTGATTTTAAGACGATTTGAAAACAAAGTTGTTACATAAGAATGTTAGAATAAGATGAAAAACTTATATCTAATATACAATCAACTAGAAGTTATTCTTAGAAGGTTTTAGAGAAAAAAAGAATTAATACTCTTTATTTTTTTCAAATATAAAATTAACCAAAGGGCTTTGTTTTTCTCCTAGTTTATGAACTATTTGATAATGGTTTAAATCCTGGTAGCCATAATATTGTATCAAAGCTTTAGACTTGTTTTTATCATATAGTTTTTTTGATTCTTCTATAAATAAATCAGTTTCATTTAAACCTACACTTAACAAAACTGGACATTTTATAACAGATAAGTCTTTATTTATAGTGCTATAATCCATTACATCGTTATCGCTCAATTGCAAAGTTTCATTGAGATAACTGTTTTTTATTGGGGCTAAATCAAAAATTCCACTAAGACTACAAATAGCTTTAATATTAACTCTTAAATTTTCATTTATTAAATAAGTCATTAAGGCTAAATGTCCTCCTGCAGAATGTCCTGAAAGTGTTATTTTATTTGGGTTTCCGTTGTATGTATGCGCTTCTTTTATGATCCAATTTGTAGCATTACTAACATCTTCTATGAGTGTTTTCATAGTAACAGTTGGAATAAGTCTGTAATTTATAACACAAACTGTGAAATTATTTTTCACAAAAGGTTCAGCTATAAAGCTATAACTCTTTTTATCTAGTCCTCTCCAGTAACCTCCATGAATGAATATTAAAATAGGGGAGTTAGCAATTTGAGAAGGAAAGATATCTAAGGTTTGTAATGGAGCCTCTCCATATTTTTTATCTAAAAAGCAAGTATAATTTTTTCTGACTCTTTCCGATTCACTTTCATTAATATCTAAAAAATCTTGAAAATTAGGATGACATGCACGTAGATTTAACTGATTTTCTGGAGTTTTCATAGAGTTTTAATGATTTATCATCTTCAAAAATGTGGGTAAAAAGATTTGAATTATAAGTAAAAAATTAGTTTTATTAATATATTTCCAGCTAATTATTAACCTATAAATGAATTTACAATTTTTTCAGCTTCTTTAAAAGATGTTTCTGGATTATCATTTATTAATATACAATCAAAATCATCGACATATTTCATTTCTTTTTTGGCTTTATTCAACCTTGTTTGAAGTGTAGATTCTGTTTCTGTTTTTCTATTTCTTAAACGTGTTTCTAATTCATTTATAGATTTCGTTTTCACAAAAATTGAAAGGGCTTTATTTCCGAAATACTTTTTTAAATTCAACCCTCCAATAACATCTACATCAAATATTATGACTTTGTTTTCTTTCCAAATACGTTCTATTTCAGATTTTAGAGTACCATAATAATTGTCTTTATAAACTTCTTCCCATTCAATAAAAGCTTCAGATTCAATTTTTCTTTTGAAGTCATTAACAGATAAAAAAAGATAATCTTTTCCATTAATTTCTGTGTTTCTTTTATTTCTACTACAAGCTGAAATTGAGAACGCTAATTTATTGTTTTTTGAGAGTAGATGTTTTACTATTGTTGTTTTTCCAGCTCCAGAGGGTGCTGAGAAAATAACTACTTTTCCATTTAAGTTCATTTTAATTCAATTTTAGCAAAAATATAAGAAATACTGGTATGCAAAAATTTGATTTTAAAGAATTATTTATTGAATTTTTCAACTTCTGTTTTTATCCATTGAATACTAACATTAAATGGTTTTTTAGAAGCTGAATACCCTGTATTATGTCCTAGATTTGGAAAAAGTTTATATTCAAAAGGTTTTCCTTCTTCTTTTAAAATATTAAGATTCTCTATACATAATTGTACTGGAATTTGAATATCTTTTTTTCCAAAAAGCCAAAGTCCTGGAATTGATAACCTATTTAACTTATCATTAGGATCTGTAGCTTTAAATTGATAGCGGTCAGGGTCATTTTTAGTATGATATTTAGCTTCTTTTTCTGTATGGTTTTCCCAAAAATTAGGGTTGCCATTTGTGTAAAACTGAAACCTTAATTGTTCAAGTGTTGTAATAGTAGGACAACTAAATAAAACCATAAATTTTACATATGAATTGTCGTTTGCTGTAATAGGAATAATCCACCCTGCTTGACTAAAACCAAGTAGTCCTATTGGTATATTTTTATACTTTTGCTGTAGCACATTTACTGCAGCACTAGCGTCTTTAGCCAATAATTTAAGATTATCTGTACTTATATTATTCGTTCCTACTTCTGGCCCCATATAAGTGCCTTCAGATTCTCCAACACCTCTTTTATCATATGTTAATACTAACATATTGTTTTTTGCTAATAACTCGGCAAACTTGGTCATACGAGGTACACTGTCTGAACCATGAACAATGACAATAGCTGCATCAGGATTTGTTGGAATATAAATTGATCCCGCCAATTTAATACCCTGACTTTTAAATGTAATTTCTTTTTTTTGGACTACTTCAGCTGATTTATTTTTTGAAAGCTTTTTATTCTTGTTTAATGTGTTATTACAACTAATTATAGTTGTGAATAAGCACAATAGTATCATTTGAGTGACTAATTTCATAAGCTATTTATTTTCTAAAGAATTATTCATGAACTTAGACGTCTTGTAAATAATTTAGGTTACAGTTTTATATAAGTTTAGAAGATCAAAACTTTATTTCTAAATCATTTTTACATCATATAAATCTATAAAGTAGGCGAGGAGGCTAATTTATTGTTCTGTTTGTTTATGAATCCAATCCATTAATTCAACTTTATTTATAGCATCCCAAGTTGATTGAACGGTTTTCTTTTTTGAAGGATTATCTCCTGGTTGTAATACAATCAAATCTGTATTTTCATTACCCGCAAGTCTTAATTCAGCTAAAAAACTGACTATATCTGTAGAGTTGTTTTCATAGAAGGTCTTATACTGTTTTGTCAATTTATATTTAATAGCGGGCTCTATATAAGCTCTTATAGCATAGTTTTTATATAGTGGAATATTTCTGTTTTTCTCATCATAATAACTATATGCTGAAAAGTTATGATAGCTGTTGGGTGAAGTTTTTGGAGTTCCTTTTAAATGTGTTTCTAGCATATAATTCATAAAAGTAGGTTCCCATAAGTTATTTCGTTTGATTCTTATTTCACGTTTGTGTTGATACCATTTTCTTGTCCAGTCTAATGTGAAATTACAAATTACAATTCCCTTTATATTTAATTGAAAATCAATATTATTCTCTTTTGAAACTTTGATATATCTCATGGCTCTATGCCCTGTTAAACTCGCTCCTAAGAAAAATATGTTTTTATTAGGTAGTTTATAATCAGTAAAAGCTTTTTCTATAAGTTTATATGCTGAAATTATTGAAGAATTAGAAAAGTAAAAATCAAAAGGAATTTCAGTAGAAACAGACAATACTGCAAAGTTCTTTTTAAGTGCTTCGCTATAAGTTTGTTTAGCACTTTTGTTCTTTTTATCGTATCCTGAATCCTCTAGAAAAATAAGAACACCCTCAATTTCTTTATAATTAGGTAGCATTAAAGTATAACCTTCTTGAATATAAGGAAAGAAGTCTTTTGAACCTTTTCCTATTCTTAAACTATCTTTTTTTAAAGGAACGTAATGTTCAACTATTTTCTGTGAAAAAGATTTAGTGCTAAAAACAGCTAATAAGATGATTATAAAGAATGATTGAATGCTTTTACTCATTTTCTTTCTAGACTTTAGATAATAATGTTAAAAGCGAATATAATTTAATACAATGATAAAATTTTAAAAATTAATAAGTAAGCCTCAGTTTTATAGTAAGTTTAACAGAAGCCTTTATGAGGATTAAAAATTGTTCTTAATATACTTTAAAGTATCACTTGTACGAATGAATTATATTCATAAGTACAAGTGAAATGGACTATGATTCATTATTTTAAAACTGATATATATTATAAATCTTTTACAATAAAATATTTTAGTAAAGTTTTTCGAATTAGAGGAACAGCAATAGCAGCAATTGGAAATCCTATTACCAAACCTATAGCAGTATTTCCCATCCATGCCATAAAAAAACTTTCTATAAAACCAACATTTATTAAAATCATAAAAAAGGACATAAAAAGAGACATTATAAAACTTATGATTAGACTAAAAATGATTCCGTATACTTTTTGACTTATTTTTCTCATTGTTTCAATAATTTATTAATGATGTTTTTTGTTTATTATTAAATCTCATTTTAATTTCCTGAAATAAGTTTAATAACTATGAAGCAAAATTATATCTATGAATCATTATTTAAGTACATTTAAATTATGTTAAAAATGTAAAAAATTAGGTATTTTTGATAAATGAACCATGATGAAATACATATCAATTCTATTAATGAATTATTAAAACATCTTAATTTAGTTGAAAATCAAAAGCATGAACATTTCCATATAATAAGTTTTTCTGATAGGAATCTAAAAATACCAAAAAGGTTAAATATTAAATCCGAAAATTATTTTGAAATTACCTTTTCTAGGAAAGGTAATACTGAGGTGTTAATTGATGGAGAATTGTTTCATTCGAGAAAAAATCAGATTGGTTTTTTATCTCCCAAGCAATCCATTAGAATAGATAATTCGAAAGGTTTAGGAGATAAAGAAGGCTATATTTTATTTTTTACTGTTGATTTTTTAAGAAATTTTCGAACTGTTTTTAATCTAATCCAACATTTTCCTTTTTTTAATATTCATTTTTCTCCTATATATTTTATTGAAAATGAAAAAAGTGAATTGTTCTTAGAGCTTATGAAAAAAATGTATGATAAGTTTAATCACTCTTCAGAGAATAATTTTGAAATTATAAAATCCTATCTTAATATTTTACTCTTAGAAGCTAAAGATTTAATAAAAAAGAATGGGAATACACAACTTTCTAGAGCTGAGGAAATTACATTTCAGTTTGAAAATTTATTAAAAGAGAAAGATAAAAGAAGGTTAGTAAGGGACTATGCTGATACTCTTAATATTTCTTCAATATATTTATCAGAATGTGTAAAATCTACCACAGGAAAATCTGCAAAACAAGTTATCACTGAATATAAGATATGGGAAGCCAAGTCGTTACTTACATTTAGTGAAAAAACGGTTGATGAAATAGCTTTAATAACTGGGTTTGATGATCGATCAAATTTTATCAACTTTTTTAAGAAGAACACTAATTTTTCACCAACTAAATATAGAAAAAATACTAATTTACCTACTTAGAGCTTTCTTCCTGTTTTGAATTCAATAAAAGCGAGCAATAGTATAATAGTTATTTCGATTAAAATGTATAACCATCCTATATAAGTAATTAAATGAAAGTGATAAACAGCAAACCCAAAGGATATACAACAATACAATAGATTGAGTATAGCTATTCCTTTTAATAGCACACCAGTTTTTGAATATTTTTGTTTAAAGCTATAGATATCATATAAAATAAAAAACAAAGGTATAATGGCTAAGATATATAATGCTGAAGATGGTATTCCGAAGAGAGCTTCAAATTGTACTAATATCACGCCCAACATAAAAGTAGATAGTATTGCTCCAAAGCCATCTATTAAAAAGAGTTTTTTGGGATTTTGTTGAATATTAGTTATTAAACTATTAATGTATCTAAGCATTTATAGTATAAGAATTACTTTTTTTCTTGTCGCAGAATTTTCTCCATTTTACGACCTTTAGCTAATTCATCAATTAGCTTTTCCATACGTCTACATTGTTTGTATAATAAAAATTCATCTTCTATTTCTTCAATTCTATAACCACAAACAACTCCTTTTATTAGATGCGCATTAGGATGTATCGTTGCTTTTTCAAAAAAAGTTTTAAAAGTTACTTTTTCTTCGATGAATGTATCCAATTGTTTTTTATCAAATCCTGTTAACCATTCTATAATTTGATTAAGTTCTTCAATAGTTCTACCATTTTTCTCTATTCTATTTACATAATGTGGATAAATAGAAGCAAATACCATATTGGCAACCTGTTCATTTTTCTTTGCTGTAACTTTCATAATTTTATTCGGATTTAGATGATATTTTAAAGTATAATGAAAATATTTATAGTTGCATTTCGAAAAATAGTAAAACATTATCTTTTTCATTCCAGTAATAATTCCCACCATACCCTTTAAATACTTCAAATTCTGAAGTAGGAAAAAACCAGTCAGGCTTTTCAAACCATTCTAGGTACAATGTTGAATGTTCTTGATTTTTAGGATTATATTTTCCTATTTTATTCTTTTTAGTTTTATAGATTTTAAAAAATTTTTTCTTCCATTTTTTAGAAGGTTTTAATTTTAAAAAAACAGCGTATTCATAAGTCCAGTGGTCAGATTTCCAAAATTGTCCATTTACTATTTCAACCTCTTCATTAATATTTCCATTTTCCCAATAATCATAAGCCTTTTCAGCATCATAAGTTTCTATTCCACATCCAATTAGCATAAAAGATATTAAAAAAAACAATAATGGATTAATAATACGTTTTAAATTTCTAATAAAATTCATTATTTATAATTTTTAGATATTTTTTTTAATAAAACTTACAATATCATTTATATTTTTTTCAGAAAAACCATTTTTAATAGCTATGATTTCACCATCTTTATCTAAAATCATAAAGGTAGGAGCTCTTTGAATCCCATAAGTTAATGCCATCTTTTTTCCATTATATAAACTTGGAAATTCAACTTTATACTCGGTAAGGTAGTTTTCTAATTCTTTTTTAGAATAGTCTTGAAGATATTCAATTCCATAAATTTTAAAATCGTTTTTTTCAAACCTTTTTTTAATTTTATTTAGACTTGGAATTGCTTTTAAGCAAGCTACACAGCCTTTAAACCAAAACTCTAATAAGACCACATTTCCTTTTAATTTAGATAGATTTACTGTGCTATTACTATTTAATTCTGGTAACTCCCAATTAGTAATTTGTTTTCCAACATTGTTAAGCATACTATTTTTACGCAGAGTAAGATATTCTTCTACAGTAAATACAGGATAATCTTTAGGTAGATTTTCTCCAGTCCAAAGTTTATTATCAAATTTGTAATTTAAGGTTATGTTTTCAATAGTTCTGCTTATAAAACCAGTTTTTCCATTTTGACTAATTATTTTATAAGGGAAATAACTGCTATTATTTACAATTAAATAATACTCAGAATCATTATTATCGTTTTCCTTAAATCCATAATTAACCCAGTCTATATATTTATTTTTAAGAAAGAAATTAAAGACTAAGTACTTATTGTTATTAATAATAGTATCATTTTTTCTTGTAATAGAGATACTGTCATTTCGAATAATTTTTGGCAAGAGCTGTTTTAAAGAACTTATGGTAAGTATTAAAGGGTTATTAACAGATTCATTGCTGATATCATTATTTATGGTAGTAATTTTCTCTTTATGATGTGACTGCATTGTTTTATTACCATTAAAAATAACTTCACCTTTTAGTGAATTAAAATGATATTTTAAATTATTTGACTTATCAATTCTAAAATCAAAAGATATAGTGTCTAAATCTTTAAATATCAATTTTCCTTTGTCTTTAAACTCAACAGAAGAGGTATATTTTATTGTTTTTATATTAGATAGATTTGTAGAAACCTCCTTTAATATTTCTTTGTTTGATTTAGAACAAGAAGCAAACGCAATTATAGAAATTATGATTAATAATGTCTTTTTCATAAGGAGGATTATTGTCTTAAGAGTTGTTTTATAGGTAATTGTGAAGTAAAACTTCTTGCAATTTTTTCACAAATATAGTTAAACCTTGATATGTATTTATAAAAAAAGCAAACCGAAGTTTGCTTAATGTTAAAAGTCTTTATTTCCATTGCTTTTTACGATTCTTTTTCCAAGATCTCGTATTTTTAGAAATAGTAGAATTAATAGTTTCAAATCCATGAGGAAAGCAAAAAGGGCATCCTCCCATTTTTACATAATTAATCTCCCTTGAAACTTTTACATTTGAAATTTTCTTAGGGAAGTCTATGAAACCGTATTCATTTAATCCAAAAACTTTTTTTAATCTCTTAAGATTTTTCAATTTTTTATTGTTTTAAGTTAAGTACTTAAAACAAGGTTCCTTTTAATATTAGAATTAAGTATTTCATTTTATAGCGTTTTCACAAATATAATAAAGTGTATAACACTTTAAAATAAGTTTTCTTTTATACCTAAGAATCTTGCTCTTATTCAAAAATAATCAAGCTCTATGGTGTTTTTTATCATTTTAGTCTTATAAATATTCAAATTTGAGTTGTTAAAATGATTATCTAATTGATTTTCAGTTAGACTAGTAGTAATTTTTAACAAAGGTGAAATCTGAAAAACCTTATAAAAGAGTAGGAACCAACTAAAATCAACTAAACATGGAAAACACAATTAATGTAGCTGATTCTACTATTAAAACACATCAGCCAATTGTAGAAAAATTAAAAGTTCTTTTGAATAATAATTTAGAATTAAAAGGAGCATTAATATCTTCTTTAATGATAGCTTCTGGTATGGCTAAAGAAAAACTAAATGATCAATTGTATAATGGTTTGAATGAAGTTTTTAATAATAATGCATGGCCAACAACCATAGAAGATTATTATGATTATTTAGATATCTATGTAAAATTAGTACCTAATGAAGAAATATCTGAAAACTATCCAAAAGCATGGAGGAGTGGTCCAAATCAAAATGGATACAATCAAAAAGTATATGATTTATTATGCCAATTTTATTGGTTAGTAGATCAAAATGAGCCAGGTTCTGATGTAACTATCCAAAGTTTTCCAGAATTTGCAGAATGGCTTGTAGCGTTTGCTAATAGTTGGGGAGAGTTTTGTAAGACTAAGGCTTCTTTTACAGAAAAGTCAAAAGCTTCTTTTAAAGCCAATCCAATGTACAACTGGGATTTATACTCAGACAATGAAGAAAAATGGGACACCTTTAATAAGTTCTTTTATCGAGAGTTTAATAATGCTGCAGAAGGAACAGGAATAAGTCCTTTACGACCTATTACTGATCCTACTAATAACAGAACTATAGTTGCGCCAGCTGATTGTACATATAAAAAGGATTATGCAATTAATGCTAATGGGAATGTATTAGAAAATGGAAAACAAGCTTCTATAAATTTAAAACATACACATTCTATAGGTTCAGTTACTGAACTTTTAGACGGAAGTCAATATGCAGAAGCTTTTAACGGAGGAACTTTTGTACACTATTTTCTAGGACCATTTGATTATCATCGTTTTCACACACCAGTTTCAGGATATGTTTTAGAAAGTAGGAAAATATCAGGTAAAGTATATTTAAACGTCCAAATTAAGCCAGATGGACAATGGGACGCACCAGATGGAGCAGACAATGGATATGAGTTTAATCAATCGAGAGGATTGATAATTTTAGATACACTAGAATTAGGTAAAGTAGCTGTTCTTCCTATAGGTATGTGTCAAGTATCAGGTGTTTTAATGACTCCAGGTTTAGAAGGAAAAGAAGTAGTGAAAGGGCAGGAGTTTGGTAAATTCCAATTTGGAGGATCTGATATTATCATGCTATTTGAAAAGAGTCCAGAAGAGCTATATATGTACAAAAGAGATCCAGGTCATAACCGTATTCATTTTCAATACGGTCAAGCAGCTATTTTGGCTAAATAGACAACATATTTTTGTATGTAATAAAGAAACGGAGAATATTAAATATGTTCTCCGTTTTTATATAAAAGTATATTATATCTTTTTGTTTATTTTGAGGCATCATTAAAATATAATTAAACTCAACTTAGAACATGAAGAACAAACATCTTTTTACAATCATTCTTATATTTCAATTTCTTGTGGGATTTGCTCAATCTAAAGAGTATCAAGCTAAAAAAGAAAGAAAAATCAATCAAGGATCAGTATTTACTAAAATTATAAAAAAAGAACTTCCAGCGACTGTTTTGTATGAAGATAAAGATGTAATTGCCTTTCTACCATTAAGATTACAAGCCAAAGTACATGTGTTAATAGTACCCAAAAAAGAAATCCCTACTATTAACGATATTAATGAAGAAGATGCTATGTTACTTGGTAAATTGTTTTTAGTGGCTAAAAAAATAGCTAAAGAAAAAGGTGTTGCAGAAACTGGCTATCGCTTATCAATGAATATCAATGAAGATGCAGGACAATCTGTTTTTCATTTGCATATGCATTTGATTGGAGGAGAAAAATTAGGTCCAATGGTTCAAACGAATAAATAACAACAGTATTTCTTTTCACTTTACTTAAAAAAGAAAGCAACTCGTCTAAGGATTAATTCATCTCATCTAATTTTAAAATTTTAATCCTAATTCAAAACTATCTTTACAGTATAATTAAAAGTTTGATATACATTTTTAACAATTTTAATTAAGAGTTTAGAAAAGAAGCATTCCGGGGGGACAGGCTTCTTTTCTTTTTTTAAGAATATAAAATTAGAAACACACCTATCATTATACCTGCTAAAGGAACTAACTTTTTCCGTTTGTTTTTTTCTTTAAAAACAAGTCCACCTAATACAACAGCAATAATTATTTGACTACGTTTTATAGCTGATAATAACATTATTAAAGCATCAGGATCTTGAAGAGCTTTAAAATAAAAATAATCGGCAGTTTGTAATAAAACCCCAACAGCAATAATTGTCCATCTCCATTTAAAATCTTTTCGTTTTTGTTTGTATGGAAACCAGGTAATTGATAAAATAACAATTAAAATGAGTATCGTATACCAACAAAACCAAAACTGTAGTGTTTGTGGGTTTAAACTTAAATTCTGAATTAAAAATTTATCGTATAAACCACTAGAAGCTCCTAAAAATGTAGCACCAATAATGGCAAAAATCCATTTGTTTCTTTTGAAATTGATTCCTTCTTTTTTTCCAATCTTAGAATAGAGAATAACTGATAATATAATAAGGAAAAAACCAATCCACTGTAATAAGTTAGGACTCTCTTTATAAATTACAATAGCGCCTATAAAAGTAAAAAAAGGACCAGCAGAACGAATTGGTGTAACAATAGTAATAGGTAAATGCTTTAATGCCTGATAAGCTAATATCCATGAAGAAGTCATAATCATTGACTTTATAAAAATAAAACTATGAGTTTTCCAAGGAATATTACTAATATGAAATCCAATTTTCTGTGTATACTCAGGATAAAATATAGAACCAATAAAAAACGGTACTAAAAACAAAAAACCAGAAGAAATAGTACCTAAAAGTACAGGAAAAACTTCGTTTCCTTGTACAGCATGTTTTTTACATAAATTATGTAATCCTAAAAAAAGAGCGGCCAATAAACCTAAATACATCCACATGCCGCGAATATAGTTTTTTAGACTATTTCAAATTCAAAATACTTTAAAAAAAGTACAATGAAATAAGCTTTATATTTTTTAGGATTATTACTTGTGATAAAAAGGGGTTTTTCCCCAGGAAGCAATTATATAGGAAACTATATTTGCCTTCGTATTTATAGAATGTGGGGACATTGTAAGAATGCAACAATAAAAAGCATCTTTAGAAAAAAGGATGCTTTTTTTATTTTATATGTAGATTTGTTGTTCATAGCAATTACAAGTTAACAATGTTAAAAGGTTTAATTTTTTTGGATGTACTACTTACTATTGAAGTTCTTTTTGCATTCATTTTATTCTTTTTTTTAATTCGTCTAACATATAAAAGCAAGCGATATTTTCCTTTATTGTTGTTTGTTTTATTATCGCTTTTTGATTCTTTTATTTCAGCTTTAGTGGAAACAGGCGCTATTAAAAAGCTTCCTTATTTGATAGATACTAACGAACCTTTTTTTATGTTGTTTGGTTTGCTTTTATTTCTCTATGTTAGAAATCAAGTGCATCAATGTTTTTACTTTAAAAAGACGGATTTTTTACTTTTTATTCCTTTTGTTTTTGCTTTACTAACCTATCTTCCAATTTTTCTTCAAAATTCATCTAATAAGTTAGTTGAATTGACTTTAGAAAAGAATGTAGTATTTGATACTTCAGCATATATATGGGAATGGAATTTTTATCTAGTTGTAAATATTTACTTTTTACTTAAAGCCTTAAGAGAATTAGATATTTATAACTTAAAATTAAAAACACAATTGTCTAATATTAGAAATTCCAACCTTTATTATACACAAGTTTTAATTAAAATATGTATTGGATTATATGTTTTAGAGTTTCTTTTAACTTTTTTAACTTATTATGGGATTACTTACAATAAACTTATTTATTCATTATTAGAAGTATTGAGTGGTGTATTTTTACTATTGATTGCAGTAGATGCTATTCTTTCTCACAAATACATTGCAGAAAATAATTTATCTAAAACAAATTTATCACTCGTAACTGATATCGGTTCAGAAGAGAAAACTGTAAAGTATGCTAGTTCAGGATTGAATAATGAAGCTTCAAAAGATATTAAAGAGCGCTTACTACAATTCATGAAGGAGTATAAACCTTATTTAAAACCCAAATTACGTATTAAAGAATTATCAGAAGCTATTAATATTCCTTCTCATCATCTTTCCCAAGTAATTAATGAGTCCTTTCAACAAAACTTTTATGAGTTTATAAATAGCTACAGAATAGAAGAGGCTATGAAAATTTTAAAAGATCCTAAATATAAAAATTACACATACGAATCCATTGCTTTTGAAGTTGGATTCAATTCCAGATCTGCTTTTTACACAGCTTTTAAGAAAATTCACAATACAACACCTTCTAAAATGTAATCATTACATAATTAAATGTTTACTTGTACTTATTTATAAGTTAACACAACTATTTTATTTAATATTTGTCTCGACTTAAGAGTTAAAACAAAATAAAAAAGATTTCTCTATTCCTTTGCCTCTAAATATTAAAACAAAGGTTATGAGTAAACTTTTAAATAGCACTTTAATCTCTTTTTTAAGTATATTTTTTCTAACATCAACAATGGTTTCATGTAATGAGAAAAAGGATGTTATAAAACATAATGATTTTGAAGGAGAAGTAATTATTATAGGTGCTGGAGCTGCTGGTTTAGCAGCAGCTAAAATGCTAGATAGTAAAGGTGTTAATTATAAAATTTTAGAAGCTACCAATCATTATGGAGGAAGAGTTCAAAAAAACAATGATTTTGCCGATTTTCCTATAGATGAAGGTGCCGAATGGATTCATGCGGATAAATCTATATTAAACACATTAATTGGAAAGGAAGGTAAAGAACCTAGTATTGAAACTATTTTATACCAACCAATGAATGTATACTCTTTTGATGGAAAGAATTACGAAAAAGTATCTAAAACAAGTTTAGAATATGCTTATTCGCTTTTTACAGAATATAAATTTAAAAATACAACTTGGCATGATTATTTAGATAATAATTTTGCTAAAAATGTAAAACATAATATAATTTACAACACAAAAGTCACTACAATAGATTACACAGGAAGTAAAGTTAAAATTGTGACAGAAAAAGGAAAAGAATATCAAGCAGACAAAGTAATTTTAACTGTTTCTGTTGGGGTTTTAAAATCAAAAGCAATCAAGTTTATTCCAGCTTTAACATCTAACAAAATAAAAGCAATAGAATCTGTAGAATTTTTACCTGGTTTTAAATTATTCTTGAAGTTTTCAGAAAAATTCTACCCAAATATGATTGCTTGCGAGACTTCAAATGGAGAAAAAACTTTTTATGATGTAGCTTATCATAAAAATAGTCAGGATAATGTATTAGGGCTGCTTTCAACAGGTATTTCAGCTGAAAAGTACTATCAGTTGGGGAGTCAAGAAGAAATCATCAAAGAAGTACTTAAAGAATTAGATGAAATATATGATGGAAAAGCTTCAAAACATTATTTAGGTAAATATTTAATTAAGAACTGGGGTAAACAAGTATATACTTTAGGTGCTTGGACCAGTAATGAAACTGATACTTCAAGTTTAAAAGAATTAAATAAACCACTTCAAAATAAAGTGTTTTTTGCTGGAGAAACGTATGATTTAAATGAAGAACGATCAACGGTACAGGGAGCTATACTATCTGGTTACAATACGGCTAAGTTAATCTTAGAAAAAAACTAAGGTTTTATGAACTCAATTATAGCAATTATACTAACAACTACTTCTTTGTTTTCTTTCAATAAAAAGCAGGGAACTCTAAAAAATAAGGAAAAGAAAGTAATCATAATTGGAGCAGGAATTTCAGGATTAGCTGCCGCAAAATATTTTAAAGAAAAAGGTATTAATCCTATTGTTTTAGAAGCCCAAAATAAAGTAGGAGGCAGGTTAAAAACAGATAGGAGCTTAGGAATCGCTTTTGATGAAGGTGCAAGCTGGATTCATGGTCCAAAAGGTAATCCTATAAGAACTATAGCAAAGCTATCTAAGACTAAAACATTTTTAACTGATGATGATAATGTGGAAGTTTATAATATTGACGGAACTAAGTATCAAGCTAAATTTTTAAAGAGACAAGAAAGAAAATATAACAGGAAAATAAATCGAATTAGAGGAAATAAAAACCAAAGTTTTGGTCAAAGGTTTTATAAAAAATTCCCAAAATATATAGATAATAATCTTTGGACTTATATGCTTTCTGCTTATTTAGAATTCGATACAGGAGGAGATATTTATAAATTATCATCTACTTATTTTTATGATGATGAAGCTTTTGGTGGAGATGACCTTATAATAACTAATGGATATGATAATTTAACCAATTATTTAGCTGAAGGGATAGACATTAGATTGAATAATAACGTAAGCCATATTAATTATACTAACAATACTGTTTTTATAACCACCAATGAAAATACATATGAAGCAGATTTTGTATTGGTAACAGTCCCTTTAGGTGTTTTAAAGAATAAAAATATAACCTTTATACCATCACTTCCTAAAAAAACTCAAAAAGCTATTGAAGGTTTAGAGATGGGTTCAGTAAATAAATTTTTACTTACTTGGGAAAAACCTTTTTGGAATACTGATTTACAATACATTGGTTATACTCCTAAAAAAAGAGGAAAGTTTAATTATTTTATGAATATGAATAAGTTTGCTCCAATAAATGCCTTAATGACTTTTGCTTTTGGAGAATTTTCTAAAAAGACAGAACACATGTCTGATGAAGAAGTAACTCAAGAGATAATGACAAATTTGAGAGCTATTTATGGTTCCAACATTCCAAATCCTACTAATATTTTAAGAACTAAGTGGAATACGAATAAATATGCATTTGGTTCATATTCATTTGCAACAAATGGTACAACTCCTGAATACTTTGAAGTATTTGAAGAATCAATTAATAATAAGATATTTTTTGCAGGAGAACACACAATCGTAGATTATAGAGGTACTGTCCATGGAGCTTATTTAAGTGGAATTAGAGAAGCTAAAAAGATTACTAAACTGTTTACTTTAGATAGATAAAATCTTCTTAAACGTCTATAAAAAATAAAAGAACATCTATAAAATAATAAAAACTAAGGTAGATTATTTTACCTTAGTTTTTTATTATGATAGACGCTCAAGAAAGAAAGTATTTAAAAATTTTATTCCATATATTAATATGGCTGCTTTTGTTTACTTACCCCTTAGCTTCATTAAATGAAGAGTACCTTATTCACAGAAACTGGGTATCGCTAACATGCATTTTTATTGCTTTTTATATAAATTACTTTGTTTTAGTAGACCTTTTTTTCTTTAGAAATAAGAAACCGGTATTCTATATACTCAACATTCTGTTAATTATATTACTTTATGTTTTATTACGACATACGCTAAAATCAAGTTTGTTCCACCCCACAGTTGATGGTAAAATTGTACGACAAGTAAGAAACGGAGCAATGACTACTATCCAATTAATTTTACCTATTATCTTAAGTATTGGAATGTGCCTTGGTTTAAAGGTTAATACAAGGTTTCGTAAAAGTCAATTATTACTAGAGCAAATAAAACAAACACAATTAAATTCAGAAATTAAATACTTAAAATACCAAGTACAACCACATTTCTTATTTAATACGTTGAACAATATTTATGCATTAGTTGATTCAGCTCCTGAAATAGCTAAAGAATCTATACATACTATGAGCAAAATGATGCGTTATTTATTGCATGAAGCCTCTAATAGCAAGGTTTCTTTAACTAAAGAAATTGAATTTATAGAACGTTATATTGAATTAATGCAATTAAGAGTATCATCTAATGTAACACTAAAAAAGAACTTCCCTATCATAAATCAGCCAATACAAATAGCTCCTTTGTTATTAATTTCATTTGTAGAAAATGCATTTAAACATGGTATAGATGCTGTAAAACCTAGTTTTATCAATGTAGAGTTAAGTATAGACAGAGAGTATATAAATTATAAGGTTATAAATTCTTCATTCCCTGAAAAAGAAAAAGTAACTGACTCTGGTATTGGTTTAGAAAACTTAAAAAAACGATTAGAATTAGTATATCCAAAGAAGTTTGAACTAAAAGTTAAAGAAGAAGCTAATTTATTCATCGCCGAATTAAAACTTAAATTTAAAGAATGAAACTATCTTGTATTTTGATTGATGACGAACCTTTAGCTTTAAATTTATTAGAAGGTTACATTAATTCCATTCCATTTTTAGAGTTAAAAGCTAAATGCAATAATGCTATTGTAGCTTTTGAAATCATAGAAAATGAAAATATAGATTTAATTTTTACTGATATTCAAATGCCTAATTTGTCTGGAATTGAATTCTCAAAAATGATTTTAAATAAAAATATAAATGTCATTTTTACTACTGCTTTTGAAGAGTTTGCACTCGAAAGTTATAAGGTAAATGCTATTGACTATTTAGTAAAGCCAATAAGTTATACTGAATTTTTTTCAGCAGCAAACAAAGCCAAACAGCTATTTTTTAATAGTGCACCTAGTAAAACTTCAATGGATGATTATATATTCATCAAATCAGATTATAAATTGATTAAAATAAATCTGAAAGACATTATTTATGTGGAAGGATTGAAAGACTACCTAAAATTTTATACAGTTAATTCAGAAAAACCATATCTGACTTTAAAAAGTATGAAATCGCTTGAAGAAGAATTGTCTAACAAATACTTTATGCGTGTACATCGTTCATTTTTAGTTAATTTAAAAATGATAACAACCGTAGAAAGAAATCGAATTGTATTCGGTGAAAAATACATTCCTATCTCAGAAAAGTATAAAGAAAATTTCCAAAAATTTATAGAAGGTGATTTTTTAAAGTAGATAGAAAATAGTTAAACTTCTATAAAAAACGCTTCTAGGTATATTTTATTTTAGTAGAAAAATCAAATTTCTCAACTTCGAAATAGAAATAAAATTATATACCTATGAATAAAATAGCTGTTTATCTAATCATTTGTTTAACATCCAACTTTTATGCTCAAAATTTCAATGCAAAAATTGATCAATCCATTCAAAAATATATTGAATTAGATCAATTCTCAGGAACTGTTTTATTAGCTAAAAATGGTAAAATTCTTTATCAAAAAGCATGTGGAGATGCTAATAAAAGCTATGGTATAAAAAATACAATAGATACAAAATTCAATATTGCATCAATGGGAAAAATGTTTACAGGTGTTTCCATAATGCAATTAGAAGAACAAGGGAAATTAAATATTAATGATCCTGTTATAGAGTATCTTAAAGACTTTCCTTTTGGAAATAAGATTACAATATTTCATCTATTATCTCATACATCTGGAGTTGGAAATTATATGAGAGCTTCTGATTATAGATCTGACAGACATCGATTTAAAGAGATTAACGATTTATTACCAATCATATATCAACAAAAATTAATCTTTAAAGAACCAGGTAAAAGATTTTCTTATTCCAATTCAGGAATGATTTTATTAGGAGCTATTATTGAAAATATAACGGGGGTATCATATTCAGAATACATTACTAAAAATATATTTGCCCCCTTAAAAATGAAGAATACGGTAATGAAGTTTGGCGATGAAGTTGTTAATAATAGAGCTACAGGGTATATGAAATCTATTTCAGGAAAATATTATAATAATAATTTTAACAGTAGTTCTCCATTTCCAGATGGTGGTATTTTATCTACCGTAAAAGATATGCTAAAGTTTGATCAAGGGCTTTATAATTCAACTTTAATTAATGAAACATCTAAGAAAAAAATGTTTAAAGCTTTAAAAGTAACCTATGGTTTAGCTTTTCAAGTTGAAAATAGACAAGGTAATAAAGTAGTGGGTCATGGAGGTGGTATGCCAGGTTTTTCCTCATACTTTTCAAGATATCTTAAAGATAAGTATACCATTATAGCCTTATCTAATTATGATTTGATATCTAGAAATATAGTACGTCAAATCGAAGGGATTCTCTATAATAAAGAATACCCTTTACCAAAAGAAAGGTTACGTTTTTTTATCTATAAAAACATGGATAAAATTAAAAGCCTTATCTCATTTGATGCTATTGTTAATTATATTAATAATAACAAATATTCACTCAGACATCCTCAGAGGTTAAATATTATAGCCTATGAATTTTTAAAAGAAAAAGAAATAGACTTTGCAATAAGCTTATTCAAATTGAATGTACATTTATTTCCTGATGAACCCAATGTTTATGATAGTTTAGGAGAGGCTTATGAAAAAAATAAGCAATATAGTTTAGCTCTTAAGAATTATGAAAAAGCTGTAGCATTAGCAAAAAAGCATTCACACAGATCATTAGAATCGTATAAAACAACGCTAGAAAGGTTTAGGAAACAGATGAATAAGTTTTTATAATTTGTAAGATATGACCAGTTTTATAAAACAAAATCATCAATTAAGTTATCTATTAGACCTAATTATCTATATAAGTATAATGTTTCTAATTAGAGAAACATATATCCCCAATACACATTATTTAGTAACTGGATTTTTATATTCAGGAACAACTTTTATTGTGGCTACATGGCAGATGCATAGGAGAGGAGTAACTTGGAAATCAATAGGTTTGAAAAGGCCTAAAAACATACCTTTAACGATTTTAAAGGCAGGACTTTTATTTTTAGCAATAATAGCTACATTTATTATTTTTAAATTTATTCAAGAATCTTTTTCATTAGTTAAAGAGAATCCTACTAGAGGAATAAAATCAGGAAAATCGTTGAGTAATGGGGATTATGGATATGTATTTTCTATTATAATTTTTATTTGGCTTCAATCGGCATTAGAAGAGCTACTAGAGCGAGCTTTTTTAATTACTTGGTTAGAGAAGCTTTTTGAAAAAACATCGTTTAAAACAACTTTAGCAATCATAATTCAAGCATGTATATGGGGTTTTAGACATTCATATGATATTTCTGACAGATCTTTGTCAGTAGCTTTGGTTGGAATTATTATGGGAATAGCTTATGTGAAGTTTGGTAGAAATTTATGGCCTCTTATTATTGCACATTGTGCTATGAATACAATGTCTTTAATCTAAAAGTATTATTAGTTTGGTTTTTAAATCTATTAAAAGCCAAACTAATATATAAAAACCTGTAATACAATTATATAATTCAATTTTAGTTTATCGAACGTTTTCTTCATTTCGTCGATACTTAAATCTGTTTAACCTAATACCTTTAAAATTAAGTAGATATGCATGGTATCTTAGCTAAAAATTAAAGAAATAATGAAAGCTCAACCAATTTTAGTAAGACTAGTTAAGGTATATGGAAATAAATATGATATTAAATTTCCTGAATTAGAACTTAATATGACAGTAAATAAAGATTTTTTCGCAAAAATTTCTAGCAGTCCAGAACAATATAAATTTTTAGTATATCCTTATAACTAAGAAAATTATTTTAGAATATATTAAACTAGTAATCAGTTATTTATTAAAGAGTCAAAGTTCTTTAAAGGTTTATAATTCAATTCCTTTTTAGCTTTTTCTATAGAATATACTCTGTCAATACTAGGCAAAAACTCCCAATTATTCTTCTTATAGTAATCAATAGCCTGTGGATAATATTTACTAATTACTTCTTTCGGATTTGTATACAATTTTATTAAATCTTCCTTTTTAAAAGGGCTATCATTAGAGATGTTATAAATTTCGAATGATTCAAACTTTTTCTCTAAAGCTAATAAATGTCCTTTAGCTCCATCTTTTTCATCTAAGCCTCTATAAATTCTGTTATTTGCTTTGATATTTTCGTCTTCAGGTAAAAATCTAGAGACTCTTAAAACTGTTGTTTCTATTTTTTCTTTTTCAAAATAATCTTTACAAAGTAATTCACAACTTAATTTGGTTATATCATAAATATCTCTAGGTTCTGGAATTAAATCTTCATCAACCCAAACAGCCTGAGTACTATTTACCATAGCAGTGCCATAAATAGATGTAGTACTTGTATATATAAATTTACTTATATCATTTTGTACACAGGAAAAAAGAAGATTATTAGTACCATTTATATTAGTATTTATAAATTGTTCTCGCGTGTAGTTTAAATCTGTATGTTTTCCATGTAAAGCAGCTGTATGGATTATAGCATCCATTCCTTTACTAATTTTAAGTATACTTTTTTTATTTCGAATATCTATTAATTCATCTGTAGTTTCGCTTTCAATTAAATCAATACCTATAACTTCATAGTTATTATTTCTAAGTAGTAAAACAATTTCTTTACCTAATCTTCCTGAGGCTCCAGTAACAAGTATTCTTTTCATTTGTTTAATTTAAATCTCTTAAAAATATTATTAAAATTAATAATTGGCTAATTTTTGTAAGGCTTATATTATCAATAAACATTAAAGTATTTTATAATTTTTTACATAAGAATAAATATTTTTCAAATTTTCTGTCATATTTTAAAACTTTCTGTACTAAATAAATAGAGAGAAAAGAAATTATATGCAAAATCAAAAAAATCAAACTTTCGAACAGGTTATAGAAATCAATAAAGAAAAGATATACAGGATTTGTAGAATTTATGCTGTAAACCCTATAGAACCTGAAGATTTGTTTCAAGAAGTAGTGTACCAAATTTGGAAGTCATATGCTTCATTTAAAGGAAAATCTAGTATTGATACATGGATTTACAGAATTACTTTAAATGTGTGTATGCGTTCAAAAGAGAAGCTTAACAAAAAGAATTACAAAACAATACGTTTAGATGCTATTCAATTTACTTCAAAAGAAACAACAACAACAGCCTTAGAAGACAAAAAATACAAAGCATTGCAAAATTGTATTTCAGCATTAACTCCTAAAAATAAATCAATTGTAATTCTCTCTTTAGAAGGATTGGCTTATAAAGAAATTGCTAAAACAAAGGATTTAACTGAAAATCATATTGCAGTAAAAATGAAGCGAATACGTAAAATATTATTGGATTGTATAACCTCTAAAATAAAGTCATATGGATACTAAACAACAAGAAGCTTGGGATGATTTAAAAAACATATGGAATAAATCATCTCAAGGTAAACAAATAAATATAATTATGTCAGAATTAATCATTGAATTAAAAAGTAAAACAACGGAGTTTGAAAGAAACTCAATTAAAAAAGATTTAGAATTTATTAAAGGAAACATTAGCCAGTTTGAAAAAGACTCTATAAAAAGAGATATGGAGTTTATCAAAAGAAGTATTAGCAATTTTGAAAAAAACTTTGTTAAAAGAGGCTTGAATATTTTTAAAAACATCTTGAAAAAGTTTGTAGAAAGAATAAAACGTAATAAAAATTAAAATTATGTTTTCAAATCAACCAAAATCAACAACAATAAAAATTATCATTCTAATTCTATTTTTAACAACTAAACTTAATTACTCTCAATCTTTAGATAAAAATAACAAGGCTTTAGAGAAGAAAATAGATAAATATCTTATTGAAGGACAAGCAAAAGGTTTTTCCGGATCTGTATTAATAGCTAAAAACGGAAAAATCCTTTTGAACAAAGGATATGGGATAGCTAATAGAGAAAAGAAAGAAGTTATAACTTCTGAAACTGTTTTTTCTACAGGGTCAGTAACAAAACAATTTACTGCGGCAGCTACTCTCAAATTAGTAGAATTAGATAAGTTAAAACTAACGGATAAATTAGCAACTTTTTTTAAAAATTTACCAGAAGACAAGAAAAACATTACTATACATCAATTATTAATACATGCTTCTGGTTTAGTAGGAGGAATTGGTATAGGTGATTTTGAAGATATATCTACAAATATTTTTTTTAAAACGTTGTTCAATACAAAATTACGTTTTAAACCAGGAACAGAACATAGATATTCAAATGCTGGTTATAGTGTTTTAGCACGTATTATTGAATTGGTTTCTAAACAAGAGTATGAAGAGTTTTTGTTAGAATATTTGTTTAAACCATCAGGTATGATGCATACAGGTTATTTAATGCCTAAATGGGGAAATAAAAAATTAGCAAACGGTTATGTCAATGGAATTAGAAATTGGGGAGCTATGATTCCCCGTTTTCAAAAATCGGGTAACATATCTTGGGCTTTAAAAGGAAATGGAGGAATACAATCAACACCAAAAGATATGTATAAGTGGTATCAAGCATTGAACTCAAGTCTTATATTGTCAAAATCATCGATTAAACTTTTAACAACTCCCTATATACAAGAACAGGAGGGTAGCGATCTTAGTCATTATGCATATGGTTGGGCTATTTTTAACTCAAATAGAAAAACTAAAATAGTAACACATAATGGGTCAAATGGTATCTTTTTTCATGAGTTCATGTGGTTACCAGAAGAAGACACCGTATTAATATTTTTCACAAACGCTTACAGTAGAGAAATGGAAATTACATGGGAATTAGAAAAAATGCTATTTGATCAAAATTATTCACCTAAACCTATTCAGAAAAGCCCTTATTTTTTAGTCTTAGATTTTATTGAGAAAAATAAAGTTAATCAATCAAAAGAATTATCATCTGTAATTAAACAGAAATACGGAGCAAAATTTACAGACACCAATGTATTAAACAAAATAGGTTATATGCTTTTAGAAAAAAATCAATCTTCTAATTGGATGATTGAATTATTCAAATTAAATGTCCATTTGTTTCCAGATAACGCTAATTTATGGGATTCATTAGGTGATGGTTATAAAAGTATCAACGATACAAAAAGCGCTATTAAATCTTATAAAAAAGCATTAGAATTAGATCCTACTATTACTACTTCGATAAAATCATTAAAAGAATTAGGTATTGCATATACTAATGAAACTCCTAAAACTATAAATATTTCTAAAAACATATTAAAAAAGTATATAGGAAAATACCAATTAAAATCTGGACATTCAATCAAAGTATTAATAAAACAAAGTAGTTTGTATATAGAATTCCCAGGAAGACCTTTAATGCAATTAATTCCTAAATCAGAAACTAAATTTTCTATAGCTAATAGAAATGCGTCCCTTATATTTAAGAATAATGCAACTGATATAGATAGTTTTACAATTACTGAAAATGGGGAACAAATGATTGCTAAAAAGTTATAATGAGGAATTAAAAGGGGCAATAGCATCGTTACAAAATGAAATAAATAGCGAAAAAGCTCCTGTAAAAAATTAATTTATAAACTAATAACTTTCTTAAACATAGGTTACTTGTACTAGTGACCTATATTTAATTATAATCAGATTTCAAACAACAAACAGAAACTTAAGAAGTATAATTCTCAATTGCTTTATGCAATTTGTCTATCATACGCTTTCGTAAACGTTCTGGTTTTAATATTTCAATACTGTTACCAAAACCAAGGATTTTACGTTCCAGTTCATAATTAACTTGAACTAAAATATTGAATATTACTCCATCATCGGTTCGTTTAATTAAACGTTGACTTCTATGAAAAGGTTTGGTAATAACATAAGGTGCATTCTCTTTATCAATCCAAAATTCAATGCGTTGTGCTCTAGTGTTAGCCACTGTAGCACCGATTACATCTCTATAATATATATCTCCATCAATTTGCAAATCGTTGTATTCTTGGCTCTCTTCCTGTACTATATTTGATATTCTATCTAGAGCAAGAGTGATATATTGTTTTTTATGAGAAGCTAATAAAAACCATCTGTTATTATACTCCTTCAATAATTGAGGATGCACGGTCATATTACTTGCTTTACGAGCTTTAAATGATTGATACGTAATTGTTATAACTTTTTTATTTTGAATGGCTGCATAAATAGGATCAATATATTTTAAACCTTTTAATTGTTCATTTTTATCTAAATGAATAATTGCTCGATTTGTTTTTTGTGAAGCATAAACAGAATCTTCTAATCTCTGTAAAACACCATCCATTTCTTTAAACAATGAAAAATCTTTAAACTGACGTAAAACTTGAATAGCTTCATTCATAATTTGAATATCATTATCTGTTACAGGAATATTCATAATACTGTATTCTTCTTCAGAATAACGATAAAACTTACGATCATATACTTCAATAGGAGCATTGTAGCCTAGTTTATCACTTCGCATTGATTGAATATCCAATTGAACAGTTCGCTTGCTTACATAAACATCTTTGCCTTCATATTCATACAAAGCATCAGAACAAGCATCAATTAAATCATCCAAAGTCCAACGTTTCATTTTATTTCGCAAACATTGATCTATTGTTTTATATCGAATTAGCGCATTTTTATTAGAAGCCATATTTAATTTTTATTGCAAGTTGAACAGTATAAATCTTTTATATAATCGAAGCGTAAATTCTGATAATTTCTATTAATCCAATTACACCATCTGTTTTTATTATACTTAATAGCTTTTTGTTGTATCATTTTCAATAAAATCTTTTCTTGTTTATCAGGATAAGCAATTAAAGTTTGAGCCAAAATAAAGCTAGCATCTTCATTTAATTTACCATCTATGTATGCTTTAGATAATAAATTAATAGTTAAATGATACATACTCCAACGATTAAAGAACAAGGCTAAATTAATATCATCTTCAATACTTGACGATTTTTTGCTATAATAATCTGTTATAAAGACAAATGAGTCATTTATTTTTTGGTAATTATTAATTTGTCCATAATAATTAATTATAGCCATTTGATAATTTAAATACAGTGGATCAATTTCCTCACTATCTTTATAATGAGAAAATAACTTATCTACTTTCTCTGGGTGCAATACTCTGGCCAATCTTTTTTTATCTGTATCCCAAAACATTAATAACTGTTTTGCAGTTATTGAATAAAGGTTTAATAAGTTTTTTTGTGCACCAGAATTAAGCTTATCATAATTTTTCAACCAATAGTTTATATAATAAATTATAGTGTCTATTTGATAAAAATTAATATTCTTAATTATTAAAGCACTTGTATTTTGAACTAAATCTTTTTGATGTAACAACCTTTCTAAAATAAAATCTTGATCTAAGATATAATTAAGGTCATTTTTCTGATTATATAAAGTCGCTAGAGCTTTATTGGCAATATTTATATCGTTATTTAATAAAGCATTTATTAAATTATAGTAAGCATGGTTTTTATCCGTAGCCGTCCAAGTTCCTTTTTCAAAAATAATAGCTTTAGATTTTCGTTGATTTTCAAACTGTTGTTTCCATTTATTTTTCAACTTTGTATTTGCTAGTTTACGTTTTTCTTTTTTAGAGCTATTAAGTTTTTTACCCAAACCATAAATTTCTAATTGAAAATCAAATAATTCCCAGTTTTCTTTAGCTTCAGTTACAATTTTAATTTGATTAAGCTTTAAGTTATTATTTAAATACTTTTTTATAAAAGCAGCTCGTTTATTAAACAAATATTGATTATTTTTAAACGTTCCATCAATAGATGTAAAACTTTTAATATCAATTAAATTTGTTTTGTCTTTATTAACTTTTATAGGAGTGATTTTATGAGCTGTAACTTTAGAAGAATAGAAGTCAAAGTATATCTCTTTTACAAATGATACTCCTTCAGTTTTTAGCTTTATATTAGGTATAAATATCTTAGGTTTAATTGGAATAAGATTATATTCACTTGAAGGAATTGTAACTGGTATTTTATAAGCACATTTATTACGCCTCTTTATAATAATTATATTGGGTGCTATTGTTTTATCCTTTAAAAAATCTGGGATTTTGCCCAATGAAATTACTACTCGATAATCCCCTTTAGCTTTATTTTTAGAAATTAACTCGTCTCTATAAAATGGAGGTAACAATACACCATCATAAATAGGTGAGGAATCTAATTTATTTTTAACACCACACTTTATTTGATCTTTAGTTACTAAATCAACAGCAATACCATCCCATGAATCACTGAAAATAGTATTAAAGATTTCTTTATTATGAAATCTAAGTATTATTTCATTTTCTTCAATAGAAATATTATTTCCCATGCTTGCAATAATATTATTGAATCTATGAAGAGATTTACAATCAGTATTATTTCTTATACCAAATGCATCTTTAGACAATTGATTTGGAACTTTATAAATTTTGTTACCAAAAACATGGGCTACAAAAAACTGTCTTTTTTTGATATTATAAGAAAATCCAAAATCAGCATAAGAAAATTCACTACCAATCATGGTACTATAATGATCTGGCGATTTTTTCCATGCTTTAAACATTAAGTTAGCAATTAACCCTAGTTTTTTATTAGAAAAAGGAGGCTTTATTGATCTTGTTTTCAATACATTTTCACCAACAGATGTAAAAGAGTCAGAATATTTTAAAACTCTTTTATAAGGAGTTTCTAGTTCTTCACTTTTTTGAGAATGAGTTACATTATTAGATTTAGACATGTAAACAGCATGAAGTTTTGCAGCTTTAGCAAGGTTTATGTCTTTTTCTAATAAATGTATCCCCATTTTTTTTCTCTGGAGATTAATTTTTTTTGTTAATAAATCAGTCAAGTATTTTTCTTGCGATGTAGTTAACTGTTGCGAATAAATTGAATAAATGTTTACACTTATAGCAATTAATAGTAGTATTTTATTTTTCATAGTAAAGCCAATTAAACAAAAACGATGCCTAAATGCTTTTTAATTCATTTTTCAAATTCGTTCTTGCTTGTTCTTCATATAAATCTCTAAACGTTGCTGTAGCATAAATAAAGGGCTTATTAATGAAGTGTTGCAATACTTTCTTACGTCCTTTTTTATAAAGAAAATTAGGAACCGATTTGTATTCTTCTCGTATCAACTTAGTATACTTAAAATAAGTATCGGAGGAAGTACCTAAAATTCCTAAATCAAAATCAATAAGCCATTTCGTATCACTGTCATTTGCTTCATGTGTTTTAGTGGCTATGATTTGTTTGTGAATAGTATCTAAATTATTAGAAGATAAATTAATTTTAGAAAGACAATCAAGAGCATATAAAGCGCTTTTTTCTTCATTATCTTTTTTCCAAATGCTATAGATAATATCATGATAAAATACAGAGAATGATACTAAATCTATATTTTCAATCTGATCATTATAAGTATCAACATAATTGAAAATCTCTTTTAAATGCGTAAGATTATGGTAAGCTCTATGCTTTTCAGAATAATTTGTTTCTATCTCTTTCCATAGTAATTCTTTAATAGTAGCATCATTCGTATACTTAGATATCAATTCTGAAAAACGTTGTTCTAAATTCATTTATATCAATTTTTTGATAAAATTAGAAAATAATCCCTACTACGCAAAAAGATTGCGCATCTTAGTTGAATATTTGTACCGGAATCATAAAAAAAGAAGAAATTCTTAACAGTAATCGCTCCACAAAACAAGGAGTTTGTGGAGCACAAAAAATGAAAATTATGAAAAATGAAATGAAAATAACAGGAAAAGAATTAATAGCATGGGGACATAAACCAGGGAAATGGTTTCCAGAAGCTCTAGAGCATATAAATAAAAATGAGCTATCTAAAAGTGAAATATTAGAGTATTTAGAACAATTTAAATCAGGACCAGAGATACCATTGTTGGATAATCCAATGGATTTTAAAGTAAATATAAAGGCTGAAAATGAATTAGAAGAAACTAATGTTAATTCTGTAGTTACTTCTATGGAAGTCTTGATGAAAACTCCAACAATAGTTAACGGAGCAATCATGCCAGACGCTTGTCCAACTGGTCCCTCAGGAACTATTCCTGTAGGAGGGATTGTAGTAGCGAAAAATGCCATACACCCAGGAATGCATAGTGCTGATATTTGCTGTTCAGTAATGTTAACAGATTTTGGAAAAGCTAATCCTAAAGATGTTTTAGATGCTGCACATTCAATAACTCACTTTGGATCTGGTGGTAGAGATAGAAATACCCAATTTCGTTTTCCCATGGATTTATTAGCTGAAATAGAAGCTAATCCATTTCTAAATAATCAAAAATCGATTTCTGCAGCTAGAAGTCATTTGGGAACACAAGGAGATGGGAATCATTTTTTATTTGTTGGTAGGTCTAAAAAAACAGGAAATACAATGATGGTTACACATCATGGAAGTAGGGGATTTGGAGCTAATTTATATAAACGAGGAATGCATATAGCTGAGCAATTTAGAAAAGAATTATCTCCTAAAACTTTAAGACAAAACGCATGGATTCCATTTGAAACTGAAGAAGGAAAGAATTATTGGGAAGCACTACAAATTATACGTAAATGGACTAAAAAGAATCATGAAGTATTGCATGATGCAACTCTAGGAAAATTAGGACTTATAAAAGAAAATCGATTTTGGAATGAGCATAATTTTGTTTTTAGAGATGGTGATTTGTTCTATCATGCCAAAGGAGCAACGCCATTAAATCCTAAATTTATGCCTGATATTACTGGGCCAAGGTTGATTCCTTTAAATATGGCTGAACCAGTATTAATTGTAGAAGGAAATACAACTGAAAATAATTTAGGTTTTGCGCCACATGGAGCAGGAAGAAATGTGAGTAGAACACAACATAGAAAAAGTAAAAAAGGAACAATACAAGAAATATTCGAAGAAGAAACAAAAGGTTTAGATATTCGTTTTTTCTCAGAAGAAATTGATATTACTGAATTACCTTCAGCTTATAAAAACGCTAAAACAGTACGTAATCAAATGAAAGAGTATGGTTTAGGAAATGTAATAGATGAAGTTTTACCATATGGCTGTATTATGGCTGGTGATTGGCAGAAAAATGCACCTTGGAAGAAACGTAGAGGAAGACAAAATAGAAAAAGATAGATTATGAAATTATACTGTAAAAAATGTAATTATTTATTAGTAGAAGGGTTAGTGAAAGCTATAAATAAAGAGGTTATTTATGCAGATGAATATGATTTAATTCCAATTGGAAAATATATTAATAATAATAATAATATCTGGAATTTTGAAAACTTAGGAATAACTTATTTATTAAATGTTAATAATATTAATTTAAAGAATCATTATAATCATACGAAAATGCAAGGATGTTGTGGCCCCTCAGGAGTAGATGGATTAAATCAACTTTGTCCAAAATGTAAACAAGAAGTAGGCGTTTTAGTAGCAGATTGTTATACACCATATTTTATAGGTATAGATAAGAATAAAGTAAGTGAACGACCAGTTTGGTAATTAATAACATTAAAATGAAAGAGGAACTAAAACAAAAAGCATATGAAGTTTTGATAGACAAAATTGATATTGAAACTTTTGAGGAATTTATATATAAATTAACCGAGAAAGCAGAATTTAGTAGTAATAGTTTATTGTTTGATATTGTTAGTATTAACTATAAATCTAAAAACTCGAAAAAAGAATTATATACTTTAATAAAAAAGCTTTTCACCAAAAATGAACTATTAAGCTTAAATGTTTATGAGAATTGTTTAAAAATAATACAATATGAAAACATAGAAGAATTTGGCAATAGTCTTAAATACCTTTCTGATCAATATGTGGAAAGTAATTATGAATACAATGTTTTCTATAACTTTTATAGACTTAATAACGAAAGTATTTTTATTTCAGAAATGGGGTATAGTTACAGTGAAATAGATAAAGAGCAAATTATAAAAAACACAAAGGAATATTCAAAAATTGTTATTGACATGTTTAATTTTTATAAAGAAAATGAAGACTGGGATAACTTTTTGACAGATAAAAATTATAACAATTTTAATTATGCTAAAAAAGATAACGAGGATATAGAATCTTATAGTCTGAAAAAAAGAAAAACAAATAAGTTTTATGATTCTCTTCTTAATTTTTTAGGGTTGACTTAAATTTTACAAACAAAATTTGGAAGTTTAAAAGTATTTTATTCATCTTTGCGTTAGTTCATTGACAGGTTCTTATCTAATTTTTATAAGATATGTAACACAATAATGCGTTACATAATTTATAAAATATAGTAATATGAATTGGAAAATTCAAAAATTGACTAATGGAGAAACCATTATATCAAAAGAACCAGGTAATTCTATGTTACCCCTTTTAAAATCTAAACAACCAGTAAAATTAGCTCCTATTAATTGGAAAGATTGTAAAGCTGGAGATATTGTTTATTGCAAGGTTCGTGGAAATTGTTTTACACATCTTGTAAAAGGTAAAAATGATAAAAGAGGATTATTGATTGGTAACAATCATGGTAGAATTAACGGATGGACAAAAAATGTTTATGGAAAAGTAGTAGAAATACTTCCAATGCCATAGGCATTATTAAAAAAGAAATTATTAATTATATTTTATAAAAATAAAGTAAAAAGCTTATGAGCATAATTAAATTACATAAAATGGGCGCTAAACTGCGACTTTTTAGGTCGGTGTTCTAGGTTAAAAACTTTAAAAAGCATATTAAAGGCGTCCAAAATTGATTTTTTGGACGTTTTTTTTATATTTTTTTTCAAAAACTAATAGATGCCAATACATCGTGTAAGTTTTAGCTACATAACAATAAATCAAAGAGTTATCTAAACTCATTATATCCGCACAAAAGCGGACAGGTATCCTCTTGTTTAAAATTAAACATAACCAGTTGATTATCAGTGAAATAAATTGGTTTTTGATTTGCATAATTGAAAAAGTCCTTTTATGTTTGCACCGCAATAAAGCACAAAACAATTTTAAAACGAAGTAACATGTTTAAATTTCAAATCAACATATGTACAGTAATAGAACCAGGTTCTAGTGTACAGTATTTACTTCGCGACTTTCTTCACAAATAGATAATTAATTATACTATATATGAAAAAGTCCGAAGCAAAAACTTCGGATTTTTTTATGGCTATTTTCTAAAGATTTCCCGAAGTGTTAGCTCGAGTACATTCGAGATTAAATAGGAGTCAACCAAAGTTGATTCCCTAAAATCAAACATCTCAAAATTAAATCATGGGAAATAAATTAAAAGGAAAAGACCTAATAAAATTAGGGTTTCCAAAAAATAATAGTATCAATATTGCTTTAGGGCAAATTAACAGATACCGGAAAAGAGAAAAGAAGGAACGTATTTTAGAGGAGGCTAAAGAAGTATTACTTGAGCCTGATAGATTTCAAGGAAATGCTATTTGGGGTAAAGTAGTAGAAGGATTACTAAAGCCTGTAGAAGTTCGTTTTCACGAATTAAAAAATACAAGAGCTCCTTTTACAATTTACGGAGAAAATGAAATAGATGATCAAGCAAAATATCAATTATATAACGCTTTAAAATTACCAATTGCTGTACAAGGCGCTTTAATGCCCGATGCACACTCAGGTTATGGTTTACCAATTGGAGGTGTACTAGCTACTGAAAACACTGTAATCCCCTATGGAGTAGGAGTAGATATTGGTTGTAGAATGTGTTTAACTGTCTATCCGATAAAAGCATCTTATTTAAAAGGAAAAAGACATCAATTAGAAAGCATCCTTTCAGAACACACAAAGTTCGGTATGCGAGAAACACACAAGGTAAAACATGATCATGAAATATTTGAGCGTTCAGAATTTAAGGACATTCCTTTAGTTAAGCGGTTAAAAACAAAGGCATATCAACAATTAGGAACCTCTGGAAGTGGAAATCATTTTGTTGAATTTGGAATTGTAAATATTACAGATGAGAACAATGAATTTCAATTACCAATTGGCGAATATATTGGCTTATTAACGCATAGTGGAAGTCGAGGTTTAGGAGCAAATATAGCAAAGCACTATACCTATTTGGCAGCAAAACAATGTCCTTTACCCAAAAATGTTCAACATTTAGCATGGTTAGATTTGAATACACATGACGGACAAGAATATTGGTTAGCAATGAATTTAGCTGGAGATTATGCTAAGGCGTGTCATGATAATATTCATAAACGAATAGGAAAATTGTTAGGAGCTAAAGCTATTGCTAAAATTGAAAATCATCACAATTTCGCTTGGAAAGAACAAGTAAATAATCAAGAATTAATTGTGCATAGAAAAGGAGCTACACCAGCTAATAAAGGGCAATTAGGTATTATTCCAGGTTCTATGACAGCGCCAGGTTTTATTGTACGTGGTTTAGGTAAAGTAGAGAGTCTTAATTCGGCTTCACATGGAGCTGGTCGTTTGTATTCACGTAGAAAATGTAAAGAAAAGTTTACTAAAAGTGATATCAAACATCAGTTAAAAATGAACGATGTAACTCTTATAGGAGGAGGAATTGATGAAGCTCCAATGGCCTATAAAAATATTAAAAAGGTAATGGCGAATCAACAAGAATTGGTGGAAGTAATAGGAACATTTACCCCAAAAATTGTAAGAATGGATACATAAAATGGAAACAAAAATAATACAATTAACAGCTGCAAAAGGACCTGCAGAATGTGCATGGGTTGTAGCCAAAGTGCTAAAAATATTCTTAAAAGAATTGATAATTAATAAGATTGAATATCAAATACTTCATAAAGAAAACGGAATAGAAAATGGCACGATACAATCGGTAAGTATAAAATTAAATGGTAAAGAGATTTCGAATTTCTTAAAGAATTGGATAGGGACAATTCAGTGGATAGGAGTATCTACATTCAGAAAATACCATAAACGTAAAAATTGGTATATAGGATGTTATGAATTGAATCAGGTTCAGCAAAATACAATTCATGAAAAAGAAATTCAATTTCAAGCTATTAGAAGTTCTGGGGCAGGAGGGCAGCATGTAAATAAGGTAAGCTCAGCAATAAGAGCAAAACATTTACCTACTGGAATTCAGGTTTTAGTTATGGATAGCCGATCACAACATCAAAACAAAAAAATAGCAGTAGAACGATTAAAAGAAAAAGTTTCGGAACATAATACAACTCAATTAAAAGAAGCTGTAAAACAAGAATGGGAAAACCATTTGAATTTAGAAAGAGGGAACCCCATTAAAATATTTACAGGTTCCGATTTTAAACAAAAAAAGAAAGAGAAATCTTTTAAAACAACACGTAATCAGTTGAAAACAGATTTGCGTAAACAATTAGAATAAAATCATGGAAAACTATATAAACAACTATGTTTTTAAAGCATTAGACGCATTTTATTACGATTTAGAGGAAACAATGGAGTCTTTGAATTATGCTTTGTCTTATGACGATAAAAATACAATGGCATTAACATTAATGGGTAGAGTATATGCTGAAAAGTTATATAAATATTCAGAAGCCATTGAATATTATAAAGAAGTTTTAGCTATCAATATCAATGCTTTTGAAGTGTACTCACCTTATATCAATGTGTTGCTATGGAATGAAGATTTAAAAGAGGCTGAAGATTTTATTGACTTTGCATTAACAGTAAAAGGATCAGACAAAGCAATGTTGTATTTAAAGAAAGCTGTTGTAAAAGAACATCAGAAAAAATATAAATCAGCTTTAAAGTTTATCAAGTTAGCAAAAGAGCATAGCTATAATTCTGATTTCATGTATACTATTGATACCACTAAAGATCGTATAAAAGAAAAAATGCCAAATTCAAAGAAGAAAAAAGCAACTAAAAGTAATAAAAAGAAGAAGAAAAAGTAAAATATTTTTCACTACGCAAAAAGGTTGCGCAATAACATATAATATTTGCAGTGTAATTATGAAAAAGATCGCGCCTAAGTGGGAAAATTGCAAAACACCTCACTTTATAAGAGACTGAAGTGAGGTTAGATTTAGAAATAAGATTTTAAAAATATCAAGCAAGTCTTGTTGAGTGTTTCAGTATAGCACCATTGTATAATTCCGTACAATATTTGTATTCGGTTATTATATGCAACTAGCCTTGAAGGTTTTGATTATTTACCAAAAAATAATCAGCATTCTATGTACGGAGGTTCGAATCCTTCCATAACGAAAGTTATGTAGCAAAGCGGTTATGCAATAGAGAATTCCGTGTGGGTTCGAGTCCCACTATCCGTTAGGATATCGTCTAATTGGTAGGACACTAGATTTCGGTTCTAGAGAATTCGGGCAGTAAAGTGCCTATTATTTAAGGAAGCTCATCAACTTGTAAAACTGATGACCATTAACAAAAACGATATGTTTTTTATGAGTTCTTTCGAGAACACTTAAAAAAGAACTTTGAAATTTTTAATTTTTTAAATAAGAAAGTAGTTCCTTTTTATAAATCAGTTGATTTCATATATGATTTCAATCCATTTTAAAAAACGAATTATAGCCTTTTTAAAAAGATCAATTTCCGTGCTTTCTTAAGCATTTAAAATATATCGTTTTTATAAAATCATAAAAAAAAATAGAAGAATGAAAAGAATAAAAATTAACACAGGAAAAGTAGGATTGGTATTTAAAAAAGGAGAATATCAAAAAGTAATTACTGAAGGTACACATTGGTTGTATTTAAATCAAAACGTCATTATTTATGATTTAACAAGTGAGTTTATCGGAACTATTGCTATAGAAATCTTATTAAAAGATACAGTTTTAGCAGACATGTTAGATATTGTAGAAGTAAAGGATAATGAATTCGTATTAGTTTATGAAAACCATAATTTTAAAAGAGTATTAGAAGCCGGTAGGTATTTTTATTGGAAAGGTTTAATTAATAGAACTTTTCAAAAAATAGATAAAAGCAAAATTTATATTACAGAAAATATAGATAAAGCATTGTTTAGTAATTATCAATTAAATAAACATATTAGAGCTTTTGAAGTAGCAGCCTATGAAAAAGCCTTATTGTTAGTAAATGATGTATATACAAAAACATTAACAGGAGGAACTTATCGATTTTGGAGAAATGATACATCTATTAAAATTGCCAAAGCAGATATGAGACAATTGCAATTAGAAATAGCTGGACAAGAATTGTTAACAAAAGACAAAGCCAATGTAAGAATTAACTTTTATACGCAGTATAAAGTAGTTGATATTGAGAAAGCTTTGTTAGATAATAAAGAGTATGAAAAGCAATTGTACATTTTAATGCAATTGGCTTTAAGAACTTATGTTGGAGGTTATACCTTAGATGAATTGTTAGAGAAAAAAGAAAACATTGCTAATGCAGTATTTGAAGATGTTTCTAAAAACACTAATCAATTAGGTGTAAAAATAGTGAATTGCGGAATTAGAGATGTTATTTTAACTGGTGATATGAAAGACATCATGAATCAGGTTTTAATAGCACAAAAAAGAGCACAAGCTAATATTATAACTAGGAGAGAGGAAACTGCTTCCACCAGAAGTTTATTAAACACAGCCAAATTAATGGAAGACAATGAAATGTTGTTCAAATTAAAAGAAATGGAATATGTAGAAAAAATTGCCGATAAAATTGGTGAGATTACAGTTTCAGGTAATGGCAATGTTGTAAAGCAGTTAAAAGAAATTTTTACGGTTAATAATTAATAAGTTTATAAATGTAAATAGAGGTATCTAAATGTGAAAAAAAGGAGTTTTTGATGAAACTCTTTTTTTTCTTATATTAGAGAAAAATAAGATTATGTCCCTCAACATTAACAATTTAATTGACAAAAATCTTCCTTTAATAGAGAAGCTTACAAGGTCAAAAAAAGAAAACACGAGTATCTGGAGACTCGTAGGATTAGACAACAAAGAATTAAGTGATGTTTACGAATGTAACAGACTTGGTGATGAAATGGAAGCCAAATCTTTAATAAAACGTAAAAGAGCAATGATTCTAAATCTTACCGCAAAAGGTAAAAGAATACTTAAAAATGGAGGATGGTTAAAATACCGCCAACAACTTTTAAAAGAAAAAAATACGGTTCTGGAACTTACAGAATCTTAAATAAATCCATTCTTTTTATTAGTAATAACTACTTTGATTTTCAAGTCGAAGCGTATATTTAGTGCATAAAATCAATTAAAACAATCGGTTTTTGAGTGATTATTTAATGTAAAGAATTACGAATATTTTTTCTTAAAACTACAAATTGTAGCAACACTTGTTTATATTTGTAGCAAATGAGAAAAATATCAACAAATATACGCCATTTAAGAAAATTAAGAGGATTAACTCAAGAACAATTTGCAGAAAAACTAGACATAACAAGGTCTAGGGTTTCTTCATATGAAGAAGGAAGATCAGAGCCTTCTATTGAGTTTTTAATCACTATATCAGATTATTTTAAGTTACCTATTGATGTTTTAGTGAAAAACGATTTAACGTTTTCAAAAGAATCATCATTCATAGAAATTGGGAGTCAAAGAGTGCTTTTCCCAATAATGGTAGATAGTGAAGATGATAACTTAATAGAAATTATACCTACAGAAGCATCTGCTGGTTATTTATTAGGTTATGATGATCCTGAATATATTGAACAATTGCAAAGAATAAAACTACCTTTTTTACCGGTTGGTAAGCATAGAGCTTTTCCAATTAAGGGAGACTCTATGCATCCTATGAAAGACGGATCTTTTGTTGTAGCTCGATTTATTGAAAATATAAACGAAGTTAAAGATGGTGTTTCCTACATAATTGTTACTAAAAACGACGGAATTACCTATAAAAGAGTGTATGATAAAATTGAGGAGAATAAAACATTATTGTTAGTTCCAGACAATAGAAATTATCAAAGCTACAATGTCCCAATTTCTGAAGTTGTAGAACTATGGGAGTTTACTTGTAGTATCAATACTCAAGAATACGACGAAAGAGATTTAAAAATAAGCAGTATCGCTACGATGCTTACGCAATTAGGTGTAGAATTAAAATCGTTAGCACAATTAGAAAAATAAGTATCGATTAGACTATTTAAGCTTCTAAAGCAAAAGTATAAACGAGGATTGAATTGTATTCAATTCTCGTTTTTTATTATCATCAATAGATACTATTTACTCATTCTCTTATCTGATTTTATCCTTAGGCAAACTTAGCCTTCAATACATTTTATTTTCTACATTTTTTTAGGTTTCTTGTATTAAATACTTTTTTATTAAAGTAGTAAGAGCCCCCCGCTTTAATTAAAAATACTTTTCAAGTTTTGGAAAGTATTTTTTTGCTTAACAAGTTTCTTTTTAATTTTCATAATATTATCTAATGAATATTTTCTAGATAAATAGAGATAAAGTACTTTAGCCTAAAAAAATGAAAAAGCTATATTTCTTTCTATTTCTAATAATTCCTTTTTTTACATTTTCACAAACTTTTGTTGATGATATTGATAGAGTTGCAATAGTAGTAATAGACTACTGTGTTGATGAAAATGGTAAACGATATAATATAAAAATTAATGAAGAAAAAAGCACATATAGTCATAATGGTTGGAGATTAGGTTGCTTAGATCATTTTAAAAAAGCAAAATTATATCATCCGATGAAAATGACTAATAAATGCTGGCAATCAGTTTATTATTTTGTAAATTCAAAATATAAAACATATCAGCTATCTAAAGATGATTATGTTAAGTGTAAGGTATTTCATAGTGGTAAATTCAAATATGAAAGCCCAGCGTATAATGAAACTATAATAAAAAGAAGAAAAAGACGTCAAATAGAAAAAGGAGGCATTGGAGGCAGGCAAGTTTATAAAATTAATTGGTTAAATGATTATAAATATGAACTAGAGACTATCAAAATGTCTTTAGAAAAAGATAAACATAAAGAAGGAGGAATTATTTCAGTTGAAATTGTAGAGATTTTAAATGAAAAAACATATTTATATAAAGCAAAAATAATTAATAGAAAAGATTCTAATTATGTATTTGGATTAATAACCAAATTATAATCAATATAGTATTTTAGCAATAATAAGTTTTATTTCTATGTCAAAATTACCTGGTACTACAGCTAGTATATTTTCTGTAATGTCGCAATTAGCAAAACAGCATAATGCGATTAATTTATCACAAGGATTTCCAAATTTCCCTGTTGATGAAAGATTATTAGAAATATCTCAGCGTTTATTAACAGAGAATATTCATCAATATACGCCTATGGCTGGGCTACCTTCTTTGCTTCAAAAAATAGCTTTATTAACGCAAGAAAACTATCAAAGAAGTATAAACACTTCTACAGAATTATTAATTACATCAGGAGCTACACAAGGAATTTACACAGCAATCAATGCTTTGGTAAACCAAGGAGATGAAGTAATTATTTTAGACCCTAGTTATGATAGCTATGAGCCTTCAGTTTTAGTAGCAGGAGGGAAGCCAGTAAGAATTTCTTTGAATGACGATTATTCGCCAAACTTCAATCGAATAGAATCGGCAATTACTTCAAAAACAAAATTGATTATTGTAAATAATCCGCACAATCCAACAGGAAAAATTTGGAAGGAAGAAGAGTTTGAAGCTTTAGAAACTATTTTAGAAAAACATGCTCATGTTTTACTACTGAGTGATGAAGTATATGAGTACATTTCGTTTAAACATTCACATATATCCGTAAATACTCGTCCTAAGCTAGTAAATAAAGCGATTATAGCATCATCCTTTGGAAAATCACTACATGTTACAGGTTGGAAAGTTGGATATTTAATTGCTCCAGAATTTTTAATGAAAGAAATTAAAAAGATTCATCAATTCTTAGTTTTTAGTGTAAACAGTATTTCACAACACGTTATTTCAGAATACTTAGATATTGTCAATTTTAATGAAGTAGCAGACATGTATGCTAAAAAAAGAGCTTTATTTCAAAACTTATTAAAAGATAGTCGTTTTGAGGTTTTACCTTCAGAAGGAACTTATTTTCAAATAGTCAATTATAAAGAAATCAGTACTAAAAACGATATGGATTTTGCTACAGATTTAATAGCCAATCATGGTGTTGCTGCTATTCCTATATCTGTTTTTTATAAAGATGCAACCGATAAACAAATGCTTCGATTTTGTTTTGCAAAAACAGATGAAACTTTAATTGCTGCTGCAGAACGATTGAGAACTATTTAAACTAATAAGTTTCAATAAATACATACTGTATTTTTAAAATTTGATTATATATTTGTCATGTTAACTAATAACACAACAAATAAATGGAATCATTTTTAGACAACTCTGCAGGATATTTAATTAATATGACAGCTCTTTTATTAAAAAGAGAACTAAATAGTGCTATTAAGTCTAAAAAAATCGATTTAACTACAGAACAATGGGCAATTCTTAATCGTTTGAATGAAAATTCAGCACTTACGCAAAAAGAAGTTGCAAAGATTACTTTTAAAGATAATGCTAACATTACTAGAATTGTTGATAAGCTTGAAAAAAAAGGATTAATTGAAAGATTAGCTGACCCTAATGATAGAAGAGCTTGGAAAATTTCAATTACTAAAGATGGTAAAAATATACGCAATCAAATAGAACCTTTGGCTATTGAAGTACTTAAAAAAGCCACTAATGGTTTAACAAATAAGCAAGTAGATGATTTCAATAGAACTTCTAATGTTATTCTTAAAAATCTTATGAAATAATTTTTTTACATATATTTGTCATGACAAATATTGTTACAACAAAACAAAACCTAACATATTATGGACAAAACAAATATTAAAAATGATTTAGACAATAAGTATAACAAGTCAACAATTGTTATACATTGGTTAACAGCAATACTCATATTAACCTTATATCCTCTAGGAAAATTTATGGAAGGGATTCCAGTATCTGAAAAAATATTAATGATAAAATTACATGTTATACTAGGAATAATTGTGTTCATACTTACACTAATAAGAAGCTATTTATTCTTTACTTCGAAAAGACCAGAAAGCTTGAAAACTGGTTCAAAATGGAACGATAAATTGGCAGAATGGATACATAACGCCTTTTACTTTTTATTAATGGGAATTTCGATATCTGGAATTGCTACAATGTTTATTGGAGGTTATTCAAATGCCTTACTAACAGGCACTTTTGACATAATAAAAACAAATGACTTAAAATCATTAAAAGCTCACGGATTATTGGCTACCATAATGATGATTCTATTATTAATGCATGTAATTGGTGTTGCTAAACACTATATATTAACTAAAGAAAATACTTTAAAAAGAATATCATAAACATGAAAACAACAAACAAAATTGTACAGTTATCTACTGTAATACTCAATGCAGCATTTATATCAGCTATGTTATTTATAGCCTTTATACTAGTTCCATTTTGGAAAGCATCAGAACCACAAACATTTTTAAACTGGTTTTCTGTTTATAGTGGTAATATAGGAAGTTTTATGATTCCTCTTGGACCTGGAGTACTTATTTTGGCAATCCTAGCTTTAGTACTCAATAAAGAAAATAAAATGCTATGGACTTTAACTGTAATACTAACACTTATAAATGTTTTGTATTTTCCACTATATTTCTTACCGACTAATACATCTTTTGAAGAACAAACAATAGCAATAAACAAGGTAAGTCCAGAACTTAACAACTGGTTAAAATATCATTGCAAAGAACATTTTTTGCTCTTGGAGCTTTAATTACCTCAGTACTAGCTATATTTAAATCCTTTCAAAAATAGAAGGTAATGTAGCTATGAAGATAAAGCATGCTTTTTTGAAAAAGAAAATGTAGATTTGATTTGTGAAGCATTTTAAAAACATACAAAATTATTGTAAGGCAATTAATATTCCACCTTCAAAGCATCCTTATTTTGATATTAGGAGCTTTGAAGAGAATATGCCTACAGTTGTTTCTAAAATGGAATCTTTTAAGCACGAATTTTATGCCATTGCTATAAAAGTAGAAGGAACTGGGAAGGCCATTTCTGGACATCATACTAATTTCCCTAAAGGAGCTACCGTTTTTTTCAATTCGCCTTTTCAACTAATCTCTTGGGATATACTTCCAGATTGGGAAGGCTATTATTTAATGTTTTCAAAAGAATTTATTACACAATCAAAGCATTTGCAACAGCTTTTAAAAGAGTTTCCTTTTCTAAAAATAGATAAGTCAATACCTTTTGAAGTACAACCTAAAGAGGTATCTAAATTACTGGCTATTTATGAAACAATACATGAAGAGCAGCAAAATTTAAAGGATGATTCTTTATTAATAATGGAAGCTCAGTTATTAGTATTACTTAATTATGTAAAGCGTTTTTTCAATGCACAAGTAAATAAAGAAGAAGCTTTGGAAGAATTTAGAAAAGCGGATGTAAATCTCTTATCACGTTTTCAAACATTAATAGAAACTAATTTCTACGAAAGCAGCATAGCTAATAAAAAAGCACATTCTCCAAGCTTTTACGCAGAGAAACTTGCCATACACCCAAATCATTTAAATGCTACTGTAAAACAAATTACGGGGCATACCGCAAAGAAACACATACAAAATCATATTTTACGTTTGGCAAAATCAAGATTGCTACAAACACAAATGAGCGTTAAAGAAATAGCTTATTCTTTACATTTTGATGCTCCTAACAATTTCAATAGTTTTTTCAAAAAAAACACCTCACAAACACCAAATTCATATAGAAAAAATCACTAATCTTTGATTTTTATACTTCTTAGTTTGATTTCATAAACTTTTCAGAAAAAGCCTGTCGCATCTTTGTACTATCAAAAACAAAGAGGTATGAGAGCAGCAATAATTTTAATTACAATGGTTTTCTTCATAGGATGCCAAAACACTGAAAAACAAACAAATATTATGAATAACACTAACAAAATTCAACAGACTATAAGTAACTTATTTGTAAATACAGATAATAAAAACTGGAAAGAAGTAGAAGAATTGTTTGCTTCTAAAGTAGCTCTTGATTATTCATCTATGACTGGTAATCCAGCCTCAGAAATCACTCCTAATGAAATTACAACTGGTTGGAAAACTGTATTACCAGGATTTGAATACACACATCATCAAATTGGAAATTTTATTACAAAAATAGATGGAAATAAGGCACATTCTTTTTGTTATGGCACCGCAACACATTATTTAAAAGATGAAAATGGAAATATATGGACTGTTGTTGGTAGTTATGATTTTATCCTTAAAAACATTGAAAATAATTGGAAAATTACTTCTATGAAGTTCAACTACAAGTACCAAGATGGAAATAATATGCTAATACAAAAAGCTATTGATAATGCTAAATCTAACTAAGATGAAAAGGTTATTAGTCCTATTATTAATCGGGATTTTTACATCATGTAGCAATTCAGAAAAAATAAAAAAATTCGAAATTGAATTACATAAGTTAAAAGAACAACAAACTAAGATTATGGATATAGCAACTAAAAATAAAACATCAGTAAAAGCTTTTTTTAAGGCTTTAGAAGATGAAAATATTGATAAACTGGTTGATTTATTTGCTGACGATGCTAAGCATATAAACCCATATCATTCAGGTATTTTTCCAGAAGGTACTTCAGGAAAAGATGGAATTAGAACCTATTGGACTCCTGTATTTCCAAATTTTGACGGTATGACTTTTCCTATCAAGGAAATATATGCAATGGAAGACCCTACAATGGTTTTTGTAAAATATTCAGGGAATATCAAACTAAAGAACAATGCCGGAGTATATACCAATAATTATTATTCCACATTTAAATTTAATACTGAGGGTAAAATAACTGAATATGTAGAAATTTTTAATCCAATTGTTGCAGCTCGTGGCTTTGGATTATTAGAAAACATTAAATAAAACTAACAAATGAAAACATACATTTTAGGCTTACTAAGTGTTTTATGCTTATGGAGCTGTAAAACAGAGAAAAAAACAGAAGAAGTAAAAACTTCAACAAACAAAACAGCAATAAAAAAACAGGTAGAAATGAAAAAAGTAAATTTTAAAAGTGAAGGATTAAATTTAGTTGGAAATATTTATTATCCACCTAATTTTCAAATAGGAAAACAATATCCAGCTATTGTATGTTCTGGAAGCTGGACTACTGTAAAAGAGCAAATGGGAGGTTTATATGCTAAACGTTTGGCTGAACAAGGTTTTATTACCTTATCATTCGATTTTAGAAATTATGGAGAAAGTGAAGGAGAGCCAAGAGCTTGGGAAAATCCAACAATGAAGATTCAGGATATTGAAAATGCAGTTGCTTACTTAAAAATCAGACCTGAAGTAAAAGGAGATGCAATTGGCGCTTTTGGAGTATGTGCAGGATCAATGTATACTTTAATAGCTGCTTCAGAAGATAACGATATTAAAGCAGTTGCAACCGTAGCCTCATGGTTACATGATGGAGAAGCAGTAAAATTATTTTACGGTGGAGAAGAGGGCATACAAAAACGTATCAAAGCAGCTCAAGAGGCAAAAAAGAAATTTGCTGAAACAGGTGAGTTTACTTACATCAAAACTATTTCAACTACTGATGATACAGCTGCTATGTTTGGTGAATTTGATTATTATTTAAATCCAGATAGAGGAGCAATTCCACAATGGAGTGCTGATAAGTTTGCAGTTGCAACTTGGGAAGATTGGTTAACCTTAGATCCATTTCCATCAGCAAAAAACTTAAACAAACCTGTTTTTATGTTACATAGTGATGGTTCTGTATTACCAGATTATACTAAAAAGTATTTTGAAGAAATTAGCTCAGAAGATAAAGAACTGTTTTGGGTTGATACTGAAATTCAATCACCTATGCACCAATTCATGTTTTACGATCAAGAAAAAGAAGTGTCTTTAGCTGTAGAAAAAACAAGTGCTTTTTTTAAGAATAAACTTTAATTCCCCTTAGTTTTTTATTAAAGCGCAGAATGAAAGGAGGCTATAAACTTATAGTCTCTTTTTTATTATTATTTTATCTAGCTCATCTATTTTCAATAACTAATTTCTTTTTTACTTTTTCTAAATAAGTATTTAACAAATGTGTAGTATCATCTAATTCTTTAGCTTTTTTTAAATAGTCTAGTGCTTTTTCATATTCATTATTTTCAAAATAATAAAGACCAAAATTTAGATAACAATAAGAATTTGTTCCATCTATTTTCATTGATTTTTTTAAGTCCTCAAATCCTTCTTTTTTATCTCCTAATTTAATTTTTGAAAATCCTCTATTATTCAATGCATAAGCGAAATTTGAATTTAACAATATAGCTTTTTCAAAGTCTTTCAAGCCTTTTTCATAATCTTCTAAAATATTATAAGTATAGCCTCTATTATTGAATGCTAAATCATTATTAGGATCCATTTCAATCGCTTTATTATAATCTTTTATCGCTTCATTATATTTACTCAAGTGTGATTTTAGAAGACCTGAATTAGTATAATCATTTGAATCAAGCTCTTTTTTAAATTTCACAATATATAAATCGTTTATTTTCATAGCATTTACATAATCTTTTTCTTGTAAATAAGCACTTATCAATAACCGATATACTAATTGTTTTTTATATCCCTTTTTTAAAACTTTTTCTAAAGCTATAGTACTTAAATAGTATTCTTTGTTATTATAATGTCTAATTGCAATATTATATTCTTCAGGAGTATACTTATATTTAATCAATTCCAATATTTGTTTTCCATCATTATATGTACTAGAATCATCATCTAATTTAATTGGGCGATTACTAGGTAAAATGTCCACAAGAAAATCATAGTATGTTGAGACGTTAAAAAGGAATAAAAAAGCTTTTAAATTATCGCTTAACTCATAAAAAAAAATAAAATAACTTAATATTAATGATAATATTAAAGAAGCTATTGGTCCCATTAAAACTATAATAATATGCTTGTTAATAGACATATTTCCTTTTTCAAATCTACAAAGACCGGTTTTCCAATTAAATAGTTCCTTATTAAAAAAGAATTCTAATCTTCCTATCTTAACCAAAAGGCTCTTTTTGGGATTACCTAAAGAACCTAAGTATATAGTAACTTTTTCTTTAGTAAACAGTAAAGCTGGAATTCCATGACCCAATTCATGTATTAACGTTGATAATGGCATTAATACAGCCCCAAATAGTAATATGAATAAAATAAAGATATACATACAATTTTTGAGGTTCAATATAATGTAATTCTAATAATTCAGTAGTTTTTACAACTTATTATTCTCTAAATACTCTTTTAATTGATTTCTATAACTATTACCAACTGGGATTTCATGAGAATTAATTAACACACACTTGCTATTGTATTGAGATATCTTTTTTAGTGGAATTATAAAAGATTTATGCACTCTAATAAAGTCTAAACTACTTAACTTTTCTTCTATTGACTTTAGTGTTTTTAAAGCTAAATAATAGTTTTTACCACATACAATTTTTGCATAATCTTTCATTCCTTCGATATAGTCTATATCTTGTACAAATACTTTTACAAATTCATCTCCTTCTTTGATAAAAAAAGACTTTTCTTGATTTTTTTCTTTTGTTTTTACTTCCTGTATATTGAATTTGAATCGTTCTATTGTCTTAGTAAATCTTTCAAACGATAATGGCTTTAAGAGATAATCAATCACATTCAATTCAAAACTTTCTATCGCATATTCAGAATAGGAGGTAACCATTACAAATTGTGTTTTATTCTGGGTCAGTTTCACCATTTCTATACCTGATATTTGAGGCATGGCAATATCCGTAAATACTAAATCTATTATATTTTCATTCAAGTATTTAAAGGCTTCTACTGAGTTTATAAAAGTTTTAGCAATTTCAAACTCAGGAAATCTTTTTATATAATGAACCAAAACATCTATAGCCAAAGGTTCATCATCAATAATAATAACTTTATACTTTTTCATGCTTAAAAGTTAATTTTAAGTTGCGCTAAATATACATTGTTTTCACTTTCTAGTAATAATTCATACTTTTTTGGATAAGATAATTGTAATCTGTTTTTTAAATTTTCTAACCCTTTTCCTTCTCTTGAATTTTGATTAAAGTGTTGCTGATCTTGAATACTGTTTTTCACTTTAAATAGCAATGATTTATCGTCTACATCTATTTTTACATTTACAAATGAACTTGAATCATTTGTATAAAACCCATGCTTAAAAGCGTTTTCTACCAAAGTAATTAATAGTAAAGGTTCTATGCTTATTCCTTGAGGAGTTCCTTCTATTTGTAAACTTATATTTGCTTGCTCTCCAAAGCGTATTTTCTCAATAGCAATATATTCGTTAATAAATTTCAATTCATGTTCTAATTTCACTTGTTTATGAACCGAATCGTCGGTTAAATAACGCATCATTCCTGATAGTTTTAAAATAGTATCTGAAGTTTTCGGATTGTTACTTAAAGACATACTATACAATGAATTAAAAGCATTAAATAAGAAATGAGGGTGTAATTGATTTCTTAATAGTTGGCCTTTAGCTAATTCTAGTTCATTTTTTAATTTTTCATACTTATTAAAAAAATCTAATCGATTCACTATTTGTATTAAAGCATAGAATAAAAAGGTTTTCCCAATAAATTCTGTAAAAAAATCAAAAGTTCTATCTATTAATATTTCATCATGAATTCTATATGATTTTGTTGCGGCCAATACTGCAATTATGATTATAAATAGTATAATAAAACTTGTTTTAAACCAAAACTCATGAAGCTTTAACACGTAATAGTAAAGTAGATATGCAAGAACTGTAAATACAAAATACTCTACAGCATCGCATGTTAAAAAAAGCAACCAATAATCTGGTAATAACAACAATGTTTTATCTAATAACATTATCATAATAATGCTGATAAAAATTATATGAAAAGTTACTTTAAAAACTTGTATTCGTTTATCTGACAATTCAAACATAGCTAAACCTTAAAACTCTTTTGTAAAGATATTAAAATGCCTTTCAGTTATATCGATACTCATAGTAAAGTTATCTATCCAAAGTTTACGTTTGTCGATTTCATTTTTCTTGGGATAAGAATAGAAATATGTTTGAGTAGATTTTAATTATAAAAACATATAAAATGAAGGCAAAAATTATAGGAATTATAATTGTTCTATGCTCCCTTAGTGCTTTTGGACAAAAACTTACACTAGAAAAAGCATCTCCTTTTATGGCTGTCAAATGGGAAAATAATCAACCAATTGTACAATTTGAAAATGTATGGTATTCTTTTGAAAAATTAGACAATTTTACTAGAGATAAGATATTAAACTTTTGCAAAAAGGAATTTGGACATAAATGGAAAAAACGTTTTTCAGAAGACCTTGTAGAAGTTTTGCAAGGGTTAAATTATACACCGAATCAAAAAGTACAACTAACCTTATCTAAAAAAGGAATTTCTAAGGAATATACAGGAGTGTTTACTGCTGAAAACAGAAAAAAATGTTTACTCTACAATAGAGCTCAAAAAAACTCTAAACCTGTTAAAAAAGCACTGAAAGAGGTAAGTAAAATGCAAGCCATTGATGATTTAAAACAGTTTAGTGATATTCTTAATAATAAATCATCCTATGCTCAACTTTCTAACTACGATTACAATACTGCTATAAAAAAACTAGCTGCAACTATATTAAGTAGTAATAAAGAAACTATAAATATTGATAAATTGACGCATGAAATAGGTAAAATAATGGCTGAAATAGGAGATAGGCACTCATCTATAAAAAATGAAGCTTTTAATAAAAAAGCACATAATACGTATAATTTAAGGTTGCCCTTTGGTATTACAATTTTAAACGGAAAAGCTATTGCGGTTCAACAAAAACCAAATAATAAAAAAGAATATAGTTATTACAATAATGAATATCCTTACATTAAAAGTATTGATGGTATTGCTATAGAAACCTTAATGAATGACTATAATTATAGAAATAAAAAAGCTCCTAAAGAAGCCAAACTTACAAGAGGAGCCAATGCCATTCAAAAACTAGGTGCACTTTTATTTAAAAACAACAAAAATTGCTCAAAAACAGTAGAAGTAGAGTTTTCAAACAATAAAAAAACTAAAAAGGAAACTGTTGAGCTAACATTAGATAAAAAGGGATATATCTCAAATTTAAGCGTTCATAGTTTTATTTCTATGATGAATATTCAAGCAGGACGTTTTAATGACACTAAGAAGCTGTTAACTAATAATATTGGTTACATTAAAATTCCAAGAATGTTTAATTATAAAAGAGTTGAAGGATATGAAGACTTTTTAGAAAATACTATGAAGGAATTTTCAAAAACCAAAGCTCTAATTATTGATGTACGAGATAATCCAGGAGGAAGAAGAGTTATTTTACAAACTTTTGCAAAATATATAGTACAACCAGCACAATCTCCTTGGATAGCCAATATCGCGTATTTACGTACTAATGAAAAATTAACCACTGATGAAAGTTCAATGAGTACTCGTTATTTAAATAGCTATAATTCGAATGAGTTTTCAGAGTCAGATAGAGTAGCCATAAATAATTTCAATAAAACTTATAAAACAACTCAACAATTTGATAAGTCTAAATTTAGTAATCCTTTTTATATGGTTTTACGAAGTGGAAAAACTCCATATCAAAAGCCTGTATATATTCTTGTAAATGAAAACAGTTTTAGCGCTGCTACTGTATTTACTACAGCATTTAAAGGGTTACCAAATGTAAAAATTGTTGGAGTTACTACCGATGGTTCTAGTGGAAATTCAAGAAAAGTGTATTTAAACAATTCAAAAATAAGAGTAAAAGTATCTACAATGCTATCTTTTCAACGAAACGGAAAAACACTAGATGGCAATGGAACAGAACCTAATATTTATATTCCTGTTGATGCAACTCAAATTTTTACAGGTAAAGATACTCAGCTAGAGAGATTAGTTACTTTAATTAATAAATAGGAGAGAAATCTTATTTAAAAAAGGCGGGTAAAAAATTATCCGCCTTTTAATTCAATGAATGATTTTTAATATACTCTTTAGGACTCATTCCTACTTTCTTTTTAAATACCCTTGTAAAATACTGAGGGTATTCAAAACCAAGTTTATACGCAGTTTCTGATATGGATAAATTTGGATTTAGCAACATGCTTTTTGCTTCTTCAACTAAAAATAAGTTAATTTGATCTACAGCAGTTTTCCCTGTTTCTGCTTTAATAGTATCACTCATGTAACGATGACTTACATTTAACTGAGTTGCCATCCAGTCTACTGTAGGAATACCTTCCTCTGCTAATAAATTTTGTTCAAAATAACTATTTAGAATTTCCTTAAATCTTGTAATTAGAATTTTATTCTCATCCGTTCTGTTCAAAAATTGTCGTTTATAAAATCGATCCGCATACTTTAATAGAGTATCTAACTGAGATATGATGATTTCTTTACTAAACTCATCTTGGTTATTATGATATTCCGTTTTAATATTTTTAAAAATATCTTTTATAATCTGTTCTTCTTTTGGCGATAAATGAAGCGCTTCGTTTACATTATAATTAAAGAAATTATATTTTTTAATACTTTCATAAATATCCAAGCTCCTGATATAATCTTTATGAAAAGAAATATGATAGCTTTCCGAACTAAAAACCATATCATTAAAGGTTAAAGTTTGGTTGGGAGCTGTAAATAACATAGTTCCATTAGTACAATCATATTTGGTACGTCCATAAGACAATTCACCAGAAATAATGTTTTTAAAACTAATGCTATAAAAATCGCATGAAAGTACCACTGGTTCATTAAAAGCATAGGTTTCGCAACTTGCTTTTTCATTCTCTTTTAAATCTGTATGTAATATGCTAAACAATGGATTTTCTGGCTCTGGAAAATCATAATACTTATGCATTTCTGATATATTATTGAAGCTAAATACTGGCATTATTGTTATTTTATATTATAAATTTACTATTTAATTTTGATACTCTTAAGCAAGTATTGGAATCAATTCTAAAGTAGAAGCTTCATGCTTTTTAGTATTGTAGGTTAATCGCATTGCTGGATATAATAAACCTAATAATTTTCTATACGCTTTATTTACTTTAGGATTTACTTCATCTAAATCATGAGGTACTAGACCATTAATTTCTACTTCCAAATCTCCAATTTTCATAGCTCCCTTAGAATTAACTAAAAAAGCATCATACCAACTTCTTTTCCCGAATTTATATTGACGTACAAAAAAGCGTCCTTCAGTAGCAACAATGGTAATGTCGATAAAACGATGGTCTCCGCATCTAATTTGATGTACTTTTTTACTTTGTACTAATTTTTCTAATTCTTGAATTGTCATATAAAGTCATTTTAAAAAGAACCTTTTGTTATTATCATTAGATAAATCAAAAGGTTATTATCTTATAAAAATGTATAAGGAAATTATTATTTATTGAAGAATTCTGCTACTGCATCTGTTGATACCTTTACTGCTTCTGGCTTGTAATAAAAATCTACATGTCCAAATTCTTCTAAAGCCATAACTTCGTGTTCATTTGTTAATTTGTCAATAAATTGTGTTGAACAAGGGGCAGTCATTGCATTTTTACCATATACAACTAAAGTAGGTTGCACAATTTTATCTGCATATGCTTCTCCAATAGAAATTAATGACTGCATAGCTTGGTCGCCAATATGTAAATTTGAAAAGGTTTTAACAGCTTTAGGTCCTCTAAAACCATCTCTTCCGTAATAATCATAGGATTCAGCAGCCATTTCCGGATATGCTGCGGCCTCCATAGCTTCTTCTCTTGACATATCATCAGTAAGCCCAAAAGGAACTACAATATCTGCTTCTCCAGTTTCATACATTTTCTGCTTTGATGCATTAGCTGCAGCAATCATTTGATTAGCAGCATTTTTATCGGCCCATTGAAAACCATCTGCTGCCATCATACCAGAAACCATTGCAATTTTCTTAATTCTATGGTCGGTAATTGCTGCTGATGCAATGATAGAACCACCCTGACAAACACCTAATCCTTCAATCTCTTCTACAAAAGGCAATGTTCCTAAATAAGAAACCGCATCCCAAGTATTTTCTATTAATCTAAACATATATCTAGATTTTTTATGCTCTCCTGGTAATGCTGGAGAATCTCCCATTCCTAAATAATCAAAGCCTAAGAAAACAAAGCCTCTTTTTGCCATTTCTGGTCCATAGGTTGCCATAACCTGCCCTTTAACTTGTGGAAATGGACTAGCACTTACGATGGCCTTGTATTTTTTGTTTGGGTCAAAACCTTCAGGTAAGTATAAATCGCCTGCTAAATCAACTCCAAATGATGTAAATATTACACTGTTTTTTCCTGCTTTTAAATTTTCCATTGTATTCTCTTTTTTAGTTGTTATTTGTTCTGAAACCGTTGTTTTTTGTTCTTTTTTGCAGCTTATAGTCAGTATTACTATACTTGCTAGTATTAAAACTTGTTTCATTTTTTATAATGTTTAATGATTACAGTGCAAATTTAAATCGGCATCCAAGTTTGAAACTTAAACATTTTGGTATGAGACTTATACTTTTTGGTATAAATAAAAAAATCCACTTAAAAAAGTGGATTTTCTACAATTCTATTAATTCTCTAGTTAAGAGTATGTCTATATTCTTTGGGTGACTTTCCCGTTTGTTTTTTAAATAATTTACTAAAATGTTGAGGATATTCAAATCCTAAATCATATGCTATTTGACTAATACTTTCAGAAGTTCCTATAAGTTTGTCTTTCGCTTTTTCAACAATAAAAAGAGTTATATGTTCTTTTGCACTTTTTCCTGTTTCTGTTTTCAAGGTATCACTTAAATAACGTTGCGAAACATTCAACCTTAAAGCTATATCTTCAATGTTAGGAATACCACTTAACTGATTTTCATTATAAAAACACCTGAGTTCAACTTTAAATTTATCTAATAAAATACTTGAAACTTCTTTTCTATTTAAAAACTGACGTTTATAAAACCTATCTGAGTATTTCAACAATGTTTCTAGTTGAGAAACAATAATATCCTTGCTAAACTCATCATGATTATTGTGGTACTCAGCTTCAATAGTTTCAAAAACCGACTGTATTAACTTCTCTTCTTTGGGAGATACATGTAAAGCTTCGTTTGTTGAATATGAAAAATATCCATAATCATTGATTTTTTTTGATAATTCTGTACCTCTTATAAAATCTTCATGAAAAGTAATTATAAACCCATTTTGCTCCATTTCAGTAGTTTCATCCCATTCCATTATTTGCCTTGGAGCCATAAAAACCATAGCTCCATTAGAAAAGTCATATTTTGTTCGGCCATAGTTTAAACTTCCTGAAATTATTCTCTTAAATGAAATGGAATAACAATTATTCATCATAGGAGAGGAGCTCTTTCGTAATGACTTTATAAAACTTTCATTTATTGAAACTACACTTAATAATGGATGCTCTGATTTAGGAGCATTTATATATTCTAAGTAGCTTGAGATACTTTTAAAATGTAACATAACTCTTCACCTTAAAATGCTTTTGACAAAAGATAAGTAAAAACTTTTATTCTTAATTTAATAATCCAAATTGATTTGATACCATTTCGAAAAATGCTTTATCATCCATCGATTTACGTGCTGCCATGAATTGTTCTGCATCTGGACCTGCTAAATACCTTAGTTGTTCTTTATTGTCGGTTACCGCATTATATACAATTTCAGCAATGCTATCAGAAGTACTAAGATGTCCCATATATTCTTGAACTGCTGCCATATATTTCTCTAATCCTTCTTTATAATCGTTAATTTCCTTATTACCAGTTAACGATATATTATTGATAAACTCTGTATTGACACCTCCTGGTTCAACCAATTTCACATCAATCCCTAACGATTTTAATTCATATTGAATAGAACCTGTAAAGCCTTCTACAGCGTGTTTTGTTGCATGATATAAACCTTGATACGGTAATGTAAATAAACCTACAATGGATGAAACATTAAGAATAAGTCCATTTTTATTGGCGCGCATATGAGGTAAAATAGCTTTGGTTGTTCTAATTACTCCAAATACATTTACATCAAAAATACGTTGCATTAAAGCCTCGTCTGAAGCTTCAGCAATCCCCATCATACCAAAACCAGCATTGTTAATTAAAACGTCTATTTTACCAAAGGTTGCCAAACCTTTTTCTATAGCTGAATCAATAGTATTTTGTTTAGTAACATCTAACTCTGTAACTAATACATTATCAAATTTATTTAATTCAGTTTCTTTTTCTGGAGTTCTCATGGTCGCAATCACATTCCAACCTTTTGATTGAAAAATCTTTACTGCTGATTTACCTATTCCTGTTGAACTTCCTGTTATTAATACTGTTTTATTTGTTGAATTCATTGTTTTAAAAATTAAGATTAAATCTTAAAACAAAATTCTGAACAACAAAGAACTAAAACGTATACTTTTTTACATGAGTTGTATACTTTTTTACTTCATTTTTTTCTATTTATTCTAAATCATTTAGATTAGAAAAGATCAAGATTTTATTATGTTTCTATTTTTTTAATAAAAAAGAACATTATTAATAAATAATAGACTACATTTGTACCGTTCAAGTTGAACACCTCTTTAATTTTAGAGTAGTATTTTAGTATTTAGTTTTTTTGAGTTTATTCTCTTCTTTCCTTTTATATCACCATTACTTTATTTTTTCAGTGTTTAGAAAGCATAGTGCTTAGTTGTTGTTATAAACTACTATCACAAGGTTTCTTCTTAAACAAAATAATATTTAACAATTTAAAATTTAGTAAAGATGCAAGAAGGTACAGTAAAATTTTTTAACGACTCAAAAGGATTTGGATTTATTACATCATCAGAATCAGGTGAAGATATTTTCGTTCACAATTCAGGTTTAATTGATGATATAAGAGAAAATGATAAAGTTCAATATCATACAGAGCAAGGCAGAAAAGGTCTTAACGCTGTAAATGTGGAAGTTATTTAATAGCTTTATAATTTTATACATAAAAAGGACCGTTATTTCTAACGGTCCTTTTTTATTAGATCAAATATTAATTCTTTTTTATTTTTTCATCATCTGATTTTTCAAAAGCATCCGGACGTAAAGAAGTTTCTACATTTGATGAAAATGATTATCACCAACAATTTCTATCTGTTCTTTATTCATGATTAACGGCGTATTTATCTGATTTACACTGACAGTATTTTAAATTGTAAACATGCAATACTATCAATATAGAAGCTGGTATATGTACAGCATATTCTGGAATAGAAATCCAGTTTAATTTTTCATTAAGAATAACAACAAGCAATAAAATCCATGTTACCCAAAAAGCTGGTTTTATGTACTTATTTGTTGTTGTTTCTGCTGAACGATAAATAGCCAAAAATGAAACAGCTAAGAAAACATAATCTATACTTTTCCACCAAGTAGGAGCATTTTCACAACCTCCAGTTGCACAAGTTTGGACTATAAATAAAAAAGGAGTGGCAATACAGTGTATCATACACAAACCACTTGCAAATGCACCAAAAGTATCTGGTTTAGCTAAAGTTATTTTCATTATTTGTTTTTATAATTTAACGCAACTTAGTTGCAAATATATGCATCTTTTTCATTTTAATGCAACAAAGATGCGTTAAGTTGATTTGTTATTTTTTCTAATAGATATAAAACAGGGTAGGAGAAAAGAATAAAACAAATAGATAAAGACTAATCAATATGGTTAATAAACTCTAAATCAGTAGCAGATGTGTAATTTTAATTAATCGAAACTTTTAGACATTTCATCGACACTTTTTGTCCTTTTAACTAATAAGTAATATCATATTTTAGCAATTTTTGTAAGTAAAAATTTTAAAACCTGAATTTTTATACCTATATTGCAACTGGTAATCAATAGATTACCTAGCAATTGTATAGGTCGGGGGACTTATTTTTGCTAAGAAAGAACTCTACTTGTAGGGTTCTTTTTTTGTTATTTTAATAAACTAAATAAATTCAGTTTGCTTGAAGAGCTAAACTAAAAACATAATTTTTGAATTATTACCAATCAAATAAATATTAATAATTATGTTTTGTATCTTAGTTTTCAAATAATAACAATATGACTTTTAACACTATTGAAGAGTTATTGAAAGAAATGAATATTTCTAAGTTTCAAAAACATCAAAACTTTCATATTCTTAAGTTTAAAGATCATTTAGACGAAATTCCAATGAAAACTGATTTTCGTAAATGTGATTTTTTTCAAATTGTTATAACGAAAAATCATAATGTTGATGTAATTGTTGATGATGTATCTTTTTCAGCTATGGAAGATAGCATTACTTTTATGGCTCCACATCAAACATTATCTACTAATGTAAAAAGCGTTGAAGATTTAGGCTTGGGGTATATGCTAGTTTTCAGTTCTAATTTTTTGCGTTTGGGTATTTCTGAATTTGATTTAATCCAAAAATTCCCTTTTTTTAACGTCAACTATTCACCTGTTTATTTTTTAAAAGAGAATACTGCTGATTTTTTTCATTTAATGGAAAAAATTTATAAACTCTTCCAAGAGTTTAGTTCTGAAAATCTTGAAATTATCCGATCGTATTTAACAATTTTACTTTACGAAGGTCGAAAATCGTTTTTTAATGGTGAAATCCAAAACACTGTTGTATCTCGACATAATGAAGTAGCTTTTGCATTTGAAAACCAAATTAAAGAAACAGTTAACAAAAGAAAACCTATAGAATATTATGCCAATAAACTAAATATCAGTAGTGTTTATTTATCTGAATGCGTTAAAAAAGCCACAGGTAAAACTGCTAAACAGATTATTACAGAATATGTTCTTCTTCAAGCCAGTTCTATGCTATTACAATCGACAAAAACCATAGATGAAATTGCATATACTGTTGGATATACTAACACTTCTAATTTTGGTATATTTTTTAAAAAACATATTGGAATATCTCCTTCAACTTATAGAAAAAACCATAAATAACATAGTTTTTAATAATCATTACATAGTTTTTAATATCAATACTCATGTATTACGACTGTAAATTTGCAAATGATTATTAAAATTAAATTATGTCTGAAATAACAAATACAAAATCAAGAAAAGATTTTTTTTGGTTAATGCTTACTTTTATCTCATTAACAGCATTAGGTGCAGTAGAGCTTTTTGAACAAATAACATATGTTATTAATTGGCTTGTAGGTGATCCAGTTGTAAATGCTGATAGTTTTAGAAAATTTCATCATGCTGTAGATGCTGGTGTTTTTCATTTCCCTGTTTCAACTACTGTGCTTGTTGGTTTTATCATGTTGATTAGGAAAAAATCTAGTTTTATGAAAAATGCTGTTGAAAAGAATGCTATTTGGATAGCCTTTATTACTTTTTTAATAACCTATGCTATTTCTGTATATATTATCACAGGAATTAATGTTCCTGTTTTTAATGAAAATAGTGTTCCTTCAGAGTTAATTCCTGGTAAACTAAAACTATGGGGGATTTTAAATGTGTTTAGATTTGTTTTACCTGCTTACGGAATCTATAAACTATCTACACTACTTAAATTGAAAAATTAACCTTGAAAATTAATTTTAAAAGTCTGTATATAAATTACAGACTTTTATTGTTTTAGCTCTTGTTTTCTGCTAGAAGTTTTATTTTTTCAAAAACCATAACCTTATAGGTAGCACTTACAGGTATTTTTTTGTCTTCAATTACTAAATCTGTACGCGTTGCTTTAGAAACTCTATCTAAATTGGCAATATAAGACTTATGCGTTCGCTGAAAATTGTCTGGTATTAGAGTAGCAATGTTAATTAAAGTTTCTGTGATAAGATACATTCTGGCATCGGTAAATATTTTTAAATAATTTCCAAAACTCTGAATGTATTGAATTGATTTGAATGATATATTAAGAGGCATTCCATCGTGTTTGATTTGTAATTCTTCACTCTCTTTTTCTTTTTTAGGTTCAATTAATTTTGATGAAGAAACTTTATTAATCGCTTTTAAAAAACGGGCTAATTTTATAGGTTTTAATAAATAATCAACTACGCCATAATTATAACTTTCTAAAGCGTATTCTGAGTAAGCTGTTGTTAAAATAACCTTTGGTGGATTAATCAAGGAACGTAAAATTTCCATACCATTTAACTCAGGCATTTCAATATCTAGAAAAATTAAATCTACAGTATTTTGCTGTATAAAATTGACAAATTCAATTGGATTCCCAGTACTTAACACTAGTTCAAAATTGTTAATTTTTGAACAGTACTCTTCCAAAACCTTACGTGCTAAAATTTCGTCATCTATGATTCCTATTTTAATCATTTATCTCTTTTTCTTTTAGTTAAATCAATTGTTAAACTAGTACAGAATTCATTTTTTTTATGTTCTATTTCTAATTCATAAGCATTAGAATATAATAAATTTAAACGTCTCTTCACATTTTCAAGTCCAATTCCATTTCTCTTAGATTCCTTTACTATGGCTGGGATGGAATTTACAACAGTAAAATAAAATGTACTATTTTTTATAGAAGCTGTTACATCAATACTACTTGGCTCATTTGTAGCTTGTGCGCCGTGCTTAATAGCATTTTCAACAAAAGGTATTAAAAGCATTGGAGCTAATTCAAAACCAGATAAATCGCCTCCAATTAAGAGTTCTATAGTACAACGTTTACTTAATCTTTTTTCTTCTAGCAATAAATAATTTTCTACAAACTCAAGTTCTTCTTTTAGTAGCACTGTATCTTTTTTAGCACTTTCTAATTGATATCTCATCAATTCAGAGAGCTGCATTACAACATCAGGAGTTTCTAGAGATTGCTGCCTAGAAAGGGCATAAATACTATTTAATGAATTGAATAAAAAATGGGGATTTACTTGTTCTTTCAAATAATTTAATTCCATTTCTTTTTGCAATTTTTCTTTTTCCGCATTTTCTTTTTGAACTATCATATTTCTTCTTAAAAAGAAAGCTGCCATCCCTGTTCCTGTAGTATATAAAAAAAAGAAAAAAATTTTAGATACAATAGCCCAATCTTTTCCGTAAGTTTTTATGTAAGACACCAAAAATATACTTCCCATGAGCAGTGTTATGAATAAGAAATATCGTTTTTTATCTAACAAAAAAGGAATAAGAATGAAATGATTTATCCATATCAAAGTCATAATAATAACTGTATATTCTAATTCCCATAAGTAAAAAGATAGATCAGATTCAAATTGATCTCTGGTTAACCATCCACTCATTACTTCAAGTAATAGCACCAATAAAAAAGCACCTATATTAATGAACAGTATATTTTTCCAAGACTTTTTTTTCATGAATACTTTTTATTAAAAAAAATAAAGATACTATCTATCACTACAAGTTTCATAATTTCTTTACAAAAGCGATATATCAATGATGAAATGGTTTTATCATTTAATCTTGCCCTTTATCCTATAAAAATAAATTGACAGTTTTCATCCACTACTTTTATCGAAGAGTTTTCAATAATCATTAACAAAATAAGTATGAAAAACTACCCAATTTTATTGTCAACACTTGTATTGACACTCTTTTATATCTCTTGTGATACTAAAAAACCTAGTTCTATTCAAAATGTTACAGCTACAATAGAAACTCCCTATAAAGGACTAAAGACACCTGATAAAGTAGCTGAGTTGTTTCCTGCAAATTTTCATTCATCAAGAGATAGAGAATTAAAAGGAAGCTTTTCTCCCGATATGAAAGAGTTTTCTTTTACTACTTCTCATTATTCACCTTTTTTACCTAGCGTTATTGTATTTAAAAAAGAAGAAAACAAGTATAACTCTTGGAAAAAATATGATTTCCATACAATGGATAGTGGTCATGATAACATTTTATATGCTAAAACCAAATATATAGAACGTACTGATACTGGCTGGTCAAAAATTAAAAGTCTTGGCTCTATGATTGAAAAAGATAACTGGGGAATAATGCGTTTAACAGCATCTGCAAAAGGCACTTATGTTTTTGATGATTATAAAAATAATGATGTCATTCGTATATCAACCATTAAAAATGGAAAGCGTGAAGAACCGAAGCTATTAGGTAAAAATATCAATACTGGTAAATGGACAGCTCATCCTTTTATAGCAGCTGATGAATCTTTTTTAATGTGGGATTCTGAAAGAGAAGAAGGTTATGGTGGTTCAGACATTTATATCAGTTTTAAACAAAAAAATGGTTCTTGGGGAACAGCTATTAATTTAGGAAATAAGGTAAACACTGCTATTGATGAAAATACTGCAAGGCTAACTAAAGACAAAAAATATTTATGCTTTTGGAGAGCCATTGAAAAACAAAAAGAAGATGGAACTACTTATTGGATATCTAGTAAACACTGGGTGGATTTCATTCAACTTAAAAAAGAGCTAATGAGACTTGATAATTCCAATCAATAAAATATTATTAAACTTTTATAAAAATTCAATATTATGAAAAACAACCTACTAATTTTACTATGTTTTATACTAACACATAGCGGCTTTTCTCAACAAATACATAGTTCGGCAGCCGAAGCAACAGAAACTGAAAAAAAACTTACATTTTGGGATATTCCAGACATTAAAAAAGCTTTTATCGATACTTCTCCTGATAAAAGAGATGATGGCATTTTGGTTGGTAAATTGACAAATAAGAATGGAGAAGACAAAATTGTTAAATTAGCAAAAGATATTGCAAAAGGAAAACACGGTAAATATGATGGCTTACTCATATCTCATAAAAATAAATTGGTTTTTGAATCTTATTACAAAAAGGGACGTATTAATCTTGCACATGGTCAAGCTTCTGCAACTAAGGGGCATACAAGTTTAATATTAGGGCGCGCAATACAAATGGGGTATTTATCTATGAATGATTTAAATAAACCTCTTGTACATTTTTTAAAGGATTTAGACCCAACAAAATTTGTGAAAGGAGCAGAAAAAATTACTCTTCATAAAGCTTTAACTATGCATGGTGGACTTACAATTGATCGTGATAAGTGGAAAGAAATTGAAAAAGATACTGCATTATTAAAAGGTCAAGGTTTAGTTCAAACACTTCTTAAGCATAGCAAACCAATTACAAAAGCTACTCAAACCTATTTATATGGTAATTTTAATCCTAGATTAGTTATGCAGGTTATTGATGCTGTGGTACCTGGTACAGCACAAGATTTCATCAAAAGAGAACTTCTAGATAAATTGGGAATTACTAATTATAATTGGAAAAACGAAGTTAGCGGTTTACCAGAATCTGGATGGAAGGTAAAAATAACCTCTCGTGATATGCTTAAGTTAGGAAAATTAGTACTTGATAAAGGAAAATGGAATGGAGAACAACTTATCCCTGTAGCATATCTTAAAAAAGCTACCAGTGGAATAGTAAAGCCTACTGAAGATTGGATGCCAAAAACTTATCGTTATGGGTATTTCTGGTATCAAACACCTATTGTAGTCGGTAACAAAAGTTATAATGCTTCTTTTGCCTGGGGAGGCGGTGGACAACGTATTATTGTAGTAGAAAAACTTGATTTAGTTATTGTTATTACTGGACATGATAGAGATGATAAAATAATGACTCCAATTTCTGAAATCGTTATACCTGCATTTATTCAATAAATTAAAAGACTATAAAATTAAACTAATCAACTCATATTAAGCAGAAAAAGTGTAATTTCATAGAACTTTTTTGTACAGAAAATTAATACTATAAAAACAGAATTATATGAAATTAGGAGCTTTTTCAATAAGTCTTAGCGTAAAAGACATAAAGGAATCTAAGAAATTTTATGAAACATTAGGTTTTAGTGTTTTAGGAGGAGATATAGATAAACATTATTTAATAATGAAAAATGATAAGGCACTTATAGGGTTATTCCAAGGAATGTTTAAAGGTAATATTTTAACATTTAACCCTGGATGGGATGAAAATGGGAAAAATATTGATGAATTTGATGATGTTCGTAAAATTCAACAACATTTAAAAACTAATGGAATCAGTTTAACAAATGAAGCAGATGATACAACAGAAGGTCCTGCTAGTTTTACATTAAATGATCCAGATGGTAATATCATATTGATAGACCAACATCGTTAGAAAAAGTAAAATGATGATGATTCTTTTTTTAATATCAGTTTAATTCAAAACGAACAGAAAAAATACAGCTTACTGATCTTAAAGTTTTTAAGAAAAAAGCTTTGTATGATGTAGTAAATATGTAGTGTGCCTTGTAGTGGTTTTGTAGTTCTACAAATAAGAAAAGGAGGGAAGTCTGTATTTATATTTGTTTCGCTGTTGAGTATTTAGCTGATGGGAACAGCTAAATTAATAGATAGTTTTATGGTTAAAAGCACCCTACTTGGGTGCTTTTTTATTGATAAATATAAAGTTATACAGAATTAAAGTTTTATTAAATTCGAAGCAATTTTAAAACTCTTCTAAAACAGGCAAAGCTTTGTTACTAAAGTCAAATAAAGCTTGATTCTCCCATGTAGATGCTTCAGTAGCTTGAGTTCCTTTCCAGGCAATTAATTCAGCTCCCCAATAACAAAAACCTATTCCATTTTTAACTTCATTCGTAAGTTTTTTAACTTTTCGTATAAATAACTGTTGTCCCTCTGGTGATGCAGGATAATCAGGTAAAATCAAGTGGTTATCTAAACCTACAATATTATTGGTCCAATCATTCCAACCTAGTGTAAAAGGATACGCTGTTTCAGCTATGAGTATTTTTTTATCATGCTCATTAGTTAACTGATTCATTGTTGATGCCAACTTATCCAAAGATTTCCCATGCCAAATAGGGTAGTACGAAAGCCCAATTATATCATAATCAAGTGTTTTTACTTGATTATAAAACCATACAGCATTTTCTATACCTGCAAAATGTATTATAATTTTAGTGCTCTTAGAGTGGTCTCTAACAGCTTTAATCCCTGAACTCATTAGTGCATTAAACTGATTATAATTATCAGTTATATGTCCCATTGGATGCAAAAATCCAGTATTAATTTCATTACCAATTTGAATGTATTCTGACTGTAAATTTTCTACTATTTGTTTAGTATAATCATAAACTTTGTCTTTCATTTCAGAAAAATTGAGTCCAATCCAATCCGCTGGTATTTTTTGCTGGCTAGGGTCTGCCCAAGTATCTGAATAATGAAGTGTTAACCATATTTTAAAACCTTTAGTTTTTAACTCTTTAGAAAACTTTTGAACTTCATCAAAACCCGAATGTACATTCGAAGGATTTACCCATAGTCGTAACCGAATAGTATTAATACCATTTTGTTTCAGGATATCTAAAAAATCACTCGAATTTCCGTTTGAGTCATAAAATTTTGTATTTGAACTTGATATTTCAGGAAACCTAGAAATGTCTACTGCAGAGATAAACTCTTGTACATCATTTTCATTCTCAGGATTTATAGTATTGCTCTTACTACAAGAAGTAAAAACTAAAACAATTACAAATAGAATCCTTAATCCATTTAAAAAATCAACTTTGTTCATTATTAAAATATTGGAAAACGAATATAATTAAAAAGAGTCTATTTTTTAATTGAATACATTAAGTAACAGGAGGGAAGTATTGTTTAATTTACCAACATTCTCTTAACTTTTTACGTTCAATTTAGAGTTAAATAATAGAAAGAGTTGTAGTATTTTTGTCTTTCATTTTTATAAATCCAGAAACTTGTTAAAAAACATAGAGCATTTACCCCAAGAAAATTTAAGAGAAACAGACTATTTTATATTCTGTTTAGAAGCTGTTGATGATGTTGAAATGAATGAGGATACGCTTACTCAAAAGAAATTAGAGGAGTTAACTATGCAATATGGAATCGCTAGTATTTATCAAACATGCGATTCTATTGAAGGCTTAGAAGCAAGTTTAAATACTTTGGTTTTAGATGATCACAACTTTAAAAACTATGAAATCATCTACTTTGTTATAACAGGCGAAGCCAATAGTATTTGTTTGAATGATTATTACTATAGTTTACAAGAAATTGCAGAGATTTTTGAAGGTCGATTAAATGATAAACTTTTGCATTTTTCTAATGCAAAAGTACTTGATTTAGATGAAGATGAAGCACAGTATTTTTTAGATATTACAGGAGCAAAAGGTATTTCTGGGTACGGTAATCAATTTAATGGAATAGCTAGTTCAGATCTCGATAAAGTGTTTTTTAACCTGTTTAAAAAAGACGATGACATGTTAAATGCAGTAGAAGAGCTCTACAAAAAGCATTATAAACTTTGTAAACTTCTCGATTTTAGGTTGTATTATTAAATTACTAAAGCCTATTTAATTCACACATTATAATTGTATTATTGTTAAAGAAAAGTAGTTAAAATTGGATTCACTTACCCAAATTGTATTAGGAGCAGCAGTTGGCGAAGCTGTTTTAGGAAAAAAAATTGGCAACAAAGCTTTACTTTATGGAGCTATTGGAGGTACTATTCCTGATCTTGATGTATTTCTAGGTTCTTTTACAGATACCATTACTGCTATAGAATTACACCGTGGTTTTAGTCATTCTATTCTATTTTCTATCATTATGGCACCACTTTTGGGCTGGCTAGTCAATAAATTAGAAAAAAAGAAAAACCTTGGTTGGCAACCTTGGGCCAAGCTATTTTTTTGGAGTTTGATTACACATCCATTGTTAGATGCTTTTACTACATGGGGCACACAGATATTTTGGCCGTTGGATATCAAAGTAGCTTTCAATTCTATTTTTGTTATAGATCCCTTATATACTTTACCATTTCTCTTTTGTTGTATCGCGGTTCTTTTTTATAAACCTGAATCAAAACGCAGGGCACGAATTAATAAGTTTGGTCTTATAATATCGACAAGCTATCTTTTTATCGCCTTGATTTTAAAGCTAATCGTTTATAATAAAGTAGAAAACGAATTAAAAAATCAAGGTATAGAATATACTACCATTAGTACACGTCCAGCAGCTTTGAATACTATTTTATGGAATATTAATATCGATACAAAAGACAATTATCTTATTACCGATTATTCTTTTTTTGATACTCAACCCTTAAAATTCACAAAATATCCTAAGCATCGTGAAAAATCTGATGTATTGACTAAATACACTAATGTACAACGACTTATAGATATTTCAGAAGGTTGGTATATTATAGAACAAAAAGATAACCAATGGTATTTTAACGATTTGCGTTTTGGATTAATCCCCAAAAAAGATGGTACTTCATTTTTTACTTTTTCTTATCTTTTAAAAGAAGAGGAGGGCAATATCCAAGCAACAGAACTTCCTAAAACTGGTCGTGATGCCAAATTCTTAATGAAAACACTTTGGCAAAGAATTAAAGGGAATTAATTACTTTTTTAATAATATACTAGATTGATTATTTAAAACTCAATCCAAAACGTAACCAGTTACATTTATTTTGATATATTTGCGTAACCAGTTACATATAAAATGGAAAAAGATTTTTTAACAACATTAGATTATTCAGGAATTATAGCTAGAGTAAAGAGATTTAGTGATAGCATAATTTATGATGTAAGGAAAATATATGACAATTCTGAATTTGATATTGAACCTAATTGGCATTTATATTTTTTACTCTTAGAAAAAGAGCATCGCTTAACAGTAACTGAAATAGCAGACAAGCTAAAGTTCTCACATCCAGCAGTTATAAAAGTAATAAAGAAAATGGAGGAGAAGGGCTATGTGTTAATTTCAACAGATAAAAAAGATTCGAGAAGGAAACTTATTGAGCTATCTCAAAAAAGTAAAGAAATGTTTCCTGCTTTTAAACTTCAATGGAAAAAGATTAAAGATATAGTCAATGAAATTGTTGATGAAAATTTTTTATTACAATTTTCTCAAATAGAAAAAAATTTAGATGAAAGGAATTTTTTCGAGCGTTTCAATGATGACAAAAAACTTAAAAACAACAAAATACAATAATATGTTACCTGAAATAATAAATAGACATCCTAGTGCAATAATTCCTTTAGAAGGAGTTACTTCAAAACTGATTCAAGCTGGAGATCAACAATTTATTTTTATGGAATTTGAAAATGATGCTGAAGTTCCAACTCACTCTCACAATGCACAATGGGGAATTGTTTTAGATGGAGAAATGGAATTAACCATAGATGGAAAACCTAGATTATTAAAAAAAGGCGATAGCTATTTTATCGAAAAAGATGTTTTGCATTCTGCTAAAATTAAAGCTGGCTATAAAGACTTAACTTTATTCGATCAAGCTGATAGATATAAAACTCTTTAATATTATATCAAATTCACTAATTTTAAACATCTTGTTTAGAATTTATAAAATGAGATAAAAAACATTAAAATCTGTTACTTTTTATGACCTTTCTGAGAATCGCGTATTTTAAAATTTCTGTATCATAGTACTGAATACTCAATTCTCAGAGAGGTCAAAATTTGAGTGTTTTTTTCTAAATTTTCGTCAATAAGTTTCTATAGAAGTTTTTTTACTAATCACTAAAACTTGTAACATAAAAAAGATAGGAGTGAAGCCTCATTGAAATATTTCAATATAAATCAAAGTCATTTCACATATCATTTTAGACGTTTCACTTTAAAAATTAAATTATGCTTCAACTACTAAAATACATTTGTCTCATAATTATTAAAAAAATAAAAATGAAAGCAATAAAAAATATCTTAATAGTTACATTATTAATAGCCAGTTCAATAACATTTGCTCAAGACAAAAAACTTAGTGAAAAACAAAAAGAGCAAGCAAAAGAAAAACTAGCACAGTATTTTGAAAAACTGAACTTATCTGAAAGTCAAAAAACATCTTATGAAACTATTGCTAAAAAATATGGCGAGCAGTTAAAATTTGTAAAAGAATCTGGTCTTTCTAAACAAGAAAAAATAAAAGAAGTACAGCGTATTCAGTCTGAAAAAGATTCAGAATTAAAAGAATTATTGTCTGAAGAACAATATTTAGTGTATCAAGATTTCAAGATAGACCAACGTAAATCATTAATTGAAAATTTTTCGGGTGAGTTTTCAGAATATATCAATCGATTAAATCTAACAGAAGATCAAAAGCCACAATATATCGAAATCTCAAAAAGGTATGGTAATCAATTAAAGGACTTAAAAAATAGTAGCAAATCTCGTTTTAGTAAATACAGAGCATATAAATCTATTCAAAAAGGTAAAAACAAGGAAATGAAGTCTTTATTGTCATCTAAACAATATAAAGTATATTTAGAGATACAAAAAGAAATTCAAAAGAAGATGAAGGAAAAACGAAAAGAAAAAAAATAATAACTCTCTAATTATAAAAGGCTTGCAATGCAAGCCTTTCTATCTATGAATAACAACAAACTCATACTTATAGTAGCTATTAGCTTTTCATTACTAGTAAATATTCCACGTCTAGTATTTTTATTCGGTAGTGCAGATGGTAGTGGTCTTTGGGAAGTATCTACAAAAGATACCTTGCTTCGTATTATATCCTTATTTGGATTTTGTTTTTTTATTCTAAAACTTAACATAGACTGGAGTATTCAATGGTTTCAAAAGAACACTTTTTTGAAAGCTGTCCTTTTAAGTTTTGCAATTCTTGTTGTTTGGATTTTCATATTTAGAATTTTCGATGTTGTTATCAATGGAAATAATTCAACAACATTAAACCCTCGTTTTAATAGTTTTGTTTACTTCTTTGTAATGCTGATGCTTATAGTTATTAGCAGGACTATAACACTTAATAATCAAGCGAAAATTGACGCTGTAGAAAAAGAGCAACTCAAGCAACAGAGCTTACAAAATGAATTGGCTGCCTTAAAAAATCAAGTTAATCCTCATTTTCTATTTAACTCTTTAAATTCATTGAGTTTGTTAGTTAGAGAGGACCAAAATTCAGCAGGGAAATTTATAAAGAAACTCTCTTTTTTATATCGCTATATTCTTCAAAGTAAAGACCAGGACTTAGTTAGCTTAAAAGAAGAATTAAAGTTTTTAGATAGTTATCTTTATTTGATTAAACAACGCTATCGAGAAAATTTTAAAGCCATTATCAACATTGATGATGCCTTACTTCAGAAGAAAATTCCGTCATTAGCATTGCAATTATTGGTTGAAAACTCAGTAAAACACAATGAAATTTCTGTAAACAAACCTTTAACGGTTACTATTTATAGTCAAGATCATTTTTTAATTGTAAAGAATAAATTGCAAAAACGAACAGGCAATGTAGAAAGCACCAACACCGGATTAAGCAATCTAAATACCAGATTTAAGCTACTTTTAAATAAGGAAATAAGTATTGAAAACAACAGTGATTATTTCATAGTAAAATTACCAATAATATGAACGTACTCATTATAGAAGACGAACAAGCAGCAGCAGAAAATTTAAAATATCTTTTAAAGGAAATTGATCCTTTAATTACTGTGGAAACTGTTATAGACACTGTGGTTGATGCTGTAGATTTTTTTAATAAAGAGCATTCAATAGCCTTAGCTTTTTTCGATATTCATTTAGCCGATGGTATATCCTTTGAAATATTTGAAAAAGTCCAAGTTAATGTTCCTATCATCTTTACAACGGCTTTTGACGAATATGCTATTAAAGCTTTCAAGGTTAATAGTGTAGATTACCTATTAAAACCAATTGACGAAGAGGAGTTAAAAGATGCTATTGATAAATACAAATCCACAAGACAAGCTTCGCCAATTAATGAGCAATTTCAGCAAATGTTGCAGCTAATAAAATCTGAAAAGAAGTCGTATAAAAACACTTATTTGGTTCAACAACGAGATACCTTAATCCCTTTAAATGTAAACGATGTGGCTTATTTTACTATTGATGATAGTATTGTAAAAGCGGTTGTTAAAGACAATAAAAGTTTTATAATCGATAAAAAACTTGAAGACATTGAAACAGAATTAAATCCAGCGCTATTTTTTAGAGCTAATAGACAGTTTATAGTCAATAGAAACGCTATCGAAAATCTTCAGCTCTATTTTAATGGAAAATTGATTTTAAATGTCAATCCAAAACCACAGGAACAAATAGTTGTTAGCAAGGCTAAAGCGCCACAATTAAAAAATTGGATGCACCATCAATAGTTAAAATAACATTAAGGTCGTTTCACTTTCTATTTTAGCAGCTTCACTTTCATTTTTTAAATAAACACTCTTTCCCTCAATACTTTTGAACCATAATTAACACACAAATATTATGGAAACAACATACGCAAAAGTATTCTTCTTGATTTTTATAGGTTTAATATTCGCTGAGATTATTTGGTCTTTAATTACTAAAAAGGGAAGTTATAGCACAAAAGATTCTCTTTCTAATTTGGCAATTATCATTATTGGTAGATTCATAAAACCAATTTCATTGGCTTGGGGATTATTTTTATTTGAAGCTGTTGAGTCTTTCAAATTATTTACAATTCCAGTTAATATTTACACATTTCTTATAACTTTTATGGTGGTAGAAATGGTCTATTACTGGTACCATAGATGGAGTCATGAAATTCCATTTTTATGGTCAATCCATCATACACATCATTCAAGTATGTGGTTTAATTTAACCGCAGCGGGTCGTTTAAATTGGGTAGGTAAGTTTACGAGTATCCTGTTTTATGTGCCGTTGGTTATTTTAGGTTTTAATCCCACCCTAATATCATTATCATTAGCCATCAGTTTATTGTATCAATTTTTATTACACACGGAAGCCATAGGAAAATTAGGACTGCTAGAAGGAAAGTTTTTCAATACACCCTCTGCTCATAGAGTACACCATGGTTCTAACGAAAAATACTTAGATAAAAACTATGGTGGAATGCTTATTTTTTGGGACAGAGTTTTTGGGACTTATGTTCCCGAAACAGAAAAAGTAACCTATGGTGTTACTACTGGATTTATGGGACACAATCCGTTTGTCATTGTGTTTAAACCTATGGTAGACTATTTTAAAGGGCTATTTAAAAAGCAATAATTATCAAACCAATAAATTATAGTAAAATGAGTAGGAGAGTGGGGATATATTTTTATTAGATTATGGAATAATTATCAAATACAAAAGAGACAGTTAAAATACTGTTTCTTTTGTATTTTATATCTATTTGTTATCATCTTAGAATTAACAGTCTCTTGTTTAGAAGAAAAAAATATTTCTTTGGCTTTAAATCAAAGAATAAACTTTGCTTATTCTTTGTATTATAATGTTCTGCGTTATGTAACTTGAGCTTTGGCTAAAAGCGAAAGTTGTTACTATAGTTTCTTTAAAAAATTTTACTCCAAAAGCTTCTTTACAATGTTAATGGAACACTCTTTACACGATGACGTAGGAGGGAAGTGTAATGTGTGTGGAATGAAAATGCTTTTCTAAGCGTGATTTATTGTACAATACAGCAATTAAATGAGTGCTATTTTTTTATATTTGAAGAAGTACTTTTCAAAATTTAATTTCCGACAAAATTTACAGTACATTTTTTAATTAATCATATTATTATATGGAGTTAACTTTATTATCATTTATTGTTAGTTATGGAGCAGGAATTGCCACTGATTTAAATCCTACTATCTATAAAATATTATTTAAAAAAGATGATGTTAATAATCAAATAAAAGGTTGTTTCAATACAACTTTGGTTAAATGGTGTCCAAATAAGGATATAAGAGAAAAGGAAAAGCAAAAATTACTTAAAAATATCCAAATTAATAACAAATCTAAAAACATCATTGATGCCCTTAATTCAAATAATGAGCTTAAACGGTTTTACACAATATTTGAGGAAGAACTAGCTAAACAAAAATATCAAACAGCCTTCAATTACTTAAAGAGTATTAGTGATAAAGTTGAATTTAAGGATATTAAGTCTCAATTGTCAAAAGTAATTGGAATATTAGAAGCTAACCAACAAATAGAAACTGGAGAGTCCAATACAATCTTAAGAGAATCCCATAAGGACATTCAAGAGATTAAGATTCAGAGTGATGAGACTAAATTAGCAGTTTTAAGAATAGAACAAAAATTGGCTTCTCTAATCGAACAGACTGGTTTTCCTAATAATACTGAGAGCATTGATCAATTTGTTAATGAGGTATTTGATGATAGTAGATATTCTTGGGTAAATTCTGATAAAATGAAAATGCTTGAAAAGGTCTTAGATGATTACAATGAAAGCATTTCGGATATGAGGCAAAAGTTTATTTTCAGCCAAAACATTACACAATCTATATTCAAAATTTCAGAATTACAGGAAATAACGGATGCATGGAGCGAAGACGCCTGGTCACCTGAAAATTTAGACCATATTCGCTTTATACAAGGCGGAATTATGGCATATGATTGTTTGAAGCGAATTCCAAAAGCAATAATTAATGATTTCCAATTACTTAATTGGAACCCTATTCATGGAGCCTATTTTGTAGGGCATTTGGGAATGTTCATTCGCGAAATAAAACGCAAAATGAAACTAAGTATAGATTTAGTGGAGGAATATAGAAACGATAGGTATCTTTTTGAAAATCTAAATCGAATTTTTAGGTCTTTAAAAGGGTATTTGGAGTTTGATGTAAATGATCTGTATATTGAAAAAGATAAGGCTATTATTACCAAGAGACTTCCAAATGAATTTCTTGTATTAGTTACGGATGAGGAGCTAACCATACGTGAAGTTGGTAATTTTGACTTAGTTCTTGCGCAGCTTCCACTGGAGAAACAATTTAGAACTTTAAGGTTTGAGGTTGTTAAAATTGAGAGTGGTGTATTAATTATTGGTTGTAGTAGCAGCAAATGCTTCTTTTGGAATCCTCAAGAGGATATTACGTCTAAAATATTCTATAAATCAGAGTCAGGTGAAAGAATCACAAATCTTGTGGTTGAAACCTCTTCCTCTGGTGTTATAGGTTGTCATGTTCAAGTAAATGAAAGGATTATTCATTTTCTTGATTTCCAAGAAACCCAAAAGTCTAGCTTAGAATTACCAATGGAACTAATCAAGTACAAAGAGTCATTCGTTGGAATAAAAAGCAATTTTGGTAAGAGGAGTGGTGCTATTCTTTATAAAATTGACAAAGATTTTAACACTCAACCATTATTAACCATTGAAGAATTGGGTGAAATTGTAAAAACTGAAGAATCCGTAAAGAGATGGTTAGAGGAAAATGAACAGGACGATCCATTTTCTAATAATGGATATGATGCTATATTGGAGAATATTACTATTCAGAAAATTGTTCATAATGAAGTAGATTTTTTACTTATTAAGGGTTCAATTCGTAGAACCAGTATTTTGATCTTGTTAAGTCTAAATGAAATTTCTATTAATTACCATGCAATTGTTCATCTACGAGAGTCACGCACCATTTCTATTGATTATCGTAGTAGCGGGAATGATCTAGAACTATGTGCAGCTTATTTGGATTTCGGACGTATAGATGCTGTTTGTGAATATATAACACTTAGAAACTTCAGTATTAATACAAGGTCAATTATTATGAAGGATCGTGATGGAAATGATCATCTTCGAGATATTACTCATGTTAGTTTCGGTTCATCTAATAGTATTTATCTGACTGAAGATGATATTTTCAATAATACTAAGATTCTTAAGTATTCAATTTCTAATCAAGAATTTATTGAATATGAACTTCCTAACAATCAACGTTTCATCGACTCTAGTTTTGTTACTGTTAATGGACTTTAAACTAACTTTTTATGCGACGACGTGGGAGGAGAGTATAATGTGTGTAGAATGAATGGAAATGAAGGCTGAATTTTTATTATATTTATCATATTCAAAACCATTCAATGTTAGACAATAATGCTTTAATTCTAAACCTTCTTCTAACAAAAGATGAGGAAAATGAAACTCTAGTAATAGGAAAACAACTAGAGCTTTATGACTATGATGTTAATGTATGTAATATTGAAAATAATGAAGAATTAGTAAAAGTACTTGAAGAAGATAAAAAATATGATATAATATACTTAAGTGCTCACGGAGACAACCAAGGTTTTACAAATGAGGCGGAAGATTACGAGTGCTCTTGGAAAAATTTTGGAGAGTTATTATACAATGCAAATTGTTTAGCTGATGAAAACATTTTATTATTATCATGCTGTCGTGGAGGACTTAATAAAGTAGCATATGATATGTTCTTTATTTGTCCAGAAATTGAATATATATGTGGACCAAGACTTTCACTAGATAGTAGTGAAATGCTCATCGGATTTAACGTATTTTTGTTTAATTCTGTTTATCTTAATTTAGATCCTATTGTAGCTACTGAAAAAGTATTAAAGGCTACAGATATGAGGTTTAAATGCTTTGATAGGTTAGAAACTATTTCTGAAACAGGGTATTTATTGCATACAGAGGTAATAGAAATTATCCAAGTTGATCTAAATAAGGATGGAGAGAAAGAAGGAATAATAGTTGCAGAGAATCCTGCAAAAGATATTATATATAGTGATGAAGACGCTGAAGAACAAAAAAAATAAATTTAATTAATGGGAACAAAATTTCAACTATATAAATCATCTAGTAGAGGTTATTATTATTTTAGATTGAAATCTTTTTATAATAAAACTTTATTGAATAGTGAAGGTTATCAGTCTAAAGCTGGATGTTTAAATGGTATTGAATCTGTAAAACTTAATTCTAGAGACATTCAAAAATTTTTAAAAAAGAAATCGTCTAATGGAAAATATTATTTCAGTTTAAAGGCAAGTAATGGTCAAATAATTGGTACGAGCGAATTGTATTTTTCTGAATCTGCATGTGAAAATTCTATAAATTTAATATCAAATCACGCTCATAATGCGGAGATTCACGACTTAACTTAAGTATAAAAGAATCTCAATGTTAAACTTGGCCTCATAAAATTTTGGTCAAAACAATAGGAGAAATGAGCGAGCATATTTTGGGGGTTAGTAATACATATTTTTAATAGTTTCAATTATAAAAAGATTTCAAAATAATCTTAATTAGTTACAATGTTTCCTGAAATATAGCGAATGAGCCGTTAATTGTTTCCAAAATTATATGCAGGCTTGATTTTTTGTTTCTTTTGCATCAAGACAAAAGAAAATGAAACACGAAAAAAGGATTAATTAAAGTTCTACATATTTAGTACTAAAGCCAAGAGCCGATTGTGTGTTCAAGACTTTAGACTTTATGGGATATTTTACATAATATGGAATTATAGCTACCAAATGGCGAAAACCTATAAATTACCAAATAAGACATTTGCACTATAATTTATATTATGTTAAATAGAATATTTATAAAACAGCCCTATTCATGTTTTCTTATAGAAATCAATCATATAAATAAACACCTCTAGTCCTGAAGATTAAATGAACGTAAACTCTTCAGGACTGTTAACCAAACGTTCATAATAATAACGTGTTACTGTTAGAGGCTTTTTTAAATTCGGAAACTTTATTTCGTACTGATTTCCGTATGCTTTGATAAATTTGATTGGTGTTGGCTGCGTTTTCATATATCTAAATTTTATACTTTATATTATGAAAATTATCAGCTATTTAGAAAAATAATCGTTCAATGGTCAATTTTACTCGTTGAATATCAATTAATTATAGATGAAACTATAAAAAGGAATTTTTACAAATTCCTTTTTATAATCATATTTCACTATTTAAACAACTCATTTATAAGCTCTTGCTTGTTTTCTGGAGTTACATTTTTAATATATGCTAGTAAATCTTTGCTTGTTGCATATCGTTTGATCGCTGTTTTTAGCTTTCCGTGTTGACTATGCCAGTCTGCTATAAACTTTTTTAATGCCCTATTTACACGGTCTTCTCCTATTGCTTCTTGCAATTTATACATATTAATTGCTCCTTTTGCATAGTATACATACGACTGATTTTCAACCAATGCTAACGAAGGTTCTTGCTTTGATTCCTTACGCAATCCTTCTTTATAATCTGTTTCTTGTAATTCTAAAAACTGTGCTACTTTCTCTTTAGAAAAATGTTTTTTAAGTACCATTAAAGCTGCATATTGCGATAATGTTTCTAAAATAAAATGTTGTCCCTGTACATTCGCAGCCTCTACTTGCATACCAAACCATTGATGAGCCAATTCGTGTGCTGTTATAAAAAACGCCATGTCTACGTCTTTTTCATCATCAATATTTAATACAAATCCCATAGCTTCAGAAAATGGCACCGTTCCAGGAAATGACTGCGCAAATTGTGCATAACGAGGAAACTCAGTAATACGCATATGGTCATATTGGTACGGACTAAAATATGTGCTATAATAATCAAAAGACTTTTTCATAGCATCTATCATACGTTGTAAGTTGTATTCGTGTCCTTTATGATAATACACTTCTAATTCAACTAAGTTTTTAGTTTTTGGTGCTACCCAAGTATCTTTTGCTAATTCATATTCTGCCGATACTATTGAATAAAAATTAATAATTGGAATGGCTGTTTTATAATGAAAATAATTTCGATTGTTTGATTTCCATTGCTTTACCAAATTCCCTGGAGCTATAGCAGTTTGATTTTTGTTAGTTCCAATAACAATTTCAAGCTGTATTCCATCAGAATCGCTTCCAGAACGAGCATTTTCCAATTCGTTAGCATCTTCCCTCCTAGCTTTATTCAATCGTTTTGGCAAGTCGAATTCTGCTCTATCGTTTTTATTTCTAAGTTCATACTTTCTATTATACCCTAAGGTTGGAAAGCTATTATTGTTAAAAAATGTACCATTATGTACGATGCTCTGATTGCTGCTTTTCATCTCAAATCCTTGACTCGTATATTCTTGTACAAAACTCATTTTAATAGAGTCACCTGGTTGTAACGTCTTGTTTAATTGGTGAATACTATAATCGTATTTTTGATAACGATTGTCTAGCTTAGCACCTCCTTCAAAAGTGACATTTTTAAGCGAAACATAGTCTTCAATCTTCTTTTGAACATGAATTTTGTCAATTGGTATCTCACTAGTATTCTTTAGTATATAACTTCCTTTTGCTGTATAATTTTGCTTTTCAGAATACAATTCAACCTGTAAATTAACGCTAGTAATTTTGGGCTGTTTGATATATTCAAACTTCTTTAATTCCTTTTCATAAGATGCTCTAAAGGCTATTTCTTCTGTATTTGTCCAGTACTTGTTTAAAACATTTGTATTGTAATAAATGTAGGTTCCTAGCCCTAAAAACGAACAAAATACTACAATTGTAAAGGTTTTTAAGCGCTTACTCATACTGTACTTACCACTACTCCATCGTTTTTTAAGACTGTTTTCTGTTCCTCTTACCGAAAGTATAGCTCCTAAAATAAGTAGCAACAATCCAACTAAAAACCAATAGGTTTTAATGAATAAATAAGGTTTTAAAAGGTGTCCATAGCCATTCATATCGGAATATTTTCCTAAAGAACTTCCTCCAAACCAATACAAATCATGGTCGTAGCCCATAACAGCCAAGGCTATATTGAACATAAAAAATAACAGTACTGCTAAGATTCCTACAAACTTACGGTTGGTTACTACCTGCGCAAAGATGGCTATACATGTGTACAAGGCTAAAAATGGCAATACTTCTAAAAAGAATCCATAAAAGTAAACTTCCAACTCATAATCATAATAACCATTTAGGGTTTGAAAAATGATTCCAGTGAGTATCAACGTAGCTATTAACACCATATAAATCAGTAATAAACCCACGTATTTACTCAATAAACTAATAAAGTTTGAAATTGGTGTTGCATCGTATATCAGGTTTACATTTGCGCCTCTTTCTTTCCAAATAATTTCTCCTGAATAGAACACTAATAAGATGATAAAAAAGTACGAAGAGGTTTCTTGAAGTTCTTCTACAATAAAATATGTTTTTGGGTAACTATCAACTCCATAAATGGTTCCTAAACTTACCGAATTGATGAGAATGATAATCATTCCACAAATCATAATTGCCCAAAAGGATGGCTGCTTACAGATATTGACAAAATAAAACCATGATAAATGTAAAAACTGTGTCCATTTTGTTTGCAACTCTTTTTGAAATGTAAACTGCGGAATTTTGGTCGCATAATTTGAATTCTCTTCTGTAATTGTTGTTGCTAAACCTTTCTTCTTTAAGCGTTTGTTTCGAATTAAATTAAAACTAAATTTTCGATATCCAAACCATAAAATAACAGCACCTAATAGCATCCAAAATAGCTTGTTGTACAATAAAACTCCACTAAAAGGAATATTAAATACATTACGGTCTACAATGCTCCAAGAATCGGTAAGCAAGGTTAAAGTAGTTAAGGAAAATGGATCCATAATAGCTTGTAAATACTCATTCTTTATCGCTTTTGTTAGCATAAACGCTACAAAAAACACCACTCCTTGCGTGTAAACTACCACCAATTTTCTACTTAAAGCTCCTGTTACAAAAAACAAACAGGCTCCAAATAAAAGGATTGGTAACGTAATAATTACAAATGGTTTTAAATAAACTGACAAACTAAAAGGATTCAGGTCATTTGGATTATGCCACGGCATAAATTCGCCTAAAATCATTCCAAATAAAATCCCTGTAAACACAAAAAACAATACGGTAAATGAACCTAAAAAGCGTCCTAACAAATACTCTTTTTTCTTTATGGGATTTACATACATTAGTGATTCTATATTGTATTCAAAATCGCGCAATACAGCTACTCCCATAATCATAGAAGCTAGTATCATAAAAATTCCGGTAATAGCGCCCATAGTTTTGGCAATAACCAACGGTGCATTCTTTTTAACTGTGGTAAACTCCATTCCTTGAAAAATAAAGTCGACACCAACCATTGAAAACAAGAAGAGTACTAGAAAAAACACATAAGTATCTGCACGTTTAGCTCTGTACTTTAATTCGAATTTAAATATCTCGTACCACATATTATACAACTTGTTTTAATTGATTATTTGCTCCAAATATTTGAGAGAAATACACATCCTCTAAACTTGCCTTAACTGGTGTAAAACCGTTATGTGGATTGCTTTCACTTAGAATATTTATAATTGGTTTTCCTAAAAACAACTTCTCACTAATTACATGATAAGCTTGCTTATAACTTTTTAATTCTTCCTTCTGAATTGTTTTCTCATATACCTTTCCTTTCAAACTATCTATTATTTGAACTGGATTTCCTTTAAGCAATACTTGTCCTTGGTTTATAATGGCCATATTGGTACACAGTTCTTTTACATCTTCTACAATATGAGTAGATAAAATAACCACCGTGTTCTCCCCTATTTCACTAAGAATATTATAAAAACGATTGCGTTCTAAAGGGTCTAATCCCGCTGTAGGCTCGTCTACTATTAATAATTTTGGACTGTTTAATAAGGCTTGTGCTATACCAAAACGCTGTTTCATTCCGCCAGAAAACCCATGAAGGTTTTGTTTTCTAACCTTGTATAAATTTGTTTTGTGCAAAAGACTTTCTACTATTTCTTTTCGTTCTCCCTTGTTGGTAATTCCCTTAAGTACAGCAAAATGATTTAACAATACTTCTGCCGATATTTTTGGGTACAATCCAAACTGTTGTGGTAAATAACCTAATACTTTTCGGATGTCATTTTTTTGTTTTAAAACATCTAAATTTCCTAGTTTAATAGCACCTTTGTCTGCTTCTTGCAGTGTAGCAATCGTACGCATTAAAGTAGATTTCCCCGCTCCATTTGGCCCTAACAAACCAAACATTCCATTTGGAATTTCTAAGGATATAGTTTGCAAGGCTTGCACGCCATTTGAATAGGTTTTTGAAAGATTTTCTATGATAAGTTCCATGTAGTTAATTTTTAATTGTTTACAGCAAACCTAACCGCTAACCATGCGCTAAAAAAGTATTTGTGATGTATGGAATACAAACGGTGTTACAAAGGTTTCATGGCGTTATAAAGGCTCTTTATCACTTAAAAATGAACGTTTATCACTTCCTAAAGTTTGTTTGTCAACTAATTTGTTGGTAGCAATTAATTTGTCTAATATTGAACTTGAATTACACGCAAATACCCATATGTTTAAACGAATTCCTAAAAAACTTTCTTGGTTTATATTAATCTTTATAGCAGTCATTATTCTGATATTTAATGATGCTTTTGGAAGCAGTGAGCCTTTTGTAACTTTTAGTTTTTTTTATTTCTTACTTCTCATCTTTTTATTGATTAGATGGACTTTTAAACAGATAAAATCTATTTTGAGTCTTAAAAAGGAAAAGAAAAATGCTGAATTGTTACATTTAAAAAGTCAAGTAAGTCCTCATTTTTTCTTTAACATGCTAAATAACTTATATGGCTTGGTTGATAAAGATTCTAAAAAGGCAAAAGAATTGATTTTAAAGCTTTCTGATATGATGCGTTATAGTATTTACGACGGACAAAAGGAAACCGTACTTTTATCGGAAGAAATAAGTTATTTACAAACCTATATTGAGCTTCATAAAATGCGATATCGCAAAAACATTGATATTCAATTTAATTACGATATTGAAGGAAACGATTATGAAGTAATGCCCTTGTTATTTATCATACTTTTAGAGAATGCTTTTAAACATGGAGTAGAAAACTTAAGAGATAATGCTTATGTTTATATCAATATGAAAGCCGAAAAAAACAACGTTTATTTTGATATTGAAAACAATTTTGATGAAACTGTTGTTAATAACGAAAAAGGAGGCATTGGTTTACAAAATTTAAAACGTAGACTTGCATTGGTATACCCAAAAACACATACATTGTCCTTTTATAAAACCAATGATATTTACAAATCTCAATTGAATATTTCTAAATTATGATTACCTATATTATTGTTGATGACGAACCTATAGCTCACGATATTATTAAAGATTATTGTGATTTGCTTCCTAATTTAGAATTTAAAAAGCATTGTTACGACGCTATTGAAGCTTTAAGCTATTTAAGTGAACATACTGTTGATTTGATTTTCTTAGACTTGAATATGCCTAAACTAAAAGGTTTCGATTTTTTAAAAACATTATCAAATCCTCCTAAAGTTATAGTTACTACGGCTTATAGTGAATTTGCTTTGGAAAGTTACGAGCTAAACGTTGTTGATTACCTCTTAAAACCATTCAGTTTTGAACGTTTTTTAAAAGCGGTAAATAAGGTAATTGATACACCACAAAGTAGCCCTAAACAGTCTTCTACAATTAATACAGAGACATCTAAAACTAACAAACAGTTGTTTTTGCGACAGAATAAAAGTCATATCAAAGTAGAAACCGATGATATTTTATTTATTGAAGCTGCTGGAAATTACACCAAAGTAATTACAACAAAACAAACAGTTACTGTAAGAGAAAAAATTTCTGAAATGTTAGAAGTTTTACCTCCCGAAAACTTTTTACAAGTACACAAGTCTTTTGCTATTGGTTTAAAACATATTAAGAGCATTGAAGGCAATAAAATAACTATAGAAGAATATAGCATTCCTATTGGGAAACTGTATAAAATAAACGTAAACAAGCTTTTAAAAACCTAAGCTTTATAACTGAATACTCCCCTTGCCTTTAGTCAATAAAAATGATTTTTGGAACTGTTTTATATCAATTCGAATTCTATTTTTAAACTTTTTATTTACTTCGTAAAAACAGGTGTTATCAATTTGTAAATCGGTGATATTCTTATAGGTTTTCTTTGATTTAAAATTAAAAATAATATGATCGTTATAAGTTGACGATTCTAAAAAGTCGAAATCAACTTTTTGATTATTCAACTGTAAATCAGTTTTTGATAATAAATACTCTTGAATACAAATGTCAAACAATTTACTTTGTTGACAGTTTTTATTAATTCGATAATGTTCTAGTTCGTGTTTGTCCATTTCAAACTTTAAAACTACATAGTCATTCTCCATAAAATAATGGTATTCTGCTATACCAGCAGCATGAAAAAACGTAAGAAAATAAGTACTAATTAAAAGAATAAACGCTTTCATAAGTTATGCTGAAATTTTTTTGGTGATACTTCCATTTGAAAAATCAACTTGAACATAAAAAGACTTTAAATCGTGCATTGTGTTGTTATTCAATTCATTTGTTGAATTTGATGTATACGCTAAGCTTCCATCAGTCGTATAAATTTTAATCTGATTGATCTTTGCGTCAGCATATCTACTTCCAAAATCTAAATCGTTTAACTTTTCATATAATTTTGAATCCAGTTTGTTTTTCAAATCTTCAAAAACATTGGCATTAATTGAAGTAACAGCAACAGTACTACAATCTTGTGCCGCCGTTGAATCAGGACAACCAGGACTAATTTGAAATGAATTATCTACGTATTTTCCTTTAAAACATCTTGGAATATACGGCCAGTTATCGGTTAACACATAATAATAAGTTCCATTTGGATATTCAGGAGTTACGGCAAAACGTCCTCCACATTCATCTAAATCGGCACCAGTATACTCATAATCTTCAATATAAGTTCCATCGTAAGCGCCATCAGGAGCCGTAATACCATCTCCAGGACGATTTCCTTGCTTTAATGAATATCCGCTAGTAAATGCTGAAACAGTTGGGTTAGAAGCCGTTGTAGTGGCATCTGTATACAAATACTTGTAATAAATAGGAAAACCATCTGCAGCATAACCTAAAATAGGAGAATGTTGAGCTCCATCAATTTTTAAATCATTGGTAAAATAATCTTTGGGTATATTATGATAATGATACCTACTTACATTATTTACATGTCCCCCATTTGAATCCATTGCCAATGTAAAATCAGCTTCAACATGCCAATTTAAATTTTCTTCTTGTGTGTTCGGATTAACCCAGTATAATCTAGCAAAAGGAGAGTAATTTACCCCTTGATTTGACACCCCAAAAATAATTCCTCCTCCACAAGCTTGCGAACTAGGATCTTCTTTAATTTCTGTAATAGTTGAAGTTAATTCTGGATATAAACACATAGAATATTCAAAATCTTGAGCTGCTAAAGTATTAGGTCCAGCCCAAGGTCCATAACTATGCGCTGGAAAGTTATTGGTATATACTTTTCTAACATTATTATCTATTTCAAAACAGACAGCATTGCTTGTTTCGTTACCAAAAATTTCGGAAACATTACAAGGTATTGTAGGTTCTTCTCCAATATCGGGATCATCCGAATGAATACCGCTACTACTAGAACATGAAAACAACAGTGTACATAAAGAAATGGTTAAAAACTGAGCTAAACTTTTAGAAAAATATACTTTCATAATTTGGGGGTGTTGGTTTAACTTTAGATACAGAAAAGTTAGAATAGTTTAATTAAAAGCCAATATTTTTTCATTATTTTTATTAAAAGGTACAAAAAACTAAGATCTAATGATAGTATTTCAAAAAAAATCTACCCATAAATTAAACTTTTTAGCTTTTTAGCTGTCTAAATCAACATAACACATTAAAAACCCTTGATATGACTACTCACATAAAACGTATGCTATTTTTTGCTGTTGTTTCTTTCTTTATTATTTCATGTAGTTCTTCTGATTCCATAGTTAATGAAAATCCAGATGGAAACCCTACACAAAATGAAAGCGCTCCTAATATACTGTTTGTTATTGCCGATGATATGGGCTTAGATGCAACTCCAGGATACAGTATTGGAAATCAAAAACCAACAATGCCGAATCTGCAAAATTTAATTAATTCTGGTGTACGATTTAATAATGCGTGGTCTAATCCTACTTGTTCTCCAACCAGAGCTTCTATTATAACTGGGAAATACGGAATTAGAAATGGTGTTTTAAAAGTTGATGATCCTTTATCTACTTCAGAAGTAGCTTTACAAGATTATATCAAATCAAATGCAAGCAATTCGTATAGTAGTGCCGTAATTGGGAAATGGCATTTATCTAAAAACGCCAACCATCCTAATAATATGGGAATCGATTATTATGCTGGGCCATTAAGCGGTGGTTTGCAATCGTATACTAATTGGAATTTAACCATTAACGGACAAACACAAACATCTACAGAATATGCAACTACGAAGGTTACCGACTTAGCTATAGACTGGGTTAAAGACCAAACAAAACCATGGTTTTTATGGTTAGCATACAATGCACCACATACACCTTTTCACTTACCTCCAAATGATTTACATAGCCAAGGAGCTTTACCTTCAGACCAAGCTAGTATAGATGCTAATCCATTACCTTACTATTTAGCTATGATTGAAGCTATGGATAGTGAGTATGGACGTTTATTAAGCTCTATGAGTCAAGAAGTAAGAGATAATACCATTATTATATTTATTGGTGATAACGGTACTCCAAATCAAGTATTACAGGGATATAAAAAAGGAAAAGGAACTATTTTTCAAGGGGGAATCAATATACCAATGATTATTGGCGGGAAAGGTGTTACTCGATTTAATCAAACCGAAGATGCATTGATTAATCTTACCGATTTATTTGCAACCATTGCTGATATTGCTGGTGTTAGTGTTTCTTCTATACACGATAGTAGAAGTTTTAAAAGTTTACTTACTCAAAATACCAATGATAACAGTAGAGATTATACGTTTATAGAAGATGGAAACGACGATGGTACTGTAGACTATACTATTAGAAATGCTACTCATAAATATATTTTATACAACGATGGTAGCGAAGCCTTATTCAATTTAGCAAGCGATCCTTTAGAGAATACAAATTTTATGAATGCTAATCAGCTGCCTTTGAGTGCTGCAAATAGCGCTATGAAAGATGAATTATTAGCAAAATTAACAGAGATTAGAAATTAAGATAACGACTTAAAAATAAAAAGGTTCTGATGTATTAATCAGAACCTTTTTTATGTTGTAAAGTATTTTGTTATTCAACCTCGTCTGGCACTACAAATAACTCAGGTATTGCACCTTTAACATTTCTATAATAATTGTAAAAATGTTTAAAGTCTTTATCCATATCGTCAGTAGTATAATAAGGTTCAGAAACTCTTACAGTTTTGTTTTCAAAATCGAAAGTGAACATAATAATAGGTACATTGGCACCTTTAGCTATATAATAAAATCCAGTTTTCCAGCTTTTTACTTTCTGACGAGTTCCTTCTGGTGAAAGAGCTAATCTAAACTCATCGTGTTTATTAAATACAGCTACAATCGCATCTACTTTATTGGAAGTTTTAGTTCTATCAACAGGCCTCCCTCCTAACCATCTGAAAATAAATCCAAATGGAGGTTTAAACAAGGATTTTTTAGCTATAAAATTAATAGGAACGCCCCATGAATTTCTAGCCAAAATAGCAATAGGAAAGTCTTTCCAACTTGTATGTGGAGCTCCTATAACTACATATTTTTTTAGGTTTTCAGGGAAACTACCCTCTAATTTCCAACCTAAAACTTTGGTATATATAAATTTTGATATCATCGATTAAAAAGGAAAAGCCAATGATACGGTTTTCCTTATAAAAATCAAACATTTTTAACCTATCTTGTGCTATATTTGTTTTCTTTTAAATTTATAAAAACTCAATGAATACAACTCTTATAATCATATTAGTAGCTTTATTTACCCTTATTTTAGGTTTTATAATTGGTACGTTAATTTCTAAATTAAAGACGAAACAAGTGGTTTCTGATTTGGAAAAAGAAATGTCTGCTATAGAAATTAACCAATCTAATATGGAGGTTCAAAAAAGAGAAATTCAGAATCGCCTTGAAGAAAAAGTTAAGGAAATTGAAGAGATTAGACGTGAAAAAGAATTTTCTAGTATTGAATTGGCTAGAAAAAATGAAGAGCTTAAAAATCTTCAATTAAAATTAAACGAAAATAAAGAAGAAGTTGAAAAGCTTCAAGATAAATTCACCAAGGAATTTGAAAATTTAGCGAACAAAATTCTAGATGAAAAGTCGACTAAATTTACCGCTCAAAACAAAGAAAATATTCAAAATATTTTAAATCCGTTACAGGAAAAAATTAAAACTTTTGAAAAGAAAGTAGACGATACTCAAAAAGAAAGTATTTCTATGCATTCTGCCTTAAAAGAACAATTATTAGGTTTAAAAGAACTCAATGCTCAAATGAGTAAAGAAGCTATAAACCTTACAAAAGCATTGAAAGGTGATAGTAAAACTCAAGGAAACTGGGGAGAATTGGTTTTAGAAAGAGTTTTAGAAAAATCTGGTTTAGAAAAAGATAGAGAGTATTTTGTTCAGCAAAGTTTTACCAATGAAGAAGGCAAAAGAATTTTACCTGATGTTGTAATTCATTTACCAGACAATAAGAAAATGATTGTCGATTCAAAAGTATCGCTTACTGCGTATGAACAATATGTAAATGCTGAAGATGAAGCAGAGAAAGAACGCTTTTTAAAAGAGCATTTAAACTCTTTAAAACGCCACGTAGAACAATTATCTGACAAGAAATATGAAGATATTTATAAAATAGCTTCTCCTGATTTTGTGTTACTTTTTGTTCCTATAGAACCAGCATTTGCAGTAGCTTTAAACCTTGACAATACTTTATACAATAAAGCATTTGAAAGAAATATTGTAATTGTAACACCAACAACCTTATTAGCCACTTTACGTACTATTGATACTATGTGGAATAACGAAAAGCAACAACGTAATGCCATTGAAATTGCTAGGCAAGCTGGTGCTTTATACGATAAGTTTGAAGGATTATTAAAAGATTTAATCAGTATTGGTAAGAAAATTGACGGTACCAAAGCTGATTATACCGCTGCCATGAATAAATTAGTAGATGGTAGAGGAAACCTAATAACTAGTGTAGAGAAGCTAAAGAAAATGGGAGCTAAAGCTAAAAAGGCTTTACCACAAACTATTATAGAAAGAGCTGAAGATAACGAATAAAAAAAGCGACCAAATGGTCGCTTTTTTTATATCTATAAGAATGGTATTTCTACATTACAAATAATCTCTTGTCGTGCATTAAATCGTATACCTTCTCTCCTATTTGCTCTAAAGCTTCGTCGTTTCCAGCGTTCATTAATGCTTCATCAATTAAGTCTACTACAGTTTCCATATCAGACTCAACTAATCCTCTTGTAGTTACAGCAGCAGTACCAACACGGATTCCTGAAGTTACAAATGGACTTTGAGTATCAAATGGCACCATGTTTTTATTTACTGTAATTTCTGCTTTACCTAAAGCCTCCTCAGCTTCTTTTCCGGTAATGTCTTTGTTACGTAAATCGATTAACATACAGTGGTTATCAGTTCCTCCAGAAATAATATCGTATCCTTTAGCTACAAATGCCTTAGCCATTGCTTGTGCATTTTCTTTTACTTGTAATTGATATTCTAAGAACTCATCAGTTAAAGCTTCACCAAAAGCAACTGCTTTAGCAGCAATAACGTGCTCTAATGGTCCACCTTGGTTTCCTGGAAAAACTGCTGAATTTATCAATGTTGACATTTTCTTTAATTTCCCTGACTTTAATTTTAATCCAAATGGATTTTCAAAGTCTTTTCCAATCATGATCATTCCTCCACGAGGTCCACGTAATGTTTTATGCGTAGTTGTTGTTACAATATGACAATGAGGTAATGGATCCGATAAAATGCCTTTAGCAATTAATCCAGCCGGGTGTGAAATATCTGCCATTAAAATAGCACCAACACTATCAGCTACTTCTCTAAACTTTTTAAAATCGATATCACGAGAATAAGCAGAAGCTCCAGCAATAATTAACTTTGGCTTGTGCTCTTTAGCTTGCTGCTCTAAATGATCATAATCAATAATACCTGTAGCTTTATCTACTCCATAAAACACTGGATTGTATAATTTTCCAGAGAAGTTTACTGGCGAACCGTGTGTTAAGTGTCCTCCATGAGATAAATCGAAACCTAAAATAGTATCACCTGGCTTTAAACAAGCAGCAAAAACAGCTGTATTTGCCTGAGAACCAGAATGTGGTTGAACGTTTACATATTCAGCTCCAAATAACTGTTTAGCTCTATCAATAGCTATTTGCTCTACAACATCTACAACTTCACATCCTCCATAGTAACGTTTACCAGGGTATCCTTCAGCATATTTATTGGTTAAAATAGAACCTTGAGCTTCCATTACTTGCTCACTTACAAAATTTTCAGAAGCTATCAACTCTAAACCATGTAGTTGACGTTCTTTTTCTTCTTGAATTAAATCAAATATTTGATGATCTTTTCGCATCTTGCTATGTTGTTAAATAAGTAGTCAAATGTACTAATTTTATTAATTAAGATTTATGCAATTTTAGCTTTATTTTAATCTTATTTTACCTCTTTTTCTTTGGTGTTTTGTATAAAAAAAATCAACACTTATTGAGTGCTGATTTTATTCCTATTTTTAATATCCTTTTATAATTCTTTATACATAATATAAGCATCTATGAACCCTAGTGTTTTATGCTTGAATGCTTTGGGAGTTATGCCTATAACTTCAAAACCAAACTTCTTCCAAAGAGCAACAGCTCCTTTATTGGTGCTCACTACAATATTAAACTGCATTCCAATAAAACCTATGTCTTTGGCTAATTTTAGAGAATGCTCACACAATTTTTTACCAATACCTTTTCCTTGAGCTTTTGGAGAAACCATATAACTTGCATTGGAAATATGACTTCCTAAATCGATCTGATTAGGTTTTACAATATAAGTTCCTAGAATTTGGCCTTCTTCTTCAAATACGTATGTATGCATATAACTTGCAAACCAGTGTTTTTGTAAATCGGTTTTAGGTGTTTTTGGTGAAAAAACATAGGTATCTTCTGTTTTTATAACGGCTTGAAAAATCTCCCAAATTTGATCAACATCTTTTTCTGTGGCTTTTCTTATCATTGTTAGGTTTTAATTGGATTTTTTTAATTCCTCAAGTAGTGTTGATATTCTAGCTATAAATTCAGCTTTATTCTTCTCTTCATTATCAATATCATTTGGAATTCGTTTCTCTATATTTTTAATTATTAAATTCTTATCTAGAATTAAAGTTTTAGGATATCCAAAAAAGCCATAAGTATCTATATATTCTTTTGCCTCAATAACATGAGTAAATTCAAATTTATTTGACTTTAAAAATTCATTAACCTCAGAATTACTTTGGAAAGTAATTGAAATAAAATTTACTGTGCTTCCAAATTCTGATTTTATTTTATTTAAAAGTGGCATTTCATCTATACAAGGATGACAATTACTAAACCAAAAATTTATTACTGTTGGTTTTCCTTTTAAAAATTCTGACTTAATCTTTTTACCATTCAAAAGTGTTAGCTCAAATAGTGGTAATTTTTTTTCTTTAAAATCATAAATTTTTTCTTTAAATAAACCTTTAAGACTCATTTCTTTCATCATAGCTTTTTTTAATGAATCAGACTCTGTTTTTTGTCCGAATGCTAAGCTTGAAATAGATACTAGTAATACTAGTAATAGTTTTTTATTCATCTAAAACAATTGATTTATTCTTCTATGATATTTCTATTTAATTCAAGTAAAGTAGAAAATTTAAAGAACTCATTTTTAGCTACCATTTCATATTCAAATTCAATAAATAATTCACAGGTTACTTTATATAAATCATCATTAACTTTTTCGAGTTTCATCTTTTTTATATCACATGGATTATACCTAGTACCTATATATACTGATGTTTCAGTATTATCTTCAGGAGTTGTAGTTATAGTTAAATTATCCAAATCAAAGGGATCCTTCCTATCTAATGAAATCCATTCTGATATAATGCTAGTTTCTTCAGGTTGCGATACATCTAAACCAGAATCAAACGTCTTTAATGGAATTATTATTTTATGATATCGCTTTTTTTCAAGACCAATATTCTTATTTTCAAACCAATAACATAAAACCTCTCCTTTTTCTGCTTCAGTTTTATTTTGTAGGTCTATCCTTGGCATTGGTTTGATTAATTCATCTATATCATCTTTATCTAATTCTATAAATTCTCCAAGTGAATATATTTTATTTTTTAAGTCTGAATGTACTTCTAACTCTAACTCCGAAATACAATTTAGTAAATACTCCAGAGCCAGATAATCATTATTATTCTCTAAATGTGCTTTAATATTGTTATTGATATCTGACTTTACTGTTGGGGTTATTTTTAGCTTATCTAAAACTAAAATTAATTCTTTTGAATACTTTTCTAATGTCATTATTCTATTATATATGTTGAATAAAATGGAAGAAAAAATCCTCCGTTTTTTTATTTTTTCAATTTATCAATCATCTTTTCTGCTTTACCAGCAACAGACTTTCTTTTATCTGATGTTAACCTTAGCAAGTGCGGAAATAACCATTCTTTTAACTCTATATCAATTATTGACCATTTTATTTTTACAGCAGGAATCTTTTCCAATTCCAATATAAAACGGATAATAAATTTCATTATTCACTAAATTCTTTTGGATATTCAACAGTTCCACTAACACCTTTCAATCCATTTTTTACTAACTCAATTATCATACAATTCTCTTTTGGAACTTCAAATGGCAACTCAATACCATATTCACTTGCTTGCTTGTATCCGAATCGTGGATAATAATTTTCGTGTCCTAATAAAACAATTGATTTATATCCTAAATCTGTTGCTTTTTGATGTGCTTCTATAATTAGTTTTCCTCCTATTCCTCTATTTTGATATGTTGGCAATACTGAAACTGGTGCTAATGCTAAAGATTCAAATTCATTAACAGAATTGTTAATTTTTAACTTGGTAATTAAAATATGTCCAACAATTTTTCCGTCTATCTCTGCAACTAAAGATAATTCTGGTATAAAAGCTTCTGATTTTCTTAATCTTTCTACTAAAAACTGTTCTTTATGATCACTAAATTGCTCGTCTTTAAAGGCTTCTTTTATTAAACTGAAAACTTCTTTAAAATCGGTTATTCTTTCTTGTCTTATTTTCATTTTCATTGGTTTAATTTATATAGGAAGTAATCTGAAATATTGCATAGCATTTTATAAGCGAATATACTTAAAATAGACTTTAATAAGCATTACCACTACGATTATGTGATAAAGTCAATTCATTTAATCAGTATTTATTTTAAGTTTTATATAACAATAAATTATTATTTTCTTTTCTAATTTTTTAACCATGAAATTGGGTAAAATTGAAAAAAATATGTAGGTTTGATGTAAAATAAAACACAACAAATTCAATGGAAATTACTGCGAATAATCCTAATAGAAAATCTTGGTTAACTGTTAATGAGAACTCAGATTTTCCTATCCAAAATATTCCTTTTGGAGTATTTATTACTAAAGACGATATTATTACTATTGGTACTAGAATTGGTGATTTTGCTATTGATTTAGGGGCCTTACACCAACTTGGATATTTTGAAGGTATTCCTCTTACTGATGATATTTTCTTACAAGATACTTTAAATGACTTTATTGCCGACGGTAGAAAAACTTGGCGTTTAGTTAGAAATAGAATTGCCGATATTTTTGATGTTACTAATGGTAAATTACGTGACAATGCAGATCATAAAGACAAGGTAATTTTTAGAATGGAAGATGTAGAAATGCAATTGCCTGTTGCTGTAGGTGATTATACAGATTTCTATGCCAGTAAAGAACATGCTACAAACGTAGGTTCTTTATTCCGTGATCCTGAAAATGCTTTATTACCAAACTGGTTACACATACCTATCGGATACCACGGAAGAAGCTCTTCTATTATTCCATCAGGAACACCTATTCGTCGTCCTTTAGGACAACAAAGACCTAGTGAAGGAGAAACTACACCTAACTTTGGTCCTTCAAAATTATTAGATTTTGAATTAGAAATGGCATTCATAACTACAGCTTCTAACCACCTAGGAGAACGTATTCCAATCGAAGAAACTGAAGATTATATTTTCGGATTGGTATTATTTAACGATTGGTCTGCTCGTGATATTCAAGCTTGGGAATATGTACCGTTAGGTCCTTTCTTAGGAAAGAACTTTGCTTCTACTATTTCTCCTTGGATTGTTACTTTAGATGCTTTAGAGCCTTTTAGAGTTGAAAATCCTAAACAAGTTCACGAACCTTTACCATACTTAAGAAAAGAAGGAAAAGGAAGTTATGATATTAACTTACAAATGGCTATTCAACCAGAAAATGCAGAAGAAACTGTAGTTTGTAATTCAAACTTTAAGTACATGTACTGGACTATGGCTCAGCAATTAGCACATCATACTGTAAATGGATGTCCTGTAAACGCTGGAGATATGATGGGAAGTGGAACTATTTCTGGTCCTACTAAAGATAGTTTTGGTTCTATGCTTGAATTAACTTGGAGAGGTCAAAACCCTATCAAGATGAATGATGGTACAGAACGTAAGTTTATCAACGATCACGATACAGTTATTATGCGTGGATATTCTAAAAACGATAAAGTACGTATTGGCTTTGGTGAATGTGTTGGTAAAATTTTACCTGCTATAGAATAGTAAAACCATATAATTTATAATAAAAAGATGCTCATTTTGAGCATCTTTTTTTATTTATAATCTTTATTTATTTTTAACCTAGTAATATAATACAAGCCAACAACAGCAAAAAATGCACAGGTATAAAAAGTTATAGGGATTTTTAAAATATCATCTCTATAGTACCAACCAGAGAAAAATGCACCAAGCCCAATTCCTGCCTCTAAAGCAATATACATTGTTGCTATAGATTTTCCTTTGGTTAATGGATTACTTAAATCTATTGTCCAAGCATTAATTGTTGGCGATAAAATTCCCATAGCTAAACCATATATGGCTGCACTAATTAATAAGCCATTTTTAAAATTTAAATAGCCCAATAAAACCAGTGAGATAGCTAAAACTATAAGTCCTATTTGAATCACTATTATTCTTCCGTATTTATCAGAAACTTTTCCTGCTATCATTCTTACAAATAAAGACGAAATTGTAAATACAATAAAAAATGTTCCCTTATTTATAATTGTTAAATGTTCGCTCCAATCTGGTATCAAAGTTAAAATAACTCCAAAACCTAAATAAGTTACAAATGTTATAACTGCCGATGGTAATGCTTCTTTAGCAATTATATCTCCTTTAGCTATTTTAAATGTAGCATACTGTATTTTTTGAGTATTGATTAAAGTTTCTTTTACTCTTAAAATTAATACAATAGATAGCAATGCTAGTAATGATGAACTATAAAAAAGAATGGTATAACTTGTATAAAGTTTAATATAACTTCCCAAAGCTGGCCCTAAAGCTAAACCAGAACTAAAACACAACCCTTGAATTCCCATTGCCTCTCCTAGTCTATTTTTAGGTATAATGTCTGATACATAGGCTGCAATGGCTGTTGGACTAAAACCTGTAGAAAATCCATGTAATAAACGTAAAAATAAAAAACCTGATACAGTAGTTAAAATTGGATATAAAACCCCACAAATAATACAAACTAACGCACCAAAAATCATAATTGGTTTACGCCCAACAGTATCTGTAAGCTTACCACTAAAAGGTCTTGATAATCCTGCTGTTAACGTAAACAGTGCAATAATTAATCCTTTGTATTCTGCTCCTCCTAAGCCACTTATATAATTTGGTAATTCAGGAATTAACATATTGTAACTTGCTGAAAAAAATAACGAGCTAATACAAACAAGAATAAAACTTGTAGAATATAATTTAGTGTTTGTTGTTTTCATTTAGAATGATGTAAATACTTCTTCTATTTCTTTTTTTGAGTAATCCCATATCAATTTCGATCCGTTTTCAATTGGACTCGTCTTTTTTAATACTTTATCTAGCGGAACATTGTATTCTTTCCAAGTTCCTCCATTATTAGAAACATTTTGTAAAATAGGTTCAAAACGATCCATTGCTTTGGCAAATTTAGCTTCATTGGTTTCTCCTTCCTCAAATTCTAACCAGATATCAATAAATTCCTTAGCCTGCTTCTCTGGTAATAATCCAAATATTCTTTTGGCAGCTTTTAATTCTTCAAAAGTATTTTTATGGTTCTTATCATTATCAAAAATAAAAACATCTCCCGAATCAATTTCAACAATGTCATGAATCAAAACCATTTTTAAAACTTTTAAAACATCTATCTTAACATCAGAATGTTCTGCTAAAATAATTGTCATCATTGCTAAATGCCAACTATGCTCTGCATCATTCTCACATCTATTGCTATTAAACAACTTTGTTTTTCGTTGTATATACTTTAACTTATCTATTTCTTTTATAAAATTTATTTGCTCTAAAAAACCCTTCATGTAATTCATTATTTATAATTTTACACTGCAAAAAACTAACTATTATAATTCTTATAAAAGGACAAATGTCCCAACTATAAAAATGATTCGAATAAATCCTGATTTTCTATCCTATGTTGAAGTTCTAGTTGAAAAACATTTAGATTATTTTACACTAGAAAAATATACTGCAAAAGAGGTTGTTTTAAAACAAGATAAGCGTTATCATTCATTATTCATTATAAAAAGTGGTATTACTAAATGCTATTTATCTGATGAAAATGGAAAAGATTTTATCCAAGAATTCTTAGGAGAAGGAATGGAATTTGGTGAATTAGAAGTTTTTAGTAGAAAATTAAGTTTTTGTACCATTGAAGCCATTTCTGAAGTAGAGTTATATAAAATTTCTCACCAAAACTATACTCAATTACTTGAAAACGATCCTATTTTTAATAGACTTGTGATGAAATCACTTGCAGCTAAAATTGCTTACAAAGCACCAAGACACTCGTTTCAACAATCGTATTCTATAGAAGAAAATATTTTAAAACTAAAAAAATCCTATCCAAACTTCGATAAAGTATTTTCTAAAAAAGATATTGCTAACTATTTAGGAATTACGGTTCGTAGTTTAAATAGGACTCTAAATAATTTGAACTAAGAATCTATTTTTTATTCTTCTTCTGGTGGTGGATGACCGTGAATTTGTTCGTAAACTTCATCGAAATTATTACGTAAATACGTATTTAATTTCTTTCTATAATCATCTTGTAACCAATCTATAAAATTGTGTGTACTCTTACAAATACACTTAGAATATCTAAAAATTCTATCATCAATATCACCGCCTAGTTTTTTAGCTAAAATTAAAGCATCAAAAACGTCTTCACTATTTTCAATACAAAGTTTTGCGTGATGTTCTATTGATTTTTCAAGTACTTTTTTAGAAGATTGACCTGCCTGAATTGTATCTACATATACTCGTTTTACATCAAAATATAAATCGGTAGAATTTGAAAATTCTTCTTTTACATCTGCAGGTAATTCATATCTAAAATCACTTTCAATTTCTTCATCAGATAATAAATTATCTAAATAGAAATTAGGTGATCTAAACATTTTTTGCCAATCTAAATCAGCTCCCCAAGGTCCAAAACGGTGGAAATTATTACCTAAATCAATTACATTGAATTCAGATTTTCCTGGTAAAATACGAGATCCTCTACCAATCATTTGGTAGTATAATGTTAATGATTTTGTCGCTCTATTTAAAATAATAGACTGCACAGATGGTTCATCAAATCCAGTTGTTAAAATACTTACAGAAGTGATAATAGCATTTGGTGTTTTATGAAACCACTGTAATATAAAATCTCTCTCTTTTTTAGTATTTGTATTATCTAAATGAGCAATTGGATATCCTGCTTTCTTAAAAGTATCAAATACATGTAACGAAGTATTAATACCATTATTGAAGATAAGTGTTTTAGTTCCTTTAGCACGTTCTTCATAAGCTTGTAAAAGCTTAGATAACATGTCTGTGTTTGTATATAAATCCTCTGAAGACTTTACGGTATAATCACCATTCGCACCAACTTCTAACGAAGTTAAACCTACATTATATGAATATACATTTGCTTTTGCTAAATATTCATTCTGAATTAAGTTACCAATACTTTCACCAGCAATTAACTCATCATAATTATCTCGCATTGGTAATTTGATATTCGAACTTAATGGAGTTGCTGTAACACCAAGAACAAACGACTTATCAAAAAACTTAAATAATTTGGTAAACGAATTATAGTGAGCCTCATCAATAATTACTAATCCAACATCTGAAATATCTAACATATCGTCGTTCAAACGATTGTTAAGTGTTTCAACCATTGCTACAAAACAATCATATTGACCTTGATCGTCTAAGCTAGCTTTACTATCTATAATTTTATTTTCAACACCGAACTCGCTTAACATTCTAGCTGTTTGTTTACAAAGTTCTATACGGTGTGTCATTATCAAAACTTTCTTTTGATAATGTTTTAAAAATTGACGTGTAATTTCTGAGAAAATTACTGTCTTCCCTCCTCCTGTTGGTAACTGATATAACAGATGATAATTTGGGGGAGCATTTTCAAAACTTTTAAAAATTCTATTAAGCGCATCCTTTTGGTAGCTATATAAGCTTTTTCCTTTAGGAGCTTGTGAAGTCGTCGTTGTTTCGTTACTCAATTTTAAAACTTTTTTGGGAGACGCAAAATTACGATGTATTTAGATAAATACAACAATAAACATTAGGTTTTTTAAAAACTTTTTAAATCAATTTCAGCAATACTATAGTGTGAAGCATGTGCTACAGCTATTCCATTTTTAATTACCAATAACTGAGGTGATTGGTGTAAAACTTGGAATTCATACCCTACCTCATTTGATAAATCTCTATAAGAAAGTAAATCCAAATAGTACACTTTAAAGTCTTTCATCGACTCATCAAAACTGTTTACAAAACGTTTTATAGCCATACTACTAATACCACATCTTGTCGAATGCTTAAAAATAGCTACAACTTCATTTTTAGATTGCTTTTTGATTTCTTCTAATTGATTTATTGAAGTTAAAGGAATCCAATTTACAAATGATTGTTGTTCCTCTTTTTTAGTTTTTTTACTACCAAATATTGAATTTAATATACCCATTACTATTTTTTTGATTCTGTCGCCTCAATTTACAATTCCTTTCAACAAGTCAAAAAGTCAGCAGAAACAATAAAAATAAAGACATTTTGACCGTTTTATTTACTTTTTTTTGAATGGTATTGAATTTGAAATCTACAAAACATGAATTTTAACAATTATACAATAAAATCACAAGAAACCATTCAACAAGCGCAGCAATTAGCGCAAAGTTATGGTCATAATCAAATAGAAAATGAGCATATTTTTAAGGCTATTTCTTTAGTTGATGAAAATGTGTTACCATTTATATTAAAAAAACTCAACATCAATTTAGATGTTGTACAGCAAATTTTAGACAAACAACTAGAAAGTTACTCTAAAGTTTCTGGTGTCGATATAATGCTTTCTAGAGAAGCAAGTAAAACCTTAAATGAAGCAAGTATTATTGCAAAAAAAATGAACGATGAATACGTATCTATCGAGCATTTAATACTTGCCATTATAAAATCAAAAAGCGGAATTGGACAAGCTTTAAAAGATCAAGGAGCTACTGAAAAGTTAGTCATAGCTGCTATTAATGAATTACGTAAAGGAGATCGTGTTACATCTCAAAGTGCAGAAGAAACGTATAATTCATTAAATAAATATGCTAAAAACTTAAATCAATTAGCACAAGATGGAAAATTAGATCCTGTTATTGGACGTGATGAAGAAATTCGTCGTTTACTTCAAATTTTATCAAGAAGAACAAAAAACAATCCAATTTTAGTAGGTGAACCAGGTACTGGTAAAACTGCTATTGCAGAAGGCTTAGCTCATAGAATTATTCGTGGTGATGTTCCTGAAAACTTAAAAGAAAAACAAATTTTTTCTTTAGACATGGGAGCTTTAATCGCGGGGGCAAAATACAAAGGTGAATTTGAAGAGCGCTTAAAGTCGGTTGTAAAAGAAGTTACTACTTCAGAAGGTGATATTGTTTTATTTATAGACGAAATTCACACTTTAGTTGGTGCTGGAGGTGGTCAAGGAGCTATGGATGCTGCTAATATTTTAAAGCCAGCTTTAGCTCGTGGTGAACTGAGAGCTATTGGTGCCACTACTCTAGATGAATATCAAAAGTATTTTGAAAAGGATAAAGCTTTAGAACGTCGTTTTCAAAAAGTATTGGTAGATGAACCAGATACAGAAAGCGCTATTTCAATCTTACGTGGTATTAAGGATAAATACGAAACACATCATAAAGTTCGTATTAAAGATGAGGCCATTATTGGAGCTGTAGAATTATCGCAACGTTATATTACCAATCGTTTTTTACCAGACAAAGCCATTGATTTAATGGATGAAGCTGCTTCTAAATTACGAATGGAGATTAACTCTAAGCCAGAAGAATTAGATGTCTTAGATCGTAAAATAATGCAGTTAGAGATAGAAATTGAAGCTATTAAACGAGAAAATGATGAGATAAAGTTAAAATCGTTAAATGCTGATATTGCTAACTTAAAAGAAGAACGCAATGAAATAAATGCTAAATGGCAATCTGAAAAAAGTGTAGTAGATGCTGTCCAACAATTAAAAACAGACATTGAAAACTACAAAGTAGAAGCCGAAAAAGCAGAGCGTCAAGGAGATTACGGAAAGGTTGCTGAAATACGTTATGGTAAGATAAAAGAGGCTCAGGAAGCATTAGAAACACAGCAAGAAATTTTAGCAAATCAAAGTGAGAACGCTTTAATTAAAGAAGAAGTTACTTATGATGACATTGCAGAAGTTGTTGCTAAATGGACTGGTGTACCTGTAACGAAAATGTTACAGTCGGAAAGAGAAAAGCTTCTAAAATTAGAGGACGAATTACACAAACGTGTTGTTGGACAAGAAGAAGCTATTGAAGCTGTTTCTGACGCTGTACGTAGATCAAGAGCAGGATTACAAAATCCTAATAAACCAATTGGAAGTTTCTTATTCCTAGGAACTACTGGAGTTGGTAAAACAGAATTAGCAAAAGCTTTAGCTGATTATTTATTTGACGATGAAAATGCAATGACTCGTATTGATATGAGTGAATATCAAGAACGTCATTCAGTAAGTCGTTTAGTTGGAGCACCTCCGGGATATGTTGGTTATGATGAAGGTGGACAATTAACTGAAGCTGTTAGAAGAAAGCCATATTCGGTAGTTTTATTGGATGAAATTGAAAAAGCTCATCCTGATACTTTTAATATTCTTTTACAAGTTTTAGATGAAGGTAGGTTAACTGATAATAAAGGTCGTGTAGCTGATTTTAAAAATACAATCATTATTATGACTTCAAATATGGGGAGCCATATAATTCAAGAAAAGTTTGAAAACTTTAAAGGAGATGTTTACTCTACAATGGAAACAGCTAAAACTGAAGTTTTAGGATTACTAAAACAAACAGTTCGTCCTGAGTTTTTAAATAGAATTGACGACATTATTATGTTTACACCTTTATCGCAAGATAATATTAAGCAAATAGTGAAGTTACAGCTAAACAGCGTAAAGAAAATGGTATCAGAGCAGGGAATTACTCTAGATGCTACGGATGAAGCTATTGGTTATTTAGCTGAAAAAGGGTTTCAACCTGAATTTGGAGCACGTCCGGTAAAACGTGTCATACAAAAACAGGTATTAAACCAATTATCTAAAGAAATATTATCAGGTAAAATAACAACTGACAGCATTATTTTATTGGACGCTTTTGACGATAAGTTAGTTTTTAGAAACCAATCTAGTTTAGTAGAAAATTAATAGTTTATATATATAGTTATTTCGAAAAGTCAAAACCTTTGTGTTTTGGCTTTTCTTATTTATAGAAATCTAATAATTTCCTATTTTAGTAAAAACAATACAGCTATCGATGAATGAATTCCTACTTAAACTACTCATAAACATTGTCATTTCTATCATAATAATTCGTTTTATTTATTATAAATCGAACAAGAACAGCGATTATGTTTTTACCTACTTCATTATCGGGTTAATCGTTTTTTTGCTTTGTTACCTCCTTAAAAGTATTGAATTACAACTAGGTTTTGCTTTAGGACTCTTTGCTATTTTTGGAATTATCCGCTACAGAACTTCGGCTATAAGCATTAAAGAAATGACTTACCTATTCTCCATTATAGGTTTATCTATTATTAATTCTTTAACCGAATGGCATTACTATAAAGAGCTTATACTTTCAAACATCATTGTTATTATTTTTATTGGAGTATTAGAAAAAATTTTCATGCATAAGAAATTAAAAACCACTACAATTACTTATGCTAACACTGAAAACTTTAATCTTCAAGATGAACAAGAATTAATAAAATCTATTGAAAAACAATTGAACATTACAATTCAAAAAATTGATGTAAAAAAGATTGACTATCTTAACAACACCACGGATATTGTTATCCATTATTCTACAATTTAATGAAGCCTTTAATTACAATAGTTACTTTTTTATTTCTTGCGTTTAACTTACATGCGCAAAATTATAAAGGCAGTTTAAAAACAATTGAAGAATTTAATAAACTATCTCACAAACCATTATCTAACAAATATGGCTTTGTAAAATCGCTAAAAATAGTTTACAACTTAAAAAACAAAAAACTGTATTATACCAACAATAAAACTTATAAATATCACTATGAGTTTGTTATAAACTACCTAGAGTACGACATTCCTTTAGACAACTTCAATAAGTATAATTACAAAGAACAGCACAAAAACAAACGATTTTTACTTGCTAATATTAACTACTATCAAAACCTAAACACTTATACTTTAGAACTATCTCCTGCTGATAAAATGAGTATTCAAGACATTATTTTTCTATACAATAAGGTTAAAAGTACTTCTTATTTCAAAAATTTTAAGTTCTTCTTAAACACTTCTAGATTAGTCAAAGAAAAAAAACAGTTATTAATTCCTACAATTTCAGCAAATGAGATTTATGGTAACCAAATTTATCAACCTATTTCTTTAAACAAATCTTATGGAAAATTACGCTTTATTGACATTGACAACTTAGAAAATGAAAAAATTGATAAGACTGATATTGTTGTGGTAAACAAACCTATTTTAAGATTACCCATTGTAAATGGAGTAATTACTACTAGAATGCAAACACCTTTAAGTCATATCTCAGTTTTAGGGATTAATAGAAAAATACCTGTTGCAACCTATAAAAATGCTTATACCAACCCTCTTCTAAAAGAAAAAAATGGAAATTATGTTTCTTTTGAAGTTAAACCAGACACTTTTTTAATTAAAACTATTTCAAAAAAGAAATTTGATAGAAAAACTAAAGAGAGAAAAAGAAAATTAAAAGATTTAGACATTAACAGTAAAGTACATCAGTTAATTTCTGGAAAAGACTTACATCATAAGATGATTGATGCTGTAGGTGGAAAAGCTGCTAATTTTGGAGAATTGTACAAGTTATCTTTAAATTCTAATTTTAAAGTTCCAGAATGTTCTTTTGCAATTCCTTTTTACTATTATTTACAGCATATTAAAAAGCATGATATTGGCAAACTCATCCTTAAAACTATTGATAATTATAATACATTTAAAAATGATAGTTTGCTTTTTATCAATCTAAAAAAAATAAAAAAAGAAATAAAAAAAGCTCCTATTGATTCTGTATTAATCGCTAACATCAATAAAAGAATTAGCGATAATTGTAACTATGATAGAATTCGCTTTAGAAGCTCTACCAACGCAGAAGATATCATTGGTTTTAGCGGTGCTGGTTTATACACATCTAAAACTGGTGTTTTAAATGATTCAAAAAAAACATTTGCTAAGGCTATAAAAAAAGTTTGGGCTAGCTTATGGAACAAATCAGCATTTTTAGAACGAGAATTATTTAATATCAATCAAAAAACAGTAGCAATGGGAATTTTAGCACATCGCTCTTTTCCTAATGAAATAGCAAATGGTGTAGCAATTACAAAAAACTTATATCGAAAAGATTTTTATGGAAATGTCATCAATATCCAACTAGGTGAAGAACCAGTTGTAAATCCAAATAAAGATATTGTAAGCGAGCAAATTTTATGTTATGAAGGAGCTGATATTGAATTATATTCTAATAAAGAAGTTATTGAAGTTATTACCTACTCAAGTTTAAGTAAAAACAAATTGATACTTTCTGAAGATGAAATTTTAAATTTATCAAAACAACTTTATACTATAAAAAAATACTTTTATAAAAAAGTTTATAAAAGACGAAAAACCTTTCTTAATTTTGGCTTAGACATCGAGTTTAAAATTGATGGCAATAATAGAAATTTATACATTAAACAAGCTAGATACTTTAACGATTAGGAAATGAAATACTTTAAACTTTTTATCTTATTATTTATCATAAGTTCTTGTACTAAAAAAGAAACCGTTACAACAACTTACTATTTAATTCGCCATGCCGAAAAAGACAGAACTGATGCTACTAATAAAGACCCTAATCTGAATGAAAAAGGATTAGCACGTGCAAAAAAATGGGCTGAAGTTCTTAAAGATGTTGATTTCGATATGGTTTATGCTACTAACTACAAAAGAACACAACAGACTGCTGCTCCAACAGCAAAAAATAAAAATTTAGAAGTACTTTCATACAACCCAAAGAATTTATTTGATTCAGAATTTGAAAAAGCAACTAAAGGAAAAACGGTTTTAGTAGTTGGTCATAGCAATACAACTCCCGCTTTAGCTAATAAAATTTTAGATGAAGAAAAATATGAATTTATCAATGATCGTAATAATGCAAATTTGTACATCATTACAACCATTGATGATGTGAAGTCTCCTACTTTATTAAAAGTAGATTAACTTCTATTTGTTTAATTTAATTTGAACATTTTCTAAAATAATTTCAGAAACTTTTTTAAGCTTTCCTTCATCGTATAATTTATCGATGTTATAAAAATCGATGTCTTTATTTAAAGGTTTGTAGTTGTTATAATCTACAATACGAATTCCATCGACCAAAGTTTCTTTTTTTACATCTCTAAAACGTACTCCTCCTCCATTTGTATGATACTTATAAGCTAGGTAATCTAACTGAAAGTTATCTTTAGAAAACCAATAAATAAATACATCGTCAAAATCGGTTCCACCACCTTCTTCACTAAAAGTTACTTCTATTTTGTAGTATTCTTTTCCTTTTATGGTAGTTTCTCCTAGTACTTTCTTAAAAACTGCCTTATCATTTAATCCTAAAGGTAAAATTGAGAAATAATGTACTGAGTTTACTGAATTTCCATACCCCTTTTGCTTTTTCTCTGGTAATTCAACCAAACTATCATTTACATATCGTTTAAAACTATCATTTGATAATATATCTTTAATAGTTAAAGAATCTTTTTTTTCTTCTTTGATAAACTCAAAAAGACCATTATTCCTGTTAGCTTGATAAAATTTCTTTCTAAAATTAAAAGAAATTGTAGCATTTTTCAACGCACTCAAATTAGAGTTTTCTATTGATTTGTCTACTATCTCTTGCGCTGTAAACTGAGGTTTACAAGAAACTAGGAATAGTATACAAATTGCATACATATAACGCATAAGTTTTATTTTACTGTTTGTTTTAACAAAACTACAAGAATATTATACGATAAAATTTAAAGTTATGTTAATAAAAAAAGCAACCCAAAAAGGTTGCTCTTTATATTTATATATCAGTAATCATTAAAACCTCATACCAACACCAAAACCAATTAATAGTGGATTTATATCTACGGCAGCAGGAACAGTAGCTGCCCCAGCATTTACGGTAACATCTGTACTTAAACCTATGTATTTAGCATCTACATTTAAAAACCATGTATCATCTAAATCATAATCAAATCCAGCTTGAAATGCATAACTAAAAGAATTTTTGTAAGATACATCAACAACAGCACCTGGATTAGCACTATAAAAAATAGTATAGTTACCACCAGCACCTACATAAGGTCTAAAATTATTTAAATTAAAGTGATATTGTACCGTTAAAGTTGGAGGTAACAACCATACATGTCCTAAATCTACATTACCTAAAGCTGTTCCTACAGCATTTACATTATGTTTCGCTGTTCCTAAAATTAATTCAGCTGCAATGTTTTCAGTAAAAAAGTAGGTAAAATCTAGTTCAGGGATAAAACTGTTACTAATTTCAACATCTCCTCCAATAGTTCCTATTCTAGCAGATTCATTAGGCATTACAGATACCCATCTAAACCTAGCTTGCCATTTTTTCTCATCTTTTGTTTTTTCTTGAGCATTGATGTTCCCTACTAATAACACCCCGAAAATTAAGCCTAACACTAATTTTTTCATAATTTTTAAATTTAATTATTCACTTATTTCAAAGACAAAATTACTTTGAAGGTTTATGTAAAATCATGACTAAAATCATAGTTTATTATTTTTATAAATAAGCTTAACAATTATATTTATATTTGCTTTTACTTATGCAAAAAAACATCAACATACAGAATAAAAAAGCTCGTTTTGAATACGAGATACTTGATAAATATACAGCTGGTATTCAGCTTACAGGTACTGAAATAAAATCAATAAGACTTAGTAAGGCTCGTATTACCGAAAGTTTTTGTGAATTTAATGATCGAGGTGAGCTTTTTGTTATTAATATGTATATTGAAGAATATGCTTTTGGAAATAGTTATAACCACAAACCTAAAAGTGAACGCCGTTTATTATTAAACAAGCGTGAATTAAAAAAACTTGAAAGAGAAGTTGAAGCTAAAGGAAGTACAATAGTTCCTTTAAAACTTTTCATTAATGAAAACGGTTGGGCAAAACTTGAAATAGCTTTAGCTAAAGGAAAAAAGACTCACGATAAACGCCAAACTATAAAAGATAGAGACAACAAAAAGAATTTGGCAAGAATTAAAAAAGCATTTAATTAATGCTTTCTGTTTTTTTTAATATAATTCGTTGGAAAGAACTACTCTATTTTACCTTTATCCTCTTTCTCTTTAAATACTGCTTCTTATATGGTTGTGGTTTTAAAACAACACTGTCTTTTTTAGATTTAAGCATTTTAGCATTAGCTACTTCTTTTATAATAGCAACAGGATATTTATCTAGTTATTACAGACGAAAAAAAGGTAAGAAAAATGTTTTCCCTCTTTATAAGATAAAAAAGTTCGTTATTCTTTTTTCTTTTTTAGGTATTTTCCTAGGAACTATATTATCATTTAAAATAAACAAGCCTTATTATAGTTTTATTTTCATCTGTTGCTTAATTGCTACTATTATTTATGCAGCTAATACTATGAATAAAACATTTATTAATAGTATTGGTAGGTCGTTTTTAAAACCTTTTATAATTCTGATTGTTTTATGGTTTGATGCTCCTATTAATTTAACTCCAACTCAGTGGGATTTATTCTTTAAATTGCAATCTATTGCTATTCTATTTGCTATACTTTCTTTTTTAAGTAATCTACTTAGAGATACTATAATTGATATTAATAGAATAGATTATGATTACTCTAGAAAAAACACAACATTACCCGTAATTTTAGGAAGAAAAAGAACTAAGAATATCGCTTTAATTTTAGTTATAGCAATATGTATTATTGTATTATATTTTTCTGTAATCTATATTAAAAGTAGAGCCTTTTTATTAGCTATTTTTCTACTTTGTACTATTCCTGAATTAATTGTTATGTATTTCTTAATCAATGCTAATGGACCTAAAGGATATAAACTAGCCTCTAAAGCAATCAATATAGCCTATTTACTAGGTATTTTTAGTATTCCTATTGTTACTTACTATTTTAAATATGTTATCAAATAAATTATCCAATTACAATATTATTTTGGCTTCTAATTCACCTAGAAGACAACAACTTCTTAAAGATTTAGATTTCGATTTTGAAATAAGAACAAAAGAAGTTGAAGAAATTTATCCACCTGAATTATTAGGTACCGAAATAACTGATTTTTTAGCCAATTTAAAATCTGAGCCTTTTATAGATGAATTAAATGAAAATGATTTATTAATTACATCAGATACTATTGTTTGGTTTAATAACAAAGCGCTTGGTAAGCCTAAAAATTACGAAGAGGCCTTTCAAATGCTTAAAGAATTATCAAATAATACACATCAAGTAATAACTTCTATATGTTTATCAGGAAAAGAACATAAACATATATTAAATGATACAACAATAGTAACATTTAAAGAACTTACCGATGATGAAATTAACTATTACATAAATACCTACAAACCCTTTGATAAAGCTGGGGCTTATGGTATTCAAGAATGGATTGGAAAAATAGGAATTACAAAGTTAGAAGGTAGTTATTTTAATGTTATGGGCTTTCCTGTTCATAAACTTTACAAAGAATTGATAAATTTGTAGCATACATTTTTATAAAAGATTATTTTTGACCCGTATTTCACACAACATAACTGATGAAAAAATATACTTATACTGAAAAAAAAGATACCAGATCTGGATTTGGTGATGGTTTAACTGAATTAGGAAAAACAAACGAAAATGTTGTTGCATTATGTGCAGACTTAACTGGATCGTTAAAAATGGGAGATTTTGAGAAGAATCATCCTGAGCGTTTTTTCCAAATTGGTATTGCAGAAGCAAACATGATGGGAATTGCAGCTGGATTAACTATTGGAGGTAAAATACCTTTTACAGGAACTTTCGCAAACTTTTCTACTGGTCGTGTTTACGATCAAATTCGTCAATCTATTGCTTATTCAGATAAAAATGTAAAAATTTGTGCTTCTCACGCAGGATTAACTTTAGGTGAAGATGGAGCTACACACCAAATTTTAGAAGACATAGGTTTAATGAAAATGTTGCCTGGTATGACAGTTATTAATACTTGTGATTACAGTCAAACAAAAGCAGCTACTATTGCTATTGCTAATTTTGAAGGACCAGTTTATTTACGCTTTGGTAGACCAAAAGTACCAGTATTTATGACTGATGAACCTTTTGAAATTGGAAAAGGAATTAAATTAACTGAAGGAAACGATGTTACTATTGTAGCTACTGGACACTTAGTTTGGGAAGCTTTACAAGCTGCTGAGCAATTAGAAGAAAAAGGAATTTCTGCTGAAGTAATCAATATACATACAATTAAGCCTTTAGATGAAGAGATTATTTTAAAATCTGTTGCAAAAACTGGTTGTATTGTTACTGCTGAAGAGCATAACAAATATGGAGGTTTAGGTGAAAGTGTTGCTCGTTGTTTAGCTACTAATGCCCCTACTCCACAAGAATTTGTTGCTGTAAATGATACTTTTGGTGAATCTGCTACTCCAGCTGAATTGATGGAGAAATACGAAATAAACGATAAAGCAATCATTAAAGCTGTTGAAAAAGTAATTTCTAGAAAATAAACTTTCAAAACATAAAATTAAAAAGCATCATTTTAGTCTTAAAATGATGCTTCTTTATTTATACTCATCCAATATATTAATTAAAAATAAGTTTTATACATACATTCAAATCAAAAAAAAGATGAAAAAAGTAATTTTAATGGCGCTTCTTTTTATAGGAAGTATTCAGTTTGCACAAAGTCAAATACATTTTGGAATTAAAGGAGGTGTTAACTACAATTCTAAATCTATTTCAAATGTAAGTAGTGATATTCTTAGCGGAGCAAAAAGTAAAACAGGATTTCATGCTGGTATTTGGTTACGTGGAAAAATCCCTGTGCTTGGTTTATTTATTCAACCAGAATTAGTGTATACACAATTAAGTAATGAAGTTGTTTATTTACCTAAATCTGCAAATCCAAGTACTACTAGTTATGAGTTTAGAAAAATTGATATACCTGTATTATTAGGGAAAAAGGTTTTTGGCATTGGACGTGTTTTTGCGGGACCTTCATTCCAATATGTTTTAGATGGAGATTTTAGCATTAGTAATATAACTAATGTAAAAGCTGATGGTTTTTCTGTAGGAATGCAATTAGGAGCTGGTGTTGATATAGGAAAATTAGGTTTAGATGTACGCTGGGAAAGAGCTTTTTCTGATACAGAAAGTAGTTTACTAAATACAAGTACTGTTAATTTTGATACAAGAGTAAATCAAATTATTGTAGGTTTATCATATAGATTCTAAAAATATAAATCTAGCATATAAAAAAAACCGAAGTTAAAACTTCGGTTTTTTTTATATCTATTTTATTTAATATCTCTATTTAAATAATCTGGTACAGTAGGTTTGTTTGGATCACTAAAATCATTAGTTGGATCACCATCACCATTAGCATCTTCATCTTTAGTTAATTTACCGTCACCATCATCATCTGAATCTAAATAATTAGGTAAGGCATCATCATCTGTTCTATCATTAATAAATATGCCGTCTTTGTTAATATCCTCTAATATAGTAGGGACTTTATCTAAATCATGATCTGTATTTACAGCAAAATCTAATAAATCTATATAAAATATTAATTGCGCATTTGCTGGTACACTATTAGCACTTCTATTTTGATATGCTAAACCTGAAGGCATTATTAATATTCCTTTACCAAATTTCTTATAATTAATAGGTCCATTAATAGGATCATTAATACCTGCTTTAAAATTAGGTATACCAAAAGCCCATCCTCTTATTGGACTTGGGGCAAATCCTGCTCCTGTAGTAACGGCTAAACTCCACCATTGTGCAGTAGCACCTGTTTCTGCTAGTTTAAATTCACTAGTTTTTGTACTATACCAAACTTGATATTTAGTTAATACAGAGTCTACAGCTGTTGGACTTCCTTTTGGAGATTCACCTTCTTTAACCACAATATGATACAAATCATATTCAATATCGTTTACAGTGTGACTTTTCTTTATTACCCTACTATCTTGAGATAATGGAGTTTTACCTGAAACTAAAGGCTTAATTGAGTCTTTAGTATCATCATAATAATAATTATTTAAAAATTTTATAATAGAGTCTTTATCTTTTACTGCCTGCCCTTTGTGATCAAAAGCTGCAATAGTATTACCAGAACCTGTTCCACAAGAATATAAGATAACACTTACTATGGCCGTATAAAAAAAATGTTTAAATTTTATCATTTAGTTTTGAAATTTTAACGCGCAATTTACCATTTTTATACCTTTGTAAAAAATGTATTTTAAATTTTAACCTTTTTATATGAGAATTGATAAATATTTGTGGTGTATTCGTTTATTTAAAACACGTAGCATAGCTACAGAAGCTTGTAAAAAAGGACATGTAAAGATAGATGGTACTAATTTAAAACCATCTAAAGATATCTTTGGAAACGAAGAAATAACGATTAGAAAAAATCAAATTAATTATAAAATTAAAGTTTTAGATATACCACCTAATAGAGTTGGTGCAAAGTTGGTTGATTTATATAGGAAAGACTTAACTCCTAAAGAAGAGTTTGAGAAGACTGAGCTATTAAAATATTCTAAAGATTATTATAGAAAAAAAGGTACAGGAAGGCCAACTAAAAAAGACCGACGTGATATTGACGATTATTATGAAGATTCTAGCGAAAAAGAGTTTAATTTATAATAACTTTACAAAAATTTACAACAAACATGACATCAGCTGAGACTATTATTTTAACCAATACTCAAATAGAACAAAAAACTCGTAGAATTGCTTTTCAAATTTATGAGAGTAATAGTAATGAAACTGAGATTATTATAGCCGGGATTGCCAATAATGGTTATTTGTTTGCTGAAAAAATTGTGGAGGTATTATCTAATATTTCTACTTTGAAACCTATATTATGTAAAGTTTCTATAGATAAGAAAAATCCTATTTCTCCTATTACAACATCTTTAAAAGTAAATGAGTATGAAAACAAATCATTAGTTTTAGTAGATGATGTTTTAAACTCAGGTACGACTCTTATATATGGTGTAAAGCATTTTTTAGACGTACCTTTAAAACGTTTTAAAACAGCTGTATTAGTAAATAGGAATCATAAAAAATATCCTGTAAAAGCTGATTTTAAAGGAATTTCTTTATCTACTTCTATTAAAGAACATGTTACTGTTGAGTTTAAAGAAAACGAAACTATTGCTTATTTGGATTAACGTATTCCTCTAATTCAGTAAGAAGTGTTTCTTCTTTTTTATCGTCTATTTTAAGTTTCATCGTTGCTTTGTTATAAAAGTAACTTCTTTCAAATAAATGCTTAGCTATGTATTCTGGCAATTCTTCTTCACTAAGTCTTGCTACTAAAGGACGCTTGTTTCTTTCATTTTTTAGCCTTTCTACTATTGTATTAATGCTTGTTTGCATATATACAGTTTTTACATTTGTATCGGCTAATAATAAATCCATATTACCCGCATAACAAGGAGTTCCACCACCTAGAGCCAAAATAAAACTTGCATCGAGAGCTAATAGTTCTTTTAAATAGAAGTGTTCTTGTTTTCTAAAATATATTTCTCCTTTAGTTTCAAAAATTTCAGAAATAGACTTTTGTTCTTTTTCTTCAATATAATCATCCAAATCGATGAAAGAAATTCCCATTTTTTTGGCATATAACCTACCAATTGTAGATTTTCCACTTGCCATATACCCTAATAAAACAATTTTCATAAACTAATAATTAAGCAGTTACAAATATGAGTAAAAATTATTACAAAAAAGCTTTTTTAGGTTAAAGAACAGTTGTATATTTGCAACCGCTTTTGCAAGGAAGCAATGACCGGGTAGCTCAGTTGGTAGAGCATCTCCCTTTTAAGGAGAGGGTCCTGGGTTCGAGCCCCAGCCCGGTCACCAAAAAGTTAAGCATTTGCTTAACTTTTTTAGTTTATGCACGTATGGCGGAATTGGTAGACGCGCAGGCTTGAGGGGCTTGTGTTCGTAAGGACGTGCGGGTTCGACTCCCGCTATGTGCACAGAAAATAAAACCTTAATTATCAAACACTTATAAACATATTTATAAGTGTTTTTTTATACTTCACTCCTAGCCTTTCAAGAAAAAAAGCATAAAAGTACCTGTAACAGTACCTATATCCTTATGCAAAAAAGCTTTACACATCTATAAATCAAACAAATAAACACAAACAAACAACAAGCCCTTTTTACTTAAGTTTTTGATAAAAAAGTTCCTACAATTTTCAAATTTCTATACTCTCTTATAATATGTTTCTACACCAATTCTAAAAAACATACTTGTATTGCTAGTTGGACTTTTGAACACTTATAACTTAAATCACTTTAGCGACTATATAGTAAGTTTAAAAAAATTACACTTTTACTTTATTTTGTTAATTTTAGTTAAGTAAGGTATATCCTTACTTTTTTTATGGTTTTTAATTAATCTTCTTATCATTTACTACTTAGATTTGAGAAATTTAAAACTCAAATTATGTTAAAAAACATTTCAAACTTAGGTATTGTATTAAACAACAATGAACAAAAGGGAGTAACTGGTGGAAAATTTAAATCTCTTGATACTTTTGCTTGTTATTGTAACGGTGTATATCATTGTGAAGCAGATTCAATTGCAGATTGTATAGCTGAATGTGCTTAAATTCTAACAATCTTGATTAGGCGAACTTCGGTTCGCTTTTTTATGTTTACATGTTTGAATATTATTTATTAATTTTAATTAAGTAAATCTCTTACTTTTATTACGGTTTTTATCTGTTCAACTCTTTTATTTATATGTTTGAGGAACTTAAAAATCTATACTATGTTAAAGAACATTTCTAACTTAGGTACAACCTTAAACAAATTAGAACAACAATCTATTAAAGGAGGTAACAATGGTGAACCAGGCTGCGATGGTTGTTACGACGATTTTAGTATGTGTGTTCCTTTTGAAAACATGTTTGAAATTCCACTTACTTGTTAAGATTCTCAACTTATTTCAAAACTGACTTCGGTTCGCTTTTCTTTTCTTATATTCACCATACTCCAGGTTTATTGATTTACTATATTTGTTTTAATTAAATTGTCTATGTTTTTACTTTACCTTTTCTTTTTTGGTGTTTCATTGATTCAATTTTCACTTTACTATTTCAAAAAGAAAATGATTAATTTATTATCAAATAATAAAGGAATTTACATTCCTGATTTTTTAATTTTTCTTCTTTTTATTATTTTAAATAATTTTGTTTTACCACGTTTTTTTTATCCAAACCAAGATGGCAGTATTAAATGTGGAATGCCGATTTTAGCTATACATTTAGCTTTTTTATTTATTGGAAGCATAAGTACTATAACAACTCACATTCTTTGGAAACTCAAATCAAAACTTCTTTTCAAGTAAAGCCAGAATCTACTGTTTTACTTTATTTTTACTAGATTTGATTTATGAAAAAGACTCTTACTGCTTTTAAAAATTTATTCTATACCTGTGTCTTTTTATCTGTGATGTATGATGCTTTTATAAGTGAAAGCATGTCATTTATAAGTGTACTTTTATTAGGTTTATTTTGTTTAATCCACTCGATTGTGGAGCCTTTAGATCCTAATCCAAAAAATAGTACCAAAGTTTATCCCGAAACTTTTTCCAGTAAGTTACTAGGTTTTGTTTTAGGTCTTATTGGCATCTTTATTAGTCTATTAATGTATTTTCATTAGTCATATCATTAATTCTTAACGTGGTTTTGGCGTTTAAGTCGTTCAGCACAAGTCTAGATATATTATTTTCCTATTATATCAATTACACCAAATAACAATCTTGTGCGATAACTACAGTTTATTAATATTTTGTTTAAATGAACTGGATATCTATCTCCTCTATAATTCCTCTTAATTTATTTAATAATTCTAATAACTTTAATATAATTACATTGACAACCGTTTAAGAGATTGTGCTTTTTTATTAACAATTATTACAGAAGTTTTAATATCACTTATTTTTAACATTTATCATCTAAAACATTGATTATAACTACATTACTATATTAATTAAATTAAAAAAAGTACCTATAATTAATACAAAAAACATAAATAGTAAAAACATAATAACCTGATAACTAACATTAAAGAAGTTTAAAAAATATGTCTTCTAAATTGAGGGGCTAGTGTTCGTAAGGACGTGCGGGTTCGACTCCCGCTATGTGCACAGAAAAAAATCTGTATATCATTTATAAATAATGGTATACAGATTTTTTATTTCTGAAAGCTTCAACTTCTTCCTTTTATAAATCACATTCAATATTCTATTTACTTATAGGAAAATACTATTCAACGATACTTTATCTCGCTTAATCTAAAAAGGCAAAATTCAACTCAACCCCTACTCTATCTTTGAAGTATAAATTAAGATTTTGTTTTTTCATTTTATAGTTTAATTAGTTAAAAAAGAAGTTATCCGGGGGGACGCTTCTTTTTTTATTTTATTACTATATTTTTTAATCCCACCACAACCATATTCCATTCATTTCTTTTATTAACTCTTTCAAATTTTCTACTTCTCCAACTCCTTGATCAACAGAATCTGGACAAAATTCATAAACTTCTTCTGAAAAAATACTTAAATCAGAAGGTAATTTTTTGAACTCTAATTCAACCCAATCTTGTCCGCAACCAATTACTATTAATCCATATCTTTCATTCCATTCTGATATTTTTGCAATTATATCTTCATTTTCATAATCGTGATTTATTCCGTTCGTTCTTCTATATTTTAAAATATCAAGATCATCAGTTCCTTTTATGACCCCAATACTTTTAATATCATCTTCACCTGTAAAAGCAAATATCAAATAACCTTTTGCTCTAAATACTTCCTTAAATTTTTTGACAATAGAATTTACTCTATCTTCTGAAGTACTTGTGAAAATTCCATTATAAAGTCCGTCTATAATATCTGCAGTTTCTTCGTCAATTGATGGTAACTGAATTAACTCACTTTTTACTTCATTTTTTAACTCTTTCATTAGCTCGACATTAAAATCTAGCTTATTAACTAATTCTGTTTCTTTTGGTAATAGACCTTTTGATCCCAAACCAAAGAATGATAAAATTCCCATGAATATTAATCTCTTTTTTATTTTTCAGCTAAAATAGACAGTTTATTATTCTCAACTAATACCTTAATTAACTTTTTCTTTCCTTAAATTATATTATTTCCTTTTTACTTGTGAAAAAATACTATTCAACGATACTTTAATTCTTTTTATCTAAAAAAGTAAAATTCACCCCAACCTCTACTCTATCTTTGAAGTATAAATTAAGATTTTGTTTTTCATTTTATAGTTTAGTTAGTTAAAAAAGAAGTTATCCGGGGGGACGCTTCTTTTTTATTGTATTGTAATATTTTTATTATTTTTGAGGTAAAAAATTGTTAATCATATGTTTGCTATTCTCTATTGTATAATCTTTTTTTCTTTAATGTACTTTCCTCCTAGGATAATTGCTTATTTTTATGTAAAAGTATTTAGAGTTGAAAAGAACTTAAAATATCATAGAATAGCTATTCTTATTATCTATATAATAGTGTTTCTTTTCTTTTTAAAAGATTTTAATATTTACGTTCTAAACTTATTTCGCTTTTAATTTTTACTTCTTTAAATATTACGGTTTTTCCTTACTTTTTTTACGGTTTTTTTTCAAAAAAATAGTTTACATACATATATTTTTGCGCCCTCATATTTTTCATTTAAATAAATTATCTTATAAAGATTTTAGATTTGATTTATACAGTTTAATTCCCTTTTTTATTAGCTCCTCCGGGAGCTTTTTTATTAAATCTAAATCCCTCTTTATCAAATCAGTGTTTTTCCTTTTCATTTATCAGGTAATTAACTATTTGAACTTTATCTTAAACATTATAAATTAGTTAAAAAGCTTTTAACTATCTAATATAAAAACAATTAATTAAGTTTATTTTATCTATTATTTTTCATCTTTTTATCGAAAGTAAATTGCGTTTTACCGAAAGAAATAAACTTATTAGATATCTATAGCTGATATTTACGTATACAAACACTAAAAAATACATCCATGGCTTTACAAATCTCAGAAAAAAAAGGAATTTTTTATTTAAAAGGTAAAATTAACTGTACAACTGTTAAATCTTTTGTTACTTATTTTGAACACTATATTTCAAAAAATAAGAAGACTGTAATTAATTTAGATAAAATAAAAGAGATTGACTCTGATGGCTTAAATGCTATCAAAAAATTAAGAGCTATAGCTGTTAAAAATCAAAAAATATTTTCTACTACTGGAAATGGTACTAAAGATATATTTAATCGTTTAAATCCAGCTTCTTAAAAGCTATTTATTACATGAGTTAAATTTTTACTCTATGATTAATTTATTCCCCCTACTCAATTTATCTAAAAATGAATCTGAAAAACTAAACGTTAATAAAACTAGTTTTAGTCGAAAAGTTTGTAATATTTTAGATATTTTAATTTGTATTATAATTGCCATAGGTTATACGATATTATTGATTAATACAGCTACATATTTTCATAATATTATATTTTATTTCTCAATTTTATTGATGTTTATCTCTACTGGTGTACGCATAATGTATTACGATAAAAAAAACATTCTTTTATCTTTTAATACACATATTTATTACACTTTTGTATTTACTTTTATTATAAGAACTCTTGTTTTAATTTTTACGGGTATTTAATACTTAAAAAAAGGACTTTGTCATATTCATAAATTTGAAAATAGCTTTTAAATTTGTCCAAAATTTAAAAACTTATGAATAAATCCCCTTTTTCACACAATCCCTTGAAGTTTGTTTATTTTATAGCTATATTCTTTCTGATTAGCTGTTCGGATAAATCTCCTATACCACCTGATGACAATCCTTCTCTAAGTTCAAACTCTATGCTTGATATAAATAATGATGGTGAACTTAATATTTTAATTATTGGGTCAAATAAATCTATAAATTCTAATATTGCTCCTTTTTTATCAGATAAAGTTGCTAATGAATTAAATAAAATCTTAGCACAAGATAATTCTCATAACTTAGAAGTTAGTGTTGCTTTTGAAAATATTTATAAAAGTAAAGTTATTGCATATGGTTTAGGGCAAAGTGGTAATACATATAATGAAAATCATTATACTCATTCTTTATTACAATACTATTACTGGCCAGAAAATCAAGAACAAAGATTTAAATACTTATCTAATAACAATACAAGAAAATGGGATTATGTTATAATTTCTGCAGACCCATATATTATTGCTAAACTACCAGGGTACTATGCTTTAGGTGTAAACAAAATCGTTAAAAAAGTTACCGAAGGTAGTGCTAAACCATTACTTTTAATGCAGTGGCCTAAAGATGAAGGTTTAACTGCTTCAATAAATCATTTTTTAGAATATACCTATCGTACAGCTGATGGTTCAGCTATTGAAACTATTCCTGCTGGATTGTCTTGGAAAAAATTACCAAGTTCAAAAAAAGATAAAGCCACAGAACACCCAACTCCTAATGGAGCTTATTTAGCAGCAGCTGCTATCTATACCCATATTCTTGATAAAAATGCTAGTACTTCTAACTATGAATATGACAATAGTATTGCTGATATTGTTTTAAAAACCAAAAATGAAGAAAAGAATAAAGAGCATTATTCTGGTAATCCTACTTTTATATCTCCCTTTATGAATTGTGATATAAATGATAATATTCTAAATTATAATCATACAGGGACTAGTTCTGAAAATGGTATTTTAAATGGATTAAAATGGGTGATAAATAAATCAAGTAGAAGTCTTGAAAAAAACGGTACACCACCTATTAATTTTAATTACGGAAGAGCTAACACAAATTTTGAACCAAACAAACGTTATGACATAGATCCAACTAAATTTGATTTTTCTTTTGGTTTCCCTATGCAAGACAATGGTAATCATGGTAATACATCAATGCTTTATGGTTTAGATAAACGTTATAACGAAACAAATAATAGTACTGATTTAGGCACTGCATTATATATGGTTAGAAAATCTGAATTACCTAGTGCTCGTGCTATACCAATTCGTACTTTATATGCTCAACTTAAAGAAGCTATTCCTTCACAATCTGCTTATAGTGATAACTGGCATATGCATGGAAACTTAGATAAAGCTACAGGAGCATATATGTATACCATGTTAACTGGTGATTGTGTATTAGGTAGCGAACCAACTGATAAAAATTCTAATGAATGGAAGCAATGGATGTCTCAAAAAATTGGTCATGAAACTGCCTACAGATTAATGTTCTTTAAAGGTATTAAATCTAATTGTAAGTAAATTATTCTAGTAAATAAAAAAACCCACTCAAAAAATTGAGTGGGAAAATTGCTATGAAAAAGAAATCTTATTGACGTCTCAATAAGATAAGTACAATATAACACTAAAAAATTAAAAAACCAACTTTTTTTCAGTTGACTTTCGTCTTGATTTTATCTCTAATAAACAAAAATTCAATTAGCTTATAAAACAAGGTAATTCATCGATACTTTATTTCTCTTCATCTAATTTTTCAAAAAACAAGTATACCTCTAAACTATCTTTGAAATATAATTTAAGAATTTGATTTTTCATTTTACAATTTGATAGATTAGTTAGTTTTAAAAGAAGAAGTGTCTGGAGGTGATAACTTCTTCTTTTTTATTATTCACAATTCACTTCTTTTTTTTGACCAACAAATCAAAATATTTATTAAAAACCTATTTCATAACAAATTACAAGGTAATTCCTTACTTATTTTATGGTTTTTCTTAAAGTTTATTCTCTTTCAATATTTAAATTTGAAACAAATAAAAATTTATTACTATGATTAAAAGTGTATCAAACTTAGGTTCTATTTTAAATAGAAAAGAACAGAAATTTATTAACGGAGGAAGTCTTTCTTGTAGTACAGACAAGCAGTGTGCTGTAGCTTGGAACGATCCTTATGCTATTTGTCACAGAGGAAGATGTCTTCCAGGATAAAATTTAAGCGAACTTCGGTTCGTTTTTTTATGGCCTCTTATAAAGTTTCTTAATAAACTAGGTAGGGTTTTCTTCTATTCAACCGTTATTATTTAAAACTAATGCGATATGAGAAAAATTAAATCCTTTTTATTATTCCTTCTTTTATTATTAACTTTTACTTGTCTAATTCTTATTTCTTAAGTTAAAAATTATTCTTATGAGGCTTAAAAAAAGTGAACTATATAACACGTAGCATTAAATTTAATCAGAGTTTAATGCTACATTATTTTTATTTTCTGAATTACTTAGATATGATTTTGCTACAAATAGGCAAAAAAAAAAGGAACACTTTCAGTTCCTTTTCGAAGTTAGTCTTAACAAAAGCCCCCCGGCTTTAAATTTTGACATTTCGAGAACGAAAATAACAAGTTTATTTTGATAGACAAAATTAATAGAACAAAAAAATCACTGTATAAATAAAGAGTGATTTTCTTTAAAAAACCACTCTTCTATAAATAAATTGTTTCCTATTATTTTATGCTATTTCTTATACCTCAACTTTCCAGTTTCTATACCAATGGCTGTTTTTGCTAAAACTGTAAAAATTAAAGCTCCCATTGCCCAAATACCCAGCGTAACTCCTATTTCTATTGCTGTTGGTGTATACTCTGCTATTTTACCATAAGGTCCTGGAATAAAACCTGGTACTATTAAGCCAAAACCTTTTTCTATCCAAATTGCTATAAAAAGAATAAAACAAGCAAAGTATAATACTTTTAAATTGTTACGTAGCTTATGAAACGTTAGTATTACAGTTGCTAATACATTTAAAGAAATAGCTGTCCATATCCAAGGTAACAGAGCTGTTTTTCCATCCAATCCAAAAAACAAATAATAAGCACTTTCACTATGGTGTGTAGGCGCATAAAACTCTTTAAACAATTCAGAAATTAACATGATAATGTTAATCTGAGCAGCAACAGTAACTACCATTGCTAACTTCTTCAAAGTTTTGTCTTCAATTTTAAATGCTGTAAACGATCTTATAATAGCCAATACTATAATAATTAAAGCTGGACCCGCTGCAAATGCAGATGCTAAAAAGCGAGGTCCTAACAAGGCATTATTCCAAAATGGTCGTGCTTGTAATCCTTGATATAAAAATGCTGTTACTAAGTGTATTCCTACTGCCCAAAAAACCGATAATATTGCTCCTGGTACATAAACACTCTTTTTAGATTCTTTTCCTTGATAGTGCTTAAATAATATATAAAATGGAATTGTAATATTTAAAAATAAATATCCATTTAAAACAATTACATCCCAAGTTAACATTGAGTTTGGAAAATTAAAAACTCCAATACCTGGTATCATATGCCATAATACAGAAGGTCCTCCCATGTCTGCAACGACAAAAGCTAAACACATAATAAGAGCTGCTACTGCAAGCCCCTCTCCTATTAATACCGCTTGTTTAAAATCAATATCCTTTAATACATAGGTTGGCATTACCAGCATAACTGCCGCAGCCGCTACTCCTACTAAAAATGTAAAGTTAGAAATATACAATCCCCAACTAACTCTATCCGTCATTCCGGTTACACTAAGTCCATGTTCTAGTTGAATTGAATAACAATACATTCCAACAAGCATTACTAAAGTTAAAAAAGCCATCCATAAGTGGTACTTTTTAGAACCTTGTGTAATTATATTTAAACTGTCTTTTACTAAACTTGTAAAAACTTTAAGTCTTCTCATACTATATATTTTAGTCCATGAAGTACCAGAACTTTGGTTCTGTACCTAAATCTTCTTTTAATCTGAATACTTTTTTATTTTCTAGCACCCAACGTATAGAGCTATTTGGATCTAATAGGTTTCCAAAAATTCTAGCTCCCGTAGGACATGCCTCTACACAAGCTGGATTTTTACCAGCTCTAGAACGCTGTACACAGAAAGTACATTTTTCCATGACTCCTTTTTTACGCATTCTATTTCCTAAGTAATGTTGATTTTTATTAATCTCTTCTTCAGGAACTTCAGGCTTACTCCAATTGAATCTACGTCCGTCATATGGACAAGCTGCCATACAGTATCTACATCCTACACACCAATCATAATCGACTACTACTAAGCCATCTTTTTCTCTCCAAGTTGCTTGTACTGGGCAAACCTCAACACATGGTGGATTATCACAATGAAAACATTGAGTTCCCATATAGAAATGTCCTTCTGCTGGTACTTCATGATAATAATTATCATCAGCTTCATTAAAATTAAAACCTTTTCCATCCTTCATTTCATGAATTCGGATATACTGCATTTGAGAATTTCTATCTTGATTATTTTCTTCAACACAGGCACTTACACAATCCATATATCCCTGACATTTTGATATATTAAATGCATATCCAAATAACACATCTTCTTCTGCATTTTTAGAAGACATGTTTATTGTTTTTCCTGTACGTAATTGGTAAGAACGAACCAATCTATTCACTGTTGCGTCCTTCTCTTCATCCGTCATCAATTTATAGTTTCCTTTAAATTGCTCTTCCCAGTCTATTTGAGCTTTCTCTTTAGTGTCACTACTTGTTGTTACACTACAAGAAGTTGTTACCGCTCCAGCTCCTATTAATAAACTTGCTGTTAGCTTTTTAAAAGCACTACGCCTATCCATTTTCACATCAAAAACTTGTTCAAAACCATCTCTATGACGTTCTTCCCCTATAGATGCATCAACTGCAGCTTCAAAGAATTCTTCTTTGCTAAGTTCCTTCTTTGAAGAATTAGAATTACATCCTCCTTCTGTCTTACCACATCCGCAAGAATTTGATTTTTGTTTATGTCTGCTATTTAGGTTTAGAGTAAACCATTTTTTATTGTTATTGCTCATGCCTAAATTATTTACGTTCTTTAACTTTTTGTGTATTAAATCGTGCTGGCCACTTAGTATGAAAACTCGGTGAGTGCGGATTATGACAGTTTACACATGTCATTGATGCTCTAGGTGGCGCCCAACTATTAATTATTTTTCCATGTGCTCCACCAGTCCAATCTTTATATTGTTTTTGATGGCATTGACTACATAGTTTGTAACTTTTATTAAAATCTATTCCATGTCCAGTAATACTTCTTAACTCATCCATATTATCGCTATTATGACATGTAATGCAATTCATTGTATTAGAGTTTGCATGATTTAGTTTAATATTCCAATGCGCCTTTTTGATATCTCCAGATTTCATCTTAGCCAAAGGCTGTGTATGACATTCTGTGCATTTAAAAGATTTAATTTTATCTTTTCTTGTAGGTATTTTAAACGTGATTTCATTTTCTGTTACTTCAATCATGTTTAAACCATCAATAAAATTTTCTGATGAAACCGATACTCCTTTATAATGCTTACTCTCTGCCTCTATCTTATCTGTAATACTATGATATTCGTGTTCTTTGTGTTTACATGAAATCATTAAAAAAGCAATGACAAACAAGTAACTAACTAATTTTATGTATTTGTTTTTCTTCATTAGTTTTCCATTTTTCTGATAAAGTTTCCTATATCTACTGTTACTTTATTATTGGGTACGTGACACTGACGACAATTAATTCTTTCTGGGTGCGATACTCTAATTTCTTTAGGTGCACTAGGTCCTGCATGACACGCTAAACAATTTTCTCTTAATTGTAATTGATGTGGAATTGCTGGTGGACTCCCCAATAAAGCATTATTATTACCTACTGTAGGAATAGTGCCTTTTTTAAAGTTATTTGCTACAAATAATGAATTACTTTTCTGCGGAACATGACATTGACGACAATTTACCAGTTCGGGATGAGGAGTAACAGGCGTGTATGCTTTAAATTTCTCTACATATCCTCCATTTTCGTGACACTTTAAACAACTATTGTCTCCCATGTTTCTCTCACTATTTACATCATGAGGAATACTTGGTGGCGCACCATAGAAGGCTCTATTATTATAATAGTTTTTCATGCTTCGTTGATGCGTTTCATCTACAGGCATTTCAACATAATCTAAAGCATGCTCTGAACGTTTAAAAACACCTTTTTCTAATGGGATAATTGGAGTTAACCCCCTTTCTTTTATGAGAACATATGTATCCTCTCTTCCAGTCTGATAGCTATAATTCCATATTGCAATAAAAGCAATAAAAAGAATTACAAATAAAGATATAATACCTAATCGTTTTCTCATGACCTTATACTTTTTCTACTTTAACTGCACACTTTTTATAATCTGGCTCTTTAGAAATAGGACAAAAAGCATCTAAAGTAACGTCGTTGATTAACATGTTTTCATCAAAGAAAGGAACAAAAACCTGACCTTTAGTTGGTAAACCTCTTTCGTTTATTGATGCAGGTAATACACAAGATCCTCTACGAGAAGAAACTTTAACTTTTTCTCCATTTCTAATTCCTAAGGCATTTGCATCTTCTGGATGAAACTCAACATAGGCATTTGGCATTGCTTTATGCAAAACAGGGATTCTACGTGTCATAGAACCTGTATGCCAATGCTCAATTACACGTCCTGTATTTAACCAAAACGGATATTCTTTATCCGGTACTTCTGGCGCTGGTTCGTATGGACGCTGCCATATTACAGCTTTACCATCTGGCTTTCCGTAAAAATGGAATTCTTCTCCATTGCTACAAGCAGGATCATATTTAGAATTAAAACGCCATTGTGTCGATTTTCCATTTACATAAGGCCATATTGCTCCTGATTCTTTTTTAAGAACTTCAATTGGAGCCATATTATGTTTTTTACCTGCATGAAATTGACGGTATTCATTATAAATTTCTTCAACATGGTTTTCTCTTGAGTAAGGAAACAAATCACCATAGCCCATACGTTTCGCTACTTCTATAAACATCCAAGCATCTGGAGTTGTTTCTCCAGGTCCTTCTACCATTTTATCCCAGTGTTGAGTTCTTCGTTCTGAATTTCCATACAACCCAGATTTTTCTATATGCCAAGATGCTGGTAAAATAACATCTGCAACATCAGATGTTGGAGTTGGAAATACATCTGATACAACTACAAAACAAGATTTTTTTTCCATACCTGGACGGAATCTACTTGTTCTTGGTAAAGACACTAGTGGATTTACGGCCTGTGTCCATATAAATTTAATATCACCTCTATCAACGGCTCTAAACATCTCCGTAGCATGATATGTAGGTTTAGCTGGAATTTTCTCCACTGGAACTTTCCATATTTTAGCTGCTTTAGCTCTATGCTTAGGGTTCATTACAACTCCTTTAGGCAACTTGTGAGTAAATGTTCCTACCTCACGTGCAGTACCACAAGCTGAAGGCTGACCTGTTAAAGAGAAAGGACTATTACCTGGTTGTGAAATTTTACCTGTTAATAAATGAATATTATAAATAATATTATTCATCCATGTACCTCTAGTATGTTGATTAACTCCCATACACCATAATGACATTACTTTTTTGTTTGGATCACCATATATTGAAGCTAAATACTTAATATCTTTTACAGAAACTTTCGTTAGTTTTGATACTTTCTCTGGAGAATAGTCTTCTAAAAAAGCCTTGTACTCTTCGAAGTTTATTTTTGTGGGTTTATCGTTAAACTTATATTTATCTTCTAATCCATAGCCCATCTTGGTAAGTCCTTTACTAAAGTTACAGTACTTCTCTACAAAAGATTTATTTACCCAACCATTATTTATGATCTCATAACAAATAGCATTACCAACTGCTAGATCTGTTTGAGGTTCAAATAATATAGATCTATCGGCTGCCATACTCGAACGCGTTGTTCTAGTAGCAAAATCGATAATCTTAGCACCTCTAATATTTTTTTGCTCTAACATTCTAGAAAATAAAACTGGATGCATTTCTGCCATATTATTACCCCAAGTTATATAGTAATCAGCATAATCGAAATCTTCATAACATCCCATAGGCTCATCTGCACCAAACGTGGTTAAGAAACCAGCAACAGCACTTGCCATACATAAACGAGCATTACAATCTAAATTATTAGTACCAATAGCTCCTTTCATGAATTTAGAAGCTACATAGCCTTCGGGTATTGTAGATTGTCCAGAAGTATACATTGCAACAGAATCTTTACCATGTTTTTCAATGGTTTCTTTCATCTTATTTGCTACTATATCTAAAGCTTCATTAAGTGGTGTTTTTACATAGGTTCCATTCTTCTTAACTAAAGCATGCTCTAATCTATCTTTTGCTTGAATACACATTATTTGATGGTATCCTTTTACACATAGTAATCCTTTATTTACTGTAGAATTTGGATCACCTTTAACGGCAACTGCTTTTCCATTTTCTACTCCGACTAGAATTCCACAACCTACACCGCAAAAACGACATGGTCCTTTTTTCCAATCTAAACTTCTTCCCTCTACTCCTTCTAATTGCTCGTTAGCAAAAATAATTCCAGGGAACATAGCTGCTGCAGCTGTCATTGCTGCAGTAGCAGCCATTTTTTTTATAAAACTTCGTCTACTTGATAATGAGGCGCTCATATGGTATCTATTTTATTGGTGTATTAAATCCTGAAACCAAGGCTAGTAATTTTAAACTCTTTATGGTTTCTATAACTTCTTTTAACTTTTTATCTTCTGCATCATCTTTAGTCTCTGTAACAACTACAAGAACATTTTGATTTTCAGCAGGTATAATTTCACAGCCATTTAAAACAGAAATTGCTTGTTGAAGCTCTTCTTTTTTTCCTTCGTGTGGATGTGCTAAATAACTTTTAATAGGCATAGAAAATTGATATTTAATTGTTTAACAAATTACAGAAATACTCAATAGGAATCATATGACATTTATCATAACTAACAGTTTATCAAAACGTTATATCTCCATAAATATAACGAAACCCTTACAGAATCTTAAATTTCAATCACTTAGTAAAGCGTAAAACCTTTAATATTTTATTAATTTATTTTTAGTATAAATAAGAATAAGCAAGAGTGATATATATCATAGTTAGCTTTTACTATTTAAAATAGTTTTGAGCTATTAAACATTTGATTATGATATATAAAATAAAAAGTAGGATATGGATTGAGGCTGATAACAAGATGTTTTTAGGGGAAGGAAGAATAAAATTATTAAAATCTATTCATAGGACTAACTCTATATCAAAATCGGCTAAAGAACTTGGAATGTCTTATAAAAAGGCTTGGAATTTAATAGATTCTGTTAATAAATCAAACCACAAACCTATTGTTATAAAAAGTACTGGAGGCTCAAAAGGTGGTGGAACTAAACTTACCCCCTATGGAAAAAAAATGATTGATATTTTCGATACAATTAATATGAATTGTTGGAAGTATTTAGACAAACAGTTAAAAAAATTACACGAAATAGATTAATTATAAATCAATAAAAGATAAAAAAGTCTTTTAATATGATATTAATCATATTTTAACTTAAAACTGCTCTATAAATTTGTACAAGAATTATAAATCTTACACAGATGAAAATAAAAATTCCCTTACTATCATTTATACTTTTGGTCTTTTTTATCTCATGTAAAGAGACTAAAAATGAAGCTTCTAATAATGATACAAAAGCTACTACAACAGTACATAAAGGACAAGCAGCAGTAGTTGATAAAGATTCTGAAGCTAATGCTTTACAAGTAGCAAAATCCTTAGATGATTTTAAAACATTGGTCGTAGCTGTAAAAGCCGCAGGTGTAGAAGATGCACTTGTAAATGCTGGTCCATTAACTGTATTCGCTCCCATAAATACAGCATTCGATAAACTTCCAGAAGGAACCGTAGAAACATTATTAAAACCAGAAAACAAATCACAGTTAGCTTTTGTGCTCAAAAACCATGTAGCTCCAGCTAATTACCCGATAAAAACTTTGGAGAAAAATGTTAGAAAAAACAGAAAGCTATATATGGCATCTGGTAAATATTTAGATGTTACAAAACAAGGTGACGATTTGTATGTGGGAAATACAAAAATTTTAAAATCGGTAAAAGTAAGTAACGGATGGGTCCATGTTATTGGAGATGTCTTAGTACCTAAAGATAACTAACTCTAAAATCAATTTAGCATATGAAATTACAAAACCTACTAACAACGCTTCTAATCATAGTTTTCATAAGCTGTGGTGGTAATGATAAAAAAAGACCTTCTTATAATTCTTCAACAGTATCTAAAGAAGCAGTAAAAAAAACGCCTGCTAAAAAAGTAGTAAAAAAAGCTACTGAAAGCGGAACAATTGATTTAAACAACAAAGGAATAGGTCCTGTTAAATCTTTAAAATTAGATCCTACAATTAATACAGCAATGGCTGAAGAAGGTAAACTATTATTTAAAAATAAGTGTTCATCATGTCATAGAGTAAATAGAAAATTTATAGGACCAAACCCTACAGGTATCTTAGAAAGACGTTCTCCAGAATGGGTTATGAATATGATTTTAAACCCAGAAGAAATGGTAAAAAAAGATCCTATAGCTAAAGAATTACTAATCAAGTTCAATGGTTCTCCAATGGCAAATCAGAATTTAACTGAAAAAGAATCAAGAGCTGTATTAGAATATTTCAGAACCTTATAATAACCAAAAACAAGAATTTATGAAAACTACAATTAAAATATTTCTTGCAATAATCTCATCATCACTGTTTTTGATTAGTTGCGGAAACAATAATAAAAAAGGAACTAATAAAGGAGTATTGTCAGGAAATAATGCAGAAAAAGTATACGTAGCACCTGGAGAACATGATGAATTTTATGCATTTGTTTCTGGTGGATTCAGTGGACAACTAGCCGTTTATGGATTACCTTCTGGAAGATTATTTAAAGTTATTCCTGTATTTTCAGTAGATGCTGAAAAAGCTTGGGGATTTAATGAAGAAACAAAACCAATGCTAAATACTTCTCATGGTTTTATTCCTTGGGATGATGCCCATCACCCTGATATCTCTCAAACCAATGGTGTTTTAGATGGTCGATTTGTATTTATCAATGGAAACAATACACCTCGTATTGCTAAGATAGACTTGTCTACTTTTGAAACTACTGAAATTATTGAGATTCCTAATACAGCAGGGAACCACAGTTCCTCATATGTAACAGAAAATACAGAATACGTAGTAGCAGGAACTCGTTTTGCTATACCAGTCCCTCAAAGAGATATGCCTATTAAAGAATACAAAGGTAATTTTAAAGGAGCTTTATCATTTATTAAAGTAAATCCAGAAGATGGAGGAATGGATTTAGAGTTTCAAATTTTAATGCCTGGATTCGATTATGACAAAGCACATCCTGGACGAGGAGATTCTAAAGATTGGTTTTTCTTTACCACTTACAATACTGAAGAAGCAAATACATTATTAGAAGTAAATGCTTCACAAAATGATAAAGACTTTATTACGGCTATTAACTGGAAAAAAGTAGCTGATTATGTAAAAAACGGAGGAGGAAAAAAGATGCCTGCTAACTATGCCCATAATGTATATGATGAGCATACACATTCAGCAACATCTACCATGAAAAAAGAAGTTTTAGTAATTGATCCTTCTGAAGTACCTGGAGCAATCTACTTCTTACCTACCCCTAAATCTCCTCACGGTTGTGATGTGAGTCCAGATGGTGAATACATTGTAGGTAGTGGAAAATTATCAGCAGATTTAACGGTACACTCTTACAGTAAGATGATGAAAGCTATTGAAGATAAATCTTTTGATGGTGACGCATACGGAATTCCAATTTTGAATTTTGAAGCTATTAATGCTGGTAGTGTAAAGCAAGCAGGTTTAGGACCTTTACATACAGAGTTTGATAATGAAGGAAATGCTTATACTACGTTCTTTATTTCTTCTGAAGTTGTAAAATGGAAATTAGGTTCATGGGAAGTAATCGATAGAAAGCCTACTTATTATTCACCTGGACACTTAATGGTTCCTGGAGGAAACTCTCGCAAACCATTTGGTAAATACGTATTGGTTATGAATAAAATAACAAAAGACCGTTATTTACCTACAGGTCCAGAAGTAACACAGTCGGCACAGTTATATGACATTTCTGGAGAAAAAATGGAGCTATTACTAGATTTCCCTACTGTTGGAGAGCCTCATTATGCTGCTGGTATTCCTGCTGATTTAGTAAAACCACGTTCTAAAAAGTTTTTCAAATTAGAAGATAATAAACATCCTTTTGTAACTAAAAGCGAAGCAGATGCAAAAGTAGTTAGAGATGGTAATACTGTACATGTATACATGACCATGATTCGTAGTCACTTTGCCCCTGACAACATTGAAGGAATTAAAGTAGGCGATAAAGTATACTTCCATATTACCAACTTAGAACAAGATTACGATGTTCCCCATGGAGTAAGCATGATTGGTGCAAATACTTCTGAATTATTAATTATGCCTGGACAAACTGAAACATTTTTATGGGAACCAAAACAAGTAGGTGTTTGGCCATTCTATTGTACTGATTTTTGTTCGGCGCTGCATCAAGAGATGCAAGGATATGTTAGAGTATCCCCTAAAAGCTCTAACATAGAACTATCCTGGTCTTTAGATGGTGAGTAATTAATTTTTTTTGATTGACTGGCTGCTTGAGTTTTGAGATTGAATATGTTTTCAAGCAGCCTTTCATCAAAAATTAAATAAGCAAAAGATGAAACAGCCTAAAATTACAATGATAGCCGGTGCTTTATTATTATTAGGTCTCTTTATATTCCCTCTTTGGAATATTACCTTAGAAGCTCCACAATACCCTACTCCGCTTGGAATGGATATTTATATCAATAAGTTTTCTGATACTAATGAGTTTGATATTAAAAATATCAATTTAATGAATCATTATGTAGGAATGCAATACATACCTAAAACTATTCCTGAATTTAAAGTTTTTCCTATAGTAATTGGAATTATGGTAGCTTTAGGAGTACTTATAGGATTAAAAGCAAATTATAAATGGTATTTAGGTTGGTTTATAGTGATGACTATTTTAGGTATTGCGGGTATGTACGATTTCTACTTATGGGAATATGACTACGGGCATAATTTAGATCCAAAAGCAATTATGAAGTTTACCAACCCTGATGGCTCTGTTATGGGATTTCAACCTCCTTTATTGGGTACTAAAGAAATCTTAAACTTTACAGCACATTCTTATCCTAGATTAGGGGCTTACTTTATGTTTATAGGTATGTTATTAACACTTGCTTCTTATTTCATAGGAAAAAAACAAACCAAAAAGAATTAGTATGAATTATATAAAGCCTTTTATCTTTTTATTTGCCTTACTCTTATTAGCTAGTTGTACAGTGCAACCTCAAAAAATTGATTATGGTACCGACGCTTGTAGCTTTTGTAAGATGACAATTGTAGAGAAGAAATTCGCAGCACAAATTGTTACTAAAAAAGGGAGAGCATCTAAATACGATGCAACGGAATGTATGCTAAACGATATTAAAAACAAGGAAGAAAACTCTTTAGCACATATCTTAGTAACAGACTATACAAAGCCTGAAAAATTAATTAATGCTACTGAGGCTACTTATCTAATAAATAAACAAATTAAAAGCCCTATGGGCGCATATTTATCAGCTTACGCTACTGAAAGCGAGGCTAAACTTAATGGAAATAACATATTTAATTGGGAAGCTATCAAAGAGCACTTCAATTAAGACAATATAACTAGAATTCAACAATAAAATCAATCAAAAAAATGAAAGCAAAATATTATTTGTTTTGCCTAATTGTTGTTCTATTTCTAAATAAAACAGCTATTTCTCAAAACCAAGATTCTTATAATCAGTGTATTCAATGTAATATGCTTATTAAAGATAAATTACATAATGCTCAAGCAACAACAAACACTAATAAAGTTCTAAACTTTGATGCTATTGAATGCCTTGCTAATTATTTAAAAGAGCAAAAAACAACTTCTATTTCTAACCTAACAGTTGCCGATTATAACAGTGGTAAACAAATTAATGCTATAACAGCTACTTATCTAATTAGTAATGCTATTAAAAGTCCTATGGGCGCTAACTTATCTGCTTTTAAAACTAAAAAAGAAGCTGAGTTAATCCTAAAAACTAAGAAAGGAAAACTATATACATGGCAAGAAATTAGAAATGCTTTTAATACTAATAAAATTGGAGATACAGAACATCATCATGAGCACCATAATAGACCTGATGCACATGCACCAATTGGTGTAATGGGAGATCATTTACACTCAAAAAATGGGTTTATGGTTTCGTTTCGTTATATGAATATGGAAATGGACGGGAATCGTTCTGGAACTTCTACTATAAATAACACTTCTATTTTTAATACATACATGGTTGCTCCACAAAATATGACTATGGATATGTATATGTTAGGAGTAATGTATGCCCCTTCTGATAAGTTAACTCTTATGCTAATGCAAAATTTTGTTAGAAATAAGATGAATTTAAAAGCTCGTATGATGATGGGCGGTAATACCATGTTTAGAGATTTTTCTACAAGTTCTTCTGGATTTGGGGATTTAAAATTAGGTGCATTGTATAGCATTTATAATAAAATGAATACTTCTATCCACTTAAATGGTACATTAAACATCCCAATTGGTAACATTAAACAGAAAGATGATACTCCTATGATGCAAAATGCCAAACTTCCTTATGCTATGCAGCTAGGTTCTGGTACTTTTGATATTACCCTGGGTGCAACTTATAAAGGAAATACCGAATACATTTCTTGGGGAGTACAACCTTTATTTACCTTCAGAACAGGAACCAATAGTCAAGATTACAGATTAGGAAACACACAACAGATTAATATTTGGGGAGCTTACAAAGTTGCCAATTGGATTAGCATTTCCGGAAGAGTTTTAGGTATTTCTCAAGGTAAAATATCAGGAAGAGATACTGAGCTTACCCCTATGATGGTTCCTACTGCAAACACCAATAACTATGGTGGCGAAAAAATAAAAACATTTCTAGGTTTTAATCTTATGTTTAATCAAAACTCGAGCCTTAAAAATTTTAGAATTGGTATTGAAGCTGGTGCTCCTATTTATGAAAACTACAATGGTATTCAAATGGACGAAGATTTATCTTTTCAGTTAGGTATTAAATACGCTATTTAACACATTAAAAATGTATTCACTATTAATTTTTGTACATATTATTGCTGCTTCAATTTGGGTTGGAGGCCATTTAATTTTGGTTATTCGTTTTCTCCCAAAAGCCTTAAAAAAGAATGATTTTTCAATAGTTGAAAATTTTGAAAAGGCTTATGAACCTATAGGTTTACCTGCTTTATTAGTACTGGTTATTAGTGGTATATCATTGGCTTTAATTCGAGTACCTGAATTGTCTAATTGGTTTACATTAGAGTCTTATTTTTCTAAACATATAATACTAAAACTAGTCTTATTAGCAACCACATTAGCATTAGCCATTCATGCACGTTTTTTTTTAATCCCAAAAAGAAAACTAAAACCATTAGCTGCTCATATTATTCTAGTTACTCTTGTAAGTATTCTATTTGTATTGGTTGGAGTTAGTTTTAGAACTGGTTTACTATTTTAAATGAAACTAAAAGTTACATATCATATAATCACTTGTATCCTCCTATTTACTGGAATGTTTGTGAATGCGCAACAGCTACGTGTTTGTTCTAATTGTAAAATTAAAACAATACAAGAAGCCGTTAAAGTAGCTTCTAAACATGATTCCATTTATTTAGGAAAAGGTGTATATAACGAACATGATATATTTATAAATAAACCTTTAACTATTATAGGCAATAAAGAAGCCATTATTAATGGAAATAAAAAAGGATACATTCTTAAAATAGCTTCAGATAGTGTTGCTATTAATGGAATTACTTTAGAAAATGTAGGTAAAAGTTACACCAAAGATTTTGCTGCTATCTATATTTCTAAAAGCAAGTATTTTAAGATTGAAAATGTTCGTTTAAAAACTGTGTTTTTCGGGATTTTAATTGAAAAATCTCACCATGGACTTATCAAAAATAACCATATTTCTAGTGAAGCTAAAGATGAAGCAGGATCGGGAAATGGTATTCACTTATGGCATAGTTCTAATGTTCTGATAGAAGAGAATAAAGTTCATAATTTAAGAGACGGTATCTATTTTGAATTTGTAACCCATAGTAAGGTTCTTAATAATTCAAGTTTTAAAAACTTACGATATGGGTTACATTTTATGTTCTCTAACAACGATGAATATCATCATAATACTTTTGAAAATAACGGTTCAGGTGTAGCAGTAATGTTTTCAAAGTTTATAACAATGACCAACAATACCTTTTTAAAAAATTGGGGAACAGCTTCCTATGGATTGTTATTAAAAGAAATTTATGATGCTGAAATTAATAACAATACCTTTCAAGAAAACACTACAGCAATTAATATTGAAGGATCTACAAGAATTAACTATTCTAAAAATACTTTTACTAGTAACGGATGGGCTTTAAAAATAGCCGGAGCTTGCTATGCTAATAAATTTTATAGAAACAATTTTTTAAACAATTCTTTCGATTTATCATACAATAGTAAACTAAATGACAATAGTTTTAATAACAATTACTGGAGCTCTTATACAGGTTATGATTTAGATAAAAACGGAATTGGAGATGTACCATACAGACCTGTAAAACTCTTTTCTTATGTAGTAAATAAGACTCCAGAAGCAATAGTATTGTTAAGAAGTTTGTTTGTAGATATTATCAATTTTTCTGAAAAAATATCACCAGCATTTACTCCAGATAATTTAGTAGATAAAGAACCATCAATGAACAAAATAGAATGATACACATTAAAAACTTACATAAAACTTTTGGTAAAATTACTGTATTGAAAGAATTGGATTTAGATATTCAATCTAAAGGAATTTTTGCAATACTAGGTCCAAATGGTTCTGGAAAAACTACGCTTATAAAAAGTATCTTAGGAATGGTAATTCCTGATAAGGGAACTATTAAAATAAACGACAAGGATATTTTAAAAAAGCACACCTATCGTAATAACATAAATTACCTACCGCAAATTGCTAATTTCCCTGAGAACCTTACTGTATCAGAGTTAATTCAAATGATTAAAGATGTTCGTACAAAAGAAGCTTTAGATTCTGGCTTAATAGAACTCTTTGGGTTGCAACCTTTTTTAAAACAAAAACTTGGGAATTTATCTGGAGGTACCAAACAAAAAGTCAACTTGGTGTTAACCTTTATGTTTAATAGTGATTTAATAATATTAGATGAACCTACAACTGGTTTAGACCCTATTTCATTACTGCATTTAAAAGAATTGATTAAATGGGAAAAGAAAAAAGGAAAAACCATTTTAATTACTTCTCATATCATGAGTTTTGTTGAAGAAATGTCTGATGAAATTGTGTTTCTTTTAGATGGAAAAATTCACTTTAAAGGAAAAATTGAGCAACTAAAAGAGCAAACCAATCAAACTGATTTAGAACATGCAATTGCTAACATTTTAACTAAGGAACATGCTTAAAATATTAAAATATAGTTTTTCGGATTTACTACGAAGTAGATGGAGTTATGTATATTTCTTCTTTTATCTAGTTATTGGTTTTGTTTTATTATTTCTAAATAATGACACCTCTAAAGCTGTGATTACCTTAATGAATATTATAGTTGTACTAACTCCTTTAATAGGAACCATTTTCGGAATTATGTACTATTATAATTCAAGGGAATTTACAGAACTTTTATTAGCACAACCTTTAAAAAGAAGTACCATATTTTTAGGACAATATATTGGAGTCTCTCTATCTCTTTCTCTAAGTTTAGTATTAGGTTTAGGCATACCTTTTTTAGCCTATGGAGTAATACAATCTTCTGCTATTTTTAACTTTATTTCTTTATTAGCTATTGGTGCTTTTTTAACCTTTATTTTCGTGGCTTTAGCATTTAATATTGGTTTAGCTAATGAAAACAAAATAAAAGGATTTGGTTATGCTATTTTATTATGGTTGTTTTTAGCTGTTATTTATGACGGCTTATTTCTAATTTCTTTAATTGTTTTTCAAGAGTATCCTTTAGATCAATTTTCTCTATTCTCTACACTTTTTAATCCTGTAGACCTATCGAGAATATTAATTCTATTAAAACTAGATATTTCAGCCTTATTAGGCTATACAGGAGCTGTGTTTCAAAAGTTCTTTGGAACTAACTTTGGAATGTTACTCTCAAGTATTGTTTTAATATTATGGGTAGTTTTACCTACTTGGAAAATTGTTTTAAAATCAAAAAAGAAAGACTTTTAACTTGAATTAGTTTACATCTAATTGTTTTAAAGAAATATGTCTTCCTTTAATTTTTATCTCTTTTGTAAACTCTCTAATGGTTTTGTCTTTAAAATCGTCCATTAATTTCTTTTTAAATGGAGCAACTGTAAAATGAACGGGGCAAGGATTTTTATCGTCACAAGAAGACAATCCCATAAAGCATTGATCAAACTTATCGGTTCCGTCTATACTTTTTATAATATCCCAAACAGTATTTTTAAAGTTGAGTTCATTCAAATAAAAACCTCCTGTTGGACCTTTTGAAGAAGAAACTAATTTACTTTTTGTAAGCTGTTGTAATAATTTTGCTAAGAAAGGTTGAGGTACACTTAACTCTTCAGCAATTTTTTTAACTCCTACTCTACTATTTTCTTCATTATGAATAGCTAAATAAAGTACTGATCGAATAGCGTATTTACAAGCATTTGATAACATTCACTTTTTTTATATAAAAGTAATAAAAAAGATGTTTTAGTCTTTATTATTTTCGTTTAAACTGACTCATAAAAATGTAAGTTATCGCTATAAAAAATATAAAACTAACAATAACTAAAGCTTCGAAATAAAAATCAATTAGTAATAGATTAAACCAAGAAATTAGCTCTTTATAAAAAATTAGCACTTCGGTTAAAAGAAATCCAACTACATAAAAAACAATACTCCTTTTTGACAATGTTATAAGCTTAAAACTATACAAAAACAGTAGTAAACAAATACTAACTACTCCTAAAAAAATCCAATGTAAATAGCCTATAACTAAATCTATGTTCGAAGCAGTTCTATTTGCTATTTCTGGAATTGTTCCTAATAATTGAAACACTAGTTTTAAGAAAAATAAAAGAACTACTACTTTTAATGTTTTAAGGAAAAAACTTGAATATGACTTTTTAATTTTTTCTTTAAAATCTCTTAGTTTATATATTAAATAAACAAATGATATTAATTGAAATACAGCACCTAATCCTGAAACTAAATAAACTCCAAGATGAGGTTTCATCCATAATAATGAAATACCAAAAGTTAAAATAACTCCTAGATTCATTAACCAAAAGAATATATTAAAAACGCTCTTAGAAATTCGAATATTTTGTTTTTCTAAAATATAGAATCCAATACCAAACAATGCTAAAATAAACCATCCATTGTATTGAAAATGAAGGTAAAAATAAATTGCGTTCTTATATAAATCGGAACCACTTCCCGCTGTTTTCATAATTACTCCCAAAGCCCATGGACCTATACTAGAAATAATCATATACCATAAAGCAATTCGAATACATTTATACGATTGTGTTCTTTTTTGCTCTTTAGATGTGTTTTTTATTATCAGATATGCATAAACATAGGAAATAATTAAGAATAATGTAGAAAAAATAATAGAAAATAAAGCATATCCGGTAAATGGAAATGTAACTAACATTCCTATGATGGTTACTTGAGTTGCCCAAAATATTTTCTGATATTTACTTTTTATATTTAATTCACTCAAATACATCTTAAAAATGAGTGTTGTTATAGCTGTATATACCCAACCTAATAAGGCAATATGTGAGTGTGTATGCACTACAAACCGATAAGTAAACGATAAATCATAAACAGAAAAAAAACGCAATAAAACGCCTAAAAAAGCTATGATAAAAAAATAACCTAAAGCTATTTTACTATGTTTTTGCAAGAAATTATTTGATGATAGCATACTTGTAAAAATACGGAATATGAGATAAAAATAATCTTAAAACTAATATGATTTTTATCATTTTATACCATCAGCTTTCGGCGGAACTTTGCAATAAATAAAACAAAATGATGAGTAGAGATATGATGAAAATTGTAACCGCTGAAGAAGCAGTTTCAATTGTAAAATCTAACGATAAAATATTTTTTCAAGGAGCAGCAATGACTCCTAATGTATTAATAGATAATTTATGTGAGCGTTATAAAGAGCTATCTAATGTAGAAATTATTCAAATTCATACACATGGGCAAGCCAAATATTTAGAAGAACCTTATTCTAATTCTTTTAAGTTGATTAGTTGTTTTGTAGGAAACAATGTTAGAAAAGGAGTTAACACAAATAATGGTGATTATGTGCCTATTTTCTTGAGTGAAATTCACTGGTTATTTAGAAGAGGAATTTATCCTTTAGATGTAGCTTTTATTCAAGTTTCTCCTCCAGATAAGCATGGATACTGTTCTTTAGGGGTATCTGTAGATATTACTTTACCAGCTATTCAAACGGCCAAAGTAGTTATTGCTCAAATAAATCCAAATGTACCTAGAACACATGGTGATGGAATAATCCATATTAAAAACATTGATTATGCTGTTGAAGTAAATTCACCAATACATGAATCTATTACTGGAAGTCCTTCAGAAATTGAATCTCAAATAGGAAAACACGTTGCTGGATTAATTGATGATGGTGCTACTTTACAGATGGGGATTGGAAATATTCCAAATGCTGTGCTTCATAACCTAACCAATCATAAACGATTAGGAATTCATACCGAAATGTTTTCTGATGGTATTCTTCCTTTAGTAGAAAAAGGGATTATTACAGGTGAAGAGAAAGAAATTAAAACTGGTAAAATTGTTACTTGTTTTGCTGTAGGTTCTCAAAAACTATATGATTTTATTGACGATAATCCTTTAGTACACTTTAAAGAAGCTGGTTATACAAACGATACCTCACTTATTAAATTAAATCCAAAAGTAACTGCTATTAATAGTGCTATTGAAATTGATTTAACTGGGCAAGTTTGTGCCGATACTATTGGTAAATACCAGTATTCTGGTGTAGGTGGTCAAATGGATTTTATCCGTGGAGCATCTTTATCTAAAGAAGGAAAAGCTATTATTGCTATGCCATCAATGACACCTAAAGGAATTTCAAAAATTACACCTTTCTTAAAAGAAGGAGCTGGTGTTACTACAACAAGAGCCCATGTTCATTATGTAGCAACAGAATATGGAGTAGTTAACTTATTTGGTAAAAGTTTAAAGCAACGAGCAAAAGCTTTAATTTCTATTGCTCATCCAAATTTTAGAGAAGAATTAGAACGAGAAGCTGCCAAAAGATTTTCGTTATAAAACTTTTCATTTTTCCCCTCCCCTTATAATTAAAAACTCCATAATCTTTATTGACTATGGAGTTTTCTATTATATTTTTCTAACAAAATTCGAAATTCATAATGTTATTTTATCGATTGTTTTCGTTTGTATACTACTAAAATAGTTAATAAAATCATACTAAATAGAATTACATACACAAAACTTGGTATTGGTACAGGATCTCCTGAAGCATAACTGTGTAAACCTGATAAATAATAATTTACACCAAAAGAAGTCATAATAATTGACCAAAAAGCAAACATACTTGCTGTATTGATAACAAAGAAATTATTCAACTTTGGTACAAAACGTAAGTGTAAAACAATTGCATAAACTATTATACTAATTAATGCCCAGGTTTCTTTTGGATCCCATGCCCAATAGCGTCCCCAACTTTCATTTGCCCATACTCCTCCTAAAAACGTTCCTATAGATAAAGTAAACAATCCTATAGTCATAGAAAGTTCATTTATATAGCTAAGTTCTTTAATTTTTAACTCTATAATAGTTTTGTTCTTTTTTGTTTTAAATAACATTAAAAACAACGCCATGATTCCTAAAACTGCCGATAAAGCTAATGGTGCGTAACTACTTACAATTGTAGCTACGTGTATTTTTAACCAATACGATTTTAATACAGGCATTAAGTTAGTTATCTCTGGATTTAACCAATCCAAATAACTTACAAATAATAAAGCTCCAGTAAACAAAGTAGCTAATGGCAATGAAAAATCTGACTTTCTAAAAGTTATCAAACCACTTAAAAGTAAGCACCAAGCTACAAAAATGAGCATTTCATATCCATTACTCCATGGTGCGTGTTGAGCTATATACCATCTTAAAATGATATTAAATGTAAAGAATAAGAAAGATACTAATGTGATTAAAATTAATCCATTCCATAAAAAATTAATCCATCTCTTTTCAGTAAACATCTTTACTACGGCTAAGGTTAGAAGTAAAAGTCCTACAGTGAAAAATACTTGGAACAACCAAAAATTTATATTCGCTTTGTTATACCATAGCTCTGCTTCTACTCTTTCTTCTGTTGGAATAATATCAGCACTTAACACTTCCTGATACTTTTTAATATAAAGCATTTTTTGATAAGCTTCTTTATATTTTCCTTGCTCTAAATCTTTAAAATAGCTTGGTAAAATTGTTTTAGTAAAACGTGCATCTTCTTCAGTAAAATCATTAAAATGATGATTATAACTATACCATGTATTATTCTCATCTCCTTTTTTAGGAAATATTTTTAAATAGTTTCCTGTAAATAAGTTATACAAAATATTAAAACGCTCATCAATCTTTAAAACCTCTTTATCAAACTCATTACGTTCGGCTGGTTTCTTTTTATTGGCTTCTTCTACTTTATTTGACAATAAGTAATTTCCTTCTTTATCTAAAAAACTAATAAATGAGTATAAACCATTCTTACCTTGAATTACATCTTTTAATAAATCTCCTGTTTTATCAACATCTGCTTTAATAATTGGAATTCTTTGCCATAATTGTGGCACCATGTGCATTCCTAAAAAAACTTGATTTACATCCAATTTTGTTGTTCCAGTAGCAATTGGGTATTTAAAATTTGATTTTCGAGAAATTTTTCGAATACATTCAGATGCCAATGTATTAATAGGTTTAATACGACCATCTAAATCTTGAACTAACAAACGTCCAAATATTTCTGACTGTTGTTTATCTATTTCTAAGGAAGAAACTAATCTTTCAATAGTTATTTCTTTAGGAATAGAATCTTGTTTAGTTATAGCAAATGTTGAACTAAATGTAATTAAAAGAAGCGCTATAATAGTAGCTTTAGTTTTCAATTTCTTTAATTTTTTATTTATAAATTGAAAACGTGAAGCCTTTCCAAAAAAAGTAAAAAACATCCCTATTCCCATTAATAAATAGCCCAAATAAGTTACCCAAGTGCCTAAAAAATCGTGATTAACAGAAAGTACCGTTCCTTTTTCGTCTGTATCATAACTTGCTTGAAAAAAACGAAATCCTTTATAATCTAAAACGTTATTCATAAAAATACGATAATCAAAGTTTTCTTTTTGATCTATTACGGTTACTTCACTTGCATAAGCTGATGGACTAGACGATCCTGGATATCTTTCTAGTTGAAAATCATTTAACTTTATAGAAAATGGTGTCTGAATTGCTCCAGCTCCGTAAGACAAAATAACTTGCGTTCCATCTTTAAAATCTACTTGATGTTTTATTGGTAAAAAACCTTCTCTGTATAATAAGTTTACTTCTTGTGTTTCTTTTCCTACAGTTAGATTTACAATAAGAGCATCGTCTAAAGAAACATCGTTATCTGTTTTGCTTTTTGCTGAACTTATTAGTTTAAACTTCCCTTTTGGATGGTATGAAGTAGGTACAAATGAAAAATCGCCCGATCTAAATAAAGTTCTTAAATTAATTTCTTGTAAGCTATCATGTTTAATTCTACCAGCTTGTTGATTTGACATTATAAAGAAATCTATTGGATGTGGAGTAATCATTTTAAACTTACCATCTTCCTCTATAATATTAATAATTCCTTCTTTATTAGCTTCAAATCCAACTTCATGCTGATGTTTCCCTATCTTTTCTATTTCTCCTTTTTGCAAATAAATTGTATTCCTTCCATTACCTGTCGTTGTAACCATTTTAAGTAAAGGAACTCCTGTAATGCTATCTGTAATTACTTCAGGAGATGCATCTGCTACATACTCTTTAAATGAAATTGAAATAGGTGTATTCTTTATACTTTCTTGAAAATGAAAACTATTATCTCTTAAAGGAGAAAACTGTAATTTTTCTTGAATCATTTTACGTTGATTGTCCTTTATAAATGTAGCTGATAATAGTTTGGTATCTGAAATAATTACATTTGAAGTTGCTCCTTCTCTAATACGCATAATACCGCTATAAGAAGTGTAGCGTGTTATTCCAGCTCCTAATAAAACAATAACAAAGGCAAGATGAAAAAGAAAAATAGCCCACTTACGCTTACTTAACAAATTGTATTTAAAAATATGCAAAAAGAAACTAATTGCTAGTCCTAACATTACTATTTCAAACCACCAAGCATCATAAATACTAGCCCAAGCAACAGCTGTTCCGTAATCGTTTTCAACAAAGGTAGCTACTCCCATAGCAATTGCAAATACTAGCAATAATAGTAATGCTAATGAAGATGATGATAAAATTTTATATAGTTTTTGCATATCTTACTTATTTAAAAAAGATAATTTTTAAAGTTTAACCTCTAAAAATTATCTTTTAACATCTAAACACTGAAGTTTTAATTAATTCAAAGAAACTTTTTTACTTCCGTAAGTCTTTTCTCTTTCTTTTGCTTCTTCTAACCATTTTGGAAGTAAGTTTTGTTTAAACTCTTCCTTTTCTTTATGAAGTTTTTCCATGTCTAAGCCTATATATGCTTGTGCTTTTTCTTTAGTAGAAATATCTGGCATTTCTACAGGCTTATTGTATCCTAATTCAGCTAACAAACGAGCTAATTTTACACGTCCTTCTGTAGCTTTGTCCAAACCACTTGCTATAACTCTACCCGTTTCTACTGGCGAGTGAAAAGAAGCCCCGTGTGAAGCTGCTGCATAATCCCAACGCCATTGAGCATGACGGATATCCATCAAAATATCTTTCATTTGTTCTTCTGTAGCTCCTAAATCCCAACATTTTTTTGCTTCTACATGCATTCTTACTAAAGCATCTTCTAATTTTAACCTTGCTTCTGTAGATTTTTGTTGACGCTCATATACATTTGCTTTTAATTTATCTGCTTCTTCTCTATGGCAAACTTGACATGAATTTGCTACATTATTCATTGGAGATTGTATATGATGATCGGTAAACTTCTGCCCACCTTCACTCTTATAAGGCATATGGCAATCGGCACAAGAAACCCCTCTATCTGCGTGTACTCCTGTTAAATAAGTTTCATACCCTGGATGTTGTGCTTTTAACATTGGAGCTTTACTTAATTTGTGCGTCCAATCTTTAAAATTCATATCATCATAATACTTTTCCATTGCCTCAACAGACATTCCGTTTTTCCATGGAAATGTTAAATATGGAACTCCTTCTTTACCTGGTTTTTTCTTATCAAAATAATACTCAACATGGCACTGTGCACATACTAACGAACGCATTTCTTGGTGAGTTGCTTTGTTAATGTCTTTACCCATTGCTTCAAAAGCTTCTACCAATGCTGGTCTGGTAATTGTAAGTTTCATTGTTTTTGAATCGTGACAATCTGCACAACCTATTGGATTTATTACTTCATGTCCTTTATCGGCCCATTTTCCTTTATAAAACTCTGTAATTCCAACTTCATTCATCAACCTAGGTACATCAGGACTTTTACATGTCCAACAAGTAGCTGGCATTGGTCCATCTCCTTTTCCTTTAGGCCCCCCAGTTCTTAAACTGTTTTGTAAATCGACCACTGCATTTTGGTGACCACGACCTTGACTATAATCTTTTGAAAAACCATAACCAGCCCAAAGTACTACTAAACGAGTGTCTTCTTCTAACATATCTCTCATTTTTGAACCTCCTTGAAAAGATTCAAAATCACTTTTTTCAGTTTGTAAGAAAGATTGATACTCTGCCGGAAAATTTTTACCCCATTCTTCATTTCTAGGCTCATTTTCGCTAATTTCTACCTGAGGTACGTATTTATACTTTGCTTCATTTTTTCTATTTACAATGCTTGAAGCTAGTAGCCCTAGTAGAAAAACGACTACTACAGTTACTAAGAATAATAATTTGTTTTTCATTGTTTTGTTACTTTTTTATTTGTTGATTAAGCCATTCTGGAATTACCGTTTCTACATTATCTGTGGGTATTGGAGCAATGTTATTTCTTATAGTAGAAATTCCATGCACCGTACCATGGGGAAGTTCTTGATGACAAGACCAACATTTACGTTCTGTTCTATTTTCTTGATGATTTTCAAGCCAACCGTCGTATTTTACTTGTGTTACTTGTTGTATATGACACCTTATACAATTGTTTTGTACTACTTCTTGTGAAGCTTCTCTCATAAACATTACCTCTGGTTCTGCTCTTGCTGTAAAAACCGAAGCATGAAATAAACCATCCTTAGCTTTGAAATAATATTTGTTAAAAACATTATCATGTGGTACATGACAATCATTACAAGAAGCTTGCTCTCTATGCGAACTATGCATCCAACTATTGTACATAGGCGTCATTACATGACAGTTTACACATGCCAAGGGATCATCTGACATATAAGAAACTAAAGAAGCCTCTTTTGCCATAAAAAAACCTAATCCTGTAACTATTCCTATTAAAACAATAGCTACTTTTCTCCATTTAGATTTTTTATTTGGTAATATTTCGCGATTAAAATTCAAGTCTTTTGTTTTTATCTTTAAGAGGCTGTTAACTCTTTTTCTAACTTAATAGCCTTTGGATGTAAAATGTTATTTTCTAAATGTATATGCTGATGTAAATCTTGTTCAAACTCTTCTAGTTTAGCATATAAAGCTTTAAACGTATTACACGCTCCTTCTGGTGGTGTATAATTGTTTGTTAACCTAGCTATTTCCTTTAAAACACCTCCTGCATTTTCATGCTCATGTTCCATCATTTTAATTGGATTATTTACGGTGCCAAATGGAGGTCGTTTATATACTTCCTTTTTCTTTTTGGCATCTACCAACTGATTTATAAATGGAAATAGAATTTGCTCTTCTTTTTGCATGTGAGAAATTAACTCGTTTGCTACCTCATGAAAAAGCTTATTTACTATAACTACTTCTTCATAATGATGTCCATGAACTTTTGCAACTTTATTAGCATATTGAGATAATAAAGGAAGACTTTCTCTTACATATGTATGATGAAGATTTTCGATATAAACTATTAAAAAATCTAAGCTCCAACTATCAAAGTCTTGTAATTTATCTACCACTTTATCTACTTCAGAAAGCTCTTTTTCTAAAATTGCTTGGTCAACATTGTTTTTTTTACAAGCTTTTTCTACTGTAACAGCTCCTCCACAACAAAAATCTATTCCATGCTTCTTGAAAATATGTGCAGTTTTAATATTTTCTGTAACATACGCTGCTACTGTTTTTTCTCTTGACACTACCATAACTATTTATTTTTCGTTTTAAATAATACAGGATTAATAGTTACCATTACCCATCCCCAGTTGTTGGTATTTTCAAAGTTTCCTTTTAATACTCTCATTCCTTCTGAAGCAAATAAGTGAGAATACCCAGCTTTAACTCCAATTTCTTTAGTAAATCTATATCCATAAACAAGATCTACTTCTGTTCCTAGCTGTTTTGAAACTGTGCTATTGATATCGGCAGCAGCAGAAAAATTATGAACAAATGCTGTTAAATTAGATTTTGGATTTAATTTAAAATTTGCTTTAGCATAAATATCTAATAACCCTACACTGTTTATATGATTTCCAACATAGAAATAGTCCATAAACCCATTAAACTTGTGGTTTGTTCCATAAAAAGGATTAAAAGCATTGTTCTTTCCACTTGCTATATTGTAATCATTACCGCTTTGTAACTCAATTCCTAAACCTACCGTTGTTTTGTTTGTTACCTTGTAGTTTGATTCTAAACCAAATAAATAAGCGCTTAAATCATTGTTATTAACATCGTTTCCAAACTGATAAAAGATATTAGCTGCTATATTTAATTTATTTCTTTTAGCTTTTAAATGTGTACCAACAGTTTGGCTATATTTTATTCCAGAAGTAGACTGTAGTCCATTATTTAAGAATAAAAAGCTACCTGAGAAATTCTCAAAATCTTTATGAATCCATGCATACTGTAATGCTTTATATGTGTTCGGTGTTGTTAGGTTTGTACCAATAATATTTTCTCTAGACTGATTAAACGCTAAACCAACATCTAACTTAAAAGTGTTCTTTCTATATTTTAATAGCGCCAAATCATGACTTCTAGCTTGCTGTGCCCAAGCTACATTACCAAACATTCTACTATCATCGTAAACAATTTCTTGACGCCCTAGTTTTAAAGAAAAATTAGAGTCTAACATAATTTCTCCCCATGCTTGGTGTATACTTAATCCATTTGAATCACTTGAATTTAATTGAGGTACATCTCCCCAAACTCTAACATCTTGAACACTCACATAAAAGTTCAATTTCTCAATTCTATAATCAATATTTACACGTGTTCTTTGCGATGTAAATAAAGCTGCTTTTTCGTTATCTGGAAATAACGTTTTAAAACCATGTCTGTATTCTGCACGAGGACGTATTTCAGCATCAATTTGTAATTGTTGTGCATAACCTGTTAATGAGAATAACAGTAAAAATGCTGAGAGAAATTTAAATACTTTCATAATAATTCGATTTTACATTATCTATAAGCACAAATTTCAGTAGAAACTATTCTTTATTCTATGATAAAAATCATAGATGCATTTTTTTAAGTAGGGTAGATTTTGTTATTGCTGTTTAACTTATATAACCGCGCGGATTTAGTTACTAATTAAAATTTAAACATTATGAAGAAAATCAAAAGATTAATTATACCTCTTTTCATTGTTTTATCAATTTTAGTGATAAACTCGTGTAACAATGATGATACTATTGTAATCCCTTCTAATGCCACTGGTAACTCTAACGGTTCAAATTCAGGAAACACTGGTAGTCAAGAACAAGGTAGTGATGGTGAAATTACTTTATATAAAATTGATGGCGATAATATTTCAAAAATCAAAGATTATAAAGTTACTGGGCAAGATTTAGAATATCAGAAAGATGTTGCTAAACATAAACAAATATGGGATTTGGTAAAAAAAATAGTCCCATTAAATCAACGAAAAAAAATGGGTGAATTTTTAATTTACAATGGCTCAGTTTCTGGAAGCGCTGGTTTTGTAGTACAATTAAAAAAAGATTTATCTAGTTGGAAAATGGGTATTGCCATTAATTATGCTTATCAAGGTGGTTTTAATGCAGGTGGAGAAGTTTCCTATACTATAATTCATGAGTTTGGACATGTTTTAACTTTAAACGACACACAATTAAATGCGGCTATTAATGCCGAAAATTGTAAAAACTATTTTCCAGGTGAAGGTTGTGCAAAAGACAATTCTTATATAAATGAATTGCATAAACAATATTGGAAAGATATCTGGACAGAATTCCAAACTGCAAAAAAAGATGAAGATTCTCAGCAAAAATTTTACAGTAAATACCAAGAGAGATTTGTGACTCGATATGCTTCTACAAATCCTCCTGAAGACATTGCCGAAGTCTTTGCTACTTTCATTACTAGAAAAGAAAAACCAGCAGGAAACTCAATTGCTGAAAAGAAAATTCTACTAATGTATGAAAAGAGCGAATTATTAGAATTTAGAAATCATATCAGAAAAAATTTACAACTAAGAGCAAAAGGTAAAGCATACGCATTTGAATTGCCTGAACCTGGAAAGTGGAAACAAGCTAACACTTTTGGAAATCCTCATAAAACTAAATGTAGACATTAAATAATATACATTATAAGGCGCTGTTGAGAGTAAATACCCTTCACTACCCTTCAATCATTTACCTCTTGATGGCGTCATTTTTTAAATTATTAAGTATGAATCAGTCCTTATTATACATATTATTTTTTGTTATTCTTAGTAACTGTTCAGTTTCTAAAAATATAAAAGAAACTCCCTTTATATATTACGGGAAATCATCATGTTTGGGAAAATGTCCTGTATTTGATATGTATATTTATAATAATGGTGAAGTAGTTTATAAAGGGCTTCAAAATGTAGCTTTAAAAGGTGAACATAAATTCTCTCTTTCTAAAAATCAATTACAGGAAATTGAAGAAGAGCTTAAAAAAGTAGATTTCAATACAAAAAATGAAGTAATCAGAGATTTACCTACCACTACGCTAAAGTATAATGGTAAAAAGCTTTCAGTAAGAAATAAAGAAAAAATAAAAGACTTAGTTAGGTTATTGGAAAAAATTATTGAGTAGTTTTTTCTATTTGTTTGTTTTAAAAAGACCATTGTATAAAAATGGTCTTTTTTTGGTTATAAATGATTATGCTGAAGATAAACGCAGTATTTTTGCCGAATGCAAAAACAAGAAAATAATTCTAAATTAGAATTCATAGCTTTAATGGCCTCATTAATGTCATTAGTAGCTTTATCAATAGATGCTTTATTACCTGCTTTAGAACAAATAGGTTTATCTCTTAATATCCAACAAGCATCAAGTGATAATCAATTACTTGTAACAATGATTTTTTTAGGCTTAGGTTTTGGTCAGTTAATATCTGGTCCTATTTCCGATAGCTTAGGTAGAAAACCCATAATTTATGGTGGTTTTATACTCTTTGTCATTGCTAGTTTTATTTGCGTTAGTGCCTCTTCTATTGAAATGATGGTTTTTGGTAGAATACTTCAAGGAATTGGCCTATCTGCCCCAAGAACAATAAGCATAGCTATGGTTAGAGACTCTTTTAGTGGCGATTATATGGCTAAAATAATGTCGTTTATTGTTGTTATTTTTATCATGGTTCCTGTAGTAGCTCCTGCATTAGGTAAATTAATGTTAGATATTTACGGATGGAAATCTATATTTTATAGTCAGTTAATTTTTGGAGTTATTGTTATGTTTTGGCTATGGAAACGTCAACCAGAAACTTTAAAGGAAGAGAATAAAATTAAATTTTCTTTCCAATTATTTATTACTGGTACTAAAGAATTTATTAAGCACAAACAAGCCATTGTTTTCACTTTAATTTCTGGATTCATTACTGGGTCCTTTATGGTGTATTTAAGTGCATCTCAACAAATATTTCAAGAACAATATCATTTAGTAGATGAGTTTCCATATATCTTCGCTGGACTTGCAATAGCAGTAGGTTTTGCTACTTTTTTAAATGGAACTTTCGTTATGAAATTTGGTATGTATAAATTGGTTTCTGTCTTTTTGATAGTTTTTACCTTAATTCCAATCTTATATATCTTTTTATTTTATCAAAAAGAAAACCCAAGTATTGTAATTTTATTAACCTTCTTTGCTTTACAATTTTTTGCAATTGGTTTTCTATTTGGAAACTTAAGAGCACTTGCTATGCAACCTGTAGGACATATTGCTGGTATTGGAGCGGCTATTAATGGATTTGTTTCTACAATAATGGCTGTACCTATAGCTACTTTTATAGGTAAATTTGTTATTACCACTACCCTTCCACTATTTATTGGATTTCTAGTTTGTGGTACCTTATCAATAGTTTTATTAAAAACTACTAAACTTAAAGCGGTAAAAAGCTAATTATGGCATTAGACATACTTTTTGAAGACGAATATATTATTTGTGTATCTAAACCTAATAATGTTGTTGTACATCACGCACATCATTCTAGAAATGTTTCTGATGAAGACTCTTTATTACAACTGTTATTTAATCAATTTGGAAAGAAATTTTACCCTATTCATAGATTAGACAGAAAAACTTCTGGTATCATATTATTAGCAAAAGAAACTTCTTATGTTTCTAAATTCCAAGAATTGTTTACGAATAATGAAATTCAAAAAACATATTATGGAATTGTTCGTGGACATGCACCTGAATCAAAAATAATTGATTCTCCAGTAAAAGGTAGAGATGCAAATGTGCATAAAGATGCTGAGACTTTATTAGAATTGACTCATAAAATAACTCTTGACATCCCTGTAAAGCCTTATGATACTTCTAGATATAGTTTAGTTAAGTTATCTCCAAAAACAGGACGCTTACATCAATTGCGTATTCATATGAATAAGATAAGTCACCCCTTAATTGGTGATCCTAAATATGGTGATAAGAATCATAATACTATGTTTATAGAAAACTTTAATTGCGAGAATCTTTTTCTACATGCGTATTCTTTGACATTTAAGCACCCAATATCTAACAAGGAAATGATATTAGAAACTAAGCTTCCTAATGATTGGAATATTCTTTTCGAGAAGTTTAATTGGAGTATTTAAAAACTAATAATATTAAAAAAGGGTTACATTTAAAATGTAACCCTTTTTTAATTAATTTATTCTAAAATTAAATTTCTTTGAAAATAGCGTGCATTAAACGCTTTTTGTCATTGATACTTTCTTCTAAAGAAATCATCGTTTCAGTACGATTTACACCATGAATATCGTCAATTCTATAAATAATATCTTTAGCATCGTTTGTGCTTTTAGCTCTTACTTTACAGAATATATTATACTTACCAGCTGTAACATATGCTACTGTTACATTTGGTATTAAGCGTAAATTATCTAAAACATGTTGTGTCATAGATGTTTTTTCTAAAAATACACCTACATGGGCTATAAACGAATATCCCATTTTTTCATAGTTCAAGGTTAATGTAGATCCTTGAATAATTCCTTCATCTTCCATTTTTTTAACACGAACATGAATAGTACCTGCCGATACTAATAATTTCTTTGCTATGTCTGTAAAAGGAGTACGAGCATTTTCAATTAAAATGTCTAAAATTTGGTGATCGATTTCATCTAGTACGAACTTCTTCATTTTTTTTGTTTTCTTCAAGTAATACTGCTAAAATATGTTTTTTTTACAAATAAAAACAACTTAGTTTAACAAAAGTTTAATTTTTAGTTATTTTTATTGAATTCTTTATGACCTAGAAAGGTTGATAAATTTCCTTCCTTTTCTTTAGTTAAGGTGAGTGCAAATTTACCATTTTCTACTTTCTCGACATACTGATATGCTACATCTTTTTCATTATTTTTTGTTCTATAAATTACATCATAGAAGTTCTTGATATTGTTTGGAATAGAAAAATAATCGGTATAATTTTCAAAGTTTTTTGCTGTAGAAATGTGATAAATTCCCTGTAATAGCGCGAAAAAATTAAATTTTCTCGCCATTTCTCGGTCATAATCTTCCTGATAATGTCCTGCTTCAATTAAAATTGTATTGTGCCCTAACTTTTGAAAATTATCTCCTGTTGCTGTTGGGTAAAATTCATCTGTATAACGTCCAATATGATTTGGAATAAACTCTTGCAATAAGGAATTCATAGCTACAATTACATTCATGGTCTCTTTTCTCCCATTTGTAACTTTTCTTGAAATATCTTCCGATGGCGCTAAAAATGAAATTGTCGCTGGATTTTTAGTTCCTTCCACACCAAAAATGGTTCTTTGGTCGTGTAAATTAAAACAAAACTCTGGATTAAATGCGTCTAATACTTTTCTTAACAGCTTGCTTTCTTTAGCTTCTAACGCTACAGCATCTCTATTTAAATCAATATTATTAGCATTAACTCGAGTATATACCTCTGCTCCATCAGGATTTAACATTGGTATCATAACTATCTCACAGCTTTCTTCAATAGCTTTTACTATTTCAGAATCTGAAAAATCTTTTATAAAGTTTAAGAAATCAAATAGTGCTTTGGTTCCTGTACTCTCATTACCATGCATTTGACTCCAAATAAGAATTTTTCTTTTTCCTGAGCCAAATTTTAATTGATAAATATCTCTTCCTTCTTCTGATACTCCTATTACTTTCTTTTGAATAGAAGTAGTTAATTTTTCATATAGTGGTTCAATATCTTTTAAAGTAATCCATCTACCTGATATTTCACTTTCTTTAATTGTTGAATAATTATTTTCTAAAAAAGAAGATGCTATTTGTTTCATATATTGTTATAAAGAAAACCAGTTTGCCACTAGCTCTTTTTCTATAGGTGTGGCTGATATATGAATGTAATCGTTTTTTTGCATATCATATGTATAATCTTTCGACCACTCTTCTATATTATCAGCTAATGTATTTAATGAATTACAGATGTAATCAACCTCTTCATTTGTAATGGTTGGGTGTACTGATAAACGTACCCATCCTGGTTTTTCTGTGTTACATCCTTCTAATATTTGATCTTTTATTTTATGTGAAGTATTTTGATCTACGTTCAATAAAAAGTGCCCATAAGTACCAGCACAAGAACAACCTCCTCTTGTTTGAATTCCAAATCGATCATTTAATAATTTTACTACTAAATTAAAGTGATACTTTTCAAAGTAAAACGAGAAGATACTTAATCTATCTTTATGGTTTGGTGCTAATATTTGAACGCCATCTAAGTTCTCTAAACAATCAAAAATGATTGGATTTATTTCATCCTCACGTTTTTTCATGTTTTCAGTTCCCATTTGGTCTTTTACCTGAATTGATAAAGCTATTTTAATTGTTTGTAAAAAAGCTGGTGTACCACCATCTTCACGTGTTTCTACATCATCAAAATAGTCATGTTCTCCCCAAGGATTTGTGTAACTTACCGTACCTCCTCCTGGGTTATCTGGCACCATATTTTTGTATAATTTCTTATTAAAAATAAGTACTCCAGAACTTCCAGGACCTCCTAAAAACTTGTGTGGAGAAAAGAAAATAGCATCTAAATACTCATCTTCTTTTTCTGGGTGCATGTTGATATCAACATACGGTGCTGAGCAAGCAAAATCAACAAAACAAAGTCCACCATATTTATGTATCAATGCAGCTACTTTATGATATTCTGTTTTAATTCCTGTTACATTTGAACCTGCTACTATTGAAGCTATTTTAATTGGTCTGTCTTTGTATTTCTGGATAGTTTCTTCAAACTTTTTTAAGCATACCAAGCCCGCATCGTTACATGGTACTACTACAACATCGGCAATTGTTTCTATCCACGATGTTTGGTTTGAATGATGCTCCATATGAGACACAAATACAATAGGTTTTAATTCCTCTGGAACTTGTGTATGATCTTTTAAACTTTCAGTTACTTTTAAACCTAAAATTCGTTGAAATTTGTTTACAACTCCAGTCATTCCAGAACCTTCTGTAATTAAAACATCATCTTTTGATGCATTTACATGACGCTTTATGATATTTCTTGCTTCATGATATGCTAAGGTCATAGCTGCACCAGAAGTTGATGTTTCTGTATGTGTATTGGCTACAAATGGTCCGAATTTGTATAATAACTGTTCCTCAATAGGTCTATACAATCTACCACTAGCAGTCCAATCTGTATATACCATTTTTTGTTCACCATAAGGCGACTGGTAGGTTTGATCGATTCCTACAATGTTTTTTCTAAATTTATCAAAATATTGCTCTAAATTCATAATTAGATTGTATTACAGTTAAAATTAAGATTAATAAACTATCTAGTCTAATAGATTTAGAATATTAACCAATTAATAATTTTTGTTTAATTATAGTCTAAACTTACCTCCTATTAATATAGTGTTTTCAAAAAAGTAAAAACTTTGAGAAGCACTATCTGCTGGATTCATTGTTGTTCTTATATCAGACATATTGATGTATCCACCTTTTAAATCGGCTTGTATAAAGAAGTGTTTTAAGAAAGCGATATTTAAACCTGCTCCTATAGACATTCCGTAACCCGATAAATGGAACTCATCATACCTTTCATTTTCTAATAACTTTGTGTTACTTCTTGGAAATAAAATACCAGCACCTACTCCTTCTGTTAAGTTAATTTGTAAGTTCTCCATATTTAATCCAAACCAGTGACTTACATCGTCAAATCGTTTTACTTCTACATTTACGTAGTTTAAACCATCAGTATGCTCAAAACGTAAGAAATCGTCTGTTAACTTAATTGTCTGATTGTTATAAGTACCATCGTACTTTGCATTTCCTACATTTATATTTCCGTTTATGGTTACATCTTGATCATTTACCATTACATATTTCATATGATCAACCCCTATAGAAATAGTATAATTCTCTTTAAAGAAATATCCTATTCTATAGTTTGTTTGTGGAATGGTAATTCTCCCTGGGTGAAAATAATCTCTAAAAGAAAACTTAGTTGGTCTATCTTTTGCTCTTACATTAGATAATGTAAAATCGTAGTTTTCACCTTTAAATCGGATATCAGAATCAGAATAATCTGCCCAGTTCCAACCCCAGTAAACAAAGAACTTTCCTTTATTAGTAACTTTCTTTTTCTCTCTTACTTTTTCTTCTTTCTCTTGCCCTACTATTAATGATGCTGTCAATAACATCATTAATAAACTCACTATTCTTAATTTCAACGCGTTGTTATTTTCTTATTTTATTATTGCTTTGATTTCTTCTATCACTCTTTCGGCCAATGAATCTGCTTTTTCTTGTGATTTTGCTTCTGTATAAATTCGAATAATAGGCTCTGTATTCGATTTACGTAAGTGTACCCATTCTTCAGCAAAATCTATTTTTACACCATCTATGGTATTTACTTCTTCATTTTTATACTTATCAGCCATTGTTTCTAAAATCTTATCAACATCAATTTGTGGTGTTAACTGGATTTTATTCTTACTCATAAAGTAACTTGGATATGAATCTCTTAATTCTTTACAAGACATTTTTTTATGTGCTAAATGCGATAAGAATAAAGCAACTCCTACTAATGAATCTCTTCCGTAGTGAGAAGCTGGATAAATAATTCCTCCATTTCCTTCTCCACCAATTACTGTATCGGTATCTTTCATCATTTGCACTACGTTTACTTCTCCTACTGCAGATGCTGTATATGTTCCTCCGTGCTTTTCTGTAACATCTCTTAATGCTCTTGATGATGATAAGTTTGATACGGTATTTCCTCCACCTAATCTTTCTAATACATAATCGGCACAAGCAACTAGTGTATATTCTTCACCAAACATTGATCCGTCTTCAGAAATTAATGCCAAACGATCTACATCTGGATCCACAACGATTCCTAAATCGGCTTTCTTTTTTACTACTAGTTCTGAAATATCAGTCAAGTGTTCTTTTAATGGCTCTGGATTGTGTGGGAACTGTCCATTTGGCTCACAATATAATTCGATACATTTTACACCTAATTCTTTTAATAAAGCTGGAATAAACACTCCACCTGTAGAATTAACTCCATCTACCACTACTTTAAACTTAGCTTTTTTAATAGCTTTTACGTCTACTAAATCTAATTTTAAAACTTCTTTGATATGCTTTTTTAGATACTTCTTATTCTTTTTGTATGAACCTAAATCATCAACTTCAGCAAAAGAAAAATCTTCACTTTCAGCTAACTTTAATATCTCTTCACCATCTGCTCCATTTAAAAACTCCCCTTTTTCGTTCAATAATTTTAAAGCATTCCATTGTTTTGGATTATGAGAAGCAGTTAAGATGATACCTCCCTGTGCTTTTTCTAACGGTACTGCTACTTCTACCGTTGGTGTTGTAGACAATCCTAAATCGACTACATTAATTCCTAAACCAACTAAAGTATTGGCTACTAGGTTACTTATCATTTTACCAGAAATACGTGCATCTCTTCCTATAACCACTTTAATTTTTTCAGCTTCTGGATTTCTTTTTTTTATGAATGCTCCATATGCTGAAGCAAATTTGACAGCATCAATCGGTGTAAGGTTATCTCCTGTAGCTCCCCCTATTGTACCTCTGATTCCTGATATTGATTTTATAAGTGTCATATTAATTTTTATTAGGATACAAATATAATGGTATTTAAGAAATTAACTTAAAAACTAAGCGTCTTTAACTGTAACAAATGTTACAATTAAGAGCATAAAAAAACCGCTACAATTGTAGCGGTTTTATAGGTATAAATGTTTAGAAAATTATTTTCCTTCCATTTTCTTCTTTAACTCAGCTAATCCACCGATATCACCTAATGTAGTTTTCTCTACATCAGCAGCTTTCTTAGCAGCAGCCTTGATGTTTTTCTTTTCTTCTTCTCTAAAGATAGAAGTATGAGAAACAACAATTCTACGGTATTCTTTACTAAATTCAGTTACGATAAACTGTACAGTATCTCCTTTAGCTAATTTCGATCCGTCTTCTTTTTCTAAGAAACGAGTTGGAGCAAATGCTTCAATTCCATCAGCGAATACTACTGTAGCACCTTTATCATTCTTTTCTTTAATAGTACCTTCGTGAGTTGATCCGATTGCATACGTAGCTTCGTGAGCATCCCAAGGGTTATCTTGAGTTTGCTTGTGACCTAAGTTTAACTTACGGTTTTCAACGTCTAATTCTAATACTTGAACATCTAACTTATCACCAACAGTTACGAAATCTGATGGGTGCTTAATTTTCTTAGTCCAAGATAAATCAGAGATATATACTAATCCGTCAATACCTTCTTCTAATTCTACGAATACACCGAAGTTAGTATAGTTACGTACAGTACCAGTGTGAGTAGAACCTACAGGGTACTTAGTAGTAATATCTGTCCATGGATCTGGGTGTAATTGCTTCATACCTAAAGACATCTTACGATCTTCACGATCTAATGTTAAGATTTGAGCTTCTACTTCATCACCAACTTTCACGAAATCTTGAGCAGAACGTAAGTGAGTAGACCAAGACATTTCAGATACGTGAATTAATCCTTCAACTCCTTCTTCAACCTCTACAAATGCACCGTAATCAGCTAAAACAACAACTTTACCTTTTACTTTATCTCCAACTTTTAAGTCAGCATTTAAAGCTTCCCATGGGTGAGCTGATAATTGTTTTAATCCTAATTGGATTCTAGACTTGTTATCATCAAAGTCTAAGATTACAACATTTAATTTTTGATCTAATTCAACAACCTCGTTAGGGTGGTTGATACGAGACCAAGATAAATCAGTAATATGTACTAATCCGTCAACACCACCTAAGTCAACAAACACACCATAAGAAGTAATGTTTTTAACAACACCTTCTAATACTTGTCCTTTTTCTAATTGACCGATGATTTCACGTTTTTGATCTTCTAAATCAGCTTCGATTAATGCTTTATGAGATACTACTACGTTTTTAAATTCGTGGTTGATTTTTACAACTTTGAATTCCATAGTTTTCTCTACATACTGATCGTAGTCACGGATAGGCTTCACATCAATTTGAGAACCTGGTAAGAATGCTTCAATACCAAATACATCAACGATCATACCTCCACGAGTTCTACACTTAACAAAACCGTTAACGATTTCTCCAGTTTCGTGTGCATTGTTAACACGATCCCAAGCTTTAATTACACGTGCTTTTTTGTGAGATAATACTAATTGACCAGAAGAATCTTCTCTTTTATCAACTAATACTTCAACTCTATCACCAACAGCTAAATTTGGGTTGTAACGGAATTCGTTTAAAGAAATAACTCCTTCAGACTTTGAGTTGATATCGATAATTGCATCTCTATCAGTAATTCTTGTTACTTCACCTTCGATTACATCACGCTCGTTTACGAAACCTACTGTACCTTCTAAGGCTTTTTCAAATTCTTTTAATTTAGACTCATCAACTTCATCAATACCTTCTTCGTATTTGTGCCAGTTAAAGTTAGCTAAAAATTCTGCTGGGTTTACTGCTTCTGCAGCTTTTTTTGTTTCTTCAGACATGTCTGAAATAAATTTTGTATCTTTTTGTTAGCCAGATTTTTAACAACACCAACTCAAAGAGAAATTAAACTTTTATAAATATATTTTGCACCTTTTATAAATCTGTTCTTGTAAAAAGGCGTGCAAATTTACGAAGTTTTATTGAAATAACCTACAAAGCTTTTGATTTTAAAAGATTTAACCTCACTACTGGTTATATAACCACAAACATTTTTCTTACTTACGCTTATTCAGTTATATAAAAGATTTAATCTTATTAATTCTTTATTTCTTTTTGACACACGATGCAATCATGCGAGAGCTAGGTTTTAAACATTGGTTTTCCTTAGCTACCATAACTCCATTAAAAAAATAAATTTAAGAAGATTTATTTTCTATTTCAGTTAAAAACCAACATCCATCAATAAACACAAATTTATGTATAATAAATATTCCATTATCATAACCTAAGTGCTTATACAAAATCTCTTTATCACTCTTCTTTTCTATTTCGATAGTATATTTATCAAATTCATTATTTATAGCGTCTTTATCTTTAGTAAAATCAAAATATTTATTTTCTTCCTTGCGAATTAATTCTACTCCAACAGTATCTTTCTCTTGTTCGTAATCATAATCACTTATTAAATATCTTAATGGGTATTTAATTTTATTTTTTTGAAAAACACTATCCTTACCGAATTTATCAAAAAAAGTATCAAAATCTTTTATACAATCCTCTTTTTTTGACTTATTTAAATTTACTATCTCTTTTTTATTTTCTTTACTTTTTAGATTATTACAGCTAGTGAATAGGAGTAAAAAAATGACTATATATCTCATGTAAATTAAATTTTATATAAACACACATTATTGGAACTACTAAATCCTACATTTTCTCTTATTTATTCATGCTTTTAACCTAGAGTATGTAATATAAATAACTTATTACCATTGTCATCATAGGTATACTCTGTAGTGACATTAGCTCCATCTTTAAATCCATAAACATCATTACCATTGTCTAATACTTTGGTTAACTTGTTACCATTATCGTAACTATACACTAAGTTGTCCATTACTCCAAAACTAGTTGCTCCTACATTGGTATGTCCATTTCTAATCAAACTTAAAATGTTTCCGTTTTTATCGTAAGTAATACCCGAAACATTATAATTAGATCCGTTAACTCCTGTTGCTCCTAAAATTCTATTCAGCGCATCGTAGCTATAGGTATATGTTTTTGAACTTGTATCTGTATTTAAAGTATTCCAACTTGTTTGGCTAATGTTTCCGTTATACAAACGTTTGTTAGCATCTGTTATGTCGTTATATAGATCGTTGTCTTTATTTGCATCTTGGAATAACAATCCCTGATTATAGCACTTCTATGAAATTTTCAACTCTCATTATATATCAACGAACTTGAAAAATCAGTAGCTAGAATTTTTACTAACTACTAACTTTTATTCTTTTACAATCATGAAATATCTCATGACCTATTTTACTATACTACCAGCTTCACTAGCTAGAATAGTTTGTCCATTTCCAGCTAGCTTTTAAGTTAAATCTAAATTGTCCTGATTTATCTGTTTTGATTTCGAATTCTGACATGATGTGTTATTTTAATTTTATTGTTTTTGAAACAGTTTTATCCAAATTTAAATAATAATAAAGATTATTATCTATTACTTTATCTATCACAACAAAGCGTTCAATTTTACTTATAAAACTCACTTCAAGTGTTTTTATATTAATTTCAGCTATTCTAAAACCAGATACGCATAGCTTTTTTATATAAACTGGAATATATACATATTCTTTAGAGATAATACAAGGTCCTCCAAAACGATAATTTTTAATTGTTTCATTATTAATTTTTATTCCCCCTACCTCTGGGCCTCCTTGAGATAATTCCATTAAGTCAAAGTATTCAACTTTTGTATCATCATCCTGTTTTATTATATTAAAATCAATAGGAGTTTCAAAGTTTATCATCTTTTTATAATTTTACTTGATTGATTTATTACATCTTTTGAACGAACAATGAATTGTAATGAACCCCCTGGATACTTCCATCCTTGAGGACCAATAAATCCAAATTTAATTTGAGAACCTTTAGGTATTACCCCTTTTGTAAATTGAGTAAGACTATTCCATTCTGGTAAAATAGCTCCAAAAGTTCTATTAGCAAACTGACTAGTTCCAATTCTTAACCCCCAAAAATCTGCTCTTCCAAAATTTAAATTACCAAATCTTTGTACAGGTATATCAATTGGTGTTTTTATAGTAAATCCTTTAAATAAAAACCCATCTGTTGTAGTTACACTAGCACCACCAAGCCCAATATTCTTTAACAGTCCAACTCCTAACAAAAATGGAGAATCTATCCCCATTGAATAAGTTGTTCCAGTGGTCATAAAGTGTTTCTTCACTTGGACAAAATCTGATAAAGAGGATGAATATGAATTTAAAAAATTCCAAAATCCATCAGAAGCTTCTAAGTTATCAATCCAATTTAAAGAAGCTAAACTTCCTCCTATATTATCATTTCCTCCAGCTAATGTAATTGCTAAAGGAGTAATTTTGTCTATATAATCTCCTGCTCTATACCATCCAGCCTTAGAACCTTTTATTCCTCCACTATGATAATATTCAGTATATGTTATAACACAATCTTTTCCTACTCCACAGACCGCTTTTTTAACCTCTCTTGACTCTCCTTCTTTAGGGTCAGTAGGTCCTTCATCTGTTAAACCACCATTACCATCATTGTACCAAGTAGTAGTGCCACTACCAGACTTATTAAATGCGTCCATAATAGAACTGGCTGAATCAGCACCACTTGGGTCAGCCCAATATACAGGATTATTATCAAATCCATTATAAGTTGAATTACTCCAATGCACAACTGGGTCTATAGAAGTAAATCTACCAATAGCTGGATTATACTGTCTAAAGTCCATTTCCATTAAGTTAAGACCTAAACTTTCATTTAATTCTACTCCATTATACCCGAACTTCTGCGCAGTAGAGTTTGCAAGGGATGAGACGTTATTGTTATACCCTTTATGTTTTAATCCAAAAGGATAGTAATTAGATTCTTCTACAATTTCAGTACTTGGAGTAATAATACCATTGTTGTTACTATAACAAACGAATATTCTTTTAATTAGAATCTTTTTTAATTGTTCCGTTATCTTTTATTCTAACTTTAAAAAAAGACCTATCTGTTACGATTAAAGAATCCTCATCGTTAAAATAACCTTCAGCTCTACTTTGTTTTATTTCATTTTTAGAAATAAAATCAGACTCTAAAGTAAAATACTCTTCTGCATCACCACCAGAACAAAATAAAGGGAGAGTAGAAATAATAGTTCCATCATTTTTATAATTGACCATTTCTAAACATTGTTCTTTTCCTTCATTTGAATATAAATAAACTACTGATTCAAAAATACGAGAAGTATCTAACACTGAATAATAGAAAAATTCTGCACTTTTTGAACCTGCTTTTTTATAAATAGAATCTGAAGAATCAACTTTTGTCAAGCTATTTAAATCTACATTCAAAGAATCTAAATTAAAACTTTTAAAACCTATTTTCTTTGTGTAAAATTTATCAAATCTACTTCCTTCTTTTTTTTCTTTTTTAACATTACTACAAAAAGACGCAATTAAAATGATTAAAAATAATGACGATAATTTAACGATTTTTTCCATTTCCTTTACCTATATGTATATGATCATTATGACCTCTATTAAAATTAACTCCTTTACCTATCGTGCGGGAGCGGGGGGGATATGTATGATTTATAGGTTTTATAATTATTAATTAATCATTAACTAATGGAGTTAAAGTAAAAAAGAAATTTCCATTTTCTTTAACTTTTTTTACTTCAAATTTTGATGTTTCTTTATTTATAAAAACTTTACTGTTTTTACTATTAGTAAAAATAAAATTATTGCACTGCTCTGTTCCTTTTCTGATTATTTGTCCATTTTTTATAAATAAGTACATAGCATCCCCATCATATATAGGTTCACAATTACAATCAAATCCTAAACTTTCTGAAATATCTCTTGGAGTATGAAAAGATTTAAAAATTCTTAACTCATCCCATTCAAAAGGATATATATTTACCATATCAATTATATTTATATCCTTAGAATCTTTATACTCTTTACTAATAGTTTTAGAAATATCATCACAAAATCCATTACTACAAGAAGTAATTATTAAAAATATAATTATAAATAAGTTATACTTATTAACTGAATTAATTAGGCTATTTTTTTTCATCATTGGAAGCTTCTTTTTTCTTTTTGTCTTCTATTTGTTGTAAAGTTTTCAGAGCATTATTATATTGCTTCGTAGTTATTCTAGTTTTTGCTATTCTGATTTCTCCTTTTTTATTTGTTGTAAAAGTATAAAAACCAACGTTCTTGAACTCTTTTAGTACTATTTTTGCTAAATCTTGAGGGCTCGCATCTGGATTATCAATACCAATTTGAATTCCTATTTCATTATTTAATAAATCAACAATACTGTCAGCAAAGTCTTCATTTTTACTATTGAAACCTGTATTTGTGCTTATTTCTGATTTTGCTAAGAGTCCTATACCTTCATGGGCATTAGTAGCTCTTTTTGCTATTCCTTCTCCAAACTTCGCAGCAATTGAAGCAGACCAGATTCCGTGTCTTAGAGCATTTCTTTGACTTCCTATACCAGTAGACATATTTTTTCCTTTGGCAGAATTTATAGCAAGATTAGCAGATGTAGTTGAGATATTACTTGAGCCTGATTCATACTTTCCTATTTTTAAAGCTGCTTGAGGATGTCTCATTGCAAAACCACCTGTTCTTATATTTACTGTAGTTTTATTATAATGGCTAGTCCTTTCCCTACCATTAACCTTCCACCTTTGTAAACCCCATAAATCAATACTACCAACAGGCTCATTTTCAGCATAATTATATGTAGAAACATGAGGGAATTTATCAGAAGCAGGGTCTATACTCGGGAATCTACCTATAACTACATCATACATTCTGAATCCATAATGATACCAGTTTAAGCCTAAATCTTCATCAAGTATTTTTCCGTTATAAAGTTTCTTCTGAGCTATCGAACTACCATGACTGGTAGTAATATTATTAAAACCTCGCATTTTCAAACCAAATGGATAATATGAATCTTCTTTAATAATTTCATCTTGAGATATTACTCCATTGTTATTTGAATCTGAGTAAGACAATCTTATATTACCTAAATGGTCTAAATATTGAAAAACATAATTACCACTCAAATTACTATTACTAGAAGTTACATTAAAATAACCTTCTTTGTGATTAAAAAAGTCCAAAGAGTTATTTTCATATACATAATTGCCTGCATAATCTACTTTAGTTATATTCCCATTATCATTAGTAACTTTTCTTATTGTTTTACCATCTGCCGTATAAGTATAGTTTATTTTTCTATTATCAGAATTATTAAACTTAATCTCAATAGGCATATTAAGATGATTATATTTTATACTTGTAATTCCCTTATTAGTATCTGATATTAAATTACCATTTATATCATACGTGTAGTCATTACCTGTGTTTATACCATCTTTAAAACCATAGGTTTTATTTCCTGTATCAGTAACTTTTAAGAGTTTATTCCCATTGTCATAGGTATATGATAAATTATCCATTACCCCAAAAGAGGTAGCTCCACTATTTAAATGACCTTTTCTTGTAAGCGATAGAATATTACCCATTTTATCATAGGTAACATTCGATAAGTCGTAATTTGAGTTTCCACCTCCGATTGCGCTTGAGATTCGGTTCAATCCATCGTAGGTATAGGTATATGTTTTTGAACTTGCATCTGTATTTAAAGTATTCCAACTGGTTTGGCTAATGTTTCCGTTATATAAACGTTTGTTAGCATCTGTTATGTCGTTATACTTTAGGCTAAAGTTAAATAAATCGTTGTCATTATTCGTGTCTTGATTAATGTTTTTTAGCCATCCTCGTACATTGTATTTGTAATCAATTACCTGCAATCTAGACTGAGTTATTTTTCCTCCTACTTTCTTTTCTACTAACTGCCCTAACTCATCATAACTATTCTCTGCTATTACCTCTGTACTACTTCCTATAGTTTGGGTTTGTTTGGTTAGCCTGTCTAAATTATCATAGTAAAACTTATCTACTGTTACTATATCTGCTTTTCCTGTCTTTTTATGTCTAGTCTTTGTTTCCAAGACTCTTCCTGTAAAGTCATCTAACTTACTCTCTACAATATCTACTGTTTGTAATTCGTCATTCTTTGAATACACATAAATTGGACGTGCCTTTTCATCGTAATAGGTTACTGTAGTTATCCAGTTATTTGTTCCTAATACACGTACTTTACTTACTGTTGCTAATCCTTTTGTATTTGTTGTTGATGTTTTACCATAACTTGTAGTTACTGTAGCTGTTAATCCTGCTGGTAAATCTAGATAAGTATCGTAATAGTTGACTGTATATATTGTTACTGCATTAGTGTTTGGAAATGATTTATATGTATAAAATACTGGTGCACCACTTATAGTATTTAAACCTGTAATCTCTTCATATAAATTATTTAAAGTCAAGTTATTTAAAACCTCTTGTAATTGTATTCTTATTCTATTACTATTATCGTTATAATTTCCTGTATACACAACTCTTCCTAAGGCATCATACTTGGTAAATAACCAATTCTTTTGTGCTCGTAAATTTGCATCTTGAGTAAGTACTGGTCTATCTAAATTATCATATACAATATACTCCCAATCTTTTCCTGGTATCTTCTTTTCTATCAAACGGTTTCTATGATCATATTTATATTGGTACCCTAAGTCGTTTAACTTATTGTTTATTGTAGTTAACAATGCTGTAGTACCTTGCATTTTTGGTGGTAACACATAGGTTAAGTTTCCATAATCATCATACACATAATAAGTATCGTGTTTTTGGCTATTGTTATAGGTACGTTTTAAAATTACCTGTCCTTGCTTGTTCTTAAACTCTTCGGTAGTATGATCTAAACCTGACGTCCAATTCTCATCCTTGGTAACTGTTTTATACAAAGTTCTTGCTGGATAAAAAGCGGTTCCTCCTGTTAAACTTGGGGTATAAGTATTGCTTGCAAACGTTGTTACTACTCCAAAAACTTTTACTTTATCCTTTACATTCACTTGGTAGTCGAACTTTATTTCATGTCCTCCTCCTAAACGCCAATCTTGTCCTGGTGCTGCTTGTTCTAATACACTGGCTAATGGTGAACTTTCTAATACTTTTTCTGAATAGGCATTTACATTAGGTAAAGATACTCCTGCAAAATCTTCACTATAATTAGCTTGATAATAACCTTTAGTTTCTGTTGCTACATCCCCTGCTCTTATCTGTCCGTTTTGAGTAGTTGCTGCATAAGGCAGATACTCTTTGGTTTGACGTCCGTATGCATCATATTCCATATGGGTAACAATATCCTTTCCACTAGTTCCTTGACGGATACCTATATTTTGCTTCCCTCTTCCTAATCCATCAAAATAAGCAACACTCTCTAAAACATCGCTTGAACTAGTAATTTCTGATGGACTTGTCATTGCTTTTCTATAGGTTCTACTAAACACATAGTTTTCATTGCTAAAAACTACTGGCGTATAAGTACATCCATTATTGGTTCCTGCTTCATTCGGACAAGCATCGGTATTATTTGTTACATAACCTGCTGGTTTTACACTGTAATAAACACTATTGTTTGGATCTCCAAAGCCGTCATTATCCGCATCTAAATAAAATGTTTGTGGAGCTATGTTAGTTATATTCACTGTACCATCGTTATAATCGCTTGAATTCGAAACATAACCCAATGGTTTTGAACAAGCTCTTTTAGTACTAGATGCATTTCCATAACCATCGCCATCCGTATCTGCATACCATATTGATGATTGTTGGATTGTATAGCTTATTGTTCTAGCACTTCCCCAGCAACCACTACTATTATTTCTTGCTCTTAAATAATACACAGAACCACTAGTTCTTGTAATACTACTCAATGAATTACTTGTTGATGTTCCAATTGCACTTGATTGCCAATAAAATGTAATTCCACTTGGTTGACTTCCTTTGATTAATACTGTACTTCCACAATTGTTTACCACTGATACTACTGGAGGTATTGATGGAATATTTTTAATACTATAACTTACAGCTCTTGCCGAACTCCAACATCCTGTACTATTATTACGTGCTCTTAAATAATATACAGAACCACTGGTTTTTGTTATACTACTTGATGAATTACTTGTTGATGTTCCACCTGCACTCGATTGCCAGTAAAATGTAATACCACTTGGTTGACCTCCTTTGGTTAATACTGAACTTCCACAGTTGTTAACTACTGATGCTGCTGGCGGTACTGAAGGAATTGTTTTTACACTATAACTTACCGCCCTTGCTGAACTCCAACATCCTGTACTGTTATTTCTAGCTCTTAAATAATATACAGAACCACTGGTTCTTGTTATACTACTCGATGAATTACTTGTTGATGTCCCACTTGAACTTGACTGCCAGTAAAATGTAACTCCACTTGGTTGGCTTCCTTTGGTTAATACAGAACTTCCACAGTTGTTAACTACTGATGCTGTTGGCGGTACTGAAGGAATTGTTTTTACACTATAACTTACCGATCTTACTGAACTCCAGCATCCTGTACTGTTATTTCTAGCTCTTAAATAATATACAGAACCACTGGTTCTTGTTATACTACTCGATGAATTACTTGTTGATGTTCCATTTGAACTTGATTGCCAGTAAAATGTAATACCACTTGGTTGGCTTCCTTTAGTTAATACAGAACTTCCACAGTTATTAACTACTGACGCTGCTGGAGGTATTGATGGAATTGTTTTTACACTATAACTTACCGCTCTTGCTGAACTCCAACAGCCTGTACTGTTATTTCTCGCTCTTAAATAATATACAGAACCACTGGTTCTTGTTATACTACTCGATGAATTACTTGTTGATGTTCCACCTGCACTCGATTGCCAGTAAAATGTAATTCCACTTGGTTGACTTCCTTTAGTTAATACTGAACTTCCACAGTTGTTAGATACAGACACTGTTGGCGGTATAGATGGAATACTTTTAACACTATAACTTACCGCCCTTGCTGAACTCCAACAATCTGTACTGTTATTTCTCGCTCTTAAATAATATACAGAACCACTGGTTCTTGTTATACTACTTGATGAATTACTTGTTGATGTTCCATTAACACTTGACTGCCAGTAATACGTAATACCACTTGGTTGACTTCCTTTAGTTAATACCGTACTTCCGCAATTTTTTGTAATTATTGGAACGGGAGGTATATCTGGAATCGTTTTAATTGTAATTTGTACAGAAGATGAACTAGCACTCCATAGTCCACTTCTATCATTTCGCGCTCGCAAATAATATCGTCCTGAACTAGTTACAGGGTAAAGATTACTTGAATCATATTCAGCAGTTCCATTACCATTGGTTCCTTGCCAATACCAAGTAACTCCTTTTGGTGGTATACCTTTTGATAAAAGCGCTCTTCCACAATTTTCAATTAAAATTATTGGTGCTGATGGCGCTGGTGTCACTGCTTGGTTTACCGTTATATTACTTAGCCCCATAAACAATCCAAAACCTAAACGACTTCTATAGATAATTTTTCCACTTCCTAAACTTGTCCATTTTATGGTTGCTTGGGTTGCAGAACTATTAATTATTGTTCCCCCTGAAACCTGCCATACTTCATTGCTTGGCTGTATATGCCCAATAGATATTAACTTATAAGTATGTACACTATTCAAATCTACGTTAGTTGGACCATAAATTCCGATTAATTCTATGAACCCTCTTATGTAGTTTCCTGGCTCAACATCATTTACATCGCCTCTTTCTATAAGTTGCCCATAAATTACTCCTCCTAAAAGTAATAAGAGTAGCAATAATTGTTTTTCTAGTTTTTTCATAGCCTACTAGTTTTTATAATTATGTATTATTTCTTTTAATAGCTTTCCTTCATTGTTTTTTATAAATTTTAATTGGTTAAAATCACCGAATTCATAACACAAGAGTTGACCTCTTGAATCTGTAACACCTATTGTTCTAACTAATAGACCGTAAGTAAATGTGGTTATTTGTGTATCTGAAAAACACTTTTTAAGCTCAATCAACCAATATCTAAGGCTTCTTTCCTTAACATAAAATCCTTGAACTCTATCATTATCAGAATTTAAGACTGGAATAACATAGCTAATGAGGTGTTGTTTGTGAGATATTGTAATTGGGGTACTTACAAGTAGAATTAAAAGCATTATAATAATGCTTACTATAGACTTTTTCATAAGAATTATATTGAAGTTAGCAATTCACTTTCTTTTATCGAAACTAAGTTAACCACCTCATTATTAAACCACAAAAACCTGTAGTTTTAAATAATCGCTAGAAGTTTTAAATTATTCCTAATAGTTTTAATTTGCATGAAATAACTTTTTTCTTGTCATCTTCGTTTAAAAAATTAGCTGTTTTTTTTGCATAAAAAAACTACCTTAATTTTCATTAAAGTAGTTTTTATATTTAGAGTTAGCCTAAACTAAATCTCCTGTCAAATAGTAAAGGAAAAAGTTCTTATCTACATCCCAATAATTTCACTCAATTCTCCATTTCAAACTTTATTATGAAGAAATTTTAATCCGCTATATCATTTACCACATAAAACATATGTTTTAACACCAAAAAGTTCATATCGATTATCTTTTTTTCTTCCAAATAAATATTTTAAGGTTCCATTAATTAGTATACTTTTAGTTTAAAACCAAACTTATACGTGATTACGATAAATTAGAATGCCTAATCAACGATATTTAGCATATTCAAAAAGAGTCTAAAAATCAAACGAAAAATCAACACTAAGTCTATTCCAACTCTTCAATCTCTACCTTAAACAACGTATCAAAAATTTCAAATATGGTTTGTGATTCCTTTTTACGGACAGAAATAGTATACTCGCAATTCATTTCTAATTTTTGAGCTACGATAGTTAAATTTCTTTCTTTTATAATACGCTGAACTTTATTCATCATATCGTATTCAAAAGTCAATTTATATCGAATATCTATTGTTTTCTCAATAATTTCCGATGCTTCTAAAGCAAATTGAGCTGAAGTTCGATAAGCATTTATTAAACCTCCTACTCCTAGTTTAGTTCCTCCAAAATAACGAACAGACACTATTAATATATTAGTTACTTCAAAGGCTTGAATTTGCCCATAAATTGGTTGTCCTGCCGAATTACTTGGCTCACCGTCGTCATTAGCCCTAAATCGAATCTTTTCAGTACCAAGTTGCCATGCATAACAAAAGTGACGTGCAGAATGATGTTTCTTTTTTAAGCCCTCTAAAGCTTCTTTGATATCTTCTTCAGAAAACACAGGAAATGCATAACCAAAAAACTTACTGTTTCTATCTTTAAACAAGGTTTCTTCTGAAGGAACATCAATTGTTTTATATGTGTCTTTAATCTCTTCCATTATGCCGAAGCTACTAATAAAATACTAATTATCGCTAATCCTATACCCACCCAATTCTTTTTAATCAATCTTTCCTTAAAAAATAACAAAGCAAAAACCGTAGTCAAAATTACAATTGATACATTGTTGATAGTAAATATAGTAGAACTCTCCAATCCTTTTGTTTGCAATGCTTTAATTAAAAACTCCATTGAATAATAATTTGGAATACCCAAAGCTATCCCTCCTATTAAATTTTTCCAATGAAACTGAAACTTACCGTTAATCATTTGGATAATTACAAAGAAAGTTCCTAATATAAATGCACAACCGAATATTGTTCCTAAAAACATAGGTACTGTTCCGTCTGGTACAGATGTACTCTCTACATATTTCAATCCTGCATCAATACATCCAGAACCAACAAATAACAATAATGGAAATACTAAATTTTTAAACTTTACGGGAGAAGTATCACTTTTTGCTGAAGATAAATAAACTGCTATTAAAGCCATTAAAATCCCTACAACCTTTACAAAACCAACACTTTCTTTATAAACAACAATCCCTACAATTATAGGAATAACTACCGACATTTTTCCTGCAACTGAAGCTACCGAAAGTCCGTTTTTTTGTGCTGTAAGCCCCATAACATTGAATACTGTTATGAATAAAAACCCTAAACAAAATGCTCCAAAAAACCACGGCTGCTCTGGTATTTCTACTACAGACATTGATATATCGGAAGTAAATAAACCAAAAGATAAGGCTATAGCATAATTTACTACAATCGCTTGTAATGTATTAATCTTAAAAACATCAAATAGCTTAAAGATTACAAACAATAAACTAGAGACTAAAACACTTAATATTAAATAATCCACTTTAAAATTCTTTCCTCTTTAATAAATCAACTACATCTTCTTTTCCAGGAGCTAAATTCCAAACGTGTATTCCTAATTCTTTTGCTGCATTTGTATTTTCCTCTGTATCATCAATAAAGATTGTTTCAGATGGATTCAAATTATTTTCATTCAATACAAATTCATAAATATTCGCATTCGGCTTTCTAAAGTTTATCTCATGCGATAAATAAAATTGCTCAAAACAACTTTTAAATTCATTATATAATGTTGCTCCCCAATCGTTTTGAATCCACGAAATGTGCAAATCGTTCGTATTACTCAATAAAAATATTCGGTATTTTTTTGAAGCAACAAGTTCTTTAAGAAACTCTAGCCTATGCAATGGAAAATCTAACAAAATAGCATTCCATGCATTTACTAGATCTTCTCTATTTAATTGCGGAAATTTTACTTGATAAAAATCAACAAATTCATCAGTAGAAATTAGCCCCATCTCATATTTATAATAGGTTTCTATCATATCTTGAGAAATATCAGTTACTCCTAATTTTGCTAATTCTCTATAGGTTGCTTCCTTATCTAAATTGATGAATATATCACCAAAATCAAAAATGATGTTTTTAATCATTTAAATATATCTTTAACACATCGTTATCGATGCTTTCTTTATTTATTATTTTTCCTTTTATCTCTGGAGCCTTAACTCCATTTCTAAATTCTATATTCCCTACAAAAACTCTAGCTTCATCCCATAATTCAGCATCTATAAATGTTTGCAAAGTTTTAGTACCTCCTTCTACAATTACCGATTGAATATGATGTTTTTGTAAAACTTCACATATCTGCTGAGCAATATTTGCTTTGGAATCTATTTCCTCATAAACAATATTTTCTTTTTCTTCTGAAATCTGCCTCTCCTCTTCTCTAGTTTCTGTTACAAGAATAGTTTTCACATTACCACCAAACACATTTGCTTCTTGTGGTATTCTCAAGTTTTTATCTAATACTATTCTTATAGGATTATGTCCAGTCCAACTACGTACAGTTAACGAAGGATTATCTGCTATTACCGTATTAGTTCCAACCAAAATGGCATGTTCTTCACTTCTCCACTTATGAACTAATTGTTGTGAATATTGATTTGAAATCCAAACAGGCTTTTGTTCATCTTTGGTTATAGGAGCTATAAAACCATCATTGGTTTCCGCCCATTTTAATATGATATACGGACGCTTTTTGTTTTGTACTGTAAAAAATCGTTTATGCTGCTCTTTACACTCTTTTTCTAATACTCCTACAGTTACAGAGCATCCTGCTTTTCTTAATCGCTCTACACCTTTTCCTGCTACCAAACTATTCGTATCGATACAACCAATTACCACATTAGGTATTTGACTTCTAACAATTAAATCTGCACAAGGTGGAGTTTTACCATAATGTGAACATGGCTCTAGCGTTACATATATAGTAGCTTCCTTTAGCTGTTCTTTATTCTTAACTGCATGAATTGCATTTACTTCTGCATGATTTCCCCCATAGACGCTTGTATACCCTTCACCTATAATACGGTCTTGATAAACAACCACTGCCCCAACAGATGGATTAGGGCGTGCAGTACCTATCCCTTTCTCTGCTAATTCCAAACAGCGTTTTATGTATTTTTCGTGATTCAAAAAAAGCTATAGTTTTATTTTAATATCTTCAGTTTTATCAATGGAATAAATATGTGAAAAGCCTAAAACTTTATATTTTATATCTCCTTTAAACTGAACTTTTACACTTTTACTTTTGCTTAGTAATGAATTAATCAATCCTCCTAAAATTCCACCACCTTCACTAGAAAATACTTTCTTAGTAGGAATAACAACTTTTAATGGAATTGCAAACTCTTTTCTTGCTGGAACTTTAAACACTTCTGAAGACACCTTGGCCATTTCATCTCCATTAACCAAAACTTTTATTTCATCTGTAGATATTTTCCCTCCAATATCGTTAGGATTTTTAAAAAAAGCATTTGCATTTAAATGTATTGTATCTGGTGTTATAGACATAATCTTTACATCATCAACCTTAATAAATACTGGTTTTTCTTTAACAGAACAACCAATAATAAGTAATACCACTACAAAAAACACCAATTTCTTCATACGAATTCTCATTTTTTAGCTAATTTGCAGTGCAAAAATAAGGTATTCCTATGACACCCTCTGATTTTATTATTCGAGAAATACAACCTAATGACAATCAACAAGTAGCGCAAATAATTCGTGAAGTATTAATTGAACTTGGAGCTCCTAAAGTAGGCACTGCTTATGAAGACAAAGCTACGGATCAAATGTTTGAAACTTACGAAAAAGAAAATGCTTCTTATTTTGTAATTGAACATAATAATAAAATTGTTGGAGGCGCAGGTTTTGCAAAATTAGATGGTGCCGAAGAGGCTATTTGTGAATTTCAAAAAATGTATTTCTTACCTATTACTAGAGGAAAAGGATTAGGAAGTAAACTAATAAATCATTGTTTAACCGAAGCTAAAAAGCAAGGTTATACCCAGTGCTATTTAGAAACCATGCCTTATATGGAAGCTGCTAGAGCTTTGTATAAAAAAAATGGTTTTACAAATCTAGACAAACCAATGGGAAACACAGGACATTACTCTTGTAATGTTTGGATGATTAAAAAGTTATGAAAACATTAATATTATTGATTTTGTCTCCAAAAAATGGAGCTATTAACTTTCAGAATAGATTTAGAGATGACCTTTATAAAGAAGGTATGTTTTTAGCTTTCTTATACGGTATAATATACAGTTTTAATAGTGAATCAGTAGTACCGGATAATAAAACTCTCTTAATTTATTTTAAGCTTTTTGAAAAAATTATTCAGATTTGCTTATGGTTATTAATTTCTACAACACTAAGTTTTATTATTTATAAATTAGGGTTGTTTTTAAAAGGAAATTCATACTACAAAGAAACATTTGCTCTATTAATGTATTCTTACTTTCCTATATTTTGCTATGGGTTTATTTTAGATTTGTTAAATCACCCACATTTATATAATTCTGAACTCTCCACATATTATTTTAAAATTCTTCTCTTTATTATAAGTTGGTTTATTTCCTTAAGAGCTTTATTGATAGGATTTAAAGAAATCTATAATATTAGTTTGAAAAAAGCAATTATCGTAATACTTCCAATACTAATTCCATTTTTTAGCTTAATAGTATTCCAATTATATTTACGCAACTTTTACCTTTAAGAAATTACACTTTGAATACATTAAAAACATATAAAACCAATTTTTCAAAACAACTTTCATTTATATATCCACAAACAGAAATTGACACCTTTTTTACATATTTGGTTGAAGAGTATTTGGAACTGCAACGAATAGACATCATCATGAAACCTGATTTTGAGATTCCTGCAGAAAAAGAAGCGGTTTTAAATAATGCCTTAGAAAGACTTTTAAACGAAGAACCTATTCAATACATTATTGGGCATACTGAGTTTTTTGGATTACCATTTAAAGTAAACAATCATACACTAATTCCTCGCCCTGAAACCGAAGAACTTGTAGAATGGGTTATTCAAGAGGTCAGTTCTATGAGAAAAAAGCTAGGTTCAGATAAAAAGCTATCAATCTTGGACATTGGAACCGGTTCAGGATGCATTCCTATTAGTTTAAAAAAGAATTTATCTAATGTTGATGTTACAAGCATAGACATTTCTGAAAAAGCATTAGAAACAGCCAATCAAAATGCTAAACTTAATGAGGTAGATGTTGAATTTATAGAAAAAGACATCCTTAACACCAATTCATTACCTAAACAATACGACATTATTGTTTCTAACCCTCCTTATGTTAGAAATTTAGAAAAAGTAGAGATTAAAAATAACGTCTTACAAAACGAACCTCATTTGGCTTTATTTGTTGATGATAATAACCCTTTAGTTTTTTATGAAAAGATAGCTGATTTAGCTAAAAATCATTTAACTGACAATGGACTTTTATTCTTTGAAATAAACCAATATTTAGGTCAAGAAACTTTAAAAATGTTAGAGGATAAAAAATTCGTAACAAATGAGCTTAGAAAGGATATTTTTAACAATGATAGGATGATTAAAATATCCAAAAAAAACGACTTATAAAAGCGATTTTTTCCTTTTTTTTTAATTATAATTTTCTGTATATTAGCTAATAAGACAAAAGATTAAAAAAATTGGATTTACAAAAACTACTTACGGACACAAACAGCAAAGCTATTTTTTTAATAGATAATGAAGGGCAAATAGTAGACTTTTTCCCAAAGGAAAATGAACTAGTAGACCTTAAAGAAAAAATAGCAGCTTTTGATGCTGTTATCTTTAATATGTCCGAAAACTTTTTTAATCTGTTCTTCCATACAGAATTAAACGAAATAATTTTAAAATCTACTAATGAAACGCTCTTACTTTTTAAACACGAAGAGTATGTTTTATGTTTTTTGACAGACAAAGCCACCAACATTGGATTACTAAGTTTAATGTTAAAAAAACAAATGAAAAACACTCAAAAATTAATTATTTAAAAACACTTAAGTCCCCCAGACCATGGAACAAATTTTAAAAGATTTAATCAAAAACGTAAAAGAAAACATCCCTGGATTTATTGCAATTAGTGTTGCAGAAATGTCAACAGGAGAATCATTAATGTCAGATTCTGTTGACCCAGATTTTGACCCAGCACTAGCATCTGCTTTTAACGTATCTATCATTAACTCCAAAAGAGAAGCTATTAAAACTCTTGGTTTAGACGAAAACCTAAGAGATATCCATTTTAAATTAGACAATCACATTCACGTTATAAATATGTCGCCTGGTGGTGATTACTTTATTTATCTGGCAGTAGATAGCAAAAAAGCGAATTTAGCTTTAACTAGAACTATGCTAAACAAATATAAAATCGAGTTAAATGCAGTCTTATAAAGCCATCAACATTCAGCAAACTAATACTGATAATGAATTCAAAAGCTTTATTAAATCATTTCAAGAAGAATATCAACTAAAAGTTTTAAATAACAACACTACTTCTACTAGTGAACAACAAAAAAACTCAGAAGAAAATTCTACGAGTTTATTAAGCTTGTTATTTAAGGAATACGATAGTATTAACGATTTAATGAAGGATTTTTCACATCAAATTAAAAATGCGATTTAAACTTAAATTTAGTTCATTTACAAAGTATTAAATACTCTTAACAATAAAAACCACAGTAAAAGCGCAATAAATGATATTATTGTGCTTTTAATTTTTCAAAAACCAAAACTAATTTATCTATCAAGTTATATATTTCTTTTTCATTATAACTCGCAAACCCCATTCTTATAGCATTATGTCCTGTTTTTGCTATATCATACCGATACCACTCTCCTATCTCTAATTGATGTTTCTGCCCTTCTTCATAAACCTGTTTCCATGAATATTCTTTATTCAATTGAATCCATACAGCCATACCACCTTTAGGAATTTCAAATTGAAAATAATCTGATAACTTCTCCTTTAACAAACCACAAAACAAATCTCGACGTGCTTTATAAATCTTCAATACTTTTCTAATATGCCTATCCAAATCTCCCGACTTAATAAAATCGGCAAAAGTAAGTTCCAATAACGCATCACCTTGCCTATCTACAAAACCACGTAATTTAGAAGCTTCATCTACAAACTCTTTTGAAGCAATTAAATAACCTATTCTAAATACTGGAGCTACAGTTTTACAAACAGAACCTATATAAATTACATTTCCATTAACATCATGACTTGCTAAAGGTAAAATTGGCGCATGATTATAATTAAAATCGTAATCATAATCGTCTTCTATAATCGCAAACTTATATTTTTTAGCTAAGTTTAATAAATGAATCCTCCTTTCAGCCGATAACGTAACCGTTGTTGGATGGTGATGATGTGATGTTACATACACAGCTTTAATCTGCTGTTTTTTACACTGCTTTTCAATTTCTTCAGTTACAATACCATTTTCATCTACCAATACACGTAGCAAGTTTGCTTTTTGATGTAAAAAAGTTACATCAGCTGAGACATAATTAGTTTCGCCAACTATAATATTATCTCCTTCTTTTAATAATAGTTTCGACGATAACCAAATTCCCATTTGGCTACCACGAGTAATTAAAATATTCTCTTTTGAAATCTGCAACCCTCTTGTCTTATTCAAATAACCAACCAATGTTTCTCTAAGCTTAGTATTTCCAAAAGTTGAACCATAGCCAAACTCTTTATAAATACTTTGCTTTGATGCTATTCTTCTATAAGTTCTAACTATTTCTTCTATCGGAGTTAATCTTTCATCAGAAGTCCCATCATTTATATAAATCATATCAGATGATTTTTTTTCTCCTTTTGACAACAACTCATTGTTTTCATAAAAAGAAAAACCTGTCTTCAACTTTTCTTTCTTAACACTCTCTTTTACAATACTAGTTGTATTTAACAAAGGTAGATTACCATGTACAAATGTTCCTTTTTTCGGAATGCTTTCAACCCAACCTTGCAATGCCAATTCTTCATAACAAGCTACAATTGTTTTTCGATGCACATTCAGTAATTCAGCAAAACTTCTTGTTCCTAATAATTTTGTACCAGATGAAAGATTTCCTTCCTTTATAAAAACAATAAATTGATTTGCTAATTGCAAATACAAAGGCTCTTTTATATCTCTATTAATTTTGAAACTAGTTTTATATGGAAACATCTGGACTACAAACTCTTTTTATTCTGGACTAATACAATAGTCCATAAAAATAGTATTTTTGGATAACAAAACAACAAAACATGCTTAAACAAGATTTAAAAATTACTGAATACAACGAATACTTTTCTAGATACATCAATAAGGTTGCTAATAACACAAGTATTTCAAAAGGCTTTGAAGAAGATAAAAACATGGTAATTAACTTCTTTTCTTCCATACCTGAAGATAAATTAGAGTATCGCTATCAACCAGAAAAATGGAGTATTAAAGAAGTATTGCAACATATTATAGATACTGAACGAATTTTTATGTATCGGTTCTTACGAATTGCCAGAAACGATAAAACTGCTTTAGCTGGCTTTGATCAAAACATATACATTTCTCCGTCGCAAGCTAACAACAAATCGTTAGAAGAATTAATTCATGAATTTACTACAACTCGTTTGTATTCAATAAACCTGATAAATAGTATTTCAGAAAATAACTTACAAAACATAGGAACTGCCAGTGAATCTCAAATATCAGCCAGAGCTTGTGCTTTTACTTTATTAGGACATAGCATTTGGCATATAGAAATTATTAAAGAACGCTATTTATAATGTTAGAAATTAGACCAAATTGCGAACACTGCAATAAAGATTTGCCTAATACATCAACCGAGGCTATGATTTGCTCTTTTGAATGTACTTATTGTAAAACTTGTGCTTTAGAAATTTTTGAAAATGTTTGCCCAAGTTGCTCGGGAAATTTTGTGGAAAGACCTATTCGACCTTTAAAAATGATTGAAAAATATCCTGCTTCATCTAATCGCATTTTCAAGCCAAAAGAACTCTCAAAAACAAAAATAAACTCAGAAAAATTTAAAGATGTTAAACCAGAAAGAAGATAAAACAATACATATTAGAAAAGCAACAGAAACCGATGTTGAAGTTTTAGCTTTACTTGGGAGAATAACTTACAGTGAATCTCACGGTCATTTTATTAATGATAAAAATGACCTGTTAGCCTACAATAATAAAGCGTTTTCAATCGCAAAAATCAAAGAAGACATAGATAACAACAACAACTTATTCTACATCTTATATGTAAACAACTTACCAGTTGGATACGCTAAATTAGTACTTAATGCAACACATGAAAGTATAACGTCTACCACTAATTGTAGGCTTGAAAGAATATACATTTTAAATGATTTTATTCCTTTAAAAATTGGGCAACAACTTTTAACCTTCATCGAATCGAAAGCTAAAGAATTACAATTAGATACCATATGGCTTTCTGTTTACATCAAAAACGAAAGAGCTATACGTTTTTACAAAAGAAATGAATTTAAAGATACAGGAAAATTAGATTTCTTAGTTAATGGAAATTCTTATGAAAACTTCGTTTTATCTAAAAAAATTAAATTATGAAAGAATATTCAAAATCAAAACTAAACAGAGTAAAAAGGGGGCAAAATAGAGCTACTTACGATGTTGAAAAGATTAATACAATTTTAGACGCTGGTTTTATTGGTTATGTAAGCTATGTTTATCAAGGAGGAGCTATTACACTTCCAATGGCTTACGGAAGAAAAGACAACAAAATATACCTACATGGTTCACAAGCCAACAGAATGCTATTAGCTCTTCTAGAAGCTAAAGAAATGAGCATGACCGTAATGCATATAGACGCCTTAGTCTTGGCGCGTTCTGGATTACATCATTCAGTAAACTATAGATCAGCAACTCTTTTTGGGTCAGTTAAAAAGGTTACTAATCCTGAAGAAAAAGATGCTGCTTTATTTTGTTTTATGGAGCACATGATGAAAGGTCGATGGGATGGAATACGCCCAATGCATCAAAAAGAATTAGACAGAACCATGGTTGTAGAAATGACTATTGAAACAGCTTCTGCTAAAATTAGAGATGTTGGAGTAGCTGATGAGCCAGAAGATTACAATTTAGATGTTTGGGCTGGCTTGGTACCTATTAAACAAATAGCCCTACCTCCTATTTCTGATGAAAAATTAAAAGAAGGAATTGAAATTCCTCAGCACGTTACAAATTATTATAATCAAAATAAATAGTACATTAGCCGACTTTATTAACCCCTTTAAAATTTAACCATGTTGTTAAAAAAATCCCTAATAGCCCTATTTGTAACTTTATTTTTTATTTCATGTAGCGACAATGACTCTGAAAACATAATCTCTGGAGAACATGCCGAAATTACACAGCAAATTCATAAACTTGTAAATCAGCATAGAGTTAGTAAAGGTAAATCTGAACTTACTTTTAGTAATGAAGCTTCAGTAATTGCTTTAAAACACACAAAATATATGATTGGGCTTAATCAAATTAATCATGATAAATCTGACGATCGATTCAAAGAGCTACAAAATTTAGACAACGCTATGGCTTTTGCTGAAAATGTTGCTGCTCTTCAAAAAACAGCAGAAGAGGTAGTAAACGCTTGGTTAAATAGTAATGGACACAGAAAAAACATTGAAGGTAACTATACCCATACTGGAATAGGTGTTGAAAAAAATAGTGCTGGGCATTACTATTTTACACAATTATTCTATTCTAAATAATTTTATAAAATCATTTAGCATTATGAAAACTTACGATGTTGTTATTCTTACAGACAATGAACACTTAAAACCTGTTGAAAATAACAACATCGTAAAAAATGTGCTTAACGAAGACAACTACATTAAAATTGCTTTAGAAAAACTTAATTTAAAAGTACTTCGGTTACCTTGGAATGATAAAAAATTTGATTGGTCTCAAACTAAATATATACTGTTTAGATCTACTTGGGATTACCATAAACACTTTCAAGAATTTTCAAGTTGGTTAAATAAAGTTAGTAAACAAACTACCTTATTAAACTCTGAAAATATCATTAGATGGAATATCGACAAGCATTACTTGCTAGATTTACAAAAGCAAGGAGTTCATATATGCGAATCTTACTTTATAGAAATAGGTGAAACTAAAAACCTAAAAAATCTAGCTACACAATTTAATTTATCGGAATTTGTTTTAAAACCATGTGTTTCTGGTGGTGGAAGACACACTTATAAAATTAATTCAAAAAACATAGAACAATACGAAGAAACATTTTCTCAATTAATAAAAGAAGAGGCAATGATACTTCAACCTTTCCAACAAAATATAGTTGATAAAGGAGAAATTTCCCTTGTAGTAATTAATGGAAAGTTTACACATGCTATTTTAAAGACAGCAAAAAAAGGAGATTTTCGAGTACAAGACGACTTTGGAGGTACTATCGAAAACTACATACCAACTCAGGAAGAAATCAATTTTGCTGAAAAAGCTATAAAAGCCTGCAAAGAAGAACCTATTTATGCTAGAGTAGATATTTTTACAGATAATAATGGTAAATTAGCTATCGCTGAATTAGAGCTTGTAGAACCAGAATTATGGTTTAGAAAACAACCAGAAGCAGCAAACAAACTAGCAGAAGGAATTAAACAACTACTAAGTTAAACATGAAAAAGTTTTTTAAAATTTTCGGAGCAATAATTTTACTTTTAATTATTGGACTTACTATTTTTTACTACGTAAACAATGAAGGTTTACCTGAAGGAAAAAGCAACAAAGAAGCTGATGTTTTAGCCAATAAAATGCTAAAAGCATTAAACTATGAAGCATATAAAAATACTCGTTTTTTAGAATGGAGTTTTAGAGGTAAACATTTTTATAAATGGGACAAGCAAAACAATATTGTTGAAGTTTCTTGGGATAACAATAGAGTGGTTTTACACACAAAAAACCAAGAAAACAGTAGTGTATTCATCGACAGCAAACAAGTTGACGCTCCAAAAACGTTAAAAAAGGCTATCGATTATTTTAATAATGATAGTTTTTGGTTAGTTGCACCTTATAAAGTTTTTGAAGATGGTATAGAGCGTAAAATAGTACAACACGAAAATAAGGATGCTCTTATGATTACATATACAACTGGAGGGTCAACCCCTGGTGATTCTTATTTATGGATTTTAGACGATAACTACAAACCCATTGCATATAAAATGTGGGTATCTATTATACCTACAGGAGGTATGGAAGCCTCTTGGAACAATTGGATAACCACACAATCTGGAGCTATTTTACCTACCAAACATGAACTTTCAATTGGAACATTAGACATGGGAGATGTAAAAGGATATAACTAACCTTTTTTATCATTATGGAGCTTCAAAAATATTAGTAATACTATAAGATTTTTATTTTACAGTGAACAAAGCTATTTTACAACCAGATGTTCAATTATACATCCAACAGAATTTAAAAGCTGATATTAATAAACTGATTTTAAAAGGAAGTCCTTTTAATAATATTACTATCCAAGAATTAGCTAATCAGATTGTAGCTAAACAAAAATCTGAAAAGAAATTACCTACTTGGTTTAATACGCAGAACATCTATTACCCCGAAAAGTTAAGTATAGAACAAACATCATCTGAAATAACTGCCGAGTATAAATCTAAATTGATTTCTGGAGATACTATAATTGACCTTACTGGTGGTTTTGGAGTCGATTGCTTAGCTTTTTCTAAAAATTTTAAAAAGGTTGTTCATTGCGAAATTAATGAACAATTATCTGCAATAGTTAAATACAATTATGAAAAACTAGGTATTACAAATATTCAAACTATAGCTCAAAATGGAATTGATTTTTTAAAACAGTTTAATGAAAAACTAGACTGTATTTATATTGATCCTTCTAGAAGACATGACATAAAAGGAAAAGTGTTTTTACTTAAAGATTGCCTTCCTAATGTCCCAGAAAACATTGATTTCTTATTTACAAAAGCCAATAAAATACTCATTAAAAATTCACCAATATTAGACATTACATCTACTATTAATGAATTAAAATTTGTAAAAGAAATTCATATTATTTCACTAAAAAATGAAGTAAAAGAATTATTATTCCTATTAGAAAAAAACCATAAAGAATCAATTCAAATAAAAACACATAACATACTGAATAACAGTATTCAATATTTTAATTTTGTTTTTAAAAACCAATCTACAGAAACCTATTCTTTACCACAGAATTACCTATATGAGCCAAACGCTTCAATTTTGAAATCTGGAGGATTTACAGAGGTTTCTTATCAATTAAAAATTAATAAACTACAACAACATTCTCACCTATATACTTCTGAAGAATTAGTAGAAAATTTCCCTGGTAGAATATTTAAAATAAATAATATTTACCCTTACAATAAAAAGAAAGTCAAAAAATTTATAAAAACAGAAAAAGCTAATATCACCACTAGAAATTTCCCTAAAACAGTAGCTCAAATACGATTAGAAACTAAAATTAAAGATGGTGGTGACACCTATCTATTTTTCACAAAAAACCTTAACAACGAACTAATTATAGTAGATTGTAGCAAAGAGTAATCAAACTATTACAATATATTTTTCTTTTTTTCGTTGTGCATTAAAGAAGGTTACCCTATCTGGGTGTGTTTTGTTTATTAAGGGGTGATAAAACATACCGAAAGGCCTTGGCCTCAAACAAGGCTTTTCAATTCACTTACTTTTAAGTACATTTGTTTACAGCATGAAACAAGCAAGTACCTATCAATCCATAAAATTATCCAACAATCAAGTATCTGAAATTGAAGATAGTCTTGTTATTGAAGCTCCTCTTCAGATAAACATTAATTCAGAATCTTATACTGTTGTTATGAGAACTCCTGGAGATGATAAAGAACTTATTAGAGGTTTATTGTATGCTGAAGATATTTACAAAAAAACTTCAGATTTAAAAATAGAAACGATTGAAGAAAACAAAGATTATTCATCAATTTTAAATGTTTTTATCCCAAAAGAAAAGCTAGGTAAAGGATACTTAAACAAACGCACTTTGCTTTCTGTTTCATCCTGTGGAATTTGTGGAAAAAAAGAAATAAAAGATTTAAAAACAGAAGATAAACCACTTACTGAAAAACATAAAGAATCACTTCATATAAAAGATTCTATGTATTTGAAAATGAACAGTATGCAAGAATTATTTTCAGTTACAGGTGGTAGTCATGCCTGTGCACTTTTTGACAGAAAACAAAACCTTTTAACCATAAAGGAAGACATAGGTAGACATAATGCAGTAGATAAATGTATTGGTGATTTATTAAATAAAAATCTTTTAAAATCGACCAATTACATGCTAGTAAGCGGACGTGTTTCTTACGAAATAGTTTCCAAAGCTTTTCTAGCAAAAATACCTATAATAATTGCTGTTTCAGCTTGCTCATCTTTAGCAGTAGATTTTGCTAAGGAATTTGGTATTTGCTTAATCGGTTTTAGCCGAAATAATAAAATGACAATATATTCTAATCCTCAATATATAAATTATGAGTGATAAAAAAACACACGCTCAACCACCAGAAGAGCTAACAGGAATCAAACTAATTGATATTCCTAAAAAAGCAGTTGGAACCAAAGCAATAAAATCTGCTTTAAATCATGTTTTTTCAGAAACAGGAGTTAGTAAGGGAATTGGCTTGCTTCAAAATCTTAACCAAATAAATGGTTTTGATTGTCCAGGTTGCGCATGGCCAGACCCAGATGAAAAGAGAGCTTTTCTTGCAGAATACTGTGAAAATGGAGCTAAAGCAGTTGCTGAAGAGGCTACAAAAAATAGGGTATCTCCCCTATTCTTTGCTACACATTCTGTTCAAGAAATGTCTGAATGGTCTGATTATAAAATTGGAAAAAGTGGTCGTATTACGCACCCTATGATTTTGCGAGAAGGATCAAATAATTATGAAGAGATATCTTGGGAAGAAGCTTTTAACCTTATAGGCAAAGAATTAAATAGCTTAAGCTCTCCAGATGAAGCTATATTTTACACTTCTGGAAGAACTAGCAATGAAGCTGCTTACTTATATCAATTATTTGTTCGCCAATTTGGTACAAATAACCTACCAGATTGCTCTAATATGTGCCACGAAAGTAGCGGAAGTGCTCTATCTGAAACACTTGGAATTGGTAAAGGGTCTGTAACTTTAGACGATTTTAATCATGCAGATTTAGTTATTGTAATGGGTCAAAACCCAGGGACCAATCACCCAAGAATGCTTACAGCGTTAAGAGATACCAAAAAAAATGGTGGAAAAATAATGACTATTAATCCATTACCTGAAGTTGGATTAATGAATTATGTTGATCCTCAAAACCCTTTAAAATGGTTAGGCTCTGGTGACAAATTAACCGATTTATTTCTTCAAGTAAAAATAAATGGAGATGTAGCTTTATTGAAAATCATCTTAAAATTGATGAAAGAAAAGGAAAACAAAGAACCAAACACTGTTTTCAATCATCAATTTATAAAAGAAAAAACGCATGGTGTAGATGAATTTTTAAATGATTTAGACAACTACACAATAGAAGAGTTACTACCTCAAACAGGCTTACCTATTGAAACCATTAAAGAAGCTACAGAGTTAATTATAAATAACGACAAGATTATAATCTGTTGGGCAATGGGATTAACTCAACATAAAAATGCTGTAGACAACATTAGAGAGTTAGTTAATTTACTTCTTTTAAAAGGTAGTATTGGTAAAAAAGGAGCTGGTACCTGTCCTGTTCGTGGGCATTCCAATGTACAAGGAGATAGAACCATGGGAATTTGGGAAAAACCAAAAGATTCGTTTTTAGATAACTTAGAAAAAGAATTTAATTTCAAAGCTCCTCGCAAACATGGTTACGATGTAGTTGCAGCTATTGAAGCTATGCATAAAAAAGAAGCTAAGGTATTCATTGGTATGGGTGGTAACTTTATTTCAGCTACACCAGATACTGAATACACAGCTGAAGCGTTGAGAAATTGTAATTTAACCGTTCAAGTTTCAACAAAACTAAATAGAAGTCACTTAGTCCATGGAAAACAAGCCTTAATACTTCCTTGTTTAGGACGATCTGAAAAGGATATTCAAGCTAGTGGAGAGCAATTTGTTTCTGTAGAAAATTCTATGGGAGTTGTACACAAATCTAATGGTCATTTATCACCATCATCTTCAGAATTACTTAGCGAACCAGCTATTGTAGCAGGAATTGCCGAAGCTACTTTAAAAAAATCTACTACTGAATGGAAATCATTAGTTACTAACTATGATTTAATTCGAAATAAAATAGAAGCCACCATCCCTGGTTTTAACAATTATAATAAACGAGTAAGAAATAAAGGTGGATTTTATCTTCCAAACAACGCAAGAGATAATAACTTTACTCCTACAGCAACAGGGAAAGCTAACTTTACTTTAAACTTACCATCAGATGTAGCTTTAGATAGCAATCAATTTATGTTAATGACTATTCGTACTCATGACCAATACAACACCACTATTTATGGATTAAACGACCGCTATAGAGGTGTTTTAAATGAGCGTAGAGTTATTTTTATGAATCCAGATGATATGAAAAACCAAGGTTTATCTAAACTTGACAAAGTAAACTTAGTAAGTCATTTTAAAGGAGAAAGAAGAATTGCAAATGGATTTTTAGTCATACCATATAGCATACCAAGACAGTGTACAGCTACGTATTTTCCTGAAGCAAATGTTTTAGTTCCAATACAAAGTAAAGCTAGAATTAGTCATACTCCAGCCTCTAAAACAGTAATAATAACTGTTGAAAAAGGCTAATTAAAAAAGATTTGTATTTTAGTAAAATAATTTAACATTAATTAACCACCAATTATGCCTTTTATAGAAGAAGAAAAGTTTAAGTTAATGCAAGAAGACTTAGACAATTCAAAATTAAAAAGAGAAGAAGCTGAAAATGAATTAAGCCAAGTTCAAGAAGAATATGACTCTTTTAAAAAGAAGTCTAAAGTTATTCCTATCGTCTTAGGCCTTTTATTAGGAGCTTCTTTAGCAGCCACTTATTATTTTTACACTAACAATGGTGGTAGCTCTTTTTCTTCTACTGACGAAATAGCTACTATAAAGAAAAATGAAGCTCTTAGAGTATTAGACAGTGTTAAAAGAGCACAAGCTAGAGCTAAAAGAAAAGCTAGAGCTCAAGCTAAATCTGGAGATGCAGTTAATACCAATAATGATGAATCTACTAGTAACAGTTCTTTAGACATTAGCAAAGCTGCTTCTGATGTATCAAAAAAGACTTCTGGAAAAACTATATATTCAGTACAAATAGGTGTTTTTTCTAAAAGAAATCACCCGCTATTATCTTCAAAAACAATTCCTTCTACAGTAACAAGTTCTGATGGATATTTTAAATATTCTATAGGTTTATTTTCTACTTTAAAAGAAGCTAAAAAACTACAAAGAGAACTAGTAAAAGTTGGATTTGATGATGCATTTGTAGCTTCATACATAAACGGAAAACGTCAAAAAATACACAATTAAAACAAAACATATTTAATGCTAAATAAAATTAGTAAAAGAGCACTCATATTAGGTTTAATAATGAGTGTTCATTTTTTTTATGCTCAAACTAACATACCAGCTAAAGAAACCCAAAAAGGTTTTGGACAATTAGATTTTTTATCTATAAAAATGCCTGAAAATGAAGAAAACATGGATTTTACAGGGCTTCATTATAATTTAAAACTTAATGATTGGAGCTATGCAGGACTTGGATTCTATGGAGCTGTTGGCGGAATTAGAGGCGGTTTTTTCACATTAGGAATCAATGCTGGTATTCAACAAAAAATAACAAAAAACTTATTTTTAGATACTGGTTTCCATTTCGGTGGTGGTGGAGGTGCTGGTGCTCCAGATGGCGGTGGTGCTTTTATTTTACCTCACCTTAATTTAGGTTACGATTTCAAGTATTTTTCTGCTACTGCTGGTTATAGTTATATCAACTTTTTTGATAAAGGAAACATCAATAGCAGTCAGTTTAATGTTGCTGTACAAATTCCTTTATCTTTTGATTTTACTAACTTTAAAGAAAGAGAACAATCTTTTTCAATAGAAAACCTAACCAATACCTCATGGAATCAAAAAAGAAACCGAGCTTCTTTATTAGTTCATCTTAACAACCTTTCTGTTACCAAAGGAAATCTTAAAGGAAAAACCATACGCTTAGCTGGTTTTGAATTTAATTCTTATTTAAATGATAATATTTTCTTTTTTGTAAAGGCTGATGGGGCTTATCATGGAATCAAAGCAGGCTATATGGACATCTTATTAGGAGCTGGTTATCATTTCTCTATGAATAAAAACAGAACTAATATTTTAGCTAAATTCGGTATTGGTGCCGGAGGTGGCGGTGGTGTAGATACCAAAGGAGGTTTTTTAATTTATCCTGACATCTCTATTGAACAAAAATTATTTAACAATGTTTACGGATCAATAAATAAAGGATTTTTAATGAGTCCTGACGGGCACTTCACCTCCTCTACTCTAGGTTTTGGGCTTAAATATTATATTGACAAAGACGGTATAAAATCTGAAGAGAATAGTTTCTCAACAGCAAAACTTAAAGGATTAGAAACAATTATAAAACACGATATATATATAAATGCAGCTAGAGATACAGGGATAAATCAAGATATGCATCAAATATCTTTACAAGTTAACTTTTTCTTTAATAAATATTTTTACGGTGCTGGTCAAACTTCTTTTGCTAATTTTGGTGATGCTGGAGCGTATGCTGAAGGAATTGTTGGTTTAGGAGTACAATCGAACACTTTCTTTAATAATACCACATCTGTATTTTTACAAGCATTAGCAGGAGCTGCTGGTGGAGGTGGAATTAGTACAGGACAAGGTTTAATAGTTAAACCAAGTGCTGGTATTAATTACAAACTAACAGACAAACTTAATTTAAGAGCAGGATTAGGGTATGTTAAAGCTCGTGGAGGAAATTTAAGTAGTTCTTACTTAAATTTCGGAATCAGCTATAACTTCTCTTATTTAAGTGCTAAATAAACACTTAAAAAAGTAAACATTTCTCAAACCAACACCTAAACAACAATTATATATCCAAAAAAACCGATTATATTTTGATTTAAATCAAAATATAATCGGTTTTAATATTTCATTTTTGACGCATAGAAATTTCTAGCAATTAATTATTAATCAAACTAATTAAAAAAATGAAAAAAATCACCCTTCAAATTTTATCATTGTTAGCTGTAGGAACCTTAATAACAAGCTGTAGTGATAATGAAACTTCTTTAAATCAAGACACACAAATACCAAAACAAATCTTAACTAAGTTAAAAGATTTCAACATTAACACAAACAATGTTACTCTATCGAAACAACACTTACCTGATGGTACTTCGAGAGATAGGTATCTTGTAGAAGGCGACATATATTTAAGTCATGAGCAAATTATGAACTTTGAAAAAGTTGGTCAATATTTAGGAAAAAACTACAGAACTAGTAATTTAGTCGACAGAGGTACTACTATTAATATAATGGGGTACAATGCTAATGATGGTTATGGTTTATCTTCAAGAGAACAAACAGCATTAAGGATGGCTGTAGAAAACTACAACGAACTTAACTTAGATATTCAATTTAACTTAACTTTTGGCACAAATTATTCTCCTCAAGACATGCTTGTTTACGTAGATGCAAATGCTCCAGGTTCTGGAGGTTCAGCAGGGTTTCCTTCTAATGGAAAACCTTATAAATGGGTAGAAATTCACGGTTTAGGTAATTTTAGCCTGGATGTTATTGAACATGTAATTACACATGAAATTGGACATTCTGTTGGTTTTAGACATACCGATTGGCAAACTAGACAAAGCTGTGGACAAAATGTAAACGAAGGACAAGCTGGTGTTGGTGCAATACCTATACCAGGCACGACTCCTGGTTACGACCCAACCTCTTTAATGCTAGCATGTTTTAGTAGCAGCTCTTCAGGTGAATTTAACCAAAATGACAGAATTGCCTTAAACTACTTGTATTAATTATAATTTCTATATAAGTTTTATATTTATAAAAGAGACTTTGTTTTAAACTAGTCTCTTTTTTTTATATTTTGCAGTAAATAACCAATTGTCCCTCAACCCTTATGCTAAAATATATCTGCTCTCTATTCTTAGTATTCTTTTCCTCTACTCTTTTATTTTCTCAAACCAATACAACTTTAAATGAAAATGAATTAATAGATTTAAAAAAGAAATTTTATTTAAATAGAAAAATTGGGATAGACAGTACTTTATTTTACATGAATAAACTTGTTAAAACAAACAACATCCCTTATAAGACTTTTGCATATGCTGCCATTGAATACATAAAAACAAGAGAAAAACAAATTGTAGATTTTTCGTTTTTCAAAGACAGCATATCTAAATACTTACCTAAAATTCCTTTAAAAAAAGAAAACTATAATAGTTTATTTGACATCCACATACTTTTAGGAAATACAAAAAAACGAAGAGGACTTACTAAACAAGCACTTAACAACTATACAAAAGCTGAGGCGTACGCAATTGAAACAAAAGACATTGAGCGAATTATTAAAATAAAAGGAAATATAGCTCTTATATATCAAGATATGGAAGAGTTGAATGAAGCCATATTAAAAATTAAAGAAAAATACTTCTTATTAGAAATAAGTAAGGAAAAATTAGGAAGTAAATTTCAAATTAACAAACTTAAAACCTCTCTTAATATTGGCGCTATTTACGCTACCATGTATAAAAATGATACTTTAAAAAACCAGTATGCAGACTCTTCTTTACACTATTACAATTCTTCACTCAAAACCAATAACCTTAAAGAAAACTCTTATTACCAAGGAAGAATTTATTATGGTTTAGGAACTATTTATACCTTAAAAAAAGAATACACCAAAGCCAATCTTTACCTCGAAAAGAGTTTAGAGATTTTTCATAAATACAAATCATACTCTTATTTATATAAAGGTTATTACAATATTGGCGTTAATTATTACATGGCTAAAGATTTTAATAAAGCTAAAAATAATTTTCTAAAATCACTTCAAATAAAAAATGATACTCTTTTAGATTATAACTATATGTATACAAATAATTATTTATCTAAAATTTATTTAAACCAAAAGAAAGTTGATTCTGCTAATTATTATTTAAATACCTTTTTAAATGCCTATAATAAAATATCTACTAGAGAAAAACAACAATTTAAAGAAGCCTATAAAACAGCTAAAGAAATAAATTTTACTAAAAAAATTAATGCTTTAAACAAAGACAATAATGAAAGAACTTTTTATTACAACGTAATTATTATTAGCTTAATTTTAATATCTGGATTTACAAGTTTTTTTGTTTTTAAAAATAATAGAGAAAAAAGAAAAGCCAAAGAAAGATTAGATAACCTAATAGCTAGAGCTTCTCAAAAAGAAAAAGCAACTCCTTCAACTAGCGACTTAAAAATAAAAGATGAGCAACATCAACAAATTATTAAAGGTTTATCTAAAATTGAAGAGAAATTGTACTTTTTAAAAGATGATTTTAACTTGTATAATGCTGCAAAAAAAATAGGAACTAACACCACTTACCTTTCTAAAGTTATAAAAGCATATAAACAAATGAGTTTTAGCGAATACACTAATGAACTCAGAATTAATTATATTACTAAAAAACTAAGTGAAGATAAAAAAGTTAGAGCCTACACAACTCAAGCTATTGGTGAAATCGGAGGGTATAAAAATGCTAAATCTTTTACTAGAATTTTTAAAAAGCACACAGGAATAACCCCTTATCAATTCATTGAAAAAATTGACAAGGAAGTTTTTTGTAAATAAATTTAGATTTTAAATAAAATCAAAACAATAATTCTTCTTTTTATCTAAAGCATTCCCAGGAGGTGGTGGCGGAAAACAATCTTCTTCCCCATCAGTATCTGGACCTCCGCTTAATTTGGTTCCTTTTGCCATAATATTTCGCTGTTCGATTCTAGTAAGTTCGAAAGCTTCTAAAGTGCTAATTGATAATAATTTCATGATTAGTTAATTTAAGTTAGCTCAATTTATATTTTTTTAACTCCAATATCACTTAATTCTCAATCTCAACTCCAACACTAACACAAACCGCTATAAAACAAGAGATTAACAATTGTTTTTTCTACCATAATTTTTAAATAGTACCTACCTTTTTTATAAATCACAACCTACTTTTCTTCCTTTATCATATTTAACCTTCAATATTTGTAATTAAATGAGAAACCCGAAAAGCATTAAAAAATAGAGTAAGGAATAACTAAATCAATCAAGTAATTATGATAAAATCAATTTCAAATCTTGGCATTATTTTAAATAAAACAGCTCAGAAGTCTATTAATGGAGGTGGTCCAGGATCTCCTTTTTGGTGTAAGAATAGAGATAACTGGGGACCTAACCCTGTTGCTTGTACACAAAATGAAATACCTACGTACAATTTCTCTTTAGGATACTGCGTATGTATGCCTACAAAAGTTGACATGTAAACAATAATTACTGAAGTATATTTTGCCAGAATAAAAAAATACAAACAATTTATAAATATCTATAGGAAGCTGAAAATATAGGTATTAAATCTATTAAACAACCCTAGAGTAAGCATACTAACTAAATTTAATACAATGAAAAAAACATTTTTTTTATCTAAAGGAATTGAGAAATTTTCAAACTTAGAAATTAATGACTTATCACCTGTCAGAGGAGGTGCTGTTAGCATACCTTCTGATGATATTATCTATATCCCTACTGGTGGAGGTGGTAGACGATGTCCAGATGGATTGGTTTGGAGTGACAGATTACGCAAATGCGTTAAGTTTTTAGAAGCTGATGTAGCTCATGATTTCATAAGAAATTAATCTTTAACTCTCAAAGAGGTTATCAAATATTATAACCTCTTTGTTCTCTTTTAACCAACAATTTAATCATGGATTTTAATTCTTTAGCTATAAAAGTTGCCAGTAGATGTAATCTCAATTGCTCATATTGCTTTATGTATAATTTAGGAGACACAACTTATAAAAAACAACCTAAGTTTATGTCTACTGAAATTGTCGATAATATTATTGACAAAACCAAAAAACACATACAAGAGTACAATAAGAAAGATTTCTCTTTTCTATTTCATGGAGGAGAACCTTTACTTGCTCCAAAACAATTCTTTATAGATTTTGTATCTAAAGTAAAAAAAATTCAGAATGAACTGAAAAATGTAGTTTTTTCTTTCGATTTACAAACCAATGGTGTTTTACTCGATGAAAGCTGGATTCATTTATTTAAAGAGTTAAACATTTCTCCAAGCGTTAGTGTAGATGGTACCAAAAAAGCCCACGACATGTATAGAGTGGACCATAAAGGAAATGGTAGTTACGATAATGTTTTTAAAGGGGTTTCTCTTTTAAAAAATAAAATGAATTTTGCTGATATTGCATGCGTAATTAATACAAAAGAAACACCTATCGAAGTATACAACAGTTTTAAAAAAATGGGAGCTAGTTATGTAAATTTCTTAATCCCTGATTATACTCACAACAACTATCCTTTTGACAAGAAAGAAACAGTTATGGGCGATTGGTTAATTGAATTATTCAACATATGGATTAGCGATCAAGAACGATATAAAATACCAATGTTTTTAGGATTATTAAACTCTTTAACAATGCTTAATGAAAGTTCTAAAAATGAATCTACTGTATTAATTATAGAAACTAACGGAGAAATTGAAGCTATTGATTCTTTAAAAGCCTGCGGTCATGGCTTTACAAAAACAGGTTTTAACATTAAAAGAAATCGCTTTCAAGATATTGAAAAAACTTCTTTAGGAAAGCTATATTTTAACAACATTGAATCCAAACTATGCAAGCAATGTCAAGAATGTCCTTTAAATGTAATTTGTAAAGGAGGTAGATTAGTACACAGATATAGCAAAGAAAATGGTTTCAATAATCCATCCGTTTATTGTAAAGACTTAATTAAACTTATAGCACACATCCAAGGATATTTTATTTCTTGTTTCCCTGATTTACACGAAAAAGAAAACGTAGAAAAAATTAATCCAACAGAAATTATTAATTATCTAGATTCAACAGATTTTAACAAAAATTTCTATTACAAAAAGGAGTTAGAATCTTTTTCAGAAAAAAATATGATAATCGCATAAACCTACTAAAAAAAGCTATTATTTAAATTATAAAAAATACAATAGTGATTCTGTTTTAGATATATAAATCAATAGGGCTTAAACTTTAAAGTTTAGGCCCTATTTTATATGTTATGCAGATATATTATCTATATCTTTTTAGCATTCTTTACTTTTTGTTTTGTAAGTGCAATATTAATTACTTCACTCATCTCAGTTACATAATGGAAAGTTAAACCTTTTAAATAACTAGTTTTAATTTCATCAATATCCTTTTTGTTATCAGCACAAAGAATTATTTCTTTAATATTTGCTCTTTTAGCAGCTAATATTTTTTCTTTAATTCCTCCAACAGGCAATACCTTACCACGTAAAGTAATTTCTCCTGTCATTGCTATTTTATTTTTCACTTTTCTCTGTGTAAATACAGATACTAATGAAGTTAACATAGTAATACCAGCACTTGGCCCATCTTTAGGAGTTGCTCCTTCTGGCACATGAATATGAACATCGTATTTATCTAAAACTTCTGGTTTAATTCCAAACTCCTCAGCATTAGCTTTAATATATTTCATCGCTATTGTTGAAGACTCTTTCATTACTGTACCTAAATTACCTGTAATAGATAAGTTTCCTTTTCCTTTCGATAAAATAGATTCTATAAATAAAATATCTCCACCAACACTAGTCCAAGCTAAACCAGTAACTACACCAGCTACATCATTATTTTCATACTTGTCACGCTCTAAACGAGCAGGCCCTAAAATTGTTTCAATATCTTCATCTGTTAGAGAAACATTATACTCCTCCTCCATCGCTATTGATTTTGCTGCAAAACGCACAACTTTCGCTACTTGCTTTTCAAGACCACGAACACCAGATTCTCTTGTATATCCTTCTACAATTTTTTCTATTTGCTTTTTACCAACAGTTAAATGCTCTGTTGACAATCCATGTTCTTTTAATTGCTTAGGAAATAAATACTTTTTTGCTATTTCAACCTTCTCTTCAATAGTATATCCAGTTACATTGATAAGCTCCATACGATCGCGTAGTGCCCAAGGTATTTGTCCTAAATTATTAGCAGTAGCAATAAATAACACTTTAGAAAGGTCGTAACCAACTTCTAAGTAATTATCATAAAACTCCGTATTTTGTTCAGGGTCCAACACTTCTAACATAGCAGAAGATGGATCTCCTTGATGACTTTGACTTAATTTATCTATTTCATCTAATACAAATACAGGATTTGAAGTACCCGCCTTTTTAAGGTTTTGAATTAAACGACCAGGCATAGCTCCAATATAAGTTTTACGATGACCTCTAATTTCAGCTTCATCACGTAAACCACCTAACGACATTCTTACATACTTACGACCTAAGGCTTCTGCTACAGATTTACCTAAAGAAGTTTTTCCAACACCTGGAGGACCGTATAAACAAATTATTGGTGACTTCATATCTCCACGTAATTTTAACACGGCTAAATGTTCAATAATACGTTCTTTTACCTTTTCAAGTCCAAAGTGATCTCTATCTAATATTTTTTGAGCCTTTTTTAAGTCAAATTTATCCTCAGAATATTCTCCCCAAGGTAATTCTAACATTAACTCTAAATAATTACGCTGCACACCATATTCTGCCATTTGAGGGTTCATTCGTCTTAAACGATTTATCTCCTTATCAAATGTTTCAGCAACATTTTTATTCCATTTCTTAGACTTTGCCTTTGTTTTCATTTCTTCCAACTCTTGGTCATGAGAAACTCCACCTAATTCGTCTTGAATTGTTTTTAATTGCTGATGTAAATAATATTCACGTTGTTGTTGATCTAAATCTGATCTTGTTTTAGACTGAATATCATTACGTAATTGTAACTTTTGAAGCTCTTTGTCTAAGTTTTTTAAAGTTAAAAGTGCTCTTTCTTTCAAGTTATCTTTTTCAAGTAAAACTTGTTTATTTGAAACACTCAATTCCATATTAGATGAAATAAAGTTCACTAAAAATGAATTTGACTGAATGTTTTTAATCGCAAAAGAAGCTTCTGAAGGTAACATTGGATTTTCTTTAATTACCTCTAAAGCCAAATCTTTAATAGAATCAATTATTGCATTGAATTCTTTTTCATCATCAATATCTCTTTCCTCTTTTGCTTCTCTAACTTTAGCTTTTAAGTATGGATTCTCCTGTGTAATCTCATCTATTTCAAAACGCTTTTTTCCTTGTATAATAACAGTTGTATTACCATCAGGCATTTTAAGAACTCTTAAAATTTGTGCTACTACTCCTGTTTTATGTATATCCTCAATTCCAGGATTTTCTACATCACTATTCTTTTGTGCTACAACACCTACAATTTTATCTCCCTCGTTAGCTTCTTTTATTAATTGAATAGACTTATCTCTTCCAGCAGTTATTGGAATTACCACACCAGGAAATAACACAGTATTTCTTAACGGTAAAATTGGTAATTCAGAAGGTACTTCTTCTTTATTTATTATTTCTTCATCCTCTGGAGTTAACAAAGGAATTAATTCAGAATTTTCATTAAACGCATCCTGAAGCGACAAATTGTCTAAATGTATTATTTTGGGTTTACTCATAATCTTTTATATCTGTCATAGTGGCATTCTTCTATTACTACACATAATACAAAAAGCACTACAAAAACCTTAATATCTTAATTAACAACACAATACGTGTATGTTTTTTGTTTTCTTCATTTATATAAGTCAATTCTTATGCCAACTAATTCTTTATAAGAAACTTGTAACTATTTCCTTAGTGAGTCGTCATATTATTATATTTTTACAAAAAGCTATACCAAACAATGAAAACTAAACTATTTTTTATTTCCTTATTATTATTCCTAACCAACTGTACCTCAAATAAAAACTCTGAAGAGTTTATTAAGAATGCCTCTGGTCGTTATTTTTTTAATGCTGATGAAACTATAGAAGTAAAATTTAACGAAGGAAAGTTATTTTTAACATGGCGTGGACAAAATTTAGAACCTCTAAAAGTTAATGATAGTACTTTTTATGCTCGTGAATTAAACGAAAAACTAATATTTAACACAGCACAAAATAAAATTGAATTAGCAAAAAAACGTGAACATCATGGCAAGGTTTACATTTTTAACAAACTTAAAGAAGGTGAAAAAACTCCAAGTGAATACCTAGCTGAAAATAATTTTGAAGCCGCTTTAAAAGGATATAAAGCCATTAAACAAAAAGATAGCTTAAACCCTGTTATTAGAGAAAGAAGTTTGAATCGTTTAGGTTATCGTTATTTATCAAATAAAGAGTTTGAAAAAGCTCTTAATGTTTTTAAAATCAATATTGAATTATACCCTAAAAGTTCTAATACTTACGACAGTACCGGTGATGCTTATTTAAAAATGAAAGACACAGTAAAAGCTACAGAATACTACAAAAAATCGTTAGCTATCAATCCAGAAAATAGAAGTTCTAAAAGAGCTTTAAAAAGACTTACTAAAAAGGAAGAAGATTAATTTATAATAAAATTAAAACCGCAATTCCAACAAAAACAATAATTTGTGCCCATTTTAGGTAAACGCCTATTTGGGCATTCTTTTTTATAGATTCTGAGATAGTACCTGCTAAAACGGCTATTGTTGAAAATATTACGAACGATGTTAATATAAACAAACCACCTAAAACATAAAACTGTAATACATTTGAAAGACTATCAGAAAACAAAAATTGCGGAAAAAAAGCCAAAAAGAAAATAGTCACTTTCGGATTTAAAACATTCATCCAAAATCCTTTTTTAAACAATTCAAAAGTTGTCTTTTTTTCTACATTCTCTGTTGAAAATGCAATTTTAGCATCGCTTCTATATACTTGATAAGCTAAATACAAAAGATATCCTGCTCCCAATAGTTTTATAATAAAAAACAATTTAGGGTTTTGATTTATAATTTCTGAAACACCAAAGGCTACTAAAGTAGTATGAATTATACAACCAGTCATTAATCCAGCTACAGTTGCTAATCCATATTTTTTACCATTTACGATACTTTGTGTTAAAACAAATATATTGTCAGGGCCAGGAGAAAAAGCTAGTGTTCCAGTAGCTAAAACAAAAGAGATAAGGGTTTCAATCATTTATTAACTTTTTGCTAAAATAGCTTTATTGATTCTCTTTACCAAGCTTGGTCCTTCATAAATAAAACCTGTATAAATCTGAACTAAATCTGCTCCAGCATTAAGTTTTTCTAAAGCATCTTTTTCTGAATGAATACCTCCTACTCCAATGATTGGAAATGCCTTATTTGAATTGTCTGCTAAATATTTTATAACTCTTGTACTTCTTTCTTTTACTGGCTGTCCACTCAAACCTCCATTACCGATTTCTTCCAATCGTTCTTTTGACGCTTTAAGTCCTTCTCTATTTACAGAAGTATTTGAAGCTATAACTCCATCTATTTTAGTTTCAGCAACTAACTCTATAATTTCATCCAACTGTTGATTGTTCAAATCTGGAGCTATTTTTAATAAAATAGGTCTTTGAACAGATTCTTGATTATTCAACTTTTGAACCTCAGTAATTAATTCTTTTAAATAATCTACATCATCTAATTTTGCGTGACTTCCAACATTTGGACAACTCACATTTAACACAAAGTAATCTACGTAAGGATGCAATCCTTTAAAGCACTCTACATAATCCTCTGTATAATCTTCTGGAGCTGTATTGGTATTTTTACCAATATTACCTCCAAGAATAATTTTTCCTTTGTTCTTTTTTAATTGCTCTATTGCAGTAGCTAATCCTTCATTATTAAACCCCATACGATTAATAATTCCTTGGTCGTCTTTTAAACGAAACAATCGCTTTTTCGGGTTTCCTGCCTGACCTTTAGGAGTTACAGTTCCTATTTCTACAAATCCAAAACCAAAATCGGCTAACTCATTATACAACACTGCATTTTTATCAAAACCAGCAGCAAGTCCTACAGGGTTTTTAAAAGTTAATCCAAAAAGATTCCTTTCCAATTTTTTATCATTTACCTGATATAACCCTCTAAATAAAGAAGGTACAAATGGTATTTTGGATAAAAACTTTACTAATGAAAAAGTAAAATGATGAATCTTTTCTGGATCAAAAAGAAAAAATATTGGACGGATGATTAATTTATACATAATAGTTAAATATAAAAAAAGCCCCAATACAATTGGAGCTTCTGAATTATCTTAAAACAGCTTCTAAATTCTTTTCGAATGTTTGCTGTAATTTTTTCATGATTTTATCAATTTGCTTGTCAGCCAACGTTTTATTTTCGTCTTGTAAAACAAAACTTACTGCATATGATTTTTTACCCTCTGGTAATTTATCTCCTTCATATACATCAAATAAATCAACTTCTTTTAATAATTTCTTCTCTGATTGAAAAGCTAAATTATATAATTCTTTAAATTCTACTTTAGAATCTAACAATAAAGCTAAGTCACGTTTAACAGCTGGGAATTTTGGTAAATCAGTTACTTTGATTTTCTTTTTCCCTACAAAAGTTAAAATGTTTTGCCAGTTAAAATCTGCAAATAATACTTCTTGTTTTATAGAAAATTCTTTCAAAATTCTTCTTTTAACAACTCCAAACTCTACTAATTTAGTTTTCCCTAAACTTAATACAATACCTTCTGAGAATATATCAGTTTTTACTGGAGTTGTTTTTAATTTATCTAATCCTAAGCGACTTAAAATATTTGTTACAATTCCTTTTAAGTAAAAGAAGTCTGAAGTTTGTGCTGCTGTTTTCCAGCTTTCCTTTGTTCTATTACCTGTAACAAATAATGTTAAATGCTTATCTTCTTGATATCCGCTTTCAAATTTATGATACGTTTTACCGAACTCATAAAATTTCAATGCGTTATTTTTTCTATTAATGTTGTAGGCAACAGATTCTAAACCACTAAATAATAATGATTGGCGCATTACCTTTAAATCATTACTCAATGGATTTAACATCTCCACATTATATGCAGGATTTAAATTCTCTGATAAATCAACATAATCCGCTTTTGTCAAAGAATTTGCCATTGTTTCATTAAATCCTAATGACGTTAATTGATTTGCAACAATGTTTTCAATTTTTACTTCTTTATCACTATCAAAGGAAATAGAAGTGTTTAATTTATGTGAAAACTCAACATTATTATACCCGTAAACTCTTAAAATTTCTTCAATAATATCTGCTTCACGCTGAACATCTACTCGATAAGATGGAATAGTTAATCCTAAACCTCCAGCTGTTTCACTGTTAATTTTTATTTCTAAAGATGCTAAGATATTTTTAATAGTCTCTTTTGGAATTTCCTGACCTATTAATCTATAAGCGTTTTCATACGATAAAAATACTTGAAAATCTTCAATCTTTTCTGGATAAAAATCTAAAACATCTGATGACATTTTTCCTCCAGCATATTCTTCAATTAATAAAGCTGCACGTTTTAATGCATACTTTGTTAAATTGATATCTATTCCTCTTTCAAAACGGAAAGAAGCATCAGTATTTAACGCATGTCTCTTAGCTGTTTTACGAACAGAAACTGGATTAAAGTAAGCACTCTCTAAAAAGATAGTGGTAGTGTGTTCAGTAACTCCTGATTTGATTCCTCCAAAAACTCCACCAATACATAATGGATTATCATCGGCATCACAAATCATAATATCTTCTGATGATAACTCTCTTTCAACTTCATCTAAAGTAGTAAACTTAGTACCTTGTTCTAAAGTTTTAACAACTACTTTACTACCTTTAATTTTATTCGCATCAAAAGCATGTAATGGCTGCCCTAATTCGTGTAAAACGTAGTTTGTAATATCTACTACATTATTCTTAGGTGCAATCCCTATTGCTTTTAACCTATTTTGAATCCATTCAGGAGATTCTTTTACTTCTATATCTGTAATTGTAATTCCACAATAACGAGGAACTAAATTTTTATCTTCTATTTCAATATCGATTTTCTGAGTACGCTCATCAACGTGGAAATCTGATACTGAAGGTGAAATTAACTCTAAGTTTGTTCCTTGTTGAATTAATCCAGCGCGTAAATCACGAGCAACACCAAAATGGCTCATTGCATCAGCACGATTTGGAGTTAATCCAATTTCAAAAACATAATCAGTTTCAATATTAAAAACCTCAGAACAAGGAGTTCCAGGAACTAAAGCTTCATCTAAAACCATAATTCCATCATGACCTTTACCTAAACCTAACTCGTCTTCAGCACAAATCATTCCATGGCTTTCTTCTCCTCTAATTTTTCCTTTCTTTATTTTAAAGCCTTCACCTTTTTCATCATACAAGGTTGTTCCAACAGTAGCTACTGGTACTTTTTGTCCTGCATCTACATTAGGTGCTCCACAAACTATTTGTACTGGATTACCATCTCCTAAGTCAACAGTGGTAACTTTTAACTTATCTGCGTTAGGATGTTTAATACATGTTTTTACCTCACCTACAACTACTCCTTTTAAACTTCCTTTAATGCTTTCAACAGTTTCAATTCCTTCTACTTCAAGACCTAAGTCTGTTAATAGTTCTCCTGTTTTTTCTGCTTCCCAGTCAGTTTGTAAAAATTGTCGTAACCAATTGTATGATATCTTCATAATCAATCTCTAATTTAAGCCCGCAAATTTACATAAATTTAAGGAATAAATCGAATTCCTTTTTCATAGCATTTACTTTACTGACTGTTAACGTTTTGGTAACATTGAAGCTTTTTAATTATTGTTTTTTTGCATCCCCCTCTTAAATTAAATAATCATAACTTTTTTAAATGAAAAAATTATTACCCTTCATTTTGCTGATAGCTTCTATATCAGTATTTTCTCAAGTGCCTTCTTATTACAACGACGTTAATTTGAATCAATCAGGTACCTATTTAAAAAATGCATTATCAACTAAAATAATTAGTACACATACAACAAATTTATCATATACTCCAGGTATTTGGAATGCTTTAAAACAGTCTGATTTAGATCCAAATAACAACTCTAAAGTAGTTTTAATTTATGGGTATAGCGATACTGATGGAAATTATGTAACAGACAGAACTCGTAGTAAAGACGCGAATGGTGGTTCTGCTGGAACTCAATGGAACAGAGAACACGTATATCCTAAATCGTTAGGAAACCCTAATTTAGGAACTTCTGGTGCTGGTGCAGATGCACATCATGTTAGACCAGCAGATATTTCTTTTAACTCTCAGAGAAGTAGTAAAAAATTTGTCGCTGGTTCTGGAAATGCTGGTAACGCCTCTGGTGGATGGTATCCTGGTGACGAGTGGAAAGGTGATGTAGCTCGTATGATGATGTATATGTATTTACGCTACGGAAACCAATGTTTACCAAGTAACGTAGCTATTGGTACTGCAAACTCATCAGATAGTAATATGATTAACCTATTATTACAATGGAATGCTGAAGATCCAGTATCTGACTTTGAAAAGCAACGTAACCCTATTATCCAAGGTTTACAAGGAAATCGCAATCCTTTTATAGACAACCCTGCCTTTGCTACTAAAATTTGGGGAGGTCCTCAAGCTGAAGATTTATTTGGAAATGGTGGTGGATCATCAGATACACAAGCTCCTACTGCTCCTTCTAACTTAACTACTTCAAATATCACTAAAAACTCTGTAAATTTATCATGGAATACTGCTACTGATAATGTAGGTGTTGTTGGTTATGATATTTACAACGGATCAACAAAGATAAGTACAACTACAAGTACAACTTATTCAGTTACTGGTTTAACTGTTGCAACAGCGTATTCTTTTTCTGTAAAAGCTAAAGATGCAGCAAACAATATTTCAACAGCTAGTAACATAGTAAATATAACTACCTCTTCTACTCCATCGTCTGGAACTGCTTCTGACTTATTAATTTCTGAATATGTTGAAGGTTCGTCTAATAACAAAGCTTTAGAATTAGCTAACTATACTGGAGCTACTATAAACTTATCTGGATATTCTTTAAAGAAAGCTTCTAACGGAGGCGGATGGACTAGTACTTTAAATTTAACTGGTCAGTTAACCAATGGAAAAGTATATGTAATTGCTCATAGTAGCGCTACAACTTCTATTAAAAATAAAGCTCAATTAACCAATACTAGTGTTTTATCTTTTAATGGTAATGATGCTATTGGGTTATTTAAAGGTAATACTTTAATTGATTTAATTGGTAATCCAACTAGCTCATCTACTTTTGCTCAGGACAAAACTTTACAAAGAAAATCTACCATTACATCTCCTAACTCAAGTTATACCTCTTCTGAATGGAATACCTTATCTAAAGATACTTTTGGTGGTTTAGGAAATCATACTATTGAAGGAGGAACTCCTCCTGATAGTCAAGCTCCAACGGCTCCATCTAACTTAACAGTATCATCAGTAACACAAACTTCTGCAAATTTATCTTGGACAGCTGCTACTGATAATACTGCTGTAACTGGATATGATATTTATAGAGGAACAACCAAAATAGGAACAACTACAAATACTAGTTATTCAGTTACTGGACTAACAGCTGCAAGTAACTACACATTTTCTGTAAAAGCTAAAGATGCTGCAGGTAATACTTCTGCAGCTAGTAATGTAGTTGGTATTACTACCAAGTCTGTTACAGTTACTTACTGTGATTCTAAAGGAAATAATTCTAGTTACGAATACATAGATAATGTTGCTATTGGAGGTATATCAAATGCTACTTCTTCAAATTCAGGTTATGGAAACTTTACTTCTCAAACTGCTAATTTAAGCTACGGTAGCAACACAATTATTGTTAGTGCTGGTTTTGCAAGTACCTCTTATACTGAATTTTGGAAAGTATGGATTGACTTTAACAAAAACGGAACTTTTGAAAGCAATGAAGAAGTGGTAAGTGGTTCTTCTTCTAGTGCAGGAAATTTATCTTATAGTTTTACAGTTCCTTCTTCTGCATTATCAGGAAAAACAAGAATGCGTGTTTCTATGAAATGGAACTCAGCTCCTACTCCTTGTGAAACAATTCCTTATGGAGAAGTTGAAGATTATTCCGTTAATATTGGTGTAAGCGCTAAAAACATTAATCAATCTATTATAGCTGACGGAAAATTAGGAAATGAAGCTCCTATTTTTAGTGCCAATGTATCACCAAACCCAGCTGTAAACTTTATAAAATTACAATTGGGTGATGATAGAAATGCTAACTACAAAATAACCAACACCATAGGTCAAAAAGTATTATCTGGAAAAGTTAGCCATGCTACTATCAATATAGCTAATTTATATAATGGATTATACATTATTGAAGTGAATGATGGGCAACGTTCATTCACTAAAAAATTCATTAAAAAATAACTTTCACCACTCAAAAAAATTAAAGTCTTGTCATAAAAATGACAAGACTTTTAACTATAAAATACGTTATTTTCAATAAAAACTGTTAATAACTTATTAATCCTTAACATTTAGGTAACATATAAACATGTTAAAAAAGTGTTAATTTTGCCAAACCTAACATAACGTTAAATCCCAAACAATGAAAAAACTATTACCCTTCGTTTTTCTGATAGCGTCGTTATCAGTTTTCTCCCAACAAATACCTTCTTATTATAATGATGTCAATTTAAACCAAACAGGTACTGCATTAAAAGATGCATTAGCTGTTAAAATCATTGGTTCACATACATCTATTTTAAGCTATACACCAGGTGTTTGGAACGCATTAAAACAAACAGACATAGATCCAACAGACAATACTAAAGTTGTATTAATTTATGGTTGGAATGATTCTGATTCTGATATTACTAACGATCGTACTCGTGGAAAAGATAACCACGGTGGAGGGTCAGGTGTATGGAATCGTGAGCATGTGTACTCTAAATCTTTAGCTAATCCTAACTTAGGAACAAGTGGTCCTGGTGCAGATGCACATAACTTAAGACCTTGTGATGCTCAAAGAAACTCATCACGTAGTAACCGTAAGTTTGCAGCTGGTTCAGGAAATTCTGGTGCTACAGCACAAGGTAACTGGTACCCAGGTGACGAATGGAAAGGTGATGTAGCTCGTATGATGATGTACATGTACTTGCGTTACGGTAACCAATCTTTACCAACTGGTGTTGGTGTTGGTAACACTGTAGCTACCGATCCAAACATGATTGATTTATTCTTACAATGGAATGCTGAAGATCCTGTGTCAGATTTAGAAAAACAACGTAACCCTGTATTAGAGCAATTACAAGGAAATCGTAATCCTTTTATAGATAATCCAGCCTTAGCAACTAAAATTTGGGGTGGACCTCAAGCAGAAGATTTATTTGGAAGCGGTGGAAATACAGACACTCAAGCACCAACTACTCCTTCTGGATTAGTAGCATCAAACATTACACAAACTACTGTTGACTTAGCTTGGACTGCTTCTACAGATAATACAGCTGTAACTGGATACAATATTTTCAATGGAAGTACACAAGTAGCTACATCAACAAGTACAAATGCTACAGTTACTGGATTAACAGCTGGTACTTCATACAATTTTACAGTAAAAGCTTACGATGCAGCAGCTAATGTTTCTGCAGCAAGTAATGCTGTTAGTGTAACTACAACAAGTGGTGGTTCTGGAGGAAATGGAACTGCAACTGAATTATTATTCTCTGAATATGTTGAAGGATCTTCTTATAACAAAGCTATTGAAATAGCAAACTTTACTGGAGCAACAGTAGATTTAAGCGGATACTCTATTAAAAAAGCAACAAATGGTGGTGGTACTTGGTCTAATACCTTAACACTAACTGGTCAATTAAATAATGGTGATGTTTTTGTTATTGCACATAGTAGTGCTTCAACTACAGTAAAAAACAAAGCTCAATTAACTAATAGTTCAGTTATGAACTTTAATGGTAATGATGCTGTAGCTTTATTTAAAGGAAGTACTCTAATTGATGTGATTGGAAATCAAAACAATAGTGCTAACTTTGGAAAAGATCAAACATTCCAAAGAAAATCATCTGTAAAGTCGCCAAATACAACTTATACAACAGCTGAATGGAATACTTTAGCTAAAGATACATTTAGTGGATTAGGTAGTCATACTATCGATGGTGGTTCTTCTGCTGATACTACAGCTCCAAGTGCACCTTCTAGTTTAGTTACTTCAAACTTGACACAAACTACAGTGAATTTAGCATGGACAGCTTCTACAGATAATGTTGGTGTTACTGGATACGAAGTATACCAAAACGATTCAAAAATAGCAACTGTAACAACTGTTTCTTATGCTGTTTCAGGTTTATCTGCTGATACCGCATATAACTACTCTATTAAAGCAATAGACGCTGCTGGTAATATTTCTGCACTAAGTAATAAAGTATTTATTACAACATTACCAACTCCAGATACTACAGCACCATCTGCTCCAAGTAGTTTAACAGCTTCAAACGTAACACAAACTTCTGTAAATTTAGCATGGACTGCATCTACAGATAATGTTGGTGTGAGTGGTTACGATGTATTCAGAGGGAGTACTAAAATAACAACTGTAACTACTACAAGTTATACAGTTTCAAATTTAACAGCAGCTACAAACTATACTTTTTCTGTAAAAGCAAAAGACCAAGCTGGTAATATTTCTTCAGCAAGTAATGTAATTGGAGTTACGACTAAATCTCCTACAATTACTTACTGTGATTCTAAAGGAAGTAATGTAAACTATGAGTACATAGACAATGTAGTCATCGGTGGGGTTTCAAACGTAACATCTGCTAATGGAGGTTATGGTGATTTTACTTCACAAACTGCGAACATTGCTGTAGGAAGCAATACAATTGTTGTAAGTGCTGGTTTTGCTAGTTCTTCTTATACTGAATACTGGAAAGTATGGATTGACTTTAACAAGAATGGAACTTTTGAATCTTCTGAAGAAGTAGTTTCTGGTTCTTCTTCAAGTGCAGGAAACTTATCTTATAACTTTACTGTTCCTTCATCTGCCTCATTAGGTACAACAAGAATGCGAGTTTCTATGAAATGGAATGCAGCTCCAACTCCTTGTGAAACGATTTCTTATGGAGAAGTTGAAGATTATACAGTTAACATTAGTAGCTTTTCTAAATCTATGACTACTACTGTTCAAATTGATGGACAGTTAGGTAATGAAGAACCTATCTTTGATGCTAAGGTATACCCTAACCCATCTACAGATTATATTGTATTAAAATTAGCTGATGGTAGAGATGCGAATTATAAGATTACAAATTATGTAGGTCAAACTGTAATGCAGGGTAAAATTGACAGACAAATAGATATACGAGACTTAAATACAGGAATGTATATTATAGAAGTAAATGATAACCAAAGATCATTTACCAAGAAGTTTATGAAAAAGTAATTTGTTTAATTATTTAATTTCAAAAAAGGCAGCTTTTAAAAGCTGCCTTTTTATTTTTATTATACTTCTATTGTTTTCTTAGGCTCATTTGAAGATTTAAACACATAGGTATACAACCACATAAGTGTAAACGTTGGTATAATGTCTAAACCAGGCATAGCTTCTTCAATAAAAGTTACTGCTGCTGCTATTTTCCCTTTATTTCCTTTGTACATTTTTGTCATTAAATAGGCTGAAGCTGGTGCCCAAACAACATCGAACAATTCACCTAAACCAGGTATTGCATACGATAAAAGTCCCATAGCATCAAAAATTAAGCTTAATGCTAACTTTTGATATTTATTTTTTCTATTCATTCTTATAATTTTATTCTAATTTGTTTTAAATCAAAATTCAAGCCAAATTATTTACGTTTCACCTTGTAAATTAATATGTTTGCTCTAAAAATACTAAAAGCGAATGGTTTTTACTGATTTTATAAATCAAATAGAAGAATTACAAAACAAACCTTTGGGCGGATTAACTTCACAATTTAAACTCGCTCCTAAACTGAGAACTCAATTTTCTCAAGAGTTAATAGACAGTAAAAATCCAAGAAAAGCAGCTGTTTTAGCTTTGTTTTACCCAGATGACAACAATCAAACTCGATTCTTATTAACAGAAAGAGCCAGTTATAATGGTACCCATTCCGCACAAGTTAGTTTTCCTGGGGGAAAAATTGAAAAAAATGATAAGAACCTTCAGGAAACAGCGCTAAGAGAAACCTTTGAAGAAGTTGGAATCAATGCTAGTTCTATTAGAGTAATTCGTAAACTTTCAGACTCTTACATTCCTCCTAGTAACTTTTTAGTAACTCCATTTTTAGGCTTACTTTCAGAAAAACCAAAGTTTACTCCTAACAATGAAGTAGCCAACTTAATAGAAGTCTTAACCAGTGATTTGTTGAACGATGACAATTTGACCTCAAAAGAAATGGAAACTTCTTACATGAAAAACATAGACGTACCATGCTTTAAATTAAACGATTACATTGTTTGGGGTGCTACTGCAATGATGTTATCAGAAATTAAAGATTTATTAAAACAGTAAATATTTTCTTTTTCTTTTGTAATTTAGCTTTTACACTAATAAAATCAACTATAAATGCCTTTATTTAAAAGGAATCCTTTTGGACATATATTATTCATTAAAAGGTTTCTTATACAAACACTTGGTGTAATATCACACAGTAGATATCGAAAATTTAATCAATTACAGATTGAAGGATCTGAAATTTTAAGAAACCTCCCTGATAAGAACGTACTTTTCATTTCAAATCATCAAACATATTTTGCAGATGTAGCTGCCATGTTCCATGTATTTAATGCTGCCTTAAAAGGACGTGATGACAATATTAGAAATGTAGGCTACTTATGGAATCCTAAACTAAATATTTATTATGTAGCGGCAGGAGAAACAATGCGTGCTGGTTTACTACCTAAAATATTTGCTTATGTAGGTTCGGTCTCTGTAGAAAGAACTTGGAGAAGTTCGGGTAAAGATGTAAAAAGACAAGTAAAAATGTCCGACATATCAAATATAGGTAAGGCCTTAGATGATGGTTGGGTAATTACTTTCCCACAAGGTACCACTACTCCATTTAAACCAATTCGTAGAGGAACGGCTCATATTATAAAAACTTTTAAACCAACAGTAGTTCCTATTGTTATTGATGGTTTTAGACGTTCTTTTGATAAAAAAGGATTAATGATTAAGAAACGTAATGTTTTACAATCAATGGTTATAAAAGAACCTTTAGAAATAGACTATGAAAATGAAGAAGTAGCTAGTATTGTAGAAAAAATTGAATATGCAATAGAACAGCATCCTTCATTTTTAAAAGTATTAACTCCAAAACAATTACAAGAACAAGAAGAGTTTATAGAAAGTCGTCGTTTTTGGGGAGCAGATGTTAAAAAAGAAGAATAAAAATCATAATTTCAAGATATTATGTCAGAAAATAAATCAATTTTAAATGAGAAATCTATTGATTTCTTAGAAAAATACTTAAATAATGCCGCTCCAACTGGATATGAATGGGAAGGGCAAAAAATTTGGATGGATTACTTAAAACCATATGTAGATGAGTTTATTACTGACACTTATGGGACTGCGGTTGGAGTTATAAATCCAGATGCAAAATATAAAGTTGTTATTGAAGGACATGCTGATGAAATCTCATGGTATGTAAATTATATTTCTGACAACGGATTAATTTATGTAATACGTAACGGAGGAAGTGATCATCAAATAGCTCCAAGTAAAATAGTAAACATTCATACCAAAAACGGTATTGTAAAAGGAGTTTTTGGATGGCCAGCTATTCATACACGTAATAAAGCTAAAGAAGAAGCTCCTAAGCCAGATAATATTTTTATTGACACTGGTTGTGCGACTAAAGAGGAAGTTGAAAAATTAGGTATCCATGTAGGTTGCGTAATTACCTATCCAGACGAATTTCATGTTTTAAACGGAAATAAATTTGTTTGCCGTGCTTTAGACAATCGTATGGGAGGGTTTATGATTGCTGAAGTTGCTCGTTTACTTCACGAAAATAAAAAGAAATTACCTTTCGGATTATACGTAACAAACTCTGTACAGGAAGAAATTGGCTTACGTGGTGCAGAAATGATTACCCAAACAATTAAACCAAATGTTGCTATTGTAACAGATGTTACTCATGATACCACTACTCCAATGATTGACAAGAAAAAAGAAGGTCATTTAGAAATGGGGAAAGGACCTGTAGTAGCTTATGCTCCTGCTGTACAACAAAAATTACGTGATTTAATTACAGAAACTGCTGAAGAAAAAGAAATTCCTTTCCAACGTTCAGCCTTATCGAGAGCAACTGGTACAGATACCGATGCTTTTGCATATAGTAACGGAGGAGTTGCTTCTGCATTAATTTCACTACCATTACGTTATATGCATACTACTGTAGAAATGGTACACAGAGAAGATGTAGAAAATGTAATTAAAATGATTTACGAAACGCTATTAAAAATAGAAAACGGAGAAGATTTCTCTTATTTCAAATAAAAACTATAATCCCGCTTTACGCGGGATTTTTTACTTCTATGGATGAATTAATTGATATTGTTGACGAATTTGGAAACTACACAGGTAAAACTTGTTTAAAATCCGAAGCTCATAAATTTGGGTACTTCCACCCTACTGTTCACATTTGGATATATACTTCAAACCAACAAATACTATTGCAAAAACGAGCTTTAACAAAAAAGGTATTTCCTGGACTCTGGGACATTTCTGTTGCTGGGCATGTTGCTGCTGGAGAAAACATAGAAGAAGCTGCCCTTAGAGAGGTTTCTGAAGAAATTGGATTTTCAATTGCTCCGGAAAACTTATATAAAATAGGCACAAGAAAACACATGGTAAATCATGCAAACGGTATTATAGATAATGAGTTTCATCATGTTTATATTACTAAACTTACAGTACCTATCCATCAATTAAAAATTCAGGAAGAAGAAGTTGATGAATTAAAACTATTTGAGTTAAAAACCTTACTTAAAACAAGAGAACTCAATAACACATTACTTCCTCAATATCATGATTACTATAGTTTTGTTTACGATGAAATCTTAAAAAAAATTTAGTATATTAAAAAGGCATAAAACCATACTAATGAAACAGTTAGCACTTTACTCACTTATTATATTATTATTACCTTCATGTGTTTCTAAGAAATACTTAAAAAAACACGGCTACTCTAGTGATATAATCAGTATGATTGAAAAAACGTATACTGTAGAAGATGGGAAAGAAAATTTAATCTCTACCAAAACACTTTATTTCACTAAAAATGGTCGAGTAAAAACATCAAAAACAATAGATAATAAAGGAAATACACTCGAAGAAACTGAAAAAAAGTTATGGTTTGAAAAACGAAGTTATCCAAACAAAGAACCTTACTATTGTAAAATGCGTTGGAAGACAAAACAACGAGAACGAATTAGTTGCTATACCCAAAAACAATACAAAAAAAATGAAATCATTGTTTACCATAATGATAATGGCCTTATTAATAAAATAGAAGATCGTTTTACAACTTTTTATACACATCAATATAAATACACTAATCAAGAGCTTTCAAAAATTATTATAACCAACAAAGAAGACAAACCTGTTGATACTATTCTTGTAAGCTGTAAAACTAAAGATTCTAGAGGTAATTGTATTAAACAAACAAAAGAATCGACGAAAACGGGAAAAATCTGGTTAAAAACAATTATTCTTACCTACAAGTAATATAAATATTATAAGCTATTATTCTCCTTTTAGAAATTAGATATGTCATTTAAGAAGAAAGTAATAAAAATTATATTTTGAGAATCTTATTTTTGAAAGATGCATAAATCCCTTCATAAACACCTTCTTTTTATACTTCTGTTTTTGGGTAACAGTCTACTATATTCCCAAGAACCTGTTAGTATACATCTTACCGAAAAAGATGGTTTACCTGATATTGAATTTTATGATATTATAGAAGATAAAAAAGGATTTATCTGGTTAGCAGCTAACAAAGGTTTATTCAGATATGATGGAAAATCATTTAAAAACTATACGCATCCTGAAAAAAAAGGTTTGTCAGTCTTTGGTTTGAAAATTGATCATAAAGATAGACTTTGGTGTAATAATATCTCTGGACAATATTTTTATATTGAAAATGATTCTCTTAAATATTTTACCGATTTAAAAAAACAAAACGAAGGACAACTTCCTATTTTTTTTATTAAAGATAATAAACTTTACACCTATGTAATGGGGAGGAATTTTGAAATAGACCTCAAAACAAAGGAAAAAAAAGAGATTTTTAAAGACTCTACAAGAGTTTATAGCTCTCTTTTTATACATAATGATAGTTTATTTTGCAGTAGAAAAAACGATATTTTATTTACTAAAGCAAATTTAAACACTATAAGAATAGACACTATCAACAACAATTCTTATAGAAGATATGCTATGGGAGAATTAAAAATTGATAATCTAGGAAAAAATAATGATATCCTTCTTCAATCCATAGATATTGAAAGTAATTTCAAAAAGTTTTTTTTACGAAACAACCATAAATTTAAAGAGCTTAAACTAAATGAATTCAACCTAGGAACTACAATTAATGGAGCTATAACCGACGAAAATATTGTTTGGTTAGCTACTCCTAAGGGAATTTATAAATATGAATATGAAAACGGTCAATTTACTCAATTAAATCACTTTTTTAAAGATAAAAATGTAACTAAAATTATTAAGGATAGTAACGATAACTATTGGCTAACTACATTAAGAAATGGTGTGTATATTATTCCAAATATCAATTTAATTCATTATCAAAATACTTCAAATCAAAATATAAGTGCCATTGAAAAAATTAATGATTCCATCTTCTTTTATGGTACAACAAAGGGAAAACTTTTTAAGATAAACAAGAAAAATGATAAAACTACAATAATCCCAACTTTTTCAAATACAATAATTAATGAAATAGCCTTTAATAACTTCAATAAAATAATTGTAAGTCATGCAGAAAATGGTATTGTTATAGAGAATAATAAAATAAAAAAACTTTTAGGCTTTCCTATCAAATTTGGTGGAGCAAAAGAGATTTCATTTATAGATAAAAACAGATTTGTTTATGGAGCATTTGCTTATGCAACTATTGCAAATTTAAAATATAAGACTACCGAAAGGATAGGCTTTAGAAGGTCTTACACAACACATTATAACATACAAAATAATACTATTTATGTAGGTTATGTTGATGGTGTTGAATATTATAGAGAAGACTTTACTCCTCATGAAATCAAATTTAAAGAAAGTCCCATTTTTGCTTTAGATATAGATAATACCAAAGATAGTACTGCATGGATAGCTACTTTTTCTGATGGTATTATTGGAATAAAAAATGGAAAAGTTATTGAAAACTATACTACCAAAAATGGTTTACTATCCAATCAAACAAGAGTTGTAAAAGGAAATGGAAACAATTTATGGGTTGTAACTGATAAAGGAATTCAATATTTAAATACCATTACCAAAACCTTCAAAAATATTACAAAAAAAGACGGTTTAGAATCTTTTAATATTTCTGATATTATTACTTATAAAAACCAAATCTATTTTGGCACCAATAAAGGGTTATACCTTTTAAATAAAAATAAGGCCTTTAAAGAAACAAAATTACCTGATTTTTACATTACAAAAGTATTGGTTGAAGATGAAGATATGAAAATTGAAAAGGAATATACATTACCATCAAAAGTAAATAAAGTACAATTTCAGTTTCACACTAATGGTTTTTTATCAGAAGAAAACATCAACTATCAATATCGTTTATTAGGAGCCTCTAAACATTGGAACTCTGTTCCAGCAGGTTCAAATCAAATTACTTTCAATAGTTTATCAGCAGGCAATTATACTTTTCAAATAAAAAAAGTTTCTACAATTGATCAAAAAGAAACTCCAATAAAATCTATAAAAATCAAAATTAGAAATCCATTTTATAAAGAATGGTGGTTTATAGCCGTTTTAATCTTAATATCAAGCTTATTTATAGTAAGATATTACAGAAAAAAACTAAAAGAAAAAGAAAAAGAAAAGGAATTAGTGTTTTTGAAATTAGAAAACTTGCGTTCACAAATGAATCCTCATTTTGTATTTAATGCTTTAAATTCTATACAAGATTATATTTTAACAAATCAAAAAAATATAGCTGGAGATTACTTAGGAAAGTTTGCAGATCTAATTAGAATGTATTTATATCACAGCACAAAAGCTAATATCTCTTTAGAAGAAGAAATAATTGCCTTAAACCAATATTTAGAATTAGAAAAACTACGTTTTGAAGACTCGTTTATATATCAAATATCTTCAGAAAGAATAAGAGATTTAGATACTATTTCTATACCTACAATGTTAATACAACCTTATGTAGAAAATTCAATAAAACATGGTTTATTACATAAAAAGAACAATAGAAATTTAAAAATTGAATTCACATTAGAAAAAGATAATTCTAATTTAATTTGTATTATAACCGACAACGGAATTGGTAGACAAAAATCCATACAATTAAACAAAAAAAGGAAAATGTATCATAAATCCTTTGCTACTAAAGCTAACCAAGACCGACTTTCCTTGCTGAACCATGGAAGAAAAGAAAAAATTGGTGTTGAAATTATAGATTTATATCAAGAAAACGGAAAACCAAATGGAACACTAGTAGTTTTAAAAATACCTTATAAAACTTTATAAAATGAAGGCATTAATTATTGATGATGAAAGAAAAGCTAGAAGCGTACTTAGAATTTTGTTAGAAGAAAATTGTAATGATATTTCAGAAATATTAGAAGCTGAAGATTTACTTACTGGAGTGAATCTAATTAAAAAAGAACAGCCTAAATTAGTTTTCTTAGATATTGAAATGCCTGAACATTCTGGTTTAGAAATAATCGATTTTATTGATAAAGAAAACTACTCTTTTGAAATCATTTTCGTTACTGCTTATAATGAATATGCAATTCAAGCTTTTCAACTTTCTGCTGTAGATTATTTATTAAAACCTGTTAGACCCACTCAAATTAAAGATGCAGTTAGCAAAGCTTTAAAACAAATAAATAAAAACGAATTAAATATAAAATTAGAAGAATTAAAAAAGAGTATCAATTCTAAAGAGTTAAAAAAGATTGCTCTTCCCCTATCTAATGGAATTAGATTTATAGATTTTGATGATATTATTTTATTCGAAGCTGATGGAATGTATACAAAAATTACAACTGTAGAAAATTCAGAACTCCTAATAAGTAAACCTTTAAAACATTTTGCTAGTCTGTTAATCTCACAAGCTACTTTTTATAAGCCACACCGATCATATTTAATAAATTTAAAATTTATCAAGGAATACATCAAAAAAGATGGTGGATATATTGTAATGACTAACGATCAAGCGGTATCAATATCAAGAGAAAAAAAAGAAGAATTTTTAAAAGTAGTCAGCTATATGTAACGTTTTAACAATTCATAATTACGTTTTAGAAAGTCAGTCTATTTCTCATGTAATATAATCAAGATTTTTGACCTCAAATCTTAATTAAATTACAAAATGATGAAAAAAATTACCATACTCTGTTTCTTAATGTTGGGCTTGGTTCAATTTAGCTCTTGTTCAAAAGACGATGCTATTGTAAACACCCCTCCAGTTATAAAATCTCAGAGTTTTTCAGTAAAAGAAAATATAAATGATACTTATATAATTGGTAAAGTACAAGCTACAGACGTAGATAAAAACACTTTATCTTTTAGTATTAAAACGGATGTAAGTAAATTATTTGAAATTAGTTCAGAAGGAGCTATAAGTCTAATTTCAGGTAAAACATTAGATTATGAAACTACTAAAACTTATATGCTAGAGGTAGAAGTATCTGATGGTACTGCCAAAACTTCAGCTACAATTACGATTAATGTAACTGATATTGATGAAAATACTGCTCCAACAATTAATTCACAGTCTTTTACCGTAGCAGAAAACATTAATGACACAGTAGAAATTGGTACAATAGTCGCTACTGATGGAGAAAATGATTCTTTAAGTTTTTCAATAAAAACTAATGATAATGGGTTATTTGAAATAACTTCAGATGGGAAACTAAGTTTAGTTAATGGTAAAAGTCTAGACTATGAAACAACTACAAGCCACACAATTACTATTGAAGTAACTGACGGTAAACTAACAGCTAATAATACAATTACAATTACCGTAACTGATGTAAATGAAATTCCTGGAGGCAAACCTTTTATTACCACTTGGGAAACTACCAGTTCAAATCAAAAAATTATAATAAATACTGGTCAAGGTGGAGATGCTACAAAACCAAATAATAATAACACTACTAGTGCTGGAAAAAATTCAACATCAACCTTTACAATTGATTGGGGAGATGGAATAATTCAATCTAACCTAACACAAACTGTTGCACATACTTATACCTCACCTGGCATATACACTGTTAAAATTACGGGTTATTTTCCTCATATGCGTTTTGCTGGCCCAAATATTCGAACTGTAGAACAATGGGGAGACCAAGAATGGGAAAACATGTATTCTTTCTTTAGAAATGCTGAAAACTTAGTTATAAAAGCTACAGATACACCTAACTTATCTAAAGTAACTGATATGAGCTATATGTTTTATAAAGCAACTAACTTTAATAGTAATATCAATAATTGGGATGTAAGTTCAGTTAAAAACATGAATGCTATGTTTAATGAGGCTAAAGCATTTAATCAAGATCTTAACTCTTGGGATGTAAGTAAAGTTACCAACATGAGTGAAATGTTTGAAAAAGCAAAAACATTTAATCAACCATTAAATAACTGGGATGTAAGTAAAGTTACCAACATGAGTGAAATGTTTAAAAACGCAGAAAATTTTGATAAAAACATTAGTAATTGGAATACAAACAATGTTACAAATTTGAAATCCATGTTTGAAAAAGCAAAAACATTTAATCAACCATTAAATAACTGGGATGTAAGTAAAGTTATTGATATGAGTCGTCTGTTATCACAAACTAAATTTGACCAACCATTAAATAATTGGGATGTAAGTAAGGTTACCAACATGCAATTTATGTTTTCTGGTACACCTTTTAACCAAGATATAAACTCTTGGGATGTGAGTTCTGTTTCCAATATGGCATGGATGTTTTCTGGTTGTAAATTCTTTAACGGAAATATTACTTCATGGAATACAAATAATGTAACAACTATGGCTTCAATGTTTGCTGGCGCTCTTCAATTCAATCAAAATATTTCAAATTGGAATACAAGTAAAGTTACTTCTTTAAATAGTACCTTCAATAACGCAAGAAGATTTAATCAACCTATTGGAAAATGGGATACTAGTAAAGTAACTACATTTAATAATGTTTTTTATACAGCCAATAGTTTAAATCAAGACTTAAGTAATTGGACTTTAGAATCTGTACCTAACAACACTATAATTAGAAGTTTTTTAAGTCGTAACTCAGCCATAAATATGGGTAAAACTCTTCAAGGTTGGGCTAACAATAATAAAACACCTTCAGGTATCACTTTCTCACATTCTAATTCTGGTTATAAGTGGCAATATTGTTCTAAATATACTTCTTCAGTAAATAAGTTAATAAACGATAAAGGATGGACTTTTCTTTCTTCTCACGAAGCTGTAAGCTGTCCATAGAGTTCTTTTTTTTAACCATATTAACAAGCCAATCAATTCCAGATTGGCTTGTTATGTTTATTACAAATATTAAACTAACAAAACTCAACAGCACTTAACATCTTGTTTATAAGACACTTTTAAACTTATTTAATTATATTTAAGACAAAAAGTCTTATATGCTAACCAAACAAGAAAAAAACATCCTAAGAAGTCAATTGTTTAGACATTTAGATGGTATAGTTACATGTCCATCAGCTTATGTGTTATTTGAAAAAGGAATTACTGATTATATCTTAAAAAACAAATCGGTTGCACTATCAGAAATAACGTCAGAATTTAAAGCTAATGAAGGATATTTAAATGTAGCTTTAAGAACTCTATGCTCTCAAGGCTGGCTTATTCAAACTGTAGACAATATTCAAAACAAAGTTTACTTTGAAACAAATGAAAACTCCAAAATAGCATTTTCACTTTTTCATTTATATAAAGAAGCTTTTAAATTACTACAGTTTTCGGAAGCTTATAGTGCTAGAAAATTTGAAAAAGAACCTTTTTTAAAACTAGAAGAGTTATATAAAAACTTTAAAATTAAGTTTGGAATAAACAATATAGATAACAATAAAATTCTAGAACAAATCTTAACACATATAGAAGGAATCATTGTAGGTCCAACTATAGTTTTGTTAGGAATGAGTGGGATGTTTCATAAATACTTTATGCAAACAAAATTCACGGCAGAAGAGTTTCATAGCGATGCAGAAAACTTTGGTCGCTTATTAAATATTCTTTCAGAATTAGGCTGGTTTAAAAAAAGCAACGGTTCTTATGAATTTACCGATAAAGGATTGTTTTTTGCCAGAAGAGCTAGTGCTTATGGAGTAACGGTTTCTTATATCCCTACACTTAGAAAACTAGATAAGCTTATTTTTGGAGATCCAAAAATGTTTGATACACCAAGTATTCACAATGATGAAATTCATGTAGATAGAGAAATGAATGTTTGGGGAAGCGGTGGAGCTCACGCAGCATATTTTAAAGTTATTGATGAAATTGTAATTGATTTATTCAACAAACCAATTCATGAGCAACCTAAAGGTATTTTAGATGTAGGTTGCGGAAACGGTGCTTTTTTAAAACACTTGTTTAATGTAATAGAAAATCAAACCAATCGAGGAAAAGTTTTAGAAGACTATCCCCTATTACTTATTGGTGTAGATTATAACGAAGCTGCATTAAAAATAACTAGAAAAAACTTGGTACAAGCCGATATTTGGGCAAAAGTAATTTGGGGTGATATTGGAAACCCTAAGGCTATGTCGGAAGATTTGCAAAACAAATATGGTATTAATCTCTCCGATTTATTAAATGTTCGTACGTTTTTAGACCATAATAGGATTTGGGAAACACCAAAACCGAATTCAAATCTTACTATTACTTCTTCTACAGGTTCTTATGCTTACAAGGGGGAACGTTTAAATAACAACTATGTTATAGAATCATTAAAACAGCATTTTAATAAATGGACACCTTTTATTAGTAAGTTTGGATTGTTATTAATAGAACTCCACACATCTAAACCAGAATTAGTAGCTAAAAACATTGGTAAAACAGCGGCTACTGCCTATGATGCTACACATGGATATTCAGATCAATATATTATAGAATTAGACGAATACATGAAAACTATGGAAGATATTGGGTTGGTTTCTGATAAAAATACTTTTAGAAAGTTTCCTAATTCAGATTTAGCAACGGTTTCAGTAAATCTTTTTAAACCTAAATAACTCAATAAACATTTTTAGCTTAGAATTTATTTAGTAGGTTTGTTTTGATTAAAATTATGAAAAAGAATGGAAAAATCTGAATCTGGATCTCCTATTTATAGATATAAGGGGTCTGATAAAAATATATTTGAAATAGCATCTGGAGAATCTTCAATAGATGAAATCTCAAACCATATAGAAAAATATATAGGCGAAATTCATATGGTTTTTCATGAAATAATCTCTGATCAAGTTCATATTGATATTCATTGGGTAAAACCAACAAAAGAAAGACCTTTTCATACGTTAATTACTTCGGGAATGAGTGATAAACCTATGAATACTCCAGCTGATATTCAAGACTCAAGCTATACAGAACTAAGCATTTGCCTTCCAGAAAACTGGAAGATATCAGAAGATAGTTTTAAAGATGAAAAAAATTACTGGCCAATAAGATGGTTAACATATTTAGCTAGATTTCCTCATAAATATAATACTTGGTTAAGTTATGGACATACAATTCCAAATGGTAACCCTCCTGAGCCTTTTGCTGAAAATACTAAGTTAAACACTATAGTTTTATTACCCTCAATAATATTTAATGAAAATTTTCATTGTCTAAGACTTGAAAATAAATCCATTAATTTTTATTCATTAATTCCATTGTATGAAGAAGAAGTAAATTTAAAAATGAAAAAAGGTGTAGAAGCTCTTTTTAATGGTTTTGATAAACATAATATTTCTGATATCCTTACAATTGATAGACCTAATACTGTTAAAAGGAAAAAGATATTTGGTTTGTTTTGATTTAATCTTCAATAATAAAGACTTAAAAAAGAGGATTTTTCTTCAAAAGTTTCTAATTTAAAAAAATGGAAAATTATCTCTACTTTCTTAGTATTTTTTTCTAGTAATCAAACTTACTTGATTTTTCCGTTTATTCAATATATTATACCGTTTATTACACAAAAGCATCCGTTTATTAATTCATCATGTATAAAAGCTTTGATTTTAATTAAAATTGAGGCGCATTATAAGACATTGTTTTTTTAGAACATATCAACTTTAATGCTAATCAATTTTAATCAATAGTTAGTTTCAATACAAAACAGTACTTTTTACTAGGACTTAAATAGCATTTAGGTATCAAGTAATTATAGGTATTCGCTCCTGTTTTCATATAGAAAATGACTTTTTAATCAAAAACAACACATATGAAAAACAACTTTAATGGAGTTTTAACGCTAATCCTAGTGCTTCTTGTCCAAATTACATTTGCTCAAGAAAGAACTATCTCAGGAATTGTATCTGACACAGCAGGTCCACTTCCAGGAGTAAACATTATCAAAAAAAATTCATCCATTGGTACAGAAACTGATTTTGATGGAAAATATAACATCAAAGCAAAAGCTGGAGATATTCTCGTTTTTAGTTTTATCGGAATGAAAACTACAGAAATAACAGTAGGTGTTTCAAATAAAATTAATTTAACAATGACCAACGTAGACAATCTTCTTAATGAAGTTGTTATCACTGGTCTAGGAATAAAAAGAGAGGCAAAAGCATTAGGTTATTCTCAACAAACCGTAAAAGGAGAAGATCTTACAAGGACAAAAGAAACAGATATCAGTACTGCAATAGCTGGTAAAGTCGCTGGTGTTCAATTTACTGGTCAACCTACTTCTACTTTTAAAAATTCAAACATTAGATTAAGAGGAGAAAGTAATGTTTTGTACGTAGTAGATGGTATTAAATTAAATTCTAGTTCTGATGTTAATACTGAAGATATTGAATCTATGACAATACTTAAAGGTTTAGCAGCAACAGCAATATATGGTCCGGAAGGTAGAAATGGAGCAATTGTAATTACTACAAAAAAGGCTAAAGACGGTAAGTCTTCTATTGAATTTAGCACAAGTGTTGCTTTTTCTGATGTGTATTTAATGCCAGAATATCAGAATGAATATGGAGGTGGTTATGCAAATGATGGAAAACCAAAAGGTCATTCAGAAAGAGATACTAATGCCATTGGTTACTTTACAGATTATAATGGTCAAAAAATCCCTACATATTCCGCTGATGAATCTTGGGGACCTAGGTTAGAAGGTCAAATGGTACGTCATTGGGATTCATGGATACCAAATACTAGTGAATATGGAAAATTAAGAGCATGGACAGCAAATCCTAACAATATCAAAGATTTCTTCCAAACTGGTATTACTCAAAATAACTCTTTAACTTTTTTAAAAGGTGGTGAAGATTATAATATTAGAACTACTATAACAAAAATTGATCAAGAACTAATTTTAGAAAATACAAAACGTAAAACTATTACTGTTAGTATTAATACTGATTATGATATAAATGAAAAATTAAATTTCAGAGTAAGTGCTAACTATACAAATAGGTACACAAAAAACGATCCAGATAATAATTATGGTAACATAGGTTCAAATTTTAATCAATGGTGGCAACGTCAGTTAGACATGAATAGATTAAAAAACTATAGGCATAATGGAAATATTTATTCTTGGAACATTTCTTCTCCAACAAATTCAAAGCCATTATACTGGGATTCTCCTTATTTTGAAATTTATGAAAACTTAAAAGAGGAAGACAAAAATTCATTATTTGGAGCTTTTGGTGCGAATTATAAATTCAACGAAAATTTAAATGTAGATATCCTTTTTAAAAAATCATACAACAGTTACAACTATAATGATAGAGCAGCTTGGGGTGGTTTAAATTCTAACACCTCTGGCCTTCCTTGGTATTTAGAAAATGTTAGAAGTGAAGTCAAGGATGAAATTACTGGTATGGCAAATTATACTAAAAAATTCAATGATTTTGATTTATCTGCTTATGCAGGTTTTGAAATAACAAACCAACTAGATAGGTATAGTGTAACTAATACTGTTGGAGGAATGACAACACCTGATTTTTATAGCATTGCTACTTCAGTAAATAGACCTGATTATGATGCAGGCAAAATAGAAACAAAAAGAAAAGCTTTGTTTACCTCATTATCTGTAGGATATAAAGACATGTTATTTGTGGAAAGTACTTACAGAAATGATTGGGGCTCTACAGCAAATCCAAACAAGAATAAAATTACTAGTTTTGGTATTTCTGGTTCTTTTGTTTTTTCTAAACTGATTAAAAACAATGATCTTATTTCTTTTGGAAAAATTAGAGTTGGACTAGCAGAAGCTCCATATTTCCCTAATCCGTATGCTTTAACTCAAACATACACTACGGAAGTCCCTTATGGATCTACAGGAACATCAACAGTGCCAAACGCTGGAGTTAATCCAACACTAAGAGGAGGAAATAAAAAAGAAATAGAATTTGGAACTCAGCTTAAATTTTTAAAAAATAGGATTGGTTTAGATTTTACTTATTTTAAAAGAAATGATGAAGAACTTCCTTCATGGGTTACTGTACCTGGTTCTACTGGTATTACTGGTTTTTATAGTAATGCCGGAAAACAAACTACTAAAGGTTTTGAACTTTCATTAAATCTAGTTCCTATAAAAACAGACAATTTTGAATGGAATATTGACTTCAATATTGCTTCACTTAAAAAAACTGTTGATTATATCGCAGATGGTGTAGATATTAATATTTTAAATAGCTGGGGACCTCAGTTACAAGAACGTGTAGGAGAAGAATGGGGAGCTATTTATGGTAATGCTTATAGACGTGATGCTAATGGAAATAAAATACTTACATCTAATGGTTTATATGAATATGATACAAATAAATATCTAGGCTCAATTTTACCTGACTTTACAGGTGGTTTAACTACTAACTTTACTTATAAAAACTTTAACCTAGCCTTAGGTTTTGATTATCAATTTGGTGGTAAATTTTATGGAGTTACTAGAAGATATAGCAATTATGGAGGACAAGGTATTGAAACTGTAGGAAATAACTCTTTAGGAAACCCTGTTCGTAACACAATTACAGGTACTACTAGCGTCCCATGGTCTGTAAATCTTGCAAATGCTAACTCTAATTCAGGAGGGCAATTAACATCTGGTGTAGATGCTAATGGTGCAGCACAACAATTCTTAGTAAACCCGTATGTTTTATGGAGAAGTAATTTAAGAAATGTTCATGAAGAATTTATAAATGATGCTACCTATATCAAACTTAGAACTATTAGAATTGATTATAACTTACCTAGTGCTATTTTAGAAAAAACACCTTTTACAAATATCAACCTAGGTTTATTTGCAAATAATGTTTGGCTTATAAAATCAGATATAAAAGGAGTGGATCCTTCTGAAATTGAAGGTCGTGGGAATTATAATTATATCGAAAACGGTCAATTACCAAGTGCTCGTACTATTGGTCTGAATGCTAAACTAACATTTTAATTAAAAAATTCAATACGATGAAAACGATAATAAATAAATTTTTACTGTTCTTATTTTCTAGTATTTTACTAATAAGTTGTGAAACAGTTGATTTTGGAGATACAAATATAAACCCAAACCAATCATCAGTAGCTTCTAGCTCTGGATTATTAGCTAATGCTTTAAGATCTATAGGAACGCAAGTTACTCAAAGGACACCAATGCTTTATACACAGTATTTAGCAAACGGTCAATATCCAGATCAAAGTAGATATGCTACTTTAAACTGGTCATATTATGGCCTTTATGCTGATCCTTTATATGATCTTAAAACAGTAATTGATTTAAATGAAGCTAATTCTAGTTCAAATTCAACAAATACTGTTGTTGTTGCTACTTTAGCTCGTGTATACCTATTACATACCATGACAGACAGATGGGGATATATACCATATACAGATGCTCTTAAAGGTCTTGATTTAATAAAACCCCGTTTAGATTCTCAAGAAACTGTTTATAAAGGACTAATTCAAGAGATTGATAATGCACTCTCAAAAATAACTTCTGGAGTGCCAGAAGGAGATATTATATTTAATGGTAATATGGATCGATGGAGACAATTTGGAAACACTTTAAAAGTGATTATGGCCCTTCGTTTATCTAAAAGAGATACTGAATTGGGAGGATACGCTAAATCTAAATTTAACGAAGCTATTACTGGTGCAATAAAACAGTCTGGTGATAATATTTACTATACTTTTTTAGCAAATGATAACAATGATAATCCTTGGCAAGATGCTTTTGAAACTCGTAAAGATTATTTAATGTCTGATGTAATTGTTAATTATATGATAGGAAACGGTACTGATACAGCTCCTCAAGATCCTAGATTAGCCAAATATGCAGATCCTGCTGTAAGTTCTTCTGTTGGTAATGGCACAAGATTTATTGGCGCTGATTATGGGAGTGGAAATGATTTAGTTGATAATTTCTCTTTCATTACTAAAGATATCATTTATAACGCAACAGCCCCAGGTATTATATTTACAGCTGCACAGATACAGTTTTCTATGGCTGAAGCTGTAGAACTTGGATGGATGACTGGTAATGCTGAAACTTATTTTAAAAATGGTATAAAAGAATCTATGATACAATGGAAGGTATCTACAGCTGATGCTGACAATTTTGTTAATAATTATCCATACAATGGAATGCAATCGATAGCAGAACAAAAGTGGATAGCTTTATTTATGCAAGGTTATGAATCTTGGGCAGAATGGAGAAGAATTGGAGGACCTGCTACCATTGTAAAACCAGCAATTTTATTACAAGGTACAGATATACCACAAAGACAAGCATACGCTACTACTACTCCAAATATCAATAAGGTTAACTATGATGCTGCAATTGCTGCTCAAGGACCTGATAATTTAGATACCAAACTTTGGTGGGCTAAATAAAGTCTACTAATTAATCTTAAAGAAGGTAATCTTATCTTCTTTAAGATTTTTTTTAATAAACTAATGTAACTATTTAGTAAGCATCTACATCAATAATAAAACGGATAGGTCTAAAATCTTTTACAGCTTCAAAAGTATTTTTAACTTTCATCAACTGCTCTTTTGTTTTTCCTAGTGACTGTTTCGGTGGAATTTTTATCACTAAATTCTTAATATACTGATTTCGAATACGAGAAACTGCTGGTGCTGTTGGTCCTAAAACATTTTCTTGAAATATATTTTGTAATGACTTTGCTAACCAGTTTATACCACTATCTACCCTCGTATAATCTTTATGTTTCAAGGTAATTTTAATCAATCTATAATAAGGAGGATAATGAAACTGCCATCTATCTTGTAATTGTTCCTTATACATTTCTGCATAGTTAGTTGTAGAAACTTGCTGTAATATTTGATGATATGGATTGTATGTTTGTATCGCAACATTACCTTGTTTCTTTGTTCGTCCTGCCCTACCCGATACTTGTACCATTAACTGATACGCACGTTCATGCGCTCTAAAGTCAGGGAAATTCAACATAGAATCAGCATTCAATACACCTACCAACGATACATTTTCAAAATCTAACCCTTTTGAAAGCATTTGAGTTCCTACCAAAATATCAATTTCTTGAGCCTCAAAAGCACCAATTATTTTTTGATACCCATACTTACCCCGAGTCGTGTCTAAATCCATTCTCCCAATATTATGATTTGGGAATAGCTCTTTTAGCTCCAACTCTATTTGTTCTGTTCCAAACCCTTTAGTATCTAAGGTATTACTACCACAAGCTCCACAATTATGAGGCATTGCTCTTTGATAATGGCAATAATGACATTTTAATTCTTTTCGGAATTTATGATAAGTTAAACTTACATCACAATTAGGACATTGAGGAGATACTCCACAAGTAGTACATTCTACTACAGGCGAGAAACCTCTCCTATTTTGAAATAATATAACTTGCTCTTTTTCCTCTAAAGCTTCGTTCATCATTTTTAATAAACGATCGGAAAAGTGCCCATTCATTTCCTTTTTTCGATGCTTCTCTTTGACATCAATCAGTTCAATTTTTGGTAACTGAATATTACCAAAACGTCTTGTTAATTCAACGAAACCATACTTATTTTGAGTAGCATTATAGTAACTTTCTAAAGATGGTGTTGCCGATCCTAATAATACTTTTGCTTTATGCAAATGTCCTAAAACTACGGCTGCATCTCGTGCATTATATCTTGGTGAAGGTTCAAACTGTTTGTAAGAAGATTCATGTTCTTCATCAACTACAATTAATCCTAAATTTGAAAAAGGTAAAAAACCTGAAGAACGTGCTCCTAAAATTATTTGTGCTTTCGGCTTATTATCTAACACGTTATTCCACACTTCTACACGTTCATTCATTGAATACTTTGAATGAAATACCGATATAAAATTACCAAAGTAATTTTGTAAACGAGTTATTATTTGGGTAGTCAAAGCTATTTCTGGCAATAAAAACAATACTTGTTTTCCAGAAGCAATAACTTCCTTAATCAACTTTACATATATCTCTGTTTTCCCTGAGCCTGTTACCCCATGCAATAAAGTAACATTTTGATTTTCAAAAGAAGTTTTTACTTCGTTAAACGCTTGTTCTTGAAACTCATTTAATGCTTTGGTCTCATTCGTTTCTCCTTGGTAATTAATTCTATCTGTTTGTATTTGATAGAATTCTAAAATATCCTTTTCTACTAAAGCTTTTAAAACAGCAGAAGAAACTCCTGATTTTTCTTCTAATTCTTTTGCTTTTATTGGCTTTTTAGAAGCTGCTAATTGAAAATATGTAAGAACAGCTTCTCGTTGTTTTTTAGCTCTTGAAAGTTCTTCTAATAAACCTTGAAGTGCCTCATTAGAATTATATAAAGCATTTAATCGAACATATTTAACCAGCTTAGGCTTATATGTTTCGTAAATTTCTTCTTTAATGTAAACGGCGCTTTTTTCAATCAGCCCATTAATAATGGGCAAAACTGTTTTCTTCCCTAATATATCAGCAACTTGATGAATAGTTAATTGAGAATGATGTTGTAAAGCTTCAAAAATTAAAAACTCTTCATCTGTTAAAGTATCTTCTTCTGTAAAAGATTCATTTTTATAAATAATAGTTTCACTTTCTAATAAAAATGCAGATGGTAATGCAGCTCTATATACATCTCCTAAAGAACACAAATAATAATTAGAAATCCACTGCCAATGTTTTAATTGTAGTTCATTTACAATAGGCTTATCATCTAATATTTGCTGAATATCTTTTGCTTCGTACAATTCTGGCGCATTCTGATGTATATCAAACACCAAGGCTGTATAAATTTTACTTTTTCCAAAAGATACTGCTACCCGCATTCCTTTTTTAAGGAACGAAAACTCTGCTTCTGTTACCGAATAAGTAAAGGTTTTTTGTAGAGGAATGGGTAATATGACGTCGATGAAATATGACATTATTCTATTATTTCTAAAGGTGTTGGAGGCGGTGGTTTAGGGTAAATAATATTACCATTTTTATCAAAAAACCTGAAGTCTTTTTCTAATAATATTTGAAGAGGATAAATTTTCTTTAAAGAATCTACGTTTTGTTTTTGAAAACTCTTAATAAAATTAAAATAGGATTTAGAAATAGTATCTAGTACATTAGATATTCTTTCTTTTGATTTTTTTTCAAAATTACGATATTTAATGATGATTAAGCTTTTACTCGGATTGTCGCTATAACTTGGATTTTTCCCCCAATTTAATAACTGTTTCTGTAAATAGTCATCAAAAATTTCAACTGTTAGAACTTGATTATCCTCAAAAAAAGTTCTATCTTCCTTATAATCACCTTCTAACCAAATTGTATTTCTATATTTAGGGCAAAATGTAGGTAAATTACAAGAAATAACTAGATTAATATTTATTGGTAAATCTTTATTATTTAACCTAATAAATTGATTTTTACTTGCTATTTCTTCATAATACTTGAATTTTTCAGGAGAATCTTTAAAACCATATATTGTATCAAAAGAAAAAACAAAAGTTGAATCCGTGTTTTTTTGAGTAGGAAAAACATCTTTCTTTGTTAAAACTCTTTCTTTTGGAGTTTTTGAACAGGAAAGTATCACTACTAATAAAACAGGTATTATAAATACTTGAAGCTTTTTCATCTAACATCAAAACTACACAAAAATCACTACATTGTAAACAGAAAAATCAGTGTATTTATGACTTCATTAGAATGGAAAAACAAAGGAAAATTATTAACAGTTAATAATCAACAAGTTTTTGTAATAGATGAAGGCACATCTGATAATACTCTTGTTATACTACATGGATATCCTACCTCCTCTTTTGATTACTATAAAGTACTTCCATATTTAACCAAACATTATAGAGTAATTATTCACGATCATTTAGGTTTTGGTTTTTCTGACAAGCCTTTAAATTACTCTTATTCTTTAATTGAACAAGCGGATATAGCTCTTTTGCTATGGGAAAAATTAAATCTGGAAAATATAACTCTCTTAGCACATGACTATGGAACTAGTGTAGCAACTGAAATAATTGCTAGAAGCAATCAACATCAATTAAAAATTACAATTGATAAACTTATTTTATGCAATGGTAGCATGCATATTGAATTAGCCAAACTAAGGACTATTCAGAAATTGCTAAAAAATAAACTAACTGGTAAATGGGTTGCTAAATTGGCTAATCAAGCTATTTTCAATAGAAATATTCGAAAAATTTATTTTGATAAATCCAAAGTAACTCAACAGGAACTAGATGAAATGTGGTTGCAAATTAATTATAACAATGGTAGGAATGTAATCCACCTATTGAGCAATTATATTAACGAACGTTACTTCTTTTGGAATCGTTGGATTGGTGCATTAACTAATACTGAAATCCCTACCAAAATAGTTTGGGCTACTCACGATCCTATTGCTGTTAAAGCTATTGGTGAACAACTGCATAAAGAAATTCCTAATAACAAATTAGTATGGTTAAAAAGTACAGGACACTTCCCTATGCTTGAAAATCCAAAAGAATGGAGTGAACTGGTTTTAAGCTAATAAAGTTTTAGCTGATCATTTTTAAATATAACTTTTCAACTTTTGCTCTTGCCCAAGGAGTTGTTCTTAAAAACTTTAAACTCGATTTATACGTTGGATTCTTTTTAAAAACATTAATGTTTAACATCTCTCCCATTTCTTCCCAACCATATTCTAAATATAGTTCTTCTAGCATTGTTGCTAATTTTATTCCGTGTAATGGGTTATTTGGTTGCTCTTGACTCATATTTGATTTAAAGATTGCAAAAGTAATAGTTTTACTCAGTCAATTTATCTAATAATTCTCTAACTTTTGTACTATTCCAATCTGCTGGTCCTTTTTTCATCATGGCTATAGCTCCTTTTTTATCTACAATAAACGTGGCTGGTATTGTTTGACTATTAAACTCTACTGGCCTTTTACTTAAAGGTCTATACGTAGGTAATTTGTAATTGTTTTTCTTATAAAAATCAGAGATAGTATTCCAATCTTCGCTACTCACAAAAATAAATTCAACTTTATCTTTATAATCATTGTATAACTTCTGAATACTTGGCATTTCTGCCCTACAAGGAGGGCACCAAGTAGCCCAAAAACTAACAAAAACTACTTTATTTTTTACCTTATTAAAATCTATGCTTTCAGTATTTAAGCCTTTTAAATTCCAATTGTATGTTTTTAATTGCTCTCTTTTTTCTACTTTGATAGTAGATGGAGAAAAAGATATTAACCTAATAAAATACACCTTAGTAGGTGGATATATTAGTAATCCAATAATGATAACAAATACAATATTTGAAATTGATTTTTTGGTAAACTTCATTAATCTAAATTTGGCAACACAAAATCGTTCAACACACTTTTCTTTGCCATCATTTTTTCAATTGCTTTTACAGTTCTCGGAGCTTCTTCTGATAAGTTCACAGGACCATTTTTAGTTATCAAAATATCATCCTCAATACGAACAGCAATCCCCCACCATTTCTTATCACACTTACTTCCTTCTGGTATATAAATACCTGGTTCTACAGTAATAACCATATTCTCTTGAAACTTTCCATAAGTTCCAGGGTCATGTACATCTAATCCAATATGATGCGATGTACCGTGAGGAAAATACATATGTTTCTCATCTAATGAATTGATAATTCCTAAATCTAATAAACCTTGATTAATAACTTGTTTTGCTTCTTGACCTGGTTGCCAAAATTGGTTTCCAACTTTAGAAACTGCTATACCAGCATCTTGAGCTTTTAAAACAATATTATAAATTGCTTTTTGTTCAGGAGAAAATTTACCATTAGCAGGAATAGTTCTAGTTACATCGGCAGTATAACCTCTATATTCAGCTCCTAAATCCATTAATACTAACTCGTCGTTTACTCTAGTTTTATTATTCTCTATATAATGTAAAATACATCCATTGTTCCCTGCTCCAACTATTGATGGATATCCTTCGTATTCTGCTCCGTACTTTTTATATACAAACTCATGAATTCCTTGAATCTCTGTTTCAGACATTTCAGGTTTCATAGCTTTCATCATTTCAATTTGTCCTATTGCCGAAATACGAATTGCTTTGGTTAACAACTTCATTTCTTCTGGTGTCTTTACTTCTCTCATTTCTGCAAATCGAGTTGGTAAAAACTGAATATCAACATTAGATTTCAAATTAAGCTTTACAGCTGCTTTCTCTTGAAATTCTTTTTTAAGCTTGTTGTTTGTAGCATTTTTATACCCCATTAATAATTCATCATTCTTAAAACTTGGGTAGTATGTAATTGCTTTTCCTATTACTTGAGCAACATTAGCACTATTTTCTATAGGTGTAGATTTTATTAACTCATACACATACCTCTTTTCTTTTGATAAAAGTGATGATGCACTATATCCCGATTTATTTTTAAACTCATTAACAAGGTCATATATTTCAGCTTTATTTCTTTCTGAGTTTCTATAATCGTCTTTAAATTTTTCTATAAAAATCTTATCAAACTTTTTAAAATTTAATTTATCTGAAATAAAATCTTCAGCATTTTTAGCAACCTTAAAACCTAATTCTTTTTTAGCGCCTTCTATTCCCAATCGTTTACCATTCCACATTTCTGCTCTAGGATTATTCTTTTGTACGTATAAAACTTCATTATAAGTCTTGCCTTTAACATCCGTTTGGTTTTCTGAAAACAATACTAAAACTGCATTAGGCTCGCGATATCCCGTTAAATAATAAAAATTTGGATCTTGATGAAAAACATAATCAACATCATTTGCTCTATTTCTAATTGGATTAGCAAATACTACTGCTACAGAGTTTTTAGGCATTTTAGAACGTAGTATTTCTCTTCTACTTTTATGAAAATCTGCTGGTAAATAATCAATCGGAGTTTGAGCTATTACAGCATTAAGAGTTCCTAATAAACAAACAAATAGAATTTTCTTTAACATTTTTTTGGTTTTATTACACTCAAATGTAAGATTCTTTCATTTATAATAAGGAAATATTAACATATATTTAGGTAATAATTCATTGAAATATTAAACAAAATCTGACTATTTGTTTCTCAATTTTTCAATACTTTAGCGATACTTTAAAACAAACAATTTTAAAATGAAAAATACTGCTTTAACACATATTCATGAAGGCTTAGGAGCAAAACTAGTTCCTTTCGCTGGTTATAACATGCCTGTACAATATGAAGGTGTAAATATTGAACACGAAACTGTAAGAAAAGGTGTTGGTGTTTTTGATGTAAGTCACATGGGTGAGTTTTTCTTAAAAGGAGAAAATGCTTTGGCTTTAATTCAAAAAATATCATCTAATGATGCTTCAAAATTAGTACCTGGTAAAGCGCAGTATAGTTGTATGCCTAACGCTGATGGTGGAATTGTTGATGATTTAATCATTTACATGATTAGCGAAAACGAATATATGTTAGTTGTAAATGCTTCCAATATTGAAAAAGATTGGAATTGGATTTCTCAGCATAACGATTTAAATGTTGAAATGGAAGACCGTTCTGATGATTGGTCTTTATTAGCAATTCAGGGACCTAAGGCCGCTGAGGCAATGCAATCGTTAACTTCTGTAGATTTATCTGCTATTAAGTTTTATACTTTTGAAATTACTGATTTTGCTGGTTTACCTAATGTTATTGTATCTGCTACTGGATATACAGGTTCTGGTGGATTTGAAATTTACGTTAAGAACGAAGATGTAGAAGCTGTATGGAATAAGGTTTTTGAAGCTGGTGCCGATTGGGGAATTAAGCCTATTGGTTTAGCTGCTCGTGATACTTTACGTTTAGAAATGGGATACTGTTTATATGGTAATGATATTGATGATACTACTTCTCCTCTTGAAGCTGGTTTAGGATGGATTACTAAGTTTACTAAAGACTTTGTAAATGCTGAAGCTTTAAAAGCTCAAAAAGAAGCTGGAGTTACTAGAAAACTAGTTGCTTTTGAATTAACTGAACGTGGTATTCCTCGTCATGATTATGACATTGTAGATGCTGAAGGAAACAAAATAGGAAGAGTTACTTCTGGAACAATGAGTCCTTCTTTAGGTAAAGGAATTGGTTTAGGTTATGTTCCTAAGGAATTATCAAAAGTTGATTCTGAAATCTTCATACAAGTGCGTAAAAAGCAAATACCAGCTAAGGTTGTTAAATTGCCTTTTTATAAAGGATAATTTTAACCTAAATAATAAAAAAAGCAGCTCAATGAGCTGCTTTTTTTATAAATACAATCTAGAGTTATTTCTAGAAATCATCATCGTCATCATTATTGTTGTTCTTATCCTTTTTAGAAATTTTATTCCAGATTTTAATTTCATCTGCATTAGTTACTCCTTCTAAGATTTCAACATTTACTCCATCAGACAATCCTAATTTAAGGTCTTTTCTTTCAAATTTCTGATCTCCTACCTTAATTTCTACATAAGGTTTTTCTGTTTTTCTATCAAATTGTAATAATGCTTCTTTTATAGATAAAACACTATCCTTTTTTGCTAAAACAATTTCAGCATTTGCACTATACCCTGCTCTAATAAAATATTTATCATCTAAAGATACGTCTGCTTTAATTTTAAATTGAACTGCTCCTCCCTCATCTGTTCCTTTAGGTGCAATGAAATTTAATACCGCTGGAAACTTTTTATCCTCTATTGCTCCAATAGCAACATCAATATTAGTTCCTTTGATTAGTTTTCCTACTTCTGATTCATCTACTTTTCCTTCGAAAATCATTTTCGTCATATCAGCAATACGAGCAATTGTAGTTCCTGCGTTAAAATCATTTGTTTGTGTAACTTGATATCCTTTTTTTACCGGAATTTCTACAATCATACCAGATGTTGTTGCTCTAATACTAGTATTAGCTGCATTTCCTAATCCAGATGTTGTTCCTTTTCTAATGATATCCATATCAGATTGTGCATTTGATAATGCTTGTTTGGCATTATTATAATTCAATTCTGAATTTTCAAAAGCTTGACGAGAGATTACTCCTCTATCAAATAATTTTTTATTTCTATCAAATTGAACTTTAGCATTGTTAAATGATAATTTTGCATTTTTAACACTACCATTTGCTCTATTTAAAGAAGCTACATTTGGTACTACTCTAACTGTTGCTATTAAATCTCCAGTTTTTACAATAGCTCCTTCTTCTACAAGAATTTTATCTACGATTCCTGTAATTTGAGGTTTTATTTCAACTTCTTCTAAAGGAATTACTTTTCCTGTAGCAACACTCTTTTTTACAATTGTAGCTTTGAATGCTTTTTCTGTTTCATATTCAATTGGGGATGCGCTATTCTTTTTCCCAAACCATATTAACACTACTACTAATGCTAACGCTATTCCGCCAAAAATGATTATTTTTTTCATTTGTATTTATTTATATTCTTGTTAATCGATTTTATTGTTACTCTTCTCTTAATGCTTCTATTGGTTGAATTATGGTAGCCATATAGGCTGGTATAAATCCAATTAATGTTCCTAACACTATTAATACTGTATATGCTATTAAAACTATAGGGATATCAACAGTTGGATTGGTTAGTAAATCCAATTTATCTATAATCATCAATACTCCTCCTCCGGCTATAATTCCTAATGAGCCTGCTAATAATGTTAAAAATACTGACTCTAATATAATTTGTTGTCTAATTTTAGCTGGTGTTGCACCTAAAGCTCTTCTAATTCCAATTTCTTTTGTACGTTCTTTTACTGTAATTAAAAGAATGTTACCTATGGCAAATACTCCTGCTATTAAGGTTGCTATTCCAACAAACCATGTTAAAAACTGCATCCCTGTTAAAAAACCTGTTACTTTGGCTATTTCTTTTCCTAAATTAAATCCATTAAAGGCTCTATTATCTTCAGGATGAATCTTATGAATACTTCTAAGTAATACTTTTACATCAGATTCTACTTGCTCTATATTAAACTCTGGTTTTCCTGTTACTACCATCCATTGGAATTTATTTCCTCTGTTATAAACTAATTTAAAGGTACTAAAAGGGATATGGATATTATTAGGTCCTTCAAACCTACCTGGTTTATATATACCAATAACTTTATATCCAATATCATTAATTTTTATATAAGTTCCTAAAGCCTCTTCTTTTCTATCGAATAATTGTTTGTATACTTCTGTACTTATAACACAAACCTTTTTATTCTCATCAATATCATTTTGATTTATAAACCTTCCTTCTGTAAGATTTTTCTTTTGAATTTTATCTAATAACGGATAATCTCCAAAAATTGTAAGGTTTGCCGTTTTTAAACCATTTACTACTAAACCTCCGGTAACGTTTCTAGGAACAACAAACTCTACTCCATTTACTTCATTTCTAATTTTATCTACATCGCTAGTTGTTAACGTTATTTGTCTACCTTCTTGGAAACCTTTAAATGGTTTTGATGTTCGCCCACCAGCCATAAAAACACTATTGGTTGCAAAATCACCAAACATGCTGTTAAAACCATTTTCAATTCCTTTAGCTGCTCCTAATAACCCTACTAATAATAGTATTCCCCAGAATGCTCCAAAAATTGTAATTGCAGTTCTTGTTTTGTTTTTACGAATACTTCCGTAAATCTCTTGCCAAGTATCTTTGTCAAATAAAAATTTCATAATTAATCTGCTCTTAAAGCTACTATTGGTTTAATTTTTGCCGCTCTTTTTGCTGGTAAATACCCCGCTATCATTCCTGCTATAATTAATGTTATTGTGGCTCCAACAACAACAGGAGTTGAAACACCTGGATTTAATATAAAATATTGTTTTAAACTAGGTCCTACTGCTTTTAATATTCCTACACCTAATGTTAAACCTAAATATCCAGATATTGCTGTAATTAAAATTGCTTCTAACATAATCATTAATACAATTGATCTTGGTGTAGCACCAATAGCTTTTCTAATTCCTAGCTCTTTTGTTCTTTCTTTTACTATATATACCATTATATTACTAATTCCAACAACTCCGGCAATTAATGTTCCGAAACCAATAATTAAAATTAGTATACCAAGTCCTACCATCATATTCGAAACTTGCTTGTTATCTGAGGCATAATTACGTATCCTTATTCCTCTTTGATCTAATGGTGCTATTTCATGCTTCTTTTTTAATTCCCTACGCATGTCATTACTAAAAGCTATTGCTTCTTCAATGCTTAACTCAGGATTATAAGTCATACCAAACTCATCAATATGGTCATTGTTACCATAGATTTGTTGCATGGTAGTAAAAGGTATGTAAATGTAACGTTCATCACTATCACCTCCTGGGTCTGAAAAAACACCTATTATTTTATAAATAATTCCACCAATGTTTAATTGTTTCCCATAAGCACTAACTTGACCAAATAAATCTTTTTCAACCATTCGACCTATTACCGCTACTTTAGACTTTTCTTTTAAATCTCTAATATTTAGAAAACGTCCTTCAGTTACTTCAGCAGATTCTAATAAATCATATTTTGGATAAACTCCTCTAATAGTGTAATTATCTTCTTCTGTTTTGTAAACAACTTTTGCATTTCTCTGTAATCTGGGGCTAATCATTTGAATCTTATCCCCGTATTTTTCTTTCAGAAACTCAAAATCATCATCTTTAAATTGAATCCTTCTCCCTACTTGATTTCCTTTATAAGCTTTTGTTGTTCTATTTGACCAAATATAGATTGAGTTAATTGCATCTTTTGCAAACTCATTTTTAAATGTATTTTGAAGTCCATTACCTATTCCAAAAAGTAACGTAAAAAGTAAAATAGCAAAAGCTACAGTAAATCCAGATAAGGCAGAACGCAACTTATTTTTACTAATACTTTGGAATATTTCTCTCCAACGATCTAAATCAAACATAATTAAACTGCTTTAGCCTTTTTAGATTTTTCATTAGATGTATACTCATCACTTATAATAACACCGTCTTTTAGTCGAACAATTCTATTAGTTTGTTCAGCTACTTCTTCCTCGTGTGTAATTACAAAAACGGTCATACCTTCATCATTAATCTCTTTTAACAAATCCATTACAGAATCTGTTGTAGTAGAATCTAAGGCTCCTGTTGGCTCATCTGCTAATACTACTTTTGGTTTTGTTACCAAAGCTCTTGCAATAGCCACACGCTGTTTTTGTCCTCCTGAAAGCTCATTTGGTAAATGGTTTGCCCATTCTTTTAAACCAACTTTCTCTAAATATTCTAATGCTTTTTCTGAACGTTCTTTTCTTCCTACACCCTTATAATAAAGAGGCAATGCTACGTTTTCTAAAGCTGTTTTGTATGAAATTAAATTAAATGATTGGAATACAAATCCTAAAAATTTATTACGTAAAACTGCTGCTTTCTTTTCATTTAAATTTTCAATTAATTGACCATTTAAATAATAATTTCCTTCATCATGCGTATCTAATAATCCTACAATATTTAATAAGGTAGATTTTCCAGATCCTGAAGATCCCATAATTGATACAAATTCTCCTTCCTTAATGTGTAAATCTAATCCCTTTAAAACGTGAAGTGAGTCTTTCCCTATAGGATAAGATTTGTGTAAGTTTTCTATTCGAATCATTGCGTTAGTTTATTTTTTTACTAAAATAAATACTGATTCATCTTTTTATTGATAATAAAATGTTAAATCCTTATTTACTTTTCTACTAGACGCTTAATTTTGATTAATGTTACAATATTTTAAAATTATTTATAAATTAACCCAACTTTATTTCACATAAATGATTGATTTACCTAAAAATAAGAAGATAATTTTATTTGATGGCATTTGTAACTTTTGTAATAATGCTGTGCTAAAAACCATTAATTATGATAAAAAAAATCAATTTGTTTTTGCGTCATTACAATCTGAAGTTGGTAAAAAAATCACAAATTATTTAGGTATTGATACTTCAAAAATTGATTCTATAATACTTTATGAACCAAGTAATGCCTATTATATAAAATCGACTGCAGCTTTAAAAGTTATGGCTGAATTTGGTGGTTTTTGGCAAATTGCAAGTTTTTTAATGGTATTTCCTGAAGGTTTACGCAATTTGGTGTACGATTATATTGCTAAGAATAGATATAAATGGTTTGGTAAAAAAGAAGAATGCATGATTCCTACTAAAGAAATTCGAGAAAAATTTTTAGAATAAAAAAAACGCACTTTTAAGTGCGTTTTTCATTTTAAGTATTTGTCTTTTTATTAGAAATTGAATCCTAATCCAAATTTAAAGTTTCTACCTCTTGTTGAGAATCCGAAAACTTCTTGATAATCTTCATTCAAAATATTAGATACATTAAACATTAATCTAATATTATTATTTAATTTATGATTAGCTGAAAAATCTAAAAGAGAATATGATTCTAAAACTCTATTAACTCCTGGAAAAGATCTAAAATCTGTATCATCTCTATCACTTACAAATTGGTAGTTTAACCCTAGGTTTGTTGCTTTATAAGTATAGTTTACACCAGCATTAATTTTATGCTTTGGAACTCTAACTGCTAAATCATCATTTTTAGTATAAGCATAATTAGCATTTAATTGTAAATCCTTAGTTACAGAGTAATTTGCAGTAAACTCTAAACCTTTAATAGTAGTATCTCCAAAATTATCCATTTTAAAAGCTGTTGAATTAAATGCTATAATATTTTTCACATCTCTGTTAAAATAAACTGCATTTAATACAAGCGAATTATATTTATATTCTACTCCTCCTTCATAAGTAGTACTTTCTTGAGGCTTCAAATCAATATTTCCCCATGATGCATATAATTCTTGAACTGATGGTGCTAAAAATGCAGTGCTATATGATCCTAAGAACTTAACATATCCATTGTCTTGTTTTATAGTATAAGATGGGTTTGCATTGTATACAAAGTGATTTCCATATTTATTGTGGTTATTTAATCTAACACCAGCGTTTATGTTTAATCCAAAATCAGATACATATACTGCGTTTACATATGGGTCTATTAATCTAGCTATTGGTTTTTCATTATATACCGTTTTAACAATTTCAGTTTTCCCAAAAGGTGTTGCATAAGTTTCAATACTATTATCTTGATAGTTAATACCTCCAACTAAGTATAATTTATCAAATTTATGCTTTACATATGCATCAATGATATAGTTCTCTCCATAGCTTCTACCTGGAGATGATGTTGCCGTTCTATCACTTTTATATTTACTATAAGCAGCGTTTAAATGAATACTTCCATTTTCATATTTATATTCAGGAGCTATACCAACTCTATAACTTACGTCTTCTGAAAAGTTATTTGCATCTGTAAATGCGCCTGCATCATAGTTATTATCAAACTCACTGTAACTACCAAAAGCGTTAATTTTAAATTTGTTATTAAATCTATAACCTAATTTTAAATTAGTTCCAACTCTTTGAAAAGCATCAGGATTAAAGTTTTGGTTTGCATTTTCTGATTTTGCTGCTGAAAATCCATTTGCTTGTAATGATGAAAAACCAACTAAATAATTAAATTTATTAATTTTACCGTTTACATTAGCATTTGTTTGGACAATAGTTCCATTTTCTGATTTCTGTGTATTATTTGTTCCCAAAAGCAAAGCTAAATCTGTATTAACATGACCACTTTTGGCTTCTTTCAATTTAATATTAATTACAGCTGTAGTTGCACCTGTACCATATAATGTACTTGCTGCTCCCTTAATAATTTCTACAGATTCTACTTCGTTTAAGTCTAACAATCTTAAATCGTAACCTCCTGAAACTCCTGCTGGATTTGAAACTTGAATTCCATCAATTAATACTACAACTTCTTTTGTTTTCCCTCCTCTAATAAAGAGTCCTAAATTTTGTCCATTAGAACTTGTATTACCATTAACTTCAATACCTGCTACAGTATTAATTAAATCAACTAAATTTCTCCCTTGATTTTTCTTAATAGTTTCTGCTGTTATCTTATGAACAACTTTCCCCGAATTTTCCTTTTTTAATTTAAACCTTGAATCTGTGATTACCACTTCATCTAAAATTTCTGATTTTTCTTGCTCTTGAGCAAAAGATTTTGTGCTAGCAAAAGATAATGCTACCGCACCAACAATTAGTAATTGTTTTTTCATTGATAATGATTTAATTTTACAATTAATCAGGTTAAATTTTTGTACAAAAAAGTTTTAAGTACGCTAACTTTTATCCCGAAAGTCTTACATATTTTTCTTGGCAGGTCTCCTGGCTTGCGTCTTGTAACTTACCTTCCCGTTAATAAACAGTGGCAAAAAGTTTTAGTTACAAGCTTTATAGCTTACAGTTGCGGGAACAGCTTCAGATTTTAACTGAATTCCCTTTTAATTTTCTCTATTGAAAATAGAGAAAAACCAAAAATCGGGGCAAATTTATAACTTTATTATAAATTATCTCCAATTAAATCATTATATTTTGAGAATTTTCTTTTTAGATTATCGGAAATATTGTAATATTTAGGATGTATCATTGATGCCAAACATTCTATTCCATCTACTAAAGTACCAGCTGATGATTGTGTAAACATAGCAAAGTCTGCTATATAAACTTCTCCATTTTTAACAGCCTTTAAAGTTTTCCATTCTGGTTTTTCTTCTAAAAACGTCATATCTTCTAACGTTCTTTCAATTCCATAACCACACGGAGCTATTACCAATACTTCTGGGTCATATTTTACAATTTTATCCCATGAAATAACAATACTATCTCCAGAAGGATGTGATAATAAATCTATTCCTCCTGCATAACCTATTTGATGAGGAATCCAATGTCCACAATTAAATAATGGATCTATCCATTCGAGCAACATTACACTTTTAGATTGAATTCTGTTAGCTCTTTGAACATCTACAATATTATAAATTCGCTCTCTTAGTTTATTTACATAATTAACTCCGACTTCTTCTTTATTCATAGCTCTAGCTATAGTAAGCGCATTATCAAATACATCTTCTAAAGAATTTGGTGTTATAGAAATTAACTCTGGAGTCTTTTTTAATTTATATGCTGATTTTGCTACCGATTCGGTATCTATTTGACAAACATCACATACATCTTGCGTAAAAATAATATCTGGTGCTATACTCTCTAAAACTGGTTCATCTACATAATATAAAGTACCTCCTTCGGCTTTAGTCTTTGAAAAAATAGCAGTAATTTCTTTACTTGTTAATGTTTTACCTTCTAATTTGTACCTCACAGCAACCTTCTTTTCTTGTAAAGCAATTGCTGGACACTCAAATGTAATGCCCTCTAAATAATCGTGTAACCCCATATCATAAATCATTTGAGTTACAGCTGGCATAAAAGAAGATACTTTCATAGATATTCAAATTTGGTTCGCAAAAATACACAGTTATCATTTATAATTTTCTTTTTCTAAAAAATCTTTCCAATATTTGCTTACAATTTATTTCTTCAACATGATTTATTACATAACAGGAGGCGAACGCTCAGGGAAAAGTAGTTATGCTCAACAATTAGCTGAATCATTATCAAATACTCCATATTATTTGGCTACTTCTAGAATTTGGGATGATGATTTTAAAAAACGAGTAGACAGGCATGTTTCAGATAGAGATGAACGTTGGACTACTATTGAAGAAGAAAAACTAATCAGTACAAAAATTACTAAAGAAATGACTGTAGTTATTGATTGTGTTACTTTATGGCTTACCAACTTTTTTGTAGATACTAAATATGATATTGAACAAGCATTAAAATTAGCTAAGGAGGAAATTGATGCTTTGGCAGAAATAGATGCAAAAATTATTATTATTTCTAATGAAATTGGTATGGGATTACATGCTAATTCTGAATCTGGAAGAAAATTTACAGAACTACAAGGTTGGGTAAATCAATATATAGCAAAAAAAGCAGATAAAGCCACATTCATGGTATCTGGTTTGCCTTTAACTTTAAAATAACTACCAATGTATACTACTAACATAACTCCTTTATCAGAAAATATTAAAGGACAATTACAAGAAAAAATTGATTTTAAAACAAAACCTATAGGCTCTTTAGGGGTATTAGAAAATATTGCCTTACAAATAGGATTAATTCAAAATACTGTTTCTCCTACCCTATCAAAGCCTTCAATAGTTGTTTTTGCTGGTGATCATGGTATTGTAAATTCTAGTTCAGTTACTCCATATCCGCAAGAAGTTACGCAACAAATGGTACATAACTTTTTAAACAATGGAGCTGCTATTAATACTTTTTGTAACCAAAACAACATAGAGCTAAAAATAGTAGATGCAGGTGTAAATGCTAATTTTGAGACTTCTCCTAATCTAATAGATGCTAAAATTTCAAAAGGAACTAAAGACTATAGTGTAGAAAAAGCAATGAGTACTGAAGAATGCTTATTAGCATTAGAAAAAGGAAAACAAATTATTCAAGAAATATTTAAGAACGGTACCAATGTTATTGGCTTTGGTGAAATGGGAATAGGTAATACTTCAGCTGCTTCTCTTTTAATGAGTTATTTCACTACTATTCCAATTGAAAAGTGTGTTGGTAAAGGAACAGGTTTAAATGATGAAGGTGTAATTAAAAAGGCAGAAATTCTTCGTAAAGTATTTAATTTACATATCAATCAAATACAATCTCCAATTGACGCCTTATCTTCTTTTGGTGGTTTTGAAATTGTAATGATGTGTGGTGCTATTTTAGAAGCTGCATCTTTAAAAATGACCATTCTAATTGATGGTTTTATTGTTACTTCAGCATTACTAGCAGCAAAAGCTATCGATAAAAACGTATTAGATTATTGTATATTTTGCCATACGTCAGGTGAACAAGGACATGAAAAAATGCTCGATTTTTTAAATGTAAAACCTTTACTAAATATTGGATTACGTTTAGGTGAAGGAACAGGTGCTGCAATTGCTTTTCCTATTGTTAAATCTGCTATTAGTTTTTTAAATGAGATGGCCACTTTTAAGAGTGCTAATGTTTCAGAAGCTTAAATTTATTATGAAAAAACAAGTTCACTATTTTTTAACTGCTGTGTTATTTTTCACGAGAATTCCTTGTCCTAAATGGGTTGATCACTCGCCAGAAATTTTAAATAAAAGTAGTCGATATTTTTCTTTAGTAGGGACACTTATTGGAGCTATTTCTGCAGCTATATATTATGGCGCTTCTCATATTTTCAATCCAGCTATTTCTATTATACTTAGCATTGTTGCTTCAATCTGGGCCACAGGAGCTTTTCATGAAGATGGTTTTGCTGATGTTTGTGATGGTTTTGGTGGAGGCTGGACTAAAGAAAAAATTCTAACAATAATGAAAGATTCTAGGTTAGGTACTTTTGGAGTTGTTGGTTTGGTCTCTATACTTTCATTAAAAACAGTAAGTTTATATGAACTTAGCATAAGCTCAAAAAATATTCCTTTAATTATAATTGCTGGACATACTATCAGTAGATTTATAGCTACAGTGTTATTATATACTCATGAATATGTTAGAGATATTGATAGTTCTAAAGTAAAACCTACAACTCAGAAAATGAGTACTAAATCAATTATCATTTCTGGTTTTTTTGGTCTTTTACCGCTTTTATTTTTTGAAAACTTTAAAATCTTTGGTGTACTAATTCCATTAATAATCATTTATTTATACATGGGGCATTTTTTTAAAAAATGGATTGGTGGTCAAACAGGAGATTGTGCAGGTGCTTTACAGCAAGTTTCAGAAGTAGTTTTTTATTTATCATTATTAGTCATATGGAAATTATTTTAATTCGTCATACAACGCCAGATATAGAAAAAGGAGTTTGTTATGGACAAGCAGATATTCCTGTAGCTAAGACATTTGGTAAAGAAATTCAACCTATTCTAAAAGAAATTAATTCAAATGACTCTGATACACTCTTTTTTTCCAGTCCACTGAAACGTTGTAAGCTATTAGCTAAAGAATTAAGTAATACAATTAACTTTGACGATCGTTTAAAAGAACTTGATTTTGGTGATTGGGAATTAAAAAAATGGAACGATATTAACAAAGAAGAGCTTGATATTTGGATGAATGATTTTGTTAACATTCCTGCTACAAATGGAGAATCATATCTTGATTTACATACAAGAACAGTTAATTTTTTAAATGAAATATTATTACTAAATAAAGAACGAATTGTTATTGTAACACATGCTGGTGTTATAAGAAGTTTATCGGCTTATATAAATAAAACTCCTTTAGATAAATCTTTCGATTTAAAATTAAATTACGGTCACATTATAAAATTCACATTATAATTAAAATGAAATATAATACTTTACTTATCGTCATTTCTTTTTTATTTCTTCAATGTAAGAAATCAGAGAATAAAGAAATTTCTAAATCAGAAACAATTATTAGCCCTATCAAATACGCCAAAGGTTTTGATATTATCACACAAGATGGGCAAAAAAAACTAGTATTTAAAAGAGTATTTCAAAACTCAAAAAAGCAATTTGTTTATACTCTTAGTAATAGTACTAATATTTCTAAAAATGAAATAAAAACTCCTATTGAAAGGTTCGTTGTTACAAGTACTACTCATGTACCTATGTTAGAGCTGTTAAGTAGTGAAGAAAAGTTAATAGGCTTTCCTCACACAAAATATATTTCTTCAGAAAAAACTAGAAAGCGAATTGAAGAAGGTAAAATTGTTGAGCTAGGTTCTGAGCAAAATATGAATACTGAAAAGTTAATGGAATTACATCCTGAATTAGTTATTGCTTTCTCATTACATCCTAATAATAAATTATATGAGAATATAAAAAAAACAGGAATACCTGTTATTTTTAATGGAGATTGGCTAGAAGAAACTCCTTTAGGGAGAGCTGAATGGATTAAATTTTTTGGTGCTTTACTTAATAAAGAAAAAGAAGCTGATAGTATCTTTAAAACTATTGAGCAAAATTATTTAGAGGCTAAAGGAATAGCTAAAAACAATAAAGGCAAACAACCTACAGTTTTATCTGGAAGTATGTTTAAAAATGTATGGAATGTTCCTGCAGGAGAAAGTTTTATGGCAACTTATTTAAAAGATGCTAATTTAAATTATTTATGGAAAGGCACTAAAGGTACTGGTAGTTTACAATTGAGTTTTGAAAGTATTTTAGATAAAGGTAAACATGCCGATTACTGGATAGGTTGTGGTTTATTTGAAACCAAAGAACAATTAGTAAGTGCAAATAATCATTATAAAGAATTTGATGCTTTAAATAATGGGAATGTTTATACTATTGGAAGTAAAAGAGGAAAAACTGGTGGTTTTTTATACTTTGAATTGGCTCCTGTTAGACCTGATTTAGTTTTAAAAGATTTTATAAAAATTACCAATCCAAAATTATTACCTGATTATAAACTAACTTTTTTTGATCAATTGAAGTAATTATTTCTCTATTGTTCTAAAGGTTAAATTTATTCTGGGCCTATGTACTTTTTTTGTTGGTGGTAATCTATGTAACCAATGTGTTTGTGTTTCATCTTTCATCACCAGCAAAGAACCATGCTCTAAGACTTTATAAACTGTTTCTTTAGTTTCTTTGTGTTTAAACCCAAACTTACGCTCTGCTCCTAAAGTTAACGATGCTATTGCTCCATTTTTCTTTAAATCTTTTTCTCCATCCGAATGCCAAGCCATTCCTTCAGAACCATCATGATATAAATTCAGTAAGCATGAATTATAGGTTTCTTTAGTTTCTTTTTCAACCAATTCTTTTAACGCTAATAATTCTTCATTGAAAATAAGTGCTGTTTTGGTTCTATTTGAATACGAATATTCAAATGGTTTTTCTGCATACCAAGCTACTTTTCGTTTTGTAGTTATTAATTTTCCGAAAACAATAGCTTCATCATTTTTCCAAGCTATAGAATTTAAAAGAACATCATAATATTTATCAGCCTCTTCCCTACTTAAAACAATACCATGGTAGTTTACTGTTCCGTCTTTAGGAAGTAGATTAATAGGTGAATTGGTAAATTGAGAAAATAAGTCCATAGAGTATAAAAATAAAAAACTCCCGCTTAATGCGAGAGTTTAATAGTATTTAATTCTTATTTTAATGTCTGAACTTATTACGTGTTACAATGGCTTTAAGTCTTTGCTTCAAATCCCTTCCTGTATCATAAACCATTTGTTCATTTGAAGGAAAACGTACTGCTCTAACTTTAATTAATCCTAAAAACGTATCATCTAAAGCTCTTTTGTCTCCATCATAATCTGCATAAACATGTTCAAAAACAAATTCACTTTGAATAGGAAATCTTTCTACTAATTGATTATTTGCATTGTCTATATATTTAACAACACCACTCACTTTACTACTTTTAAACTGAGTAAATTTATATAAGTGACATCTTACTTTTCTATATTTATCTACTTTAATTTTATTTCCTAAACTATCTTTTACAAACGCTCCTTGATCGTTTTTTAAATATTTAAAACCGTCTTTGATTCGTCTTTCTTTAACAATTTCTTTTTCTCTAATTTGTTCAGGAGAAACATCGATATTTCTTAGGTTTAATTCTAAATCAAAGTCATATTTTACTCTTGAGTCTCTTTTTGAATGGTATACTGTCCATAAATCATTTAACCCATAAGTATCAATTGCTAATAAATCATTTTCTAATCTTCTAGGAATAATTTGTCTTGTTTCATTATGTACCGATAAGAAAACAAAATCAGTTCCTTTCGCATGTGCTTCCTCTATTAAATTCCTCGTGTTTTTATAGTTTGGATTGATTTTATCTAAGTATTGAAACTCATCAAAAGCTCTTCTATAATTCATTTTGTTATAACTTCCATTTACTAGCAAATCTTTAGCTTTTTGATATAAAAAGTTTGAATAATTTTCTTTTGAAGTTATAATTTGATCATCATAATTTACAATTCTAAAACTCACATTATTACCTGATATTACATCTTTTAAAGGCAGTAATGGTTTGATTCGCTCTTGTCTATTATTTAATCGCTGATATAAAGTATAAATAGCTTCCAAATTTTCTGGATTATTCTCCTTTTCTAAAAATTCTATTTTAGATACATCTCTATCTACTGCTTTATTAAAAGCATTCTTAAGCATGATAACATAAGGCTGATTCTTTTTCTTATACTTATTTCTTGCTAAGTTTTTTATAGATAATGAAATTGCTTTTTCATAATCACCAGAATTAATTGCTTTTTCTGTAGTTTTTACACTGCTACATGAAAGTATAATTAAGGCTGAAAATAGTAGTAGTAAAGTAGTTTTGTTCATAAAATTTAAGTTTCGATAGGAAAGACAACTATTGTGCCAAAACTAAGGATTCTTTTTTATTTAAATTCTATTTTTTTACTTTTTACTCTAGTAATTTTGCCATAGCAATTCTTACGATTGCAATGTTTTTTTCTTGATTGCTTAACTTTTCTTTCTTTTGCTTTTGAGCTATTTGACGTAGTAAATTTACACCTACTTTATCAAAATTATATTGCTTGTACTGTAATCCTTTTGCTACTATATCGTCTGCTAAATTCTGAATCGCTTCCGTTTTATTGCTTTTTGCTATTTTATCGAATGCTTTCTTGTATAATTTCTGTATTTTTTTATTCTGACTTAAAAACATACCCGACATTACATTACCAGCAATAAATGTTAATTCCTCATCATCATTCTCTTCTAAATAAATTCTAGTTAATGGAGTTGCTATAATTTTCTTTACCTCTATAGGTAATGTTTTAGATTTTTGAATAGCTAAGGCTTTGTCTATATAATACATTCCAACTAACGACTTTCCTAAAACAGAATATGATTTGCTTTTTAAACCTTTTTCAAAAACTGGCTTCAATTCTGGGTCTGTTAACTTCCCTAAGGTTTCAATAGCTGCCGCTTGTACTAATGTTTTCGGGTCATTCATTGCTATTTGCTTAATCTTATCAATAACCCTCTTTTTAGTATATTTATTAATTAAGTTTATATTTTCTAATGCTAAAATTCTTATTTTATAAAAATCATCACTCATAGCATTAGCTATTGCATTAAAAGCTTTTTTATCATCTTGCTTTTTTGCTACTTCTAATAAAGCTTCTCTTTTATGTATATAATTTTCTGCATGTTTTAGTTGATGTATATAATCACTTAAAACTTTATTTTCAATTACATCACATAGTAAAACTCCATCTGCATTTACCTGAATTAAATCTGGGTGCTTTACAAAAGGAAAAGTAAACGATGCATCTTTTCCTTCTACAAATACATTATGACGTGTACGTTTATTTCCTTCAAAAATATCTATTGCAAAAGGAAATTTAAATTCATTTGCTTGATTTTGAATAATATTAACTGTTACTGTTTTTCTTAATTTATTATAATCATATGATATTTCTAACTTTGGATGTCCACTATTAAAATACCATTGGTTAAAAAACCAGTTTAAATCTTTCCCTGTAACTTCTTCAAATGCTAAACGTAATTGATGAGCTTCTGCTGCTCCATACTTATTTGTTGTTAAATATTTATTTAAACCTGCATAAAAAGCTTCGTCTCCTAAGTATTTTCGTAACATATGTAAAATAGCTCCTCCTTTGTTATAACTAACAGCATCAAACATATCTTCTTTGTCATCATAGTTAAAACGTACTAAATGTTTGTCGAAATTCTGACCATTTTTATAAGCTTCTGTATCTTCAAACAAATGTGAATCTGCATCTTCTTTTCCATATTTATACTCTCTCCATAAGTATTCACTGTAGTTAGCAAAACTCTCATTTACTGTTAGGTTACTCCAACTTTCTGCTGTTACCAAATCTCCAAACCAATGATGAAACGCTTCATGTGCTATTGTGTTTTCTTGTACGTTATCGTCAATTAACTGACCTGGTACTTGATAAGCCTTTTCTCCATGAATAACAGCTGTAGTATTCTCCATTGCTCCACTAACATAATCGCGTCCAACTATCTGAGCATACTTATTCCAAGGATATTCTATTCCAGTTATTTTAGAGAAAAAAGCAAGCATTTCTGGTGTATTTCCAAAAATCTCTTTTGCATATGGAGCATATTTTTTTTCTACATAATAATCAACTGGAATATTTTTATAAGTATCTTTTACTATTTCATATTCTCCAATTCCCATAAAAAATAAATATGGTGCGTGTTTTTGAGTAAAGTTCCAATAGTCTGTTCTAGTACCATTAGCATTATTAGTTTGCTTTTCTAATTTTCCATTTGAAAGCGTAACAAACTTATTAGGTACTGTTATATAAATTTCTTGTGATGTTTTTTGATTTGGTGCATCTATTGTTGGAAACCAGCAACTACTCGCCTCAGTTTCTCCTTGTGTCCAAATTTGAGTAGGCTTATTTTTATCTAATCCTGTTGGATTTATGAAATACAATCCTTTTGCAGAAGTTATTGCTGCACTTCCTTTTTGCTTAACTTTTTCCGGACGTGCTGTATACTTTATATAAATTGTAAACTGTTCATCTCTTTTATATGTACGAGGCAAATCAATAATTAGCTCAAAATTATCATAATTATATTCTAGTGGTTTGTTATTCATAGATACCTTATGAATAAGCATTGCTTTCGCATCTAATGTTACTTTTGAAGTTTCATAAAAATGAGGTTTTAAAGTCACCCATTCTTCCCCGTTTAACTCTTTATTTTCAAAATTAAAATCTACTTTTAATTTGGTATGAATCAAGTCATGGACTTTATCTTTTTCTCCTCTGTATATATCACTTGTTTGTGAAAATAGTGTTATAGTAAAAAAGATAATTAATAATGTAAAGGGTTTTTGAAACTTCATAAATTCTTTTCTTTGTTTTTCAAAAATAGGAAAATCTATTGGTAGGCTTGTTAATGAGCCGTTAAAAAGAAAATTATCAAAAATTTTATCATCCTATTTTTAGTTTAATACGAAGACAAATTCTTCAATATTCTTTTATTATCAATATTATACAAGCTTATTTTTTTATCTTGTAGCTCTAATTTTACCCCTTATGAAATCAATCTTAGAAAAAACATTTTTGTTTTTATTTATTTTAACAACCTTATCCTGTAAACAAAACCCATCCGATTCTGATGAACATAAAGCATTTATTGTTGAATATAAAAGAATGCTTAAAATACATGAGGAAATGGAAAAAACACATAATCACATGAGTCATGACCATTCTCATATGATGAATTCTCATAAAGATATAATAAATGATTCGTTGCATTTAGAAAACGAAAAAGCACATGCTAGCATTTTAAAATCTCATGATGTATTAATAAGTAATCATACAAGGTTAATTAATGAGCATAAAGCTCTTGAGGAAAATCACATGACGGGTAAAATTTCTTTGGAACAAATGATGAAGGATCATAAAAAAATCCAAGATGAGCAGAAGAAAATGATTGAAGATCATAAAAAAATAGTAAGAGAGCACAACACTATAAAAAAAGAAGATCATAAAATGATGTCTGAAGAAAAATCAAAGCATAACGATCACGATCATCATTAAAAAAAGCCAATAAAAAAATCGTGTCTAGTAGACACGATTTTTTTTAACTCTAAATGTATTTTTGCCTGATTAAAATAAACTAATCTTCAATTCTTTCTATTCTAGCTCCAATAGATTTTAAACGAGCTTCAATATTTTCGTACCCTCTATCTATTTGCTCAATATTATTAATAATACTAGTTCCTTTTGCTGATAATGCTGCTATTAACAATGAAATACCAGCTCTAATATCAGGTGAAGTCATCTTAGTTGCTTTTAATTGCGATTCGAAGTTATGTCCAATAACAGTAGCTCTATGAGGATCACATAAAATTACTTTAGCTCCCATATCAATTAATTTATCTACAAAAAATAAGCGACTTTCAAACATTTTTTGATGTATCAAAACTGTTCCTTTTGCTTGAGTAGCTACCACTAATACGATACTTAATAAATCTGGAGTAAATCCTGGCCAAGGTGCATCAGAAACTGTTAATACAGATCCATCTATATAGTTTTGAATTTCATAACTCTCTTGCTCTGGGATGAAAATATCGTCACCTCTTTTTTCTAAATTGATTCCTAATTTTCTAAATACACTTGGTATTTGACCCAAATCCTTCCAACTAACATCTTTAATAGTTAATTCAGATCGTGTCATAGCTGCCATACCAACCCAACTCCCTATTTCAATCATATCAGGTAGTACTCTATGCTCACAACCTCCTAAAGACTCTACTCCTTCAATAGTTAATAAGTTAGATCCAACTCCTGAAATTTTCGCTCCCATTGAGTTCAACATTTTTGATAATTGTTGAATATATGGTTCGCAGGCTGCATTATAAATTGTAGTAGTTCCTTTAGCTAATACTGCTGCCATAACAATATTTGCTGTCCCTGTTACAGATGCCTCATCAAGTAACATATCTGTTCCTACTAATCCTGTTTCTGTTTCTACTCCGTAGAAATATTCTTCTTTATTATAACGGAATTTTGCTCCTAAATTTATAAACCCTTCGAAGTGTGTATCTAATCTTCTACGACCAATTTTATCTCCTCCTGGACGTGGAATATATCCTTTTCCAAAACGCGCTAATAATGGTCCAACTATCATAATTGACCCTCTTAACGAACTTCCATCTCTCTTAAATTCAGCTGACTCTAAGTATCCTAAATTAATATCGTCTGCTTGAAAACTGTATGAGTTTGGTCCTAATTTTTCAATTTTAACACCTAACTCTCCTAAGATAAAAATTAACTTATTTACATCAATAATATCAGGAATATTATTAATGATTACTTTTTCTGAAGTTAATAAGACTGCGCATATAATTTGTAATGCTTCATTTTTCGCTCCCTGAGGTGTAATTACTCCGTTTAATTTGTGACCTCCTTCAATTTTAAATGATGCCATTTACTTTTTTCTATATTTATTACTGTAGTTAGATTTTCCTTTTTGATGCCCTTTGTTCTGTCCTTGATTGTTTCTTTTTCTAAGCAAGTTTTTACTCTCTGATAATACTTCTTCCGAATCTCTTAAGTCTATTTTTTTACCAGATAAATCATATAAATGCTTAAAAATAACGGCATCTTCAACCGTGTCTTTGTTCCAGTTTAAATAGCATTTTTTCATATGGTTTGCTATTGTAAACACTAAAGCTTCTCTTTTATCTCCTTCTTCCCATGTTAATGCAATGTCTATCATGGTTTGAATGTTATTTCCATAATAACGATATCTTGAAGCTGATTTTGGATATGCTAATTTTGCTGGCTTTTCTGTTAATTCTTCTTTTGATGGTGTTTCATAAGACGAATCTACATCCAATTTAAAATCGGCAATAATATGAAGCTGATCCCATAATTTGTGTTTAAAATCTGGAACATCACGTAAATGAGGTTGTAAATTCCCCATTACATCTATAATAGCTTTAGCCATTGTGTTTCTTTCTTCTTTTGTTTCTAAAGCTACACAATGATCTACTAATTTCTGTATATGTCTTCCGTATTCGGGAATTATTAAATTATCCCTTTCCGAATTATATTCTAAATCAAACGTCATTTTCTCTTTATTTATATACGCAAAATAGGTAATTATTATGAATTAACTATCCGATTACTTTTAATTTTGCGAATTGTAGTAATAATTTCTTCTTCCCTACTGTACCAAATTTAATTTCTGCTTTTTTATTAGGGCCTTTACCTTCTAAAGCTATTACTTCTCCTGTTCCAAATCGATTGTGCTCTACAAAGTTTCCTACCACTATTTCACCATCAAATAAATTCATTTTTGAATTTACTTCCGAAACCTTTTTCATCTTGCTTTTTGGTGGTACTAAATTAGGCCTTTCCTTTTTCGATAAGAACTCTTTTCGCTTTTTCTGAATTGGTTTTTGAAAACGAATTTTATTTGGTGTATCATCAAATAAACTAGCATCTATAAATCTGTTTGCCGATGGTTCTGGCGCTTTTGGTGCTAAATGCTCTACAAATTTATCATCTATTTCTTCTAAGAAACGACTTGGTTCTCCATCAGTAAGTTTTCCCCAACGATAACGCGTTTGTGCATAAGTTAAATACGCTACTTTTTCCGCTCTTGTCAAGGCTACATAGAATAAACGTCGTTCTTCTTCTAATTCACTTCGTGTATTCATACTCATTGCCGAAGGAAATAAACTTTCTTCTAAACCAACTATGTACACATATGGATATTCAAGTCCTTTTGATAAGTGAATAGTCATTAAAGATACACAAGGTGTATCGTCTTTTTCACTATCAAAATCGGTTGCAAGTGCTACGTCTTCTAAGAATGATGTTAATGATGCATCTTCTCCCGTTTCTATTTTATCGGTTATAAAGTCTTTTACTCCATTCAGTAATTCCTGAACATTTTCTACCTTATTTACTCCTTCTGGGGTACCGTCTTTTTGTAAGTCTTTTACTAACTGCGTTTGTTTTACAACCAAATCTGCAACTTCAAAAGCATTCATCTTTTGAGCTTCAATTTGAAAACGCTGTATCATTCTAACAAAATTCTCAAGTTTGTTTTTTGTTCCTGAATTTATCTTAATATCTACCTTATCTAAATTCAGTAAGATTTCAAAAATTGATTTTTTATAATGATTTGCAGCTATTGCTAATTTATCTACCGTTGTTGCTCCAATTCCACGAGCTGGATAATTGATAATCCTTTTTAAAGCTTCTTCATCATTTGGATTTATTAGCATACGTAAATATGATAACAAATCTTTGATTTCCTTTCTTTGATAAAACGATATTCCTCCGTAGATTTTATATTTTATATCTTTCTTTCGTAATGCATCCTCTATTGCTCTTGATTGTGCATTAGTACGATATAATATAGCAAATGAATCGCTTGTTAGCTGATTATTTATTTGGTTTTCCCATATTGATTGTGCTACAAAACGTCCTTCTTCTCCATCTGAAATTGTTCGCATTATTTTAATGCTTTCTCCTGCATCATTTGCCGTCCAAACTTCCTTATCTAACTTTGTTTTATTCTTGTCTATTACGCTATTTGCAGCTTCTACTATGTTTCCTGTTGATCGGTAATTTTGTTCTAACTTGAACGTTTTAACATCTGGATAGTCTTTCTGGAAATTTAAAATATTATTAATATTTGCCCCACGGAAGCTATAAATACTCTGTGAATCATCCCCTACTACACAAATGTTTTGAAAACGATCTGCTAATGCTCTAACAATTAAATATTGTGAGTGGTTTGTATCTTGGTACTCATCTACCATGATATATCTAAAACGATCTTGATATTTTGCTAAAACTTCTGGGAAACGTGTCAATAATTCATTCGTTCTCAATAATAAATCATCAAAATCCATTGCTCCAGACTTAAAGCATCTATCGACATATGCCTTATAAATATCTCCTACTCTAGGTCTACTAGCCTCTAAATCTGCTTGCTGTAAATCTGAATTATTAAAATATGCTCTTACCGTTATTAAGCTATTTTTAAATGAAGATATTCTACTTAAAATTTGCTTTGGTTTATAACGGTCTTTATCCAATTTCATTTCTCTGATTATTGTTGAAATCAATCGGACTGAATCTTGTGAATCGTATATGGTAAAATTAGATGGATATCCTAAACGGTCTGCTTCTGAACGTAATATTCTTGCAAAAACCGAGTGGAATGTTCCCATCCATAAATTTTTCGCTTCGCTATGTCCTACAACTCCTGCAATACGCTCTTTCATTTCACGTGCTGCCTTATTTGTAAAGGTTAACGATAAAATATTGAAAGAATCTACTCCTTGTTGCATCATATGTGCAATACGGTAGGTTAAAACTCTTGTTTTTCCTGATCCTGCACCTGCAATAATTATCATTGGGCCATCTTTTTGTAAAACGGCTGCTCTTTGTGGTTCGTTAAGTTGTTCTAAATAAGTATTCAATAGAAAAAAGTTGAAAGAATTTTGAAAACGGAAAATTAACCATTCTTTTAGGTTTTATAAAGAATGTACGCCTTTTTTTATTCACAAATATAATTCTATTTTTTATATCACTTGTACATCTTCTTTTTAAAGAAGACTTGTATCTTAGCCTTTCGAATTATTATAATAAAAAATGGAAGATCAAATTTTAGAAGGATTAGCTTATGCCTTACCTGCTTTAATTACTGGAGGTGTTGCTTATTTAATTTTAAGCCGATTTATTGAGCAAGATAATAGCGAGAGAAAATTTCAGGCTTTAGTTGAGAAAAAACGTGAAAGTTTGCCTATTAAGCTTCAAGCTTATGAGCGTTTACTATTGTTTTGTGAACGTATTAATCCGACAAAATTATTAACTCGTGTTAAACCTATTGGTGATGACACTAATAATTATTTACAATTATTAATTGCCAACATAGAACAAGAATTTGAACACAACTTAGTACAACAATTATATGTTTCTGAAGATAGTTGGAAAGCTATTTTAGCTGCAAAACTTGGTATTATTGCTAAATTTAGAAAAACTGCTGAAACTGCTGAAACTGCCAAAGATTTTCGTGAAAATATTTTGATTGATTATTCTCAGAATGAAAATCCAACACAAGCCTCAATAACATTTTTAAAACAAGAAGTAAAAAAGCTGATATAACAGCTTTTTTATTTTTCTTATTTTAAGTTTTTTAGAATAAAATCTATGGTTGTATTCTTATTTAAATTTTGAGAATACGCTTTTGTTACATGTTTAGATTTTACTGCATAATTATTTTTCATCAAGTACTCTATATCGCTAATAAAATCTAACGACACTTTTCCTGTTAATAGCAGACTCAAATCCTTTCCTGATTGGTAATAATCGTAAATTTTCTTTAAACCTGTTAAGTACAAATAATCTTTTGTGAATCCTCCTCCTCTATAAGCTCTTACCGTAATATAAAAGGCTTGCTCTCTATCTAAATCATAGGTATTATGTAATGACCTAAATGTTTTTGAAAAAGAGTAACCTTTCGCTAGTCCATTTACAGCTAACACTCTATATGCTAATTCTTTTAACCTTTTAAGTGTTAAGTTTCCAGACATGTATTCACTAAAAACGGCTAAACCTTCTTGGGTTTCTACATTATTAGGAAATCCATGTGAAAAAATCTTTAGTGAATGCTCTAAGCCATTCATTGTAGTAACCATATGCACTCCAATTTCATGGTGAGTTAAAATAGCCATTTCATTTTCTGAAAATGTATGATTTCCATTTATAACTAAGGTTTTAATATTGTTTAAAACCATAGCAATGGCACTCATAGTTGTTGATTGTTTGATATTATAATCAAACTCATAGTTAGTACTATATTCCCTAAATATCTTTTCTGCTTCTTCTGGGCTATATTTCGGGGCAAAAATATTATCTACATCCACCTCATCTTCAAAATGTAAAATAAACTTTGCATTTTCTACATCATCTTCTGTTGGTGTTCCAAATGATCGTAAGCTGTTATAATAAAACTTTTTACCCTCTCCTATTGTTTCTATACATTGAATTAAACCCGAATAAGAATAAATTATTTCTTCATATAAATTACGAATTGTCTCATCTTCAATCGACTCTAACGGTAAGGTAAAAAACTTACGATGTAATTTAAACTTATCGAAATCTCTTTTAGGATACTTAAACTGTGGATCTTTTAAATATTTTGATGCAAAAAACTTTTGTTTTTCCTCTTCTATATTTACTGGATTTACATAACTTAATAACTCTATTTTTTTTACTAAAGCATCTATGTAATTATCTATTTCAATAAGTGACTTCTTATCTACTTGAGTCTCATTCATCATTATTCGTTTTCAAAAAGTGGTACAAATTTACAACTTGTGTACTTTATAAAAAGCTTCAGCATGCTTTTTTAACGCTGTTTTTAAGTAATCTTCTACTGCAATTACAACTTCTGGGTACATAACCTTTGTTAATTCATCACAATATACTTTCGCTATTTCTGTTGCAAGTACTAATGTATTCGTAAAATTGTTAGTTATGTGTTTTAAAAAATAACCATTTCCTTGAAAGGTATCATTAATTTTAGAAGTAGATTGGATCTCATTAGGCATTGGTGTTTTTTCTAAAGTTTCTCTCCATGACTCTATAAAATCACCATATCTTTCATTGTTTACGTTTTTAGTACCCAGGTTCCAAGTAGGTACTTCTCTATCCCAACGTTGCCAATTATAAGAATGCATATCGTATACTATACAACAGCCAAATTTTTCTTCTATTTTAGAAATAAGGCTGGATACTACTTTGTAAAAATTAGTATGCTTTGCTAGGCTTATATTTCTATTTTCTTCTGAAAGAGGTTCTTTCCATAATTGTTTCCCCCAAGCATCGTTATAAATCGCTGTTTCTGGAGATCTATTTAAATCGTATTCAAAACGAGAATCTAAACCTGCTATTACTATTGGATGCGATTGAACCATAGCTTTAGTTGCTGGATCTTCTTCGTACCATCTTTCATATTCTGTATGTATGCAGTTTTCCCACAATTCCTTTCTGAATTGATGCCCATCATGAACTGCTCCACACACATAAGGTACATATTCTTCTATTTTTAGAGTAAAAGAATAATCGCTTGATACTGCTTCAAAAATTTCTTCATTTTGAATTTTTTGAATAATCTCTTCAATAGTAAGTTTTACCATACTAACTTAAAATTTTCTGCAACAATGAAAATACTTTCTTTTCAACTGCATCTACAGTTCCATCAGCAAAAAAAACTTCTTTTATATCTTGAATTAATTCTCTTTTATCCTGAATAGAATATGAGTTTTCATTCAAATAGGTTTGTATTTTTTCTAAATTTTGATGCTCTGTTTCTACCACAATCTCAGTATGCATTTTATTAAAAGTAGCTTCATCTACTTTCGATAATATATATGCTCGTTCTTCTTTTGTTTCAATATGATTACAGTGTGCTGCGTATAATAAAACATACACTTCAAACTCTCTTTTCGTCCAATCTAAACTCATCTATTTCTCTATTGGTAATTCTATTTTACTGGCCCATTCTGTCCATGAACCATCGTATACTTTATAATTTTTATTTCCTGATATTTCGCTTCCTAATGCCAAAATACAAGCCGTTATTCCTGATCCACATGAAAAAATAGCTTCTTCATTTTTAGGATTTAACTTTTGAAATATTTCTTGAAGCTCTTCTTTTGACTTCATCATTCCTTCTCTTTGCAATTCTGAATATGGCAAACTTTTAGAATTTGGAATATGACCTCCTCTTAAATCTGTTCTAGGTTCTGGTACTATGGCGTGAAATCTTCCATTTGAGCGTGCATCTAATATTAGTTCTTCTTTATTTGATGCTTCTAATACATCTTTTACAAAACCTACTTTTTCACTTTTATAATTTGCAGTAAAATCACCTTTAACGATTTCTTTAAATTTTGGAACCTCAACTGAAAAATCATGTTTTAACCAGTTTGGTAGCCCTCCATTCAATACTGCTATGTTATCAAAACCAAAAGTTTTAAACAACCACCACACTCTAGGAGCTGAATACACTCCTAAATCGTCATAAACAACAATACAACTATCCTTGTTTATTCCTAACTTCTGTACTTCTTCTTGGAAATATTTTTCTGAAGGGATGGTATTAGGAAACTCTTTATTTTTATCTAAAAAAACATTTTTTAAATCAAAAAAAACAGCATTGGGTATTTGTTGTTTAACTTGCGTTTTATTTCCTGCAGTTCCTACTTTAGTTATGGTAGCGTCTAATATTACTAAGTTTTCTGCTTTTAAATTTTGATATAACCATTCAGTAGAAACAATTGCTTCCTTTACATTAAGCTTCATCTACTCTTCTTTTTAAATCAGTCATTCTTCTAAAAGCTGCATTTTTTTCTAATACTTTACTTTCTAAAAAATCAACAACCTTTTCCTGTAATTTTGTTTTATATATTTTGTTGATATATGTTATACCTCCTGGGCTCATTACATTTACCTCTACCAATTTCCCTCCGATTACATCAATCCCAACAAAAAACAATCCGTCTTTGACTAATTTAGGTCCTATCTTTTTACATAATAATTTTTCTTCAGGAGTTAACTTATGTTTTTCTATTCTTCCTCCTGCTGATACATTAGAACGGTGGTCTTTCTCTCCAGGAATTCTTTTCATAGCTCCTATAGGAATTCCATTTAATAAAAGAATTCTAACATCTCCTTTCTCTGCTCCTTTTATATATTCTTGAAGTATTACATAATCTGAAGAACCATCACTTTTATTAATGTAAAAATCTAACAGAGAATTAATATTTCCCATTGCCGATTTTTCTATCAAAATTACTCCAGAACCTCCAAAACCATTTAAAGGCTTTAGAATCATTTTATCTGCTTCTGATTCTTCAATCATTTGAATTAAATAATTCTTATTTTTTGAAACGTGAGTTACTGGAATTATTTCATTATTAGGATCGTCAAAAACTGCTGTATATAACTTATTATTGGCTTCTCGCATTCCTTGTACCGAATTTACAATAACAACATCATCTTTAACTGAATCTAAAAAATTCAACATCAACGGGTCTAATGGCGGTTCTGCTCTCATAAAAATAGCATCAAATCCAGCTAATGGTAACATTTCTTCTCTTGTAGTAGTGTTTTTATAAAAAGATTTTATACTACTTGAAACCTTCTCTGATCTGTTTAAAATTGTACAAAAAGCATTTGTTACGCTATTACGAATTGTTAAATTAGAAGGAGTACAAATGGCAACACCATGTCCTCTTTTAGCACATTCATGAATTAGTGTTAACGAAGTATCATGTTCTGGCGATTTGATACTATTCCATGGATACATTAAAAAACAAACGTTCATTTAATATAATTGTATTAAGTTAATTTAGTTAGTTTTTATTAGTCTTATTAGACAAATAAACACCAATGTAAAAGCTACAATGGTGTTTATAAAAGTAATGTTTTTTTATATAAATAAGGTGAAAATTTATTTTACCTCATCATAATTATCATCCCAGTTTTTTGGATTTGGTTTTCCTAACTTCCCAACTGATTTTGCTACTAATGAAGCAACCGTTGCGTCTCCTGTTACATTGATAACTGTTCTACACATATCTAAAGGTCTATCAACCGCAAAAATTAACGCTAAACCTATTGCTAATTTATCTGCTGGAAAACCTACAGCTTCTAATACGATTACTAACATTACCATTCCAGCTCCTGGTACAGCTGCTGAACCTATTGAAGCTAATAATGCTGTTAAAATAATAGTTAATTGATCTCCAAAGGATAAATCAAAACTTAATGCTTGTGCTATAAAAACTGCTGCTACTGCTTGATATAAACTTGTTCCATCCATATTAATAGTAGCTCCAACAGGTAATACAAAACTAGATACTTCTTTATCTACCCCTACATGTTCTTCTACTCGTTCCATAGTTACTGGTAAAGTTGCTGCACTTGAACTTGTTGAAAACGCTAATAATTGCGCTGGACTTATTTGTTTTAAGAACCATAATGGGTTTTTCTTTGTAAAGACACTAACTAAAACCATATAGAAAGCCACCATCAATAATAATCCTCCAATAACTGTTAAAGCATATTTTAATAGGGCTAATAATAAATCTGGATCATTAGAAGACACCACTACATTTGCTAATAAAGCAAATACTGCATAAGGTGCAGATAACATAATTAAATCTACCATTTTTAATACCACCTCATTTAGTGAGTCAAAAAACTTTTTTAATGGTTTAGATTTCTTTTCTCCTACCAATAACATTGAAATCCCTAAGAAAATAGTAAAGAAAATAACCTGTAACATCGATTTGTTATTTCCCATTGCTTTTAAAGCATTGTCTGGCACCATATCTACTAAAAACTGTAAAGGTCCACTCGCTTTTTGCTTACTTGCCTCTGCTATTTTAGCTTGAACACCACCACTATTTGCATAGGTTTCGGTAAGTTTAGTAATTGTTTCTTCTGAAATTCCATTACCAGGTTGCACAACATTTACTAAAATTAACCCTATAGTTATAGCTATTACTGTAGTCCCTACATAAGTTACAATAGTTCGAAGCCCGATGTTCTTAAACTTAGAAATATCCTTTAAATCAGATATTCCTTTAATTAAAGATGCTATAATTAATGGTACAGCAATTAACTTTAATAGTTTTACGAATATGGTCCCTAAAGGTTTTATCCAATCTCCTACAAATGTACTTCCTCCATCTACAAAAGTCATCCCTAATCCAAAAAGGATACCTAGAACCATTCCTATTAAAATTTGCCAGTGTAACGCTAAATTCCTCATATATATTTAAAACTGTTTTCTTTGTTATTCTAATTAAACGGAAGTAAATATATAGAAATCTATTTTAGTAAACAGCATAAAGATTTTAGTACAAAAAATGAGGTGTTTAAAACACCTCATTTTTTTATCATTTTTTCAAAAACTTTACAGTCTTTACTTTATTATTCAAGATTAAACTTATATGATAAACACCTGAACTTAAACTCTCTATATTTATCTCTCCTCCATCTTTCATTTTTCCTTCTAATAATTTTCTACCTGAAAAATCGCTTATGAAATAACTTGACTCTTTTTCTGGAAAAACGATTTTAATAAAATTAGTCTCTACTGGATTAGGATATACGATAATTTTTTTTGATTTAACTCTCACCTCTCTTCTAACCTCTATAGCTTTATTACCAGATGAATCTGTTACGTTATATTTTATTATATGTACTCCTATAATATTTGTATCAACATTTCCTGAAATTATAATTTGTTTCGTAATATCTCCATCTAAATTATCTATTGCTGTTGCTCCTGAATCATTAAAACTACCCCCGAAATCAATCTCTTCTATTTCATTACCTGTTAAGATTATTACTGGATTTTGTGTATCAACAACTCTAACTGTTCTAATAACTTCAATAGCGTTATTCCCTGAACTATCAACTACATTATACCTTACTTGGTAATCTCCTAAAACTGATGTATCAACATTATTTACTGTTATAATTGCCCCTGTTAAGTTTCCATCTATATTATCTGTTGCTGTTGCCCCTAAATCATTATAAACACTTCCTGCTTCAACTTCAACCAATACATTATTATTCAAGGTAATTACTGGAATCTGTGTATCAACAACTCTAACTGTTCTAATGACTTCTATAGCATTATTCCCTGAACTATCAACTACATTATACCTTACTTGATAATCTCCTAAAACTGATGTATCAACATTATTTACTGTTACAATTACTCCTGTTAAACTTCCATCTATATTATCTATTGCTGTTGCTCCTGAATCATTATAAACACTTCCTGCTTCAACTTCAACCAATACATTATTATTCAAGGTAATTACTGGAATCTGTGTATCAACAACTCTAACTGTTCTAATGACTTCTATAGCATTGTTCCCTGAACTATCGACTACATTATACCTTACTTGATAATCTCCTAAAACTGATGTATTAACATTATTTGCTGTTATAATTGCCCCTGTTAAATTTCCATCTATATTATCTATTGCTGTTGCTCCTGAATCATTATAAACACTTCCTGCTTCAACTTCAACCAATACATTATTATTTAAGGTAATTACTGGAATTTGTGTATCAATAACTCTAACTGTTCTAATGACTTCTATAGCATTATTCCCTGAACTATCAACTACATTATACCTTACTTGGTAATCTCCTAAAACTGATGTATTAACATTATTTGCTGTTACAATTGCTCCTGTTAAATTTCCATCTATATTATCTATTGCTGTTGCCCCTAAATCATTATAAATACTCCCTGCTTCAACTTCAACCAATACATTATTATTCAAGATAATTACTGGAATTTGTGTATCAATAACCCTAACTGTTCTAATGACTTCTATAGCATTATTCCCTGAACTATCAACTACATTATACCTTACTTGGTAATCTCCTAAAACTGATGTATTAACATTATTTGCTGTTATAATTGCCCCTGTTAAATTCCCGTCTATATTATCTATTGCTGTTGCTCCTGAATCATTATAAACGCTTCCAGACTCAACTTCAACCAATGCATTACCTAATAAAGTAATTATAGGAATTTCGTTATCAACTATACTTGTAATATTTATTGCATAATCTTCTACTTCTCCTGCAAAAAAAGTTCCACAAGGTCCTGTATTTCCTTCTACCATAGCCACTCGCATTTTTGCATATCCGTCTGCTACAGTATTAGGAATCGTGAATTTTTCTGTAATACTGTTATCTCTAATTCTGTCTGTTCTAATAACTCTTTCATTAGGATCATTAAAATCACCATCCCTATTATAATCTATCCAAACTATATATCTATATCTAGCAAAAAAGGATCTTTTATTAGGTGTAATTTTAAGTTCTTGTTCTACTCCTTTCCTTAAATTAGTTGAAATATGGTTGTAATTTGTGTAAATACTACTTCCTGATGAATTCGAAATAGTTCCTAACTCTAATTTCGAAATAAATCCTCCTCTTTCACTCTCACTCTCTAATGCACAATAATTATGAGTAGTTCTAAATCTTATTACATCTGTAAAGTCAGAATCTACATTACCCACAGCCCCTGTGCATCTAGTTTTAACCCTTATTTCATATTCTGTATTGGGTACTAAATCAGTTAAATTCGTAGTGTTAGATGTTATTGTTTTAATAAAAGAATCGCCTGTAGCTACTGATCTATATCTAACTCTAAATATTGCACCTCCTATTTCGTCCCAATTAATTATAGCAGATGTTCCTTGAATATTAGACACATTAAAATTTGTAGGTTTGGATGCAACACAAACAACTGCTGGCTCTATAGAAAAATCTTTATTTGAGATATCAAAAAACACATTATTCGCTGCTTTTATCATTACTCTATTATTATTTCCTATCATATCTGGAACAATGATTCTTGCTCTACCATCATTTGCTACTCCAGTTGCTAACTCTATAGGATATGTATTTCCTCCGTCTGTTGAAAGTAATATATCTACATTAGCCTCATTTATTCCATTACCATCTGTTCCTGCAACATCCCATTCTATAATTTCAAAAGAACCTACATTCCACGTAATATTTTCACTATTTGGATAATTGACTACAAACGGCCCTGCTGCTTCATTCACTCTAATTTCTGTATCATCGCTATTATTGGTACCTCTATTGTCTCTAACAGTTAACCTAAAATTATATGATCTTGAAACATTTGCTAAAGCTTCCCATTTCCAAGATATTTTTCCTTCCTTAATAGTAGAAAGGTTTGGAAAGTATCTTTTATTTTCTATAGTAGGTTCATACGATCTAAATGCTACTCCTCTAGTCCTAGTTGGAGAAGGATATGTACTTCCTCCTCTATTATCATCTATTTGTTCCCAACAATAGGTTAACATATCTCCAACATCAGCGTCATTTGCTTCTCCTGTTAATACAAAAGGAGTTCCTTTTGGAACTGTATAATTACCTCCTGCATTTACTACAGGAATATTATTACCTGTATTAACATCTACTTGGCACATTGTTCCTTTTACTACATTAGTTACTTGTCTTATCGATGCTGCATGAAAATACGGATCACTATGTAATTGTACATTAGCATTTCCTCCAATACCTGCATACCCCATTATGGTAGAACCAGTTCCTGGTTCCATATGCACTCCTCTTCCTTCTGAGCCTCTATGTGACCATGTATGATTAGCTCCAAACTGATGACCTATTTCATGACTTACATAATCTATATCAAAATTATCACCTTCAGGGTTATTGTGTGATGAATAACCACTTCCTTTTCTTCCATCTTCACAAACACAGCCAATACAGCCAGCATTTCCATTATTACCTCCAGCTGTTAGTAAATGTCCTATATCATAATTATTCTCTCCTATTTCTGCTGTTAGTGTATCTTGTAAATCAGAATTATAATCCCATGCGTACGGATCAGTATTTCTATCTAAATAAATTAGTCGATCATTATTAGCTATAAGCTGCATTCTTACATTAAAATCTTTTTCAAAAACTGCATTAACTCTAGTCATAGTAGCATTTATCGCTGCCATAGCCAATGCCCGTGTCCCTCCATGATAATCTGTATATTCTCCCGTTACAGATACAGCCGCTCTGTATGTTCTTAAAATACCATCATTTGCATTTCTTCCATGAGTTTCATTCTTTTCTCTTTTTTTATTTAGTTCATCTATCGTTTTACATTCAAAACTTTCTTTATTTCCTTTTCTATGATAAACTCTATAAACATTTTTTTTCTTTTTTACTGGTACTATAAATATATCTTTAGCTCCATCTAGTAAAGTCATACTTTGCAATCCTTTAGGTGAAATACTAAAATAAATCTTATCTAATGGATTCTTTATATTAATTCCTTTGTAAGATTTTATTTTAGGGTATTTTGCTGCCAATTTTGGATGCATTATATTGTATTCATTTATTTTATAATAAAGAATATCTCCTGTAACATTAGGAAAACTGATTATTACATTATTTTTTCTTTTATTCTTGCTTAAAGTTTCTTTTAATTGTTTTTTAAATCCTTCTATGTTTAAACGGTAAAAAGATTCTTCATTATTCTCAGATGCTCTTTTTACTACATCTATTTTATTCCAAAATATTTTATTTTGTGAGTAAGTGACTGTTGTTAAAAACAACAGAAAAAAGGGAAGTAATTTTATGTTCATATCAAACTTATTAAAGGGGGGGGGGTTAATTTTGCTATTCTAAAACCAATGAATCATAGTTGTCCCTACTTTTTTTTCTTTTTTTTTTAAAAATTTCATAAAAAATAATAAGAAAAACATGTGACTTTTAATTTGTAACTTGTGTCTCAATTATTGAAAACTATTTACTAATCTTATTATAATAAAAAATGGCAGGAATTTTAGATTTATTAAACAGCGACTTAGGAAAAACAATTATATCTGGTGTAGCAGGCTCAACAGGTCAAGACACTAACAAAACTAGTAGCGTATTAACAATGGCTTTACCTGTATTAATGAAAGCAATGCAACGTAATTCAGCTTCTTCACAAGGGGCAGAAGGATTAATGGGAGCTTTAAATAAACACGATGGTGGTATTTTAGATAATTTAGGTGATTTATTTAAAGGAGGAGTTAACGCTGACGTTTTACAAGACGGTAGTAAAATTTTAGGACACGTATTAGGAAATAAGCAACAAGGTGTTGAACAAGTTATTGGACAAAAATCTGGAATGGATGCTGGCGCTGTTGGTGATATTTTAAAAACAGCTGCTCCAATCTTAATGGGAGTTTTAGGAAAACAATCTAGACAAAACAATGTAAGTAACTCTAGTGACCTTGGTGGTTTATTAGGTGGATTACTTGGCGGAAGTTCTGCTCAAAAAGAACAAAGCTTTTTAGAACAAATTTTAGATGCAGATGGAGATGGAAGTATTGTAGATGATGTTGCTGGAATGGTTTTAGGTGGTGGTAGTAGTCAACAAAAATCTGGTGGTTTACTTGGTGGACTATTAGGTGGTATTTTCGGAAAAAAATAATCTTATTCCTTATAATAACAAAAAAGCGCAAAACTAATATTTTGCGCTTTTTTTTATATCTAATATACTTCTATCAAGATACCAATTACTCCTAAAAATAAACACAAAGGAGAAAAATATTTAGAATCGTTTTTTGCAAATTTTGTTTCTGTTACTTTCTTAAAAAAACCAACATACTTAAACTCTCCTATAGCACGTAGTATAAAAACGCCAGAAACTAAATATAGTCCATACTTTAAAAACCATTCAGGTATCATTTCTATTTGAAAAATATTTGCTTTAATAGCAAAGAGTATTGCTGTAACTAATAAAAGAACACCTACAAATAAGCTATCAATCCATTTTGGTTTTAATACTACCTCCCCATTTAATTTTGTTGGTATTACTTGACTAAATCCCCATTTTCCTCCTGCAAACCAATACAAATGAATTAGTGAAATAAATGTGAGTATTAAAAAGCTAATCAATCCTAAAAAATAAACCATAATTAATCGTTTTAGTGTAAATTTGTTTTAGCCAAATTTAAGAACAACATATGACAACATTATTGATAAATATCAAGGAATTAATTCAAGTGAGAGATCACTCTATAAAAAAAGTAAGTGGTAATGAAATGAAAGATTTACCCACTATAAAAAATGCTTTTTTACTTTTAAAAGATGATAGAATTGTTGACTTTGGCCCTATGAATGAATTATCTATTTCTGCTGATGAAACTGTTGATTGTACTGGTAAAATGATACTTCCTACTTGGTGCGATTCTCATACACACATTGTATATGCAGGAAACAGAGAACAAGAGTTTGTTGATCGTATTAATGGTTTATCTTATGAAGAGATAGCTAATAACGGTGGAGGTATTTTAAATTCAGCAAAAAAGCTGCAAGAAACTTCTGAAGAAGAACTATATAATCAATCTTCTGTTCGCTTAGAAGAAGTTATGAAACAAGGTACAGGTGCAGTTGAAATTAAATCTGGATATGGTTTAACTGTTGATGCTGAACTAAAAATGTTACGTGTTATAAAAAAATTAAGAGAGAATTATAACTTACCTATCAAAGCAACATTCTTAGGTGCTCATGCTTTTCCTTCTGAATATAAAAACAATAAAGAAGGATACATTAATTTAATTATTAATGAAATGCTTCCTAAAATAGCATCGGAAAATTTAGCTGAATTTATAGATGCTTTTTGTGAAACTGGTTATTTCTCTGTTGAAGATACTGACAGAGTTTTATCAGCTGGAAAACAATATGGTTTAACTCCAAAAGTACATGTAAATCAATTTACTACTATAGGTGGAGTTCAGGTAAGTGTTAAACACGATGCTTTATCTGTTGATCATTTAGAAGTTATGAATGTCGATGATATTGAAACATTAAAAGGTTCGGAAACAATGCCTGTTGCTTTACCTTCTTGTTCTTATTTTCTAAGTATTCCTTATACACCTGCTCGCGATATTATAAACGCTGGTTTACCATTAGCCTTAGCTACAGATTTTAATCCTGGTTCTACTCCTTCTGGTAATATGAATTTTGTTGTAGCTACTGCATGTATTAAGATGAAGATGACTCCGGAAGAAGCTATTAACGCCGCAACCATTAATGGTGCTTATGCCATGAACCTTTCTGATGAAGTTGGGAGTATTACTAAAGGAAAAAAAGCAAACTTTATTATTACAAAAGAAATTTTAAGTTATGGGGCTATTCCTTATAATTTTGGATCAATATTAATTGATTCCGTTTTTATTAATGGAAAAGCTATTTAATTATGTTACGTACATTTTCAGAACACGACATCAAAAATTTTGTTAGTCTTAGAAAAGGAGAAACTAAAATTGGTGAGTTAATACAAACCATATCTGATAATTCTAGCATTAGCATTATTGAAGAACTAAATAATTCATCTGCTAAATTTGTAATTCTTGGAGTACCTGAAGATATTGGTGTAAAAATGAATTATGGAAATGGTGGTGCTCACACAGCTTTTACTCCTGCTTTAAAAGCATTCTTAAGTACGCAAGAAAATCAATTTATCAACGGAGGAAATATTTTTGTATTAGGATACTTAGACTATTTAGAAGATGTTTCTCATTTTGATAAAAGCAATCGAAATAAAGGTGATTTACTTGTAAAAACTATTGATCAAAAGCTTTCAGAAGTTATTAAATTGATTATTGAAGCTGATAAAATTCCTATTATTATTGGTGGTGGACATAACAATTCCTACGGAAATTTAAAAGGTTTTTCTGAAGCCAAACAACAAGCTATTAACGTTGTCAATTTAGATGCACATACCGATTTACGTCAATTAGAAGAACGTCATAGTGGTAATGGATTTTCTTATGCTATAGAACATAATTATCTAGATAAATATTTTATGTTTGGTTTGCATGAAAATTATACGCCTCAGTATATTTTTGATTACATGCAAGACAAATCCAACATTGATTATAATACCTACGAAGAATTAGAAGTTTATAAAAGCCTTTCTTTTGAGAGTGAACTTGAGCGTGCTTCAAATTTTATTCAAGATAAACCTTTTGGTATTGAAATAGATTTAGATTGTATTCAAAACTTTCCTAGTAGTGCTATGACTCCTAGTGGTTTTACCTCTTTACAAGCTAGACAGTTTGTACATTTTTTTGGTAAAAACCCGAATGCTTCTTATATACATATTTGTGAAGGAGCTCCAGCTGTAATGAATAATGAAATAGCCGCAGGACAAGTAGGTAAATTTATAAGTTATTTAATTTCTGATTTTATTAAAGCTAAATCTTAAAGTGTCGTTTTTTTACAATTATAGTCATTAACATCAAATTATTTTTGTCATAGAAAACTAAAATAAGTATGAAAAAAATAATAGTGGCACAATTGAACGTTCAAAAAAAACATGAAGCTAGTTTTTTAGACCTAGCTAAAATAATGGTAGAGAAAAGTAATAAAGAACAGGGTTGTATATCTTATAGACTACATAAAGATATTTATAATCAAGGGAGATACCTTTTTTATGAAGAGTATATAAGCAAAACAGCTAGGGATTTTCATAATAATTCAGACCATTTTAATTGGTTTATAAATAACATTACTTCTCTTTTAATAGAAGAACCTATTATCAATAACTATTAGTTATCAAATGAATAGAATACATTTTAAACCTTCAAAATACCTATCTAATTACATCGATAGGTATTTTGTTTGTACTCAAACCAAAAGTTTGCCTTTAATTTTACCCGGCACAGGTTTAGAGCTTTTATTTCATCTTGACAAACCTTTAGCCATTAATAACAAAACGTTAAGTTCTGCTCATACTATTTGCCCTAGAGAACGTTTACTGTTTAACAAAACCAATACTGTAAATTATATTTCTGTTAGATTTCATAGTGGTTCTTTTAGACATTTTACCAACATTCCACATAAATATGTAATAAATAATTTTTTAACCGTTGAAGATATTTGGCAAAAAGAGGGTGTAGAATTTTTAAATGAAATTTTTGACACTAACTCTATTCTACAAAAAATACAATTAATAGAATCTTTTTTATTACGCCAACTAAATAAACATCAATTAATAAAAAGTATTAACTGGGATGCTTCTATAAAAACTTTATACAAAAACTTCAATAAAGTTACTTTACATCAGTTAGCTAACGATTGTAACTTAAGTTTTCGCCAATATGAACGTGTTTTTAAACAAAACTTTGGAATAACTCCTAAAAAGTTTCAACAAATTACTCGATTACAAAAAACTGTTAAAGAAATTCTCCTTCAAAAAAAAACACATTATTTGTACACTGCTCTTGATAATGGTTACTTTGATCAAAGTCATTTCATCAAAGAATTTAAAAACTTTACAGGTATAAAACCTACAGATTATTTTATTATAGACAATTTAGAAAACCATTTCTATTATAAACCACTAGATTAATCTATCCAATTTTTAAAATCTTTTACTCGCTCTCTACTAACAATTATTTCTGCTTCATTAAATGAATGGAGCACTAATTTTAAGCGTGAATTAGTATACGATATAATATCTTTTATAGCGTTTATATGAATAATATAAGTTCTATTTACTCGAAAGAATTGCTCAGGATCTAGTTGTTCTTGCCAATGTTCTAGTGATTGGTCTATCAAGTAATTTCTATTTGAATTAGTATGAATGTAAGTTGATTTATTTTCTGAATAAAAGCACTCTATTTCATCTACATGTATAATTTTTATGTGTTGCCCTACTTTTATTGTAAAACGCTTTTTGAATTTCCTATCAACTGGATTAATTAATAACTTTCTAATATCATCAATATTAACTTGAACATCCGATTGCTTAGGTTGGTTTTCTTTAAATTTATCAACAGCAACTTTTAATTCGTCCTCATCAATTGGTTTTAATAAATAATCTATGGAGTTTAATTTAAACGCCTTTAACGCATATTCATCATAAGCCGTAGTAAAAATTATTGCCGATTTTACTTCTACTTCTTCAAAAATTTCGAATGATAAACCGTCAGATAGTTGAATGTCTAAAAAAATTAAATCAGGATGCTCATTATTTTGAAACCAATTAATAGATTCTTCTACAGAATGCAACATTGTTTCTACTTCTATTCCTAATTCAGCTAACATTCTATTTAACCTCCTAGCTGCTGGTTTTTCATCTTCAATTATTAATACTTTCATTATCAATTTTTAATTTTTATCCATGTATTCTCTAACTTTCTTTTCTTCCCACTCTTTATTAAAAAGTAAATCTTTTCCAAAAACACTAACTCCATGTAGTATTAAAATCACACCCCACCAAAAAAAGATTTTATAATTGCTAATATCTGTAAAAGCTTCTATAAAAGTACTACCATAATCAATATCTTTAAAAATCCTATATCCTATGAAAACTAAATTAATTAAAATATAGAATGTTAAATGCTTGTAAAACTTCTTTATATCCTCTACTCTTTTTTTGGCTTTTAAATATTTTTCCGATTGTTGTTTTGAGTCCATAGTTAGTTAATTTTCATTCATAATATCTTCTATTTTTTTCTTTTCCCAGTTTTCTATAATAGAAATCTTGTTTTTAAATGCATAAATACCATGGATTAGAAGGCCAAATGCCCATAACAATAAATTTATCCAAATATTAGTTCTTATCCATTTTAAAGTATTTTGATTAGAAATATGCTCTTCAAAAAAATTGAATATTGTATCTGAAAAAACAATAATTACAATCATCATTATCACAAACACCTGTAAGTGGTTATAAAAATTCTTTTGCTTAGCTACTTTCTTTTGAGCCTGTAAATATTTATCTTCTTTTTTCATCAAACTCCTTTATATATTCTTCAATCTTTCTGTTTTCCCAATCTTTATTAAAAAAGATATTTGTTCCAAATGTTCCTAGCCAATGAAAAAATAAACCTATTCCCCAAAAAAGCCAAGTTGCATATACCCCAAAATTAGTTATAGCGTCTATAAAAGGTTCATTATCTTCTGTTGTTAGTCCTATAATAATAATTGTTGATATAAAAACATTTACCACTATATACGCTGCTAAGTGCCAGTAGAAACCTTTTATTTTTTCTACTTTTTTCTTAGCTAACATGTATTTATGTTCTTCTGTATAATTTCTTTCCATTTTATTTCTTTTTTTCTAAATATTCTTTAATTTTCTTATCCTCCCAATCTTTTCCAAAACCAAAAGTTTCTTTTCCAAAAACTACTACCCAGTGGATAAATGTTGCAATACATATTCCAACTACAGCAAACCAAAACCAATGATAGTAAGGAGAGAAAATTAAGTTTACCGATACTATAATTATAATTGATAAGATGTTTACCAAAAGATGTGCATAAAAACCTTTAATTTCTTTGAGTCTTTTTTTGGCTGCTAAGTATTTTTTCTCTTCTATATATTTAGTATCCATAATTATTTTTCTTCTTTTAAAAACTCTTTAATTTTTTGTTCTTCCCAATCTTTTCCAAATCCTATTCTTTCAAATCCAAAAACCCCCATCCAATGAAAAAATAACCCTGCTGACATTCCTATTATTGGGTAATAAAACCAGTGATGATCAGGTACAAACTTTAAGTTGATAAAAATTAAGACTGGAATTATTAAAACTGTTACTATTAAATGAATATATAAGCCTTTTATCTTTTCTACCTTCTTTTTTGCTCTGGCATATCTGTATCCCTCTGTACTTTCTTTATCCATCTTATCTATATTTTTCTTCGTCCTTTAAAATTTCATTGATTTTACGTTCTTCCCAATTTTTACCTAAGAATAAATTGTAATTATTTACTTCTAAAAAATGAAAAACTAATCCTATACCCCAACCTATCATTGGAAACCAAAACCACTGAAAACCTGAGTACGTCTTTAAATTGATAAATATTAAAAAAGGTATTACTAAACAGTATGATATTAAGTTTTGGTAAAACTCTTTTAACTTCTCTACTCTTTCAACTGCCTTTACATACTTACTATTCTCTAAATCTTTTGTGTTATAATTCATTGTATTTGATTTTGTTAACAGTGGTAAACTCACTGTAAATGTTTTATTATTATTTTTTATTTCAACAGCTCTGTCCGTTATTAAACCATAACGATCTGCTATATTCCTTAACCCTACTTTAGTACTCTTGCCTATTGCTTCTTTAGGGTTTATATTATTCTGAATTTGTAAAAATCCATTTTCTTCAAAAATTTTTATATCTAAAGGTTTTGCTGAAGAAACCACATTATGCTTTACTGCATTCTCTAGTAACAATTGTAATGATAATGGTACTATTTTTAATTCTGGATTACTTATTTCACTTGGTATTGTAAATTTGACAGCATCTTCAAAACGCATTTGTAACAATTCCATATATGTTCTAGCAAATTGTAACTCTTCTTTTATCGGTACTAATTCTTTATTCCTTTGCTCTAAAACATATCGATAAACTTTTGATAGCTTAGTAGTAAACCTTTCTGCTTGTCTAGTATTTTCTCCTATTAAAGAGGTTAATACATTTAAACTATTGAATAAAAAGTGAGGATCTAATTGACTTTTTAATGTTTCAAACTTCGCTGTTTCAGTCTTTGCTACTATTTCATGCTGTGTAGTTTCTTTATTTGCCGCTCTTTTCCATTCTAACATGAAACCTCTTGCATGTAAAAAAGCAGAAACGCCAAAAGAAAATTGTATCCAAAATAAGTGAATCCATAATAAAGGGCTCTTAAAAAACAATGCTATGTCTCGTCCTTGTATTATTATAAACAGTATATAATCTATTATTAAAATAGCTGGTACTGTATATAAAAAAGTAGCTATTATACCTACCCAAACACGTGTATTTGTTTTAGTTACCCAATCCCACTTAGTACTTAAATAATCGTTTAAAAGTCCTTGTCCAAAACCTAACACAAAAGAATATAAAGCAGATATACCTAACGACATTAGAAAACCTTTAACCGTATAACTCCCTCCTCCTACTAAGAAAAAGAATACTCCAAAGATTAATGTAATTTTTAAAGCTAATAAAATACCTTTTTTTAACTCTTTTGGAGAGAATATGAATATTTCTGACTTTTTTTTCATCTTTTGTCTTCTAAATATTGTAATTAAAATCTAATTTCTAAAGATACATTTTTATCATCAACTAAAAATTTGATTTGATCATATTGAGGTGGTCCATACCTATTAATATTATTAGTAGAGACTCCGTAATCTTCCATTGGCATACCATTCGGTTCAAAGTCCATTTTATCATTATTATTTTTATCATGAAAACAAATAAGTGCATATTCACCTTCTGGTACATTTTCAAAAATCACCGTACTTTTTCCTTTAGTAATTTTTGACGTTTTTGCTAAAACGGGGTCTTTTCTAAAATTGTCTTTAGTAAATAATGCGTAACTTATTTTACCTTCATCTGATGTAGCATTCGTTACTGTAGCTGTTACTGTTCTATTTTGTGCTGATATTTTTCCTACAATAAAAAATAAACTCACTAAAAAAACTGTTGTAAAAAATTTCATCTCTTTTAATTTGTTGATTAATACACTACAAATATCTAGAGGTGATGATGTTTTTGAAATTAAAAAAAACTCAATTGTAATTTTTTTAGGATGAACTGTAACAATTTGTATTTTTGAGCTACTTATAATTTATCAACTAGACTAAACTTAGTGGAAAAGAAACTAGAAAATAAATTTTTATCTGATTTTGAAGCAAATCAAAACATTGTACATAAGGTATGTAGGATATACACTACCAATCAAGATGCACACAATGATTTATTTCAAGAGATAACAATTCAGTTATGGAAAAACTATAGTAAGTTTAGAGGTGATGCTAAATTTAGTACCTGGATGTATCGAGTAGCATTAAATACTGCTATTTCTTTATACAGAAAATCTACCAGAACTGTAAAAACTCAAGACATTACCGACTACACTTTTAAAATTAAGGCTGAAGATTATGATGAGACTGAAGAATTACAACTGAAAGCATTATATAATGCTATTAGAAAACTAAACGATATTGATAAAGCTCTTATCTTTTTGTATTTAGAAGACAAACCTTACAAAGAAATATCAGAAACATTAGGTATTAGTGAAGTAAATGCAAGAGTAAAAATGAACAGAGCTAAAGAAAAATTAAAAAAAACATTAAACCCATAATAATAAATGGATTTAGATAAGTATAAAAAAGCATGGGATAATCAGCCAGAGGAAACCGATAGAGTTTCTAAAGTTGATATCTACAAGATGGCACACTCCAAATCGTCATCTATTGTTAAATGGATTTTTATTATTGGAGTATTAGAGCTCTTATTTTGGGCTGGATTAAACATATTTTTTATTGAATCATCTTACACAGAAGTATATGAACAATTACATTTAAATACCTTTGTAAAAATAAGTATATATCTTCATTACTTCGTTATAATTATATTCCTATACTTTTTCTATAAAAATTATAAATCAATTTCTATTTCTGATACTACTAAAGTTTTGCTAAAGAAAATTTTAAAAACAAGAAAAACAGTAAAATACTACGTTTATTTTAATCTTTTATTTTTAGTTTTTTCAAATATTCTCCTACTATGCTTTATATTCTCAGATTTAGATTTATTAATAGAATACTATAACAGTCAAGGAATTGCAACCCCGGACAATAAACAACATTTATTAATTTCATTAGTTATAGCTACTGTTTTCTTATTAGGGTTTATGGTACTTATTCTCTGGTTATTCTATAAAATAATCTATGGAGTTCTATTAAGAAAGTTAAATAAAAACTATAAAGAGTTATCTAAACTCGAAGATTTAAACTAATAAAAAAGAGGAAGTTTTTAACTTCCTCTTTTTTATTAAAATGATTTTAATTCACCTAGTAAAATGGTTAACATCTCATCTGTAAAATCAAGATGTGTAACAATTCGTAATTTGCCTTCTCCCATGGAAATTAACAAAATACCTTTTTGTTTCATTTTTTCAATAAAATCTATTGAATCAATAGTATCATTTACATAAAAGATAACAATATTGGTTTCAATAGGCTCTACTTTTTTTACATACGAACAATTTTCTAAAACCTCACCTATTGCTTTTGCTCTTGAATGATCATCAGCTAAACGATCTACTAAGTTATCCAATGCATAAATTCCAGCAGCAGCTAAAAAACCTGCTTGTCGCATTCCTCCTCCAAATAGCTTACGTACACGTAATGCTTTTTCTATATGCTCTTTACTTCCTACTAAAACTGACCCCACTGGTGCTCCTAATCCTTTTGATAAACAAATAGAAATCGTATCAAACAATTCACCATATTGTTGAGAAGTTTCATTTTTAGCAACTAATGCATTGAACAAACGAGCACCATCTAAATGATATGCTAAATTATAATCTCTGGTTACTTTACCTATTTTTACTAATTCTTCAAAATCCCAGCAAGCACCTCCTCCTTTATTAGTAGTATTTTCAATACATACTAATCGATTAAAAGGAACATGGATATCAGCCCTACCAGACACAGCACTTTCTAGTTCTTCAGCTGTAAACATTCCTCTGTTTCCATCAATTAAATATGAAGTTACACCTGAATTAAAAGCTGCTCCACCACCTTCGTAATTATACACATGTGCCCACTTATCGCAAAACATTCTATCACCTGGTTGCGTATGTATCTTTATAGCTGCTTGATTTGCCATGGTTCCTGACGGGAAAAATAAAGCCGCCTCCATTCCAAATAATTTGGCAACCTTTTCTTGTAATAAATTTACAGTAGGATCAGCTCCAAAAACATCATCCCCAACTTCAGCATTCATCATTGCTTCTAGCATTCCTTTAGTTGGTTTTGTTACTGTATCGCTTATTAAGTTTATTTCCATTTTTAACTACGATTTTTAAATGTATTTTTGCATTATGATTACACACGAACAGTTAAAAAATGTTACTGAACGAATCGGCAAGTTAAAAGGTTATTTAGAAATTGACAAGAAGTTAATTGAAATTAACAATGAAGAAGAAAAAACTGCGGATCCTGACTTTTGGAACAATCCGAAAGAAGCAGAGATATTAATGAAATCACTTCGTTTTAAAAAGAAATGGGTAAATGATTATAATTCAATTGTTACAATGAATGAAGATCTTACTGTTTTATATGATTTTTATAAAGAAGGAGATGTTGAAGAAGCTGAAGTTGTTGAACAGTTTGAAAAAACCGCTACTTACTTAGAAGATATTGAATTTAAAAATATGCTATCTGATGAAGGAGATAGTTTAAGTGCTACCATACAAATAACAGCAGGTGCTGGAGGTACTGAAAGTTGTGATTGGACCGAGATGTTATTTCGTATGTATACCATGTGGGCAGAAAAACAAGGTTTTAAATTAAAAACTTTAAACTATCAGGCTGGAGATACCGCTGGTATTAAAACTGTAACAATTGAAGTTGAGGGCGATTATGCTTTCGGATGGTTAAAAGGTGAAAACGGTGTACATCGTTTAGTTAGAATTTCTCCTTTTGATAGCAATGCGAAGCGTCATACATCTTTTGCTTCTGTATATGTGTATCCTGTTGCTGATGATTCTATAGAAATTGAAATAAATCCTGCAGACATTGAAATTACAACTGCACGTTCAAGTGGTGCTGGTGGACAAAATGTAAACAAAGTAGAAACTAAAGTTCAACTACACCATAAACCAACTGGAATTCAAATTCAATGTTCTAATTCACGCTCTCAACACGATAATAGAGCTACTGCTTTACAAATGCTTAAATCACAATTATATGAAATTGAGTTACAAAAACGTTTAGCAGCTCGTGCCGATATTGAAGCCAATAAGATGAAGAATGAATGGGGAAGTCAAATACGTAACTATGTAATGCATCCATACAAACTTGTAAAAGATGTACGTACAGCTCACGAAACTGGAAATGTAGATGCTGTAATGGATGGAAATATCAATCCTTTTTTAAAGGCTTATTTAATGTTAAACGGACAAAAAGAAAAATAATGATAAAAATATACCATAACAATAGATGTAGTAAATCTCGTAACGGTTTACAAATTTTGGAAGAATCTGGGAAAGAATTTGAGATAGTAAAATACTTGGATAATGTTCCTAGTAAAGAAGAATTAACAGAAGTGATTAACTTGCTTAACATATCTCCTATTGAATTAGTTCGAAAAAACGAAAAAATTTGGAAAGAAGAGTTTAAAGGAAAAGATTTGTCTGACGCAGAAATTATAGATGCAATGATAACTAATCCTAAACTTATAGAACGCCCTATTGTTGTTAATGGAAATAAAGCAGTTATTGGACGTCCACCAGAAAATATTTTAGATATTATTTAAGAAAAGGCTCTCAGTTTTTGAGAGCCTTTTTTAACACTAATTAACAACTAAACTTTTAGTTTCTAACTTTATCATAGTATATTAGCAATTCAATCAATTTATAGATAATACTATGAGAAAAATTTTATGGGGGTTATCCCTCGCTTTAATAGCCACTTCTGGCTATAGCCAAATTGCCAAAGAGAGAAAGCAACAGCTTTCTAAAAAAGAAAAAATTCGTTCTATGAAAATTCCCACTGACCCTTCAGTTAAGATAGGTAAACTATCAAACGGAATTACATATTACATTAAACAAAACCCTAAACCAGCTAACAAAGTTGAATTACGCTTAGCTGTTAACGCCGGATCTATTCTTGAAGATAATGATCAATTAGGTTTAGCTCACTTCATGGAGCACATGAACTTTAATGGTACTAAAAACTTTAAGAAAAATGAATTAGTAGATTATTTACAATCTATAGGTGTAAAATTTGGTGCACACTTAAATGCTTATACTGGTTTTGATGAAACAGTATACATTTTACCTATTCCAAGTGATGATGAAACTAAGTTAGAAAAAGGTTTTCAAATTCTTGAAGACTGGGCACATGGAGCATTATTAGAAGGAAAAGACATTGATGAAGAGCGCGGTGTTGTTTTAGAAGAATACCGTTCTCGTAGAGGTGCAGACAGCCGTATGTTAGAAAAATACTTACCTAAGGTAATGCATGGTTCTAAATATGCTCAAAGATTACCTATTGGAACTAAAGAAAGTATCGAAAACTTTAAACATGAAAGTATTCGTCGTTTTCATAAAGATTGGTATCGTCCAGATTTAATGGCTGTAGTTGCTGTTGGAGATGTTGATGTAAAAATCTTAGAGGAAAAAATTAAATCACACTTCGGTAAAATTCCTGCGGCTAAAAACCCAAGAAAAAGAGAGGTAGCTCCTTTAAAGAATCATAAAGAGACTTTTATCGCTATTGAAGCTGATAAAGAAGCTCCTTTTTCTAGAGTACAATTAATGTACAAAGATTATGACGAAGCTAAACCAGAAGTTACTGTTGGTGACTATAGAAATTCTTTAGTGAAGTCTTTATTTGCTCAAATGTTAAACAATCGTTTGGACGAATTACGTAACAGCGAAAAACCACCTTTTGTTTATGGATTTAGTTACCATGGAGGTACTTGGGCTAGAGGTAAAAATGCTTACCAATCTATGGCTGGAACTAGTGCAGATGGTCAATTAAAAGGATTACAAGCTTTACTAGACGAAAGTGAGCGTGTAAAGAGATATGGATTTAAACAAGGTGAATTAGATAGAGCTAAAAAGAACGTAGTTGCTCGTATTGAAAAAGCTTTTAAAGACAAAGATAAAAGAGAGTCTAACAGAATTGTTGGTGAATACGTAAGTAACTATTTAGACAAAGAGCCAATCCCTAGTATTGATTGGGAATACAAAGCTCACCAAATGTTATTACCTTCAGTTCAACTTGATGAAGTTAACAACATTATTAAAAACTTTTTACATGATGATAACCGTGTAGTTGTTATTACAGGACCTAAAAAAGTAGTAACTGAACAACAAGTTTTAGACGCTTTAAACAATGTAAAAACAAAAGATTTAAAGCCGTATGAAGATAAAGCCGTAGCTACTTCTTTAATTACTAAAGCTCCTACTGCTGGAACAATTGTTAAAACAACTGAAAACAAAAAATTAGGTACGAAAACATTTGTATTAAGCAACGGTGCTAAAGTTACTTTCAAAAAGACTGATTTTAAAAATGACGAAATTTTATTTGATGCATTCAGTTTTGGAGGTACTTCTTTATACTCAGATGAAGAGTTAAAAGCTACTTCTTTTGCTAATGGAGCATTATCACAAGCTGGAATTAACAACTATTCTAAAAATGACTTATCTAAAATGATGTCTGGTAAAATTGTACGTGTTAATCCATACATTAGTGGTTTAAGTGAAGGATTTAGAGGTTCTGCTTCTCCTAAAAACTTAGAAGAGCTTTTCCAAATGGTTCATTTATATTTTACTTCTTTAAATAAAGATGAAAAAGCATTCAAATCATATGTTAATAAGCAAAAAGGATTCTTAGGGAATTTATTAGCTAGTCCAAACTTCTTCTTTCAAAAAGAAATGTCAGAATTTATGAATGAAGGAAATACTCGTTATACTGGTTTTCCAACACCTGAAAAATATGATAAAGCTGATTATAATCTAGCTTATAAAAAATACCAAGAGCGTTTTGCTGATGCTGGTGATTTTAACTTCTATTTTGTAGGTAATGTTGATGAGAATAAACTTGCAGAATTTTCTAAGAAATACATAGCGAGTTTACCTGGCAAAAATTCTAATGAATCATACAAAGTAAGTTCTTTCAGACCTTTATCTGGATCACATTCTAAAACTGTATTAAAAGGTAAAGATCCTAAGAGTAATGTAAATATTACTTACCAAGGTAAAGCTAAATACAATAAAAAAGATGCCTTAGCTTTTTCTAGTTTAGGAGAAATCGTAAGTATTAAGTTAACTGAAAAATTACGTGAAAAAGAAGGAGGAGTTTATTCTTCTAGAACTAGAGGACGCATTTCAAAAATGCCATACGGATGGTACCGCTTTAATATTTCATTCCCTTGTGCTCCAGAAAATGTTGAGAAATTAAAAACAATTTCTGTTGATCAAGTTGCTGATATTGTTAAAAATGGTCCAACTGAAGAAGATTTAATGAAAACTAAAAAAGCAATGATTGCTGATCATAAAGAAGATCTTAAGAAAAATCGTTTTTGGTTAAGAACAATTAAAAATGTCGACTACCAAAAGAATGATGATTCTGATGCTACATCTTTTGAAGATCGCGTAAATGCTTTGACTAAAAAAGATATTCAGAAAGTTGCTAAAAAATATTTAACCAATGGTTATATTTTAGGAGTATTAAATCCTGAAAAATAATATTGATTAGTAGATAAATAAAAAAAGCTCTCATGAAATTGGGAGCTTTTATTTTTTTATAAATTGAGATTGAAGAAATCCCAAACCATATCCATAAAACTGTGTAAGTGTAGTTATAACACTAAAAAAAGCTACTTTAAGGCTTTTATTTTGAAATAAAGAATCTATGAATAGAAAAGTAAAATAAACTCCATAAAAAGCTAAAAATTGCCATATTCCAAATAAGGCTGCTATAATAGCAATGTCTAATCCAATAATGAATAAACTAGGAAACCAAAAAGTTATTTTAGCTGTTTCTGGGTATTTTTTGTTTAAGATAGGCCTTGCCGTTCCAAAAGAAAAAGTTTGTTTAAAAAATTGCTTAATAGTACTTCTTCTCTTATGGTAAACATAAGCTGTTTCTATCAATTGAGTTTCAAAACCTTCTTCCCATAATCGAAAACTTAAATCAATATCTTCTCCAGTTTTCATTTTAGAAAAACCTTTGGTTGTTAGAAAAGCTTTTTTTGACAATCCAAAATTAAAACTCCTTGGTTGAAATTTCCCAACTCCTTTTTTCTTTCCTCTAATTCCTCCTGTTGTTAAAATAGAAGTCATCGAATAGTTTATTGCTTTTTGAAGTGTTGTAAAACTTTCGTGTGCAGCATCAGGCCCTCCAAAAGCATCAGTATATTTTTCTTCTAATCTTTGATGAACTTCAGATAAATACTGATGAGGAACAATCACATCAGAATCAAGTATAAGAAAATAGTTTCCAGAAGCTTTTTCCATTCCGTAATTTCTACTAGCTCCTGCTCCACTATTCTCTTTAAAAAAATAATGAAGATTTAATTTCTCTTTATAGCTATCAACTATAGTCTCAGAAGAATTATCAGATCCATCTTCTATAATAAGAACTTCAAAATTATGCTGAAAATCTTGTTTGGTAAGACTTTCTAATAATTCATCAATTTCTTTTGGCCGATTATATACCGGAACTATTATAGAAAACTTTAATTTCATTATACTAAAACACTTTCATTTATTTGTTTAGTAATACCTTTCCAAAGATTGATTCTTTTTGCTAAAGATTCTTTTGCATAGTACAATACATCATCCCACTTTTGTTGATCTGTACCACATAATTCTTCAATCATTTTTAATGATAAAGGGCCATGTTCATCTCCATCTAATTCAATATGTCTATTCAAGTAATAAGTAAGTTTACTATAATTTGAACTTTCTTTTTCTTCAGTATTTTTTACTATTTCTAAAAACATATCTGGTATTACATCTTCTCTACCAAATGTAAAACTTGAAGCTATAATATGAGGTTCAGAAGTTGCTATTACTTCAAAAGTAAAGTTTATAAAGTCTTTTACTTCATCAATAGCATTTACACTTTGTAAGGCTTCTTGAACATTTTCACCATCAATAAGTTTTGATATAAATTTAGCTATTTGAGAAGTATCTGCTCCTGCTTGTCTCATAGCATCGATATACATCTCGAAATGACTTTTAGGCTCTCCTAACTCATTTACATCTGTCTCTTCTCCTAATACAATTTCATTTATAAATTGAGCTGTAGTCGAGTTTGCTACTGGAAGCCATGGTAAATTAACACAAGTTAAATTTTGTTGCAATGCTTTTAACAACGACATAAAATCCCAAACTGCAAATACGTGAGATTCCATAAATGTTTTTACATCTTCAATATCTTTTAACGATGTATATAAATCATGTGTTTTTAACTCTTGCCTTAATGATTCAAGCTCTTTCTCAATGTGTAAAATTGTGTTCATAACTGTATATATCAATAAAAAATGCAAATCTAACGATTTGCATTTTATTTATCTATTTATCTAAAAATTACTCTTCAGTAAATTTTTCCATTACTGCATCACTAACTCCCATGTTAGAGAATCCTCCATCATGAAATAAGTTTTGTAACGTTACTTTCTTTGTTAAATCTGAGAATAATGAAATTGTATAATCAGCACACTCTAAAGCAGTAGCATTTCCTAATGGAGACATTTTTTCTGCATAAGAAATAAATCCATCAAAACCTTTAACTCCTTGCCCAGCTGTTGTTGGTGTAGGTGACTGAGAAATTGTATTTACACGTACTTTATGATCTCTTCCAAAGAAGTATCCAAAACTACGAGCAATAGACTCTAAATAAGCTTTATTATCAGCCATATCATTATAATCAGGGAATACTCTTTGTGCTGCCATATAAGTTAATGCAACAATACTTCCCCATTCATTCATCGCTTGCTTGTTGTATAAAACGTTCATTACTTTGTGAAATGACACAGCCGAAACGTCCCATCCTTTTGTTGTAAAATCATATTTAGAATCAGTATAATGACGTCCTTTACGTACATTTACCGACATTCCTATAGAGTGTAATACAAAATCTATTTTTCCTCCTAAAATTTCCATAGACTTTTCAACTAAGTTTGTTAAATCTTCCATAGAAGTAGCATCTGCAGGAATAATTTCAGATCCAGTTTTTGCTGCTAACTCTTTAATTTGCCCCATACGCATTGCTATAGGTGCATTAGTTAAAACAAATTCTGCTCCTTCTTCATGAGCACGCTCCGCAACTTTCCAAGCAATAGAATTTTCGTCTAATGCTCCAAAAATAATTCCTTTCTTACCTTTTAATAAGTTATACATATTATTTTATATTTTTAAATATAGTTGTTCGTTTGTTCAGCAAATATACCTTAATTTAATAATTCTTTTGCGTGGGTTAAGGCGCTTTCTGAAATATCTTTCCCGCTTAACATCTCTGCTATTTCCACAATACGCTCTTCTTCAGACAGTACTTTTAAGTTAGAAGTCGTAACTCCTTTTTCTTCTCCTTTAAATACTTTGTAATGTCTTGCTCCTTTTGCTGCTATTTGTGGCAAGTGTGTTATTGTAATTACCTGCATGTTAGCACCCATATCTTCCATAATCTTTGCAATTTTGTTAGATACTTCACCGGATACTCCTGTATCAATTTCATCAAAAATAATGGTTGGTAATTGTATATTTTTTGATAATATTTTTTTAATCGATAACATAATTCTAGAAAGTTCACCTCCAGATGCTACTTTTTTAAGCTCTCCAAAATTCCCTCCTTTGTTTGCCGAAAATAAGAATGCTAAATTATCTTTTCCGTTTGATAAATAAGCTTCAGAATCGGTTAACTCTATTGAAAAACGAGCATTTGGCATTCCTAACTCTGCTAATAAAAATTCTAACTCCTTTTGTAATTTAGGAATCGCTTTATTTCTAGATTTTGTAATCATGGCTGCTACTTCATCGAGCTTTTTAGCAACCTCATTAATTTCTGATTTTTTTGCTTCTAGTAAACCTCCTGCATCTTCAACTTGAGCTACTTTTTCTGACAACGATTCATAAATAGCTAATAACTCTTTTATAGAATCTACCGAATGCTTTTTTTGTAAATTATAAATTAATTGCAATCTATCATTTAATTCCTCTATCTCATTAGGATTAAACTCAACATCTTCATTCGCTGTTTCTAATTCAGAAATAACATCGTCTAATTCTATCTTTACACTAGAGATTCTATTAGATAGTTCTTCATAATTTTTAGAAAAAGAACTAATTTTCTGTAAGTTATTTTCTAATGAGTGAAGCAAACTCTGAATTCCTATTTCTTCGTTGATAGAAGTTTGTAAAGCTTCTGATAAATTTAATTTTATCTCTTCAATATTATTTAATTTATCAAGCTTTTCTTCTAAAACTTCCTGCTCCCCTTCTTTTAAATCAGCCTCTTCAAGTTCTTTAAATAAGTGTAAGTTATATTCGTATTGTTCTTTAGATTTTTCAGTTTCTTCTTGAAGTGTTTTTAATTCTTTTTTAAGAGAATTATACTTCACCATTCCTCTTTGGTAGGATGCTACTTTTGCTTGATTTTTAGCCAAAGCATCAATTACAGAGAACTGAAAACCTACATCAGATAATTCCATAGTCTGATGCTGTGAATGAATATCTATCAATCTTCCTTTTAAGGAAGTTAATACCGATAAAGTAACTGGCGTATCATTTACAAATGCTCTTGATTTTCCTGAAGGTAAAATCTCTCTTCTTATAATAGTCTCCGCTTCATAATCAAGATCTAACTTCTTAAATAAGTTTTGTAAAGAATAACCTTCTACATCAAACTGTGCTTCTATTACACATTTCTTTTCTGTATTCTTTAAAGATGATAAATCGGCACGATTTCCCATTACCAAGCCTAAAGCTCCTAATAAAATGGATTTTCCGGCTCCTGTTTCACCTGTTATTATTGATAAGCCTTTTGTGTAATCAATCGATAATTGATTGATTAACGCGTAATTATGTATAGATAAATGTGTTAACAAATCTTACTTTTTAGAAAAAATAAAAGTAAGGATTTTGAGGGAATTAAAAATTCATTTTTATAGAAAGAATAATAAAGTGATTCTAATATAAAATTAGAAAAATACTAGGGAGTTGAACAATAAGAATCTTCTTATTTAAGTTTTAACCTCTTTAACAATTAGATAATTATTTCTATCAATTGTAATTTTATAAAAAGGTATTAATACAAAACCTACAGCCAAAATTCCAAAAAAATTAATTCTTAAAATAAAAAATAAAAGTATCGAAAATATCATTCCTGCAACTATTAAATTCCAAAGTTTATTCGAAATTGAACTACTTATTTCAAATTCTTTTTGATTTTCATTATCTCTAAACTTAATTTCATGTTTTTTAGATTTACACCAATCTATTTTAAGAACCAAATTGACTGTATTAGAATTTACTACAATAATTTTTTCTTCATTTCTATTAATATCTTCAAAGTATTCGTCATTAATAAATAATTTATAGCTCCTAGCTCTATTATTCAATTCTCCATTTCTTTTTAAAACAAGCTTTTTATTCATCATTTCTTTGGATTTTAAAATATAGAAATCACTACTAAACTTTATAAATCTCTCTTAAACTAAAAATGGCCGTATAAAATGCATTCTAAATATTAGGACACTTTTTAAATTATTTCAAAAGATGCGTTTTCAACTTTACTACCCCTACTGATTATTACTTCTCTTATTGTCAATTAAACTAATTATAAGAGAAATAATTATCAACGAGAGAGATATAAGTATGTTTATAAGATTTTTTTTTTTACTAATTATAACATATTCCATATATGCAATTGTAAAAACTATTAAAATAACAACTCCTATTGTAATAGTTGTATAAATTTTGATGTTGGTTTCATAAAAATAAAGTCTGTTTCTATATACAACACTTACCTACCTGATAACCAACAATTTTATTTTTTGGAATTCATATTTATTCTTTTACGAACTAAACATCTATTCATTAGTATCAAAACTCCACCTAACATTAAAAATATCAAAGAAATATCAACCTTATCTTCATAAATGAATAAATATAAAAAGTAATTTAATATAACTAATAAGTAAATGATATATGTGATTAAATAAAGGGGCTTTTTATCCAACTCTAAATTTTTCATTTTAAAATATTTTTAAACAAATACAACATTATAAACAATACAATTTTTATCATTTTATCGTATTTTAAATTCATAACATTCTACGATTTCTTTTATGTCACTCATAGCCTTATGACTTGCCATTGCAATAACTAGGATAAATTTCAAACTTTATTTTGTTTTACACAAAACACTTAGGTTTTAAATAATAGCTTGTAGTTTTAAAATACAACTATTGGTTTTAAACTATTCAATTTGTTGATTATGATTAACTTTTATTTAATCAATTTACGAAGTAAAGTTCTTCAACTTTTGCTAATATTTTTCATCTACTTAAAAGACTAATAGCTATTTATTCTATAGATATCAATTAAAAATACAAAAACAAGGATATCTAGAGAATAGCAATCTATGTCTATACTAATTTAATTCCTCTTTCTTTGTTTTTTTAGATATGTAACTACATAAGAAATTGCATACAAAAACTTAGGTAATTCAATAAAATTCAAACACTTATTTATAATAATCAGTATCTTTATAGTTACAAGGAATAATTATTAATAAAAACAGAAAGTATGTAGAAGAAAAAGAATTTAAAATTATTTATCCTCTTTTCCAATCTCTAAAAATTAAATATATTATACTAATAAATAATAATATGTAATCCCATTTATTTACTTTGCTTGAAAAAAAATCATTCTTGTAACATAATAAATGAAAGGTATTGAGAAAATTATATCAAATATTTTTATTTTTTTCATATTAAAACATATAATTTTAAATAATAGCCTGTAGTTTTAAAATACAACTTATTGGTTTTAAACTACCCTACTTGTTGATTATGATAAACTTTTATTTAATCAATTTAGGAAGTAAAGTTCTTCAACTTTTTCTAATATTTTTTATCTACTTAAAAGACTAATAGCTATTCATTTTATAGATATCAGTTAAAAATACAAAAACAAGGATATCTAGGGAATAGCAATCTATGTCTATACTAATTTAATTCCTCTTTCTTTGTTTTTTTAGACATGTAACTACAAATAAACTTGTTCCTGTAACTACATAAGAAATTGCATACAAAAACTTAGGTAATTCAATAAAATTCAAATACTTATTTATAATAATCAGTATTGCTATAATTACAATCATTATATATACTTTCATTTATTTTTTAAATTAGTCTGTTAATTTTATCCAATAATAGTTTAAATTATTATTGGGTTATAGTTTAGAACTTTTTTTTATTGCTTTTATAAAATACAAATGCAGTGCCAAGTAGTATTATTACATATCCGAACATAGGCATATATTTGTTTTTAATAAATCCTAGCAAATCAAAGAAAAGTAAAACAGTTGTTGTTGCTATAATTATTATAGCTATTATCAAAAGGTTTTTTCTTTTCCCCATATTTAATCAAGTTGACTGAAGCCGTATACAACACAAGCAGCATCAGCAGCTAATATTGCACCTCCAACCCATCCAATTGGGATCCAAGAGAAAAAAGTAGCAGCAATTCCTACACCTACAGAAACAGCTCCCATACCGACACATAATCCACCCCAGAACCCTTGTCCTTCTAAAAGTTCCATTTGATTTAAAGTTAATTCTTTCATGATTTTTAATTTTTAATCTTCACAGAATACTCCTGTTCCCCAAATACTAGCACCTGATGCTAAATAAAGTGCAGCTCCCCAGCCAATTGGGCCTGATGCTGCCAATAACAATCCTCCTATAGCACCTGCTGTAGCTAAGCCAAATAAAGATCCACAACCAAGAGCTCCCTGAAGGTTTTCCATCTGATTTAATTCTAATTTTTTCATACTTAAATAGTTTTTAATAAAACACTATTAATTATCATTTTATAGTATTTTAAATTCATAACATTCTACGATTTCTTTTATGTCACTCATAGCTTTATGACATGTCATTGCAATAACTAGGATAAATTTCAAACTTTATTTTATTTTACACAAAATCCTCAGGTTTTAAATAATAGCTTGTAGTTTTAAAATATAGCCTAAAGTTTTGATTTTCTTAAAATTCGCTTTTTAAACTGTTTTTATAAACTTTAATTTAATAAATTTGTTAGACTATATTCTCCCAACTTATACAAACTAATTATTTATTGTCTTGATATATTAAGACATATTGAAAAGTATGGATGAGAATATTAAAATTATTACAGAAAATATACGCTTAGAACGTTTAAGGAAAGGACTCTCTCAAGATAAGATGGCTAATCTACTTCAAATTAGTCAAAATGCTTACAGTAAGATAGAAAGCGGTAAAACAACCTTAACTATTATTCGCTTGCATCAAATAGCTAGAGTATTAGAAATACCTTTTGAAAAACTATTTTTAGGATAAATAACATCATAAAAAAAGCTATAATGATTAATACATTATAGCTTTTATAATAATCTTAGTTTGTACTAAGTTTTTATTCTATTTTTCTCCACTTATCTTTATAAGTTGGTGCTACTTTTTCTAGTACGCTTCTCATTTCTTGAACTTTTCTAGTTGGCTTACCATCTGTAAATATTCTTGCTATTTCATCTCCTTTAGCATCTAAGAAAACACGAATCATATAATTTCCAATAGCTAGATTATGTAATTTATCTAAGTTTATAACACTCGATTCTATAACTTCTTTTGCTCCATCAGGATTATCAGAAAAATTATCAAAACCTTTTCTATGATAATCATAATAAATAGTACGCAAAGGAGTAAAATTTGAAGATAATAAATTATCTATCAATGCAAACCTATTTTGCTTTCCTACTTGATTTTGCCAACCTGTTTCTCCATTTGATTGAGCTTGTAACATTACATTTTCGGCTTGTTGCAAATAATTGGTTCCTCCTTTTAAAGCAAAGGTATCTGCATCAACTCCTAAAATAACATATACATAAAATGCTATGGTAGATATTAAATTTGATTCATAAATATTAGGATTAAAGTTTAACGGATCAAATTCATTATAACGAAAATTAAAATTGGTATCGTTAATATTTAAAATTGGCGATGCATAGGTTGAATTATAAACTGGTCGCGTAGATTGTATTTGTAAGCTAGCTTTAAAATTATTTCCGCTTTGCTCGTCTACTATAATTGTAAATGCACAATTAATACGTTCCTGTTGTTTAAATTTTTTATTTGTCCATTGCTTATCATTAATAAATTCTGTTAATGCTTTTTGCAATGTTTCATATACTTGTTTATTACTACTCTGAACCTTATCGGCATTAATAGTTACTAATGCATTTAATTCTTGTGATTGAATTGTAAAAACTGATGATAAAATAAAAATTAAAAAAAGAAACTTACGCATTTAGTTTATGTATTATTTCGTTAATTATATCTTTTGATACTTCCTTCTTCGATTTTAAATCAAATGATTTCTCGTTAAAATCGGCATCAATTATAGTTATCTTATTAGTATCGGTAGCAAAACCAGCACCTTTATCTTGTAACGAATTTAATACAATTAAATCTAAATTTTTACGTGCAATTTTACTTTTTGCATTTTCTACTTCATTATTTGTTTCTAATGCAAATCCTACCAACAATTGATTTTCTTTTATCTCACCTAATGATTTTAAAATATCTTTTGTTGGTTCTAACTCAATTGTTAACGCTGTTTCTTTCTTTTTTATTTTCTGAGAAGCTATATTTTTTGGTCTATAATCAGCAACAGCTGCAGATAAAATAGCAATATCTACCTCTTTATAGTATTTATGACAAGCCTCATACATGTCTTGTGCCGACTTTACATCTATTCTATGAATAAATGAATGATTTACCTTTTGATGTGAAGGACCAGACACTAAATAAACTTCTGCCCCTAAATTAGCTGCTGTTTTGGCTACTTCAAACCCCATTTTTCCTGAGGAATGATTTCCTATAAAACGAACAGGATCTATTGCCTCATAGGTAGGGCCAGCTGTTAACAATACTTTTTTTCCTCGGAGTGGTAATTTTGAAACAATATCATTTTCAATAAACGATACTATATCCTCTGGTTCAGCCATACGTCCCTCTCCTACAAGTCCACTAGCCAGCTCACCTGAAGCTGCTGGTATTAATATATTACCAAAACTCTCTAAGCTATTTATACTGTCTTTTGTTGATGGATGTTGATACATATCTAAATCCATTGCAGGTGCAAAATATACTGGACATTTTGCCGATAAATAAGTTGCTAACAACAAATTATCGCAAGTACCATTAGTCATTTTAGACAAGGTATTTGCAGTTGCTGGGGCAATTATCATTAAATCTGCCCACAATCCTAAATCGACGTGATTATTCCAAAGTTCATTTTCATCTTCTTTTTCATAAAAAGTTGAATGAACTGGATTTTTAGATAATGTAGATAAGGTAAGAGGTGTAATAAAATCTTTAGACGCAGGAGTCATTACTACTTTGACTTCTGCGCCTGATTTTATAAATAAACGAACTAAGTTCGCTGTTTTGTATGCAGCTATACCAGCGGTAACGCCAAGTAAAACTTTTTTACCGCTTAATACAGACATATTATTCTGCGTCTGGAGTTCTGTGATATACTTTGTCATTTAACCATTCTTCCACTGCAATTGCGTGTGGTTTTGGTAAACGCTCGTAAAACTTAGAAACTTCAATTTGTTCTTTATTTTCAAAAATTTCTTCTAAACTGTCATTATAAGTAGCAAATTCGTCTAACTTATCTACCAATTCTTTCTTTAAATCAGAATTAATTTGTGTAGCTCTCTTAGCTATAATTGAAATAGCTTCATAGATATTATCAGTTGGAGCTTCGATAGCTTCTTTATCATAAGTTATAGTACTTAATGCTGCTTTCGTTTCTTTATAATCCATTTTCTAACTTTTAACTAATTGTTCTTGTTCTTTATTTAATGTAGATAACATTATATTAGATTCTTTCATGAATTTAGATTCAGGAAAGTTCTTCTTTAATTTCTCATAGGCCTTAATTGCGGTCTTGATTCTAGCTCCTTTTCTACGCGATGTACTTTTTAAAACAAAATCATGCGCAGCTTTCAAACGATAAAACAAAGCCTCTTCTTTATATTTTGTTCCTAAATAATCTGACAACAAATTATCAAAAGCAACTATTGCTGCTCTATAATTTCTTGAATCATAATCTGCCGTACGGTAATATGTTTTTGCTATTTCAAAAGCTTTCTTTTCTAATTTACCGCGCAATTCAGCATAATACTTATTAGCCTCTTCTAATTTTTCTGAATCAGGGTAATTATCTATAAATTCTTGAAAAGATTCTAAAGCTTTCTTTGTATCTGAAGAATCTAAACTAAAACGAGGAGATGCTTTATAATAACTTAATGCTGATAAAAAAGCAGACTCTTCCTTTTTTGAACTTTTTGGATAATTCCTTGTAAATCTTTTGAAATAATATCCTGCAGAAGTATAATCTTTTACATTAAAACTTGACTGAGCAACCATAAACTGTATACGTTCCATTTGTGGTTTTCCTCTGTAAGATGGTGTAACTTTTTCAAATAAACGTAAGGCTCTACTGTACTTTTGCGCTTCGTACATTTTCACAGCCATTTTATATTGTTCTTCTACAGTTCCTTTATTTAACACTTTTTGGTATTCTCCACAAGAAGACAATACTAAAAGCATTACAAATAAGTACGCTAAATTTTTAATTTTTTGCATCTGGCAAAATTAATGATTATTTATGGATTATTAAAACGATTTTTTTCTCTAAATAGAGCATTGCAATAAACTATAAAATCTGTTATAAAAAATCCAAAGATTTCCTAAATGTTTGTTAATCTTACTCTGCCGTGTTATCAGCTCCTTGAACAACTATCTGCTTTACATCATTATCAAACAAATATAAACCACCTTTATCATCACCAATTAAATTGATTTTATCTAAAATAGTTCTTGCTAACGCTTCTTCTTCTATTTGTTCAGAAACATACCATTGTAAGAAATTATGTGTTGCATAATCTCTTTCCTCCAATGTAATATGTACTAAATCGTTTATTGACTTTGATACCATTACTTCGTGGTCAAATAATGTTTGAAACATATCTTTAAATGAACCAAACTCAATTGGAGGAGCTGCTAATGCCGATACTTTCGCATGTCCACCTCTTTCATTTACAAACTTCACCAATTTTAACATATGCATACGCTCCTCATCTGAATGAGCATACATAAATTGCGCAACTCCTTCAAATCCTTGAATTTCTGCCCAACATGCCATTGATAAATATACCTGTGATGATTCTGCCTCTATTTTTATTTGCTCATTTAAAGCTTTTTCTATTTTTTTTGATAACATAATGTTTTTATCTTAATTTAAAATTAATTGATTTATTTTCCCTTTAAAAAATCCTGATATTTTTCTATTATTTCCATCATCAGCATTAACATCTATTACAATGTCTCCATCAGTCCCTTCTTTTATTTGAACTTTAGCTGTAACTTTATCTTTATCTACATGAACACCTGTTATATTAACATAATCGTTACAAGGATAGCTGCCTCCTCCACTCGAAATACAAATATACCCATATAAATGTTTTAATTCTATAGGAAAATTATAGTCTCCATGATAAAGATTATTTATTGATAAATTTATTTCTAAATAACCTAGCCTATCTTTAACTACATTATTCCCCAAATAAACATCACCTTCTTTAATTTCAACAGATCCATTTAAAAATATCATGGATATACCACCAAGATTATTCTTAAACCAAAATGCATTTTCAATTTTTGACTTTTCTCCGTTTACTATAATAAAAGACTCTTGTTCTACTATATCTTCTGAATTTTTATTACAAGAAATTAAAAAGATAATTATAAATGAAATCTTAAATATTATTTTAAAATGTTTCATAGCTTTTTTTTTACAAAGATGATAAAAAAGACTACAATTAAATAATTGTAGTCTTTTTTAAAATTTATTTTTCTTTAGACAAATTATAGATTATCTATAAAGTCTGAAATTTTAGTTTGTAACTCTTCTGTGGCAGTAACCAAAGGTAAGCGTACTTCATCTAAACAAATTCCTTGTTTTGCTAATACTGCTTTTATTCCTGCTGGATTATTTTCTTCAAAAATATAATTTACAATATCCATTAATTTGTAATGAATCTCATACCCTTCTTTATTTTTTCCTTCTAACCCTAATTGAATCATTCTAGAGAATTCTTTTGGTAATCCTTGTCCTATTACAGAAATTACTCCTGACCCTCCTGCTAATACAACTCCTAAGGCTAAATCATCATCACCAGAAATGATTAAAAAGTCTTCTGGTTTATTTTTTAATAATTCTAGATATTGTTGTTGATTATTTCCTGCTTCTTTTACCGCTATAATATTTTCAAAATCATTCGCTAAACGTAACGTAGTTGCTGGTTCCATATTTTTTGCTGTCCTACCTGGTACATTATATAAAATAATTGGCTTTGGACTTGCTAATGAAATTGCTTTGTAATGTTGGTAAAAACCTTCTTGTGTAGGTTTACTGTAATAAGGTGCTACTGATAAAATTGCATCTATCTCTGATAAATCTAGCGATTTTAACTCATCTACAACTACTTGAGTATTATTTCCACCTACTCCTAACACTAAAGGTAATCGTCCTTTGTTTTCTTCAACTATTACCTTTATAATTTCTTCCTTTTCTTGTTTTGTTATAGTACCGCTTTCTCCGGTTGTTCCATTAATAACCAGATAATTAATTCCGTTATCAATATTAAAGTTTACTAACCTTCTAAGTGCATCGAAATCTACACTTAAATCTTCGTTAAAAGGAGTAACTAATGCAACTCCAGTACCAACAAATTTTTGCATTATATTTTATTTAAAATCGTTAAATATTTTTTTAGTTCCTGATTTAAAATTGCTTCATTTTGACCTTCGTCTGATATAACAATATCATATAATCTATCGTCAATATTCGCAAAACCTGCCTTCAAATCAGATTGTGACAACAAAGTTACCATATTCGCATATAAATTAGGAGTCTTTGTATAATTAATAAGTAAATCATACTCTTTTTTAACGAACTCTTTTAAATTGTCTGATTTTAAACTCGCATTAAAGCCAAAATCATTATCGGTAAAAAACAAAGGTGACTCTTCGTCTTTTTTAGAATACTCTCTAAATATTAGTACTGTAATATTTTCTTTTTTAAAAGGAAATTTACTTGTTAAATTAGATATCATTACATTAACCAGAGACTCATTATCTAATAAAATAGCAACCTTTTTTATTAAACTATCTTTATGATTTTTATGTATTTTCTTGTCTACAAAACCATCATAAGCCTTCTGAATCGATTTATATTTGAATTTACTTATCATTTTAAAAAATTGCGAACGCTAATGTACATTATTTATCTACTATTTCTAATAATAAAAACTGATTTAGTTGTTTTCCATATAATTGAAAATTATCATCAGCTACTAAAATTAATGATTGATTACCATTAGATAATTTAGGTCCTAAAGTAATACCTTCTACATTGTCTATAAATCCTTCTCTCAACTGATCTTTAACACTGTTGAAATCGAAAAGCAATTCTTTTTTTAAAGGCACATATTTTTCATTTTTCAACGATGACATATTTAGAGTATTTGTTGATTCTTTTGTTATTGTAGCTTTGAAAATTCTAATCGTATTTCCAAAGCTTCCATAACCACTTTGGTATATCCTTTCAACAATAAAAAAACTATTTTCAGCATACTCTAAAATAGCAGTAGCTCCATTTAAATTTATTTTTCCTTTCGCTGGTTTATCAATTTTTTCTAGCTGATACGCAAACTGTTTAGTTGCTTTTTGAGTTACATTGTCAAAATAAGTAATTCTAATAGGTGATTTTGTTTCATGAAATGTTGGTTCTTCTCCATCTGCTTCTAACGGTGCTTCCATTGCTGCCCAAAACCCTTTGTTATCAAAACTTTTAGATGAACTTTCAAAAGCTCCGTTATGTTTTGGTTTTGCTTTAGAATTTGCTTCAAAGTAACTTGGTATTGTTATTTCTTTTTGAAATTCACCTTGCATATTTGTTGCAAATATCGATGGATTTTTCCCTCTTCTTATAGAACCTTCACTAACTAAATTAAACTGATTATTGTATACGAAAACAGATTCTAAATCCAACACATTATTCTTATAAAAAGAACTTGTCGTATCTTTTATTTCAATTGTTTGTTTGAATTCTACCGATTTTATTGAATCTTTTTCAATAAGTATATCTCCAACTAAAATTCTTGGGTTTCTGGCATCGTCAACTACCATATAATACTCATTATTATAATAATCTATTCCTGAAATTCCTCCAACAATTGCATTTTCAAACTGTAAAGAATCTTTAACAATAAATTCGTTCAAAAAATTTAATGACATTTTTTCGGTTTTGCATCCTGTTAATACCGAAAATACTAGTAGGTAAAATATAATTTTTCTCATAAAGCAAAAATAGTACTTTATGTATATGTAAGGAATAAAAAAGAGCTCGTCTAAAACAACAAAACCAATAATAATGAAAAAATATTTACCACTTATTTTAAAGTTGATAGCTGCTATTATTATGCTTCAAACTTTGTTTTTTAAATTCTCTGGTGCTCAAGAAAGTATCGATTTATTTACTAAACTAGCTGGAGAAAATGAAGCTAGTATGAGAATAGGAACCGGAGTTTTAGAGTTGATAGCTTCAATTTTATTATTCATTCCTAAGAGAACATGGTTAGGAGCTATTTTAACCGTTGGTCTTATGGGTGGTGCTATTATGGGACATTTAACAAAATTGGGCATTGAACATAATAATGATGGAGGTGCTTTGTTTATTTGTGCAGTAATTACGTTTATAGCTGGTATTATTTTACTTATTATAAATAGAAAAGATATTCCTTTTATAGGAAACAAATTATAATTTCCTTTTTTGAATTTGTTAACTGAAAAGCGAGTTTAGAACTTTCTAAACTCGCTTTTTTTTATATAATTTCATTGCCATATCAAAAATTTGATGAATCTTTTCTATGGGAATATCTTCATTCGGATTTATTAGTAACAACTTTACAAAAGTTCTATTTCCTTGAATCAAGTCTGGATGTTCTATTTTAACTCCATTTCCTATAGCTATATACGGGAACTGAGTTTTTCTATCTACCCATAGATAACAAAATATTTTATTCCCTAACATAAAACAAGGTAGGCGATACTTCCATTGTTCTTTCAAATCTGGATGATAATTTTGGATAATACTTTTTAACGCCAACAAACAACCTTTAACTGGTTCTTCTTTATCGAAATAAAAGTTATCTAAATTTGTCATTTATTGAATAGCTATAAATATTTCTGCTTCTCCATTTGTTGGGTCTTGAGTTTTGCTTCCGTAGACTTCAAAATCGGATGTATAAGTTCTGTTGATATCCGAATTCCAAATTTTCATCCATTCGTCAACAACTGCTGTTTTTGTTAAATCACCCTTAGCTATAAATTTTTCATAACTAGATGCTTCAATTTTTTTACCAATCATTCCTTCTGGGATGTTTTCTAAGTTTTCTACTTCATAGCCTAAAATCATTGTATAGGGTTTTGTATGATCTTTTTCGTAATCTGTATAAACAGCATAACTTTCATCTCCTACTCTATTTGAAAGCTTGTTTATAACACCTTCTTTCATAAATCGTTGCCATAATGCAGGAATATCTTGCATTGCTTTTCCGTTTTCATTTGTAGTTCTTATTGAAATTCCAACTACATAAAATGCTTCTTTTTTTAATGTGTTCATTGTTATATTTTTTAATGTTTACACAAAAATAAAAGCAGCTTATGACAAAGGTTTGTCAGGGGTATCAGAATATTTTTGAATATACATCTTAAAATAGTCTTCCAAAGTCATATTATGAGATTCAAAGTGTTCTCCAGTTACAACAACTTTTTGTATACAATCTATTCGAAATGCTCTAAATTCATTACGCAACCTACAAAAAGCTATTAACAACCAATTTAAATTGGTACTATACATGGCAAATGGTTCAACAAATCTTTTGGTTGTTTTATTTTGAAGTGAATGATATTCTATTTCTAACAACTGAAAATTTGTAATTGCTGTTTGTAACTGCATCAAATAATTACTCGATTGCTCTTTTTCTTGATTAAATCGAAATACAATTCTTTTTGAAAGTAAATCTGCTTTATCCTTTTGCGAATATTTTAAAACAGCTTTTATTTTAGTAATTGCATTTGAATAGTTTTCTACAAATGAGGTATCCTTGTTTTTTATAATTAATTGTTCTGCTGTAATTAAAGCATTTGCTTCTTCTTCCGAAAACATTACTGGCGGTAACTGATATCCTTCCTGTAAAAAATATCCTTTTCCTTCCTCAGTAACAATAGGCACTCCTGAATTTTCTAAAGTTCTAATATCTCTATAAATAGTTCGGATACTTACATTGAACTTTTCTGCCAACTCTCTTGCTGTTATCAATCGTTTAGATTGTAACATTGTTACTAATTGTGTTAACCGAGAAAGTCTTGGCTTTTCCATTTTAAAACTACTGTTTTTTAGCTATCATAGCTTTTACTATTAAGTATTGAGATACCACATATAATACTATAATAGCTATTACGAATAATTTTTTAGGTGCATAGAAATTATTTAAAGCGATTAAACTATCTGAGGCAATAAATAAAATTGCTCCTAATAATAACCAGGTGTTTTCTGTTGATTTTTCTTGTTGATAATTTAATAAAGCACTCGTTCCAAATGCTGAAATTGCCACACCATACACTATTACTGGTAACAACATCTCTCCTAAATTATCAATAATTAAGAATAATACTCCTCCAAATAATGCTATAAAAATAATTGCTGCTTTTAGTATTTTATTTATAGATGGCTTTTTTAAAAGCTGCGATGTCATTTTGATATACATTATATGTGCTATTAAAAATGACCCTAGTCCAAACACAAAATAATTTGCTTCATCTAACAAAAATACATCTCCCCAAAATGAGAAAAACAAAGCGGAAACCAGCCAAAAATTAGGCTTTTTTACTGAAACCAAATACACTATTGCTAGTGTTGTCATTAATAATGGTTTAAAAATTATTTCTAAACTTTTAGTTTCTGTTATTACTGCATATACATCTGCTATGGCTACTAATAAAAATAATATTGATGTAATAGCGATTTTGGTTTGTTTGGTCATAAGTTAAATTTAAAAAGTTTATAGATTAATATACAGCATAAAAATAAACACTAAAAAAAGAAGAATTGTTGGAACAGAAATTATATAACTAAACCATTTTTTAAATTTTTCATTAGTTTTTCTCTCTTTTAACAAGAAGAATAAACTAACAACACTAAAAACAAAAGCAACAAATAAAAAAAATAGAGTTAACCAAATCATAACAAATATTGGAAATATAAATATTAAACAAATACCTGATAATAAAAATAACAAACTCCAAATTGAACAAATAAAAGCCTTATTTATATAATTTCTATTCAAAACTAAATACTATTTAATCATATCAATAAAATCTTGTTCTGAAACAATCGGAATTCCTAAATTTTCTGCTTTTGTTAGCTTGCTAGGTCCCATATTATCTCCTGCTACTATATATGTTGTTTTTTTAGAAATTGATGAACTTACCTTACCTCCGTTATCTTCAATTGCTTTTTTCAATTCATTTCGGCTCATTTGATGAAAAACTCCTGAAACTACAAACACTTTTCCTTGTAATTTATCGGTTTGATTTTCTAAACTTTTTGCTGAAACTTCCAATTGCACTCCATAAGCTTTTAATCGATCTATCAACTGAATATTTCCTAAATCATTAGAAAAATCAATAATACTTTGGGCTATTCTATCTCCTATTTCATCAACAGCGACTAACGTTTCAAAATCGGCAGTCATTAAGTTATCTATCGACTTAAAGTGCTTTGCTAATTTTTTTGCTACTGTTTCTCCTACAAATCGAATTCCTAATGCAAATAATACTTTTTCAAATGGAATTTCTTTCGACTTCTCTATGCCATCTACCATATTCTGAGCTGACTTTTCTGCCATTCTCTCTAAAGGAATTACTTGCTCAACCTTTAAATCATATAAATCGGCATAATTCTGAATCAAACCTTCTTTACGTAATAAATCAACAGTTTCTCCTCCTAAACCATCAATATCCATTGCTTTTCTACTGATATAATGCTGGATTCTTCCTGTTATTTGTGGTGCACAACCAAACTCATTTGGACAATAATGCTTAGCATCACCTTCTGTTCTTATCAACTCAGTATCGCATTCAGGGCAATTTGTAGCGTATTTGGTAGGTTCTGAATCTGCTGGTCTTTTTGATAAATCTACCTTAATAATTTTAGGAATAATTTCCCCTCCTTTTTCTACAAAAACGGTATCATTTATTCGAATATCTAGTTTCTCTATCTGATCAGCATTATGTAATGAAGCTCTTTTAACAATTGTTCCTGCTAATTCTACAGGCTCTAAATTTGCTACTGGAGTAATAGCTCCTGTTCTTCCTACTTGATAAGTAATTTCATTTAAAACTGTAGAAACCTGTTCTGCTTTAAACTTATATGCTATAGCCCAACGTGGTGCCTTTGCTGTATATCCTAACTCTTCTTGCTGCTGTAAATTATTTACTTTGATTACAACTCCATCTGTTTCATAAGGTAAATCATGTCGCTTTTCATCCCAATGATTAACAAACTCAAAAACTTCATCTATCGATTTTGCCAATGCAATTGTTTTTGGAACTTTAAATCCAACTTTCCTTGCATTTTCTAAACTTTCAAAATGTGTTTTATATTTACGTTCATCAGTAACTACTTGATACAACAAACAATCTAACGGACGTTTTGCTACTTCAGCGCTATCTTGCAGTTTCAAACTTCCACTTGCTGTATTTCTAGGATTTCTATAAGCTTCTTCTCCTTTTACTAAACGCTCTTCATTCATTTTATTAAACCCATCGAGTGGTAAAATAATTTCTCCTCTCATTTCAAAATCAGAAACAAAATCACCTTTTGGTTTCAGCGGAATTGATTTTATGGTACGAATATTAGTCGTTACATTATCACCTTGAAAACCATCTCCACGAGTTACTGCCTTTACAAACTCTCCTTTTTCAAAAGTTAAATTTATAGAAGCCCCATCATATTTTAATTCACAGGTATACTCAATATCTTCTGTTCCTAAAATCTTTTGAATTCGCTTTTCCCAGTCTAACAAATCTTCTTTTGAATAAGAATTATCTAAAGAATACATTCTGTTTTTATGAGTAAGCGTTTCAAAGTTTTTAGTAATTCCTCCTCCAACTCTTTGTGTTGGTGAGTTTGCATCAAAAAACTGTGGATTTTCTTCCTCTAGCTTTTCTAGTTCTTTTAATTTTATATCAAACTCATAATCAGATATTGTTGCATTATCCAATACATAATAGTTATGATTATGTTCTCTTAATTCCTCTCTTAATTGTTGTATTTTTTGTTCAGTTGTCATTAATTTGGATTAAAGTTCTCCATTGAGATTAAAATACCTTTCAGTAAATCCGATTTTTTAGTCTTTTCTTTTAAAAACACTAAATCTGGCCCATAAGAATTATAAATACCTAAAACTCCATACTCTTCATTAAATAAAATTGGTTGAGTTTGGTGGCTAGCATTAATTCCTTGCCAATAAAAATTAAACTTATTTTTAGTCTCCTTAACTAAAAGCTCTCCTTCTTTTTTTGTAAAAAATTGCGAACCAAAATTTAAAGTTTTTTCTTTATTATTAAACCTAAGAATGATATTCTTTTTTCTATCATCAAGATTTTCATAGAAATAAACAGTATATTTTTCTTTGTTTTTTATTGATAAACTATAGTTCTCTATTCTTATTTTATCAAACGACGTAAAAAAATACAGAACTCTTTTTTCTTTTACTTCACTTATCTCTTGCTTATTAATACTTGATAAAACTTTATCAGTTCTATTTCTACTCTGCTCACAAGCATAAAATAAAAAAACTAATACAAAGAAAGAAACTACTTTCATTTATTTCCTAACTGTCCCTGTTAAAAAACTAGGTCCTTTTGGTAATGGATTACCAGCTGTACGTCTGAAAGAAACTACTTGTCCTACGTGCCAAATTGCATCAGCTATTGGGCCGTTTAATTGATTCCAAAATGGATATTCTTGTACTTTTCCATTCCCTCTATTTATCTTCATTATATATTTTGAAAGATTATTAGATGTTCTTAAAATATCACTTGACTTTTTAAAATTTTCTAATGTTAGTTTACGCATCTCAGCAAACGTTAACGATCCTTCTTTTGGAAACTTCATTTCTGTTTCTTCAACAGCACTTAAAGTCATTATTGACAACACTAAAATATGATCAAGAGTATCAAACATATTTCTAGCCTCTTTACTTGGCTTGTATTGTAAATCTTTTTCTTTTAACCCTTCAGTAGCCCAATAATAACGAAACCCTAATCCATCTATCATTCTACTTGCTACGGTTCCTTCTGTGTATTCTTTAGGTGCTTGGGGAATCTCATAATAAGGTAGTTCTTGTGAATTCATAGTTTTTGTAATTAATAAAAATAATAGTGTTGTTATTAGTGTTCTCATATACGTTGTTTAATTGCTAAATTAAGGAAAAGATTTTTAGATTTTAACTCCTTAAAAACATCTTATAAACAAAAAAGTCGAAGTTTAGACTTCGACTTTTTAATAGATTTTTAGAAAATTTTTACTTACTCAACTTCATTGAATAGGCAACATCTCCATCGGTTGCTGAAAATAAAAGCTTTGTTTCGTTTAAGATTTCAATTTTTAAACCAGTCGCTTTACTTTCCTCTTCCTCTAGTTCAATTACTTTATGCCCTTCATCTAACTTCCAATGACCTTTCTTTTTATGGTTACTCATAACCACTTGATAGTTTCCGTCTTTAGTGAAAACCATCCAACTATCATTTTTTGAAAACTCTTGAATTTCATCTCCAATCTGAACAGTTTCTACAAACCATTTTCCTGAAGTTAAAAAATCCATTTCGTTAATTTCTTGAGAATAAGATACAGAGGCGAAGCTAAGTATCAACACAAAAAGTGCGATTACTTTTTTCATTTTTAGGGGGTTTTAGGGAATTAATCTACCCAAAAATAAAAAAAAAGCCGAAACAAACAAATGTTTCGGCCTTTATTATTGATTTCTTAATATTCTAATAATATGTATAACGACGAACTTTAGCTATGTGTTTAGCTAAACGCATTACTTGGTGAGAATACCCATATTCATTATCATACCATATATATATTACGATTGTATTTCCATCTGCAATTGTAGCTTTACTATCAAAAATTGATGGTGCAGTTGTTCCTACAATATCAGAAGAAACTAATTCATTACTTAATGAATACTGAATTTGCTCCACCAAATCTCCTTCTAATGCATACTGCTTCATTATAGCGTTTACTGCTTCTACAGTTGTATTTGAATTTAATTGTAAGTTTAAAATTGCTAACGACCCATTTGGTACTGGTACACGAATAGCACTTGAAGTTAATTTCCCTTCTAATGCTGGCAATGCTTTTGCTACTGCTTTACCTGCTCCAGTTTCTGTAATTACCATATTTAAAGCTGCCGCTCTTCCTCTACGGTATTTATTATGCATATTATCAACTAAATTCTGATCATTTGTATATGCATGAATTGTTTCTAAATGCCCTTTCTTAATTCCGAAATTATCTTCTAAAACTTTTAAGATAGGGGTAATTGCATTTGTTGTACAAGATGCTGCTGAGAAAATATCCACGTTATCAGGATTGTTTTCTTTATGGTTTACACCATGTACAATGTTAGGAATTCCTTTTCCTGGCGCTGTTAACAATACTTTACTTGCCCCATTAGGCACTAAGTGTCTTGCTAAAGCTTTATCATCTCTAAAAGCACCTGTATTATCAATAATTAAAGCATCGTTAATTCCATAAGCTGTATAGTCGATATCTTCTGGTTTAGCAGCAGAAATCATATATACAGTAGTTCCGTTAATAATTAATGCGTTATTATCAGCATCAACTTGAACAGTTCCTAAGAAATCTCCATGAACAGAATCAATACTTAATAAAGAAGCTCTTTTTTCTAATACCGCTTCGTTAATTTCACCACGAGTAACTACAGCTCTTAATCTTAACTGAGAACCTTTACCCATTTTAGTCATTAACTCACGAGCTAATAAACGTCCAATACGTCCAAAACCATATAATACTACATCTTTTGGCTGAATACTTTCTGCTTCTGTAGCATCACTTAATTGATTTTGTACAAATGAAATTTTGTCAGCATTCTCGTCATCTTGCAAATGATACTCATAAGCTAATTTACCGATATCTAATTTTGATGGTGGTAAATCGATCGACTGAATTGCTTTTGCTATTTCTAAAGCATCGCTAATTGAAATTGGTTTTGCTACGAATTCTTTTGCGTAATCAACTAAATTTAAAACTTCACTAGCTCTTTTATCTACTAATGGATTTCTAAATAAAACTAATTCGATAGACTTATCGTACCATAAATCGTTAACGATGTTAATAAACTCAACCGTAGCTCTTCGAACTTGCGCTTGACTTACTACTTCTTTTTCGTAATTTGTTATTGTTGACATAGTTGTGTGTTAACTAAAATTTTAAAATTTGCTGCAAAAATACTTATTTCAAACGATTTCGTAAACGTTTATAAATAAAAAATCTCGTTAAAATTATTTAACGAGATTTTGTTTATTCTATTAATTATAAATCTTAATATCTAAATCTTTCTATTTCTCCTGAAGGACTAATCATTTCTATAAGAAATCTTCTATTAGTATTACTATCTAATATTCTAACTGCTTCAGCAGCTGAAGAAATCTTTTTTCCATTAATTTTTGTTAAGATATAGCCTTCTCCTATTCCATACTCTTTAAAGTGTCTGTTTTGAGTTCTCTTAATTTTTGCCCCTCCATCAATATCAAACTTCTTCTTATCTTTAGAATTCACATCCTCAAACTCAGTTCCTAAATATCTACTTATAGGTAATTTAACTAGCTTAGTTAATTTCACAACCTTTGTTAATTCTTCTCCATCTCTATCTACCGTCACATTAATATAATCCCCAGGCCTTTTTGCTGTTAACTGACCTTTTAGCTCAGAAAACTTACCTATTTTAACATTATTAATTTTTGTAATAACATCTCCTTTTTTTAATCCTGCTTTTTTTGCTCCACCTTTTTCAGAAACTGATGTAATTTCTACTCCTTCTTCAACTTCATTATAATTAATTCCTATAAGAGCTTGTTGGACCATTCCATATTCTAACAAATCATCTACAATTTTCTTAGCAATATTAGATGGCACAGCAAAAGAATACCCAATAAAAGAACCTGTTTTTGAAGTAATTGCTGTATTGATTCCTACCAATTCACCTCTAGTATTTACCAAAGCACCTCCACTATTTCCTGGATTTACTGCTGCATCAGTTTGTATAAAAGCTTCAACATTATTATTACCTTCTAAATCTCTTCCTTTTGCACTTACAATTCCAGCTGTTACTGTTGATGTTAAATTATATGGATTTCCAACTGCCAGTACCCATTCTCCTACTTTGGCGTTATCTGAATTCCCAAATGGTAAATTAGGTAAATCCTCGTCTGCTTCTACTTTTAACAGAGCAATATCATTAGTTTTATCAGCACCTATTAACTCAGCTTTTAATTTCTTACGGTTATTTAATGTTATTTCAATTTCACTTGCTCCTTCAATTACATGATTGTTTGTTACAATATATCCATCAGGAGAAATTATTACTCCACTTCCTGTTCCTACTTGTTGGTATTTTTTAGTTCCACTTCCATTTCCATAAAACAATTCTGCCCATGGATTTTGTTGCGTTCTAATTGCTGTATTTTTTACGTGTACTACCGCATTTACCGTTTTTTCAGCTGCTTCTGTAAAGTCAGTTGGTTTAGACGATGAATTAATTACAGTTGGTGTATAACTTGCTTTTACTGTTTGTAAAGTTGGTTCTACAGTTTTTTCTACTATTACTTGAGGTTTCTCAATGGCTATTTTATATCCTGCAAGTGCAACAACTCCACCAAAAAACGCTATCCCTAAGGTTCTAAATACTTTTTTCATATTCTTACAAAATTTAATATCTCAAATATACTATTTTAACATTTTCGTCAAATCTGTTTAACTTCTTTTTAACTGATTTTAACCGCTATTTAACACTGCCGCTCAACAAAGAAAATATGTATCTTTGCCTCGTATGAAGATGACATTTTACAAATATCAAGGAACAGGAAATGACTTTATTATAGTCGATAATAGAACAAAAACCTTTCCAAAAAATAACGTTGACATTATTACTAAATTATGTGACAGACATTTTGGAATTGGTGCCGATGGTATGATTCTTTTAGAAAATGATACTACTACAGATTTTAGAATGATTTATTTTAATGCCGATGGTAGTGAAACTATGTGTGGTAATGGTGGAAGATGTGCAGTTGCTTTTGCAAAACAGTTAAACATTATTGATTCTAAAACAACGTTTACTGCTTTTGATGGTAAGCATTATGCTGAAATAAACAATGGATTAGTTTCTCTTCATATGATAGATGTTAATGAAGTAATCGTAAAAGACACCTATACATTTGCGAACACTGGTACTCAACACCATGTAGAAATGGTAGACAACTTAGATAACTTTCCTGTTTTTGAAAAAGGGAAAGACATTCGTTATAATATATATGGTGAAACTGGTAGTAATGTTAATTTTGTTGAGCAACTTACCACCGATACTTTTAGAGTTAGAACCTATGAAAAAGGTGTTGAAGACGAAACCTTAGCTTGTGGCACTGGCGTTACTGCTGTTGCTATTGCTATGCATGCCACTAAAAAAACAACTGAAACCTCAATTAACCTTCCTGTTGAAGGTGGTTTATTAAAAGTTCATTTTGAAGAAAACAATGGTAATTATTCTAATATATTTTTAGAAGGACCAGCTGTTTGTGTATTCAAAGGTGAAATAGAATTATAATGAATACTTTAAAAGGTACACATATAAACTTAAGAGCTCTTGAACCTGAAGACTTGGAATTTTTGTTTCAAATTGAAAATAATGAAGCTTTTTGGGAAGTGAGTCATACACAAGCACCGTTTTCTAAATATCTTTTAAAACAATATTTAGAAAATGCTCACTTAGATATTTTTGAAGCAAAACAACTACGTTTAGTTATTGAAAATCAAATTTCATTAAAACCTATAGGGATGATTGATCTCTTTGATTTTAATCCTTTACACAAAAGAGCAGGAATAGGTATCTTAATTCACCCTGACTTTCAAAAAAACGGGTTTGCTTCAGAAGCTCTTCATCTTTTAATTAATTATAGTTTTACACATTTGCAACTACATCAATTGTATGCTAATATTACTTTTGATAATACTAACAGTATAGCTCTTTTTTCGAAACATAGCTTTCAGAAAATTGGTATCAAAAAAGATTGGATTTTAAACAAAGGAACTTATAAAGACGAAATTTTATTTCAATTAATCAATGAATAAAAAAATAATATACGGAGTAATTACCATCTTATTTGTAGTTGGTGGAATTATTGGTTTTAACTTTTACCAAAAAATATTTGGAAACGCAGTAAAAAAAGATGGAGCCATTTATATTGGTTCCAACTACCATCTAATGGATGTAAAAAAGCTTTTGACCGAATACATTAACAAACCTGAAAATTTTATTTGGGTTGCCGAAAAGAAGAAATTTACCAAACCTAAAGGAGGCAAGTACATTCTTAAAAAAGGAATGAACATGAATGATGTTGTAAACTTATTAAGAAGCGGCAATCAAACCCCTGTAAAAGTTTCTTTCAACAATCAAGATACTTTAGAGAAATTAGCTGGAAGAATTGCGCAGCAAATTGAATCCGATTCTATTTCTTTGCTTCAAGCTATGACAGATGAAGCTTTCTTAACTAAAAACGGATTCAACAAACAAACTGCTCTAGAAATCTATATTCCAAATAGCTATCAATTTTACTGGAATACTTCTGCCAATAAGTTTCGCGATAAAATGTTCCGTGAATACAAACGTTTTTGGAATCAATCAAGACTAGATAAGGCTAAAAAACTAAACTTAACTAAAAGTGAAGTTATAGCGCTTGCTTCAATTGTACAAAAAGAAACAGCTCAAAAAAGCGAGCGTCCTATTGTAGCTGGATTATATCTAAATCGATTAAAAGATAATTGGCCATTACAAGCCGACCCAACTCTTATATACGCTATAAAACAATTAAAAGGTCAGGATTTTGTTGTAAAACGTGTGTTAAATAAAGATAAAGAAATAAAATCTCCCTACAATACTTATATGCATACAGGACTTCCACCGTCTTTAATTGCAATGCCTGATGTTTCTTCTATAGATGCTGTTTTAAACTATAAAAAACACAATTATTATTACATGTGTGCTAGTACAGAAAAAATTGGTTTTCACGATTTTGCAAAGTCATTAGCGCAACATAACAGAAATGCAGCTAAGTATCAAAAATGGATTAGTCAAAGAGGTATAAGACGATAATTAGAACCTATATTCTAAACCAAATAATATAGACCTTAGCAACAGATTATACTCTGTTGTCGATGTTCCAATATCATTTATGTTAGAATCTCGAAATTGCTTTACATCAAACAAATTCCTACCTACTAGCTCCAATGTAAGTTTATTTTTAACTAACGTGTAAATACTTTCAAAATCTAAAAAAGTATATTTATTATTTACCTTTAAATTCCCAAAAGAATAATGCTCTAATTTTATTTTAGAATTAAACTTCTTATTAAACACAAAAGATAAATCAACAAAACTTATATTGTCTATAAAAGAATTATTTTCTATGATTTTAACTTGAATATCTTTCCATTCTGTTCCTACATGGTAATTAAAAATACCTCGAAAACTAGAACGTAATTCTAAACCATAATTATAATTCTTTGTTATTATTTTTCTTAAATTAGAATTGTTAATTGTGTTTTTATATTCACTTTTAACATAACCTGTTTTAAATTTTATAATTGAATTAATAAACTTAAAGTAATAGTCTGCATTTGCTACTATTCCTATTAATTTTCTATCTTTTATTAAAACTTTATTTAATTGAACGTAATTCTGATTTAAATTAACATTTGAGGAATAAAAATCATGATTAACATTATAAAACATTGAAACATTAGCAAAAAAACGATCACTCCAATTGCCTAAATTGTAGTTGAATCTTAAGTTAGATGTACTTAATTGATTTAATTGATTGATTCCTCTAGAAAAAGTTCGAAAACCAGTTAATAAATAATTACTATAAACATCAAGTATGCCTGCATTTGTTTTATTATAAGAATAATAAGATGAAAACTTATTTCTATCATTTATTGTCCAACTAAACCCTATTTTTGGATTTATAAAAAAAGGGGTTTGTTCTTTTACACTAGTTACATTTTGTAAAAAATTAAAAACTTGATGAAAATTTAGTTCTCCTGATAATTTAATTTTTTTAAGCTTATAAAGGTATTTACTTTTAAAATACAAATCATTTACTCTATAAGTAGTTTTATTTTGATAATCGACTGGTGTGCTTATAATATTAGCATCCTCTTGTAAAAAGAAGCTAGAACTAATCTTATCTCCTCTAAATTTATTACCCAGCTGCAGCTCTAATAAATTTCCATTTTTATTTCTATTTAACAAATGAGCACTTACACCCGCAAATTGCATATTGTTCTTACTATATTGTTTTACATTGTTAACTTGGTTAGTATTTGTAAATAATTCATCAAATAAAAATCTATTTACCTTATAGTTTTGAGGCTTTTTTTCATTTATGTACCGTCCTGTTAATAGCAATACTTTTTTTTCTCCTAACTTATAGGTATACGTTATTTTCTGGTCAAATAATTTATTTTTTGATTCTAATCCTTCTATTGTTGTATTACCATTAAAAACTAAATTAGCCCTGTTATCAAAATCTCCATGATTATACTTTATAGAGGATTTTAACATTTGGTTTTTAGATATATTATAAGTCAAATCTAATTTACCAAAAGCAATTTTATTTTTTTTTGCTAGTTTATAGTTTTCTTTATTCTCAAAACTAATATTATTTACATTAACAATCTCAATACTGTTCTTTGTAAAACTTACTAAATCACTATTAAAAAAACCTAAAGCTTTTATCTTAAGCTTATCTGTAGGATTAAAAATAGTATTTATTGATAATAACTTTGCTTTATTAAAATTAGTTCGATTTTTATTAAAGCTTAGATTTACACTTGATAATTCTAATAAGTTTTTTGCTTTTTGATCATCTCCAATACTACCAGGTTCATCTAATCTGTATGGGTTTATTAGCTCTTGTACATCACCTACTGCATCATATCCTAAATTGTTTAAGTTAGTAAGGAAATAATACTTATTCTTTTTACCAAAGTTCATCAAATTACCTTTGAAATGATAAAAATTACTATTGCCTACGCTAGCTTTAAAATTACCAAACCAAATTCTTTTTGAATTTTCATCTAATTTTAAATTTAAAGCAACTTTTTCACTATTTTCAATTCCTTTTAACAAACGATTATTAGAGAACCTTTTTAATACTTCTACTTCTTTTATAGCATAAGAAGGCATATTCTTGGACAATACTTTGTAACCTTTCTCAAAGAAATCATCGCCATCTACCATTAACTTTTCTATTTCCCTGTCTCCTACTTTAATAGTTCCTTCATTATCTATAGAAAGCCCAGGTATTTTCTTTAGTAAATCTTCTACCGAAGACTCACTACCATCTGTAAAAGATGATACATTAAAAAGTACAGTATCTTTTTTAACAATAATTGAGCGTTTACTTTTTACAATTACTTCATCTAATGTTATTTTATTATCTTCAAGAACAACATTTTTTTCTATAATTGTCTTCCCTTTAGCAACAATCAAATCAGCTGTTAATTCTTTGTAAGGTAAAGAGGAAAATGTTAAATGATATTCCCCTTCCTTAATTTTATCTAAAGAAAAATATCCTTTCTCATTTGAATAACAATAAGACACAATACTTTTGGTATTTTTATCCTTTAAAACAACAACAACACTATTAATATTCTCTTTATTACTATTCTTTATATACCCATGAATCTTAGATTGAGAAAAACAACTACCAATAAAAAAAACTAAATAAACAGTAATAAATAGACTTATTTTTCCCATTCATATACCAATTCAATATCGTTTCTATCATTTTTAGGTATGGTTACAATCGCATCTTTGGGTAACAAACTCATTATCTTAGCTCTTCTTATCTTCATATTCTCTTCTTCAATCTTTATGAGTTCTTTTAAAGATACTTTTTTCGTTTTTTTATAGGGTACCTCCAACAACGTATCTGCAGGATATTTAATTTTATTTGCACTCCATTTAAAAGTATCTGTATTATCTGATATTTCAAGAATTAAACCTGGCAATCCATTAAACTTCCATGGTCCAAAAGTAAAAGGTAATTTTATTGAATACCAAGCTGTATAATCTCTACCTCTAAAACTTACTGTAGCTTTATTACAATTATAATTAGCTATTTTTTTCGTCTCTGTATAATCAATTCTCCAGTTCATTTTCGGAACTTCTTCAACTATTTGATAAATAGTATTTTTTCTAATGTCATAACTAACGAGTGTATTCTTTTTTTTATCGGTTAACCTGTAAATATCTATTCTATCACCTCCTATTGTTATCATATTAGATGAATTAGATTCAGCTTTTTGCCCCGTATTTAATCTTTCTAAGAAAGTTTTATATATCGCCTCTTCATTATCGCAATTTAATATAGCTATTGTTTCTTTATATCTAAAGTTATCATAAAAATCATATTCAACAGTTATTTTATTCTGTTGAGAGAATGATAATAACGGTATAAATAATATTAAAAGGAATCTCATTTTTTTATTATAAAAAAAAGGATTTTATGCATGTAAACACATAAAATCCTAAAAGTTAATTATTATTTATTTAATCCATCTAATAAATGAGATAGTAATCTTCTACAATCATCAGCTGTTTCAGTCTTTACAGTTATATTAAGTACTGTTTTACCTGTTTTATTATTTGTAATTTTTATATGACAATCACCTTGTAATTTATCATATTTTACAGTAGAAATAGTTTCGTTATTTTTTTTCACAAAACTTTCTATTTTAGATGATTTAATGTTTTTATCATCCTTTTTTTCTAAATCAGTTGCATTTACTGTTGTAAAAGCACCTAAAAATAAAAGTGCCAAAAATACTTTTTTCATACGTTTAAATTTTATAAATGTTAAATCTATGGAATATTTATAGTCAATCATAGCTTATTGACCACATTGCAATGTTTTCAAATGTATTTAATTTAAAGTTAACTTTTTAAAAAAAGACAACTCCTTTTTCGACTAAGGGTAAACCCTATGATATAATAGGGTTTTTACTTAATCGAAAAAGCTATTTTTAAAAATTAAAATGAAAGTTTCTACTGAAAATAATCTTAAATTAGTTTTGAAAAAAATTAAAGAAGAAAGAATAAAAAGAGAAATGTCACAATATGATTTTGGTGAAAAAATTGGCTTAAGTCAAAATGCTTATTTTAAAGTAGAAACAGGTAAAACTAAGTTAGACTTATTTAGATTTCTAACTATTTGTAAAGTTTTAGAAATGGATCCTAAATCTTTTTTTTAACTTTATTTTAAACACACTTTTCCTTTTATCTTCCGTAACTTTTCCAAGATATCTTAAATACTATTAAGTATCAAAAATGGGTTAGTTAAAGAGCTATAAGACGATAATTTTAACAAAAAATTATTTTCATAAAAAAATCTTAAATTCTAAAGATAAATCAATAAAACAGGTTTTTTCTTATTTTATTCACATAAATAAAACAGAAATATTTTTGTTTTGACAATTTACAAAACACCCTAACGCATTGAATTATAATTAGTTACAAGAAATAGTTGTATATTTGCAGCGCTGAACAGAAAGTAACTAATTATCAGATATTTAATATTTGTATTTATCGGTTTTGTATTATTTGCTAGTTTTACAACACCAGGGGAAAAAAAAGAAAAAGAGATTACTACCACTACTACACCAATAGTCGAATATCGAACTACTGGTGTTAACATACCTTTTTTATTAAAAGATTTTGTTGGTTTTAAAGAAGCATTAGCTTTTAAAGAATCTCAAGGAAGGTACCGAGTTATTAATAAGCTTGGTTACTTAGGTAAGTATCAATTCGGAAAAGAAACTTTAAAAAGGTTTAGAATTTACAACACTAATCAGTTTCTAAAAAATCCAGAATTACAAGAAAAAGCTTTTATAGCTTACTGTAAAGTAAATAAATGGATTCTTAGAAAAGACATTAGAAGAAGTGTCGGAAAAACTATTAATGGTGTAAAAATAACCGAGTCTGGTATTTTAGCTGCAGCACATTTAAGTGGTGCAGGTAATGTTAAAAAGTATTTACGCTCAAATGGAGTGTTTCAATTCAATGATGCATTTGGTACTTCTATACAATCGTATATGAAGAAGTTTGCTGGTTATGATGTTTCAAACATTACAGCAAATAAAAAGCCCACTGTATAAACCAAAATTAATTAATGTTATAAAAAAAGACATCTTGATAAGATGTCTTTTTTTTATTTATGAATTATAAATATCGTAGGTCGTTTGTGTAAATCTGGCTTTACACTCTTCCATTGTTTTGCAGTATGTGTTTTAATATACTCAGATGGTAATGTTATATCACAAGCCACACAAATACGAGTATCTGGAGATAAGGTAGCGCGCAAATCGTCTAACATTTTTTCATTTCTATAAGGCGTTTCAATAAAAATTTGAGATTGATTTTTATCCCTGGAAAGCTTTTCTAAATCTTTAATAGCTCTCTTTCTATCTGATTTATCTATAGGTAAATACCCATTAAAAGCAAAGTTTTGTCCATTCATTCCAGACCCCATCATTGCTAATAAAATAGAAGAAGGTCCTACTAATGGTACCACTTGCACTCCTTTTTCATGTGCTAATTTTACAATTGTAGCTCCAGGATCTGCAACTGCAGGAACTCCTGCTTCAGATAACAAACCTATAGAAACTCCTTTATCACAAATATCTAAATAATTTTGTGTTTCAAAATCATCAGAATACTTATCTAATAACATTAATTGTAATGAAGATTGAGCTTTTGTTGGTGTAATTCTTTTTATGAATCTTCTTGCTGATTTTTCATTTTCAACAATAAAATAATCAAGATGTTCAATTACTTTTTTTACCGATAGTGGCATTACCTCTAAAGGTTCTGTATCTCCTAATGTAGTAGGAATTAAGTATAATTTCCCTTTCATTATTTCTCTAATTTTGATGCAACAATACTACATGCTTCATCTAACATTCTATATACATTCTCGAAACCTTGATCTCCTCCGTAGTATGGATCAGGCACACTCCTATTTTCATTAGGATATAACTCGTTCAAAATCATTTTTACTTTCTGAGTTTCATTATAATCATCAGTCATAGAAACGATGTTACTATAATTACTCTCATCCATAGCATAGATTAAATCAAAATCTTCAAAATCTGATTTAACAAACTTTCTCGATCGTTGATTGGTAATATCAATACCATATTTCTTTGCTACTTCAATTGATCTTCTATCAGGTAATTCACCTACATGGTAACCAGCAGTACCTGCAGAATCAACAAAAAATGATTGTGACGATAATTTAGATTGTAAAATACCTTCGGCTAGAGGGGAACGACATATATTCCCTAAACAAACCATCAGTATTTTTTTCATAAAATCGTATTATAAAGTTAATTTCTTTCTTAAATCTTCTACGTATTTCTTAAACTGCTTATCTGTCTCAGTTAAGTTATCAACTGTTTTACAAGCATGTAATACAGTAGCATGATCTCTCTTCCCTATTTGACTTCCAATACTAGCTAAAGATGACTTGGTCATACGCTTTGCAAAATACATTGCTAATTGACGCGCTTGAACTATATGTCTTTTACGTGTTTTTGACTGTAAAGTAGCAACATCCATATCAAAATATTTAGATACTACTTTTTGAATGTAATCTATAGAAAGTTCTTTCTTAGTATTCTTCACAAACTTATCTACAATTTGTTTCGCTAACTCAATTGTAAATTCTTTTCTATTAAAAGAAGCTTGTGCAATCATAGAAATAATAACACCTTCTAATTCACGAACATTCGATTTAATATTCTTTGCAATATATTCAACAATTTCTTCAGGCATTTCTACTCCATCTCTATATAACTTATTCTGAAGTATAGAAATACGAGTTTCAAAATCTGGAGATTGTAGTTCAGCAGATAATCCCCATTTAAAACGAGATAATAATCGCTGCTCAATATCTTGCATATCAACAGGCGCTTTATCAGAAGTTAAAATTACCTGTTTACCATTTTGATGTAAGTGATTGAATATATGGAAAAACACATCTTGTGTTCCAGCTTTTCCTGAAAGGAATTGTACATCATCAATAATTAATACATCAATCATTTGATAGAAATGAATAAAATCATTTCTAGTATTCGATTTTACCGAATCGATAAACTGTTGTGTAAATTTCTCAGAAGAAATATATAAAACTGTCTTATCTGGGTATTTATCTTTTATTTCAACACCAATAGCGTGACCTAAATGTGTTTTACCTAATCCAACGCCACCATATATTAATAATGGATTAAATGAAGTTCCTCCAGGCTTGTTAGCAACTGCCATACTGGCAGAACGAGCTAATCTATTAGAATCACCCTCTACAAAATTTGCAAAATTATAGTTTGGATTTAATTGAGATTCTATCTTAACTTTTTGTAATCCAGGAATTATAAAAGGATTTTTTAATTCTCTTTTAGACTCCAAAGGCATTGTTACCTTTTGAGGTTTCAATGGGTTACGATTAGAACTTGGAATTTTAACTGTTTGTGGACTATTACTGCTGTATGTATTTTCCATACGAACATCATAAATCAGTTTAGCATCATTTCCTAATTCACGAACTAGAGCTACTCTTAATAACTTAATATAATGTTCCTCTAACCATTCATAAAAAAATTTACTTGGCACTTGTACCGTAAGCGCTTCCCCAGCCAATTTTATAGGCTTAATAGGTTCGAACCAAGTTTTGTATGCTTGGGGTTTAATATTATCTTTTATAAAAGATAAACATTCCATCCAAACTGAATCAGCAGTTTTTGTCATTTGAGTTAAAAACTATTTTAAAGTTGTTAAATTTTTATTCAGATCTATTGGGGACTCCAGACTCTCCGTCTGGCTGAACAAAAGTGTGAATAAAATTCAGTATAAAAAAATCAAATTGCTATTGATTTTTAATTATTTTTTCCGTAACGTTAATTATAATTAAAATACAAAAAACATTTTGAAAAAACATAAAACTTCGGTTCGAGTACGATATGCAGAAACCGATCAAATGGGCGTTGTTTACCATGGTAATTATGCGCAATTTTTTGAAATTGGCCGAACCGAGTGGCTACGCTCTTTAGGCGTTACATACAAATATATGGAAAAAACAGGTGTGATGCTTCCAGTAATTTCATTATCTTGTAAATTTAAAAAATCAGCCTTATATGATGATGAATTAACTATTAGTACATTCATTAAAAAAACACCTTCTATAAAAATAGAATTTGACTATGAAGTTACAAACCAAGAAGGAGAGTTAATATGTACTGGTAATACTATTTTGGCTTTTATTAATATGAAAACAAAAAAGCCAATTCGTTGCCCAGAATATATAATGGAAAAGTTAAATAAATACGAACACGAATATTAAAAAACAATTAATGAAAATATACACTAAAACAGGTGACAAAGGTTCTACTTCTCTTTTTGGAGGAACTCGAGTTCCTAAACATCATTTAAGAATAGAAAGTTATGGTACTGTAGACGAACTTAATTCTTATATTGGTTTAATTAGAGATCAAGATATTGATACCTTATCAAAAAGTACACTTAATAGAATCCAAAGTGATTTATTTACTTTAGGAGCTATGTTAGCTACACCTCCAGAAAAAGAAACTTTAAAAAGTGGAAAAGAACGATTAAATATTTATAAAATATCTGATGATTCTATCCAGTTTTTAGAAAATGAAATTGATTTAATGAACAAAACATTACCTCAAATGACTCATTTTATTTTACCTGGAGGACATCAAACCGTGTCATTTTGTCACATAGCACGATGTGTATGCCGTAGAGCCGAGCGTTTATCAGTAGCTCTAAACGAAGAAGAAACCATTAATGACAGTATTTTAATGTATTTAAACAGACTTTCTGACTACCTTTTTGTACTGGCACGAAAGTTGACCCAAGATTTAAAAGCGGATGAAATTAAATGGATTCCGGAAAAATTATAACTAAGTTCTTTTTTTTATTGATTTAACATTTTTTAAAAAAAACTTGACTTTTTACAAAAAAAAATTATTTTTGCGAAAATCTTAATAAACAGATAAAGAAATGTATTGGACACTTGAACTAGCATCATATTTAGCAGATGCACCTTGGCCTGCAACTAAAGACGAATTAATCGATTACGCTATTCGTACTGGAGCACCCTTAGAAGTGGTAGAAAATTTACAGGATATTGAAGATGAAGGTGAGGCATACGATTCTATAATTGAAATCTGGCCAGATTATCCGACTGAAGAAGATTATCTTTGGAACGAAGACGAATACTAAAAATACAACCATAAAAAGTCTCTATTAGAGGCTTTTTTTTTGCTTACTTTTAAGCACATAAATTATAAACATACAGCAGTAGATTAAAAACATATTTAATCTACTATAAAACAATATTTTACAAATGAGCGTTTTAAATTCGATTCTAAAACTATTTGTTGGTGATAAACAACAAAAAGACTTAAAGTCTCTACAACCGATCGTTGAAAAAGTACGATCTTTTGAGAGTTCATTAAACAATTTATCTAATGATGACCTTCGGGCAAAAACAATCGAATTTAAATCTAAAATAAAAGAAGCTACTAAATCATTCAACGATTCTATAGCTACTTTAGAAGAAGAAGCTTTAAATGCAGACATAGATCGTCAAGAAGAAATTTATGCAGAAATTGACAAATTAAAAGACGAAGCTTATGAAGCTTCTGAAGCTGTATTATTAGACATTATGCCTGAAGCTTTTGCTCTTGTAAAAGAAACAGCTAGACGTTTTACCAAAAACGAAGAATTAGAAGTTACTGCAACTGCTTTTGATAGAGAATTATCTGCAACTAGAGAGCACGTAAGTCTAGAAGACGATAAAGCTTACTGGGCTAATTCATGGGATGCTGCTGGTAAAGAAGTTACTTGGGATATGATTCATTATGATGTGCAATTAATTGGTGGTTCTGTTTTACACCAAGGTAAAATTGCAGAGATGATGACAGGGGAAGGAAAAACATTAGTATCTACCCTACCAGTATACTTAAACGCTTTAACAGGTAACGGAGTTCACGTAGTAACTGTAAATGATTACTTAGCAAAACGTGACCGTGCTTGGATGGCTCCTATATTTGAGTTCCATGGATTATCTACAGATTGTATTGATTTCCATCAACCAAATTCTGAAGAACGTAGGAAAGCATATAACGCAGACATTACTTACGGTACAAATAACGAATTTGGTTTCGATTATTTACGTGATAATATGGCTAGTTCTAAAAAGGATTTAGTACAAAGAGCTCCTAACTACGCAATTATTGATGAAGTTGACTCGGTTTTAGTTGATGACGCTCGTACTCCTTTAATTATTTCTGGACCAGTTCCTCAAGGAGACCGTCATGAATTTAACGAATTAAAACCTTTAGTAGCTGACTTAGTTTCTTTACAAAACAAATATTTAGTTGGTGTATTAGCGGAAGCTAAAGCTTTATTAAAAGAAGGAGATACTAAAGAAGGTGGATTCTTATTATTAAGAGTTTACAGAGGCTTACCAAAAAACAAAGCTTTAATCAAATTCTTATCTCAAGAGGGAATTAAACAAATTCTTCAAAAGACTGAAAACTTCTACATGCAAGATAACAATAAGTTAATGCCAGAAGTAGATGCTGAATTATGGTTTACTGTTGAAGAAAAAAACAATCAAATTGATTTAACCGATAAAGGTATTGCTCATTTATCAGAAAAAACTCAAAACAACACTTTCTTTGTTTTACCTGATATTAGTGTTAAAGTTGGAGAAATTGACAATAGTGATGTTACTCCAGAAGAAAAAGCAAACCAAAAAGAAGAATTATACAGAGATTTTAGTGTAAAGAGTGAGCGTATTCATACTATGAATCAACTTTTAAAAGCATATACTGTTTTTGAAAAAGATGTTGAATACGTAGTAATGGACAACAAAGTAATGATTGTAGATGAGCAAACAGGTCGTATTATGGACGGTCGTCGTTACTCAGATGGATTACACCAAGCAATTGAAGCAAAAGAAAATGTAAAAATTGAAGATGCTACTCAAACTTTTGCTACTGTTACATTACAAAACTACTTTAGAATGTACCGTAAGTTATCTGGAATGACAGGTACGGCAATTACGGAAGCTGGTGAATTCTGGGAAATCTATAAATTAGATGTAGTTGAAATTCCTACTAATAAACCAATTGCTCGTGATGATAAACAAGATTTAGTTTATAAAACAACAAGAGAAAAATACAACGCTGTTATTGAAGACGTTGTTGAATTATCTAAACAAGGACGTCCAGTTTTAATTGGAACAACTTCGGTAGAAATTTCAGAGCTATTAGGAAGAATGTTACAAATGCGTAAAATTCCTCACAATATATTAAATGCAAAATTACACAAACGTGAAGCGGATGTAGTTGCTGAAGCTGGTAAACCGGGAGTTGTAACAATTGCAACCAATATGGCAGGTCGTGGTACGGATATTAAATTATCAGACGAAGTAAAAGCCGCTGGTGGTTTAGCTATTGTAGGTACAGAGCGTCATGATTCTCGTCGTGTTGACCGTCAGTTACGTGGTCGTGCAGGACGTCAAGGAGATGTAGGTTCATCACAATTTTATGTTGCCTTAGACGATAACTTAATGCGTTTATTTGGTTCTGATAGAATTGCTAAAATGATGGATAGAATGGGATTAAAAGAAGGTGAAGTAATTCAACATTCTATGATTTCAAAATCTATTGAAAGAGCGCAAAAGAAAGTAGAAGAAAACAACTTTGGTATTCGTAAGCGTTTATTAGAATATGATGATATTATGAATGCGCAACGTGAATTTGTTTACAAACGTCGTCGTCATGCATTAGATGGACAACGTTTACAGATTGATATTGCAAACATGATTTATGATACTTGTGATTCAATTGTAAAACAAAACAAAATGAATAGCGATTATCAAAACTTTGAGTTTGAATTAATTCGTTTTTCATCAATGACTTCTCCTTTCTCAGAAGAAGAGTTTAATAAATTATCAGAGCAAGAGTTAGTAGATAAATTATACGTTATTGTTTCTGAACATTATAAAAACGATACTGAAAGACACGCACACAATGCTTTCCCAGTTATTAAAAATGTTTTTGAAACTGAAGGTGATCGTTACGAGCGTATTGTGGTTCCATTTACGGATGGTACTAAAACATTACAAGTAGTTACTAACTTAAAAGAAGCATACGAATCTGAAGGAAAATCATTAGTAAACGATTTTGAAAAGAACATTACTTTATCAATTATAGATGAAAACTGGAAAGATCATTTACGTAAAATGGACGAGTTAAAACAAACTGTTCAAAATGCTACATATGAGCAAAAAGACCCATTATTAGTTTATAAATTTGAAGCTTTTGAGTTATTCCAAGAAACTATAGATAAGGTAAATAAAGAAGTATTATCTTTCTTATTCAAAGGTCAATTACCAAGTCAAGATGCATCACAAGTATCTGAAGCTCGTGAACAAAAACGTGAGCAATTAGATACTCGTAAAGATGAAGTTCAAAACTCAACTCAACAAGCAATGAGTAGAGCTAGAAATCAGCAAACTCAAGAACAACAAGTTGTAGAAACTATTGTTCGTGAGCAACCAAAAATTGGTAGAAACGAAAGAGTTACCATCAAAAATGTAATGACTGGTGAAGAAAAAGAAGTAAAGTACAAACAAGCACTTCCTTTACTAGAACAAGGAACTTGGGTATTACATAACAGATAATACTTTTAGAACACATCATAAAAAAGCTCGGACATTCCGAGCTTTTTACTTTTACATAACTTTCCCATTACAGATTAATGATTTTCTAATTACCAACAGTTTACAATTAGTTTAACATTCAAAAACATTTGAAAAGTACATTTGTTTAAACGCAATAGTACATTTTAGAATGAAGAAAAATAAAAAACGTAAACTAGATGTTGTTGTTATTTCCGATGTTCATTTAGGCACTTATGGTTGCAGAGCTTCGGAACTTCATAATTATTTAAAAACGATCAATCCAAAGATTTTAATTTTAAATGGAGATATCATAGACATCTGGCAATTTAAAAAGCGTTATTTTCCTAAACCACACATGAAGATTATAAAACAAATAATGTCTTTTATAACTTCAGGTACTAAAGTGTACTACATTACAGGAAACCACGATGAAATGCTTCGTAAGTTTAAAGGCTTTAGACTTGGAAGCTTTGAAATAGTTAATAAAGTGGTTTTAGACCTTGACGGCAAAAAAGGATGGTTTTTCCATGGAGATGTTTTTGATGTAACTATGCAGCATTCAAAATGGTTAGCAAAATTAGGTAGCATTGGTTACGATACTTTAATTATTATAAACACTGCTGTTAATTGGTTTAGCAAACAATTAGGATACGGTAGATTGTCTTTTTCAAAAAAAATAAAAAACAGTGTTAAAAGCGCTGTAAAGTTTATTAATAATTTTGAAGAAACAGCTTCAGATATAGCCATTTCTAAAGGATATGATTATGTTGTTTGTGGACATATTCACCATCCCGAAATTAAACACATTGAAAACGAAAATGGCCATACAACATATTTAAACTCTGGCGACTGGATAGAAAATTTATCTGCTTTAGAATATCATAATAAATCCTGGTCATTGTATGAATATGAAAAAGATGAGCTTGTACAAAATCAACATATAAATCTACAAGTAAATGATGCTGAATTTATTGCTTCCGAAAGCAGCAACAGTATGCTATTTGAAGAACTTTTAAAAGAATTCAATATTGAAAAACACTAAGAGATAATTATGAAAATTTTATACGCTTTTCAAGGAACAGGTAACGGACATGCTAGTAGAGCAATAGAAATAATTCCTTATTTACAACAAAAAGCAGAAGTAGATGTCCTAATTAGTGGCTACCAATGTGAACTTCAGCTTCCTTTTGAAATAAAATATAAATACTACGGATTGAGCTTTATATTTGGAAAAAAAGGTGGTATTGATTTCTTGAATACTTTAAAAAAAGCTAAGCTTAAAAACCTATATTCAGAAATCAAATCTGTCCCTTTAGAAAGCTATGATTTAGTAATTAATGATTTTGAACCTGTTACAGCTTGGGCTGCTATACTTAAAAATACCCCAATCATATCTTTAAGTCATCAAAATGCAGTATTGGACAAAAACGCACCTAAATACGGAACATATAGATTTGAACGATTAATTTTAAAATACTATGCACCAGCTAAAGTAAAATTTGGTTTTCATTTTAGCACATACTCGTCAGCTACCTTCCCTCCTATAATTCGAAAAAAGATAAGATATAGCAACGTAACTAAAAAAGGTCATTATACAGTTTATCTTCCAGCATATGGGGATAAAAAAATTATAAAAGTATTATCTCAAATAGAAGACGTTAAATGGGAAGTGTTTTCTAAACACACTAAAAAACATATTTTTAAAAATAACATTATTATAAAACCCATTAACGGAAACGACTTTATAAAAAGTATTAGTTCTTCTAAAGGAGTTATCTGTGGCGCGGGATTTGAAACTCCAGCAGAGGCTTTATTTTTAAGAAAAAAACTACTTGTTATCCCAATGAAAAACCAATACGAACAACAATGTAATGCTCTAGCATTAAAGCAAATTGGAGTGCCTGTATTGAAAAAATTCAATAAAAAACAATTACCCAAAATATCTAAATGGGTAAATTCTAAAAAAATTGTAGAAGTAAATTATCCAGATGTTACAGAAGATATTCTTGAAGCCTTAATTTTACCTTATTATAATCAAACAATTTTACCGCAAATTACCATTGTATAGTAGCTAAATTTAAATCTTTTAAAATGGCATTCGTTTTAGAAAAATGTTTATTTCCAAACCAATAACCTCTATTTGCACTTAAAGGGGAAGGATGTCCAGATGTTAATACATGATGTTTTTTAGTATCAATTAACTTTACCTTCTTTTTAGCAAAGCCTCCCCAAAGTAAAAAAACCACATCTTTTTTCTCATCAGAAACTTTTCTAATTACTGCATCTGTAAACTCTTCCCACCCTTGTTTTTGATGGCTTCCAGCTTCTGATTCTCTTACTGTTAAAGTAGCATTCAACAATAAAACACCTTGCTTTGCCCAACGAGATAAATCACCTGATTTAGGATAAGGAATTCCTAAGTCAGTTTCAATTTCTTTAAATATATTAATTAATGATGGTGGATGTTGAATTTGATCATGTACTGAAAAACACAAACCATTTGCCTGTCCTTTTCCATGATAAGGATCTTGTCCTAAGATAACAACTTTCAAATCATCCAATGAACAAGCATCAAATGCTGCAAAAACTTCTGACCCTTTAGGATAACATACTCTTGTACTGTATTCGTTCTTAACAAACGATGTTAAGTTTTTGAAATAATCTTTTTCAAATTCAGACTGTAAAATATTTTTCCAACTATCTGCTATTTTTACTTGCATTCTTTCCTATTTTTGCTTTGGTTTCAAATATACTATTTTGGCTAAAAATATTTCAGAAAAGACACTTCAAGATTTAGAATTTACAACAGTTTTAGAACAAGTTGCGGAATACAGTATTTCAAATTTAGGTAAGGAAAAAACCTTACAAATACAGCCTATTTCCAATAAAAGAAAATTATTTTTCGAACTAAACCTTGTAAATGAATATCTTTCTTCTTTTGAAAATGAAAATAGGATTCCAAATCATTATTTTGAGGATATTACTGAAGAAACCAAACGTTTAGCTATAGAAAATAGCTTTTTAGAAACAGAAGCTTTTTTAAAAGTAGCAACAGTTTCTGACACAGTAAACGAACAAAAAAAGTTTCTAAAAAAATTTGAAACCTACTACCCTACTCTTTTTACTTTAAGTGAAAATATTGAGTTTACTACTTTTGTTTCCGATAGCATCAAAAAAATAATTACTTCTTATGGTGAAGTCGCAGATAACGCCTCTCCTGTTTTAAAACAAATAAGAAAAGATATTAATAGTGTTCGTGGAAAAATTTCAGAAAGTTTTTCTAGAGCGCTAAGTAGAAACTTAACCAGTGGTTATTTAGATGATATTAAAGAAACAATTATTGACAACCAACGTGTTTTAGCGGTTACTGCTATGCATCGTAGAAAAGTTAAAGGAAGTTTGTTAGGTTCATCTAAATCAGGAAGCATCGTTTATATTGCTCCACAAGCCACTTTAGCTTATAGTAGAGAGCTGCAAAATTTAGTATACGAAGAGAAACAAGAAATTGTAAAAATATTAAGAGCTTTAGCAGATGAAATTCGCCCTTACACTTCTTTACTAAACGAGTATGTAGACTTTCTAACTCATTTAGATGTGGTGGCCTCTAAAGCTAAATACGCACATAGTATTAATGGTTTACTTCCTAAAATTACGAAAGAGAAAAAAGTATTTTTAAAAGATGCTTTTCATCCTGTTTTATGGAAGAAAAATAATGAACAAAACATTAAAACTATTTCACAAACCATTAGACTAGACGAAAAACAACAAATAATTGTTATTTCTGGTCCAAATGCTGGTGGAAAAAGTATTACATTAAAAACAATTGGACTTCTTCAACTTATGTTACAAAGTGGATTATTAATCCCCGTACATGAACGAAGTGAAACAACTCTTTTTAATACTATATTAACTGATATCGGTGATAATCAATCTATAGAAAACCAATTAAGTACTTATAGTTATCGATTAAAGAACATGCGTTATTTCTTAAAAAAATGTAACGACAACACTTTATTTTTAATTGATGAGTTTGGTACTGGTTCTGATCCCGAGTTAGGTGGTGCTTTAGCCGAAATTTTCTTAGAAGAATTTTACGAAAACAAAGCTTTTGGTATTATCACCACTCACTATGCTAATTTAAAGGTATTAGCCAACGAATTAGACAATGTTACTAATGCTAACATGCAATTTGACGAACGTACTTTAGAACCGCTTTATAAATTGTTTATAGGACAAGCTGGTAGTTCTTTTACTTTTGAGGTTGCTCAAAAAAATGGAATTCCTTTTAGTTTAATTAATCGAGCAAAAAAGCGTGTTGAAACTGAGAAAGTTCGTTTAGATAAAACCATTTCTAAACTTCAAAAAGAACGTAATCGTTTACAAAAAACTTCAGATAGCTTAGTAAAACAAAAAACAAAAGGGAAAGAACATATTGAAAGCCTACAAGAAAAAGAACAAAAGTTACAAGATAAACTTTCTGGTTTTCAAGAATTATATGATAACAACCAACGAATGCTCTCTCTTGGAAGAAAGATTAATGAACTTTTAAATAAGTATTTCCAAACCAATAACAAAAAAGAACTTTCTGCTAACTTTTTTAAATGGGTAATGGCTGAAAAAACAAAGCACATAAAGAAAAACCCACCTAAAAAGAAAACAAAACAAGAAAAGAAAAAGGATTTAGAGCTTGTTAAAAAGCAAAAAGAAATTATTACTAAAGTAGAGAAAGAAGTTTTACAAAAGGTTGTAAAAGTTAGAGAAGAAAAGAAAAAAATAGCTGAAAAAGTTGCTAAAGAAAAAGCAGCTTATGTTTTTAAAGTGAACGACAGAGTACGTTTAACAGACGGAAATTCGGTAGGAACAATTGATAAAATTGAAAAGAAAAACGTTTTTATCAATTACGGTTTGTTTACTACAAAAGCTAAAATTGAACAATTAGAATTAGTAGAAAAAGCTAAGAAATAACTCTCTCTTTTACATAGAAATAACTCGTATTTTATTTGTTAAAAAGTTTTTTATACATTTATAGGGTTAATTAACTATCCCCTTAAAACTATGAGAAACTTTTTAAAAGCTTTTCTCTTATTTCTGTGTTGGGCTACAACAGCCTTATTAATACATAATCATACTTTAAATGATGATGTAGAAGAAAATGTTGCGAGTAACGTAAAAATAGAGAAAAAACCTCTTGTTACTAATAAAACCACAACTTCCCAGAATAAAGAGAAAGATACAATTCAAATTCACAAAGAAAAGCAGAAAGAACCTCTAAAAAAGGTAATTACAACACTTCCTTTCAACGATAAATTTATCACTAGCTCTCATAATACTCGAGTTCTTTTTCCTAAAAAATTTTACTATTTCAAAGATTCAATTTTTAATTTCTTAAACAACAACCCTCAAAAAGAAATTACAATTAAAGCAACTTATTTAAAAAACGAATTACTTAACAATAATTCTAATTTTGGAAACGAGAGAGCTTTATATTTAAAGAAGAAACTTGTTCAGTATGGAGTTAATCCAAAAAGAATTAATATTGAAAGTATCGTTGACGAATATGAATATGACCCAGAAGGTTTTTATGCAGAAGGAATTACTATCGCTTTTAACACTATGCCTAGCAACAAAATAGCTAACATAGAAAAAGAGATAACCAACAAGACACTATATTCCTACTTTGGTAATAATTCTTTTAAGCCAGACAGAACCTTATATTCTTACACAAAAGAGGTAAAAAACTACTTACTTAAACACCCAAATAAAAAAATCACAATTATTGGACACACCGACAATTTTGGTGAAGAAGAAGCTAATAATTGGATTGGCTTGGAACGTGCCAAAAACGTTTCTGATTACTTTGTTAAACAAGGTATCGACAAAACAATAATCAATTCTACTTCTAAAGGAGAAACAGCTCCTATTGCTGATAATAGCACTAGAGAAGGCAGAGCTAAAAACAGAAGAATTGAAATTTTAATCAACTAACTCCCCGTTAAAAATGACTTTATTTATCACTAATCAAACAATGCATCTTTTAGAACTATTCTTTTGGATGCTTGGTGCCTTTTTAATAGGCTATATATTTTCTTGGTTTTACTACAAAAACAAATATGAATCAGAACTAACAGAAAGTACTCAAACCATTTCAGAGTTAAGAGACGAAATGCAATCTACCATAAGAGCAAAGAAAACGGTTGAACGTGGTGGTATAGAGATAAAACAACCTAAACAGCTTAACTTAAAAGCTATTGGCGAAGCTTCAGAAGACGAAAAAGACGATTTAACACAAATTAAAGGTGTAGGTACCTTTATTGAAACCAAACTTAACAGTATTGGAATTTATACCTACAAACAAATTACTAACTTAACTTTGGAGGATATAGAAACTGTTACCGATTTGATTCAGTTTTTTCCTGGCAGAATTGTTAGAGACGACTGGAAAGGTCAAGCCAAAAAACTTTTAAATAAATCATAAAAAATAAAATCTCGAGACCAAAAGGCCTCGAGATTTTCAACTATAACTAACAACAAAATTCTTTTATAGTTTAATTCAAACTATAAACCCCTTTTGTGTCTTGTACAAATGAACAAACGGTTCTTCGTTCATTTTTTATATTGTAATGTGGTAAGTGACCATACTTTTTGAAGGCAGAATTAATAATTTCAGCATCTTTTTCATTATCAAAACTTGCTACAAGATTTTTAATTGAATTTTCTACTGAATTAAACGAATCAAAACCTACTATTTTTAAGATAGCATAATGAATTGAAGTATCTAATTTACCTATCTTTTGTAACTTCTTTATTCTTAGCAACACACTCTCTAAAGCATATACATTAATAAGCAAGTCCGCTATATGCATTGATATTTCTTGCTCTTCAGCTAACTCTGCCATGAATGTTTGCATACATACTCCTGATGTAATTACTGTCAAATCTTTTAAGTTCTGAACTACTTGTTCGTATTGTTCAATCACATCAGCAGAAAATGATTCGATAGGGTTTGATAAACCAGAAGTTATTTGAGTATAAGGAGAAAAGAAGTCTAACTCCCCTTTCATTCCTTTTTTCAAAAACTCTTTTATAATTACTAAACGATTTATCTCATTTGTTCCTTCAAAAATCCTACTTATACGAGCGCTTCTATATAAATGTTCAACTGGAGACTCAGCAGAAAAACCCATTCCTCCATAAATCTGAACACTTTCATCTACAATAGTATCTTGTACTTCTGATCCATAAACTTTAGCTATAGCACATTCAATACTATATTCTTTTAAAGCTTCTATTTTAGCATTAGAAAAAGCCATTCCATTTCCAGCTAATTCATCAGTAAGCATATCAATATCATTAGCTACTCGATATACAATTGCTTCGTTTACGAAAATATTCGTTGTTATTTTAGATATTTTCTCTCTAATAGCTCCAAAATCTATTATTGGCTTTTTAAATTGTTCTCTTTGTAAAGCATACTCTACAGAATGTAATAATGCCTTCTTACCAATACCAATACATGAAGCTCCTAATTTAATTCTCCCAGTATTTAGGGTATTTAAAGCTATTTTTAAACCTTTATTTCTTTCTCCTAAAAGATGAGTAGCTGGAACCACTGTTTTTTCCAAAAACACCTGTCTTGTACTCCATCCAGACAACCCCATCTTCTTTTCTTCTGGACCTAAACTGATACCTCCGAAATCTTTATCAACAACAAAAGCTGAAAGATTTTTATCATCTTCAATCTTAGCAAACACTATAAAAATATCAGCAATACCAGCATTAGAAATCCATGCTTTTTGACCACTAATCACATAATCTCCATTTTCATTAATCGTAGCCAACGTTTTTCCTGAGTTAGCATCACTTCCTGCATTTGGTTCGGTTAAAGCAAAAGCAGAAATCAACTCCCCTTGCATCATTTTGGCTACATACTTTTCTTTTAAAAATTCTGTACCATATAATAAAATTGGAGCTATACCTATACTTGTTTGAACACCAATAGCACCTGCAAAAGAATGTCCTTTACTAAAAGCTTCTACAAAATGTAATACTTCTTTTAATGAAACATTAATTCCTCCATACTCTTCTGACACTTCTAGTCCTAAAAAACCTAACTCTCCACATTTTTTAAGTAACTCAGGAGTTTCTTCAATCCCAGAAATAGTTTCTAACTCTTCTTTACGAGTTTCTATTTCTGTTTTTAAAAATTGTTTTGCTGATTCTTGAATCATTTCCGATTCTTGACTTTTTATTTCAGGAATATAAAAAGTATCTAAATTTTCATTCTGAAATAAAAAAGCTCCTCCTTTTTTAGTGTCGACTGCTGTGTTCATTTATAATATTTTTCAGTAATTAGGCAAAAATGCCTAGACAAATATATAAATATATTTCAAAAAATAGGCTTAAATGCCTAAATTTGAAAAATGAATACAAAGCAACGCATCCTAGAAACCGCTCTAACTCTTTTTAATAAAGAAGGTTACTCAAATATATCAAGTAAAAAAATTAGTGAAGAGATTGGTATGAGTTATGGTAATTTATGCTATCACTTTCCTAAAAAAGATGATATTGTTATGCGACTACATCAAAACTTACTTGATGAAATGGATGAGTCTATTCAAAATCTTGAAGGTGAAATTTTTGAATTTGATTTTATGTTGAAAAGCTTAAAGCAGTTAATGGATTTGACTTTAAAATACCGTTTCTTTCTTCTAAACAGTTATGATATTACTACTAAATATCCGAGAATTAAGGAAAAAACTATAGAGAGAGCTAAAGTATATCATAATGTAATTTATCGAATTTCTAAGTTTTTAATGGAAAATGGCTATATGACTCCTTCAAACGATGAAAAACTTTTAAAAAAGAAAATACATGGTTTATTGATTATATTTAATTCATGGACTGTAGACTTGGCTGTATTTTATGACAAACCTTCATCTGCAAGCAAGAGCTCTAAGTATTATATTCAATTATTATTTGCTATGATAGACTCTTCGCTTACAAAAAAAGGAAGAGATTCATTTTCATTTGTTTATAACAATACAATAAATTGAAAAATATTCTTAAATTTATCAGAAATTAAAATTTAGACTATGAAAAAAACATTATTCCTTTTATCAATTTTTTTATTAAATTTTTTATCTATTTTTTCTCAAACAAATCTACCATGTCAATTTAGCTGGGAAAATGTAGCCACAAACAACGGTTATAAAAAATTTATTACAAATCCGATTGCTCAGCCTTTTAACGGTCCTTGTATGTCCTACGCTGTAAGTTCAGCTATAGAATCAATGTATATGATTGAACACAACACAACACAGGCTATTAAAATTTATCCTGCCTACTTAGATATTAAAGTTTGGGAAGGTGAATTTCACCAATACAAAGAAGTTTTAGAAAGTGGTTTTTTAATACCTAGTAAACTTGGAACATCTGCATTAAAAAATGAATACATATCTTCTAATGACAGGTCAAACGACCCAAAATATGTTGGCATTAGAAATCCAAATCCTGCTACTGGAGTGACCCCTTTAAAATGTGTTAATGAACAAAAAGATTTTTTATTGACCTCTGTTGAAAATAATGGAAAAGTATTTAACTTCAATAATTGTGGTCAAAATATTAAAAATAACACGTACTTATCAGTAACATCATTAATAGAAATTAATAAAATTAATGTAGTTAATACAAATTATTTAAAAAATTTAATTCTAAACAAACCTGTTATTATTAAAGTTAATAATACTTTAAATAATAATACTTATACCCTTGCAAAATTCAGAAAAGACGATTATACTCATGAAGAACTTCAAAAGACAGGGTTCCATGCCTATTTATTAATCGGATGGGAAAACATAGGAAATCAAACTAGTTGGATATTAAAAGATAGCTGGAGAAATAAATCTAAAATTATAAAAACTCATCCTTCTATTTTAAGTGATAATGACTTTTTATCGATGATTAGCAATGGCACTATACAATTAGCACAAGTTGAAGGGGTTAAAAAAAATAATATTTCCTCTACTTCTACCCCATTTCAAGTAAATCCTAGTATTCAATGTCCTCCTTTTTCATTAAATGGGACTTTAGTTGTCGATTTACATTATGCACACATTGGAGGTATTTTATATTCAAAAGCCTTTATAAATTCAACTACATTAGTAGATGAGTGGCAATGGAATTTTAATGTTCCAACATACAACAGAAATCAAATCAACACGAATTATTCATCTAGTATATTAATATCACCTAAAACAAGTGGTATCGTAAAAGTTAAAGTTAGAGGTAGAAGAGGAAATTCCTGGTCTGAATGGAAAGAATTAAATATATATATATCCAACGGAGGAGGATTTCCTGGAGTCATGCATTAAAATAAAAAAAACACGAAGTTAAAACTTCGTGTTTTTTTTATTCGTATTTTTTCATTTCTTCATCATAAAACTCTCCAGCCTTATCCATTAAACTAGCTAGTTCTGTTGTAATATCATCTTCTCTTTCTCCTGTTAAATCTTCAAACCACTCAATTTCATCATCTTTTAAATTAATCAAAAAACGAGGAAATTCAGTATGCAACACAAAAATATCATCAGGATGATTGCTATTATCTGCTAATAAAAATTTAGGTAAGTTCATTATGTTTTGTTTTAATCAATTTTAAAGTTAGTTTATTAAATCGTATGAATAATAGAATTGAAGCCGTGGTAAGTCCAGCAAGTAAACCTAACCAAATACCAAAACTTCCATATTTTTCTTCTGAACCAAAAAAGTAGCTTACTGGAAATCCTACTACCCAATACGAAATAAAGGTTATTACTGTTGGTATTTTTACATCTTGTAAACCACGTAAAGCTCCTAAAACCATTACTTGAATACTATCAGATATTTGAAAAATAGCGGCTGCAATTAATAAATTCGCGGCTATTTTCATTACTTCCATATTATCTGCATAATTGGTAGCATCGCTTAAATCTACATACAAATTCGGTAAACTTTTATGAAATACAAAAAAGATTGTTGCAAAACCAATTGCTAAAATAATCCCTAATAAAAATATTGAGAAAGCAATTCTTCTCAACGCTTTATAATCTTGTAATCCTTTTTGATTTCCTACTCTAATCATAGAGGCCACACTTAGTCCCATGGCTACCATAAATGTCATAGAAGATAAATTTAAGGCAATCTGATTAGCTGCTTGAGGATTCTTTCCTAATAAACCACTTAACCAAATAGCTGCAGTAAATATGGCTACTTCAAAAAACATTTGCATAGCACTAGGTGCTCCAAGATTGATTAGCTTTTTAATCATTAATTTATCTAACACAAATAATTTAATGTTAGTTACCAATCGCTTAGAACGTTCTTTTTTTGTTAATAACCACCATAAATAGAATACCATTACAAATCGTGATAATAAAGTTCCGTACGCAGCTCCGATTATACCTAACTCAGGAAATCCAAACTTTCCAAAAATTAATAGATAATTAAATATCACATTTAAAACATTGGCTACAATAGTTGCATACATTGGATATCTTGTCATAGACATTCCATCACTAAATTGCTTAAACGCTTGAAAAGCAATCATAGGTATTAATGAAAATGCTACTAAATCTAGATATGGAATTGCTAATTCAACAACCTCTACTGGTTGTTTCATTAAATACATTAAAGGTTTGGAAAAGAAAACCATTAAAAACATTAATATTCCAATAGTAATACACAAAAATAACCCATGTTTGAAAGTAGATTTTGCTTGTGTAAAATTATTAGAAGAATCTGCTTCAGCAATTAAAGGTGTAATTGCAGTAGAAAAACCAATTCCTAAAGACATTGCTATAAAAATAAAACTGTTTCCTAAAGAAACCGCTGCTAACTCAGCTGTCCCCAACTGCCCTACCATAATATTATCAACAAAACTTACAAAAGTATGTCCCAACATTCCTAGCATTACTGGCGCAGCTAATTTCCAATTGTACTTAAATTCAGATGTATATTGTTGTAAATTCAAAACTTATATTATTTCGAGAGGCGAAGATAACTTTTTAATAGTCTACTACCTTTATCTTCTTAATTTTTTAATAAATTTAATTACCTTTGATTTTCTTAAAAACTGAAAAAAATGGCTTCAATAACATTACAAGGAAACCCAGTAGAAACAGTAGGTAACTTACCTGAAACTGGAAATAAAGCAATGGATTTTTCATTAGCAGCAACAGATTTATCAATCAAAAGTTTAAATGATTTTTCGGGAAGCCGATTAATTTTAAATATTTTTCCAAGTGTTGACACTGGAACATGTGCTACTTCGGTTAGAGAATTCAATAAAAAAGCATCTAGCTTAGAAAACACTAAAGTTTTATGTATTTCTAGAGATTTACCTTTTGCACAAGGACGTTTTTGTGGAGCTGAAGGAATAGAAAACGTTGTAATGTTATCTGATTTTTCTACAGGTAGTTTTGGTAAAGATTATGGTTTAGAAATTAAAGATGGGCCTCTTTCTGGATTACACTCTCGTTGTATTGTTATTATAAATGAAGAAGGTAACGTTACATATACTGAACAAGTTTCAGAAATTGTTGATGAGCCAAATTATGAAGCTGCTTTAAAAGCTCTATAGATTTATGAAAAACCCGAATGATGGATATTTTAAAGGCAGACTCCGTAGTATGAAGTTTGCCTTAAAAGGAATGTGGTTATTAATTACCACAGAAGATAGTATTAAAGCACAATTTAGTATTGCTATCATAGCTACTATTGTTGGTTTTTACTTTGATATTTCTGCTTCTGAATGGATGTTTCAATGTTTAGCAATTGGTATGGTTTTAGTTGCTGAAGCTTTAAATACTGCGGTTGAAAAGGTTGCAGATTTCATTCATCCAGATTACCACAAAAAAATTGGTTTTATAAAAGACATCGCAGCTGGAGCACCTGCTTTTGCTGCTTTAATATCACTAGTAATTGCTGGTATTATCTATCTTCCTAAAATAATAGCTATATTGTAGCGTTCAATTTATTTCTAACAAAAATACATGGCAAAAAAAAAGACAACTGTTCAAAAAAAACAACCTAAAACCAATTTATTTAAAAAGGTTTCGTCTTTCTTTTCTAATAGACAAAATCAAACTATTACTGGTGCATTTTTAATACTGTTTTCAATATTTTTAACAGTTGCTTTCATCTCTTTTTTCTTTTCTTGGCAAGAAGATCAAAGCACTTTAACTCAATTTGCAGATAAAAAAATTCCGACTAAGAACTTACTAGGTAAAATAGGAGCTAAATTGAGCAACTTTTTTATTTATAAAGGTTTTGGATTGGGGTCTTTTCTTATCCCTCTTACTTTATTTTTAACTGGCTCTAGAGTTTTACTTCAAGCAAACCTAAAAAGAATATTGCCTTCTTGGAACTGGGGATTATTAATAATGCTTTGGATTTCTACAGCCTTAGGATTTGTAGAAAAAAAGAATGCATTATTATCAGGTGTTATTGGGTTTGAGCTTAATGAATACTTACAAACGTTTTTAGGTAAAACCGGTGTCATAATATTATTATTATTCTTCTTAATCACTTACTTAATTACACGATTTAGCATTACACCTGAGAAAATAAACGAGCAAATAAAGTCAAATAAGGAAAAACAGGATGCTAAAAAAGCAGCTGCTGAAATAGCTGCAAAAGAAAAAGCTTCAGAAAAAATTAAAGAAGAAGAGAAGACTGAAATAGAAAGTAAAAAATCTAGTTTCGAAATTTCAGTTGAAGATTTACAGCCAACAATTTCTAAACATTCAGAAACACAAACTTCAACTCCCCCTCCTACTGTAAATAAAGAGGAAGTTGTTTTAGACCCTAATATAGATAATGAACCAACTTTAACGGTTTCTGAAGAAACAAAGAAAGAAGTTGAAGTAGCTATCGAAAAAGTTTCAGAAGAAAAAAGTGTTACTGAGAACCTATCGAACCAATTAGTGAAGGATTTTGGTGAATTTGATCCTACTTTAGAATTAGGTAATTATAAATTCCCAACATTCAACTTATTAAAAGAGTATAACGAAACAATTTCAATAGACCCTGAGGAACTTGAAGCCAATAAAAACCGAATTGTAGAAACACTTAAAAACTACAAAATTGGTATTGCTCAAATTAAAGCTACTGTAGGTCCAACAATTACATTATATGAAATTGTACCCGAAGCAGGTATTCGAATTTCAAAAATTAAAAATCTAGAAGACGATATTGCTTTATCACTTTCGGCATTAGGGATTCGTATTATTGCTCCAATTCCTGGTAAAGGAACGATTGGTATTGAAGTACCAAATAAAAAATCTACTATCGTTTCAATGCATTCTGTTATTTCTTCAAAGAAATTCCAAGAAAGTCAAATGGAGCTACCTATTGCATTAGGTAAAACAATTGCTAACGAAACTCTTGTGGTTGATTTAGCTAAAATGCCACACTTGTTAATGGCAGGTGCTACTGGTCAAGGAAAGTCTGTAGGATTAAATGCAGTATTAACCTCACTTTTATATAGAAAACATCCAGCTGAAGTAAAGTTCGTGTTAGTTGACCCAAAGAAAGTAGAACTTACTTTATTTAATAAAATTGAGCGTCATTATTTAGCTAAATTACCAGATACTGATGATGCTATTATTACAGATACCACCAAAGTAGTAAATACTTTAAATTCACTTTGTATCGAAATGGACGCTCGTTACGACCTGTTGAAAACAGCAATGGTACGTAATATTAAGGAATACAATGCTAAGTTTAGAGCTCGTAAATTAAATCCTGAGAATGGACATAAATTTTTACCATACATCGTTTTAGTTATTGATGAATTTGCTGACTTAATTATGACTGCTGGTAAAGAAGTAGAAACTCCTATTGCTCGTTTAGCACAACTAGCACGTGCTATTGGAATTCACTTAATAGTAGCAACACAACGTCCATCTGTAAATGTAATTACTGGTATTATTAAAGCCAACTTCCCTGCCAGAATAGCATTTAGAGTAACTTCAAAAATAGATTCAAGAACTATTTTAGATGCACCTGGTGCTGATCAGTTAATTGGTCGTGGAGATATGTTGTATTCTGGAGGAAACGATATTACCCGTATTCAATGTGCATTTGTTGACACTCCTGAAGTAGAAAAAATAACCGATTTTATTGGTTCACAACGTGCTTATCCAGAAGCTCATCTATTACCAGAATACGTCGGCGAAGAAGGTGGCACAAATGTTGATATAGACATAGCAGACCGTGATAAGCTCTTTAGAGAAGCGGCTGAAGTAATTGTAACAGCACAGCAAGGTTCAGCTTCTTTATTACAACGAAAATTGAAACTAGGTTACAACAGAGCAGGTAGATTAATTGATCAATTAGAAGCAGCAGGAATTGTTGGTCCTTTCGAAGGTAGTAAAGCCAGACAAGTATTAGTTCCTGATTTTGTTGCACTAGAACAATTATTAGAAAACGAAAAAAAATAACAATTAAAAAAATTCCGAAAAACGGAAGCAAAACAATAAAATGAAAAAAGTTGGATTATTATTTATTGGATTATTTATTAGCTTAAATACCATAGTTGGGCAAAACACTTCTTCAAAAGCTAAAAGTCTTTTAGATGAAGTATCTACTAAGATGGGGGCTTATAAAAATATGATTATTGGTTTTAACTCTTCCTTAGTAAACCGAGAAGCAGGTATTACAAATGATCCACCTATTAGAGGGAAAATTACACTTTCTGGAGAAAAATATAACTTAGATTATTTAGGAAATCATTTTCTTTTTGATGGAAAAAAATTAGTTGTTATCAATCAAGAAGAAAAAGAAATTAGTGTTACCAATGGTGATTTAGATGAAGAAGATGGATTTATTTATCCTTCTAAATTACTAACTTTTTATAAAGAAGGTTATAATTTCTCTATGGGGAAATTGAAAAATAATAATGGTAGAAAAATTCAATTTGTAGATTTAACTCCTATTGATAGTAATTCTGATATTGTTAAAGTACAGCTAGGTATAGATGCAAAAACAAAACACATTTATAAATTAGTTCAAATAGGTTCTAATGGTGCAGAAACAACATTTACTATTACAAAGTTTAAAAGCAACCAGCCTATTTCTAAAAACTTATTCTCTTTTGACAAAGAAAAGTATTTAAAACAAGGATATTATATCGATTAATGCTTAAAATCAAGTTTTGTTAATATTACTTTTAAAATCATTAACAAAACTTTTGTTTTTTTATTCACCTAACCTACTAACTTTGCATCTGTGAAAATACTAGACAGATATATTTTAAAAAGTTTTTTAAGACCTTTTTTAGCAACTTTCCTAATCATTTTATTTGTATTAGTAATGCAAGCCATGTGGCTTGCTTTTGATAATTTTGCAGGTAAGGGTATTAGTGTTCCAATTATTTTAAAATTTCTTTGGTATACAACTCTTTTAATGGCTCCTCAGGCTCTACCTATTGGAGTATTACTTTCATCAATCATGACTTTAGGAAGTTTATCTGAAAATTATGAGTTTGCTGCTAGTAAATCTGCTGGAGTTTCTTTACCTCGAATGGTACGCCCATTAATTTTTTTAACATTCATATTAAGTGGTATTAACTTCTTGTTTTTAAACAATGTATACCCATATGCTATGTTAAAACAGTTAAATATGAAAATTAACATCAAAAAGAAACAACCTGCAATTGCGCTAGTAGCTGGTAGTTTTAATAGTGAGTTGCCTAATTTTCAAATTAAGTTTGATGAAAAATATGGTGAAGATGAAAACCTTTTAAAAAAGGTAATGATTTATGATTTATCTGCTAAAAAAGGTAATAACAAGATTATAACTGCTGAAAAAGGTAAAATTATTACTGAAGAAGGAAGTAGATATATGACATTAATCTTAGAAGATGGTTATTATTTTGAACGTCATATAAAAAATAATTCCCCAATAGATAAAGATAAAATGCCTGCTTCTCATGCTTATTTTGATGAATATATTATTAATATTGATATTTCATCTTTGGCTGGAGATAGTGTTGAAACTGAAAGATACACTAGGCAATATAACATGTTAAGTTTAAATCAATTGAAAGATACATTGCCTACTATGAAAGAAAATTACGATGATTTTATTTCTAATAGAGCTAAAAACCTTTTCTTAAACATAGACATTGATAATTTACATTCCTATCCAGATTCATTAATCAGTAAAGATCTTTCTCTTAACCTACTAGAAAACTTTGAACTTAAAGAACAACAAAGTATTCTCAATAGTTCAATCTCAAAAATAAAACGTACAATAAGTAATAATAAATCTAATAAACAAACCTTAAAGAACAAAAGAAAGTATCTTAACCTATACGATATTGAGTTTTATAACAGGGTAGCTTTTTCTTTCTCTTGTTTATTACTTTTCTTTATTGGAGCCCCTCTTGGTTCTATTATACGAAAAGGAGGTATGGGACTGCCTATGATTTTAGCTATAGGAGTTTATGTAACCTATTTTTTCAGTAATACTTTTGGAAGAAATTTAGCAGAAGAAAGCTCTCTTACAGCTATAACTGGATCTTGGCTAAGTGTATTTTTAATGCTACCTTTGGCATTAACATTAACAATAAGAGCAACTAAAGACAAAGGGCTTTTTGATATAAAAGGGCTTTTTACAAAACTATTCAGTTTTTTTAACAACCTATTCTCTAAAAAAGAGAAAACAACATAAAAATGACAACACACACAACAGCTAAAGTTAAATTAAACACGATTGAAGAAGCTATTGAAGACATAAAAAACGGTAAAGTTATTATTGTCGTTGATGATGAAGATCGTGAAAATGAAGGTGATTTTCTTGCCGCTGCTAATAAAGTTACACCAGAAATGATCAACTTTATGGCAACTCATGGAAGAGGATTAATTTGTACTCCTCTTACTGAAGACAGATGTAAAGAATTAGAGTTAGGAATGATGGTAAACAACAATACTGATCCTATGGAAACTGCTTTCACTGTATCTGTAGACTTACGAGGTAAAGGTGTTACTACTGGTATTTCTGCTTCTGATAGAGCTAAAACTATACAAGCTCTAGTAGATCCTGAAACTAAACCTTTTGAACTTGCCAGACCTGGACACATCTTCCCTTTAAAAGCAAAAAACGGAGGTGTTTTAAGAAGAACAGGACATACTGAAGCTGCCATAGATTTTGCTCGATTAGCTGGCTTAGAACCTGCCGGAGTAATTGTTGAAATTATGAACGAGGATGGTACAATGGCTCGTTTACCTCAATTATTAGAAGTTGCTAAGAACTTTGATTTAAAAATAGTTTCTATTGAAGATTTGGTAGCTTATAGAATGGAGCACGATTCTTTAATTGAAAAAAAGGAAGACTTTAATATTGAAACTCGTTTTGGAGATTTTCGTTTACGTGCCTACCAACAAACTACAAATAAACAAATCCATATTGCATTAACCAAAGGAACTTGGAGCAAGGACGAACCAATTTTAACAAGAATAAACTCAACCCTTGTTAATAATGATATTCTTGGAACTTTAACCAATAATGCTGACAAGAAATTGGATCAGATGTTTAAAGTTGTGAATGACGAAGGTAAAGGTGCTATTATTTTTATAAACCAACAGAGTCAGGCTTTAAATTTATTAAACCGTTTACGTGGTTTAAAAGAAAATCAAGCTAAAGGAATAATGAAAGCTCCTAAAGTAACCATGGATAACAGAGATTTTGGTATTGGGGCTCAAATATTACACGACTTACATATTCATAAATTACGTTTAATTTCTAATACTGAACAGACTAAGAGAGTTGGTATGATTGGTTACGGATTAGAAATTGTAGATTATGTGAATTATTAAAAGATTATAAACCAAATAAAAAAGAGGAAGTTTAAACTTCCTCTTTTTTATATACAAGTAAAATTTTCAAACTACAATGAGTCCATTGAGATTTTAACTTCATTAAACTCTGCTATTATACTTTCTAAAACTTCTTTTGCAGGTTTTATTTCATGGATTAATCCAGCTACTTGTCCTATTTCTAACTCTCCTTCTTCCAAATCTCCTTCAAACATTCCTTTTTTAGCTCTAGCTCTACCTAATAACTCTTTTATTTCCTCTATTGAAGGATTTTGTTGATACAATTCTTGAACTTCATTGTAAAACTTATTTTTAACCAAACGTACTGGTGCCAGTTCTTTCAAGGTTAAATGAGTATCACCATCTTTAACCCCAAGAATAGTTTGTTTAAAATTATCGTGAGCAGAAGATTCTTTTGTTGCTGCAAAGCGACTTCCTATTTGAACTCCATCAGCACCTAAAACCATTGCTGCCAACATACCTCTTCCTGTTCCTATTCCTCCTGCAGATATAACTGGTATGCTTACCTGTTCTTTTACCATTGGTATTAACGTAAATGTAGTTGTCTCTTCTCTACCATTATGACCACCAGCTTCAAAGCCTTCACAAACTACCGCATCAACACCAGCAGCTTCCGATTTTAATGCAAACTTTACCGAACTTACTACATGGACTACTGTAATTCCTTTTTCTTTTAAAAAGTTAGTCCATGTTTTTGGGTTTCCAGCTGAAGTAAAAACAATCTTCACTCCTTCTTCAACAATAATATCCATAATCTTTTCGATATCTGGATATAACATTGGTACATTAACTCCAAAAGGTTTGTCTGTTGCTTTTTTACACTTCTGTATGTGTTCTCTTAGCACTTCCGGATACATCGATCCAGCTCCAATTAAACCTAAACCACCTGCATTAGATACAGCAGATGCTAACTTCCATCCTGAAACCCAAATCATTCCTCCTTGAATAATTGGGTATTGTATATTAAATAATTTAGTAATCTTATTTTGCATAAGGTAAATGTACAATCATTAAATAGTAAGCACAAAAAAACCTCGAATAATTCGAGGCTTAATTTTATAATAAATTACTTTTTAAGAAATGACACCAGAACCTAAAAGTTCTTCATCTTTATACCAAGCAACAAATTGTCCTTCTTGAATAGCTGATTGTGGATTTTCAAAGGCAACATATAAGCCTTTTTCTACACTATATAATCTTGCTTTTTCTAATTTCTGACGATAACGTATCCTCGCTTCAACTTCCATTTCTTCACCTGGATTTAATGCTAAATCGGTACGTACCCAATGTAGCTCCTCATTAGAAACAAATAAAACGTTTCTATATAAACCTGAATGATTTTTACCTTCTCCAGTATAAATTATATTCTCATCTACATCAGTCTCAATAACAAATAATGGTTCTTTTGTTCCTCCAACAGCTAATCCTTTACGTTGTCCTTTGGTAAAATAATGAGCTCCTTGGTGTTTACCTACCACATCTCCATCTTCTTTTTTGTATGAAAATTTAGTTGATAAATACTCTAATTCTGCTTCTTTATTTTCAAATTTTGGAGCTACTCTATTATATTGCTCAAAACTGTTCGGTATTCTTATGATTTGCCCCTCTTTAGGTTGTAATTTTTGTTGCAAAAAATCTGGTAATCTTACCTTACCTATAAAACATAATCCTTGAGAATCCTTTTTATCTGCTGTAATTAAATCAGCCTCTTTTGCTATTTCTCTAACTTCTGGCTTTGTTAACTCACCTATTGGAAATAATGCTTTTGATAATTGTTTTTGAGACAACTGACACAAAAAGTAGGACTGATCTTTATTAGTATCTTTTCCTGCTAATAATTTATATACTGGCTTTCCGTCAATTATTTCTTCTGATTTTCTACAATAGTGACCAGTAGCTACGTAATCTGCTCCTAAACCTAATGCAATATCCATAAATACATCAAACTTAATTTCTCGATTACATAAAACATCTGGATTTGGAGTACGACCTTTCTCATACTCATTGAACATATAATCTACTATACGTTCTTTATATTGTTCACTTAAGTCTACAGTTTGGAAAGGTATTCCTAATTTTTCTGCAACAATCATTGCATCGTTGCTATCTTCTAACCAAGGACATTCATCGGAAATAGTTACCGAATCGTCATGCCAGTTTTTCATAAACAAGCCTATAACTTCATAACCTTGCTCTTTTAGTAAGTATGCTGTTACACTACTATCTACACCTCCTGAAAGTCCTACTATTACTCTTTTCATTCTTTCTTTTTGAAGGTGCAAATTTACGAAATCCTTTCCATTATTTACTATGGAAAGAATTGATGAAGCTATTGAAGAAATTGATGTACTCTTACATAACTTAATTCCTCCTTATTATCTGTCGACCTTAATGTAAGTTTATCTTTTTCTACTGTAAATTTATAGAATTTGAATTTTGGTGTTTCTCCATAATTTACCATTTGTAGTTCTGGCTTATGTCCATGAATTTTATAGACACCATATTTTTTATTCTTTAAAGAATTCTCTATAACATAAGTGTTATCCCATCTTAAATACAGCGTCGATTTCGGATTTACTACTTTTTTTGAATCAATACTATCTGTCTTTTTAGATTTTAATTCCCATAGTCCAAGTAATTTATTTCCTTCTGAAGTAGGAATTTTATTGATTCTTTCTAAATATACTGTAACATCCTGACCTTCTTCTTTCCTTTCCCATAACATTTTATTCTCTTTCAATTCAACTTTAAAAGGCTCAGCTACATCGGTCACTCCATTTTTATTCGAAATTTTAAGTCTGTTATCTTTTAAACTCCAAGTTCCATAAGAATGCTGTAACCATCCATTACCAGATATTTGAGTAGAATCTTCTTTAAAATTCATCCATCGAGCATTAGGAGTCATTTCTTGCTTACCTACTTTTACTTTTTTTACTAACCAAAGTCCAGTAAACTTATTAGTTTCTTTATTTTCATTACAGGAAACCAAGAAACTTAGTGTTAATAGTAAAATAAAACTCCTATGCATATTCTTTTTTATTTGTTCTTAAGCTCTGACAGTTTCATTCGCTTCTTTTTATTTATTACTTCTCCATCCATATAAAACTCCCACTTCCCTATTCTCTTTCCATCTTTATACATTCCTTTCTCTTTTATTCCTCCTTTTAAGTCATAATATTTCCCTTCTCCTTCTAACTTTCCATCTTTATAAAAAACATCTTCAATTAAAATACCAGACTCTGTAAAAGTTTTAGAAACTCCATTTTTTTTCCCATCCATATAAGAAGTTTCTTGAGTTACCTTTCCATTAGGATAATAGTTTTTAAGAATACCATCTAACTTACCATCTTTATATTCTTCTTCAGAAAATAACTTTCCATTAGTAAAATAATATATCCATTTTCCAATACGCTTTTTTCCTAACATTTTACCTTCACTCTTCAACTTTCCTAAATCGTTATAAAACTTAACCGTAGCTATATCCTTATTATACGTTTTTACAATTACTGGTTGTGTAGAAGAAGTATTAGAATAAAACTTAAAAACTCCAACTTCTTTACCATTCTTAAACTGTCCAGAATAACGAACCCTACCATTGTCATAAAATTTCTTCCATACACCTGTTCGTTTTCCATTTGCATCAAATCGATTTATTTTTTGTGCTTCAGTAGAAACAATAAAAAAAGCTGATAATAAAAGTGCAATTGAAAATATCCTTTTTATATTTAGCATTGATAATTCTTTTTATTTAGTTGTATAACTTACTTATTTCAAAAATACATAAACCATACCAATATGAGTATTGATTTTTTAGTTTCTGTTTTAAATGATATGGAGAACCCTGCTAGGGTAAACAGAAACAATGCTGCTATTATTGTATTAGAGCAGCCAAAATTAATAAAATCTTTAGTTGATTTAACTTTTGATACTGATAATAAATTGTCTATCAAAGCAGCATGGGTATTGGAATGGATTTGTACACATCATGGTATTGAACATATCCACCCTTATCTAAATTTCTTTACTGAAAATATTTCTAAAGTACATTTTGATAGTGCTATTAGACCTTGTGCTAAAATTTGTGAACATTTGGCAGTTGCTTATACTTCTAAAAAAGAAAACAATACTCAAAAAATATTAACTCAAAAGCATATTGAAAGTATTATTGAAGCTGGATTCGACTGGTTAATTACCGATCAAAAAATAGCAGTTAGAGCCTATACTATGACTTCTTTGTATTTATTTGGCTTAGAAAAAGAATGGGTTCATCCTGAATTAAAACATTTAATTAGTTCTAAAATAATTCATGAAAGTAAAGGTTGCAAAGCTCGTGGTAAGAAAATTTTAGAAATGATTGAAAAAACAAAATAAACCTATGAAAACACGAATTAACTTATTATTCCTATTTCTTTGTTTTACAATATTATCAAACGCTCAATTTAAAGAAGATGCTACACTTTTGACTCAAAATTTTATGGAGGAACAAAAAATTCCTGGGCTCTCAATTTCAGTATCAAAAAAAGGTAAAATTATTTGGTCTGAAGGATTTGGTTATTCAGACCTTAGTAGTAAGACAAAAGTATCTCCCAAAAACACTCAATTTAGAATTGCTAGTATTTCAAAAACACTAACAGCTGTTGCTTTAGCAAAACTTATTGATGATAATAAATTGAACTTAAACAATAGCTTATATACTTATGTTCCTGATTTTCCTAAAAAAGATTACGACTTTACCATTCGTCAAATTGCAGGACACACAGCTGGAATTAGGCATTATAAAGGTTCAGAATTTTTGATAAATGATAAAATGTCTATTGTTGAAGGCTTAGATATATTTAAAGAGTCTGATTTACTCTTTAAACCAGGAACCGATTTTAAGTATAGTACTTATGGATGGAATTTGCTGAGTGTTGTTATTCAAAACGCTAGTAATAAAGATTTTTTTGACTTTATGAATGATGAAGTTTTTGTACCTTTAAAAATGACTAAAACTATCCTAGATGAATCTGATAAAGAAAATATAAATAGAACTCTATTCTATTTAAAAAGAAGAGGAAAAATAGTTATTGGTCCTAAAGTAAATAATGAATTTAAAGCTGCTGGTGGTGGTTTTTTATCTACTTCTGAAGATTTAATTTTATTTGGAAATGAATTTATAAATCCACAAATAATAACAAAAAATTCATTAGCTAAACTTACTACTTCTAATAAAACGAATAATGGTAAAAAAACAAATTATGGAATTGGTATAAGCGTCCGTAAAACTAAAAATAACACAACTAAATTAAGTCATTCAGGAGGTGGTATTGGAGCTTCTTCTATGTTACTAATTTATCCTGAGGAAGAAATTGTAATTTCTATTCTTACCAATTTATCTAGAGTAAAAATGCGTGATTATATAAAAGGACTAGAAAATATATTTATTCAATAATATTTTTTACCTACTTCATTCGGAAGATTAATCACTTATCTTGAAAATTTATACAAAAATATCGGTGTAAATAATCATATTTTAAAATCAATATTAATAATTAAACTATAAAATTATGCCGAAAAAAATTTTAAAATTAAATGATGTGAAAAAGCTTAACAATGAAACAATGAAACAAATTTCAGGAGGGCAAGCAACTGGAACATATCCTTATGTTTGTTATGATTCGAGTGGAAGTTTCGATTCTAGTATTAATGTTTCAGGTGATGGTGTAATATGTAATAGTACACAAAGTAGTACTATTGATTTTGGTACACCTGGACCAGGGCATGATGTTATGATGTTTTAAAGACAAAAGAAAAGCGAGCTATATGCTCGCTTTTTTATTATTCCTTATTAAATCTCTTCTATATTTGTAGGCTTTCTATATCCTGCAAATGGTTGTTTTAACAACTCTTTTAAACTAGAATTTTTTTCTTCATCAGGAAAAGTATCTACACCATATATTATTTTTTCACGATCTAATTCCATATAAGTTCCAAATAATCGATCCCATATAGAAAAAATATTTCCGTAGTTAGAATCAGTATAGGGTAATAAATTATGATGATGTACTTTATGCATATCGGGTGAAACCAATACATAACTCAATATTTTATCAAGCTTTCTAGGCATTTTAATATTTGCGTGTGTTAATTGTGTAAATATTAATGACATTGATTGATACAACATAATAATTGCAATCGGGGTTCCCACTAAAAAAACTCCTAACAAAGTAAATGTAAAACGTATTACACTTTCTAAAGGATGATGTCTATTTGCAGTAGTAGTGTCTACTTTATGATCTGAATGATGTACTAAATGTACCATCCATAAAGGTTTTACCTTGTGTTCTACATAATGTGCCAAATAAGCTCCAAAAAAATCTAAAAACAATACTCCTAAAACTACATACAACCATAAAGGCATTGTAGGCAACCAATTAATCAAACCAAAATTATTAGCTTGAACCCAATCGGCAGTTTTTAGTAATAAAAAAGCAAGTGTAAAATTTATAATAACTGTTGTCCCTGTGAAAAACAAATTAGGCCATGCATGCTTCCATTTATTATATTTGAACTTAAACAAAGGAACAGCACTTTCTATTAGCCAAAAAAAAGTGATTCCTCCTACTAGAATTATACTTCGATGACTTGATGGAATTGTTTCAAAATAATTAACTATAGTCTCCAATATGAAATATTTTTTCTAAAAATAAGAAAAAGTTTTGAGTAGTTTATCTTCATCTTAAATAAGCATTTTCACTTTACTTTATGCTTTTTAAATTATAAATAGGTATTAAAATAATATCTAATTTACTTTTAAAAACTATTCACCAATCACACAATATATAATATGGCATATTTTTTGCTAATAATACTTAAAAAAGTATGTTAAAAAAAGTTATATTCTTTGTCTTATTTTACTCTATTAATCTAAATTCTCAAACTTCAAAAGATTCAAATCATATAAGAATTTTAGAAGATGGCTTTTATAGAGCTAATGTTAGTTATTTTAATAATAATATCTTAGATACTGATATTACACGCAGAATTATGTGGGTTGAAGTAGAAAATGATATTATCGTATATGTAGGTAGAACAAGAACAAAAAGTCCTAACAACAATTTATTAATTAGAGGTCAAAGTAGGATTGTTAAAATGCCTTATATAAGGAGAAAAAACAAAAAAATATTTGCTGAATATTCGTTGAGTACAAAAGTCACTGGAAATAATACAAGTTCTGGAAGAAACATAAATTATAAAGTAGAAATTATTCAATAATTTCTACTTTATAAGGTAAGTAACTATATACACTTATAAAGTTAAAGTTAGACTAAATGACTAAACAATAGCCTAACAACAAAAAACTTACATTAATTCACAATTAAAAAACCTTTAAAAGAGTCGTAACAATAACACCTTTATTATTTTTTAAAGGAATAGATAATAATTGTTGTTGTTGTTTAATTTTAAAATTAAACGGAGGTGCTAATAAATTTAAGCCACTTTTCTTTTTTAGTCTGATACCTTGTCCTGAAATAATATCTTTATTTGGTTCAAAATCTCCCCCTGGTAAATGCTCGGTTAAAATAATGTATTTAAAAGCCGATAATTTAGCAACTATTCGTTGTACTTCAGCATTTGATAAGTGTTGTAACACTTGCCGAATTATCAAACAATCAGCAGTTGGTAATTCTTCTTTTGCAATGTCTAAACAACGAAATTCTAAATTTTCTTCTTTAAACTGTTCTTTATTATAAGCTATTAGATTCGGTACAATATCTATTGCAATATATTTTTTGGTCTGCTTAACCAACTGTTTTCCTATATTAAAATCACCACAGCCTAAATCACATACAATTAAACCATTTTTTAAAGAATTTAGAAAGGAAGTTACTACTTCTATATAAGGTTTTACAATGTTAACATCATGAGAACCATCTCCTGAATAAAACTCTGAAGCATTACCACCCCAAAGATTCTTTTCATAAACTTGTATCATAGCATCTTTAGTAGGCCATGGTTTCTTTTGCTTTTTAGGTTCCATTGCTTTCTTTTTCATGAATAGTTTTCTAGAAATAGAAAACCTTAAAAACATTTTTAAGACTTTTTCTCCCTAGATGATCTTCTGACCTTCTTATTTGATTGTAATGGTATACGCTTCTTTAATTCTTCAACAATTCTATAAGTAGCCGGACAAACCTCAGTATTTTTAACTGTCAAATCTGTTAACTGAATAAACTTTCTACGATTGGTATGTGGATATTCGGCACAAGCTTTAGGACGTACATCATAAATAAAACAAGTATTATCTCGTTCATCCAAAAAAGTACAAGGAGCAGATTTTAACACCATAAAATCGTCCGAATCACGTTCTAAATATTGGTTAGTAAAATCACGAACCTTCATTCTTAAATGCTTAGAAATACGTTCAATGTCTTTATCGGTAAAAATTGGACTCGTAGTTTTACAGCAGTTACCACATGTTAAACAATCGGTACGTTCAAACTCTTTATCATGCAACTCTTGCATTACAACATCTAAGTTTTTAGGCGTACGTTTTTTTAATGTAGCAAAATATTTTTTATTCTCTTTTTCTACATCTTGTGCTAACTTTTGTAAGTTTTCTAGATCTTTATCCATTAATTATTTTTTCTAAATTTTACTCTACCTCTATTACTTCAGTTTCTTGAAAATCATCAAATCTATTAACTATCTCAGGCATTTTCATCTCTGGACAATGATTAACTATCAGGTCAAAATTTTTAATATATTCAACAGAAGTTAAATGAATAATTTCGTCATAACTTTCATTCTTATATTTCATTACATATAAGAAATTACTTTTCTTCTCTATTTCAATAATGGATTTTTCATCATAAGATAATCCTTTATCAGTTTTTAATAGTAACTTAATTTTATTCTTAGATATAACTTTTATATTGGTAATCAACTCTGCATGAGATTCAAGTGGTCCATAAAAAATAAATAGTCCATTGTTAATAGTAAACCTTGAGTCTATACCATCACATCTATCATACAGTACGAATTCATTATTAAGTTTTCTTAAAGTTATAAAATGGTTTGGAAAGTTATCAGCATAGTCGATAACATATTTTTTGTGTTTTTTTAATTCTTTTACTGTTAAGTTTATCAATTCCTTATCTATTTTACTCTCTTTCCAATCAATAATATTTTTATAAAACTTTGAACTTCTTGTTGTATCAATAAATATTTGATGAATTGATAAATCTAAAAACTCTGGATTGTTCTTTTCTAAAATTGTATCCTCCTTAGTTTCTAATCTAACTTTTTTTATAGTATCTAATACTGAAATCTTGTCGTTCTTCTTAATCTTAGTACAACTAAATAGTAAGAAAAGACTACACAATTTAACAATATTCTCTAACATCTTTTTTAAATAAAACACTTCGCAAAAATACCTATATAAATTGTTAGAATCAGTTTAAATATCATCCAAATAAATTATGTAATTTTGCACTTCAATTTTTAATAACTAATGAGCATACAAACCTTAATAGAAACTAAAGTAAAGGAAGGTTTTTTAACCTTGTATAATATTGAAATTCCAAGTGTTGAGTTTCAAGCAACCCGTAAAGATTTTGAAGGAGACATCACTGTTGTGGTATTTCCTCTTTTAAGGTACAAGAAAGGAAACCCTGTACAAATTGGTGAGGATTTAGGAGCTTACTTAGTAGAAAATGTTGAAGATATTAGTAGTTATAACGTAGTTAAAGGTTTTTTAAACTTAGTTATTAACGATAGTTTTTATACAAAATTCTTTAATGAAATTGCTAAAGAAACTACTTATGGATTTGTTACACCTTCAGCAGATGAATCATCAAGAATGGTTGAATATTCTTCTCCTAATACCAACAAACCATTACACTTAGGACATGTTCGTAATGTATTATTAGGATATGCTGTTTCTGAAATTTTAAAAGCTTCAGGAAAAAAGGTTTACAAAACTCAAATCATAAACGATAGAGGTATTCATATTTGTAAGTCAATGCTAGCTTGGCAAAAGTTTGGTAATGGTGAAACTCCTGATTCAACTGGTTTAAAAGGAGACAAATTAGTTGGTAATTATTATGTAAAGTTTGATCAAGAATACAAAAAAGAAATCGCTGATTTAATTGCTGACGGTTCTTCTGAAGATGATGCTAAAAAACAGGCACCTTTATTTCTTGAAGCACAAGAAATGTTGCGTAAATGGGAAGCTGGAGATAAAGAAGTTGTCGCCCTATGGGAAACAATGAACTCTTGGGTTTACGCAGGATTTGATGTAACCTATAAAAGTATTGGAGTAGATTTCGATAAGTTATATTATGAAAGTAACACCTACCTTTTAGGAAAGGATGTTATAGAAGATGGTATGAAAAAAGGTGTTTTCTTTAAAAAGGAAGATGGTTCTGTTTGGTGTGATTTATCTGATGAAGGCTTAGATGAAAAATTAGTGCTACGTTCTGATGGAACTGCTGTATATATGACTCAAGACATTGGTACAGCTATTCAACGTGCTAAAGATATGCCAGATGTTGGAGGAATGGTTTATACCGTTGGTAACGAACAAGACTATCACTTTAAAGTATTATTCTTAATTCTTAAGAAATTAGGCTATTCTTGGGCTGAACAATTATATCACTTAAGTTATGGTATGGTTGATTTACCTTCTGGAAAAATGAAATCTCGTGAAGGAACTGTAGTAGATGCTGATGATTTAATGACTGAAATGACCGATACTGCTCGTACAATTTCACAAGAATTAGGAAAGTTAGAAGGGTATTCTGAAGAAGAAAAAGAAGAGTTATATAAAATTATTGGATTAGGAGCTTTAAAATACTTTATCTTAAAAGTAGACCCTAAAAAGAGAATTTTGTTTGACCCTAAAGCTTCTGTTGATTTCCAAGGAAACACAGGACCTTTTATCCAATATACTTATGCTAGAATTCAATCAATTTTAAGAAAAGCAAATTTTGATTATTCAAACCCTGTTTCGATTGAATTACATGCAAAAGAAAAAGAATTAATTAAGTTGTTAGAATTATATCCTGAAACAATTCAGCAAGCAGCTAAGAACTACTCTCCTGCTATAATTGCTAATTACACGTACGACTTAGTAAAAGAGTTTAACTCGTTTTATCAAAACATACATATTTTAGGAGAAGAAAACCAAGATAAAAAAGTATTTAGAGTACAACTATCTAAAAAGATAGGAGATACTATAAAATCAGCATTCAGTTTATTAGGAATTCAAGTTCCTGAAAGAATGTAAAAACTAAAATTATGAAAAAGAAACTATTTGTATTATTAATTTTATTTGTAAAAACTGTTGACCTTAGATCTCAAAACGATCATTTAGGTAAAATTTTTTTTAGAAATGGAACACAGGAAGTAGTAAATTATAAGTGGGTTACTTCAACAAATGTATTGCAAAAACCTAAAATTAAATTTACTAAGAAAAATGGTGTTTTTGTTAGAAATGGATTTAATGAAATAGAAAAAATTAGGAAATATCATACTAAAGATAATAAAGTTAACGATAGTACCGATTATTACTTTAAAAGTTTAGACAGTAAAATCTTAACTTTAAGAAGTGTTATTTCAAAAGGAAAACTCAGATTATATGCTAAAGATCATTCAAGAGAATATAATAGTAGTTTTGTTTTTGGTACTATAAATGGTTCATCATCTTATCAAACATATTATGTGGCTCCTCCTTATAGTGTGAAAGTAACAAAGCTTCCTAAAAAAATAAAAAGTAAAAAATTTAAAAAGATATTATCAAAGTATACATCTAAATGTAAACCTTTTACAGAAAAACTTAATGATAAAAAGTTTTTAGAAAATAAATCTGTAAAAGACATTATCAATTACTACAATGAAAATTGTAAATAAAAAACAAACAACAATAAAATTGATTTGATTATTTTTTAATCTGTCAATCTGAATGTAAAAATTATTTATTTATTTATTTATTTATGAGTGAAAAGCTTTTTATTATTTTTTGTTTTATTTCTTTTGCTTTATTTAGCCAATATAAAGCGGGTAGTATCTATCTTAAAGATGGATCTATTATTACTGGAGATATTAAAATTATAAAACATCATAGAATTGTATTGAAAAAAAACGATTCAAAAAAAGGCTTTGACCATAACCTTGTAACTAAAGTAGTCTTTAATGATTCAATAGAACATCATTATAAGAAAAGAAAAAAAACAATATTATTATTAAAAAGAGAAGTTAGTGGTCCCTTAGAATTATATTCTTTGGCTTCATATTTTTCGGGTTTTACAGATAGGTCAGGTTTTTCAGATGGTTCAGGGGCAAGCATGTCTATGAACTTTTACCTTGGAAAAAAAGGTAATGATTTTGTAAACTCCATTCCATCTAACCTTAAAAAAAAACGTTTTAGAAAATTTATCACTGAATATGCTCCCAACTGTAAAAAGTTTTTAGACAAAATTCAAGATAAAAAAAGTATAAGGTCTAACTTTGATTCCAATATTGTTAGCATAATAAATTATATTAATAATAATTGTAAAGAATAAACAAACAACAAGTAAAAATAAACGACATGAAATACGACGTATTAATAATCGGAAGTGGTCCTGGTGGTTATGTAACTGCTATTAGAGCTTCTCAATTAGGATTTAAAGTTGCAGTAGTAGAAAAAGAAAACTTAGGTGGGATTTGTTTAAACTGGGGATGTATTCCTACAAAAGCATTATTAAAATCTGCTCAAGTATATGATTATTTAAAACATGTTGATGAGTACGGATTAAAAGCAGAAGCAATCGATAAAGATTTTGATGCTGTAATTAAACGTAGTCGTGGTGTTGCTGAAGGAATGAGCAAAGGTGTTCAATTCTTAATGAAGAAAAACAAAATTGATATTATTGACGGATTTGGAAAGGTAAAACCTGGAAAAAAAGTTGATGTTACTGATAAAAATGGTAAAGTAACTGAATACAGTGCAGACCATATTATTATAGCTACTGGAGCTCGTTCTCGTGAGTTACCAAACTTACCACAAGATGGTAAAAAAGTAATTGGTTACCGTGAAGCTATGAGTTTACCTACACAACCAAAATCTATGATTGTTGTTGGTTCTGGAGCTATTGGAGTTGAGTTTGCTCACTTCTACAATTCAATGGGAACTGAGGTTACTGTTGTTGAATTTATGCCAAACATTGTACCAGTTGAAGATAAAGATGTTTCTAAGCAAATGGAGCGTTCTTTTAAGAAAGCTGGAATTAAAGTAATGACTAGCTCTTCTGTAGAGTCTGTTGATACTTCTGGTAACGGAGTGAAAGCGACTGTTAAAACTAAAAAAGGAGAACAAATTTTAGAAGCTGATATCGTTTTATCGGCTGTTGGAATTAAAACAAATATTGAAAACATCGGATTAGAAGATGTTGGAATTATTACTGATAGAGATAAAATTTTAGTAAACGACTGGTATCAAACTAATATTCCTGGATACTATGCTATTGGTGATGTTACTCCTGGTCCTGCTTTAGCACACGTTGCTTCTGCGGAAGGAATTACATGTGTTGAAAAGATTGCTGGTGTTCATACAGAAGCTATCGATTACGGAAACATTCCTGGTTGTACTTATGCGACTCCAGAAATTGCATCTGTTGGTTTAACTGAAGAAAAAGCAAAAGAAGCTGGTTACGAGTTAAAAGTTGGTAAATTCCCATTCTCTGCTTCAGGAAAAGCAAAAGCAGCTGGAACTCCTGACGGATTTGTTAAAGTAATTTTTGATGCTAAGTACGGTGAATGGTTAGGATGTCATATGATTGGTGCTGGTGTAACTGATATGATTGCTGAAGCTGTTTTAGGACGTAAATTAGAAACTACTGGACACGAAGTATTAAAAGCTATCCATCCTCACCCAACAATGAGTGAAGCAGTAATGGAAGCTGTAGCTGATGCTTATGACGAAGTAATTCACCTATAAAAAGATTATATATTTTTTAACTAAAACCTCACCTATTGGGTGAGGTTTTTATTTTTAATTTGACTTTGAAAATTAATTATCAATAAAAAAACTATGAAAAAAATTTTATTTTCCTTTTTAGTAATTATTTGCTGTTATTCTTACGCTCAACAAATATCCAATGAAGATTGGGCTACTGATTTAAATTTTTTAAAAACAGAATTGGCTAAGAAACATAAGAACTTATTTTTTAAAATAAGTAAGCAAGATTTTGAAAAAGAAATTGAATCCATAATAAATTCTTTAGAAAAAGATAGTAATATTGAAACCTCAATAAAACTTACCCAATTAATTGCTAAAGTAGGCGATACACATACTAACTTAAGTATATCTCATTTACTAAGAAAAAGAAAAACACTTCCTTTAGGTTTTATTTGGTTTGAAGATGGATTGTATATAAATGCTACCTCAAAAGATAATTATGAAATTTTAGACAAAAAATTAATTGCTATTAACAACTATAAAATTGAGACAATTATCGACAGTTTAAAAACATTATTTGTTCCTGAAAACAGAGCTGTTATTAATCAAAATAGTAAAAGATTATTACCTAAACATGTCTTATTAAAGCATTTTGGTTTTGCTAAACCTAACGATAGTATTTACAATTTAAAATTAACCGATCAATCAGGTAAAATAACTAATTATAAACTTAAAGAGGTAGATATTCCTACGAGAAGATATAGAAATAAAATTTACATGAGAGTAAATGCACAAAAACCGTTTTATCTGAATGGTAGTCGTAAAATTTTTAAAGAGAAATATTTCCCTGAAGAAAAAATTTATTTCGTTCAATATAATAAATGCGTTAGTAGAGAAACTGTTGAAAAATATGGAAAAAAGGAATTTGCCTACAGATTTCCTTCTTTTAAAAAATTTGAAGCTAAAGTTTTAAAAGAGTTAAATGAAAACAAAAACATTGACAAACTTATTTTTGATATGAGGTTTAATAAAGGTGGGAGTTCTTATTTAGCTGAAAACTTAATTAAAGAAATTGCTAATAATAAAAAGATCAATCAGAAAGGAAAACTTTTTGTTGTGGTAGGTAATGATACTTTTTCATCTGCTATTTTTAATACTGTTGATTTTAAAAATAATACTAATGCAATTATAATTGGTGAAGAAACTGGAGGCAAACCAAATCATTATGGAAACATTAAATCATTTACCCTTCCTTATTCAAGAATTAAAGTAACCTTTTCTTCAGATTTTTACAAGTTGAGTGATAAAAATGAAAAGACAATTACCCCAGATGTTCTTATAAAAACAAAATATGATGATTTTAAAAAAGGAATAGATCCTATTTTTGAATATGTTAAAAAACAATAAGAAAAGATAAAACCTCACCACTTTGGTGAGGTTTTTTTATCTTTGAACATGAAAAAATTTTTCCCACTATTCGTAATTTTATTAATGACGTGTTTTTCTTCTTGTAAAAAAGAAGAAAAGAAAACACCTATACATCCTTTAAGCCTTCCTTTAAATGAACGACCTATACCTACTCTTCCAAATAACAATATGTTAAGTGGTGGTGTTGTAGGAGGCGCACATTATATCTGTCCTAAAAGATGTAAAGGAGGAACTTCTAGTGAAAAAGGAGCTTGTCCTGTATGTAACTCAGCATTAGCTCATAACCAAGCTTTTCATAATAAACCAGCGAGTACTTCCAGTTCACCAATGTCAACGCCTGTAACAAAACCAGCCTCTGGTCCAAATGCTAATGGCGAGTATCATTATAAATGTAAAAACGGTTGCGCTGGTGGTGAAGATACAGCCGGTAAATGTAGAAGTTGTACTGCCGACTTAGAACATAATGCTGCTTATCATAGCTAAAAGTTTACAAAATTTTTAATATTTAAACCTTACCTTGTTTTGGTGAGGTTTTATTTTTAATTGAAAATGAAAAATAATTTAATAATAGAACAATATATATTTGTTATTCTTTTCTTTTTTAGCTTACTACTTATTTTAGCATCTAGCCTTGAAGATTTCTTATTAATACATTTTATTCTACAAATATTATGGCTTGTTAGGTTTTCTCATAATTTTCATAAAAATCCTAAAAAAAATTTTAAAAGATTACCTAAATTTATTACTGGTCTTATCATATTCGATTTTATAATTTTGGTTTTATCTATTTCCTTTGGTTTTAGAATTTTATTTGCTTATTTATACAGACCTTTAATGTATTTTAACTTATTTATTTTTACTTTATCTGCTTTATATAGTTATTCTCTTCTCTATTCTTTTATAAAAGTTAAAAAAAATATTAGTCTTTTCGTTCTACTTATATTAACATCAACGATAGCCTATCCTTTAAGTCCATACTTAGCTTATGAGATTAATAAAGCTTCTTAAAAGCTTTATTAATCATATAATTCATACTATAACTTTTATATTAAAAAACTGAAGTAAAATAGAATACTTCGACTCTTTTTTTATAACATTAGCAATTATTTATTTCAAATAATCGAAAGTATTCACCATTACATATTTTGGGCTTCTGCTTATAAAGTCTCTAAAAAAAGCTGTATGACTTGCTCCCATCAATATAAATACACGGTCATTTTCTGTAAGTTCAATTCTATTTAAATTTGAATACATTCTTAAATTTCTTTGATAATATTTTGCTGCTTCATCGGCTCCTTCAAAATTATCTTTAGTCCCCACATGGGTTAGCATATCCGCATTTACAGTTATTAAAAAGTCAAGAAATCTATCGTGATTTGTTTGTTTTAATTTATCTAAAAGATTTAGTTTGTTTTCATCATAGTTAACTTCTGGGTAAAATTTTAATGGGTTTTTATAATACTTATCATGCCAAACAGGATCTATTTCATTCTTAATTTCTCTTCCAATATTATAATTATATCCCATCCTATAATCTATTCCATAAATTCGTTTTGTATTAGATAATCTTCCTAATTCATAAGCTAATAATTCTACTTCATCTGGCTTTTTAAATTCCATTTCAGGATTTGCTACGTACTGCTTATATAGAGTTTGGAGTTTTTCATTATATGTTAGCGGAGTTTCTACAATAATAACAGTTGGCTTAAATTCAGCAAGCATTTCCGCTATTTTATGAACTTCTTTCTGATTCTTTTTATCGTGTTCGTCAAACTCAGTTTTAGTAGCGTCAGAAGTTTGTCCCATATGAAAAGTTCCAAAGTTTAAAACTGGGATTTTCTTTAAATCAGAATTTGTTTCTTTTTTTACTTCTGAAACCTTATTTTCTTTTTCTTCGTTAGTCTTTTGTTTAGCACATGAAACAGTTGACAAAATTGTTATTACAAGTATTAAATATATTCTTCTCATTTTATTTTTAATTATAGTTTAGTTATTTCTTCAAAGTTTTTTAAATTAAAATCTACCGATGATTTTGCTAAGAAATTCAGAATTGATAAATGTCCAGCTCCCATTAAAACAAATACTTTATCCTCTCCTGCTTTGTTCATCTTTAGAATGTTTTGAAAAATTCTTAGGTTTCTACTGTACCACCAAATTGAATTGTCTGCTCCAAAATAATCTCCTTTCTCAGCTTCACCCATTTTAAATTCACCTATTAAATAATGTCCATGGTTATGACTTACTACATCTGGATTATTCATTATTTTAAAGTACTCTACTAATGACATTTCTGTTTTTAACTTATCCCCTTTTTCATATAAACTAAAATAAGTATCATTAATATTCATTTCTCTTTTAATCATTTCCATTCCTGCTTTTTGAGCATAGTAGTTCTTCTTAGCTTTAAATTCTTTTTGAGTTAAATCGCTTTTAAAGTTTCTTGACGGAGCGTCAACAGCATAGAGTTTTTTGTGTCCTAACTCTTTTCCTAATCTGAAAGCTACTTGGTATATTTCATTTGATTTTAATCTAAACTTTCCTTCCAAATAGGCATTGTATAAAGAGTCTAACTTTTTCTGCTTGGTTGCTTTCCACTCTACTCCAATCTTAGTAGGTCCATATTTTTTTATAATATTGAGTAACTCTCTTAATTCCTTTTGACGTTTCTCTGAAAAAATATCGACAGTATATTTTGGTTTATAACTATCTAATTGTGGATTTGCAAAATGAAATGACCCTAAGATTAATAAATCTGATGATTTTATATTTTTAAAATGTTCATCTATTTGAGTTTTTTGAGCAAATACAACACTTGTTATAAATAAAACGATAAATAAAATTCTAGTTTTCATGATTCTATAGTTTTGAATTCGATACTCCAAAAGTATTTACTTAAGCTAGCTAAAAACTCTAATTTCAACCAACACTAGTGTGTACCGTACCAACTCATCAAAAAATTATATCACAAATTTCGTTGTGTAGTTTTACTAGTTTGTCCTAAAAAACAGAAACTACGTCTTAAAAAGAAAAAGAAAGTTACCTTTATAGCTACTTTTGAACTATGGAATTAAAAAAGACTTTTAAATATCACCTCATTCTTGGATTCATTATTGTTGGAATGGATCTTTTTAGAAGTTATATTACTGGTGGACATACATATTTTATAGAAAAATATAATCTTGTAGGGATTGTTTTAAAAACTACTTTCTACATGACGTTTTTTAGTGTTTATGCTATTAATGTTGGTATTATTTGTCCTAAAACCTTAGCTAAAAACAATCTTGTTTATTTCATTTTAGGCCAAATATCTCTGTTTTTCATTTTTGCTGGGATTCGCTATTTATTAGAAGAAATAATAGTATACAATATTGCTGGATTTCATAATTATCATGAAAGCACTAGAACCTTTTGGTATTATATTTTTGACAATTCTTATTATAGTTTACAGATAATTTTATTCAGTACTTTCATATTTTTATTATTCCGTTTTCTTGAGAATAAAAACAAAATTCATGAACTTAAACTAGAGCATCAACAAGCAGAATTAGATGCTTTAAAAACACAATTAGAACCTCATTTTCTATTTAACACTTTAAATGTTTTCTATTCTGAATTGGCAGATACCCAACCAGAAACTGCTAAAGGAATTTACAAACTTTCTGAACTATTGAGATACCTTACTTATGAAGCTCAAAAGGATTACATGCCTTTAAAAAGAGAAATAAAGTTTATTAAGGATTATATTTATTTTTATGAAAAAAGGTTTGAAAATAACTTGTTTCTAAATCTATCTATAAAAGGAAATGTAGCAGAACAACAAATACCTTCTTTGGTTTTGGTTCATTTTATTGAAAATATCTGCAAACATGGTATTATCAATGATAAAAACAACCCAGCTGATATTTCTATTACAATTAATACAAATTCTTTAGAGCTCAAAACACAAAATAAAATTTCTACTGTTAAAAACTACAGCAGTACAGGAATTGGAAGAGAAAACTTAAAAAAACGGTTAGAGTTACTTTTTGACAAAGAATTTATTTTTAATCATAAAGAACTAAATAGTATATATACTACATATTTAAAAATACCAATCAAAGCCAACTAACTATGAATACTTTAAAATGTTTAATTGTAGATGACGAAGCTCCTGCGATAAGATTACTAGAATCTTATGTAAAAAAAGTATCTTTTTTAGAACTGGTTGGATCTACTACAGACCCTATAGAAGCTATTAGTATTATTGAAAAAGAAGACTTAGACTTGGTATTCTTAGACATACAAATGCCAACCATTACAGGAATTCAACTTTCTAAAATTATAAAAGATAAGGTTAACGTAATTTTTACAACTGCTTATCCTCAATTTGCTATTGAAAGTTATGAACTCAATGCTATTGACTACCTTTTAAAACCTTTTGAGTTTGAACGTTTTTATAACGCTATTTTAAAAGTAAAACCTAAAGAAGATATAAAACCAATTAGCAAAACGGATGAATTTATTTTTATAAAAACGGATGGTAAAAATAATTTTGAAAAAGTGTATACAAACGAAATTCTCTATATTGAAAGTTTAAAAAACTATGTTTCTCTTCATTTAAAAAATAAAGAGATTATTACCTATAGCACTTTAAAGCATTTTGATACTGAACTATCTTCTAAAAGCTTTATAAAAATTCACAAATCTTACATTGTTGCTATTCAGCACATAGCAAAAACGGATTCTCTTTCTGTATACTTAACCAACGGTAAAAATTTACCTATAGGAGATACGTATAAAAAAAACTTTTTTGAAAAGATTAATAAATTAATATTATAAACTTCTAATTATTCTTAATAGTTCCCTAATTATTAAATATTTAACAATTGAATTTTAAAATATTTTTAACCTTAGCAATAAATATGTTAAAATTTATAATTTTCGGCACGATAATTGTTTTAACATTGCTTTAACATTTTAATCACAAACTATGGAAAACTATCTACTACACAGTTTTTATTGATGGGAGAATTGTTAAATGAAAAGGAAAGAAAAAAACTCGAAGTATGCTAACTTCGAGTTTTTATTTTTATAAAGAATGTAAAATTAATTATCTAATTAACTTTTTATATTTAATACGTTTCGGCATTAAATCACCTCCTAAACGTTTCTTCTTGTTCTCTTCATAATCTGAGAAAGAACCTTCAAAGAAATACACTTGACTATCTCCTTCAAAAGCTAAGATATGTGTACAAATTCTATCTAAGAACCATCTATCGTGAGAAATTACCACAGCACAACCTGCAAAGTTTTCTAAACCTTCTTCTAGTGCTCTTAAAGTATTTACATCTAAATCGTTTGTAGGCTCATCTAGTAGTAAAACATTACCCTCTTCCTTTAAAGTCATTGCTAAATGCAAACGGTTGCGTTCTCCACCAGAAAGTGTATTTACTTTCTTATTTTGCTCGCTACCTCCAAAATTAAAACGACTTAAATATGCACGAGAGTTTACTTGCTTTCCTCCCATCATTACTAAATCTTGACCCTCTGAGAAATTCTCCCAAATAGATTTTTCTGGATCTATGTTCGAGTGTGCTTGATCTACATAAGCAATTTTAGCTGTCTCTCCTACTTTAAAACTTCCAGAATCTGGAGTCTCTTCTCCCATAATCATTTTAAAAATTGTAGTCTTACCAGCACCGTTTGGTCCAATAATACCAACAATTCCTGCTTGTGGAAGATTGAATTCTAAATTTTCATATAATAATTTATCTCCAAAAGCTTTTGATACACCAGTTGCTTCAATAACATTCGTACCTAAACGAGGCCCATTAGGAATGTAAATCTCTAATTTTTCCTCAGTTTGCTTTTGGTCTTGACTCATTAATTTCTCATAATTCTTCAAACGTGCTTTTTGCTTTGTTTGACGACCTTTTGCTCCTTGTCTAACCCAATCTAACTCTCGTTCTAATGTCTTTTGACGTTTAGATGCCGTTTTACTTTCTTGAGCTAATCTTTTCGATTTTTGATCTAACCAAGACGAGTAGTTTCCTTTCCAAGGAATTCCCTCTCCTCTATCTAATTCTAAAATCCATCCTGCAACATTATCTAAGAAATATCTATCGTGTGTTACAGCAATAACAGTTCCTTTGTATTGTGCTAAATGATGCTCTAACCAGTGTACAGATTCTGCATCTAAGTGGTTGGTAGGCTCATCTAATAATAATATTTCAGGCTCTTGTAATAATAATCTACATAATGCAACTCTACGACGCTCTCCTCCAGATAACACTCCAATCTTCTTATCAGAATCTGGTGTACGTAAAGCATCCATTGCTATTTCTAACTTGGTGTCTAATTCCCAAGCATTAGAAGCATCAATTTTATCTTGAAGTTCGGCTTGTCTAGCCATTAACTTCTCCATTTTATCAGCATCAGAGTATACTTCTTCTAAACCAAACATATCGTTGATTTTGTTATACTCATCTAAAACAGCTACAGTTTCTGCAACACCTTCTTTAACAACTTCTAAAACTGTTTTATTCTCATCTAATTGTGGTTCTTGCTCTAAATAACCAACTTTATACCCTGGTGAAAAAGTTACATCTCCTTGGAAGTTTTTTTCTACTCCAGCTATTATTTTTAACAATGTTGATTTACCAGATCCATTAAGTCCTAGAATACCAATTTTAGCTCCGTAAAAAAAGCTTAAATAAATATCTTTTAAAACTTGTTTCCCGGTGCTTTGATAGGTCTTAGAGACCTTATTCATTGAAAAAATTACTTTCTTATCGTCTGACATTTAATTGCTATTTTTTATTATTTAAACTCTTCCTTTAAGGGCGTTAAACACCCAAGCATTTGCAAAAAAACCTAGACCTACAGCTCCAAAACCATATCCTGCTATTTCATCGTATTTAAATACAGCTAATGCTACTAATAAAATACCCATTAAAACCATTATAAGCGTTGCCCAACCTAGGACTGTGTTTTTATTCATTGACATAATTTACTTTTTACAAAAAATGTGAACTACAAATATCGGTATTTATTTAGATTTAACAATATTAAGTTTTAGAGCAAAAGCTTATTATTCATTATAGATTTAAATTTACCATGTCTTTTACCTCTCTATTTTTAGAAAAAATGTAACTTAGTATTCTAAAATGCGTCTTTATAATATGCGTAACATATTGTACATATTATTCTTTTTATCAGTTTGTAAATTCACCTATGCTACAAATGATAATGAAATCATTATCAACTCTGTTCCTATTCATTTTAAGAATGCAAAAGTTATAAATGAATATTCTACTCGAATTCCTTTTAAGTTAATTGATAGACTTATTGTTATTGAAGGTAACATAAAAGATAAAAAAGGGAATTTTATTATTGATACAGGTTCTGAAACCATGATTTTGAACAAAGCGCATTTTAAAACTTATCCTTTTCAAAAAGAAAAAAAAACTACAACAGGAGTTATTAATAATGTAGATAACCTTTTTGAAAAAAAGATAAAAAAACTATCGCTAAAAGAAATTACTCTTCATAATAAGAAATCTGATATTATTGATTTATCTCATATAGAAAAAAGTAAAAAAATTAAATTATTAGGAATCATTGGTTACAGTATTTTAAAAGATTATGAAGTTTTTGTCGATTTATACCTGAATCAGATCACTTTAACCAAAATAGATTCATTAGGTAATACTTTAAACAAAAATGTATATCTGGAAAAGATAGTTGATACTATTGACTTTAAACTAGAAAAACACACTATTGTTTTAAATGGTTATATTGGTAAACAGAAAATAAAATTTGGTTTAGATACTGGTGCCGAATTTAATCAGTTGCATAAAAGAATTAACAAAAAAGCTTTAAAGCATTTTTATCCTAAAAAACGTGTAAAACTTGTGGGGGCAAGCAAAAGAAAAATTGAAGTTTTATATGGAGATTTATTCCGAATAAAACTTAGTGACAAGATATATTTTGGACCTATGAAAACCATACTTACCAGCCTTCATAACATGAACAAAGCCTTTGGCACAAATTTAGATGGTATATTAGGACATGACTTTTTTGCACAAAAAAGGGTTATAATCAATTATAAAAAAGAGAAGCTTTATTTTATTAATTACCCACTTATAAGATAGTTTTACCTCTTTTAAAAAAAATCATTTGATTGTATTATAGTATAGCATGAAGCATTTATTAAAAATAACTTTATTCCTAATTTGTTTTAGTAACCTCAACATTTTTTCTCAGAAAAAAGCAATAAAAGGTTATAAAATAGAAGGAGATTATGTTGTTTTTACATTTGATAAAAGAGACTATACAGAAGCTACCAATGAACACACAAAAGAGAAACTTGATTTTGATGATTTTGATATAAAAAATGTTGTTGTTTCGGGTAATTTTAATTCATGGTCTAGAGACAGTTGGAAAATGACTAAGGTTTCCAAAAACATATATGAATTAAGAAAAAGAATTACCGATTTTAAAGATGATTTTGACTGGGAATTCAAATTTGTTATAAATAATCGCATATGGGCTGAACCCTCTGAAAATATAAGTAATATTACTCCTGCTAGAGATGGATTCTTCAATTATTACACCTATAATTTAAAAATGTATAGTGCCTATCCTAGTAAAAACGGAAATGCTAAATTTAGACTTAAAGGTTATGAAAATGCTAAAAAAGTAATTGTTACGGGTTCTTTTAATAAATGGAACGAACAACTTTTTGAAATGGAAAAAACCGATAGTGGTTGGGAGTTAACACTCCAATTAAATCCAGATAAATATGAATACCGATTTATTGTTGATGGTGCTTGGATTGAAGATCCAATTAACCCTATGAAAATTTCTAACGAATTTGGAGAATACAATTCTGTAATTGATATTTCTGTGAAGGTAAAATTCTTTTTATATGGTTATGAAGACGCCAAAGAAGTAATTTTAGCCGGATCTTTTAATGATTGGTCTGAACATTCTTTAAAAATGAATAGAGTAAAGAATGGTTGGACATATTCAACAAAACTACCTTCTGGAAAACATCATTATAAATTTATAGTAGATGGAAATTGGAAAGTAGATCCATCAAACCCTGTAAAAGAATTTGATGGACATGGTAATATCAATTCTGTAAAAATGGTGAAATAATTAAATTTTCGCTGCTAATCTACTTCCTTGGTCTATTGCTCTTTTAGCATCCAATTCTGCTGCCACATCAGCCCCACCAATTATATGAGTTTTAATTCCTTTAGCTTCTAATGGTTCTAATAATTCTTTGTAAGGTAATTGCCCTGCACAAATAATAATATTATCTACCTCTAATACTTTTTGCTCTTCATTTTGTGTATAGTGAAGCCCTTTATCATCTATTTTAGTGTATTGAACTTCATTAATAAACTGTACTTTTTTCTTTTTTAATACAGCTCTATGAATCCAACCTGTAGTTTTCCCTAATTTACCACCAAACTTTCCTTTACTACGCTTTAGCATAAATATTTCTCTTGGAGATGGGTGAAAATCTGGTTGTATTCCTTCTATTCCTGCGCGTGCTTTTAAAGATTTATCAATTCCCCATTCTTGTAACCATGCATCTATATTTTGTGAAGTACTTTCACCTTCATGTGCTAAATATTCAGACACATCAAAACCAATTCCTCCTGCTCCAATAACCGCTACCTTTTTACCTACTTCTTTTTTAAGTTTGATAACATCGATATAGCTCAATACTTTTTCATGATCAATTCCATCAATACGTGGTGTACGAGGAGTAATACCTGTAGCTAAGATAACCTCATCAAAGTTTCCTTGGGCTAAATCTTCAGCATTAACTCTTGTATTTAATTGTAGGTTTACGTTGTGTAGCTCTATTTGTTTGTTGAAATAACGAATAGTTTCATAAAACTCTTCCTTTCCAGGAATTTGTTTGGCAATATTAAACTGCCCTCCTGTTTCTTTATCGGCATCATAAAGAGTTACTTCATGACCTCTCTGTGCTGCTACAGTTGCTGCCGCTAAACCTGCTGGCCCAGCTCCTACAACAGCTATTTTCTTTTTATTTTCAGTTGGAATGTAATTTAATTCTGTTTCATGACATGCTCTTGGATTTACCAAACAGCTAGCTACTTTCTTTTGAAAAGCGTGATCTAAACAAGCCTGATTACAAGCAATACAAGTATTTATTTCATCTTCTCTTTCTTCCTTTGCTTTATTTACCCATTCTGAATCTGCTAAAAATGGGCGCGCCATAGAAATCATATCGGCGTGTCCTTCTTTTAATACCTTTTCTGCAGTTTCAGGCATGTTAATTCTATTAGAAGTTACTAATGGAATTGACAATTCTTCTTTCATTTTTTGAGTAACCCAAGTAAATGCTGCTCTAGGTACCGATGTGGCTATAGTTGGGATTCTAGCTTCGTGCCAACCAATTCCTGTATTTATAATAGTAGCTCCCGCTTTTTCTATTTCTTTTCCTAACTGAACTACCTCTTCCCAAGAACTTCCTTGTTCAACAAGATCTAGCATTGACAAACGATAAATAATAATAAAGTTTTCTCCTACTGCTTCTCTTGTTTTTTGAACTATTTCAACAGCTAAACGGATTCTATTTTCATAATCTCCTCCATAATTATCAGTTCTTTTATTTGTTCTTTTAACAATGAACTGATTAATTAAATATCCTTCAGACCCCATTATTTCTACTCCATCATATCCAGCTTCTTGAGATAACTTAGCACAGTTCACAAAATCTTTTACAGTTCTTCTAATACCAGATTGCTTTAAGGCAAATGGTTTAAAAGGATTTATAGGTGCTTGGATTTTTGAAGGAGCTACACTAATTGGGTGATATCCATAACGTCCAGAATGTAAAATTTGCATACATATTTTACCACCTTCTTTATGTACCGCTTCTGTAATTTTTTTATGTTCTCTAGCATGCTTTTTAGTACTCATTCTTGCAGAGAAAGGCGCAGTCCATCCTTGAATATTAGGTGCAATTCCTCCTGAAACTATCAATCCTACTCCTCCTTTTGCTCGTTCTGCATAATAAGCAGCTATTTTTTCAATACCATTTTTTTCTTCTTCTAAACCAGTATGCATAGATCCCATTAAAATTCTATTTTTAATAGTAGTAAAACCTAAGTCTAGGGGCTCGAAAATATGTTTATACTTTGTCATTGTTTTGATAGTTTTAGTTGAAATTTATTATGCATGCATAATAAATGCAAAATACATTAATTTTCTTAAAAAATAAATAAGGCAGCCATTTTATGACTGCCTTATTCTAATATTTATTATTTTTCTAAATAAATTTAGCTACTATCTGATTAACTGGTAAAACATCTTTGGTATGCTCTATACTTGGTCCAGCTACCCATACAGTTTTATAAGTAGCTTTCATGGCTGCCTTTTCAGTAGCTTTCATTCCTATTGAAAAACGGATCATTTTTACCCACTTTTTCAATTTTCTATTTTTATTTAAAAGCTTTTCTAGCCAACTTTCTTCTGTACCTATTTTTTGTACATAAGGAGTATTAATTACTGTACAGGGTGTTCCAGAAATTCTCTTTGTCATTATAATGTCTTTCTCTCCATAAGTAACACAAGCTTCCTTATATTCTTTGGTTACGTCCGACTCTGTAGATGCAATAAAAGGACTTCCAACTGATACACCTATAGCTCCATAAGACAACATTTCTTCTAATTGTGCTTTATTACCTACCCCTCCGGCTGAAATAACTGGTATATTACAGTTATTTGTTAACTCTTCTATTAACTCTTTAGGAGTAAAATTACCTCTGTGTCCTCCTGCTTCATTATTTACAGCAATTAAAGCATCCGCTTTTAACGACTCTACTTTTTTTGCAAATTTTAAATCGGTAACGTCACAAAATACTTTGATTCCTTTTTTATGTGCTTCTCTAATAGTTTCTTCTGGACTTCCCAAAGAAGTTATAATAAAATCTACTCCTTCTTCACACAGTACTTCTAATTGTCCTTTATATTTAACATTAGATTTATTCACAATTAAATTAAAACCAAAAGAACCTCCTTCTACTTTATGCTCTTTTAATTCTTTAATAGCTGCTCTTAGTTCTTCTAAGGTTCTATAATTCAATGCAGGGATACAACCAGCTACTCCTGCTTTCATACCTTCAATGACCATTTTAGTATTTGACACTAAAAACATTGGTGCCATAATTATTGGGTGTTTAACACCTAAGATATCTTTAAGATTTGACATATTTGAAGTTTTAAATTTATTATGCGCGCATAATAAATTGCAAGATACGATTTTTTATAAGACAAAAAGACAATTAACTTTTAAGTATATTCGTTATAACTGTGCTATAACAAACTCTAAAATGACATTTAAAAACCATACTCTCCCTATTTTCTTACTGTTATTATTGCTAATAAATTCAAATACATATAGTCAATCAACTGAAGCTATTATTAGTTTTAAAACTAAATATTTGAAAAATCATAAAATAAATTTCATTATAAATGGGCTAAAAATTATTCCCAATAAAGAAAAACATAAAATAGAAATTAATAAAACGGACTATGATACATTAGTATGCTTAAAAAATGATAAAAAATATAGTTTAAGTTTACTTAAGTTTAAGGAGAACATTGAATATATAATTACAATTAATCCTTGCGGTTTTTATGATATTCAACCTATTAACGCTCCTAAAAAAGGAGTTGTTAGATACAATTATATTTCAAAAGTAAATGATAGTGTGAATGCAGTATTAGATTTATATTCTCAACCAATTTCATCAAATAAAAACACAAACTATTATAGCTTTATTCCATCTGCAATGTGTGCATTTGCTAAAAAGAAAATATCTCTAATGAATTCTAAATCGGAGAAAGAACTTAGTTCTATTTATTTTAATTTTTTACATGGTGAGAAATTGACTTATATCTATAATGAAAAAACAAAAAAACAATGTTTGATTTTTGATGGATATATTAAAGAAGATGAAAAGTACTCAATAATGGAAATGATTAATTAAAATAACTTTATATCAATTATCTCTTTTATGAATTGGAAGGATAGTTCATGAAAAAACTTAAATTCATCACCACATATTTGACCATGTACTTTCCTTCATTTTACTATTTTTACTTTTATGAATATTGAATTTAATTACATTAATATCATTGATATATTATCAATAGGAACTTCTTTTTTATTTGGCTTGTTCTTTATTGTTTCTAAATCTAAAAATAATATAGCTAATCTCTTTTTAGGACTTTTTTTAATGTCTTTATCTATGGAAGTATTATCTACTTTTTTAGATAATGTTAAACTGGATAAATTTAGCTACCCCTCTACAGGTGTTATAACTATCCCTTTATTGTTTCTCTATATAATTAAAACTTTAAACTATCAAATAAGAAAAAGGTACATGTTATTACTATTATTACCTTTAATATTTGTTATATTCAGAATAAAGTCTGATTACATTTATAGTGGGTTTGATATACTTTTCTTGATAATTATACTAAGAATAATAGCTATTCATAAAATGAAATTGGGTGATTTTCATTCTAATATTGAAAATAAAACATTAAGTTGGATAAAAACGATAGTATATACTTACTTATTTTTTTATTTGTTTTGGGGTATAGAAGATATAATAACTTATCAAAACAAAATGATAACAATGTATTTTTCTCAAATATCTTCTATAATGACATTGTTAATAATATATTGGATTGGTTACAAGGGCTTTTCTCAACCAGAAATTTTTATAAACACAATTGATTATAATAAAAATAATATTGTGAATGTAAATGATTCTTCACTAAAAAATAATACTGAAGAACAATTTAAAAACTTAACTGAAATAATTCAACGAGAACAATTATTTTTAAATGCAGATATTGACCTTTATACTTTATCAAAACAATTAAACATTAAAGAAAAAGAACTTACTAAATTGATAAAAATTCATACTAACAAGAATTTTTATCAATTCATGAATCAATTTCGAATAGAAAAATTCAAAAAATTAGTCTCTTCAAAAAAAGTTAAACATATGTCTTTACTAGGTTTGGCTTTAGAGTCTGGTTTTGGCTCTAAATCATCTTTTTATAGAGTTTTTAAATTGATGGAAGGTATCACTCCTAACCAGTATTTAAAGTCAATTAAGAAGTCTTAATACCTTTTTGTAGGACTTAATAATTTAAACGAATACTTAATTAGCATGTACTTTTGTTTTTCCAAAATTTAAAAACATAATAATTTAAGAAGATGAAAAAAAACGATTTGATACTCATATTATTAGTATTAATACTTTTATCATGTAAAAAAGTTGAGAACAAAACAAAAACTCAATCAGAAAAAGAAACGACAATTACATCTATTAATGCTAAATATAAAATAGATATTAAAAATAGTATCATCAAATGGAAAGGTTTCACGCCTATAGTAGGAGATGGACATGATGGAGTCATTAAATTATCTAATGGAATTATAGAATTTAAAAACAATAAAATTACAGCAGGAAATTTTATCATTGATATGAATACAATAGAAAATTCAGATATCAAAAATGATAAAGAAAAAAAAGAATTAGTTACACATCTTAAAAACCCTGACTTTTTCGATGTCAAAAAGTTCCCTTCAAGTAATTTTATAGTAACAAACTTTATTATTAAAAATGATGTAACTTATATTGAAGGTGATTTTACTCTAAAAGGTAAAACAAATAGTATATTAATTCCTGTAAAAACTATAAAAAAGAATAGCACTAAAATTTCTATTATTAGTAAACCTTTTAACATAGATAGAACTAAGTGGGGAATTATATATGATTCAGGATCCTTTTTTAAGAATCTTAAAGACAATTTAATTAAAGATAATATTGAAATTGAATTTAATTTAAAAGGAGATTTGGATTAAAAATCTCCTTTTAATTAAGATATTTATATCAATTATCTCTCTTTTGAATTGGAAGGTATTTAATGGAGAAACCGATGATGGATTTGAAAGTTTTACAATGTGCAAACCTTAAAATAAGTGTATAGCATATAATTTTAATATTATATACTATACACTAAAAATTACTTCTGTAAGGCTAGAAGTCATCAATGTTAATACAAATAACCCATTTTCCCTTTCTGATAATCTCGTAATGCTTCCATTATCTCTGTTTGAGTATTCATAACATAAGGTCCCCAAGAAGCTACTTTTTCATTTATAGGCTCTCCTGATAATATTAACAAAGTACTTTCTTTTTTCGCTTCTATTTGTATACCATCACCATCTTGATGAAAAGTAATCATTTGAGTTGCTCCTTTTTTTAAAGTTGCTTCATCATTAATCAGTACTTCACCATCTAACAAATACACCAAGGATTTATGTGATGTTGGAATACTAATATTCATTTTTCCTTTCTCTTGAGTTTTAACCGTAAACACATTAACTGCTGTTTGAGTTTTAATCAGTCCTTTTCTTTCTTCTAGTTCTCCAGCTACAACTTTTAATTCTATACTCTTATCTTCATTTGTTACAACAGGAATATCTTCACTTTTTAAATGCTGATAATTTGCAGGCATCATTTTTTTTGCTGCTGGAAGATTAAGCCATAATTGTATTCCTTCTAACTCTCCTCCTCTTTCTACAAACTCTTTTGATGGTCCTTCTGCATGAATAATACCTCTACCTGCTGTAGTCCATTGAACATCTCCTGCCTTTACTAACATTTCATTTCCTAAAGAATCTCTATGCAATTGCTCACCTTTAAATAATAATGTTATTGGTTCAAAACCTCTATGGGGATGTGGTCCTAAATCAAAAGGATTATTAAACGGACTTATTGCATAAGGTCCATAATGATGTAGCAATAAAAATGGATCTACCATATCTATTCCTTCTGTTGGTATGGGTTGTCTTAACCTTACTGGTCCCATGCTTACAAGTGGACTCCCTACTTTATGCGCTATTGTTTTTAATGTTTTCATGTTTTTTTAATTCAAATGATACTTCTACTTTTAATTTACCTAGTAAATAAAGTTGTTCGGTATTTTCTGCTTCTTGTATTTTAAAATCATCACATTTAAATTATTTTCCATGGAAAATATATCGATAAAATTTTTGTTATTTTCAATATATTTTTATTCCTATCTAATTTTGTCTAATAAATTACTTAACTGAATTGCTTCTTCATCAGTAATATTTTCAATAAAGTCTACATCAATATTACTGTCTATGGTTTCAAGTAACTCTAATCCTTGATTGGTTATGTTTATAAATACAACTCTCCTATCGTGATCGCACCTCATACGATTAATTAATTTCTTATCGCATAATTTGTCCATTAATCGAGTGGCATTAGGAGCTCTTTCAATCATTCTGTCTTTAATAACCTGAACTTTTATAGGTTCTTTGGCTCCTCTAAGGATTCTAAGAATATTATACTGCTGTGGTGAGATTCCATAAGGGCGGAAAAATTCATTTTCTTTACTAAGAATCCAATTTGCTGTATATTTTATATTTATAAAAGCTTTCACTTTGTTATTTGGAAATGTTGAATTAATGTCTTTTGAAATATCTCCCATTGTATCTACCCTCTTAATTTTAAATCCTTCATTAACTTATTGAACAAATCTGATGTTGGTGTTAAATAGACCTCTTCATTAATAAATAATGTTGGGTATTTAACTGTACCTTCATACAGCTCTTTACTATGTTCTCTGGCTTGTTCATCCGTTGATACATCTTTGTAATCAAAAGCTATTTCTGTAGATTTTAAAAAGTTTTTAAACGCAACTGAATGTGCATGCCCTTTTCTACCGTATAAAGTAATTTTCATCTTTTTCTTTCTTAGTACAAAATTAGTTAAATCGCTTTTTATTTCCAAGGAAACTAATGTAAGAGCATTTATTTCATTTGGCAGTATTGGTAAGAATACAATTCCTTCTTATCCTATAAAACCTTCCTTTACATGTGCTCCATCACAATAAGGCTTATTTTTTGAAGCTCCACATCTACAAAAAGCTGTTGTTTTGTTTTTTTTCTCTAATTTTCCATCTGAGTTAGTTATATGTAAAGTTCCATACACTAACAATGGTCCATTTGCTAAAACTTCAATCTTAGTCTCTGTATATGCTTTTTCCTTACTTTTACCTTTTGATATGTATGATAATGCACCAGATGGACAAGCTTCTACTTGTTTTTTAATCCTTTCTGTAGTTGCTCCTTCCATGTTTACCCATGGTTTATTTCTTGGATCAAAAACCTGAATTAATTCTTTCCAACACTTCTTAGCGTGAATACAAGTTTTTGGTTTCCAAACTACAGTAATATCATCATTACTGTATTTTTTTACTAGCTCTTTTTGCTTATCAGACATAACTAAAATGTTTTTATTTATACTACATTTTCGAAAGTTGTAACTGCTTCTTTAAGTTTTTTATTTAACTCTTCATTTACAATACTTCCCTCTTTAAAGTTATCATAAAATACTGGTAATGAGAAATTAGAAGCTACATTGGCTCCCATATGAGGAAAAGTTCCTAATGCTGAAGCCAAAACTCCTGCGCCTCCTCTACCTCCTGGTGATGCTGCCATTACTAAAACTGGTTTGTCTCTAAATACTTTCCTGTCTTTTCTTGAAGCCCAGTCGAAAATATTTTTAAATGCTGCTGAATACGATCCGTTATGTTCAGCTAGAGAAACTATAAATCCATCATATTTATCTAAAGCTTCATTAAACTTAGCTGCTCCTTCTGGATATTCTTCATCTCTTTCTATATCTTCACTAAAAACGGGTGTCGTGTAATCGTTTAAATCTAATACATCAAAAGATACATTCTCCAATTGACTTGCTGCATAAGTTGCTAATTGTTTGTTAATTGATGTAGTACTTGTACTACCTGCAAATGCTGCTATTTTTTTCATCTTGTTATATTATTTTACTACTTATTTCTGTTTCTCCTTTTATCATTTTAGCAATAGGACATTGAGCTGCCATTGCCAATAATTTTTCTCGTTGTTCTTCGGTTACTTCTTTTTCAAAAGAGATTTCCTCTACTAACGATTTTTTTATTCCTTCAGAAGTTAATGCCTGTTTTTGACTTACTTTAACAGTAATCTCACCTAAATCCCAATTTTTCTTTTCAGCATACATACGTAATGTCATAGACACACAACCTCCTATTGCTGTTAACAAATACTCTACTGGTGTTGGAGCATTATCGTCTCCTCCTTTATTAACCGGTTCATCTATCATTACAAAATGATTTCTCATTTTTGCTTCTGCTAAATAATTACGATTGGTTAGTTTAACTTCTGAAGTGATATTTTTAGGCATTTATCTTTTTATTATATATGTATGAGGTTACTAATAAAATCATTGCCACGATTGCTCCCGTTTGTTGTCCATCACTTATCATAACATGTGCAAAAAATGCAAGTATAAAAGCAAAGAAGAAACCAGCGTATGCCCATTCTTTCAAAAATGTATCTCTTAAAAACCATATAGCTACTAATCCTAAAATCTTAGCTATTCCATATGGATAAATAATATAGGTTGGATAACCGAATGCTTCATACATTTTTGATACTTCAGCATTATTTACAAAGTACATTCCAGCAGAAAACAACATTAATAAACTTAATAATCCTGTTGCTACATAATAAATAATTTTGTCTCTTTTCATTATAATTTGGTTTTAAATTCTTTACAAAGATATAAAAAATATTTTTATTTACCATGGAATATATTTTCTAGGTATATATTTACTATTATCTTATTATTAAATTATTTAGAAATATTTGTATATTTGCATAAGTACTTATATAAATAGTTATTTTAAATATTATGGACGCTTTAAAAGGTTTTGGTGAAATAGGAATGGGCTCTCGATTAAAGAGAGTAAGTGAATATATGATGAGAGAAACCCAATTGGTATATGACAGGTATAATATTGATTTTGATCCTTACCTCTTCCCTACTTTTAAAATCATAAAGAATAAGAAAGGAGTTACTAATGCTGAAATAACTAACAGTCTACTAATATCGCAACCTGCAACAACACAAGTAATAAACAAGCTACTAAAAAAAGAACTCATAATTTTAAAAGAGGATAAAATAGATAAGCGAAAAAAAGTAATATTTCTTTCTGAAAAAGGTAAAAACCTAGTAAAGAATGTTACTCCAATATGGAATAGTATAGAACAAATTATAAAAGACTACACAACTATTAGCTCTAATTCTTTAGTAGAGCATTTAAACATTTTAGAAGAAAAATTTAACAAAAAAGCTTTTAGCGAAGCTATTATAGAACATATACAAATGAATACAATAAAAAAACACAACCTACAGATTGAAGAATTCAAAAAGGAATATGCTGTTCATTTTTATGATTTAAATATTGAATGGCTTAAAACATTTTTTTACGTTGAACCTTATGATGAAGAAGTTTTAAGTAATCCTGATAAATATATTATTGATAAAGGTGGACATATCTTTTTTGCAAAATTAGATAACGAAATAGTAGGTACTGTAGCGCTGATGCCTATGAAGGAAGAGAACGTTTACGAACTTACAAAAATGGCGGTTTCTCCTAAACATAGAGGCTTTAAAATTGGTCAGAAATTAATGCAACAATGTATCAATTTTGCCAAAGAGAATGAATTTGACAAACTGGTATTATACTCTAACACTAAATTAGAAAACGCTATTTATATTTATAGAAAATATGGTTTTATTGAAATTCCAGTTGAAGAAAACTCACCGTACATTAGAAGTGATATTAAAATGGAATTAAAAACAAAATAAATAAAAAACTCCAGCATTAAGCTGGAGTTTTTACTTCAAAATAAAATTTATAAACCGCTAACTATAAATTTATGCTTTTATAAAGTTTCCCGATATGCAAACAAACAACCTTTTACAAACCACATAAACGGGAAACTTGCCTACTAATAATTACTTTACACTTCCAATTCTGCTACTACTTGTTTAGAAATTTGTTTGTTGGATTCAAACTGGTTAGAAGTATTTTTTGCTCCTCCAGCTTTTAAAGCCTTATCACCAGCAAAGAAAGTTTTATGGTCATCACCTAAATCAGAACCTGCCATTCTTTGATGCTTTACACAAGAAACTCCTTTTCTAATTTCTTTTCGTTGTACTTCTTTTACATAAGACAACATGCCTTCTTCTCCAAAATACCCTTCAGTTAAATCATTCATATGAAGTGCTGTAGTATGATATGTTGGTAAGGTTATTAAATGATGGAATACTCCTGCTTCTTTAGCTGCGTCTGCTTGAAAAGTTTTAATTTTCTCATCGGCTCTTAAACATAATTCAGAACCGTCATATGTAGCATCCATTAAATTATTTCTATCGTACATAGACACATCTTCACCTTCTATAAGCATCGTATCGTAAACCTGATTACGGAAATTTAATGTCCAATTAAAAGATGGTGAATTATTATAAACCAACTTGGCATTTGGCACTACTTCTTTTACTCTATTTACCATATGTGCTATTTGACTAACATTTGGCGTTGGTGTTTCAATCCATAATAAATCTGCACCATTCTTCAAACTAACAATACAATCCAACACAACTCTATCGATATTTGAACCTTCTTTGAATTTATATAATCCGTTAGACAATCTAACCGGACGTACTAACTTTCCATCTCTTTTAAGCAAAACATCGTCTTCCTTTGCATTTTCAATAGCTATTTCTTCAGCTTCAACAAATGCTAAGTATTGAGAGGCTAAATCTCCTGGCTCCTGACTTACTGGTAATTTTTGCGTTAAACCAGCTCCTTCAGAATCTGTTCTAGCGACAATAATTCCATCTTCTACCCCTAACTCTAAAAATGCGTATCGAATAGCATTCAACTTAGCTATAAAATCTTCATGTGGTACCGTTACCTTTCCGTCTTGATGTCCGCATTGTTTAGCATCAGAAACTTGATTTTCTATTTGAATAGCACAAGCTCCTGCTTGTATCATTTTTTTAGCCAATAAATAAGTTGCTTCTTCATTACCAAAACCTGCATCAATATCAGCTATAATTGGTACTATATGTGTTTCAAAATTATCTATCTGATCTTGTACATCTTCCCCATTTTCCAATTGTTTAAATAAATCATTTAGTTCAACAGCATCTGCCTGTCTTAAAAAATCATAAATCTCTTTTATCAAAGCAGGTACAGCAGTTTTTTCATGCATTGACTGATCTGGTAACGGCCCAAATTCTGATCTCAATGCAGCCACCATCCACCCAGAAAGATACAAGTAACGTTTGCTTGTTGTTTTATGATGCTTTTTTACAGCAATCATTTTTTGTTGCGCAACAAATCCATGCCAACATCCTAATGATTGTGTATAATTTGATGTATTTGCATCATACTCAGCCATATCTTTACGCATAATAGCAGCTGTATATTTTGCAATATCCAAACCTGTTTTAAATCGGTTTTGAGTTACCATTCTTGCTGCATTCTCTGGACTTATAGCATTCCAGTTGCTTCCAAACTTTTTCTTAAGGTTTTTAACTGTTTCTAAAGCTGAATTATAACTTCCTTGAGCTAAATTTTTCATAAATTTGTGTTGTTAAATAAGTTATTTAATTTTATTGATAGCTTACCCTATTAAATGTTGCCGCATTTAGTAGGGCTTTTTTTTATAAATATTTATATGCTGGTAAGGTTAAGAATTCTACAAAGTCTTCATTAAGAATTAAATCATCAAACAACTGGATAGCTGTATCAAATTTCCCTTGCTTATATCTTTCTTCTCCCACATACGTTTTAATCTTTTTAATTTCTTCTTTTTTATATTGTAAGTACATGTCTTTAGTAAATGTTCTTCCATCTTCTAATAACACATTTTTATGTAACCATTGCCAAACCTGAGTTCTTGATATCTCAGCTGTAGCAGCATCTTCCATTAAATTATACAGCGCTGCTGCTCCCTGTTGCATTAACCAAGATTCTATATATAAAATACCAACGTTTATGTTTTCTCTGATTCCTTCTTCAGTAATTGTTCCTTCAGGTAAATCAACCAACGCTTGTTCTGTTATAGATATATCTTCTAACTTTTTATCTATTTGATTTGCTTTCGGCATATACTCATTAAAAACATCCATCGCTACTTTTACCAATCCTGGATGTGCAACCCAAGTTCCATCATGACCATTTTTTACCTCTTGCAACTTGTCATTATATACTTTTGAAAAAGCCAACTCATTAGCTTTATCGTCATTTTTAACTGGTATTTGTGCAGCCATTCCTCCCATAGCATGTACACCTCGTTTATGACATGTTTGGATTACTCTTAACGAATAAGCCTTCATAAAAGGACTACTCATAGTAACCTGAGCTCGGTTTGGTACTATAAACCCATTGTGATTTCTAAACTTTTTGATATATGAGAAAATATAATCCCAACGACCACAGTTTAAACCAGCCATATGATCTTTCAACTCATAAATAATTTCATCTAATTGAAAACTAGCTGTAATGGTTTCTATCAAAACAGTTGCTTTAATTGTTTTTTGAGAAATCCCAAGATAATCTTGCGCAAATACAAAAACATCATTCCACCATCGAGCTTCTTCATAGTGTTCTAACTTCGGTAAATAAAAATAAGTAGCACTTCCTTGACCTAGTAAGTTTTTAATATTATGGAAAAAATACAATCCAAAATCTACTAAAGAACCAGACATCTCTTCTCCTTCTACAACAAAATGTTTTTCATTTAAATGCAACCCTCTAGGACGAACCAATAATGTAGCTACCTTGTCATTTAGTTTATACGTTTTATCCTTCTTTTCATTATAAAAGGAAATCGTTTTGTTTACTGCATCTCTTAAATTTACTTGCCCGTCTAGAATATTAGTAATTGTAGGAGAATTGCTATCTTCAAAATCAGCCATAAATGTCTTTGCGCCAGAATTCAATGCATTGATAATCATTTTTCTCTCAACTGGTCCAGTTATTTCTACCCTCCTATCTAGTAAATCTTTTGGCAATCGCTCACATACCCAATCATCTTCTCTTACTAACTTTGTTTCTTCTGGAAAACTTGGAAAGTTACCTGCATCAAAATATGCCTGTTCTATTTCTCTCTCTTCTAATAATTGAAGTCTTCTTTCATTAAATCTCTCATGAAGTTGAATTAAAAAAGCACTAGCTTCTTTAGTTAAAATGCTTTTATATTGAACAGCTTCAAAACCTTTAAACTGAATTTGTTTGATTAGAACATCTTGATTCATAATAACTTATTTTTAATTATTGACACTTCAATATTAAAAAAAAGAACTCAAAACAAAAAGCGAACGTTCGCTAAAAGTTTATTTTTTGCTAATTTTTATTAATTCGCTAATTTTTATACCTTTGAATTGCGAATCTTTTAATAAAATACTTTGGAAGAAGAATATATTAGACTTGTTTTTGGTTTAAAACTCAAACAAATACGTACAGATAAAAACCTATCACTCTTCGGATTAGCCAAATTAACAGGCTTATCCAAATCGTATTTAAATGAAATTGAAAAAGGAAAAAAATACCCAAAAACAGATAAGATTGTAATACTTTCTGAAAAGCTAGAAGTTCCATATGATCATTTGGTTTCTTTAAAATTGGATAAAAACTTAGCTCCAATTGGTGAAATCTTACAGTCGAAAATTTTAAAAGAAATTCCGTTAGAGCTATTTGGTATTAAAGAAAACAATCTTATTGATATTGTTGCTAATGCACCTGCGAAAGTGAATGCTTTTATTAGCACTATTATAAAGATATCTCAAAACTATAACTTAACAAGAGAAAGTTTCTTTTTAGCTTCTTTACGTTCGTACCAAGAAGCACATAATAATTATTTTGAGGACATTGAGAATAATGTTATTTCCTTTGCTAAATCTTATCATGTTGATTTAAGTAAACCTATAAAATCAAAAGAATTAGAAGATATTTTAATTCAAGAATATGGATACACTATTAATACTGAAGAACTTTCTAAACATCAGAAACTATCAGAATTAAGAAATATTTACATTCCAAAGAACAAAACACTACTTCTTTTTGATGATATTAGTGAAGCACAAAAAACATTTATTTACGCTAAAGAAATTGCTTACAATTATTTAAATATTGAAAATCGATTATACACCTTTCCTTGGATAAAATTTGAAAGTTTTGATCAGGTTTTGAATAATTTTATTGCTTCCTACTTTGCTGGAGCACTTATTATTCCAAAAGAAAATCTAGTTAACAAACTAACTCATTTATTTTCTTTACAAGATTGGCAACCTATTCAATTGCATAAAATCATTAAAAGCTTTCATTGTTCTGATGAAACTTTTTACCAACGATTAACAAATATATTACCCAAGCATTTTAATATAAAAAACTTATTCTTTTTACGTTTTACACACAAGGAAAACTCATCCATATATAGGCTTTCAAAAGAGCTGCATATTACTCAGCAACAAACACCACATGCAAATCGTAATAACGAACACTATTGCAGAAGATGGGTTTCTTTAAAGACAATTGAAGACCTAGAAAAAAACACTGGTAAAAAATCTAGTTACGGTATTCAAATATCATCTTATGAGAACTCTAAAAATGAGTACTTAGTTTTATCGGCTGCTACTTCCGACCCTTTCAAAGACAACATTAATAGAAGCGTGAGTATTGGTATGCTATTATCTCCACATTTAAAGAAAAAAATTCAATTCTTTAAAGAAGATACTTTTACCAAAAAAACTGTAGGCGTTACCTGTGAATCTTGTGGTGTAAAAAACTGTAAAGAACGGGTAGCTGAGCCACGAATTTTAAACAAACAATTAAGAAATTTAGAAATAGAAAAAACGGTAGAAAACATCCTTGAATCATACAAGTAAACACCTTGTATTCTACCTTGATTTTCTTATTTTAGCAAACGCAAAACAAATAACTTACAATGGATCTTAACTTCAATAAAAACGAAGACCACAATAAACTTTTAGCTTCAGACTTACGCCAACGCTTAGTAAAAGTAAAATTAGGAGGCGGACAAAAACGTATTGACAAACATCACGAAAAAGGAAAATTAACTGCCAGAGAACGTATTGATTTTCTTTTAGACAAAGACACTAAATCTATAGAAATTGGTGCCTTTGCAGGAGAAGGAATGTATGAAGAGCATGGAGGATGTCCTTCTGGTGGAGTTGTTGTTAAAATGGGATACGTAAGCGGTAAGCAATGTATCGTTGTTGCAAACGATGCTACTGTAAAAGCAGGTGCTTGGTTTCCTATTACAGGTAAGAAAAATTTAAGAGCTCAAGAAATTGCTATTGAAAACAAACTTCCTATTATTTACTTAGTAGATTCGGCAGGAGTATATTTACCAATGCAAGATGAAATTTTTCCAGACAAAGAACACTTTGGAAGAATTTTTAGAAACAATGCAGTAATGAGTAGCATGGGTATTACTCAAATTGCTGCTGTTATGGGAAGTTGTGTAGCAGGAGGTGCTTATTTACCAATTATGAGTGATGAAGCTTTAATTGTAGATAAAACTGGAAGTATTTTCTTAGCTGGAAGTTACTTAGTAAAAGCTGCTATTGGTGAAACTATAGACAATGAAACTTTAGGTGGTGCAACTACACATTGTGAAATCTCAGGTGTTACCGATTATAAAGCTAAGGACGATAAAGATGCCTTAACTACCATTAAAAACTTAATGGATAAAATTGGAGATTATGACAAAGCTGGTTTTAACCGTAAAGAATCATTTCCTCCAAAAGAAAATGAAGATGATATTTTTGGAATTCTTCCAAGAGAAAGAAATGCTCAATATGATATGTTAGAAATTATCAAACGTTTGGTTGATAATTCTGAATTTGAGCAATATAAAGAAGGTTATGGACAAACCATTATTACTGGTTACGGTCGCATAGACGGTTGGGCTGTTGGTATTGTTGCAAACCAACGTACTTTAGTAAAAACTAAAAAAGGAGAAATGCAGTTTGGTGGTGTTATTTACAACGATTCTGCCGATAAAGCTACTCGTTTTATTGCCAACTGTAATCAGAAAAAAATCCCTTTAGTTTTCTTACAAGACGTAACTGGATTTATGGTAGGTTCTAAATCAGAACATGGTGGAATTATTAAAGACGGTGCCAAAATGGTAAATGCCGTATCAAATTCTGTAGTTCCAAAATTCACCATTGTTATTGGTAACTCTTATGGTGCAGGTAACTATGCTATGTGTGGTAAAGCATACGACCCTAGATTAATTGCTGCTTGGCCAAGTGCTGAACTAGCGGTAATGAGTGGTAACTCTGCTGCAAAAGTATTACTACAAATTGAAACAGCTTCATTAAAGAAACGTGGAGAAGAAATTACTCCAGAAAAAGAAGCTGAGTTATTTGATAAAATAAAATCACGTTACGATAACCAAATCTCTCCATACTATGCTGCTGCAAGAATATGGACAGATGCTGTTATCAATCCATTAGATACAAGAACCTGGATTTCTATGGGAATAGAAGCTGCAAACCACGCTCCTATTGAAAAACCTTTTAATTTAGGTGTTATTCAAGTATAATTTGCATACAACTAGTTATGAAAAAAAAGATTATATGGGCTATTCTAATAGCCCTTTTTAGTTTTATAGGATATCAAGCTTACATTTTTACCTTAGCTGATGAAGATAACATTAACCCTATTTATCTAATTCCTAAAAATGCTGCCATTGTTTTAGATACAGAAAGACCTATTGACACTTGGGACGAAATAAGTTCGAGTGAAATTTGGAAACACTTTCAAACCAATTCTTACTTCAAAGAAGTTACCAAAGACATTAGCGGTTTTAATAAACTTTTTAAGGATCAGAAAGATGTAATTGATTTTATAGGCGAAAGAGATCTTTTAATATCTATTCATAGCTATAAACCTAAAAAATACGGTTTACTTTATGTAATCGACCTTCAAAAACTAGCCAAACTTCGCTTTTTAAAAAGTGCCATTCAAAAATTGGCAGATAGCAACTTTAAGGTTACTCAAAGAACCTACAAGGAGCATGAAATTATTGAGCTTTACAATAAAAGCAACAGAGAAACTCTTTATTTATCATTCATTAAAAATCAATTAATTGCTTCTTATACGCATGTACTAGTTGAGCAATCAATAAATCAATATTTGGAGCCAGTAATTGGTCGCGATTTGAACTTTGTTGAAATAAAGAAAGAAACTGGAAACGACGGTTTTTTTAATGTATATATTCAATATGAATACTTCGACCAGTACTTAGCTTGTTTTACAAACTCTTCAAACCTTAAAAGCTTTAAAAATGTACAAAACGCTTTATTTTATTCTGGTTTTGACATTTCTATTATGGAAGGAGTTACTTTGCAAGCACTTGGTTACACGAATGTAAATCAGACTTCCCAAACCTTTTTAAAAGCACTTCAAAATTCTGGAAAAGGTAAACGCAGTATTGCCAAAATTGCTCCTAGAAATACTTCTTTATACCTAAGTTTTTCTTTTGATAGTTTTGATGCTTTTCACACCAATTTAGAAGCTTTAGAAAAAGACAATGCTGCTACTTTTAAAACTTACACCAATCAAATTAAGAGTATTGAAGACCAGTTAGAAATTGATATTCAAAAACATATATATAGCTGGATTGGTAACGAAGTGGGGTTACTACATTTTAATTCAGACTTATCTAAAAACAAAAAAGATATTGCTGCAGTTATTAAAGCAGATGATATTGATGATGCTAAAGAAAATTTAGATTTCATTCTCTCTAAAATTAAAGAAAATACGCCTTTAAAGTTTAAGCAAATTAACTACAAAGGCTACCCTATTCACTTTTTTGACTTAAAAGGATTTTTTAAGATGTTGGCAGGGAAAACTTTTGCTAAAATGGAAAAACCATATTTTACCATTATTGATGATTTTGTGGTATTTAGCACGAGCCCTAATACCTTAAAAGAGATTATTAACAATCATTTGGTTGAATACACTTTAGCTGAATCTGAGAGGTTTGAAGAATTTAATTATCATTTTGAAAATAAATCGAGTGTTTTTGCCTATGCTGAAACTGCAAATTCATACAACGATTTGTTGAGTTTATTAGATTATAAAACACAGCAACAACTCAAAAAAAACAAAAAGTATTTTAATTCATTTTCGCAGGTTGGTATTCAGTTAATTTCTAAAGGTGACTTGTTTGAAAGTAATATTACGCTTTCATATCAATCAGAAGAAGAGTTATCCAGTCATCAAAACAAAGAAACTGCTTTAAAGGAAGAATTATATAAAAAACTAATACCTGAAAAAGATTCTGTTATTGTAGAAACTGCAGAGACTATTTTTAATATCCAAGCAATTCATCCATCAGATTTAAGCGCAAAAGAATACAAAGAGTATTACGATGACAAGCAATTAAAATTTGAAGTTGAATTAGACGATGGCGTTTTAGACGGTAGCTTTAAACTATATTATTCTAGTGGTAATTTAAAACTGAAAGGACAGTTTAAAAACGGAAAAAAAGCAGGTACTTGGCGTGCCTATAGTGACAAAGAAGGAAAACAAATTTTCAAAAAAAGATTTTAATTGTAAATATTTAACGCAATAGTTACATTTGCCATTGCGTAAACATAATTTTTAAGAAATGGGAAGAGCATTTGAATTTAGGAAAGCGAGAAAAATGAAACGTTGGTCTGCTATGGCTAAAACTTTTACCAGAATTGGTAAAGACATTGTAATGGCAGTAAAAGAAGGAGGTCCAAACCCTGAAACAAACTCTCGTTTACGTGTTGTAATACAAAATGCGAAGGCTGCAAACATGCCTAAGGATAATGTACAACGCGCTATTAAAAAAGCATCTGATAAAGATACAGCGAACTATAAGGAAGTTTTATTTGAAGGATATGCACCACACGGAATTGCTGTTTTAGTAGAAACTGCAACAAACAACAATAATAGAACTGTAGCAAACGTAAGAGCTGCTTTTAATAAATGTAATGGTAACTTAGGAACTTCTGGTTCGGTTGCTTTTATGTTTGACCATGTAGTAAACTTTAAAGTAAAAGAGGATACTTTAGGAATGGATTTAGAAGAGTTTGAAATGGAGATGATTGACTTTGAAGTGGAAGAAGTTTTTGCCGACGAGGAAGATAGCTCTGTTATGCTATATGCTCCATTTGGTCAGTTTGGTTCTATTCAGAAATACTTAGAGGAAAACAATATTGAGATTCTTTCTTCTGAGTTTGAAAGAATTCCAACAACTACTACTGCTATTTCTGACGAGCAAAAAGAAGATGTAAACAAGCTTTTAGAACGTTTAGAAGAAGATGATGACGTAAACACAGTTTACCACTCAATGCAAGAGTAAACTCAACAATATCAATAAAATCAACTATAACCCTCTATTTTACTAGAGGGTTTTGTTTTTTTACGCTATATAGACTTTCCCTCTTCTTGAGGATTTTCATCCTCTATTCCATCATCATTAGGATCAGTATATTGAATTTCTTCTTTTTCTTTTGAAAAATTTTCACTGAATGAAATTGATGTAATTAATCCTAATTCAGAATTAATAAATATTTCATAGTATAATTATTTTTTGTGAATAAAAATAACTCTAAAAATACAGGTATATTAATTTTCTTTTACCAAACTTTAGACATAAAAAAACAACAGTTAATTATTAATTTATATTTTTACAGCATGAGTTTAGGAGAAGAACTAATTGTTGCTATAATATTTACCTCTTTTGTATTGTTAATAGGTTTAATAATTTCTTTAATTAGATACTTATTAGGCTTTAAAAACAATTCTATTAACCCTACAATTGACAACGACGACTTCTCTTTTTTTGATGATTTATTTTAATACTACACTACAGGTTTAATACTTTTTTAATTTCTCTTTGACTATGTCTAACTCCAGACTGAAATGATTCATCCTTGACGTATTCAATTATACCTTTTAGAGTTCCAAAATCATACTTATCATTATCTGAACAACCATAAAACTCGTCTCCATCTTCATCATAAACAACTCCATTTTCACAAGTTGAAACCCCAAGCAATTCATTTAATAAAGTCTTTCGTTCTATTTCTGATAGTTTTGTATTTATCATGATTACTACACTATTTATATTATTTGTTAATTTTATTTTCCATTTCATACTTTTGCTTCATTATGAAAAAAATCGCTAAAGAATTATCTTAGCTTATTCTAATGTTATTAGGTTACATTATTAATGCTCTTGTTTGGATAGACTTTTTACCTTTTGGTATATTCTTTATTATACTAGGAATAGGTTTAATCTTTTCTGGCTTCATAATCTTAATAGTTAAAATAATTGAAGGATAACAACAGTTTTAGTTAATGTATATTTACCACAATGAGTACCATTTTTTTTATACTATTAGCTATTTATATCATTGTTTATATCCTTCTGTTTTTCAGGACTCTAAAATCTTTTCCGATTAACTCAAATTCTTTAAATAAATTATTTGATGATTTAGATATTCCTATAAAAGAAAGACAAGCAGTAAAGCGAATGATTATATTCTCTTTAGGAATAGCAATTATTTTCATCATTTATGAATTTCTATTCTAACTACAGATTTAATGATTTAATCAATTGTTCGTATCTACTTTGCTTATCTGAAACTTCATTTAATAAGTTATCTCCAATAGTTTCAATATTTGAAATCAACTCACCTTCTGTTTCTCCTTCTAATGGAAAACCAGACCATAACTGAACATTTTTTTTAATTTCTTTTAATGTCATATCCTCTTTTTAACTAGTGTTTATAATGGTGGCCAGAAAATCGATTCTTTCCGAGACTAATATTATTAATTCTACTGTTATTTAATTTGATTAATTATTTCTTTAGCCACATTACACCATTTTCTTGCTGGTAAACTGTATAGCCTTGTACCATTTTCATGTTCAAAATACCAAGAGTGCTTCTTAATTATTTCAATTATTTTAGATTCGTTCATTTTACTACACTTATTTTAATATTTACTTTTAAATTTTTAACATAAAAAACACCTTGAAAAAAGGTGTTTTGTGGTAAGTTCATATATCCTCCTGTAGATTATTTCTGATATTTTTTAAATAATAGTAATTCACCTACTTTGTAAATACTATCATATTGAGGAACTTTTGTTACGATATTACTTCTTATCGTATCTTTCATCCTATGAAACAGCCCTTTATCTCCTCCTCGACCGATTAAAAAGTGACCTTCAAAATATTCTCCAGACAATGGGTTCTTAACTATTTGGCAGGTATAATCATCTGACGATAATAAAGGTTCTGTATTCTCTTTTAATGATGATGAACTAAAATCTCCATAACGAAAGCCTTTCTCCAAATAAAAAGAAGTATTAGGCGCTAATTTAATCGTGTCTGGAACTATTTTATAGTCTAATTCCTGAATAAAAGTACCTCTCTCTTTCGAATCTTCAATGGTTTTAGATTTCGATCTAGCTCCAGATTTATGATGGCTACAACTAGCTAGCATAAAAATAAAAGGCATTATTTTAATAAATTTCTTCATATCTAAAAAACAAATATAGGAATCATTTCTATTCAGCTTACCACAATTATGTCAATGAACTTTTATCGCTTTTAAGTAGTGCGATTAACTACACTTTTACTTTGTTTTGTTTTTATTAATTTTGACTCATGAAAGAATATATTATAGTATTTACAAATACAGTTTTTATGCTGTTTGGCTTCTTCTTCACTAGAATTGCAGGAAATTTATCCGTTGACAAACTCCAACGATACCACATAAAAAACAAAACAGCATTTGCTGAAAAAGATGGTGTTTTTAAAGCTTTCAAATTGTTTTTTAAATATTTTTCATACGCTATCATTATACTAATTCTCCTGTACTGGTTTAAATACTTCACCTCTTAAAACCTACTGTTTTTACTTTCTTTATATTTGTTGAATGAATTCTACCAAAGCCATTAAAATCTTACTAACTACTTTTACAACCATATCGATTTGCTTAATTGTATTTTACTTTATTAAGCAATACCTAAGCACAGAAATTACACTTATCATCGTTCTATTATTAGCTTTAAGAGTTTTTAAGTTTTTTACTGGTAGATTATAAATACTATAGTTTTTAGATTCTCATATTTAAAAGTTTTTAACACAGTTATAGTAAGTCATATTATTTATTTTTGCCTTTTAAAATTTAAAATAAATTGAAATGAAAGGAATTCTAGTTGCATTTTTTTTATCCATAAGTTTTTTTTCTTTTTCACAAAAATCAGGATTGAAAAATTTAAAGGTAAAGATAATTAAAACCCGAGTTGTTGGATCTTATTTTGGCCATTCTAATATGCGTTTTTTTGGAAAATATGCAGAAGATGGAATGACTTTTATATTGGTCAAATTAAAATTGACAAATCAAGGTGAAAATATAATTAATATTGATTTTGATAAAGTTTTTGTATCTGATGAATTTGGAGATAAATTTTCTTTTCATTCTTTTTATGGATTTTCAAATAGAAAGTTAAAACTTAAACCTGGTAAAAGAGTAAGAAGAAACCTTTATTTTGAATTTCCAAAAAATGAAACGCCTGTTGGGCTTCATATTGATAAAAATAAATTTAAAATTAATTAATAATACTATAGTTTTTTAGTTTCAAGCAACAGTTCGCAACAAGATGCAACAAAAATTATATTTATTGTTGCAACACTACTATAACAGAACAAACCCAGTAAATACAGTATTTTCAGAAGCACGTGAAATTTACAAACTTGCTTTAGTGCAACAAAGATTAACAAAAAACCCACTCTAAGATTGAGTGGGAAATTGCTATGAAAAAGAAAGTTTAATGACGTCTCATTTAAACTTGAATACAATTATAGTTATTATAATTCTAAAATAATCTCTTTTTCTTCTATCCCTTCAGTAAAGTATTCTTTATACTTCTTAGGGTTAACCTTATAATTCCCATAAATCCTTAGTACTTTAATTAATTCCCTAGTCTGCAATAAACTTTAGCATCTACTGGAAGGTTTGACTTTGCTTTAATTATTGGAAATAAATCAGTAAATACTTCCTGTAAATAGAAATGGCTCCTAGCTTCATTGCTTATTTTCTACACTTTTACTTTATTTTGTTTTTCCTATTTTCGCTTCATGAAATATGAAGGGTTCCTTTATGGTTTAATTATACTTATTGCTATCAATTTAATTATTTATTATTTCGTTGAAGATATTTACAGAAAACTTGCTCGTAATATTTCACGAATCTTATATTTCGTTGGTATATTCATCTACGCAATATTCCTATCTTAACTACAATTATTTTTAGTTTTTTATATTTGCTCAAATTGTTTAACTATGAAAAATGCTTTATTATTCTTAATAATAATTTTCTTAATATCTAGTAATATTTATCCTCCCGCTTTTATAGATAAAAAAACTAAAAAGTATAAACTATGGGTTATAATTACATTAGGTATATTAAGCACTACATTTATCATTCTTCATTATTTTGATTAAAACACCTACTATTATTTTGCTTTTAATACTTTTGTATTATGTGGTGGTTAATCTCATTTATCGTTTTAGGAATCATTTTTCCAGCCCTTGCAGAATATCTTGACAACAAGGAAATGGACAAAGAAGATTAACTACAGTTTTTCTACTTCTTAATATTTTACGATAAAACCTTACTTTTTTTACGGCTTTTATTTAACCTTCTTATCATTTACTACTTAGTTTTGAGAAATTTAAACCTCAAATTATGTTAAAAAACATTTCTAAATTAGGAAACGAATTATCTAAAACTAAACAACGTAATATATCAGGAGGTAACAGTCCTGATTGCTATTACTGTAAATGCTTAACTGGTGACATTGTTATTGCATGTGGTCCAGATCGAGTAGAAGCATGTGGAGAAGCATGCTAATTACTAGCGACTTTCGGGTCGCTTTTTTCTTCTCTTTATTTCTCATGATTTCTACACTATTTATGTTATTTGTTAATTTTAGTTAAGTAAGGTATATCCTTACTTTTTTTATGGTTTTTAATTAATCTTCTTATCATTTACTACTTAGATTTGAGAAATTTAAAACTCAAATTATGTTAAAGAACATTTCAAACTTAGGTACCATCCTAAACAAAAGAGAGCAACGAACTATCAATGGAGGAGAACTAGGAATCTGTGATGTATGTAAATCTGCTCAATTACCTTGTACTCCTGATAATAATTGTTGTTATTGTCGTGAATAAGCAACAATGAATTGTTAAATCAAAGTGAACTAAAGTTCGCTTTGATTATTCACATTCTTCATACTACACTATTTTTATTGTTTATATTTGTTCTCATGAACACATTTATAGAATTTATTTTTGATCTTTTACTTAACACCAGAAAGGGGTGGATTGTAATTGTAATCATCATTTTAATAATAGCTTTGTATTATAAATTCTCTTAATTCTACAGTTTTATGTTTTAAAAAGGAATTCTACAATAGGAAAAACTAAACCAAAGTATATTTACTTCCCTATGAAAATCTTTAATTAATTCTTATTTTAATTTTGGTATCAATGATGTGAAAATCTCTATTGATATAATTGTTTTTTTTGTATAAAAATCTTTACGCATATTTAAAATATTACAGTTTTTTTTTTAAATAAATTTTGTAAGCTCCCAATAATTCCTCGTCTATAATTAAGAACAGAAATTGATTTACTAGGGGGATTTCTTTTAGATTTTGAAGGGAGCATTTTTATGCTCCTTTTTTCTACTGTTTTAAAATTTGTATACTCGATTCATGTATTTTTTTAACTTACCCTTAATTCTAACAGTATCTATAAGTTTGATTCTATTGCATATTTTTTATGACTACTATCGAAAAAGAAAGAATAATTAAATAATCTACACTTTTACTTTATTTTGTTTTTATTAATTTTACTTTATGAAAAACAGCTATGACCAACTTAATATCGAATATGTAGAAACTAAAAAAGTTTCTTCTTTTGTTAAATACACAACTTTTCTTTTAATACTAATTTTTGTTCTCATTCCATTAGCTGAATTTGTTGATGTGTTAGATTATAATTACGCAGCTCCCCAAACAGTATATACTTGTTTAGTAGGTTGGGACCAGCCATACCCACTAGAACCTTTACAGTTTAAAGCACTACCCCAATTAAATTAATTACACTTATTTTAATATTCATTTTGTAATTTTTTAATATAAAAAACACTTTAAAAAGGTGTTTCTTTAGTATTGCTTCTCAATGAATGACAACAGTTTGTATATAAAAAGTTATGTGTTTTTATGCGAGGGTTTTCCAAAGGAAAATCATAAGATAACAAACAAGAAACTAGCATTGGTTAAAATTAAAAGCAGCATTTTTTATATGCTTTGTTGCCTGTAGTACTTTTTTATTATTGTTGAAACTCTCCAAATTCGCTACTCTTTTCAGTCCATAAAAAATATTCTCCGAATAAACTTCCAGATAATAATTCGGTCGTTAAATTCTCAACTTTTTGTCCATTTATAGTTAGTCCGATACTTTCGTTATTGTTTAGGTTCTCTTCAATTTCTCTCAAGAAATTAAATGCGGTAGAATCCAAAACATTTAGAATAAATCGGTTTAAAATTTCCGTTTGCCTTTCGTTTAATCCGTTAAAAAACTCAAATCGTTCATCTTCCAATTGTTGTAATTCAGGCGCTAAATTCGGATTTCTTGGTAATTCAGAGTATTCTTTTGCAGTCATAGATTTCCCAAAATCTCTCTTTTCGGAATAATATTTAAAGTTTTCATCTCGTAATTTTTTTACGATTATTTCTCCAAGTTCTTTATAATCCTTTGAAAATTCCATTCAGTTAAAATTAGTTCTGGTTTATGTTTTAGGTATTATTGGCAATTTGTTTACATACACATAAAATACGTCGTTATACACCTAATTTGGTAAAGAAATCTGCGTATTTATATCTCTTTTTCTTTCAAGCTAAGTTAGAGAAATAACTATTTACTACCATTATATCAATGAGCTTCTTTCAGTTTTTTAATAGAGCTGAGCTACTACACTTTTACTTTATTTTGTTTTTACTATTTTTACTCTATGAAAAACAGCTATGACCAACTTAATATCGAATATGTAGAAACTAAAAAAGTTTCTCTCAGAATTAAATACTTTGCTATTTTCTTCGCTATAATTTTTACATTTATTCCTTTAGCCGAGCTCATTAATGAGTTTGATTACAATCATATTGTAACTTATTATCATGCATTTGGTTGTTTGAGCCCTATTAAATAAGCTACACTATTTATATTATTTGTTAATTTTAGTTAAGTAAGGTGAATCCTTAGTTTTATTACGGTTTTTTATCGGTTATGTTAATTTTCATTACTTAGATTTGAGAAATTTAAAATTCAAATTATGTTAAAGAACATTTCAAACTTAGGTACAACCTTAAACAAATCAGAACAACAATCTATTAATGGAGGATTCAATGAAGATTGCCTTTTAATAACAATACCTTGTCCAGAAGGTTATCACAGAGACGAAAATTGTGATTGTGTACTAGGTTTATCATAATTAACAACTCAAGCGGACTTCGGTTCGCTTTTCTTTTTCTTATAATCTTCGTGCTACAATTAATTTATAATTCATTTTCTATTTTTCAGATATAAAAAATCAACACTTTACAAATATTGATATATGATAGGCAATATTTTAACGCACTAAAATATAATTTCGCTGCTTGTTTGATTGAGTAACTAAATTAATAAGTGCAAGCCTAATAGTAAATCACCTAAAATTTTCGCAAGTAAACTAGAACTACCTATATGTTATCTCATCTGAATTAAACTTAATGTTCCATTTCCTAAGTTATGAGAAATTAAAGCTAATAAAATACTACCGCTTTTAATAGTCATCCAACCCCAAATCAAACCATATACCGTAGTCCATAAAAATGGTTGAAATTCAAAAATAACTTCAAAATTTTTTGAAAGGAAAAATCCGTGTACCATTCCAAATAATATTGCTGTTATCCAAACAGAGGGATTCAAAATCAGATTTTTACTTTTTAAAACTTTAACCAATAACCCAAGCATTATTCCTCTATATGCAATTTCTTCATCTATTCCTGGTATTGAATATTGAAAAAAAAGTGTTTCTAAACTTAATGGTTTAGAAGACGAATAAAATGCTGTTACAATTTGAATTAATAAAATCGAAATGATTAAAAAAACACCTTTTTTAAGAAATTTTTTGTTTTGCTTAAAAGTAAAAAAATAGTCAGATAACGGATATTTTCTGTAGATTAATAAGAATATTATTGTTCCGATTATTGCGTAGATTTTTCCAGTCCAATTCCAATTAGCATTCCAATTGTTAATTCTTACTTCAGGATAAATAATCGGTAAAGAGCATAAAATTTTATTAAAAAGAAAAAAAATAACAAATACTATTAAAATTTTCAATGTTGAAATTTTCTTATTTTTCAAAGTCAATAGAAGAATCGGCAATATAATTATTAATTGAAGTAAACTTTCAACTATTATTCTCGTCATATTATATTAATTGTAACTAGTTATATCAAAACAAATATATTGTTTCTCAGATTGATACTTCCAGTAACAGAAATTTTTATATTTCTTTATAAGTAAAATTCTATTCATTAGAAATAAAACTTACTTTATTTAAGACAATTATATCAATGAATTTTTCAGTTTTCAAAAACCCCAAAAAGCTACTTTATTTTTTGATTTACTCAAATTGGAATAAGCCTCTACCCCTCTTTAAACTAATTTTTCAAATTTTCTTTTGTCACTTTTTCTATTATTTATTTTTTTTGACTCAATCTGTAAGGTTAACAAATAAAAGAGACAAACCTACTTTATAGCGAGTAGGGAAACTCAATTATAAAAATTAAATGGACTCTATCTAATAGGGTCCTTTTTTAGTATTTTACTCCTGAGTTATTAATACTTAATTATAAACTCCCCGTTTTGCATCGCCTAAACTTTCATATAATATATCTTTTATAGCATCATCAACTTTGCTTCTAATAACATTTTTTCTACAATGTTTTCAGTTTCATCGGAAGTAAAGTAATAACCATTATAAGTTCATTTGTTAATCCTCAAGCCTCTTAATATCATTTAAAATATGTGATTTTTAAATGTTGGTGTTTCAATTTTCAAAATCTCAAAACTGTTTTATCTTTGATTTATTTATATTGGGATAAATTTCCCCTCCTCTTTAAACTTATTTTTCGAATTTTCTTTTGTTGCTTTTTCTATTATTTATTTTTTTTTGATTCATTTTGTAAGGTTCATAAATAAAAGAGACAAACCTACTTTATAGCGAGTAGGGAAACTCAATTATAAAAATTAAATGGATCCTATCTAATAGGATCCTTTTTTAGTATTTTACCCCTTAGTTTTACATCGCCTAAACTTTTATACCATAAATCTCTCACATCGCGAGGACCTATACCCTCCACTAACTATTTCTTCTTGACCTATGTATATCTGTTGAGAAACTCTAACTAAAGTTATTCTTTATATTTATGAAAATTGCCGAGATAATGGAAACCTTTATTGTAATTTTAATAATTATTCTTGGAGGAATATTTCTTCCTCCTAAAATCATATCGTAGATATTCTCAAAAAACTGATGATCTTGATTTTGAAAAATACAAGACTAATGATCAATATTTTGATTCATTTGATAGCGATGATGATTAAACTACTATTTTAAAGTTTTTTTACTGTTTTTTTTTAAATTAAGTAAGGAAAAACCTTACTTTTTCTAAGGTTTTATATAGCTGATTTAATTATTAACTATTTAATTTTAAGAAATTAAAATCCTTAAATCATGTTAAAAAACATTTCTAACTTAGGTTCATTATTAAAAAAAGATGAACAAATTTCTATTAACGGTGGTCGTAGATCATGCTACAAATATTTCGAATGTATTGGAGGATATATCAATACTTGTATGCCATATATTGATCCTTGTCCTTAATAAATCAAAAAAATAAGCGGACTTCGGTTCGCTTATTTTATATTTTTTTTGATATTTCTTAAATTTTAAGTTTAAGAACTTAAATATCTGAAGGTGCCTTAAGGAAATTATTCTCTAAAGTTTATTTTAAAGAATAAACATAAGCCTCAATTTCTTCTTCTGTATCTTTTAATATCACTTTTGTTTTTATTCTTTGGTATGCTTCTCCTTCAAATTCATCTAAGTCCTTCCAACTATTTTCTAATTTATCTGAATAAAATACGAACCCTTCAACCTTTTCAACTTTATCTTCAAGTCGTATTCCCGGAAAACCTACATCAGCCCCCCAACCTTCTTTATATAATTTCCCAAAAACATATCCTTCTTTCCACTCTCCTCCTATATTTTTCAATATATGCTCATTTGGTCTTTCTGGTCCTAAAGTACCATACACAAATAGTTTTTCCATTTCAATATTCTTTTTAATCTGTTTTTTGTTATTTAAGACTTTTTATCATTGAAGTTAATACATGTATGCTTCTTAATAAGCATTAAGCTAAAGTAGAAATTTATTTACCATAAATCATCTATCTGTTTTGAAAATTTAAGAGCCTAAAACATTAAAAATGTTAACTTTAGTTAAACAAGGTAAAGCCTTACTTTTATTACGGATTTTTAGATTCTTTTTTATTCTATAGTTTATATGTTTAAAAAACTTTTAAATTATATATTATGTTAGAAAAATTTAAGAATTTAGGAAAAACAATTAGTAAACAAGAGCAAAAAAACATTAAAGGTAGTAATTGGTTGCCAGAAGGATACTGTGATGATTTTGACTCTGATGTTAGCTTTAATCCAAATTGCGATACGGATAGAGATGGTCGTGATTGTCGTTTCCCTTTTTATATTAATAGTTTTGGTAGATGTACACTTTAATATAATTAACTTTATTATTTTTAAATAACGGGAATTTTAAAATTCTCGTTATTTATATCAAAATAGAATTTATTATAGGTTTTCTATTTTACTCTCTTCATAATACGACTATTAAAATTATTTTTCATTTAATTTCCTGTCAATTTTTAATACTTTCGCAAACTTAAAAAACTATTATTATGAAAAAACTATTAATCTTAACATTTACTTTTATTTCATTTTTATCATGTACTGATTCTAATCAAGATATGAAAGATCCTTTTATTGGTAACTGGTATAAATTTTCTTACCAAGGAAAAGAAGTAAGTGATTGCGAAAAGAAAACTACTTTTAATGTAGAAGAAAATGGTAATATTTCTATTTCTTCTTTTGAAGAATATGAAAATAAATGTATTGATGACGGGACCGCTTCTGGTAAATGGAGTAAACACAATGGTAATACCTATGGAATTACTTTAACAGAAGATTCTTCTCCAAGCCTTAGAGAACTTACTTTTAAAGATAACAATAATACTTTCTCATTTACAGACAAAGAAAACGGGAAAACATTTACCTATACATATAAAAGAAAATAACCTTTATTATACTCTTTTTTAGGGTAAAACCAACTTAACTCGTTTTATATATACAAAAACAACTTTAGGGGTAAAGCTATTTTTGTTTAATGAAGAAAAGCTTCTAAAGAAGCTTTTCTTTTTATACACTCTTTAAAACAATTCTTTTATAGCTCCATTCAATTATAGTTAAACATCGTTGTTTCCCACTTATGTCGTGTAATATTAATGAATCACGTGATTTTGGTCTATCCAATGAGTAAAAAAGCAACTCATAATAATCTATAATCGGACTTTAGTTTGTTTTTCTTTTACTTATACCCCATGCTACTCTATTAAACTTAACTATCATTTTTAGTTTTTTACCATAAAATTCTATGTAAATAAAAAATATATTGCTTATTATTTTTTAATGTTAATTATAGTTAAATAAGGAAAAACCTTACTAATATTACGGTTTTATCTACTTTACTTTTTTCATTAATTTCTAAGTTTGAAAAACTTAAAAACTATTATTATGTTAAAGAACATTTCAACACTAGGTAAATCATTAAGTAAATTAGACCAAAAATCTATTAAAGGAGGAAACGAACAAGGATATTGTCCTGCTGGTCATTGTTTAAATTATAGAGGTGGTTGTACTCAAGTTGCCACTGCTTTATTTAATGACTGTGTCTAGTATTAATTTATCCCCTCGAATGTTTCGAGGGGATTTTTTTATCATTAATTATTATTTCTATAATAGAATGCCATCAATATTATTATAACAATATTTTCTTTTTACTAAGAATTTCCTTTTTATATCCACCTTCACTTTATTCTTAATTTATTATTCAATTATGAATAAAGAATAAACATTGACATTCACTCTTATAAATTATATCAATAAAATTTATTCAGTAAGATTAAAAACTTAACTCACTTTCCTCTTTCTATTATTAATTATATTTTTCAATATGCGCTTTTAATTAGGGCTTTTAGCAATTTAACTGTTATTAATATAAAAGCTTCTGAATTATGAAAAATTTAAAATCATTTTTACTGCATGTAATTACAAAAATTAAAAAATTAATTGTGTATCCTAAACTGTTCCGTCTCAATAATATTGCTGAGCAACATATGGAATCTTTTAATTATCATTTTAATATTGTAGATAAAACTACCGATGAACTCCTAAAAAGTAAACATCAAAAACTCTTAATTGAGCAGTTAACAAATCTTGAGAAAATAAATAAAAGAATATCCTTACTCGAGGCTTCATAAGTCTATCATTTTTTTGTTCTTATTAATTAAACAATAAAATCTGGGCTAATAATGAGTATTTTAAACTTATATATTAAATAACTAATCAAAATAGAGATCGATTTATTTTATATTTTATACTTATCTTATTTTCTAAAATTATCTTAAGCTAGTAAATTGAAGTTGAAGTAATAATTTTATTTACATAATAGTTAAATTTGAGAAGAGTTAATTTTTATAAAATTACTTCTTCTCTTTTTTTAGACAAATTATTTAAAAAGGTAATTAATATTTTAAAAATATTAAACAGACTAATACTTTACTATATACAGGCTTCATTATTAATTATCATTTTTTTTATATCTTCAAGAAACCTATCCTTTTGAGCTTTTTCTTCTTTCTCCAAAGCATTCAATCCTACAGTACCTAAGTTTTTAAATGCACATCTTAAATTCAATGCCATTTCCCCATCAAAAAAAACTCTGTGTTTAAAATATATTTTGATTAATTGATTTGCTGCTTCTTTTGTCTTTTTTTGCCCTAACTTATTTACTATTTCATCACACACAACAAAAGGCACAGTTCCTTGTTTATTCTTAGCCAAAAACATGTCAAAAAGGGATGATAAATCTTTTTCATTTAAATTTTTGATAGCAGATTTTATTGACGTACGAAATAATGCATGAGAAGGATCATGAATATCCAATTGACTTTTGGATATATCTTTTAAACTTAAATATATTCCTTTTACTGTTTTTTCTTGTCCTTCTTTAACTTTTACATTATTACATCCTATTAAAAACAAGAAAACTATTGGTACAAATCTTAGCAATTTTAACATTATTTATTATTTAAAAATTAAGTATAAATATTCTATTTTTTCACCAAAAAGTATACCATAAAACTTCTAGATTAAAAGTATTAAGTCAGCTTTTTTACTTTAAATTTACTACTCTACCTTACTTATTTTACGGTTTTATTACAGTTGTTAGTTTTTGAATTTGATATATTTAATTAAATAAAATTTATTTTCATTATATTTAATGATAACATTTAAAATCATAATACTAAATAACTCAAAAAAATCTCACAACTAATCTTTTTCATCAAACATAAGTATGAACACTTTTTATTTTGAACATTCTCATTTAAGAGAATTTATTGAAACCGCTTCGCTTTTTTCAAAAAAGTCTAATCTTGTTATTACTACAATTATTCAAAGAAATGGTTTATATAAAGTAGAATTAGAAGAAAGACAAAACTTAAATGATAATGTAATTACAGAATTTATTCAGTTTATTGATAAAAATACTTCTTTCAAATTACTCTAATTATTATTGTTTTCAAAAAAACGACAAGCGCTATAAATATATTCTTCACTATAGAAAACAAACAAGTTTTACTACTGTCTTTTTTAATAATTCCTCTATCTTTCTTTTATATTTTCCGTCTTTTATACTATACAATTACACTTCATCTCTTTATTCACAATTATTAATATCTTAATTTTGAATTATTGTGTTGTGGGGACGACACGCGATGTAGATAAAAGGAGTTCGGGAAAGAGGCTCCTTTTTCTACAGTTTTGAATTTAGTATTTTTGTTTTAAACGACTATTTATGAATAAATTTCAAAGACGTCTAAAAGGATTTTATAAATACAAAAAACGATTAAAAAATTACGGCTTCACCGATACCGAGCATTATGTTCTTAAAACTACTGGTAAACCTTGTAGTTGTTTTATGTGTAGTCCCAAAGACGAAAAAGCTAAATACAAAGCATCTAAAAATAAAACGCATCATTCTATTATTATTTAGTACAATAAAAGTTTATTTGGGTAGCTTATTATCATTTTATTACTCTAGTATACCTTCAAATTCTTTTATGAACTTAATTGATTCTTCTTCTATTTTCTGAGTTAAATTCTTTGTATTATCAAAATTAGGTTCTTCCTCAATTACATGATTTATTATCTCTAAACTATTATCTATTGTTTCTGTTAAGTTATATTTTGTCCAATCACTTTCTTTAAACATTCTCCAATACTTTTTTCGAACTTCTTTATTTTGTCCTGATAAACAAATCGAAAAACATAATGTTTTATGATTTAAAACAATAACATATTTAAGTTTTTGCTTTTTTAATTCTGCTGTTGTTAATGAAAAATAAGAATAATCAGGGTTTTCTTTATAAATTTTTCCAAGCCTAAATATTGTTTCATACTCTTTATTAAAAAAAGCCCTTAGTTCTTTCATGTAATTAATTAACTGATGATAACCTAAACTTTTAGGATTACTATTGTTATCATTTTCTGAGCTTGAAAAACTTGACCTCTCCTTTTCCTTTCTATTCTCCATTTTATAAAGAGGAATACAAATATCTATAATAAATTTTTGCTCTGGATGAGCTTTAGAATCATTATGATATATTTCAAAAAAATCTCCGTCTCTAAATTCATAGCCTTTTTCAATAACCCAAATACACATACTCTTCCAGGCTTTTGAAATTTCTTCTGCCTTAATTTCAAAACACCCAACGGCATAAATACCTTTTTTTAAAGTTAGTTGTCTAATTTCTCCTTCTGAATTTATATTTTGATTAATAGTTACGCCAGCACTAAATCGTACTTTAGATTTCTCAGTAACATTTGGATTATCGTGATAAACCGTAATTGCTTTGAAATTAGAAAAATCTAATACTCTTTTTTCATTTCCCCACTTCATTAACTTTTGAAACATATTTCCAGTCTCTTCAAATTTTCCTATGTCTGATATACTAGCAAGTTGTATTTCTGGAAACTCTTTTATTGTTATTTGTGCATTCATTTTAATCCAATGTTTAATATTAGTAATGGAACAAATGTATTTTTCAGATGAAAAAGTTTCTATACCAATCTTGCGAAGTATTTGTTTCCCTTCAGATTTAAATTTAGTAGGGGTAACACCATAATATATTCTAAAAGCTCTCGAAAATGAACTATCACTACTAAAACCGTACTTATATAATAACTCTTTTAAAGAAACTTCAGAATCAACAAGTATAATTGAAGCTATCCGTTCAATTCGTTTTCTTTGAATAAACTCATTTAATCTTTCATTTACTACTGTTGAAAATACTCTATGAAAATGATACGGTGAATAATGAGCTTTTTTAGATAAACTATCTAGTGATAAATTAGAATCTAAATTATTTTCAATAAAGTCTAAAATAAAATTAACTCGTTTTATATACTCTCGTTTTGTCTCACGCATCACAGTTCTTTTAGTGCTTAAACAAATATATTATTTAAAAATACTAAATAACTTATTTATGATTTCCTTCTTTTAAAAAGAATTGCCACCTCTCTTATATACTTTGGAAATAAATTAATTGTGTTAGGAAAGAGATACTGTATTTTGAAGAAATCAAATTTATTTTAGAGTACTTAACTTTAATTTTTATAAAAATGTTTAAAAACATATCAAATCTTGGTATAGTACTTACAAAAAAAGAACAGCAATCCATTAAAGGAGCATTTGGTCAATTTAACAATGGATCTATAGGAATAGCTATTGGTAACCCAAAGCAACCTTTAAGTGGTGATACTTGTTCACTAAGTAATTTATGTCCAACTGGTCAACTATGTAAATGTGATGATGACGCTTGTACTTCTGGAACTTGTGTTAATACATAATTAATTATTAGAAAGTCCCTTGAGATAAAAATTTAAAGTAGAACCTTAAATATGGTTCTACTTTTTAATTTAAATAAGAATTTAAGGGAAAAAATTATTTACTTGTTCTTGCTATTTTTTTTACTTTATCAAACTCTTTTTATAGTTAACTGCTTTTAGAAATTTTATAATTCTTTTATATAATTTATAACTCTACAATATTCTGTAAAAAACAGAATAACCTTCCATTTAATTACAACAAAAACAAAGAATTAAATCTATTTGTCTCAACTAGAAAAAAACAATAATTTTGCGCTTCTATTTAAAAATAGAAATAAAGAAAACAAACCTTAAACTATCCTTTTAAATAAGGGCATCTTAAAGGTATTGATAAGATTTAAGTCATATCAGAAGATGTAAAAATGTATAAATTGCTTTGAAAAACAAACTTTTTTTAGCACTGATTTTTCTTATAATAAAATCGGTAAGTAGCCAAGATATAAATAAGTTAATTCAAAAATACCCTAACGAAGATGTTGTTGGATTAAATCTTTCTGAACATTTATTTATCTCCTTAAAAAAAAATAAACTAGATATAAAACGAGTAGTAAATAAACGAAAGCTTTATATAACAAATGAAAAAAAATCTTCTGCTAACACAGGGGTTTATTATGATAATTTTCATGAAATCTATAAAATTGAAGCTTCAACAAATAATATAAACAATGATTTAAGAAATAGAAGTCGTAGAAATAATCATATTTGGAAGGTAGATGACTATTCCGATAAAGATATTATATCAAACGGTATATTTTTTGGAGATCAAAAACAAAAAACATTTACTTTTCCTGCTGTAACTGAAAAATCAATTACAAATCTTGATTATAGTATTAACACTCTAGATCCACATTTTATCCATCCTTTTTATCTTTCTAATAACTTTCCTATTGCTAATGCTGAATTTTCTGTAACTGTCCAAAAAGGTATTGAAATAGCTTATAAAAGCTATAACTTAGATACCATAAATGTAGAATATTCAAAAAAAGTAAATGAAAATTCTACTACAACTTACAAATGGAAATTTTTAAATATTCCTAAAGCTAAATTTAATTACGATTTCTCTCCTGTTTATTACCTTCCACAAATAGCAGTGTTTGTAAAATCTTATGAAATAAATGGAGAAAAGAAGAATGTTTTAAATAATGTAAGTGATTTATATGGATGGTATCAATCTTTAATTACCAACATAAATAAAACGAACCAGGAAGAAATAAAAAACATTACAGCAAACTTAATAAAAGGCTTAAAAACTGATGAAGAAAAAATAAAAGCTATTTATTATTTTGTCCAAGAAAAGATTAATTATATCGCTTTTGAAGATGGATTAAATGGTTTTATTCCTAGAGATGCAGCTAATGTATTTACCAAAAAATATGGTGATTGTAAAGACATGGCTAATATTTTAAATGAAATGCTGAAATATGCAAATATCCCTTCTTTTTTAACTTGGATTGGTACACGCTCTAAACCATATAGTTATTATGAACTCCCTACTACTTATACAGATAATCATATGATTACCACTGTTAAAGTGAATAACAAATTTTTATTTTTAGATGCAACTGCTGAGTATCTTCCTTTTGGATACCCCTCTCCTTTCATTCAAGGAAAAGAAGCTTTAATTGGAATATCAAAAAATGATTTTAAAATTTCTGTTGTAGAAGAAGTAGAAAAAGAAAAAAACTATTCTGAAATTAAGTCCGAATTCAACTTTAACGAAGATTTTAATCTAAAAGGAAAACATGTTGCTAAAACTACTGGCTACAAAAAGTTAGATTTTAGTCATGCTTTTGATAGAAAAAAAGATAAAGATAAAGACTTTATTAGAACCTTTTTTAAACTTGGTAATCATAAAACAACATTTACTACAAAAAAACTCTCTGGTTTATCACTAAAAAATGATACCGTTCAAATTCAATTTGAAAGTAATTTTAAAAATCATGTTCGTAAAATTGATAATCAGTTATTTATCAAATTAAATACAGATAAATTGCTCACCAAAGAATTAGTGAAACATGAACGAAAAAAATATGCAAAAAAAATAGACTATAAATACGTAACTAAATATCTAACTTCTTTTAAAATACCTGAAGGATATATTAATGAATTTATTCCTAAAAACAGTTCTTTTGAAAACCCTAAGTTTGGTTTTGAAATAAACTACAAAATAGATAACAACTATATAATCTTAGAAAAAAAGATCTATATAAATACACTTAAAATTACCGTTGAAGAAATTGATACATGGAATACATTTATTAAAAAACTATCTAGAAACAATAAAAAATCTATCATCTTAAAAAAATTATAATCCTATGAAAAAAATACTTCTATTACTATTATTTATAAATGTAACAGTATCTGCTCAATTATATAAATCTCATGATTGGGATAAAACTCCTATTTTTCATAAACTTTCGGAAGAAGATAAAAAACTCTCTTCTGTAGCAATTAAAGAAAAGCATTTAATTCAATACCACAAACCTCTTATAGGTCCATTAGCTTTATACGATACACACCATCGAATTGTTAGAGTAAATAATGACAAAGGAATAAAACGACATAACAGAGTATACATTCCTATGAGAAGTGTTGAAAAAATTATAGATATAAAAGCCCGTGTTATTTTTCCTGACGGAAGAATTATAAATTTAAATAAAAAAAACATTAAAGAGCTTAAGGATGTAAAAGGTTATGGACGTTATAAAATTTTTGCTATTGAAGGAGTTGAGAAAAATACTCAACTAGAAATTATTTATACCTTAAGAAAAAACCTATCTACCCTTGGAACTATTTTAGTTCAAAAAGATTATAAGATAAACAATGCTGAAGTAATTATTAGAAAGCCATTTTTTTTTGTTACTAATGTAAAAAGTTATAATGGTTTTCCTTCTCTAGAAAAAAAGAAAGTTCCAGGTAAGAAGTATGCATATACTGCTATTGCAGAAAACATTCCTGCAATGATAGACGAAAAACAATCTACTTCAGATGCCAATCGAATGAAAGTAGTCTATTTAACCAAACCTGCTTTAGTAGGTGTTGATGATGAGTGGAATAGTTTTGCTTTTACCGTTAGGAATAATCTAATAAATGTTCGTCCAAAAAAATATAAGAAGCTAATTTCAGATTTTGAAAAAAACTCTCCAAATACTAATAACAAAGACAGTTTAATTGTTGCTGTTTCTGATTATGTAAATAAAAATTATACAATAGAAAGAGGAGGTAGTATTTTTGAAAATATTAAAACTATTTTTAAACAAAAAAAGGGAAGTCAAATAGGTATAATTAAAATTTACACCTCTTTATTTAATTATTATAAAATTCCTTATAAAATTGTTTTAACTTCAAATAGGTTTTATAACAAGTTTGATAAAGATTTTTTTACAAATACTAATTTAGAAATAGCTATGCTATTTTTCCCTCATAATAAGAAATTCTTATGTCCATCTATAAATAACCATTCATTAGGTTATCCTCCTGTGCGTTATAGTAATAATGAAGGAATTTTTATTAATAGCGATAATTATGAATTTGACCATATACCAACTGGAGATATAAAACATACTTTAATAGATAGAAAAATTGAAACTAATCTTGACTTTGATCTTTTGAATGTAAAAGTAAAAGGTACATATACCACTACAGGTTATAGAGCCAACAACTCTAGAATGGCATATCAATATTTTATAAAAAATAACATAGAAAAGTTTAGAGATATGGAAGCTGCTTCTGGAATTAATGATGCTGAATTTACTCAGTTTTCTGTGAAAAACCATAAGCCTAAATTAAATATTAATAATACCCCATTTATTATAGATTATGAATATTCTTCAGAAGAATATTTAGAAGAAGTTAATGGTAATTATATTTTTAATATAGGGAAATTAATAGGAAATCAAAGTGAATTATACCAAGAAGAAAAACGTATAAATCCTATAGAATTATCTTACCCTAATGAATATAAATATAATATTAAGGTTCATATTCCTAATGGGTATACTATTAAAAACCTTGAAAAACTAAAAGACTCTTCTTCTTTCAAAGTCAATGAAAAATTAGCTGCTCAATTCGTTTCTAATTATAAAGTTGATGAAAACATATTAAATATAACAATTTCGGAAAAGTATCCCTTAATAGAGATTGATAAGAAATACTATGATTTATATAAAGATGTTGTTAATTCTGCTTTTGATTTTTCAAAAAAAATTATTCTATTCGAGAAAATAGAAAATTAGATTTGTTTATCTATTTAAACAATATATTTTTTTAAGTACTTTATAATTAAGGAAAAACCATACTATAATTACGGTTTTTCCTTTTTTATTTTTTTTACAATATCCTATTTTTGAGCATAGTAAAAAAAATATTATTATGAAATATCAAATTGGTGAACAGTTAGGTTACGACTCTAATACAAATAAAAACCCTTTTGAAACTGAAACAGATGTTGTTATTATTCTTCAAACAAAAAAAGATTTTCAAGAAGAGAATAATAAGCTAAAAGCTAACTATGATTACTACGTACAATCACTTATAAGTAATAATGAATTTTTTTGTGTTGAGAACGAACTTAGTGTATTACCGCAGTTTTAAATTAATTTTTCACATATTTTAATCTCTTGAATAATACCTTATACTAAAATAGCTATAACATAGCGTTACCCCAACCTATCTTGACAACAATCAAGTATTAGAAATATCTAGAATTATTAAGAGATAATACTTAATCAAAAAGAAAACTATTTTAAAAATAAAAACCCACTCAAAAGAATTGAGTGGGAAAATTGCTATGAAAAAGAAGTCTTAAAGACGTCTCAATAAGACAAATACAATATACAATATATTTTTCTTAAAATCATAATATTTTTCTTAAAATTTTAATCTTTCTAAAAAAACGCATAAAATACTACAACCTAAATTATGTATGAGTTAAAACTCGTTTTTATTATCAGAATCACTTCATTCATCTATACTTTAATACTCTTCAACTAATTTTATAAATACAAAACTCAAACCAATATTATCTTTGTAGTGTAATTAAAGGTTTTGTTTTCCCATTAAAATAAATTAATTATAAGAAAAGAAGTGTCTGGAGGTGATAACTTCTTTTCTTTTTTAAACAATATGTGACTTAACATAAATAACTGTGTCTTATGTATATAAAATTGTGACACCCCTTATTTTTCATGGCTCCCCAGGGAGCTTTTTTTTATTTTGTGACTTTTTATTTTTTATAGTGTCTTACTAATATACTTTGTTAGTGCTATGGGGATAATACTAATGAGTTAATTTAACAATTTGAAGGAGTTCTTTATTGAACTCCTTTTTTTGGGTTAAGAATTATGGAATATCCTTACTTTTACTATGGTTTTTTATACGTTTCTAGATTTCTTTATATCTAATTTTGAGAAACTTAAAAAACTAACATCATGTTAAAAAACATTACAAACTTAGGTTCTATTTTAAAAGCAACTGAACAAAAAAGTATTAATGGTGGACTTTCAAGTATATGTCCAAGCGAAGGAAAAAGATGTAATAGTATGTTTCCAAGCCCTGTACACTGTATTACAATTCATGCTTATTGTTGTGTAGAAGGATTCTTTCAAAAATGCTAAATATTTAATTAGCATGGTTACTTTATAAAAAAAATCAGCATTTATAAAAATGCTGATTTTTTGTTTATCCTATTTTATCTCTAAATTAATTTTTCTTTTCAAGAAGTTTTTTAACTAACAATTTTAGCTCTTCTATTTGTTTTTCTTGCTTTTGTAATTTTACTTTTTGTTTTTCTAAACTTAGAATTTTCTTTTCTTGTTGTATTGTATATAAAGTTAACTCTTCGATTTTCTGTAACAATTTTGCATCCATTTTTCCTAAATAAAACCCATTCTCCTCTATCTCTTTTGCACTTGGAATATCCTTTAAATGCCCTTTCTCTTTAATATGATTTTCTACCTCTTTTAAACTTGGTAATTTATAATCCTTATAAAAAACAAAATCTGACCATCCTGATGACTCTACTTTAATTTCTCTAGCTCCTATTGAACCTTCAACTGCTAATTTATGGTTTCCAGTTGTAGTAGTTCCAATTCCTATTCTTCCATAAGCATCAATAGACATTGCTGTTTTTGGTCCTGCTACATAAGAATTTGTTGTGGAAAAATACATTTTTGTACCATAACTCCCATCACTTCTAACATAAATTCCAGCTTGCGCTGTTTCTCCATCATAAGCATCAGAAGCTCCAAATGTTATAGCATTACCATGATTATCACTAGTATTTTCTGGATCTAAGTGAATAGTTCCTAAAGCATGTCCCTGACTTAATTCGTTCCAATCATTTGAACCTCCAGTAACGTACAGTTGAGATTTAGGGTTAAAAGCTCCTAATCCAATTCCCACCTTACCATTTGCATCAATAGTCATAGCTGTTTTTGGTCCAGCCACATAAGAGTTTGTTGTTGAAAAGTACATTTTTGTACCATAACTTCCATCACTTCTAACATAAATTCCAGCTTGCGCTGTTTCTCCATCATAAGCATCGGAAGCCCCAAAAGTTATAGCATTCCCATAATTATCACTAGTATTCTCTGGATCTAAATGAATTGTACCTAAAACATGACCTTGTTTAAATTCATCCCAGTTATTTGAACCTCCTGCTATTTGAAATTGAGATTTTGGATCTGAAGTTCCAATTCCTACATAACCTCTAGGGGATATTGTCATTCTATCAATAACTTCGCTAAGTTCTGATGTATTTCTTTCTTGAAGTGAAAAAACCATTTTTGGATTCACATAACCTGGATTTGAATTTGTATTTTCTAATCTTATACTTCCTGTATAAGTATTTAAGTTTTTTTCTCCAAAAATTAATTCTGCTTTATCTCCTTGAGTCCTTCCACTTCCTGATTTTAAAATTTTTATATTATCTAGCACTGTCAACTTTTTATCTGGAGTGCTTATTCCTATTCCTACCTTTCCATTATTATAAACAAAATCTGTTTTATTTCCATTCTCAGTAGAAACTTTGTCTTGAGCATTAACGACTAAACTAAATCCAATTACAATAATAGCTGTAATTTTAATTGTCCTTTTCATAATATTTTTTTATTAATTAATAAAACAAAAATATCGATTCTTACCAATTACCATTATCTATATATAAAGTATTTTCTATTCACTTAAATTTAAATACATTTCACCTATACCTTTATTCATCTTATCGAATAATACTTATACAAACTACCTCCCTATTGTATCTTTACCATATAGATTACGAAATAAAAGTTTCATTATAGTTTGTTTATTTGATTAGTTAGTTTGGAAAAGAAGTATCCTTTAAAAACGGATTACTTCTTTTCTTTTTTATACTTATTAAATCTTTTTTATCTTTTTATAAAAAGTGTATTCTTTTTTTACTATATTTATCTGGCAATGAGGTGTGGATAAATTAAATTTGGTCCCCTGATTAAATTAAAATTTTAAAAGCTTTATACATAAAATCTATTTTTATAAAGTTTCAAAAAAAAATTCATTAATGAGTTTTTTTAATTATTAATTAGGTGAATAACTTCACAGAGTTTTAAGGGAATAAAAATGAGAATTCACCTAAAATTAATTAACAATATACCTCATTGCTTTTTATTCTATTTCATACCAAATTAAACTTTAGTCTCGTTTATGCATTAGTTACTTGCTTTTTTGAATTAGCATCATTCAGCCTACATTCATTTTATAGTTTTGAAAAAATTAAAATTATATAATATGTTAAAAAACATTTCAAACTTAGGAACTATTCTAGACAAAACAGAACAAAAAACTATCAATGGAGGTTTTACTATAATTGATTGTACTTTTAGTGCGGATTCAAGTACTGATTGGTGTTGTCACTTACCACAAGGTTGTCCACAACCATTTTAAAAAGTTTTTAAGCGGGATTATCCCGCTTTTATTTTTTAAAGCCTAACTAGATTTTCAAATAACCTTAAAGTTCCTTCATCTATATCTTTGGTTCTTTCATCTAAACATCAATAATTACACTTCTATCTCCTATTATCTTTGAAGTATAATTTTAAAAGTTTTGTTTTTTCATTTTTAATAAATTGATTGATTAGTTAGTTAAAATAGGAAAAGAAGTGCTCCGGGGGGACAGCTTCTTTTCATTTTTATTTGTTTAAATTAATTTCATCCATATAAAAAAGTAAGGTAAATCCATACTTTTATTATGGTTTTTTAAGTCTATTTAAAAAATTAACTACCTAGATTTGAGAAACTTAAAAAAACTAATCATGTTAAAAAACGTTTCAAACTTAGGTACGATCTTAAACAAAAAAGAACAAAAAACAATCAATGGTGGTATTGGTTGGCAACAATGTGGTCCTTCAACTTGTTGCCTTACACTACCTGGTGGACACGAACTAAGAGAGCCATGTAGATGTTATGCATGGGGTGGATGTATTTTGTTATAATAAATTCACTTTAATTGAGTAGGGTAATTATAATTCTAATTGTTTAAATATTAGTGTATAATACTTTCCTCTTTATTTAAAAAGAAGATTCCTTAGGGAGTCTTCTTTTTTAATATCAATCATATTTCACTATTACAAAATGATGGGTACCCCTTACTTTTATTACGGTTTTTTCTTAATCTTTTTTTTTGTTTTTATATAAGTTTGAGAAAATTAAATTTATAATATGTTAAAAAATATTTCAAACTTAGGTACTACTTTAAACAAAAAAGAACAACAAAGTATTAATGGAGGAAAATCCACGCAATGTAATTTAAACTACTTATGGTGTCCTCCAGGATGTGAATGTCATGTAGATCAGGTACGTTGTGAACTTGTTCAAGTATGTGGCGGAGATTCTTCTTTTTAAGTCGTAACAATAATTGAAAGTGGGATTATCCCACTTTTTTATTAAAACACTATCTTTTTCTTCTCTATTTATTGCTATTTAACATATTTTTTTAATTATTAATTTAAAAGTTTATACCTTTGTAATCACTTATGAAATCAACAGGTCATAAAATGTTATCTTTTTTAATGGCATTTGTAGTAGTATTCTCTACTATGTCATTTAGTATTGATATGCATTATTGTGGTGATACTTTAGTTGACTCTACCATGTTTGGTTCTGCTACTAATTGCGGAATGGAAATGGAAAAAACTTCTACTAAAGAATGTTCTATTTCTAAAAAAAACTGTTGTAACGATAAACAAATTAGTGTTGAAGGCCAAGATGAATTAAAAACATCTTTTGATTTTCTTACAAAAAAACAACAATTATTTGCACTTTCATTTGTATACACTTATGCTAATCTTTTCATAAAAGAGTCTAACAATAACAACTCTTATAAAGATTACACTCCTCCACTGGTCGTCAAGGCTATTTATAAGCTAGACGAAACTTATTTAATATGATTTTTAAATTTTAGATCCTTTTATTCTAATGAATACTAATTCATTGGAGTACTTTTTTGTATTCGGTGTTTTATAAGCACCTATTTTCTAAAGTTTAAAAATTACAAGCAATGCTAAATAAGAGCATCAAATTTCTAATAGAAAACAAACTCATAGCCATACTATTACTTATCCTTTTTTTAGGATGGGGAGTAATAAATACACCTTTTAATTGGAACTTAGGTTTTCTTCCTAATAATCCGGTAGCTGTTGATGCCATACCAGATATTGGTGAAAATCAACAAATAATCTTCACAAAATGGGATGGTCGTTCTCCTCAAGATATTGAAGATCAAATAACATATCCTTTAACTACTTCTTTATTGGGAATTCCTGGAGTAAAAACCATACGTAGTTCTTCAATGTTTGGTTTTTCTAGTATCTATATCATCTTCGAAGAAGATATTGAATTTTATTGGAGTCGAAGTCGAATTCTTGAAAAACTAAATTCCTTACCTAGCAATTTATTACCCAAAGATGTAAATCCAACGCTAGGACCAGATGCAACTGGTTTAGGACAAATATATTGGTATACTCTTGAGGGACGTGATGAAGACGGAAATGTTACTGGTGGTTGGGATTTACATGAGTTACGTAGTATTCAAGATTATTATGTAAAGTATGCTTTATCCTCAGCGAGTGGGGTTTCGGAAGTTGCTTCTATTGGTGGATATGTTCAAGAATATCAAATAGATGTAAATCCAGAATTGATGCGTCAATACAAGATTAGTTTAAGCCAAATTGTAAAAACCATTAAGGAAAGTAATAAAGATATTGGCGCACAGACTTTAGAAATTAATCAAGTTGAATATTTAGTTCGTGGTTTAGGTTATATCAAATCAATTTCTGATATAGAAAACGCTGTTGTTACTTCAGAAAACTATACTGCTATTAAGATTAAAGACATTGCTAAAGTTTCTTTAGGTCCTGCTACCCGAAGAGGAATTTTAGACAAAGAAGGTGCAGAAGTTGTAGGAGGTGTTGTAGTAGCTAGATATGGAGCAAATCCAATGGAAGTGATTAACAATGTTAAGAAAAAAATTGATGAGTTAAGCACTGGATTACCCTCTAAAGTTTTGTCTAATGGAAAAACATCACAAGTTACCATTGTACCTTTTTATGACAGAACTGAGCTTATACAAGAAACATTAGGAACACTTAATGAAGCACTAACTTTAGAAATTTTAATCACCATTTTTGTAATCATTGTAATGGTGTTTAATCTCCGTGCTTCCATACTCATCTCTGGATTATTGCCCGTAGCTGTTTTAATGGTTTTTATAGCAATGAAGCTATTTAATGTTGATGCAAACATTGTAGCTTTATCTGGTATTGCTATTGCAATTGGTACCATGGTTGATGTTGGTGTTATTCTCTCTGAAAATGTAATTCGACATTTAAATGAAGACACTAAAAAACTACCTATAAATACTATTGTTTATAATGCTACAGCAGAAGTTTCTGGGGCTATAGTTACTGCCGTAATGACTACAATTATAAGTTTTGTACCTGTATTTACAATGATTGGAGCTGAGGGAAAACTTTTTAGACCTTTGGCTTTTACTAAAACTTTTGCTCTAATTGCTGCATTGGTAATTGCTCTATTTTTAATTCCTCCTTTTGCAGCCTATCTATTTAGAAAAAGAGAGATTAGAAAAACCTCTAAATATATTATTGGTGGACTTTTAATTGTATTAGGAATTCTTATTCTTATATATGAAAATTGGTTAGGATTAGTAATAGTAGGTTTTGGAATTACTACTATCATTAAACAAGAAGCTTTTCAAATTTCTTTTTCCAATTTTAGTTATACAATTTCTAAAAACGTAATTAATATTATTATTTGTGTAATAGCTATTGTATTCCTTTTAGCTAGTTATTGGAGACCCTTAGGTGTTGATAAAAGTATTTTTGTAAATCTTGTCTTCGTTTCAATTATCTGCTTCGGATTGTTAGGAACCTTTAGCCTATTTCAAAAATATTATACTCGAATTTTACAATGGGCACTAGAAAACAAGTTAGCTTTTTTAACCATTCCAACATCAATTGTAGTCTTCGGATTTTATATTATGAAAAATACAGGAAAAGAGTTTATGCCTTCTTTAAATGAAGGTTCTTTTCTACTAATGCCAACTTCAATGCCACATTCTGGAGTTGAAGAAAATAAACGAGTACTTCAGCAATTAGATATGGCAGTAGCTAGTATTCCTGAAATCAAAACTGTAGTTGGTAAAGCAGGAAGAACTGAATCGGCTTTAGACCCTGCCCCACTCTCAATGTATGAAAACATTATTCTGTATAAGCCAGAATACATGTTAAACTCACATGGTGAACGACAACGCTACAAAGTTAATAATGAGGGATTATTCCAATTAAAAAATGGAAGTTTTATAGCTAATCCTAACAATACTAAAGATAAAGCAACTATAAATTCTGAAATAATCAGTCAACAACTAATTGAAGATACCAATGGTGAATTTTATCGTAATTGGAGACCTGCTATAAAAACTCCTAATGATATTTGGAATGAAATTGTTAGAGTAACTAAACTACCAGGTGTTACATCTGCTCCTAAACTACAGCCTATAGAAACACGTTTGGTTATGTTACAAACAGGTATGCGTGCTCCAATGGGGGTTAAAGTAAAAGGTCAAGATTTAAAACAAATTGAAGCTTTTGGAGTAGAACTAGAACACATTTTAAAACAAGTAGAAGGAGTAAAAAAAGAAGCTGTTTTTGCCGATCGGATTGTAGGGAAACCATACTTATTAATAAACATTGATAGAGAAAAAATAGCTCGTTATGGAATTTCAATTGAAAAAGTTCAAAACGTTTTAAAAGTAGCTGTCGGTGGTATGCAAATTACTCAAACAGTTGAAGGGCGTGAACGCTATGGAATTCGTGTACGATATCCAAGAGAATTAAGAGCTAATCCAACCGATTTAGAACAAATTTATATTCCTGTTGAAAAAGGTAGTCCAATTCCTTTAAGTGAGTTAGCTAGTATCCAATATGAACAAGGTCCACAGGTTATAAAAAGTGAAGACACCTTTTTAGTTGGATATGTTCTATTTGATAAATTGGAAGATTTTGCTGAAGTAGATGTAGTCGAAAATGCACAAAAATTAATACAACAAAAATTAGATTCTGGTGAATTATCAATACCAAAAGGTATTAATTATCAATTTACTGGAACTTATGAAAACCAATTACGAGCAGAGAAAACTTTAGCTATTGTAGTTCCTCTAGCTTTATTAATAATTTTTTTAATACTCTATTTTCAATTTCGTTCTATAAGTACTTCGTTAATGATTTTTACAGGAATTACTGTTGCTTTTGCAGGTGGTTTTGTTATGATATGGTTATATGGACAAGATTGGTTTTTAAACTTCAACTTTTTAGGAGAAAACATTAGAGAGCTCTTTAATATGAAAACCATTAATTTAAGTGTGGCCGTTTGGGTAGGTTTTATAGCACTTTTTGGTATTGCTACTGATGATGGTGTTATTATGGCAACATATCTAACTCAAGTATTTAAAGAAAAACAACCTACCGATAAAAATTCCATTCGATTAGCTTCTTTAGAAGCAGCTAATAAACGTATCAGACCTTGTTTAATGACTACAGTAACTACAATTTTAGCTTTACTTCCAGTTCTAACATCTACAGGAAGAGGAAGTGATATAATGATACCAATGGCAATTCCGATTTTTGGAGGAATGATTATAGATATAACCTCTTATTTTATTGTTCCTGTTTTATATAGTTGGAGAGAAGAAATAAAAAATGGAAAACTGAAAATGAATCATAAAACATTTTTAAGTGATGAAGAATAATAGATTACATATAAAAACAATCTTGACTCTAGTAACTATTTTCTTGAGTCATTTGATGAACTCTCAACAATTAACAACTTTAGTTGATGAAGCTTTAGCTAACAATCCAAAAATTCAAAGGTTTGAATTAAAATATAAAATAGCTTCAGAAAAAATAAAAGAAGTAAACACACTTCCTAATACAGAATTTGGATTCGGTTATTTTTTAAGTGAACCTGAAACTAGAACCGGAGCGCAACGTTTTAAAATATCTGCTAAGCAAATGCTTCCTTGGTTTGGAACTATAACAGCTAGAGAAAACTATATAAATTCTCTTGCAAATGCAAAATATGAAGATATTCTTATTACAAAACGAAAATTAATAGCTTCTGTATCTCAATCTTATTATAATTTATATAGCATGAGAGCTAAGCAAAAGGTTTTGTCTGAAAACATTACTTTACTTAAAACCTACGAAACCTTAGCTTTAACTTCTGTAGAAGTTGGTAAAGCTTCTGCTGTTGATGTTTTACGTTTACAAATGCGTCAAAATGAACTTGAACAATTAAAACAAATCTTAACACAGCAGTACTTAGCTGAACAAACTACTTTTAATAAGCTTTTAAATAGAGATAAAGCGATTAAAATTAATATAGTGGACCTGTTAAGTATTCCTCTACAAGACGATTTAATTATCTCTGAAAACTTAAAAATTCATCCAGAATTAACCAAATATGATAAGCTTTATAAATCCATTGAGCAATCAGAGTTAGTAAATCAAAAAGAAAGTAAACCGATGTTTGGTTTAGGGTTAGATTATGTAGCAGTATCTGAACGTCCAAATATGAATTTTAGTGATAATGGAAAAGATATTGTAATGCCAATGGTTTCTTTATCAATTCCAATTTTTAATAAAAAACACAAGTCGAAAACAAGGCAAAACGAATTGAAACAACAAGAAATAACAGCTCAAAAACAAGACCGTTTTAATGCTTTACAAACAATATTAGATAAAGCTATTAACAATCGAGCTTCTGCAAAAATTAGTTACGATACTCAGGTTAAGAATTTAAAGCAAGCTAAAGATGCTGAAAGTATTTTAATTAAAAACTATGAGACCGGTACTATAAACTTTAATGACCTATTAGATATTCAGGAATTACAATTAAAATTTCAAATGAATCAAATAGAAGCTGTTCAAAAATATTATTCAACAACATCAATCATAAATTATTTAACAAACTAAAAACAATTATTAATTAACTTAAATATAGATTTAAAATGAAAGCAACTTTCAAAATTTTAGCAATAGGATTATTATTCATTACCATATCATGTAAAAATAATCAGAAAGAAAACTCTACTACACCTAAAACTACAACCGAACAAACACAAAGTAAAGAAAAAGGTAAAGAGTATACATCTGCATACGTTTGCCCAATGCATTGTAAAGGTAGCGGTAGTGACAAGGAAGGTAAATGTCCAACTTGTAACATGGACTATGTAAAAAACAAAGATTACAAGAAAAAAATGTAATTACTTAAAGTATAGTAACATTAAATTTATGTATTCTAATGTTGCTATACTTTTAAAAATTTTACAGCATTTTAAATTTATACATGTTAATATAATTTATACAGAACGATTAAAAACGTTATAAAATGAAAAAATATATCATATATATTATCATATTGGTTATTGGAATACTTCTAGGAAGTTTTATTTTCAATAATCAAAATAATGATAACTCTCATAAGCATAATTCAACCACAGAAGTTAATCAAATGTGGACTTGCTCAATGCATCCTCAAATTATGCAACCTGAGTCTGGAGACTGCCCTATTTGTGGTATGGATTTAATTCCTGCAGAAGCAAATGCTGATGGTTTGGCTCCTGATCAATTTAAACTTACTAAAAATGCTATAGCCTTAGCTGACATTCAAACTTCTATTGTAGGTAATAATGAAATTGAGAATAACAGCATTAAGTTATCTGGAAAAATTTTAGAAAATGAAGAAAAAAATGTTGTACAAGTAAGTTACTTTTCTGGTAGAATTGAACGTTTAAACATAAACTTTACTGGTGAAAAAGTACACAAAGGACAACTATTAGCTACTATTTATTCACCTGAATTATTTGCTGCTCAACAAGAGTTACTAACCACTTTAGCATTAAAAGAATCGCAACCAGCTTTATACAAAGCAGTTCGAAATAAACTGAAATTATGGAAATTGACGGAAAAACAAATTAACCAAATAGAAAAATCTGGAAAAGCAAAAGCAAACTTCCCTATTTATGCAACTGTTTCGGGTACAGTTAATGAAAAACTAGTATCGCAAGGAGAATCTGTAAAACAAGGACAGCCACTACTAAAAATATCAAACTTAAGTACTGTATGGGCAAATTTTGATGTTTATGAAAATCAAATCAGTTTATTTAAAGAAGGTCAAAATATTTCTATTACTACCAATGCGTATCCAAACCAAAAGTTTGAAGCTACAGTTTCGTTTATAGACCCTATTTTAAATACTAAAACTAGAACCACCTCTTTAAGAGCTGTTTTAAATAATAAAAAGAACATTTTTAAACCAGGAATGTTTGTTGAAGGAAAAATTGAGAACATAAAGTCAAATAAAACACAAACAATAAGTATTCCCGCTTCAGCTATTTTATGGACAGGTAAAAAATCTGTAGTATATCTAAAACCTAACCCAGATAAACCCATTTTTGAAATGAGAGAAGTAAAATTAGGAACTTCTTTAGGTAATTATTATGAAGTTTTAGAAGGATTGAAAACTGGTGACGCTATAGTAACCAATGGTACTTTTACAGTCGATGCTGCTGCTCAATTACAAGGTAAAAAATCGATGATGAATAAAAATGGTGGTAAAACTATGACTGGGCATGAAGAACATATGGGAATGCAAACCCATGATTCTAAAAATATTGAAAGAATCAAAGTTTCTTCTAAATTTCAAGAACAGTTAAATAAAACTTTCAACCAGTATATCAACTTAAAAGATACATTACTAACCGATAATTCTAAAGAAATAATAACTCAGGCTAAAAAACTATTAATTAGCTTAGATGAAGTTGACATGAAATTATTAAAAAAAGATTCTCATAATAAATGGATGAAACTTCATAAAGAAATTACTTCTTCTATAAATTCTATAATAGAAAACTCAGATGTAAAAGAGCAGAAAATTTACTTCAACAAATTAACTACATCTTTTAAAGCTGCCATTCAAATATTTGGTATTAATAAAAAGGTATATCATCAATTTTGTCCGATGGCTGATAATAACAAAGGAGCTTATTGGTTAAGTAATGAAGAAAAAATAGTCAATCCATACTTTGGTGGAGGAATGTTAGGCTGTGGTAGTATTAAAGAAACTTTAGAATGATTTTTTAGTTAATTTTTCATTAAAATTCTATCTATCATTAAAAAAAGAAAAAAATATTATACTATTTAATTTATTCTTATTATATTTGCACCACTTAAGAGACGTCTTAAGTTCTTTTTCATAGCAATTTTCCCACTCAATTCTTTTGAGTGGGTTCTTTTTTTTTACAACAGTTTTAAAAACAACTTACAAGTTACATTTCGTTAAAACTATTCTTAACCATACAAATTTACAGCTTAACTATACTTTATTCCTCTTCATCTAAAAGGGAAAATTTAAACGCTTATTCATTAGTACTTTTACTGTATAATTAAAAAACGATACAAATAAAATAGTAAAATATATGATTTGGGGGAATCGAAAGGAAGTTGTCTAAAGAGGCAACTTCCTTTTTTATTTATAGATTTAATTTTAAAGGAGTTACCTTACATATATTACGGTTTTTCTGAGCTTTTATTAGTTATTTATATATAAGTTTGAGTAATTTAAATTTTATATGTTATGCTAAAAAATATTTCAAACTTAGGTTCTATCTTAAACAAATCGGAACAACAAACAATTAAAGGTGGTTTTTGGCCAACAACTAAAGAGCAATGTCTTAGATGTGGTGGTGAATGGGGAGGTATATTATGTGCTCTTCCTATGAACTCTCCTTGTTTATAAAATACAAAAGCGAACTAATGTTCGCTTTTATTTTTTAATTATTTACAATGTTTTTTGGAAGAAATCCAATGCCAACTCTAAAGTTTTATCATGGATTTTTTTTCTATCAACTAAAGGCTTATCTATTGTAATTTCAGGAAGTACTTTTTTACCGAACTCTGTAGCTTCATTTAAAAACACATAATGTCCAACGTTTTCATCAAATAAGTATAATTGACTTGTATTTATTAAATTATGATAATTTTCTGCATTGTTTTTAATCGGTGTGTTTTTATCTCCCTTCCCAGCAACAATAAAAATAGGTGAATCAATGCTTTTTGTTTGCTCTTTTGTATGAAAACCAAAACCTATAGCAGGTGCCATTACAAAAAATGACTTAATTCTTTTATCCTTAACTACATCTTTATACTTATTATATGATGAAACTATTAGACTATCTTTTTCAAAATCAATAATCTCATCGGTTTTTGGAAACTCAGGAGGAATTTTTCTATCTTCTTCTTTTTCATTTTCTCTAACAGTTCTATCTACGTACCCTCCAGCCAAAGCTATATTTGTATATCCTCCTAACGAAAAACCTACTCCTCCAATTTTTGAGGTATCAATTTTTGTTCCTATTTCTTTATCCTCTAACACTTCTGTTAATACAAATTGAACATCAATGACCCTCTCCCACCATTTTACAAACTCTCTGGGTATTTTATTAAATGTAGAATTTCCATAATGATCAAGAGATACAACAATGTAACCTTCTTTTACCATTTTTTCGATAAACCAGGTTAGTGAAAACCTATTCCCACCTGTACCGTGAGAGATTAATAATAATGGATGTTTTTTCTTTGTAATACTGGCATTTGAAATTGTTTCTATAGTCTTAAACAATTCCTTTTTCTTCTCCTTTTTTTCTTGTTTAGTAATACTGTCAAAAGTAGGATACCATATTTCTGTTGCCAAAGGTCTATTTCTTGATTCATCTATAAATAATACAGATTTTTGACCTACTTGTACTTCTTCATCTTTTTTGGTTTTACAAGAATAGCATAAAAAAACCAGCAAATAAGCTATTAATAAATTTCTCATATGGTTAATTAGTTGATTTCAAAATAAAAGACAATCTTATTGAGCAATTGTTACACTGCTTTGTTTTGTTTTATTATTTTTATTACTCAATTAAACATGGCTTTCTTATGAACATTCCTTGGGATTATGTATTGTTTATTTCTATAATTATAGGCTTCATAATCATTGTTTTGGTTTTTAACAATTTACCAAATGATACAGATATCGATTTTCACTTATATGAAAATGATAATGATGGTGAATTTTTCGATTTTGATTAAAAGAACTTACACTACTATTTAATACTTTCATATTAAGAAGCTAACATTTCATCTAAAGATACCTTCAAATCGTCTAATTATCAAATAATTATAAGCTATATCTCATTACTTTTATCACATATAGAGAGCGAGGGGCTCTATATAAAGTTTTATAACGATTATTGGAAAGAAGTATCTTGGGGAGGATTACTTCTTTTCTTTTTTATTACATCAATTTGTTAGATTTCAACTTTCATTTCTAGAATCCATTAAACGAATAGCAACTTAATCTATACTTCTTTTATCCTTACTTTTTGTCTTTTAAACTAAATCAAAAAACTTTTGACCCTACAATTACTATTTTGAAACAAAAAACTCTTTAATTTTAAAGTATACGATTCGTTTTACTATCCCCTTGTGTATGGGCTCCTTAGGGAGCCTTTTTATTTATGTAGTAGTTTTGAATATAAGAATTATTCTAAAAATAGCTACTTCACTTACACTTCATTAGACATATACATCACATCTACATCATACATTTGTAGTGTAATTAATGAAATCCCCTATAATAATTAATTACTGTGTAAATTATCGAAGTAGAAACTTACCCCCGGCTGAAATTTTGATAATTTATTTTATTCCGCCAAGGGATGTGTGGCTCCTTCGGGAGCTTTTTTTATTCCTTAATAAATACTTGTTTTTTATAATAATTTAACTTCGTTTATAGGAAAACGCATTTCATCGTTACTAAAGCTTTTCTCATCTAATTTTTGAAATTACACCTATTAATCTAAACTATCTTTGAAGTATAATTTGAAAGTTTTTTCTTTTTTATTATAAACAATTTGATTGATTAGTTAGTTTTAAGAAAAGGAGTGTCTGTATGTGATAACTTCTTTTCTTTTTTTGTTTCACTCTAATTTTAACTAACTTCTATAAGTTAAATCTAGTGTTTTCTTTCGTCGAATTTTTTTAGTTTCTGTTTCTATAAACTTATCTAAAAAGTAAACCTCTTTAGGTACTTCATATTTAGATAAATCTTGTAAACTATTAAGAAGTATACTTTTCTTTTTTCCTTCAACAATTAATATTAGTTTTTCTCCTAAAATAGTATCTGGAACTCCAATTACAAAAAAACGTTCTGAAATTATTTTTGATAGCTTCTCCTCTATCTTCTCTGGATGCAATTTTACACCTCCCGAATTAATTACATTATCAAAACGCCCCAACCAGTCAAACTCTTTGCTTGAAATCAATGAAACTACATCATTTGTTATAAGTTTCTCTTCTGTTACTTTAGGAGCTTCTATCACCAAACAATTACGTGAATCTTTTGAAAAGTTTACATTTGGAAGTGCTTCATATGTATTACAATCAGATAACACAACATGATTAAGTTTTTTGATGGCTACATGAGTAATAGTCTCAGTCATACCATAAGTGGCATATATTTTTGTTTCTTTCTCTTGAATTTCCTCTATTAAATCATTCGATACTACTCCTCCTCCAACAATTAATTTATCTATTTTATATAATTCATTTAATGAGTTCCTTAATTGCATTGGAACCATTGCTGAAAAATCATATTTCTTTTTTAAGCCTTCTAAAGGATTTGAAACTGGAGCTACTATATCTATTTCCCATCCAAGTGTTAAAGCTCTAACCAACATCATTTTTCCCGCTATATAATCGGTTGATAAGCATAATAAAGCTGTGGTTCTTTCTCTTAAATTAAAAAATGTGCCCGTAGCTATTGCTGAGTTTTTCATAAACTCTTTTTTTAGCTTTATAGGCTTAGGAGTTCCGGTTGATCCAGATGTATTAACTACTACAAAATTGTTCGTATTAAACCAATCGTTTAAAAAACTAAATATTGATTGTGAAATATCTTTTGAAAAGTCTAACAACTCATCCTTATCTGAAAAGGATTTACTATTTAATTTAAATCTTTTATGGAAGCTAGTATTCTTCAATAGTTAATGGTTTTTCTATTGTTCCAAATAATTTTTCTTTCCAATTTTTCCAACCATATTTTTTTGAAAATAACAATAGCATTAACGGATATAAAACAAAAACAGGTAAAAACATTTCTATCCCTACTGATGGTTCTGAAGTATCAATAAATAAAGCATCTGTTTGAAAAACAGTCCAATCTGTTGTTACCAAGAAAGCTGCTACTATATTATTTATTGCATGTAATCCTAATGCTAGCTCTGTTCCTTCGTCCATTAAAGTTGTGATTCCAAAAAAGAATCCTGTACCTATATAAAATACCATTGAAATGTATCCCAGTTTTTCAACTTCTGGATTCGCTCCATGTAGCAATCCGAATGCAACTGATGTAATTATTAATGGAAGCCATCTATTTTTAAACCAAGTACCCAAACCTTGCATAAAATACCCTCTAAATAACAATTCTTCGAAACTTGTTTGTAGTGGTAAAAACAAAAAAGAAACTAAAACTAATGTAAAAAATGGGATTGGTTTAAAATTCCATGTATAGTTGTCTGGTTCTAATACTATTCCAGCTCCTATGACTACTATGGCAACAATTCCCCAAGTAAAAAAACCAAACCAAAATCGTTTCCAATCTATTTTTTCTCTACTTGTTACAAGGGTTTTTATTGCTCTTTTATGGATGTATTTAATTGAAAATAATAATGCAGCCAATCCAATTGCAAACATTAAAATCATCATAAATAAAAACAAGCTTTTATTTATTCCTAAAGTCATGAAATTATCGTTAGCAGCCATTAAAAATTCATCCATGTTTTCTGCATGTAAAACAGCTGTAATTGCTAGTGGTATAACACCTATAAACTGCCAACAAATCAATACTAAAAACAGTACTCCTAAATAATAAAACCAATCGTTTTTTCCTTTATATGCTTGTTGTATAAAATTCATTATTCTAAATTAAATTGCCAATCTTTTTTATTATTGTATCCTAAACTACCTTTAGAAACTTCTAATGGGCTTTCTATATTATTTGTAAATAAACTCCCAGTTCCTAATCCTTGAGGTAATGCGTTATTTAATGTATATGTCCATTGAGCAATGGCATTTAAACCAATATTACTTTCCAAAGCTGAAGTTATCCAATTTCCCGCTTTATATTTATTTGCTATAGAAATCCATTCTTCACTTCCTTTAAAACCTCCAACTAAACTTGGTTTTAAAATAATATACTGAGGCTTGATTGTTTCAATACATTTTTCTTTGTCCTCTTTTGAAAAAACTCCAATTAACTCTTCATCCAACGCTATGGCTAAAGGTGTTTTTTCGCACAGTTTTGCCATCTCTTGCCATTGCCCCTGCTTTATAGGTTGCTCTATAGAATGCATTTCTAATTCAGACAATCGTTCTAATTTTCCTAAAGCATTCTCTGGAGTAAAAGCACCATTAGCATCTACACGTAATTCTATTTCTTTTGGTGAAAACTCTTTTCTTATTGATTTTAATAATTCAATTTCAGTATCAAAATCTATAGCACCAATTTTCATTTTAATCGTTGTAAAGCCTTGTTGCAATTTATCTTTTATTTGCTGTTGCATAAAAGATTTATCACCCATCCATATTAATCCATTAATAGAAATATTGTCTATTCCTTGACTAAATTTTGATGGATACAATTCAAATGAATTATCTCCTTTTAAGGACAAAAACGCTTGCTCTAGTCCAAATTGAATTGATGGAAATTTTATCGTTTCAACTAATAACTTTTCTAATCCTAAATGAATATTTTGACAAACCCATTGAAGCTTTTCTTCATAATCATCTCTATCATCTGCGCTCAAGCCTCTAAACAAACCACATTCACCATAGCCTTTTTTACCTTTTTCAGATAACATTAAAAACCATGTTTCTTTGGTTCTTAAAACTCCTCGTGAGGTTCCACTAGCCTGCTTAAAATTAAGAATATACTTCTTGTAAGTTGCTGTTATCAATATTCGTGTTTATTGAGCTTCAGATGCTTTTTTAAATGCGTCTAAATATGTTTGACTTATCCTTTTTAATTCTCCTTTGAAATAAGGAAATAAACATCTCATTATGTAAGAGTCACTAGTACAAATTGACTCTTGTACTATTTTTGTAGTATTACCATTTGATGTGAATACATAATCGTCTGTTTTTAACATATTTTCAGCATCAAAATGAAAGCTAATTCGTTTATTCATCTCATAAGCTAGCACTTTCTCTGTCATAGTTATCAACCTTCCTTGATTGTCTATTTCTATTTTATAAGTACTTCCAACCTTTCCTGGTTTTTCTTCTAAAACTTGAATTGACTTTAGTTCTGGCATCCATTCTTTCATCAATTCAATATTCTCAAAATCAGCAAAAACTTCATTTACTGGTTTATTTATTTCTACTTCGGTAGTATATTTTACTTCAGAAATGACTAACCCTGTTGAGAAAAATATAACTATTAATGCCGATATTATTCCTAAAACTATTTTTACGCCTTTCATTGGATTATATGCTTATTGTTTTTCCTATTTCAATAATAGTTAACTCTTTACTTGCTTTTGTAAATGCTTCTTTTGCTTCTTCTACATTAATTTCTATTGGTGGAAATGTATTAAAATGACAACCAATAACTTTATCACATTCTACAAAATCACTAGCTATAATTGCATCATCTACTCCCATAGTAAAGTTATCTCCTATTGGTAAAATTGAGGCAGATAACTTTGTTGTCATCGGTATTAACTTCATATCCATGGTAACTGCAGTATCTCCTGCTATGTATAATGATTTATCTCCTGCTGAAATTACAAAACCTCCTGGTTGTCCTCCATAAGTTCCATCAGGAAATGAAGATGTATGTATAGCATTTACATATTTTGCTGAAAAAGCTTCTGTTTTAAAAGTTCCTCCATGATTTACTGGATGTCCTTTTAAATTTTTAGCTCCATAATGCATAACAATTTCATAATTTGAAATTATTGTTGCTCCTGTTCGCTCTGCAATTAGTTCTACATCTAATATATGATCTTGATGTGCATGAGTTAACAAGATATAATCTGCTTTTATATCTTCTACTTTAATTTCTGATGCTAAAGGGTTTCCTGTTATAAATGGGTCTACTAATACATGTGTTCCGTTTATTTCGATACCAAAACATGCATGTCCGTAAAATGTAATATTCATAATAATATTCTGAAGTTAGTTTATAGGCAAGTTACAAAACTTGTCCTAGTCCAAAAAGTATTGAAAATAAAAAAGTACTTAATGCTACTTTTTTTAATTCTCCATCAAGTAATGCTTCCTCTTTATTTTTAGATACAAAAACTATGTGTTTTAAAATGGGTATGTAAGCAATTATAAATAAGAATTGATATGGCGATTCATACTTAAGAAACACATATGATAATGCGCATAAAAATGATACTCCTATTAACAAATAGTGATAGTTTTTTGCAGCTTTAGCTCCCATTTTTACCACTAATGTATTCTTTCCTGATTTAGCATCATTTACTCTATCTCGCATATTATTTAAGTTCAATACTGCTGTACTTAATAATCCTATTGTAATTGCTGGTAGAAAGATTGTTAAGTTTAATTCTTTAGTATATAAAAAGTAAGTTCCTACCACTGCTAATAAACCAAAAAATACAAACACGAATACATCACCAAACCCACTATAACCATAAGCTGATTTTCCTACGGTATATTTAATTGCTGCTATAATTGAGGCAATACCTAATCCGAAGAAAATTACTGAATATAAAAAGTTATCCTTTCCAAATGCTACATAAATTAATAGCAAAGCAATTACTAAGGTAATAGCTCCAGTAATAATCATTGCTATTTTCATTTGCTTTGGTGTAATAGCCCCAGAAGAAACCATACGTGCTTCTCCTTCTCTATTATCATCAGTTCCTTTTACTCCATCTCCATAATCATTAGCAAAATTTGATAGTACTTGAAAACCTATGGTTGTTAGAATTGCTAGCCAGAAAATATCACTATTTAAAACTGTTGGCTCACCAAAGCATCCAGCAAAAACATTTGGTGATTTTAAATAATCATTCAATCCTAAACATGCACCAACAATAATACCTGATACTGATAACGGTAAAGTTCTTAAACGTGCTGCTTTTATATAATTTTTAATCATTCTTTAAAAATAAGATTCCCGCTTACGCGGGAATAAACATTATATTATATCTTGCTTTTATAAATTATTAGCCTCAGCTATTAATTCTGCAATATCTTTAACAACAATCTGGTCTTCTTTTAATTTGAATTTCACACCATCTGTCATCATTGTATTACAATAAGGACATCCTGTTGCTATAATTTGTGGATTTGTTTCTAAAGCATCTTCAGTTCGAAGTACATTGATATCCATATCTCCTTTTTCTGGCTCCTTGAACATTTGCGCTCCTCCAGCTCCACAACATAAAGCTGTAGATTTATGTCGCTTCATTTCAGTCATTTTTACTCCTAATCGACGAATTAAATCTCTTGGAGTTTCATAAACATCGTTTGCACGTCCTAAATAACAAGGATCGTGGTATGTTAATCGTTTTCCTTTTAAATTTTCTCCTTCAATAGATAAGCGTCCTTCTTTAATTAATTTACTTATATATTGTGTATGGTGGAAAACTTCATATTTACCTCCCAATCCTGGGTATTCATTTTTTAATGTATTGAATGAATGAGGGTCGCAAGTAACTATTGTTTTTACCTCATAAGCATTTAATACTTCTATATTAGTTACAGCCTGCATTTGAAATAAAAATTCATTTCCTGCTCTTTTTGCTGCATCTCCTGTTGAACTTTCTTCAGTTCCTAACACAGCAAAATCTACTCCTGCCATGTTTAATATTTTAACAAACGCTTTTGTTATTTTCTTTGCTCTATCGTCATAACTTCCTGCTGCTCCTACCCAAAACAACACTTCTGGTTGTTTTCCTTGAGCCATCATATCTGCCATTGTTGGTACGTTCATATCTCTAAGTTTGAGTTTTAAGTCTTTATTCTAGAGTTTAGATTTTTTAAATAACTCTTAATTAAAAACTTTTAATTAAAAATTATTTTCTATTCGTCTTTCCAATTTAATCTATCCATCTGACTATACTGCCATGGAGCTCCGTTATTTTCAATATTGGTCATCATCATATTCAACTCTTGTGGAGCTGCAGATTCTTCCATTACCAAATAACGACGCATTTCCATAATAATAGATAAAGGGTCTATACCAATAGGACATTCCTGTACACAAGCGTTACAACTAGTACACGCCCATAATTCTTCTGGTGATATATAATCGTTTAATAATTGTTTTCCATCGTCTTTAAACTCACCACCGTTAGCATCAATATTTTTACCTACTTCTTCTAAACGGTCACGTGTTTTCATCATAATAGCACGTGGCGATAATTCTTTTCCTGTAAGATTTGCTGGACAAGAAGATGTACAACGTCCGCATTCTGTACAAGTATATGCATTCATAAGCTGCACCCAGTTTAAATCGGTTACATCAGATGCTCCAAACTTTGCTGGCACTTCATCTTCTGCTCCTTCTTCTGGCATTGCATATGGATCTGCATCCGGATCCATCATCATTTTTACCTCATTAGTCACAGCTTCCAAGTTATCTAGCTGCCCTTTTGGCTCAAGCTTTGCATAAAAAGTATTAGGGAAAGCTAATAAAATGTGTAAATGCTTAGAATAATATAAATAGTTTAAGAAAATTAAAATTCCTACAATGTGTAACCACCAAGCTGTCTTTTCAATTGTATGTAATGCTTCTGGTGAATTTCCATCAAACCAAGGAGCTATAAATTGTGAAATAACATTTCCTGCTCCTGCTTCTTGAAAAGGAACATCGGTAGCATTCATCACTAAGAATAAAGACATTAACACCATTTCAAAATATAAAATAATGTTTCCATCATTCTTAGGCCATCCTGTCATTTCTTTATTCCAAAAACGCTTAACACGTTGAATATTTCTTCGTAACCAGAAAATAACTACAGCAACAAATACTAATGCAGCTAGCACTTCAAAGTTTCCTATTAAAAATCCATAAATAGCGTTACCTAGTATTGGTTGGAATACTCGATGTGTTCCAAACAATCCATCGATTACGATTTCCAACATTTCGATATTAATCAAAATAAAACCTACATATACTACTATATGTAATATTCCTGAAAGTGGACGACGAACCATTTTGTATTGACCTAAAGCTATTTTAGCCATATTTTTCCAGCGCTCTGGCTTTCTATCGTTTCTGTCAATATCTTTTCCTAGCTTAATATTTCGGATAAGCTTTCTAACATTCATTACAAAATATCCTATACCTGCAATTAGAATAATTGCAAAAATGATGTTTGGTAGGTATTTCTCCATTGTGTTTAAATAAAATTATTAATTTTTGTTAATCGTTGTCTTCTTTCTTTATAGGATTTTTATGAATTAATATTATAGTTGTTTATTGTTTAGTTGTTGCTTGTGTTGTTTTTATTGTTTTCTTCATTGTAAGGCTTAGGTTTCTTACCAAACAATGAAAAATGTACAAATCGCTTTGGATTTAATTTCATCTCTCTTAATAACTCTGCCATTTCTTTAGATGCATTTGTTAAGTTAGTATACATCTTATCATCCGTCATCAATTTACCTAGAGTTCCTTTTCCTTCTTTCATATTAGCCAACAATCCATTTACGTTAGTTAATGTTGTTTCTAATTTTTTAACAGTTGCTCCAAAATCAGCTTTTGCTAAATCATCAGATACTTTAGAAAAGTTCTTTGTAATTTTTTTAGCATTAATCATAGTTGAATCTAAATTCACCTTATTATCTGCTAATAAACTATTTACTGAAGAAAGTGTTTTTCTTACATCAGAAATAGTTCCTTCTAATCCAAGTATACTTCTATTTAAACTTTTACGTGATTTTTGATTTAAAACTTGGTTGAAACCTATTAATAATGAATCTGCTCCAACTAATACATTTTCTAACTTTGCTTGAATTGGATTTAACTTCTCTCCTACCGAAGAAAAAATATCAGATTCTACTTCACCTTTTAGATAATCGCCAGAAACAGCAGTTTCTCCATCATACTTTGGTACAATAGCTAAATTTTGCCCTCCCATTAAGCTTGCAGAGTAAATTTTTGCTACACTATTTTTAGAAAACTTAAAATCGTTTTCTAATGATATTTTTACTATTAAGCTTCCTCTTTTATCAGACTTCGAATTAAAAGAAATATCATCAACCTTTCCTACTTTTAAGCCATTAATAGTTACTAAACTAGCAGTATTAAGTCCATTGATGTTTTTATATTCCACAAAAAAGTGCCTACTATTTGCACTGAATAAATCTTGCCCCTTTAAAAAATTATATCCCCATATAAATAAAGCTATAATTATTACCGTTACAATTCCTGTTTTTAATTCCTTTGACATAAACATAGTAAAATTATACCAGCGAAAATACTAAATATTTTGAGAGTAATAAGATAGATTACCTCTAAATTACTGGTTTTTCAAGGCCTCTTTAATAGATATCTTTTTTCCATTTTTAAAAGCAACTATCCAAGCATCTTTATAACCAACCGATCTTGCTGTAGCCAAATGTTTTTTTATACCCGCCAAACTTCCTGAACTTCCATAAAAATATTTATAATAATCATCTATTATTAAATACTTTACGTTTTTCAGATTTTTAAAGTTCTTTTCAGAAATAAATTTTCTTGAAGCTGCAATTTGCACTCTAAATTCTACTTTTGAACTCGGTTTTTTAGCTATTATTTTTGTTGAAAGCTTTTTTACTGGTTTCTTTTCAGGAGCTTTAGTTACGACCTTTTTTGTAACAACCTTAGTATCTTTTTTAACAGACTTTGGTTTTTGAACAACTTTTTTAGGTGTTACCTTTGGGGTTTCTTTCTTTTTTGGTGTTTCAGCAATAGTATTTACTGAACTTGAGTTATCTCTAACTCTATTCAATTTTAATACATTAATATATTTTTTAATAGCTTCAGCAATTGCTTTAGCCATTTTTATTTGCCCTGATCTTGTATTTAAAAATCTTCCTTCTTTTACATTTGTTAAAAAACCTAACTCAACTAAAACACTTGGCATAACGGTTTCTCTGAGCACTAAGAAGTTAGCTTGTTTTACCCTTCTGTTATTTCTTCTCAAGGAAACAAAATTATCTTGAATCATCCCTGCAATGTTCAAACTATTATCTAAGTTTCCTTCTTGAAGTACGGATAATCCTATTACTGACTCAGGAGAATTAGGGTCGTAATTATAGTTCTGTTTATAATTATCCTCTAATAAAATTACGGCATTCTCTCTTTTAGAAATCTCTAAATTTTCTTTATTACCATTTAAACCCAACACAAAAGTACTTGCACCATGAGGATGTTCTTTTGTAAAAGCATCACAATGTATTGATACAAATAAATCTGCTTTTTTGGTATTCGCTATTTTAGCTCTGTTGTGTAACTCTACAAAAACATCTGTTTTTCTTGTATAAACAACATTAACATCTTTAGCTGTTAATAACTCTTTCCCTACATCTAAAGCAACGCGCAACGCTATTTTTTTTTCTCTATATCCATTTCCGATATTACCCGAGTCTTTTCCTCCATGTCCAGCATCCAAAACAACGGTATACTTTTTCTGAGCATAAACCTCTGTATTAAAGCTTATGGAAATAAAGAAAAGGATTAAAAATAAAAGAGTTTTTTTTCTAAGATTATATTTAGGTAATTTTAAGAATTGCATCAATAAAATTTAACTATTTTTGGTTTCTAAAATATAGGCATTCAAATAACACGCCAAAGTTTTAAATATAACACAAAAATAGTATTTATAATATTGCGAGCAAATCTAACTTACATACTTTTAGCTTTCTATCTTTTTTGTTTTCAAATAGGTAATGCACAAGAGTTTGGAGATAAGGGTATTCCAAATCAAAAAGCTAAAAAAAAGCCTGTTTTAAATACCTCAAAAGATACTTTGATTAATTTAAAAAACAGAAAAGCTTTAAACATAAAAAAAGACACTATTGCTAATGATTCTATTAAACCTAAAGAAGTTATTGATGGAATCATAACACATGATGCTGAGGATTATACTATTCAAAATGCTAAAAACAAAACTGTTACTTTATTTAACAAAGCTAGAGTTACCTATACCAATATAGACTTACAAGCTGGTATTATAATTTTAGATTATAAGAACAACACTGTATATGCTAAGGGAATTAAAGATAGTTTAGGTTATCATCAAAGACCAATTTTTAAACAAGGAGGACAAGAGTCTGAACAAGATTCTATTCTTTTTAACTTTAAAACTAAAAAAGCATTGGTATATGGTGTAAAAACTGAACAAAGTGGAATTATAACCTATGCTCAAAAAACAAAGCGTGTTAATGACTCTACTATATATATGCGTAGATTACGTTTTACGACCTCTAAAAAGAAACGTCCTGATTATTATATTCAAACGAATAAAGCTAAATTAGTACCAGGAAAAAAAATAATTGTTGGAGGAAGTAACTTAGTATTAGCTGATGTACCAACTCCTGTTTATTTACCATTTGCTTACTTTCCTTTAACAGATAAAAGAACTTCTGGTTTTATAATTCCATCTTGGGGAGATAGTAATAGCCAAGGTTTCTTTTTACAAAATGGTGGTTACTATTTTGCTATAAATGATTATTTTGATTTAACTCTTCTAGGTGACATATATACAAATGGAAGTTGGGGATTAAGAGCTGATTCAAATTATTATGTCCGCTATAAATTTAGTGGTAATTTTAGTGTCCGTTTTGAAAACATTATACAAGGAATTAAAGGTTTAAGCGATTTTAGTAAATCTACAAACTTTAATATTCGTTGGAGTCATTCACAAGATTCAAAATCTAATCCAAACTCACGCTTTTCAGCCTCTGTTAATCTTGGTAGTAGTACATATTATAGGCAATCTTTAAATGAATTTAACAGCTCTCAATTTTTAACAAACACTTTAAATTCATCTATTTCATATTATAAAAAATTTGTAGGTACTCCTTTTAATATGAATGTAACTGCCACACATTCTCAAAACACCAATAATCAATCAATTACAATGACTCTACCTTCATTGCAATTAAATATGGATCGTATATATCCTTTTGCAGGTAAAGGAGGCATTAAGAGGAACCCTATTCAAAAAATGGGATTGAATTATAGCTTACAAGGAGAATATAGGATTAACACTACAGATGATGAGTTTTTTACTCCAAAAATGTTTAGAACAGCTCAAAAAGGTATCCAACATAACATAAGTACAAATACTAATATAAAAGCATTTAAATATTTTACACTATCTCCAAATGTTACCTATAAAGATGTTTGGTATTTTGATAAAATTAATAAAAGATACGACCCTACAGCCATTAATTCTAATGGTAACGTAGGTGCTGTTGTTAACGATACTATTAGTGGATTTAATCGTTTTCATGAATATAATTTTGGAATGTCTTTATCTACAAACATATACGGTACTTTTAAATTTAAAAAAGGACGATTAAAAGCTATTAGACATACAATTAGACCAACAATTTCTTATGGATACAGACCTAATTTTGCTCAAAATTACAACCTCCAAGTACAACAAAGCTCTGATCCAAATGATTTATTAACTTATTCTCCTTTTGAAAATGGAATTTATGGAACCCCAGGGAATGGTATCACAAATTCTATTGGAATTTCTGTTAATAATGTTCTTGAAGCTAAGGTTGCTCCTAAAGACCCGGATAGTGACGAAGAGGATAAGAAAATAACCATTCTTAATAATTTAAATTTTAGTACCAGCTATAATATTGCTGCAGATAGTTTAAGATGGAGTCCTCTTAATGTAAATGCAGGTACTCGACTCTTTAAAGATAAATTAGCTTTAAATGCAAACGCTACATTCGACCCTTATCAAGTAAATAGTAAAGGACAAAGAATAAACCAATTTAATGACGGAATTTTAAGACTTACTAATTTAGGAGTCACAGCTAATTACACTATATCTAGTAAAGACTTTCAAAAACAAGAAAAACAAAATAACAAAAATGGAAATGGAGCCCAAGACACGCCTGATGTGTTTGGTCAAAATATAAATCCTACTAATACATTTGCTAACAATCCTCAGAATAAGCAAAATAAAAGTGATACAAAAAACACCGAATTATATAGACTAAAAATTCCTTGGACTCTAAATTTAGCATATGCTATGAATTACAACAATAATGGATTAACAAGTAACATTGGTAGTAATTCGTTGATGTTTAGCGGTGATGTAGAACTATCTCCTAAATGGAATGTTGGTTTTTCATCTGGTTATGATATTAAAAACAATGCTTTCACATATACTAGACTTAGCTTTTCAAGAGACCTAGATAGTTGGCGTTTTAATTTTAACTGGACACCATTTGGACCTAATACTTCATATTACTTTTTTATAGGAGTAAAATCTTCTGCTTTAAGCGATTTAAAATGGGATAAAAACAGACCTCCTGATAGAGTTTTATTCTAATCTTAGTTAATTTATAATATCAAACACAATGAAAAAAATAATTACAACAACAAAAGCACCTGCTCCTATTGGACCATATAACCAAGCTGTATTAAGTGGTAATACACTTTATACATCTGGTCAAATCGCAATTAATCCTGAAACTGGTGAGCTAGTTCAAGACTCTATTGAAGCTGAAACTAAACAAGTAATGGAAAACATGAAAGAAGTTTTAGCTGCTGCTGAAATGACTTTTGAAAATGTAGTAAAAACTTCTATTTTCATTTCAGACATGCATAACTTTTCTAAAATTAATGCGGTATACGCAGAATATTTCGATGAAAATACTGCTCCTGCTAGAGAAACTGTTGAAGTAGCAAACTTACCTAAGTTTGTTAATGTTGAAATAAGCATGATAGCTATTAAATAACTTTATTAGAATAACTATCAATTCATTATCATATTCACAAGCGTTGAGAATTATTTTCTTAACGCTTTTTTTAGTCTTTTTGATAAAAACCTCAACCTTACCCTTTATTGTTGTTTACCATATTACTTCTGTTGTTTATAGATTTATTTTGATGGTTTGATTTTTATAACGCAAACTTGTAATCTATTAAAACAGAAATAATGAAATACTTCTATTCGATTCTTTTGATTGCATTCATAATGTTATCATGTAAAAACAACAAAGAAAATCAAGCCGAAAACAAAGCAACCCAAAAAGAAGTTACTCAAACAACAGAAACTCCCCTTTCTGGCAATAAATCAATTAACATTGATAAAAGTACTATTATTTGGAAAGGCCATAAAATATTAGGTAGCCATACTGGTGAAATTAAATTAAAAAATGCTGGATTAACTTTTAACAATGGCACTTTAACTAAAGGAAGTTTTATTGTAGATATGAATACGATTAAAGCTGTTGAACTTATGAAAGATGGAGATGATAATGAAGAGGAAGAAGAAAATAATGAAGGAGAAGAGCACGATGATAGAGATGATTTAGCTAACCACTTAAAAAATGAAGATTTTTTTGATGTTAACAAATACCCAGAAGCAACTTTTACAATTAAAGAAGCTACTAATAATGGTAACTCTTATAAAATAAAAGGAGATATGACTATTAAAGGAATTACGAAAGAAATCTCTTTTGATGCTACCATTACTGCACAAACACTAAAAGCTCATATTAAAATTAACAGAACCGACTTTGGAATAAAATATGGCTCTGGTTCTTTTTTCAAAAACTTAGGAGACAACATAATTAAAGACCAATTTGATTTAATTATTTCTTTAGTTATTGAGTAATGCTTTTTCTTTAATTTTTGATAATTTTTAAAGATGTTGTTATTTTTTAACACCCCTTAATCCCTTTAAAAAATAACAACAAAAAACCGAAACAAATTGTTTCGGTTTTTTATTTGAAATTTTAAACAGCTTTTATCAATAATTCGGCTGTTGCTGGATTTGTAGCTAATGGAACATCATGAACATCACATAAACGTAATAACATAGAAATATCTGGTTCATGTGGGTGTTTCTCATGTGGGTCTCTAAAAAACAACACCATATTACATTTACCTTCCGCAACTCTACTGGCTATTTGTGCATCACCTCCATAAGGACCAGATAAATATTTTGTTACTTCAAAGCCTGCCTTTTCAACTTTTGACCCCGTAGTTCCTGTTGATATTAATTTTATATTCTTTTGCTGAAGAATTACTTGATTCTCATTTAAAAATTGAACCATTTCAGCTTTCTTACCATCATGTGCTATAATTGCTATTTCCATATAATCTATATTAAATAAAAAATTCCCGCATTTGATGCGGGAATACAATTTACAAAATATTTTATGCTTTTATAACGATGCAGAATATTCTAATAAATCAACAATTTTAGTTGCATATCCAAACTCATTGTCATACCAAGATATAATTTTAAAAAAGTTCTCATTTAATTCCAAACTTGCATCAGCATCAATAACTGAAGTTCTTGTTTCAGACACAAAATCCTGAGATACAACCTCATCTTCTGTATAACCTAAAATTCCTTTCAACTCTCCTTCTGAAGCTTCTTTCAATGTTGCTAAGATATCTTTTAAAGAAGTTGATTTTTCAGTTCTAAATGTTAAATCTACCAAAGACACATCTGCTACTGGAACTCTTACAGCCATTCCTGTTAACTTTCCTAACATTTCCGGAATTACCTTGGTTACTGCTTTTGCTGCACCTGTAGAAGTTGGAATAATATTATTTACAACTGAACGACCTCTTCTCCATTTTTTATTAGGTCCGTCTACAGTATTCTGAGTAGATGTAGCTGCATGTACAGTAGTCATTAAACCTTCTGTCATTCCATAAGCATCATTAATAACTTTTACTAATGGCGCTAAACAATTTGTAGTACAAGAAGCATTTGAAATGATAGTTTCTTCAGCTGTCATTTCAGTATGATTTACTCCCATCACATACATTTTTGCATCTTTTGATGGCGCCGAAATAATTACTTTTTTAGCCCCTCCTTTTATATGTAGCTCTGCTTTTTCTTTATCTGTAAAAAAACCAGTAGATTCTATAACATACTCAGCTCCTACTTCGTTCCACTTTAAGTTTTCAGGATTTCTATCAGCTGTAACACGAATAACCTTACCATTTACCACTAAATTCCCATCCTTTACCTCAACATCACCATCAAAACGTCCGTGAACAGAATCATACTTTAATAAATAAGCTAAATAATCGACATCTAATAAATCATTAATCCCAACTATCTCTATGTTATCTCTATTAATTGCCGAACGGAAAGCTAGTCTACCAATCCTTCCAAATCCGTTAATCCCTATTTTAATCATTTGTTTCTATTTTTGTGTTCTATGGGTCGTTTTTTTTAATTTTATACGCCCCACTTGCTTAATAAAGTGAACCTACAAATATAAAACTTATCCGAATAAAAAAACCTGATAGCTTTAAAAACTATCAGGTTAATGTTTTGAATTTAACAAATTTTTATAAAGATGCTGAATATTCTAATAAGTCAACAATTTTAGTAGCATATCCAAATTCATTATCATACCAAGATACTACTTTAAAGAAGTTACTATTTAACTCTAAACTTGCATCAGCATCTACTATTGAAGTTCTTGCATCAGAAACAAAATCTTGTGATACAACTTCATCCTCTGTATAACCTAAAATTCCTTTTAACTTTCCTTCTGAAGCTTCTTTTAAAGCTTTTTTAATTTCTTCTAAAGAAGTAGCTTTTTCAGTTCTAAATGTTAAATCTACTAAAGAAACGTCTGCTACAGGAACTCTTACAGCCATACCTGTTAATTTACCTTCTAAGGCAGGAATTACTTTTGTTACTGCTTTTGCTGCTCCTGTAGAAGCAGGAATTAAGTTATTAAGAACTGATCTTCCTCTTCTTCTATCTTTGTTTGGTCCATCTACTACTCCTTGACCAGAAGTTGCAGCGTGTACTGTAGTCATTAATCCTTCTACAATTCCGAAGTTTTCATCTAACACCTTAGATAATGGTGCTAAACAGTTTGTTGTACAAGACGCATTAGACATTACAGTTTCATCAGCAGTCATTTCTGTGTGGTTTACTCCCATCACATACATCTTAGCATCTTTAGATGGTGCTGAAATGAATACTTTCTTAGCTCCTCCTTTTAAATGTAAACCTGCTGCTTCTTTTGTTAAGAAGAAACCTGTAGACTCTATAACATATTCAGCTCCAGCTTCATCCCATTTTAAATTTTCAGGGTTTCTTTCTGCTGTTACTCTTATTTGTTTTCCATTAACAATTAATTGACCGTCTTTTACCTCAACATCACCATCAAAACGCCCGTGAACAGAATCATACTTTAATAAATATGCTAAATAATCTACATCTAGTAAATCGTTTATTGCAACTACTTCTACATTAGCTCTATTTATTGCTGCTCTAAAGGCGATTCTTCCTATCCTACCGAATCCATTAATTCCTATTTTTATCATACTTACTATTTTAATTACTAAATTTTACGTGGTCATTATATCAGAAACTCTTAAAAGTTCCTTATTAATTTCATTTTGACCTTTTATTGCTTTCTCTAAATCTATCGTTTCTATTTCATTATTGTTGAGTCCAACCATTAAATTTGTTTTTCCATCGATTAACAACTCAACAGCTTTTACTCCCATCCTACTTGCTAAAACTCTATCAAAACAAGATGGGGTTCCTCCTCTTTGCATATGCCCTAAAACAGATACTCTTACTTCATAGTCTTCTAAATTCTCTTCTACATAGTCTGCTAATTCAAAAACATTTTTACCTGTTTTATCTCCTTCTGAAACTACTACAATACTAGAAGACTTTCCTGCTCTTCTACTCTTTTTTAAAGATTCTAATAACCTATCTAATCCTAAATCTTCTTCTGGTATTAAAATCTCTTCAGCACCTGCTCCAACACCTGCATTTAATGCTATAAAACCTGCATCACGCCCCATAACCTCAACAAAAAACAACCTATTATGTGAAGATGCAGTATCTCTAATTTTATCTATAGCGTCTACAGCTGTATTTAAAGCGGTATCATAACCTAAAGTGTGAGTAGTTCCAAAAATATCGTTATCAATAGTTCCTGGGATTCCTATGATTGGGAAGTTATACTCTTTATTAAACACTACCCCTCCTGTAAAAGATCCATCTCCTCCAATTACAACAAGAGCATCAACATTATTTTCTAGTAGGTTTTCGTATGCTTTTTTACGTCCTTCTTCTGTTCTAAATTCTTTAGATCTTGCAGACTTTAATATAGTACCTCCTTTATGAACTATATTGTTTACACTTCTTGCTGTTAAAGGAATCATATCTCCTTCAATCATTCCTTGATATCCTCTATATATTCCTACACATTCAGTTCTATAATAAGCACAAGCTCTAACAACTGATCTAATTGCTGCATTCATTCCTGGCGAGTCTCCACCAGAAGTCATTACTGCTATTTTTTTTATTTTTCTCATAAATCTCAGGTTCAAAATTAAATAAATATAGTGCTTCTCTAACAAAAAACTGCGAAATCGTTTTCGACTTTAATAGCAATTTAACGTTTGAAAATATTTAATTACATTAGCCAATAAACCAAAAAATTATGACTTTAACCACTATTGATTATATAATCATTGTAGGATTTTTTATAATCTCTTTACTTATAGGAGTTTGGGCTTCTAAATCTGCAGGAAAAAATAGTTCCGAATTCTTTTTATCTGGTAGAAATATGCCTTGGTGGTTATTAGGAGTATCTATGGTTGCAACGACCTTTGCCGCAGATACTCCTGGACTAGTTACTGAACTTGTTAGAAAAAATGGTGTTTCTGGTAACTGGGTATGGTGGGCCATGTTACTTACTGGTATGCTTACTGTTTTCTTCTATGCTAAGCTTTGGAGAAAATCGGGTATTACAACCGATTTAGAATTTTATGAATTGCGATACTCTGGTAAAACAGCTAGTTTTTTACGAGGATTTAGGGCTATCTATTTAGGAGTTATCTTCAATATTATAACCATGGCTGGGGTTTGTTTAGCTGGAGCAAAAATTGCAAACATATTATTAGGTATTTCTCAAGGAGAAATGCTTTTATATTCTTCTATAATTGTAGTGATTTATTCCTCATTAGGAGGTTTAAAAGGTGTGTTACTTACCGATTTTGTTCAATTTTTAATTGCCATGGTAGGTTCTGTATGGGCTACTGTATATATTGTAAACCTTCCAGAAATCAATGGTCTTTCTAACTTATTATCGCATCCAAATGTTAGTTCTAAATTAGCAATGTTACCTGATTTTTCTAATACAGAAGCTTTAATTACATTATTTATCATTCCTTTTGCCGTTCAATGGTGGAGTACTTGGTACCCTGGAGCTGAACCTGGTGGAGGTGGTTATATTGCTCAACGAATGCTAGCTGCTAAAGATGAAAAAAATGCTACTTGGGCTACTTTATTTTTCAACTTTGCGCACTATGCTTTACGTCCTTGGCCGTGGATTATAGTTGGTTTAGCTTCATTAATTATATTTCCTTCATTAGAAAGTATGAATCAGGCTTTTCCTAGCCTATCTGCTGAAATGCAAGGTCACGATGTTGGATATGCTGCAATGATGACTTATTTACCTGCTGGTTTATTAGGTATTGTATTAACATCATTAATCGCTGCTTTTATGAGTACTATTTCTACTCAATTAAACTGGGGAAGTTCTTATTTAGTAAATGATTTTTATAGCCGATTTATCAATAAAGATGCTTCAGAAAAACAAAAAGTAGTCATCGGAAGAATATCAACAGCTTTATTAATGCTATTTGCCGCTCTTTTTTCTTTTTATTTACAATCGGCAAAAGATGTTTTTGATTTACTACTTCAAATTGGTGCTGGAACAGGCTTACTATTTATTTTACGATGGTTTTGGAGTAGAATAAATCCTTATAGTGAAATAGCAGCAATGGCTATCTCTTTCTTTATTGCTGTTTTCTTTTTTATCAATGGTAAAATGGAAACTCCTATGATTGAAATAGCTGGTTATTGGCAATTAATTATAGGTGTGCTTATTACTACTATCGGATGGATTTTAGTTACTTTTTTAACTTCTCCAACTGATCAAAGCACAATAAATAACTTTAATCAATTAATTTTTGAAGGAGAAGATAAGTTTAAAAACATTGGTGCTAAAATTGTTGGATTTGTAACTGGTACTATTGGAGTATATAGTTTTCTATTTGCAACTGGAAACTGGATTTACGGAAAAACTTTAATTGCTACTATACTCTCTGTTTTAACACTAGGTTGTATTATAATTTTACGTAAAATATGGAAACATATTTCTTAAGTTAACATATAACAAACAATAAAAAAGCTCCAAGATTTACATTTTGGAGCTTTTCTTTTACTTTATTACTTTTTTGTAATTGGATATAATTTCCTGTACCCTTTCTTTTTCATAAACTGAAGGATACAACTCTTTTATGATTGAATGATATTCATAATCTATAGCTAAGGCATTTTTCAAATGCGTTAAACTATATTCCTCTTTATCTAAAATCATAAACAACCCACATAGGCGATATTCAACCTCTGCAAATTCTTTATATATCTTTTTAGCTTTAATTAAAACTTTTAAAGCTTGATTAAATTCTCCTAAGAACAATAAGATATCTGTTAAAGCTATGTATATTTCAATCTCTTTATCTCCTAACTCTATACAGTTATAAAAAGCTTTTACAGCCTCTTCGTAAAAGTTTAATTTTAAATTAATATCTCCATACTTCCTCCAATATAGAGCATTACTTTCATCTATTTGAATTGCTTTATTAATGTAGTATAATGCCTTTTGAAAATTTTCATTACTATAACAAGCATTTGTTAACAGAATCCACCCTCTATCTAAAAGAGGATCTTCATGTACTGCTTTTTTATAGAAATGAATTGCTGTATGAATGTTATTTAACTTTTCATAACACTCCCCTATTCTTACATAAGCGTAAGCAGTAGGATCATCTAATTCTAATGTTATTAAATAATTTTCAATAGCCTCTTCAAAACGATCTAGTTTTTCTAAAGTTTTGGCTTTCTCTAAATACCCTCCAATAAAGCTATCATCTATAAGTACAGCATAATCAAATGAAGTTAAGGCTTCTTTAAACATTCCTATTTCAAAATATTGTCTTCCTAATTGATGCCAAGCGACTTCACAATAAGGATTTTTATCTAAATAAGAATTTAAGAATTTTATAGCATCTTCATGGTTTCCTTGCATATCAAAACAATACACAATGTTATACAATGAAGAATAATCTTCATAATCAACATCAATACATTTAGCAAAGTTTAAACGAGCATTTTCAAAATCGTCTAAATACAAATATTCCATTCCCAGCATAGACCATATATCTACAGGGTCTTCAATATATTGTAAAGACTCTTTTAGTATTGAAATAGCTTCTATATGCTTTTTCTTTTTTGATAAAATAACAGCTTTCTGAATGTATACCTCATCGTTATGAGGTTCTACTGCTTCAATGTTTGTTAACATCTTTACAGCTTCCTCTAATTCATCTTCAAATATTAAAAGTTCAACTTTCATGAGTTTAAGTTGAATTGAAGTAGGATGCTGTTCTAACCCCAGCTGTACAGCTTTTTTTGCCAATGAATGTTTACCTATATTTAAGTAATGCTCTATAATTGTTTCAAACTCAGCAGCATCAAAAAAATATACATCATTGGTCTTTAACATTGATTCAAATTTTGATAATGACATAGGCAACAGATTTGAATTTATATAAATTTACTACAAGAACAGTGCCTTTTTACTCAATCCTCTTTTTGTTTTCAACAATTTAATTAACAATTTTAACTAGGAATTCCCTTGCTATTTTAGGTATTTGAAAGAACAAATTATTTTTCTATATTTGAAAGGATTAAAGAAATCTACAAAAAATTAAAATCTAATTTTAAACAAAAAATCATGAGTAAATTTGACGAAAAAGTAGAACTGTATAAAAAGTTTATGGACGATAGAGATATCCGTTCTAACACTGATTTATTAAAAGCTGTGACAAAAGGTTTAGGGCCATCTATTTATAAAAAAGATGCTGAAACTGTTTCTGGTTCAGACCCTAAAGAATTGGAAACTGTTAAGAAGAACTTCTTAATGAAAAAATTAGGATTAGATGATAGTCCTGAATTAGACAAAGCTATCGATGACGTTATGGAAAGAATTGGAAGATCTGAAAGAAACAAGTATCGTGCAGTTGTATACTACATGCTTACTAAGAAATTTGATAAAGAATCTATTTACGGAATGTAAAATTTTCTTCATTGATATAAAAAATAAAGTCCTGTATTCAATAAATACAGGACTTTTTCTATTTTAGCCGTCAACAAACAACCTATATTATGTCGCAATTTATTAGTGTTTTCGATATGCTAAAAATTGGCGTTGGTCCCTCTAGTTCTCATACTTTAGGGCCATGGAGAGCCGCACAACAATGGATTAAAAAGTTAAAAGACAACAATCTTTTTGATAACATTGATGGTATTAGAATTGATTTATATGGTTCCTTATCTTTAACAGGGAAAGGACACGCTACCGATTTATCTGTATTATTAGGGTTAAGCGGTACCGATCCTGAGTACATTCCTGTAGATGATATAGACACTATTATCAATAAAATAAAAACTACTACTCGTTTAGATTTCAATGCAGAGAAAACAATTATTTTTTCTACTGATAATGTTGTTTTTAATAAAGACTTTTTACCATTTCATTCAAACGGTTTAACCTTTAGAGGTTTTTCTAAAGGAAAAGAAATATCTACAGAAACGTATTACTCTATTGGTGGTGGTTTTGTTGTTCAAGAAGAGGTAAGTGAATCTGCTGATACAGAAATAAACAAAAAGAACTTTCCTTTTCCTATAAATAGAGCTACTGAACTAGAAGAGTATTGTGAAAACAAAGGAAAAAATATTTCTGATATAGTTTTTCAAAATGAATTAATTCTAAACGACGAGAATCATATAAATTCTGAATTAAAACGCGTTTGGGATACAATGCTTGAATGCATGTATATAGGATGCCATACTGAAGGAGTTTTACCAGGAGGTTTAAACGTAAAAAGAAGAGCCTTTGAAACTCATCAAAAATTAATAAAAGAGGCTACTTATAACAGTAAAGAAGAATGGCTTACCGCTATTAGAGGTACTGAGGTAAAATTTAGAGAAATACTTAAATGGGTTAGTTGTTTAGCTTTATCAGTAAACGAAGTAAATGCTTCTCTAGGTAGAGTTGTTACCGCTCCTACAAATGGAAGTGCGGGAGTAATTCCTGCTGTTTTAATGTACTACCTTGTAATTGAAAATCATGATGGAGATTTTGAACATATTAAAAAGTTCTTACTAGTTGCTGGAGAAATTGGTAGTATTTTTAAGAAAAACGCAACTATTTCTGCTGCTATGGGTGGATGTCAAGCCGAAATAGGTGTTTCTTCTGCAATGGCCGCTGCTGCTCTTACTGAATTATTAGGAGGTACACCTGGACAATGTTTAGTTGCTGCTGAAATAGCAATGGAACACCATTTAGGACTTACTTGCGATCCTATTGGAGGATTGGTACAAGTACCTTGTATAGAACGTAATGCTATGGGAGCTATTAAGGCTATTAATGCTGCTGAAATGGCTTTAGAAACCAATCCTAAAGAATCTTTAGTTCCTCTAGACAAAGTTATTGATACCATGTGGGAAACTGCTAAAGATATGAACCGTAACTATAAAGAAACCTCTGAAGGAGGTTTAGCTGTTACTGTTGGTTTAGCAGATTGCTAAAATTATATGTAAAATGAGTTTATAAGAAATAGCACTTCTTATAAACTCATTCTCATATTTATCAAGTTCTTTTTGAAATTTACTTTTTCGTAAGCTCTAATTGCTCCGTGATTTTCTGCATATACATCAAGTCTTACTTCAAAAACATTTCTTGAAAGTATCCATGTATTTAAAGCTTCAACTACTTTTTTGTTCACTCCTTTTCCTCTATGAGTAGGTTTTACATACATAAAACCTAAATAAGCAAACTTATCAAATTTGAAGTACGATTTTGGTATCACAATTCTAGCATAACCTGAGCCTATTATTTCATCGTTTTCAACCGCTACCATCACCTCAACTTCATCAGACAAAATCATCGCTTTAATATCATAATAAGATATTTTTCCTTCTTTTAATGTTTCATCAAAAGGGCGCTCTGCCTTAATTAACTCTTGTTCAAAATCGAGTAAAATAGGTAAGTCTTCTAAATTTGCTTTTCTTGTTGTAATCATTCTTTATCTTTTTCAACATTAATAAATCCAAGGTAAATAAATAAGATTATTAAATAAACTACATGTAATACACTTAATGGACTGTCATTAAATAAATCGTATATAATCTTTAAAATACCTATTGAAATTAATAATAAAGTGATTTTACTTTTCTTGTCTATTGATTTTATAATAGACATCAGAGAGAAATATAGAACTAAAATACAACCTATAAAGTTTAACCATAAATAACTTATTATTGGCTGTCCTCCTCCTTGCTCTAATTTATAAATACCAAAATAATATATTAAACAAATTATAATCTGAGTCAACAACGCACCTCCAAACACCGAATTTCCTTTTACTTTTTTAAAGAAAAACGCTAATAAGAAAATCCCCAATACATTTCCATAAAAAATGGACCCAATAATATTTACCAACTGGATTAAATTATCAAATAAATTGGCGACACAAGCAACTAGAATAGCTAATACTCCCCACCCTAGTGTAAACCACTTAGACATTTTTACATAATGCTCTTCACTGTATTCTTTAGTTACATTACGCTTGTATAAATCGATTGCTGTGGTAGATGCTAAAGCATTTAATTCTGATGCTGTAGACGACATAGCTGCCGATAAGATTACTGCCAACAATAAACCTATTAACCCTTTAGGTAAGTTGTGTAATATAAAGTGAATAAAAACATAGTCTTTATCATTTGTTTCTACCTCTGCATTTGCCTTTTTAATTATAGCTTTTGCATCAGCTTTTAAACTCTTGTCCTGTTCATTTAACTCTTGAAGTTGTTTTTTGTTCTCTTCTGTTAAACCTTCAAATATTAATGTCTTTTTACTATTCTCTATTTGAATATGTTTTAATTGTAGTTCTTTATATTCATTAGCATATTGAGATTTCTCTACAACTTCGTTTGCTTTTGGATTAAAGTTTAAAGGTGAGGTATTAAACTGATAAAAAACAAATACCATTACCCCTACTAACAGAATAAAAAACTGCATTGGAACTTTTAACAAACCGTTAAAAATTAAACCCAATTGACTTTCTCTAGCTGATTTTCCTGACAAATATCGTTGTACCTGACTTTGATCAGTACCAAAATAAGAAAGCATTAAAAAAGTACCTCCTAAAATACCTGTCCAAACAGTATAACGATTGTTCAAATCCCAAGAAAAATCAAGCACCTTCATTTTATCTGAAGCCCCTGCTATTTCTAAAGCTTTTGTAAATGTAATTTCGTCAGGTAAATATTGTAATATTAAGTAAAAAGCAATAAACATTCCTGCAAAGATTACAGCCATTTGTTGCTTTTGTGTAACACTTACTGCTTTTGTTCCTCCAGAAACTGTATAAACAATTACTAAAAACCCTATGATAATATTTAGTGTTATCAAATCCCATCCTAAAACAGCCGATAAAATAATAGCTGGTGCAAAAATGGTAATCCCTGCTGCTAAACCTCTTTGAATTAAAAATAAAATTGCGGTAAGCGTTCTTGTTTTTTTATCAAAACGACCTTCTAAATATTCATAGGCCGTATAAACCTTTAATTTATGATAAATAGGAATAAAAACTAAGCAAATAATAACCATAGCAATAGGCAATCCAAAATAGAATTGCACAAAGCCCATCCCACTGTGAAATGCTTGCCCTGGAGTTGATAAAAAAGTAATGGCACTCGCTTGAGTTGCCATTACAGATAGACCTATGGTCCACCATTTACTTTCGTTTCCACCTTTAATATACTCTTCTACATTTTTGCTTCCTCGTGTTTTCCATACTCCATAAAATACAATAAACAATAATGTTAAAGAGAGTACAATCCAATCAATTGTTTGCATAATTAACTAGTATATAAATTTGTGATGATATAAAATATTGATATATAAATCAGATTTGCAAACAGTACTAGCGTGTACTCTTTTTTCCAAGTATATTTTTGTTGACTCATTTATTTGTTTGGTTTATCGAAAAAACTATCAGCCAATGATGCTTGACTTAATAATGGTAATTTGAATTCAGTTGGTTCTCCTCTAGGTACAGTAGGATTACCTTCTTCATTTTTCTGGTACCAAGTTATTGATTTTGGTAATAAGAAACCGTTAACATTTTCCCAATCGTTATATCTTATTAGACTAAACTTATCAGAAGGTTTTTTACTAAAATAAGTAACTGTATACCCTAACCAAGTCATTTCTTTAGTTGTTGGATCGTAATATATAAAATAGTTATCATCTGGAGAAGAACCTATAGCTCCTTTATAAGATATTTTAATTCCTGGGTATTTCTTTCCTTCAAACTCAATTGGTGAAGTTTCAGAATATACAATTCCATCATCAGCCAAAACAAATGGCATAGCATAAAAATAGAAATATAAATTATAATAAAACTTAGGATCTTTTTTATAAGCAGTAGTATCAGATACCCAAATATCTTTACCGTTGTAACCTAAAGAATATTCTGGTGAATTTATTACAGTTTTTCTAGAATGTAAATCAACTGTGTGTTCTTCTTTATTAAGTGTATATGATAAAGTTTTCATTTTATTCCACTCCTCAATTCCACCATGCTTTTTAAAAACTTCTGCTAATTCTTTAGGATATTTTTTCTCTTTAACCTCTGTTGATGTAGCTTCTACTTTTTGAGTTTCTTTCTTAGGCTCGTTCTTACATGCTATGGAAACAATAGCAATAGCGACTAATAAAACTAGTTTTTTCATTTTAAATAATGTTTATGTTGATGCAACATACGTCGTATATTGAAGGTAAACTTACATAAGTTTATGAATATAAAAAACAAAAAACGCCCGATTAGGCGTTTTTGTGACATGCATTTTAAATTTTTTACTTTGGTTAGAGTAAAACATTCATTTTGTTTTCTTTTTTCATATAATTTTCCCTGACGACGCGATACGGACCCCCATCCATATCTAACTCTAGCGAGAGTTTAATTTTTAACCACTACAAAGATATTTTATCCTTTTAACAAACTGGTAAGTGTTTCACTTACTTTTAGTAAGTGAAACACTTACTTTTTTATAAAAACACTCAAAACAAACTAGTTTACAGTACTTAAACTTCTGATATTAGCATTTCTTTAACATTTCAAAAAATAATGTATATTTGCCTCTTAAATGATGAATATAAATTTACATATCGCTAATGGGCTAATGAAGCCAACTTGCAGTTTTCGTGAAGTTGTTGATGGACAATTTTATAAAAACGGACGTAATGTGTTTATTTCTGACAATTTTCGAATATGATTCAATACATAAATTAACAATATATAAAGCGTCCAACTATAAATTGGACGCTTTTTTTATAATTTTTTTTAAAAAATGACATTTTTAATTTAAACATACAAAAAACACACTTTGACTCGTAAAGAACTGAATTACAAACTGTTGCTAAATAGCTAAAATCTAGATAATATCTGGACAGGACCTTCCTACCTTAAAAACAACTTAACTTACTGATTACCAATAAAATAACTCGTTATTTTCCTTGTTTTTATTAAAATATTTTGTATATTTGTACCGTAATCATTCAGAAGTATTTGAATGATTATTTAACAAATTAATATTTAAAGATTATGAAACTATTTTATTTAAACCCAATCATCGAAAGACTAATTATAGGAGGTGATGGCAGTTATATAAAAATGAGTAAGGATGTTTATTGTAAGAAGCAATATTTAAAGATGAGTTAACAACAAGTCATTAATATAGTATATATACAAAAGGCGCCTTAAAAGGGCGCCTTTTTTTATTCCAAAAAATAAAAACGAACACAGTAAAAAAAGTATTAAAAAACTTGTGTAATTCGTTATTTTTCACTATCTTAATTGAACGAAATTGAAAGCTATGATTATATTAAAATTGCACAAACTAAATGAAAAAGGACGTTTACTCATTAAACAACAACGCTTACTAAAATTGTGTTCGTTTACACAATCTATGTCACTATTTTAGTGACAGAATCAACTAGCGTTCATTAAAAATTGCAAAAACGCTTCCTTTATTTATGACAATGTAGAATTCCTGAAGTCTGTTGTACTCAATAGGCCTTAGTAGTAATGAGTCTTCACGAGTTGATGTTCCATATCAACTTAATTCTACTAACTACCCAAATTACTTGGGCTAGATGACTATTGCCTTGATTTTACCAAGGCTCAAAAAAAATCGAACATAACCAATTCGATGCTATTACTGCTGCATATGCGGCATGGAAAACTAATGTCAAATATTAAAAATTGAAAATTATGAAAACTTTAAAAACTACTTTACTAATCAGCATGCTAATCCTTTTAACTACAAGTTGTACAGACTTAACAAAAGACGATTTAGTTCCTGAAAAAAACAATACAGAATTAACAACTGGTATAGGCGATGATGATAATATCTACGGAGGCGATACTGGTGGTGGTAATGATGGAGGTAATGATGATGGAGGTAAAGGAAATGGTCGTGGTGCTGGATCTTAATCATTTTTTTATAAATACAAGCCTTTAACAAATGTTAAAGGCTTTTTTTTTAGCTTTGCTTAAAATCAGATTATTTGAAAGCTTTAAAAAAAATTGCAGCATTTATATTTTTCTTATCCATAGGAAATCAACTATGCTTTTCTTCCTCTAATAAACATACTGTGTTTAAACTAAAAAACGATAGTATAAAAACTTGGTTAAAAAAAGCTAAAAATAAAAAACTAGATAGTACTTCCAGATCTCAACTTTTAGTAAAATCTTACAATTATATTTTAAACCACAACAAACAATTCCCTTTAGAACTCAGTTCTATAGCCTATGAGTTCTATAGATTGAAAGATACTACTTCATTTTTTAAAGTAAATAAAAAAGCTCTTAACTCTGCTATAAAAAATAAACATACATATGCTACAGCAGATGCTCATTGGAATTATGCTAGTTATTACGTAAAACTAGAAATATTTGATAAAGCATACTTTCATTTTAACAAAGCTTATGAAAACTTTATTAAAGAAAATCATAAAAAAGAAGCTTCTACAGTTTTATGGGGAATGACACGTATTAAAGGACGCTATAAAGATTATATTGGTAGTGAAATTTTAAATATTAAAGTAATAGAATTATTTAAGGAATTAAAAAATCATAAAAAACTTTACGATTCATATAACCATTTAGGTTTATTACAATATGATATAAAAGAATATGATAAAGCCATAGAGTATTATATAAAAGCCCTAGAGTATTTTGATAAAATCCCTAAAAAAACTAGAGTAAAAAGCTATATTATAATATATAACAATATAGGGCATGCTTATCAAGAAAAAAAAGACTATCAAACCGCCCTTAAATACTATAATAAAGATTTAAATAACAAAAAGATAAACAGAAGTCAATATGCTATATTACTTAACAACAAAGCCTATTGTAAACTATTAATGAAAGATACTACTGGTATAAAGAAAGATTTTTTTAAAGCTTTATCCATTAGAGATAGTATTGGTGACAAAACTAATATCTTAAACTCTAAGATATGCATATCCGATTACTTTAAATACAATAAAGACACTATCAATGCCTTAAAATATGCCAAAGAAGCCAATACTTTAGCCAAACAAATAAAAAATGGTGGCGATTATTTAACTTCTTTAAAACAACTAGCCAATTTAGACAAACAAAATTCTAAAAAATACTTAGATCGCTATATAGTGTTTAATGATAGTTTAATTAGCGCTGAACGTAGAACTCAAAATAAATTTACACGTATTGAGTTTGAAACTGATGAATACATAGAAGAAACTAAACGTTTAAACCAACAACGTATTTGGATTATTGTTACCAGTATTGGTGGAATCCTTATTTTAAGTTTACTATATTTTTTACGTGTTCAAAAGGTAAAAAACGAAAAACTTAGCCTAGAAGCTGAACAGCAAAAAGCTAACGAAGAAGTATATGTATTAACCCTACAACAACAAGCCAAACTAGAAGAAGAAAAAGTTAAAGAACGTAACAGAATTTCCGAAGAACTTCATGATGGTATTCTAGGTAAACTGTTTGGAACTCGTTTTGGCTTAGGTTTTTTACCTCTTAAAGGTGATGAACAAACCCTTGAAAAACACCAATCTTTTTTAGATGAACTTCAAGAAATTGAAAAGGAAATTAGAGACGTATCTCACAAACTGAGCGATAATTTTGATAGCTCTAATATTAACTTTACCAGTATTATAGAACAATTACTAAAAGATAAAAGTACCATTGGTAACTTTAACTATAAATTTTCTTTTGATAAAAATATTGTTTGGAAAAACATTAATGAAATTACCAAAGCTAATATTTATAGAATTATACAAGAAGCTTTGCAAAATATTATAAAACATGCAAAAGCAAAAAACGTTACTTTAGTATTCTCTAACGAAAACCAAAACCTTATTATCAATTTAAAAGACGACGGCATTGGCTTTAATCCTAAAAAGGGTAAAAAAGGTATTGGAATGAAAAACATAAAATCTAGAGTAGACAAATTAAACGGAACAGTACAGTTTTTATCGGAAGTAGGTAAAGGTACTGCCCTTTTAATTTCAACCCCTTATAAAATGAATAATGAATAGTAAACAATACACTGCTTTAATTATTGATGATCATCCATTAATTTCTGAAGCCTACAAAAGTGCCTTTAATTACATTGATCAACAAAACGAACATATTGCCTTTGAAATCCACGTTGCTCACAATTGCGATGAAGCTTATAAGCTTATAAAACAACATGCTGATACCTCTAAAAAAGTAGATATCATTTTTTTAGACATGCGATTACCAGCTTCTTCTGATGGCACTATTTTATCTGGTGAAGACTTAGGTTTAAAAATAAACACAATGCTACCTGATGCTAGAATAATTGTTTCTACTACTTTTAACGATAATTATAGAGTACATAGCATTTTTAAAAGCATAAACCCTGATGGTTTTTTAGTTAAAAATGATATTACTCCTCAAGAGTTAGTAACTGCTATACAAGAAGTTTTAAACGATCCTCCATACTATAGCAAAACTATTACGAAACTTCTTAGAAATGAAGTTACTAGTGAATATCTTATTGACGATTTAGATAGAAAAATGCTATATGAGCTGTCTATTGGTACAAAAATGAAAGATTTACCTGATATTATTCCGCTTTCTTTTGCTGGTATTGAAAAAAGAAAACGTCAAATTAAACAAATGTTTGGTGTAAATAGCTCTGATGACAAAGATCTTATTCTAATAGCTAGAGACAAAGGCTTTATTTAAGCTTTTTAAGCATTTTTAACACGTCTACCTCATGCTAACCTATTTAAAAGAAGTTAGTGCGTCCCCCATGAGTATAGTCATCTCTTCTCTAAACTTTTAATTTTTTAAGGTACTCTTACTTTAAAAACTTCTACTCTATCATTTCAACAATAAAAAAAGCCACAGTTCAATAGGAAATCAAACTGTAGCTGTTTTATTATTTACTCTAATAATTTATTACAATCGTTCGTCGATAATACTTTGTACCACTTCTGGGTTTAACAAAGTAGAAACATCTCCTAAATTATCTAATTCGTTGTGCGCTATTTTACGCAAAATTCTTCGCATAATTTTACCTGAACGTGTTTTTGGCAATCCTATAGTGAATTGGATTTTATTCAATTTGGCAATAGGCCCTATATGCTCGGTTATAATTTGGTTAATTTCCTTACGTAAATTATCGTGATTTCTCCCCTCTCCTACATCTTTTAATATTACATAACCATACAATGCGTTTCCTTTTACATCATGCGGATATCCTACAATAGCGCTTTCTGCTACAGCTGGATGCTCATTGATAGCATCTTCTATCGGTGCTGTTCCTAAATTATGTCCTGACACAATAATTACATCATCTACTCTACCCGTTATTCTGTAATACCCAACTTCATCACGTAAAGCTCCATCTCCTGTAAAATACTTGTTTTCAAAAGCAGAGAAATAGGTTTCTTTATAACGTTGGTGATTTCCCCAGATAGTTCTTGCCATTGATGGCCACGGATATTTTACACACAAACGCCCATCTACTTGGTTTCCTACTATTTCTTTTCCATTTTCGTCCATTAACGCTAATTGCACTCCTGGTAATGGTAAAGTTGCATAAGTTGGCTTTGTAGGTGTCACATAAGGAATTGGAGAAATCATCATTCCTCCTGTTTCTGTTTGCCACCAAGTATCTACAATAGGACTTTTCTTTTTCCCTACATTGTCATTATACCAATGCCACGCCTCTTCATTTATAGGTTCTCCTACGGTTCCTAAAACTTTTAGAGAAGATAAATCGTACTTATCAACAAATTCTAACTTCTCTTTTGCTAAAGCTCTAATAGCTGTTGGTGCAGTATAAAACTGGCTTACTTTATGTTTTTCTACTATTTCCCAAAAACGCCCAAAATCTGGGTAACTTGGTACTCCTTCAAACATTACTGTAGTTGCTCCATTAGCCAAAGGCCCATATACTATATAACTATGCCCAGTAATCCAACCAATATCGGCAGTACACCAATACACATCATTTTCTTTATAGTTAAATACATTTTTAAAAGTATATGCTGAATATATCATATATCCTGCTGTGGTATGTAACATTCCCTTTGGACTTCCTGTTGAACCTGAAGTATATAAGATAAATAAAGGATCTTCTGCTTTTACTATTTCTGGCTCACAAAAATCTGATGCTTCTTCTAATAACGGTTGTAACCATTTATCGCGACCTTCTTTCATTTGAATGTCAGAATTAATCCTTTTTGCTACCAGTACAGTTTCAACACATTCACAATCGTTCAACGCTTCATCTACAATTCCTTTTAAATCGATTGTTTTTGCTCCTCTGTAAGATCCATCAGAAGTAATTACCATTTTCGCTTCACAATCATTTATTCTAGTTGATAACGCTGTTGATGAAAAACCTGCAAATACTACCGAATGTACGGCTCCAATTCTAGCACATGCTAATACAGAGATAGCTAACTCTGGAATCATTGGTAAATAAATACAAACTCTATCTCCTTTTTGTACGCCATTTTCTTTTAAAACATTAGCAAACTTACATACTCTCTTATATAATTCTTTATATGTAATATGCTCTGCTTCTTCTTTGGGATCATTGGGTTCAAAAAGAATTGCTGTTTTATCTCCTCTAATTTGTAAATGACGATCGATACAGTTTTCAGTTATATTTAATTCTGCTCCATCAAACCATTTTACTTCTGGTTTTGAAAAATCGTATTCTAAAACAGAATCCCATTTTTTCCTCCAAACAAAGTGTTCTTCAGCTATTTCTTCCCAAAATAATTCAGGGTTTCGTACTGATCTTCTGTAAACTTGAAAATATTCCTCTAAGGTTTTTACATGGTAGTTACTCATTATTTGCTATTTTTTTGGCGAACTAATCTACAATTTTTTAAAATTTTATAATAGTTTTTATCTAAAAAAGCTTTTAAGAAACGCTATTTTATTATTTTCGATTTTCTATGGATTTTCTCATACTAACATTTTTACAAAACTGGCATATCGTTTTGTTATTCTTTACAGTTGCTGTGTTATACTCATCTGTAGGCTTTGGTGGAGGTTCAAGTTATTTAGCCATTTTGGCGTTAACTGGTTTAGCTTTTTCTCAAATTAGAGCTACAGCTTTATTGTGTAATATAATGGTTGTAAGTGGAAATGTTTTTTTATACATCCAAAGCAAAAAATACAATTGGAAAAAAGTACTTCCATTAGTATTATTTAGTGTTCCTTTAGCTTTTATTGGAGGCTATTTACGTATAAGTCAAACCTTCTTTTTTATACTTCTAGGATTTACTTTGTTATTTGCCGCGATTACCATGTGGATTTCTAAAAAAATAGTTTCTTCTGAAACTGAGTCAAAATCTTTAAGTATTTCAAAAAATGCTAGTTACGGTGGTATTATTGGTTTTATTTCTGGTATGGTAGGTATTGGTGGTGGAATTTTCTTAGCACCTTTACTTCATTTAACTAATTGGGATAGCCCTAAAAAAATTGCTGCCACTGCTAGTTTTTTTATTTTATTGAATTCTATTGCTGGATTAATTGGACAGTATACAAATCCTGAATTTACAATCAATTGGCATTTGACTTCTATTTTATTAATCACTGTTTTTATTGGTGGTCAAATTGGTAGTAGAATGAGTACTAGACTATTTAGTCCTATTCAATTAAAAAAGGCAACCGCTTTACTGATTGCCTTTGTTAGTATTCGTATTTTACTTAAATACTTGTTTTAACTATTTCTTTTTCGCTTTCATTGCTCTTCCTCCTTGATATAAGGTTAATGCATCAATTACTCCAGCATCATTAGTATGAAACTCTATACTTGCTTTTACTACTTTTAAAAAGAATTCCTTGTTAGTTTCAGCAAATATCTCAAACTCAGGTTGCCCTGTTGCCTGTGCAAATATTTGATTATTTTTAGTTCTTATTGTAATTATAAAATTCGGTTGTAACTCATAAGCTCCTTCATATTTTTTTAAAATATCAGCTGCTACTTTTATTTCTTTTTTCTCTTTTGGAGCTTTTTTATTTATCCACACTCCTTTTTCTTTATTAATTCTATTCTTGAAATGTGCTTCTTTTTTTCCTCCTTTATCAGAAAATTCATACTCTATAAATCCATCTTCAAAAGAAAAATTAGTTGCTGAGGTTGGATAAATTTTAAAGTCTTTACTACTACCTTCTCTTTTACTATACAATTGGTTATCTTTTAATGTAATATATCTTACAACATCATTATCAAATTGGTAAGCTCCAACCCATTTTTTCAATTCTTCAGTAGATAATTTAATCACATTATTTTTGTCAAACTTAGGTTTACCTATTACCAAAGCTGCAATTTCTGTAGCGCTATTTCTTGGTGAGATACATCCACAGTTTGAAAATGCTATTACGTATACATTTTTACTTGGCACATAAATCCCCATTGATATATATCCTGGTATAGCCCCTCCATGCTCTATTGTTGGAACATCTTTGATTTCATCTAAACTCCAACCATATCCATAGTTTATCTTCTCTCCATTGTTTAGAGTGTAATTTTTAAAAGCCTTAGCTATTGTTTCTTTTTTTACCAATGTATTATTTGTTATAGCTGATTGCCATTTTAACATATCATCTATATTAGACATTATTGATCCTGCTGCATAAGGTAAAGTTAAGCTTATATATTGTGCATTAGAAAACACATCACCTCTTCGATTATACCCATACGCTCTATTTTTAATCAACTCTGTTTGACTTCCATAATATGATGAATTCATATCCAGCTTATCAAAAATTCTTTCTTTTATGAACTTCTGATAAGTCATTCCACTAGCTTTTTCTATAATATATCCTAAAAGAAAGTAACCTGAGTTATTGTACTTATATTTTTCTCCTGGTTCAAAATTCATTGGTTCATTTTTGAAGAAATCTATAAATTCTAGAGGTGTTTTATGAAGTGTAGCTACTTTTCCAAATTCTTTCATTGAAGTATAACTCTTAATACCTGAAGTATGCGTTAATAAATGATGAATTGTTATCTTTTTCCCATGAGTTGGGTAATCTGGAATAAATTTAGTTATATCGTCTTCTAAGCTAAGCTTACCTTCTTCTAATAACATTAAAATAGCAACCGAAGTAAATTGTTTAGTTATAGATCCAATTTCAAAAACATTTTCTGGAATCATATCTACATCTAATTCTAAATTAGCTTTTCCAAATGCTTTTCTATAAATAACCTTACCATCTTTGGCTACAAGAGCTGTAACTCCTGTTTCGTTGCTTTTAAACTCTTTCTTTAAAATATCATCTATTTTTTGCTCTAAGTTTTGAGCTGTTATTATGCTTGTAAGCATAAAGCAAAGAGCTATAATTCCGTGTTTAATTATGTTTCTCATAGTTTTGTTATTTGATTTATAAAGATTAGACGATATCTAAAAAAGAAAGTTACATTTCTTTCTTAAAAAGAAAAAAGCAACATAAATATGTTGCTTTTCTTGTTGTTTGTTTTTGTTACGTTTTTCTTGTTTTATCCTAACCAAGCATTCATCATCCATAAAGTTTTTTCTTGCTCTGATATAAAATCACTCATCATAGAATTTGTTCCTTCATCATCAGCTTCATCAGATAATTCTAATATAGTTCTTTCTATTTTTAATAATTCCGATAATGAATCTACCACTAAAGTAACCGCTTCTACATCGTTAGATATATTCTTACCAACTTTTACTTTTGACAATTCTGTATAATCACTAAAAGTATGTAAAGGTGTTCCTTGTAATGTTAATATTCTTTCAGCTATTAAATCTACTTTCTCTTGAGCATCTGTATAAAACTCTTCAAACTTTACATGTAATTCAAAAAAGTTTTTTCCTTTAATATTCCAGTGTAAACCCCTTACATTTTGATAATACACCTGAAAGTTTGCTAACAAACTATTTAATTCTTTAACTAATTCCTCTGTTTTATTTTTATCTAAACCTATAACTGTTGTATTCATTTTTTATCTTTGTTTTTCTAATTTTTCTATGTCAAAATTAGGCCAACTTTTATTTAAAAAACTATAAATTCTATTGATAGTTTTAATATCTTTATCGAAAATTTTTATACATGACTATAACACAACTAAAATATACCTTATCTGTTGCTGAGTATAAAAACTTTACAATTGCTGCCGAGCATTGTTTCGTTACTCAACCAACATTAAGTATGCAAATACAAAAATTGGAAGAAGAATTAGATGCTAAAATATTTAACCGTTCTAAAAAACCTATCGAGTTAACTGAAGTTGGTAAAAAAATAGTAGAACAAGCAAAAGTTATTGTCGATGAAAGTAATCGTATTCTAGACATTGTACACCAACAAAAAGGTTATGTTGGAGGAGAATTCAAACTTGGAATAATTCCTACTATAATGCCTACTCTGTTACCTATGTTTTTAAAAACATTTAGTAGAAACTATCCTAAAGTTCAATTAATCATAGAAGAATTAACTACCGAGGAAATTGTTAGAAAGTTAATGGATGGTCATATTGATGCTGCTTTAGCTGCAACTCCATTAGAAAACGAAGCTATTAAAGAACGTGTTTTATATTACGAACCTTTTGTAGGTTTAATACCACACGAACATCGTTTATTTGAAAAAAAGAAAATTGAAGTTAACGACTTAGAGGTTGATGATATCTTATTATTAGAAGACGGACATTGCTTTAAAGACAGTGTTATAAATCTATGTAGAACTGACAAAAGAAATTCTAAAAATCATTTCCAACTAGAAAGCGGAAGCTTTGATACTTTAATTAAATTATCTAAAGATGGATTAGGTATGACTTTATTACCTTATTTAAATACTTTGGATTTAAACGAAAAAGACAAAGAACACCTTAGAGAATTTGAAACTCCACCTCCAGCTAGAGAGGTTAGTTTAATTTATCATAAATCTCAATTAAAAATGCAGTTAATAGAAGCTTTAAAAAGTACCATTGATAGCGTTGTAAGAGGCGCTATAGCTTTTAGCGATGTAGAAATAATTAGTCCTTTAAATAAAGGATAATAAATAAAAAATCCCGCATGTAGCGGGATTTTTTATTTAAAATTTATACTCTGATAATGGTTTTGGAAAATCTTCAGGATTTGCCGCCAAATGATAACGAGGATCATCAATAGCTTCCTCTATCACATCTGAGAAAATTGGACTTGCTTTGTATAATAATACTTTACAGTCTTCACTTAAGTGTTTTAAAACAACTTTCTTTCCTGCTGCTTGATATTTTTCAACTAAGGCGAAAATAGCTTCAATAGCAGAATGATCAGAAACTCTAGATTCAACAAAGTCAATCTCAACTCTATCTGGATCATTTTTTATATCAAACTTTTCATTGAAAGCTGTAATACTACCAAAAAATAAAGGTCCCCAAATTTCATAAACTTTAGTACCATCATCTTTCATACGTTTTCTTGCTCTAATTTTCTTTGCATTTTCCCATGAGAATACTAATGCACTAACAATTACTCCAACAAATACAGCGATAGCTAAATCGAAAATTACAGTAACCGCAGATACAATTATTAAAACAAAAGCATCCGATTTTGGAATCTTATTCATAATTCTAAAACTAGACCATGCAAATGTTTCAATTACCATCATAAACATTACTCCTACTAAAGCAGCAATAGGTACTTGTTCTATATACTTATCAGCAAATAAAATAAATGTAAGTAAAGTTAATGCCATCATCACTCCAGATAATCTTCCTCTACCACCAGCATTGATATTAATTACTGTTTGTCCAATCATACCACAACCACCTGTTCCACCAAACAATCCACTTACAATATTTCCAGCTCCTTGGGCAACACATTCTTTATTTCCGTTTCCTCTAGAATCTGTTAACTCATCAACTAAATTCATTGTCATTAATGACTCGATTAAACCTACTGATGCTGCTAAAAAAGCATATGGAAGAATAAATAATAAAGTATCTAAATTAAATGGTAAGTTTTGCCATAGTTCTAAATTTGGTGTAGGAAATTTTCCAGATAATCCGTCTCCTCCACCTTCTCTAATGTAAGAACCAACTGTACTTACATCCATTCCAGAAATAACAACAATTGCAGTAGTTATAATAATTGCAGTTAAAGCCGCAGGCACTTTCTTTGTAATTTTTGGAAGTCCCCAAATAATTGCCATTGTTAATAATACCAATCCAATCATGGTAAATAACTCTGTACCTTGCATAAATATGTTTTTATATTCCTTTACTCCTTCTGGTGAAATATTTAGTTCTTTATGAGAAAACATTTTTACCTGAGCAATAAAAATCACAATAGCTAAACCGTTTACAAACCCCATCATTACTGAATGTGGTATTAAACGTACAAAGCGTCCTAATTTTAAAACTCCTGCTCCAACTTGTATTAGTCCCATTAAAATAACAGCTCCTAATAAATAGTAATACCCCATATTATCTATCGGAGTATCAAAAAGCATCCCTTTTTTGTGCCCTTCAGCAATCATATGCACAAAAATAACTGCCACTGCTCCAGCTGCTCCTGATATTAATCCAGGTCTACCTCCAAAAATTGCAGTAATTAAACCAATAATAAACGCTCCTGAAAGTGCTACTAAAGGATCTATTTGAGCAACAAAGGCAAAAGCTACTACTTCAGGTATCATAGCTAACGAAACCGTAATCCCCGCTAAAGTGTCATCTTTAATGTTAATCTTCTTATTTTTAATGTATTTCATCATAATATCAACAGGTATATTCTAAAAGTTGGCAAATGTAAAGATAATTTTATTCATATAGTTTTATGTTTCATTAACTTTAATTTTGTGGACGTTTTTTTTTGCTTTATTTTTGAACGTTGAACTATCAAACCAATTTGATAGCAACAAATGAGCAGAAAAACACTACTTACATCAAAAGAAATTCAAATCATTCTGCATCGATTAGCTTGTCAGTTAATCGAAAACCATAACGACTTCTCTAATACCGTGCTAATAGGACTTCAACCTAGAGGAACTTTTTTAGCAAAACGATTAGCTAAATTGTTAACAGATGATTATGGAATACAAAATCTTCAATTAGGTTTATTAGACATTACTTTTTATCGAGACGATTTTCGTAGAAGAGATGAACCTTTAGAAGCTACAGCAACTCAAATTGACTTTTTAATTGAAGGCAAAAAAGTTGTTATTATTGACGATGTTTTATATTCAGGTAGAAGTGTACGAAGTGCTTTAACAGCAATTCAGTCATACGGAAGACCTGAAAACATTGAGTTACTAGTGTTAATTGATCGCCGTTTTAGCCGTCACCTCCCTATTCAACCTAATTATAGAGGAAGACAAGTTGACGCTATAAATGAAGAAAAAGTTGTTGTTAACTGGGAAGAAACTCATAAAGAAGATACTATTTACCTTGAACCCAAGCCATCAAAGCTTGATTAGTTATGATTATAAAAACAAACTAAAATGAAGCAGTTAAGCGTTGAACATTTACTAGGTATAAAATACCTTAACAAAACCGATTTAGAGCTTATTTTTGAAACTGCTTCTCATTTTAAAGAAGTTATTAACCGCCCTATAAAGAAAGTTCCTTCTTTACGAGATATTACCATTGCTAACTTATTTTTTGAAAATAGTACTCGTACTAAATTATCATTTGAATTAGCTGAAAAACGTTTATCGGCAGATGTTATTAATTTTTCTGCTGGGCAGTCTTCTGTAAAAAAAGGAGAAACCTTAATTGATACCGTTAACAATATCCTTTCAATGAAAGTTGATATTGTTGTTATGCGTCATGCCAATGTAGGTGCTGGTATTTTCTTATCAAAACATGTAGATGCAAAAATTATTAATGCTGGTGATGGTACACATGAACACCCAACACAAGCTTTATTAGATAGTTTTTCTATGCGTGAAGCTTTAAACAGTAACCTAAAAGGTAAGAAAATTGTTATTGTTGGTGATGTTTTACATTCTCGTGTAGCTTTGTCAAATATTTTTGCTTTACAATTGCAAGGAGCTAAAGTAAAAGTTTGTGGTCCAACAACATTAATACCTAGATATATTACTAGTTTAGGTGTTGAGGTTGAAACAAACTTGAAAAAAGCTTTAGAATGGTGTGATGTTGCCAATGTACTACGTGTACAACACGAACGAATGGATATTAAATATTTCCCTTCTACTAGAGAATACACACAGTTATTTGGTATTAATAAACAAATACTAGACAACCTTGGTAAGAAAATTGTTATAATGCACCCAGGACCTATAAATAGAGGGGTTGAATTAACAAGTGATGTTGCCGATAGTGACCAATCTATTATTTTAAATCAGGTAGAAAATGGGGTTGCTACTCGTATGGCTGTTATATATTTGTTAGCACAACAAATAAAAAGATAATAATGAAAATTGAAGATAAAAAAGAATATGCGTTAGTTCATTTTGATGATACTTCTTTCGATGATTTCTTATTAAATTTTGAAAAAGAGCACTTTAACTTTAAGGAAAAACACCTTATTGTAAAAATTTCAGAAAAAAATAACGTTTCCAAAGAAAATATTTTATTATTTTTGAAATACGCTCAAGTGCATCAAACAAATGGCACATCTTTTGTAATTGTATTAAAAGATGTGAATATTGATGAATTTCCTGAATCGTTAAACATAGCCCCTACATTAGTTGAGGCAGAAGATATTATTGAAATGGAAAATATTCAGCGTGATTTAGGTTTTTAACCTATATTAATCCCTTAAAATCGAATAACGTATGGTAAAAAAAATACTTTTATTATTTTTATTCTTAGTAACCTTATCTAGTTTCTCTCAAGAGAAACAAGTAGACAAGTTAGTTGCTTCTCCTAACCCTTTTACCAATAATACCACTATTTCATTTAATGCTAAAAGTGACCAGACCGTTATTTTCACCGTTAGAAACGTATTAGGTAAAACTGTATATAGAAAAGAATTAAATATTTCTAAAGGACGTAACTCTTACCCTTTTTATCGCAATGATTTAAAGTCAGGTATGTATATATATGCTATACAAAGCAATAAGAATATTATTTCAAAACGTTTTGTTATAAAATAAATGAGTTTGCATTTAACTATTTTAGGATGCCACTCTGCTACCCCAAGAGTTAATGCACACCCTACATCTCAGTACTTAGAAATAAATAACCGTCATTTTTTAATCGATTGTGGAGAAGGTACTCAAAGACAAATGAGAAAGTATAAAGTTGGTTTTTCTAAAATCAACCATATATTTATCTCTCATTTGCATGGAGATCACTTTTTTGGATTAATTGGTTTAATTTCTACATTTGGAATACTTAATAGAGAAAAAGACTTACATATTTATGGTCCTAAAGGAATTAAGGAAATTACTGTTCTTCAATTAAAAATTTCGAAATCTTGGACTAAATACAACATTGTTTTTCATGAATTAGATTCAAACGAAAGTGAATTAATCTTTGAAGATGATAAAATAAGTGTACATACTATTCCTTTAGATCATAGAGTATACACTAATGGCTTTTTATTTAAAGAAAAGCCTAAACCTAGAAAATTACATATTGAGAATATTCAACAATATGATGAAATAGAAACCTGCGATTTTCACAACATAAAAGCTGGTAAAGATTTTGTTTTATCTACAGGAGAAATAATTCCTAATTTTGAATTGACAATAGATCCTCCAAAACCAAAAAGTTATGCTTTTTGTAGTGACACTTCCTACAAACCAGATATAGTACCTATTATTAAAGATGTAGATTTACTATACCATGAAGCTACCTTTTTAAAAGATAGAGAAGATTTGTGTGATAAAACCAAACACTCAACTGCCGAACAAGCTGCTAGCATTGCAAATCAAGCAAATGCAGGAAAACTAATTATTGGACACTATTCTAGTAGGTACTCAAACCTAAAAGACTTTAAAGCAGAAGCACAGACTATTTTTGAAAATGTAGAATTAGCTGAAGCTGGTAAACTATACTCTACCAACTCATTTCCAATAGAAGTTTTAAATTAATATTGATTGGTTGATAACAAAACCAATGTACATGCTATTTCTGATTTAATTCCTTTCTCTTTTAATATTTTTGAAAATTCAAAATTCTCTGTACCTGGGTTGAATATTACCCTTCTAGGATTTAACCCTAACACATAATCGTAATATTCTTCCTGTCTTTTAGGATTCAAATACATTGTAACGGTATCAATATTATCAAGTGATGTTTTCTCTGTTGTAATATTGACATCATTTACTCTTCCTTCTCTAGCCCCAATGGCATGTATTTTTATTTCTTTATCATCTAATCTTTTAAGTGCAATATTAGAATACTTGTTAGGATTTAATGATGCTCCAATAATTAAAGTTGTTTTATCCATAGTTGTTAATAATAAGTTAAACTCTGTTAAAGGAAGTAACAAAAGTAATCGACAAATAGTCTATTAGGCATCTAAACAATTCAAAAACAAACAAAATGAGAAACATATTACTTATACTTTTAACAGTATTTAGTGTTAATTTATTTGCACAAATGCCCAAAAGTAAATTACCAAAACCAGGTTCCGTTTCTGGTAAAGTCGTTGACCAAACAACAAAAGAACCACTTCCTTACGTAAATATAATAATCAAAGATACTGCCAACAAAATTTTAACAGGAGGAATTACTAATGATAATGGTACTTTTTCAATAAAAAACATTCCAGAAGGTAAAAATATTGTAGAAGTTCAATTTATTGGATACAAAACTGTTAGCAAACCAATTCTTATAAACAATAAAAGAAGAAAAATTAACTTAGGAACTATTCCTTTAACAGAAGATTCTACCACTTTAGATGAAGTTGAGGTTAGAGCTGAAACATCATCTGTTACTCAAAAAGTAGATAGGAAAGTAATTAATGTAGGAAAAGATTTAACTTCTGCAGGAGCTACTGCTTCAGAATTATTAAACAATGTACAATCTGTAAGTGTAGATAGTCAAAGTGGTAACATTAGCTTACGTGGTAACGAAAACGTACGTGTATTAGTAGATGGAAGACCAACAAATATTCCTGCAGCTCAATTATTAAAGCAAATACCTTCTACATCGATAAAAAGTGTTGAATTGATTACCAACCCTTCAGCAAAATACAACCCAGAGGGAATGAGTGGTATTATTAATATCGTATTAAACAAAAATGCAAACATGGGATTCAATGGTTCTGTTAATACTGGACTTGAAGCTGGGCATTATGTTCGTTATAATGTTGGTACTAACATGAACTATAAAACAGGAAAGGTTAATTTCTTCGGTAACTACGGATTTAGAACTGGAGAGAGATATAATTTTGGGTTTGTTAGAAACGAAACAAATCTTCAAGACTTCATTTTTGTAAATGATAATGAATCTCATTTATTAAAATTTGGTGCTGATGTATATTTAAATGAAAAGAATACTCTTTCTTTTTACACTACTCAGAACTGGTTTGATAGTAATGCTTCTGGGCGTTCTTTAATTTTTAACAACGCCAATACATTAACTAACAACGCCCCAAACACACAAGTATCTGATAGCCATAATCAAACTTATAATGTAAACTTTAAAAGAGACTTCGAAAAAGAAGGGCACAACATTGAGTTTGAAGCAACATATTCAATTAATAAGTCTCCTCAATTATTAAAAAATATAGATCTATTAGCCCCTACTGATCGTACATTAAATTACTTTAATGATATCAATAATAATCGAAAGAATACTTTAATTAATCTTGACTATACCAACCCTGTTTCTAAAAAGGGTAAATTAGAGTTAGGTTTAGAATATAGATTCAATTCAACAGATAATGTAAATTTAACCGATCAACAACGTGCTGATACAAGTACTACACCCATTAGTTTTGTTGACTTAGGAAACTCATCGTTCACATATGATAGAGATATCTATTCTGGTTACGTTAATTATAGTCATAAGTTTGGAAAAGTAACTATGCAATTAGGAGCTAGATTAGAACAGTACAATATTAAAGGAGATTTTAATGGATTAGAAAATGGTGTTCCTACAACTAAAAAAGTTACAGATGAAATATTCACTGTATATCCATCTGCCTTCTTTACATTTAATCCAACTGAGAAAAATCAATTCCAATTAAGTTATAGTAAGCGTGTTGATAGACCAAGTATTCAACAAGTGAATCCTATCAGAGAATGGAGTACACCACTTATTACATCTAAAGGAGAACCAACGTTAGTACCTCAGTTTACAAACTCTGTAGAGTTTAACTATACAAGAAAAGTTAAAGGAGGGTCAATTACTTTAGGTAGTTTCTATAGAAACATTACTGATGTTATTAATAGAGTTACAACTCTAGATGCTGATAATGTAAACCCAAAAGCTCAGTTATTAACTTTTAGAAACTTTGATGATACAGATGCATACGGATTAGAGCTTTCTGCAAACTATAGAATTGCAAAATGGTGGCGTGCCAATGCAAGTATGGATTTCTACTCTCAAAAGCAATTTGGGACAACTAATTTAACGAATCCAACTGCTAATAGAATAGAAGTTAAAAATGAAGTATTCAATGCTCGTATTAGCAACAGCTTTACTGTTAGTAAAAAACTTAGATTACAGTTATTTGCAATGTATAGAGGTAGAGTTAAAGATATTCAATGGAATGTTGACCCAATGAAAATGGTTAACATAGGAGCTAATTATAGTGTATTTAAAGGAAAAGGAAATATTAGCTTTAGAGTAAATGATATCTTCAATACTATGAGATTTCAATTCAACTCAGACAATCCATTTACACAAAACGGACGTTTTAAATGGGAAAGTAGAACTACTTTCTTAGGTTTCAACTACCGATTTGGAGGTGGAAAAAATAAAGCAAAACAACGCAGAAGAAGAGACAGTAATGAAAAGCAAGGAGGCGGAGGTTTCTTCTAAGCAACTAACTACTGTATAAAAAAACCAAGGTAATATTATATTACCTTGGTTTTTTTATATATTTAGCTTTCTAATAAAATTAGTTCCCCGAATATGAAAAAATTGTTATTAACGATACTTTTTGCTGTCATAGCAATTAGTAATTATGCGCAAAAACAAGAAATTACTGGTAAAGTTATAAATTCCAAAAACAAGGTTAGTATACCTTATGCAACTATCACTTGTAAATCTGAAAATGGTACTATAATTACAGGTTCCATAACTAATGATAAAGGATATTTTACTTTATCTAAACTTCCAAAAACCAAACTATTTTTAAGTTTTCAGTTTATAGGATACAAAACCTTAGTTAAAAGTATTGATTTAACCGAGAAGGATATAAAATACAATATAGGTGCTATATATTTACAAGAAAACAACAACCAACTAAATGAAGTTGAAATACAAGCAGAATCTTCTACAGTAGTCCAAAAAATCGATAGAAAAATAATCAATGTAAATAACGACCTAATAGCTACAGGAGCTAGCTCTTTGGAAATGTTAGAGAATATCCCTTCTGTTGACATAGATCATCTTTCTGGTACAGTGAGTCTTAGAGGTAATGAAAATGTTAGTGTTTTAATAAACGGAAAACCTTCAAACATTAATACCGAACAACTTTTAAAACAACTTCCTTCCAGTTCAGTAAAAAGCATTGAAATAATAACCAATCCCTCTTCTAAATACAATCCTGAAGGAATGAGTGGTATTATTAATATAATTCTTAAAAAGAATACTAAAATTGGCTTTAATGGGAATATTTCTTCAGGTCTTACACATAGTAAAAATACAAGAACAGATATTGCTTTAACTACAAATTATAAAACAGGTATAACTAATTTTTACACAAATTATAGTGCTAGTTGGGGAGATTATGAAACATTCAACAACCTACAAAGAACAGATAAAGATTTGTTACAAGGTATTGACTTTTTAAACAACTCTAGCAGTCATTTTTTTAAATTTGGTGTAGATATAAATTTAAACTCCAAAAGCATACTATCTCTTTACACTGACCAAAATTTTGATAATAACAGTTTAGCTACAAATACACTCGTAACTCAAAATTCTAATATACAATTTAACAATCAACGTTTTTCAAAATACAAACAAAAAGACGAAACATATAATATTGATTACGTATATAATTTTGATAAAAAAGGGCAAAATTTAGAATTAGAGTTTAATTATTCTAGTACAAACAACCCAGAAAACTCAATCAATTCCGAATCGATTGACAGTAGTTCTAAAGAAAACAATTACACCAACGATATAGTAGATACTAGAAAACTTTGGTTGTTCAACATCGATTATACTATGCCTATTGAATCTGGTAAAATCGAATTTGGTTTGGAATATAGAAAGCAAAATTTTTATAACAAAATAATAACCGATCAAGAAGTACAAACAACTAGTACTCCTATATTACAACCTATTGGAAACACCTCTTTAGATTATGATCGTTCAATTTATTCTGGGTACTTCAATTTTAATAAAGAATATGAAAAAATTACATTTCAAATCGGTATTAGAGTTGAGCAATTTAATTTAGACGCTTCATTTTTCAATACTAACCAAGGAAATACGAATTTAAAAGATAATCTCTTCAATATTTATCCTTCAGCTTCGATAAACTATTCTCTTAGCGAAAAAGATAATATACAGCTAGCCTATAGCAGAAGAGTTGATCGCCCTTCGGCATATCAAGTAACTCCTATTCAAGAATGGGCTTCTCCTTTAACTATTGCTAGGGGAAATAGAAATCTAACTCCTCAATTTACTAATTCCATAGAATTAAACTATACTAAAACAATTACCAAAGGATATATTTCTTTGGGTTCTTTCTATAGAAGAACAAATGATAAAATTGGAAGAATTCTTGAAAGAGATGCTCTAAATCCTGACAAATCAATTTCTTCTTTTACCAATTATGATTTTGCTGACAGCTATGGAGTAGAACTTTCAGGTAGTTTCAAACCTATAAAATGGTGGACTTTAAGACCTTCTTTTGAAACCTATATTCAAGATTCTCAAGGTATATTAAATAATCAATTTGAAACAATCAAAAATACAATAACAAAAGCTAGAATTAGCAACTCTTTTAAAGCTTCTAAAAAACTAAGTTTTCAGTTTTCTACAATTTATAGAGGTAAAAGTGAAAATATTCAATATACTGTTCAACCATATACAATGATAAATATTGGTGCTCGATTAAAAGTATTTGATGGAAAAGGAAAAATTAGTCTTAGAGGTACAGATATTTTCAATAACGTTAATTTTGATTACACTACTAATAATCCATTCAATCAAAAAGGAAAATATATTTTAGAATACGATTCAATATATCTAGGCTTTTCATACAACTTTGGAAGTAGTAAAAACAAAAGAAAAGGTAGAAAATATAGAGATGATAACGAATCTCAAGGAGGTATGTTTTAACAAAACAAAAAACCGAAGTTTGAAACTTCGGTTTTTTTATTTTTAAATTTAATTAGCTAACTACCAACGAATCACAACAGATCCCCAAGTAAATCCACTACCAAAGGCAGCTAATACTACTAAATCATTATCTTTTATTTTACCTTTTTCCCAAGCTTCAGTTAAAGCAATAATAACAGAAGCAGCTGTAGTGTTACCATATTTCATGATATTATTATACACCTTATCATCAGAAAGCTGGAACTTCTTTTGAATAAACTGCGCTATACGTAAATTAGCTTGGTGAGGAATTAACATATCAATGTCTTCTTTTTGCAATCCATTTGCTTGTAAACCTTCAACAATTGCTTCAGAAAAACGAACTACAGCATGCTTAAATACAAACTGACCATTCATATATGGATAATAAGAAACATCATCTGGATCATTTTTCTCTAAAATTTCTGGTACCCAACGTCCAGTAGAAGGTCCTTCTAACACCAATTCTTTCGCATGCTTTCCTTCAGAATGTAAATGAGAAGATAAAATTCCTTTTCCTTCTTCTTCACTACGAGAAAGAACAGCAGCTCCAGCTCCATCACCAAAAATCACCGTTACTCCTCTACCACGTGTAGAACGCTCTAAACCACCAGAATGGTTTTCAGAACCAATAACTAATATATTTTTATACATACCAGTTTTAATAAACTGATCTGCAACAGATAAAGAGTATATAAAACCAGAACATTGATTACGTACATCTAATGCTCCAATTGTAGGCATATCAAGTAAGTCTTGTATTTGTACTCCACCTCCTGGAAAATATAATTCAGGACTTAAAGTAGCAAAAATGATAAAGTCGATATCATCTTTTGTCAATCCAGCTCTTTCTATGGCAATCTTAGCAGCCTTAGCTCCCATAACAGAAGTAGAATCATCAGATGTTTTTGGGTCAATCCAACGACGTTCTTTAATACCAGTTCTTTCCTGAATCCACTCGTCACTAGTATCCATCCATTGTTTTAAATCTTCATTAGTAACTACATTCTCTGGAACATAATACCCTAACCCCGTTATTTTTGAACTATACATAATTTTTATGTTGATTTTTTAAATTGTTAGCAAATTTACAGCTTGTAAAAGTAGCAATTTATTGATATTTTTACAACTAACACTAATCAACTCATTGTGAATAGAAAAGACTTTTTGTCCCTTTCAACCAAAGCTGCTGTATTTTTAGGCCTATCATCAGCTATTTCTTGTAAAAACGAAATTGAAGAAAAAACAATCTCATTATCCAATTCAAAAGCAAAAGGAACAGCTTTTGGCTTAACAGCTCCCAAAATAGATAAGGTTAAAGTTGGAATTATAGGCTGCGGAAATCGAGGGCAGGTTTTAATACAAATGTTTGATTGGTTGATAAAAAATAATGATGCAGAAATTGTAGCTGTTTCAGACTTACGAAAAGAAAAAACCGATAAACTAAACGAACATTTACAAAAAACACATAGTAAAACTGCACAAGCTTATTATGGAAATCCTAATGAGTGGAAAAAATTAGTAGACAGAGATGATATTGATTTATTAATCATTGCTACTCCGTGGGAATTACATACTCCTATGGCTATTTATGGAATGGAAAAAGGCAAACATGTTGCTTGTGAAGTTCCTATAGCTTATACTCTTGAAGATTGTTGGAAAATAATTGAAACCACAGAACGTACCCAGAAACATTGTATGATGATGGAAAACTGCTGTTTTAATGGAGAAGAACTTTGGGTTTTAAATATGATTAATCAAGGAGTTTTTGGCGATTTAACACATGCTGAAGGAGCTTATATACATGATTTACGTAAACACCTACTCGATGAAAAATATTATGAGAATCAATGGAGAATTAAACATCATTTAAATAAAGATGGTAATTTTTATACCACTCATGGTTTAGGCCCTATAAGTCAATATATGGATATTGGGCGCGGAGATACTTATGATCATGTAGTATCTATGAGTTCTCGAGAAAAAAGTTTAAGCGATGCTGCAAAACGTGCTGGAATCAATAAATTTTCAAACGTTAAGTGTGGAGATATGAATACTACCATGATAAAAACCAAGTTAGGTAAAAGTATCATGCTACAGTTTGATGTACATTCTGGTAGACCTTATGACAGACTAAATACAGTTGTAGGAACAAAAGCTGTACACGAAGGCTATCCTTCTAAACTTTATATTAATGAAGATGAATTGGCATGGTGGGGACATAAATGGCTTGATAAAGAGAAATACAATGAGTATCGAGAAAAATACAATCATCCTTTATGGGATAAACTAAAAACTCAAATTTCTGATAACTCTGTAGGACATGGAGGAATGGATTTTGTAATGATTTATCGCCTAATTAAATGTTTAAACAAAGGATTACCTTTAGACATCAACGTATATGATAGTGTTTTATGGAGTTCTATAACTCCCCTATCTGAATTATCTGTCGCACAAAATAGCTCATCTGTTAAAGTACCAGATTTTACAGGTGGAACATGGAAAAATAAAAACACAACTGAAATGTTACGAAACATTTAAAAAACTAGAAATTATATAAATTTAAAAAACGCCAACATTTTAAGTTGGCGTTTTTTATGTCATCTTGTCACAAGAACAGTTTTGGTATTTTTTTTGACTAATCAATTATCAGAAAATAATATCAAACAAAATATATAATTATGAGCAAAGGAAACATTAATGTATCGGTAGAAAATATATTTCCACTGATTAAAAAATTCTTGTATTCTGATCACGAAATCTTCTTACGTGAGTTAATTTCTAACGGAACTGACGCAACAACAAAGTTAAAACACCTTATTTCAATTGGTGAGGCTAAGACTGAATTAGGTAATGCTAAAATTGAAATCAGTATTGATAAAGATGCCAAAACTTTAACTATTAAAGATCAAGGTTTAGGTATGACAGCTGATGAGGTTGAAAAATATATTAATCAAATTGCATTTTCAGGAGCTGAAGAGTTCTTAGATAAATATAAAGACGATAAAAACGAAACTGGTGTAATTGGTCACTTTGGTTTAGGTTTTTACTCAGCTTTTATGGTAGCTGATAAAGTTGAATTAATTACAAAATCTTTTAAAGATGAACCAGCTGCTCACTGGACTTGTGATGGTTCTCCTGAGTTTACTTTAGTTGAGCACAACAAAGCAGATAGAGGTACAGAAATTATCTTACACATTGCTGACGATTCTACTGAATTTCTAGAAGAAAGTAAAATCTCAGGTTTATTAAACAAGTACAACCGTTTTAACCAAGTGCCAATTAAATTTGGAACAAAGAAAGTTAACGATCCAGATTTTACGCCTCAAACTACAACTGATGCGGAAGGTAAAGAAACTACTGAGCCACATAAACAAATTGAAGTTGATAACATTATCAACAATACAAATCCAGCTTGGACTAAAAAGCCTGCTGATTTAGAAGCTGAAGATTATACTAATTTCTACAGAGAATTGTATCCAATGCAATTCGAGGAGTCTTTATTCCACATTCACTTAAACGTAGATTATCCATTTAATTTAACTGGAATTTTATTCTTCCCTAAGTTATCTCAAAACTTAGATATGCAAAAGGATAAAATTCAATTATATCAAAACCAAGTTTTTGTAACAGATAACGTAGAAGGAATTGTACCAGATTTCTTACAAATGTTAAAAGGAGTTATCGATTCTCCAGACATTCCATTAAACGTATCTCGTTCTTATTTACAAGCTGATGGAGCTGTTAAGAAAATCTCTGGTTACATTACTAAAAAGGTGGCTGATAAATTAAGTTCATTATTCAAAAAAGACCGTGAGGATTTTGAGAAAAAATGGAACGACATTAAAGTGATTATCGAATACGGAATGTTATCTGAAGAGAAATTCTTCGATAAAGCTAAAAAGTTCGCCTTATACCCAACTGTAGATGATACATTTTTCACTTTTGATGAGTTAATCGAAAAAACAAAAGATGCTCAAACTGATAAAGATGGAAACCATGTAATTTTATATGCAGCTAATAAAGATGCTCAGCACTCTTATATTCAAGATGCAAAAGCAAAAGGATATGAAGTTTTATTATTAGATTCTCCTATCGTATCGCATTTAATGCAAAAATTAGAAACTTCTGGTGATACAAAAGTTCAATTTACTCGTGTAGATGCTGATCACATTGATAACTTAATCAAAAAAGATGACACAGTTATTTCTAAACTTTCTGATGAAGAAAAAGAGAAATTAAAGCCAGTTATCGAAGGAGCTGTAAACAATTCAAGTTATACAGTTCAGTTAGAATCAATGGATTCTTCTAGTTCTCCATTCTTAATTACAGTACCAGAATTTATGCGTCGTATGAAAGAGATGCAAGCTTCTGGAGGTGGAGGAATGATGGGAATGGGTAATTTACCAGAAATGTACAATTTAATTGTAAACACAAATCACCCATTAATTTCTGATATCTTAAACGCTAGCGAAGAAGACCAAAAGCGTCTAACTACTCAAGCATTTGATTTAGCTAAATTATCTCAAAACTTGTTACACGGTGAAGAATTAACAAACTTTATTAAACGCAGCTACGAGTTAATTAAATAATATAAATACCTTTTTAGGTTAAAATTATAAATTTAAAGCCTCTTTTGTTTCATATCAAAAGAGGCTTTTTTTATCAACCTCTACAAATATTTAAAATGGAATTAGAAAACGAGTTAATTCAAATTATAGAAAATGATGCATGGATGATTTCTATTTTAAAAACTGTTAGAGACTTAAAATTAAACGACTGTTGGATTGGTGCTGGATTTGTCAGAAATAAAATTTGGGATAAAAAACACGGTTATCAACGAACAAAATTGAACGATATTGATGTTATACATTTTGATAAAATCAATTCTTCTAAAGAGTGTGATTTATTAATTGAAAATCAATTAAAAATGATAGACCCCGAATTAAACTGGTCTGTAAAAAATCAGTCAAGAATGCATATTAGAAATAATCACACTTCATATACGAATTGTGAAGAAGCTATTTCATTTTGGCCAGAAACTGCTACTTCAATAGCTATAAGGATAACTCAAAAAAACAAAATTGAATACATAGCACCTCATGGCTTAGAAGATGTTTTTAGCCTTATAGTTACTCCAACTCCAAAATTTAATCTTATGATTTATAATGATAGGATTCAAAAAAAAGAATGGAGTAAGCAATGGCCAAAACTATCCATTAATTTTATACACAAAAGCTAATTTTATTTTCTATTTATTAATTTAGCATTGAGCAAATTCTTTTAAAGAAAATTAACTATCCTCCTACTATAAATGGAATTTAAAGAACAGATTATTACTTACAAAGACAGAGTTGTATTTATAAAACTATCCATGCCCTCTTTTAATAGAACTTTAAAAGAATATATGGAAGATGAAGCTTGTTTTATGTTTGTAAACAAAGGGGAAGTTAATGTAAGGTCTTCTGAAGATTATTTAACATTGAATAAAAAAACTTCAATGTTGGCTAAATGCTTAAATTATTTCTTTGAACCAAGTAAAGAACCTCATAATTGTGATGAAGGTATTGAGTCTATCGGTATTTTCCTTTACCCATCTCTTGTCAAAGACCTTTTTGAATTCGACATCTCAAACTCGAATTATACTGTTGATTTTAACGTAAAACAAATTCAAGTAGATCGTTTACTAGAAAACTACAAAGAGAGTATTAATATTTTATTAGATAATCCTGAATTGGCTGATGAAAGTATTATAAAAACTAAGCTTAAAGAATTTATTTTATTGATATCTAAATCTCAAGAAGCCCCTTCTCATTTAGATTTTTTAGCAGCTTTATTCAAACCTAATGAAGTAAGTTTTAAATCTACTATACATCATAATTTGTATGCTAATCTATCCTTAGATGAATTAGCTGCACTTTGTCATTTAAGTACCTCTTCTTTTAAAAGAAAGTTTAAAGCGGTATTTAATGATAGCCCTAAAAAATATATAGCTAAGAAGAAAATTGAAAAAGCAGCTACTTTATTAAAAGCAAAAAATGACCGTATTTCAGATATTGCTTATGATGTTGGCTTCGATTCTTTAGCTACTTTTAATAGAAATTTTACCAATATTTATGGTAAATCTCCCTCAGAATATCGATTGGACTAAAATGAGATGTCTTTGAACTAAAACGAGATAACAAAACTCTCCCTTTACATGACCTTTGTTCTAAACAACAAAAAGAACAATATCATGGAAAATTCGAAAGTATTAAAACTATTTTTAATCATCTCTGGATTATTATTAACTTTTATAGGAGGAGCTACTCTTTTTGCTCCTGTGGCTATGAAAGCAAGTGCAGGGATAGATATCTCTCAAAGTACAAGTATAATAAATGACGTTAGAGCATCCAGTGCATTAATTCTTGCAGTTGCCTTAATAACTATTCTAGGTGTATTTATTAGAAAATTAACCTTCACCTCTACCCTTATATCATTTACATTATTTCTTTCTCTTGGAATTGGAAGAGCTATTAGTATTCTTATAGATGGTTTCCCTGTTGATGGATTAGTTAAAGCCACTGGTTTAGAATTCGTTTTGGGAATTATTGGTCTAATTCTTTTCAACATTTATAGAGAAAAATATTAAACATTAACCTTATGAAAACAATATTTAAAACATTATCACTAGTACTAGTAATGATAACTGGTCAAAGTGTATTTGCTCAAAAAACTGACAAAAAAACGATCTCTTTTTCTGTAGAAAGAAACATAAATGCCTCAGCAGAAAGAGTATGGAAAGTTGTGGGAGAAGACTTTGGAGCTATAGCCAACTCTCACCCCAAAATAGTAAGCTCTAACTATAACCAAGGTCATATTACTGGTGGAGAAAATGCTTCGAGAAGATGTAATTTTAATGAAGCTGGGACAAAATTCTTAGAAGAAAAACAAATAAGTTTTGACGCTAAAAATTACACTTTCAAAGTACTAATATCACAAACAGGAGGAATTCCTTTAAACAACGAATATAGCTACGGAATTTACAAAGTAACACCTGTTACAGACAGCTCATCTATATTAAAAATGACGATGGTTATAAGAACCAAACCCGCTTTTCTAGGATGGTTTGCTAAAGGAAAATTTAAACGAGATATCGCAGATTATTTATTAGCTGTAGAACATCATGTTCTTACTGGCGAGAATGTAAACAAAGAAAACTTTAAAAGAATTAAGAAAAAATATACCGAATAATGAAAACAAATAAAATTATAATGATTACTGGTGCCAATACTGGTATTGGTAAAGATACAGCAAGACAACTAGCACTAATAAAAGATACAGAAAAAATATACTTAGCTTGTAGAAACAAAGCAAAAGCAGAAGCTGCAAAAATATCTTTAGAAAAAGTAACAGGAAGATTCATTTTTGAAATTTTAATAATGGATGTATCAAGCCCAGATTCAGTTAAAAAGGCCGTTTCTCAATTAAACGAACCTATAGATGCACTAATTATGAATGCTGGTGGTATTGGAGGAAAAACTCCAGAAAAACTTACCAAAGAAGGAGTTACTACTATTACTGCTAGTAATCTTTTAGGACATGTTGTTTTATTAGATGAATTACTAAAAGAAAACAAACTAAACAATGTTGCCTTATATGCTAGCTCGGAAGCAGCAAGAGGTATTAAACAAACTGGAATGAAGCGCCCTAACTTAACAACTTCATCTATAGATGAATTTATTAAAGTTTTTGACGGTTCTTACTTTGGAAACAACTTTGACCCTATGCAAGTATATGGAGTGATAAAGTATGGAGGGACTTTGTGGATGTCGGCAATGGCAAGGAAATACCCAGAAATTAAATTTATTAGCATGAGTCCAGGAGGTACTAGAGGAACTGATGGAATGAACGATCTTCCTTTTGTTAAACGTATTTTATTTAAGTATGTTGGGATGCCTATTTTTATGCCACTACTAGGCTTATCTCATAGTTTAGAAAAAGGTGCTAAACGATTTGTTGACGGTATCAATAATGAAAATTTAAAAAATGGTGTTTTTTATGCAAGCAAAGAAAATGTTCTTACTGGTTCGGTAGTAGATCAAAGTGACATTTTCCCAGATTTAACAAACATAACCTATCAAAACAATGCCTATAAAGCAATTCATAGCTTTGTCAATTAAATAACTAATATTTATCTCTTATCAATTCAAAAAGATAGCTCACAAAAGAGTTATCTTTTCTTTGTTATAGACAACTGAACAATCGCCAAAAACTTTATACTTTCTTTAACGCTAAGAACAATATATCTACAATACATTTGTTAAGTATTTATATAATAGAGTAAAAATTAATAATAGGATTTTTGGGACCTGTTATTAAAGCAAAAAGAATTCTGATTTTAAGAGTTCTTTTTTTTTGACCATAAAGTATTTATTATAAAATAACTATGATAAGTGCTTTTAAAATTAAATATCTTTGTCATTTATAAATTAATATAAGAATGCTAAAAAGAATTCCGAATTACATTAAGTTCCTTTTCACAAATACTTTTTTTTTACTTTTATACATCTTTGCTTTCAGAGTAATCTTTTTTTATTTTTTTACAGATTTAAGTAAAGCTGATTCTTCAGAAATATATAAAGCATTTTCATTAGGGTTACGATTTGATATTAAATTAGCTTCAATCAGTTTTCTACCTTTAGCAATCTTACTTTTCATTGTAAATTATCGTTTTTTCAAACATCGATTTTACAAAGTTTTTAGCACAATTTATATAGTAGCGACCTACTTAATTATCACTTTATTTCACTTATTTGATTTTGGTTATTACGATTATTTAAACATTCGTTTAGATGCTGCTTCATTACGATTTTTAAGTAATTTAAAAATATCTACACAAGTTCTTTTTGAGAGCTATCCTGTATTTAAAGGATTATTTGCTTTTATTATACTTACCTACATACTTTACAAATTCTCTAAATGGATATACAATACATTTAAAACTAACAATGAGGTTAGTTCTAAAAAGAAAAAAGCTTTTTTTATTATTGTCCCTTTATTATTATTTGCCTTTGGAATTTATAATAGTTTTACGCATTACCCACTACGTTGGAGTCAAGCTTTCTTTTCAAAAAATACCGCTGTAAACCAATTTTCGTTAAATCCAGTTTTATATTTTTTTGATAGCTTTAAGTTTAGAAATGAAGGATTTGATATTGAAAAAGCAAAAAAGTACTATCCATCAATCGCTAAAGAATTAAACTTACCTAAAAAAGAATTGTCTTTTAAAAGAGTAAACTCTAAAAAAGATACAATTATAGGTAAACCTAATGTAGTAATTGTTATGTTAGAATCTCTAGGAGTTGTTCCAATGAGCTATTATGGAAACCCAATAAATACAACTCCTAAAATAGATAGTTTAATAAACAAAAGTGTTAGTTTTTCTAACTTTTATGTTCATAAATCTGGAACAGCTGCGAGTGTATTTGCTAGTATTACTGGTTTACCTGACATAGATGGAATTAGAACAGCTTCAAGAAATCCAAGAATTATTAATCAGCGAATCATTTTTGATCAATTTAAAGGCTACGAAAAACTATATTTCTTAGGTGGGAGTGCTAACTGGGCAAACATTAGAGGAGTTTTCCAATCAAATATAAACGGTTTAAAAATTTTTGAAGAAGGTAGTTTTAGAACAGAAAAAAGAGCTGATGTTTGGGGAATTGATGATTATGAACTTTTTAAAGAATCAGATATTGAACTTAGAGAGTTACATCAAGAAAATAAGCCATTTATAGCTTATATACAGACAGCTACAAACCATATGCCTTTTACAGTTCCAGATAAACAAGAAAGCTACAAACCTTTAAAAGAAAATGAAATAACTCCTTCTTTACTTAAAAAAGCTGGTTTTGATGGTATTAAACGTCTAAACGCATTACGCTATTTAGACTTTAATGTAGATAGATTTTTAAAACGTGCTAAAGAATCTGGATATTATGACAATACTATTTTTATGTTTTTTGGTGATCACAATACTTCTATGAGTTATGTTAATGAATTTAAAGATTTATACGACTATCAATTAAACTTACATAATGTGCCATTTTTTATACATGCGCCAAAATATATTAAACCTACTACAATTAAGAAATACACTAATTTAATAGACCTATTACCTACTGCTGCTGGTTTAGCTAATATTGATTATACGAACTATACACTAGGTAGTGATGCTTTAAATAAAAATAGCAATGCTAATTTTGCCTTTTTATATCAAAAAATTAAAGGAGAGCCAGCTGTAACTGTTCTAAAAGACTCTCTCCTGTATTCTAAAGCTGTTTTGAGCGATTACAATCATTTATACAATATGAATGATAAGAGTAATACTAAAGTAGATATCAAAAAAAACTATCCAAATTTATATCAAAAAATGGATAGTTTAACAAATGCGGTTTACCATAGTACAAAGTACTTGTACTACAATAACAAAAAAGATTAATTAAATATTTTTCTATTTAAATATTGATATAAATGGTATGATAAGAAACCTATTATTGTACCATTTATAAATCCACATAGTATATCTGTTGGAAAATGTACTCCTAAGTATAGCCTACTATAAGCAAAAATTAAAGGAAAAAGAACCAAATACTTAATGTAACCTGTATATTCCTTTAACAACATAATAATAAAAACAGTAACTACAGTCGATGTTGTAGCATGACCAGAAGTAAAACTATAACTCTGAGGGCTTATTAACGTTCTCAATACATCTTTAATCTCAGGATCGTTATTAGGTCTTAACCTTTCAAAAACACCTCTAATTAAATTAGTAAATTGATCAGAAAAAGTAACCAATAGCGCTATAAAAACAACGGTAAATAACCCTTTCTTTACTCCCAAATATTTAAACACTAAAACAAGTATAAGAATAAACAAAGGAATCCATGAGAATTGATTAGTTATAAACAACCAAAATCCATCCCATTGTTCACTTCCTAAGCTATTTAAAAAAATTAAAAGCTCTTTATCTTTTTGAATAATACTATCTAACAAAACTATTTACCTACTTTTAATACTTCTATTTCAAAAATTAAATCAGACTTTGAAGGAATTGGTCCTAAACTTCTCTCTCCATAACCTAGATAATATGGTATAAAGAGCCTTTTCTTATCTCCTTCTTTCATTCCTTTTACTCCTTCTTTCCATCCTGCAATTAATGGTAAGTTTGGATCATCAATCGTAAAAGTAAATGGAGTTCCTTTATCTAAACTAGAATCTATTTTTTTTCCATTCTGTAAATACAATGTATAATGTACTGTTGTTGGTATTGCTGGATTAACCTTCTTTCCATTACCTTTTTGTAATTCTAAAACCTTTAGTCCTGAATCGGTTGTTTTCGATTTAAAAAATCCCTTTTCTTCTAAAAATTTTCTTTTCTTTTCTTCTAAAGCCTTTTTTCTTTCTTCCTTTCTAAGATTAATATTTGCTATTTCTCTTTCGAAAACAACAGGAGCATCAAATTTCTTTGCTTCTTTCCCTACTCTAATGATTTCTACTTTATTAATATAATCATCTTGTTTAATCGTATCTACGATGTTTTGACCTATTTTAACAATACCAAACACCGTATGCTTTCCATTTAACCAAGGTGTTTCTTTATGTGTAATAAAAAACTGACTTGAATTAGATGCTGGTCCAGAATTAGCCATAGACAATACCCCAGGGCCGTCGTGTTTATATATTAGTTTAGCTTCTTCATCTAAAGGGAATTCATCTTCAAACTTATATCCAGCATTACCCGATCCAGTTCCTGTAATATCACCTCCTTGAATCATAAAATCTTTAATTACTCTATGAAATCTTGTTCCATCGTAATATGGTTTTCCTTTTAAAGAATCTGTCATTTTAGGATTACTTCCTTCGGCCAACGAGACAAAGTTTGCAACAGTCATAGGAACCTCCTTGTCATGTAGTTTTATTAAAATATCACCACGGTTGGTTTGAATATCTGCGTAAAGTCCGTTTTCTAAATCGGGATATTTAACTGATTTACAAGCTGAAAATAACAAAGCAGCTCCTATTAAAATTTTAAATAACTTCATTTATTATATTTTAAGTTTCTCTTATAAACAATCAATTAGGTTAGCATTAAATACTAACCTAATTGATTTTCATTTATTTATATTTTTATGATTACTTAACTTCAAGTAATTCTACTTCAAAAACTAATGGAGAAAAAGGCTTAATTTTAGCACCTCTTTGTTGTGCTCCATAAGCTAATTCTTGAGGAATAAAGAATTTATACTTAGCTCCTGGTTTCATTAATTGTAAACCTTCAGTCCAACCTTTTATAACTTGACCAACTCCAAATTCACTTGGCTGACCTCTATCTACAGAACTATCAAATACAGTTCCATCTGCTAAAGTACCATGGTAATGTACCTTTACTCGTGAAGTTGCTTTTGGTGCCTCTCCTTTCCCTTCTTTTAAAACAATATATTGTAAACCACTTTCAGTAGTTTTTACACCTTCTTTTGTTTTATTTTCAGCAATGAATTTTTCTCCTTCTTTTTTGTACTCACCAAACTCTTTTTCAGCTTTCTTAGCCTGTTCTTCTTGCTGTTTTTTCATTTTTTCTAATTGTTTTTTCTGAAAAAATGTTCTTAAAACAAGATTAATGTCTTTGGTTTCTAATAACAAGTTAGTAGAATCCATACCATTTTTATACCCTTGCATAAATAAATCTTGATTAATCTCTTTAATATTAGATTTAATTTTGTTAGCCATATCTAACCCTATAGCATAACTTACTGAATCTAATTCTGAATCTAATGAAGTACTTGACTTAAATTGACCGTTACTATTATTAGTATTATTACAAGATACAATTGATAAACCTATAACTGTAGCTGCTAAAATTTTGGTTAATTTCATTTTTTATTTATTTGATTTTATTTCGATTAACGTTACTGTGCTTATGATTGGCTGATTCACCGCAATCTTATTTCCATCACCTGTAACTCCAAAAGCACTATAAGATGGAATCACAAATGTAATAGTTTCTCCTTTCTTCATCAACTTTATTCCTTCTTGTAATGCTGGAATAAAATCTTCTTTATCTACTTTATAACTTTTTTCTTGCTTTTCATATATCGTATTACCGTTTAAATCGGTAACATCATAGGATATAAGAACTAAATCTTCTAAAACTGGTGTAACAGAATTAACTGAATCTTTATTCTTATAAGTATACCAAAAACCTAAAGGTGAGGTTTCATATTTTGTAATAGTATCTTTTGAAATCCAGTTTTCTAGATATTTTTTTTCTAAAGCATTTAACTTTTTATTCTTTTCTAGAACTTCTTTATAAAAATTTTCTGTCCTTTGTTTTTTTGGTCTTCTTGCTTCTGTTTGTTTACAAGAAACCATAACTACAATTACTAAAAGAAAAAAAATAGCTTTAAATTTCATAAGACATCTCTAATTCATTTTTATATTTAGGTAACAACGCTGTAAACTTAGAAATAGTACTTTCCATAGATTCTAAACTTTTACCTCCTGCTGCATTATCATGTCCTCCTCCATTAAAGTAATTTCTAGCAAATTGATTTACAGAGAATTTACCTTTGCTTCGAAGTGACATTTTAATTATTCCTTGTTCTTTATCTTCAATAAAAATTGCTGCAAACACAATTCCCTTCAAAGATAAAGCATAATTTACAACTCCTTCTGTATCACCTTTTTCATAACTAAAACGCTTTTTTTCTTCTTCTGATAAAGTTATATAAGCTGTTTTGTATTCTGGTAATACTTTCATATTGCTCAATGCCTGACCTAACAATAATAACCTATTGTAAGAATTTGCATCATGAACATTACTATGAATTTTATCGTTTTCTGCTCCTTTATCAATCAAATCGGCAATAATACGATGTGTAGTGCTAGTAGTCGATCTAAATCTGAAAGAACCAGTATCTGTCATTATTCCAGTATACAAACAAGTTGCAATATTCTTATCAATCATATCAACATCTCCCATCATCTCAATAAAATTGTAGACCATTTGACAAGTTGAAGACATTGTTGTGTCTGAATACATATATTCAAAATCATCTGGTTGTTGATGATGATCTATTAATGCAAAATTATTTTCATACTTCTCTAAAGTATTCTTCATATCATCACCCACTCTATGCAATGCATTAAAATCTAATAAAAATATGATTTCAGATTTCCCTAGAGCTTTTACACTTTGAGTATTTTGACGATCAAAACGTTTTACTGTTTCCGAACCAGGAATCCAGTGTAAAAAATCTGGATACTCATTTGGCATTAATACTTGAGTGGTATGTCCTTTTTTATCAAAATAATGTTTCAATCCTAAAGTAGATCCAACGGCATCTCCATCTGGATTTCTGTGACCTATAATTACAATATTTTTAGGTTCTGATAAAAATTCCTGTAGTTCTTTAAAGTGTTTTAAAATCATAAGTGGCGAAGATACAATTAAATTAAAAAATTTATGTAATTTCGCGGCGATTTGTGCGAAGCTCGCACTTACAAATTTTATTTACTTTATTTATAGAAACTTATAATAATGGCAACAAATAGAACTTTTACAATGATTAAACCAGATGCTGTTGAAAACGGACATACTGGTGCAATTTTAGAAAAAATTAACGCTGCAGGTTTTAGAATCGTAGCAATGAAGAAAACTCAAATGACTAAGCGTGATGCTGAAACTTTTTATGCTATTCACAGCGAGCGTCCATTCTTTGGTGAATTAGTTGAGTTCATGACTCGTGGTCCAATCATTTCTGCTATCTTAGAAAAAGATAACGCAGTTGAAGACTTCAGAACTTTAATTGGAGCTACTAACCCTGCTGAAGCAGCTGAAGGAACTATCCGTAAAATGTTTGCTACTTCTATTGGAGAGAATGCAGTACACGGTTCTGATTCTGATGAAAATGCAGCTATAGAAGGTGCTTTCCATTTTTCTGGTAGAGAAATGTTCTAAGAAACTTCTTTTAGATATATTAAAAAACTCGTTACGTAACTGTAACGAGTTTTTTATTTATAATACTTTAGTTATAATATCTACATTATCGAAAATAAAAAGCTACTTTCTTATTAAACCAACATTAATTTCTTTACTAAGTCTTCTCCCATTTCTTCATTAATCATACGTACAATTTTCTCCTTTCCGTAACTTAACTCTTCTCGCAATACAGAAGATGATAAACAAACAACCAAGGTTCCATTTTGCAATTTAACTTCAGTTGTATAAGAAGCAACACCAGCTCCCATTAATTTTTCCCAAGCTTCTTCAATATGAATTTTTTGAAATCCTTTGTTCAACTTGCTATCTTTAATGTAAGTACCTAATAAATCTTTTATTGAAAAGCTATCGCTCTCTCTCTTTGTCATTTTACCCTTCTGTTATTTTGTATTTTAGATTAAATATTAATATAAAAGTTATTTGCTTAACTTTCTTATTATAATTTAAAAATCTGATATTCTTGATTACTTTGTTTAATTACATTTTCTGTACGTTCAAAATGCGTATCGGTAATAAATATTTGTCCAAATTCATCATTATTTACCAATCCTACAATATGCGCTACCCTATTTTCATCTAACTTATCGAAAATATCATCTAATAATAAAATTGGTGTAACATTAGACTGCTTTTTGATAAATTCAAATTGTGCTAATTTTAACGCTATTAAATATGATTTCTGCTGTCCTTGAGAACCAAATTTTTTAATTGGATGATCTCCTATCTCAAAATTTAAATCGTCTTTATGAATTCCCGTTGAAGTATACTGTAACATTCTATCTTTCTCTAAACTCTGAACAAGCAAATCAGACAAACTTACATCATGCAACTGGCTTTTGTAACGTAAATTCACTTCTTCTTTAGCTCCAGAAATAACTTTATGTTTTTCATTAAAAATAGGAACAAATTCTTCTAAAAAAGCTTTTCTCTTAGAATATATAACGCTACCATACTCAACTAATTGCTCATCATATACCTTTAAATTTAAAGCATCGAAAGTTCTATTTGCTGCAAAATACTTTAGTAAAGCATTTCGCTGACTTATAGTTTTGTTATACGAAATTAAAGTTTGTAAATATTTTTTGTCTTGCTGAGAAATTACCCCATCTATAAATTTTCTACGTGTATCACTACCTTCAACAATTAAATCTCTATCAGCCGGAGAAATAATAACCAAAGGTAATTGACCAATATGTTCAGAAAACTTATCGTATGCTTTTCCGTTACGTTTTAATACTTTTTTTTGCCCTCTTTTTAAAGAGCAAATAATTTTTTCATTTCTATCATTCAGCATATAATCTCCTTCAATCATAAAAAAGTCTTGACCATGTCTAATATTCTGGCCAGCGATAGAATTGAAGTAGCTTTTTGCAAATGAGAGATAGTAAATTGCATCTAAAACATTGGTTTTTCCAATACCATTATTACCTACAAAACAATTTATTTTCTTTTGAAAATCAAAAGTTTGAGTTTCAATATTCTTAAAATTTACTAAAGATATTTTTTGCAAATACATGTAATGATTGTTATTATCGGAAAAGAAAGCGCAAATTATTGAAAATTTTACGAAAAATCGGCTTTTAAAATTCAATTAAAAAAACTATTTTTGTCGCCACTAATTTTTAAGCAATTATGGCTACATACAAGAAAAGAGGTTATAAACCTAAGAAAGAAAAGGTTGTACAAGAAGTAGAAGAAAATTTTGATGAATCGCAAAGTACTACAGCAGAAGTATTTAACACTTTAGACGAAACTGCGAACAAATCAGAACAATGGATTGAAAAAAATAGCAAACCATTATTTTACGGATTGGTAACTGTTGCAGCTTTAATCTTAATTTATTTAGGTTATAATAAATTTATAGCTGAACCTACTGAAAGAGATGCTTCTAATAACTTAGCTTATCCAAGAGCTTTATTTGAAAAAGCAAGCACTTCAGCTGGTATTAAAGCTGATTCTTTATACAACTTATCTTTAGTTGGAGGAGTTGATGGTAAATACGGATTTACTGATATTGCTTCTATGTATAGCGGTACTAAAGCTGGAAACTTAGCAAATTACTATGCAGGTATTTCTTATTTAAAAATGAAGAAATATGATAAAGCAATTGAGTATTTAAGTGACTTTAGTTCTGATGACGAATTATTAGGACCAACTGCTTTAGGAGCTATTGGTGATGCTTTTGCAGATATTAACCAACCTAAAGATGCTTTAGAATACTACGAAAAAGCAGCTAATAAAAAAGACAACCAATTTACATCTCCTTTATTCTTATTTAAAGCAGCACAAATTGCAATGGAATTAAAAGAGTATAGTAAAGCTGAAAAATTATATACAACCATTAAAGAAAAATACGCTAACTCTGACCAAGGTAGAGATATTGAAAAATATATTAATAGCGCAAAATACGCTCAATAATGGCAACAACAAATTTATCTTATTACGATAAAGCTTCAATCCCAAATGCGAAATCTTTTCGATTTGGGATTGTTGTTTCAGAATGGAATCCTGAAATAACAGGAAACATGCACAAAGGTGCAATAGAAACTTTAATAGACTGTGGAGCTGACAAAGAAAATATTGTTTCTTGGGATGTACCAGGTAGTTTCGAATTAGTTTACGGATGTAAAAAAATGATTGAAACTCAAAAAGTCGATGCTATTATTGCTATTGGAAATGTGATTCAAGGAGAAACTAAACATTTCGATTTTGTTTGTGATGGTGTTACGCAAGGAATTGTAGATTTAAACATTAAATATGATGTTCCTGTAATTTTCTGTGTTTTAACAGACAATACTAAGCAACAATCTATAGACCGTTCTGGAGGAAAACTAGGAAACAAAGGTATTGAATGTGCTGTAGCAGCTGTTAAAATGGCAGCTATTAAAAACTTAGATAGAAAACAAAATACTTTAGGTTTTTAAAACACTTTCTTTTAAAACTTACAATACAAAAAAGAGCCAATACAGTAAAAGTATTGGCTCTTTTTAACTTTAATTTATCTATAAATTTTGACCACCTCTCTTTAATTCAGTAACTTTGATTTTCGTCTTAATTTGGTGTGGTTTTTGCTACACTAGATATTCTAAAGAAGCATTATTTATGGGATTTATTAAAAAAGAAAATAAAAAATTCGAATACAAGCCTCGCTATTATAAAGGCGATGGAAATCCATATGAAGTAAAACATAAATTTGATGAATTTCGCTCTACCGTTGGTAAGAAAAAAGGCTTAAAAAAGAAATTCAATCAGGCTTTAGAAGAATTTAAGAGCTCTGAATATGGAGGTTTTAACAAAACAATAGTAATCATTATCATTATTTTAGTATTGATATTTTTATTTATCATCGATTTTGATCTTTCAATCTTTTTATCAAAAAACAACTAATGTCAGATATTATTCAATTACTTCCCGATCATGTTGCAAATCAAATTGCTGCAGGTGAAGTAGTACAACGCCCAGCTTCTGTAGTAAAAGAATTGATAGAAAACTCTATCGATGCTGGTGCAACTTCTATTAAATTATTATTAAAAGATGCTGGAAAAACTTTAATTCAAGTTATTGACAATGGAAAAGGTATGAGCGCTACTGATGCTCGTTTAAGCTTTGAACGTCATGCTACTTCTAAAATTAAAGATGCACAAGATTTATTTAATTTAAATACAAAAGGGTTTCGTGGTGAGGCATTAGCTTCTATTGCTGCCATTGCTCATGTAGAGTTAAAAACCAAACAAGAAGATGAAGAATTAGGAACACAAATAAAAATTGAGGGAAGTAAAATAACTTCTCAAGATGCTGTTTCTACTTCAAAAGGAACGAGTTTAGCTGTTAAAAATTTATTTTACAATATTCCAGCACGTAGAAACTTTTTAAAATCTGATGCTATTGAAACTCGTCATATCGTTGATGAATTTCAAAGGGTAGCCTTAGCACATCCTGATATTTCATTTTTATTGCATCATAACAACAATGAAATATATCATTTAAAAAAGAGCAACTTACGTAAGAGAATTGTAGCTATTTTTGGAAATAAAATGAATGAAAAGTTAGTTCCTATTTCTGAGCAAACTGACATTATTACCATTAGAGGTTTTGTTGCTAAACCTGAATTTGCAAAGAAAAAAAGAGGTGAACAATTCTTTTTTGTAAACAATCGTTTTATTAAAAGTTCTTATTTAAATCACGCTGTAGTAAACGCTTTTGAAGGTTTACTAGAACACGGATCACATCCTTCATATTTCTTATATTTAGAAGTACCTTCTAACAGTATTGATATTAATATTCATCCAACAAAAACAGAAATTAAGTTTGACAACGAAAAAGCTTTATATGCAATTTTACGAGCTACAGTTAAACATAGTTTAGGACAATATAATGTGAGCCCTGTATTGGATTTTGACAGAGATGCTACTTTAGACACTCCATATGATTATAGTAAAAAAAGTACTTCTCCTGCATCTATACCACCAATTACAGTAGACCCAACTTTTAATCCGTTTAAAACAGAAACAAGTTATCAATCTACTCCTACTCCAAGTGTTTCTAGCAACTCTTCTAATGGAAGTGGTTCTATGAGTTATCAATCTAACTTCAAAAAAGACACTGGTAGCTGGGAAGCTTTATATACAGATACAACACCAATAACTTCTGCAAGTCAAGAACAACTTTTTGAAACACAACAAGAAACTGAAACTGGAAAAACTTTTCAAATTCAAAGAAAATATTTGTTGAGTTCTATTAAATCGGGAGTAGTTTTAATCAATCAATCTTTAGCACACCAACGTGTTTTATATGAAGAGTTCTTAGAAAACATTACGGTAAAAGAAGCAAGTAGTCAGCAATTATTATTCCCTGTAAGTATTTCTTTTTCTACATCGGATATTGAAATGCTACAGTCTATAAAATCAGATTTAGAAAGTGCTGGTTTTATGTTTGATGAATTTACAAAAGATAGCGTAGTTATTGCGGGAATACCAACTTCTATAACAGAAAGTCAGATTACCTTAATTTTAGAACAATTATTGGATGATATAAAATTAGAAGTTCCAGATACTAGTTTTAGTCATTTTGACGTTATGGCTAAATCTTTTGCAAAATCATTGGCTATTAAAACAGGAACCATTTTATCAGTTAAAGAACAAGAAAATTTAGTAAACGATTTGTTTTCATGTAAAGAACCTAATACCTCTCCTTTAGGTAAGCCTACATTTAAGACATTGACTTTAAACGAAATTGACACCATTTTTAATAAATAATAAACTATGGGAAGATTAACAGAAGCAATAAAACATTTAATAATCATAAACGTGATTATGTATTTTGCTCCACAATTGTTAAACCTAGATTTAACAAACATACTTGCACTACATTATCCTAAAAATGAGCATTTTGGTATTTGGCAATACGTAACTCATATGTTTATGCATGGTAGTCCAATGCATTTATTATTTAACATGTATGGTTTATGGGCTTTTGGTACTCCTTTAGAACAAATGTGGGGTAGAAATAAGTTTTTATTTTTCTATTTCTCTGCTGGTATCGGAGCAGGAATTATATATACCATAGCTAACTATTATCAATTTAATGGAATATATGAACAATTGATTTCTATGGGTATTTCTCCTTCTGAAATACAAAGCATTTTAGCAGATGGTAGATATAACGACACTTTAATAACACTTTCTAATAAAACTATGAGTGAGTTTTATAGTCTATACCATACACCTGCTGTTGGTGCTTCTGGAGCTGTTTACGGTGTTTTAGTTGCTTTTGGCTTAGCTTTTCCTAATGCTAAATTAGCACTTATATTTTTACCTATTCCTATAGCTGCTAAGTACTTTATTCCAGTAATGATTTTAGGTGATTTATTCTTTGGAGTTACAAAATACTCTATAGGAAATGTTGCTCATTTTGCGCATGTAGGAGGTGCTATCATTGGTTTTTTAATTGCTTGGTATTGGAAAAAAAATCAATTTAAAATTCGTTAAATTTAGTATATTGAATTTCAATTAAGAAAAAGAGTATATAAGCAATGAACATATTAGACAACCTAAAATATCGATTTAAAAATGCTGGTATAGTTGAACAACTTATTTATGTAAATCTAGCTGTATTTTTACTAGTTTTTATAAGTAATACCTTTGGTTTTTTATTTAAGTCTAATAGTAATTTCTTTATAGAATGGTTTGCTTTACCTGCAAATTTTGATGAGTTTTTATCAAAACCTTGGACTATTGTTACTTATGGTTTTTTACATACAAGATTTCTTCATATTCTTTTAAACTTAATAGCCTTATTTTTTATAGGAAACTTATTCAAACAATATTTCACTTCTAAACAATTACTTAATTTTTACTTTTTAGGTACAGTTTTCGGAGGTATTGTTTTCATTAGTAGTTACAATTTTTTTCCTGGACTTCAAAGTGTAGCAAACAATAGTGTATTATTAGGTGCTTCAGCAGGTATTTCTGCTATTTTTATAGGAATTGCAACATACATGCCTAATTATGAAATAAAGTTCCCTTTAATTGGTTTTGTCAAACTATGGATATTAGCTTTTATTTGGGTTGCCATTGATATTATTCAGATTCCTGCAGGAAATGCTGGTGGCCACTTAGCCCATATTGGTGGTGCTATTTTTGGTTTTTTATATGTAAGTAGCGCTAGTAATAAAGAGTTAGATATTTTTAAATCTTTTAGAAGCATTTTCAAGAAGAAAGAGAGACCTTTAAAAACAGTTTATAAATCTGGCAAGAAAACTTCTACTTCTAGATTTTCAAGCAACAAAACAAATAATCAACGTGAGATAGATACTATCCTTGATAAAATAAGTAAATCTGGTTATGATACGTTAACAAAAGAAGAAAAAGAATTTTTATTTAAACAAGGAAAGAAATAAATGAAGAAATATTCTATTTTAAATAAGCTCTTATTTTTTATCAATTCAGTATTAGCGGCTGTTTTGTTATTCTCGTATGCTCTTCCTTTTATATCGCCTAAAGCTATCCCTGCTGTTGCAGTGTTTAGTTTATTTGTTCCTTTATTAGTTATACTAAATCTTTTCTTTTTTGTATACTGGCTTCTTAAACTTCATAAAAATGCTTTATTATCCTTATTAATACTGCTAATAGGATGGTTTGCCTCTCCTCCATTAATTAAGTTTTCTAATAAAGAAATCATCTTAAATAATGATTTAAAAGTAATGAGTTACAATGTACGTCTGTTTAATCATTACAAACACGAGGATGATATTACTACCGAACAACAGATTTACGAATTTATAAATAATGAGAGCCCTGATGTAATAGCAATGCAGGAGTTTTATCAATCTGAATTACTAGATATTAAACTTCCATATAAATACATTAAAACAAAATCTAGAACGAATCAGTTTGGGTTAGCTATTTATTCTAAATACCCTATTGTAAACTCTGGTTCTTTAAACTTTAAAAATAGTGCCAATAATACTATTTTTATTGATGTAGTTAAGAAAAAAGACACCATACGTATTTATAATGTACACTTAGAATCGCTAAAAATAAACCCTAAAAAAGAAAATTTTGGCGAGAAAAACTCAGAGCGTTTATTTAAGCGTTTAGCCAATGGTTTTGAAAAACAAGTAGATCAAACAGAGCTTATTTTACAACACGAATATTCTTGGAAAGGGAAAAAAATTGTTTGTGGTGACTTTAATAATACTGCTTATTCCTGGGTTTACAATAAACTCTCAAAAAACAAAAAAGATGCTTTTATCGCTTCTGGAATTGGTCTCGGAAAATCTTTTCGATACATATACCCTATGCGTATCGATTTTATTTTTACAGATAAAGCGGCAACTATAAATCAATATAAAACTTATAGCGATATAAAACTATCTGACCACTACCCTATTATGACGCGTTTGCACTGGTAATTTATATTGTTTTGTTTAATAAAAACTGTATTTTTACCAATACCATAAACAAATATAAATTCTATGAATCATTACGATGTTGCAGTAATTGGTAGCGGTCCGTCTGGAGCTTCAACAGCATTTCATTTAGCCAAACAAGGCATTTCAACAGTTATTATTGAAAAAGAGACTTTACCTCGCTATAAAACTTGTGGAGGTGGTTTTGTATATAGAGGTAGAAAAGATTTACCTTTTGACATTACTGAAGTAGTAGAAAAAGAGTTTCATACAGTTGATGTTTATTTAGGAAAAAAACTTCATTTTAAAACTCATAGAGAAAAGCCAACTATTTCAATGATAATGCGCGATTCTTTTGATAATTTAATTACTAAAAAAGCAAAAGAATTTGGTGCTACTTTATTAGAAAATCACAAATTAAAAGGCTTGTCTTTTGATAACAATGTGATTACTCTTGAGACTTCTCAAGGAAATTTAACAGCAAATTTTGTAATTGCAGCCGATGGTGCTTTAAGCCCAACAGCTAAGTTAGCCGGATGGAAAGAAGATACACGTAAATTAATTCCTGCTTTAGAATATGAAGTAGAAGTTTCGGAAGAAGATTTTGAACGTTTATCGAAAGAAGTTCGTTTTGATATTGATGCCATTCCCTTTGGATATGCTTGGAGTTTTCCAAAGAAGAATCATTTATCCTTAGGTGTAGCTTCTGCTAGAAGAACTAAAATTAATTTAAAAAAGTTTTACAAAGAATATTTACAAACTTTAGGAATTAATAACATCGTTAGTGAATCTCAGCATGGTTTTCAAATACCTGTAGCTCCTCGTACCGATGGTTTTGTAAAAAACAATGTATTCTTAATAGGTGATGCTGCTGGTTTTGCTGATCCAATTACTGCCGAAGGTATTTCAAATGCTATATACAGTGGTAAGTTAGCTGCGGAGGCCATTAGTGAAAGTAATAAAAATTTTGAATTAGCTGGTAAGCTATATGAAGAGAAATTAGAGAATACATTATTACCAGAAATTAAAACTGGTTTATGGCTTGCTAAATGGTTTTATGAGCAAAAAACAATTCGAAACTTATTATTATCTAAATACGGACAATATTTTAGTGAAGCTATGGCTGATGTTTTTCATGGAGATAGAAGCTATCCTAAAGATGTAAAAGCAAGTATTAAAAAGAAAATTAAAAGTTTAGTTTTTTAAAATCTTTAATACTTCTACAATGAAAATTTACCGCCTATTATTTTTACTTATTTTAATTTCATGTGCACAAAAAGACAATGCATCTACTAGAGTAAATATTAAAAATAAAAAAACTAATATTAAAAACAGCTCTATTGTTATTCTTGGAACAATTCAAGATGCTGGATCTCCGCAAATAGGATGTAACAAAAATTGTTGCAAAAGCCTTTTTAATACCCCTGATAATGATAGGCAAGTAATCTCATTAGGTCTTATAGATAAAGTTAGTAATAAAACATACTTATTTGAAGCCACTCCAGATATAGGTAGACAGATAAAAACACTTTCTTATTATAAAACAGGAGAAGAAAAAGAATTTGTGGATGCTATATTTTTAACACATGCTCATATTGGTCATTACGCAGGACTTATGTTTCTTGGTAAAGAGGCAGCAAATACTAATAATATTCCTGTATATACAATGCCTCGTATGAAAGAATACCTTACCAATAATGGCCCATGGAGTCAATTGGTTACTAGAAAAAATATTCTTCTAAAGGGAATGGAAGACAATAAAACAATTCATCTTTCTAAAGAACTAAAAGTTACTCCTTTTTTAGTACCTCACAGAGATGAATATTCCGAAACCGTTGGTTATAAAATAAGTGGTCCTAACAAAACTGCTTTATTTATTCCAGACATTGATAAGTGGAATAAATGGGAAAAAGATATTATTGAGGAAATTAAAAAGGTAGATTATGCCTTTTTAGATGCTACATTTTATAGTGGAAAAGAAATTAACAACAGAGATATTACTCAAATTCCTCACCCTTTTATCATTGAAAGTCTTGATAAATTCAAAGACTTAGATGAAACTGAAAAAAACAAGGTTATTTTTATTCATTTTAATCACACAAACCCAGTCATAAACCCTAACAGTAAAGAAGCTAAACTAGTAAAAAGTAAAGGTTTTAAAATTGGTGAAATTTACGATACTTTTGAACTTTAAACCTATTGCTTACTTACCTTTTTTAAGTTCAATAAATCTATTGGATTAATCCCCAATCCTTTTACATTTTTCTGTGAAAAACGAATCACTTCGTCATAATATAAAGGTACAATTGGAGCTTCTTTTATAATAATACTATCCATTTTTTGATATAATTGATAGCGTTTATCAATATTTACCTCTTGAATAGACTGTTCATACAACTCATCAAATTTCTCGTTTTTAAAATGCGTATAATTTGGTCCGTTTGGAGTAAAATTTTTACTATAAAACAACGAAACATAATTCTCCGCATCTGGATAATCTGCTATCCAACTTGCTCTAAAAATTGGCAACTTACCACTCGCCTTTCCTTGACGCAATGTTGAAGGTGGAATTACATCAACCTTGGTATCTAAACCTATTTTTTGCAATTCTCTTTGGATAAACTCACATAAATCTAAATAATTACTATTGGTTGTTATGGTAATTTGTGGATTATTATTTCCCCTTATTGCTTTATACTCTTCTACCAATTCCTTTGCTTTTTGTGGTTGGTATGAATATCCTTCTTGATTATTAAACGATGGCAACCCCTTAGGTATAAATCCACTTGTAGCAGGAGTTCCTATACCATTTCTCAAATAGGTAATCATTTTTTCTCTATCAAACCCATAATTAATAGCTTGTCTTATTAATTTAGACTGAGTTGGCAAACTTTTTTCTCCATTTAAATAAATTCCTAAATATTCTGTATTTAAGTAAGAACCCGTTTGCATGATTATTTTATCGGCATATTTCTCTTTCAAGGTTCCATCTGTGTTTAAAATATCATCTTTATATGAAGCATCTAAACTCTTCATAAAATCGATATTCCCTTGAATAAACTGCAAAAATTCACTCTGCTTATCTGGTAAAAAAGTAACAGCTACAGCTTCTAAATACGGTAATTGCTTTCCTTGTGTGTCTTTTTCAAAATACAACGGATTTTTTCGTAATACCAACTTGGTATTTTCCACCCATAATTTAAATTGAAATGGTCCAGTTCCTATTGGATTGGCTCTAAACCTATTTCCAAAATACTCAACAGCTTCTTTTGGCACTACCGAACAGTATTTCATTGCTAATAGACCTAAAAATGGTGGAAATGGTTGTTTTAAATTTATGGTAAAAACAGAATCGTTTTTTGCTTGAAAACTATCAACATTTTGCAATACCCAACCTCCTGGAGAAACTACATTTTTATCTAATAGTCTATTAAATGAATATTCAAAATCTTTTGCTTTTACTGTTCTCGTTGAATCCTCACCAAATAGTTGATGCTTATGAAAATATACATTATCTCTTAAGGTGAACTCGTAGTTTTTCCCATCTTCAGAAATTGTCCAACTCTTAGCAATTGCTGGTTTTACATGTAAACTATCATCCAATTCAACCAGTCCATTATACAATTGATTGACCGCCCAAATATTTCGTTGATCTTTTGCAAAAGCTGGATCTAATGATGTAATATTGGAATGTTCGTTATAACGAAAAACTTGTTGATCGCTAAACTTACTTTCTTTTTTTGAACAAGCGTAAAAAGCTAGTAAAAAGAATCCTAAAACAAGAAAGTTATTTTTTCTTTCTTTTGTTTTTATAATAGTCTTTATCGGCAATGTATATAGTTTTAGACACTTCTGCATAAACCGTTGAAGCATCTTTATTAGTTATTTTAATTTCTTTTATTAAATCTATTTCTTTTTCTTCTTTTACTCTTTCTTTTATCTCAGCTATTTCTTCTTCAGTAAAAGTAAAATCTACATACGAATTTTCTTTGGCTGGTCGCTTAAATTTTATTTCTGCTTTTTTATCCCAAACCACATACGAATCTTCTAGAATATTAATCAATTGTACCATGAATACTGGATCTGTGGCTGAAAACAAACTTCCTCCAAAAATAGAACCTACATAATTTCTGTTTTTATAACTTATAGGTATTTTTACTTGTACACTTAATAAATCATCTGATACACTTAACACTTTCCCTGTTGACCTACGATACATAGGAGAAATATTAAATCCATATTTGAATATGGTACTCATCTTAAAAAACTTTTTTAAAATTTTTGATATTGCTGCGTACATCTAATTAATCCTTATTTTCAAATCCATATTCTCGTTCTACTTTACATATTCGTAATTGATATTTTTTATACCATTTTTCTCTTCCTATTTCTCTAGCTTCTGTATGTTCAATATTGTTTTTCCACGCTGTAATAGCTTCCAAGCTTTTCCAATAAGAAACCGTTATACCTATATCTGCTCTAGCCGACTCAATTCCTAAATAACCTTCTTGTTGTTTTGCAAGAACCTCCATTCTTTCAGCCATCTCACTATAACCTTCTAAATTATTTGTTAGAATTGTTGTAAAAATCACAGCATAATAAGGTGGAGTTAACAAGTCTTCTATCATAATATCAATTCATATTTTGTTTCAGGTAAACCAATATCATCACTAACAAATTTCTCTACTTCTTTAAAATTAAATCGTTTTAAAATTTTAGCTGAAGCAATATTTTCGTCTACCACACAACCTATCAGTTTTTTCATTCCTACTGATTTGCAATAGTTAATTAAAGATTCACAAATCTCTGTAGCATAACCATTCCCCCAATATTCTTGTATAAATCGGTATCCTATTTCATCATTTCCTTCTTCATCTTTTACCAATGCAACTGTTCCTATAAACTCTTTGTCTGATCTTCGTTCAATAGTGTAAATCCAAAAATCATTTCCTTCTTCATCATACTTCTTTATCAAGTCTTTAAGTTCAATTTCGCATTCAGAAAGCGTTTTGACCTCCCCTGTAGCATATTGTAATACTAACGGATTACTTTCTAATTTAAAAAAGCCTTCTAAATCAGATAATTCTAATTTTCTAATGACTAATCTTTCGGTTTCAAAAATCATGAATAATATCGTATTTTTGCAAATTGTAAAACTGAACACATACAGTTTTAGTAACATAAACTATACGAACTTCTAAAAAATTAAAGACTTATACAAGGTTTTTATTTTTTATTAAGGATTGAGAAAAGAATGAATGCAGATAAAAGAGTAGCTTTTTACACTTTAGGTTGTAAATTAAATTTTTCGGAGACTTCTACCATTGCTAGAAACTTTGTAAATGAAGGTTTTGAACGTGTTGAATTTGAAGAAAAAGCAGATGTGTATGTAATTAATACTTGTTCGGTAACCGATAATGCCGACAAACGTTTTAAAAGTATTGTAAAATCTGCCTTAAAGAAAAACGACAATGCTTTTGTTATTGGTGTTGGATGTTATGCACAATTGAAACCTGAAGAATTAGCTGCTGTTGATGGTGTTGATTTAGTATTAGGTGCTACTGAAAAGTTTAATGTTACTAGTTATATAAATGACTTAACCAAAAACGATATTGGTGAAGTTCATTCTTGTGAAATTGAAGAAGCTGATTCTTATGTTGGTGCCTATTCTATTGGCGATCGTACTCGTGCTTTCCTAAAAGTGCAAGATGGATGCGATTATAAATGTACCTATTGTACTATTCCTTTGGCTAGAGGTATTTCTCGTTCTGATACTTTAGAAAACGTAATGAAAAACGCCAAAGAAATTTCTGAAAAAGGCATTAAAGAAATTGTTTTAACTGGTGTTAATATTGGTGATTATGGTAAAGGTGAATTTGGTAATAAAAGACACGAACACACCTTTTTAGAATTAGTTAAAGCTTTAGATACTGTTGAAGGAATTCATCGTTTACGTATTTCATCTATTGAACCAAATCTATTAAAAGATGAAACAATAGATTTTGTTGCAAACTCAGATACTTTTGTTCCTCATTTCCATATTCCTTTACAATCTGGTAGCGATACTTTGTTAAAGAGAATGAAGCGTAGGTACTTACGTAAAGTATATACTGACAGGGTTACAAAAATAAAAGAAGTAATGCCAAATGCTTGTATTGGTGTTGATGTAATTGTTGGTTTCCCAGGTGAAACTGATGAATTATTTTTAGAAACATACAACTATTTAAGCGAAATGGACATTTCTTATTTACACGTTTTCACATATTCTGAAAGGCCTAATACAGAAGCTGTTGAAATGGATGGAGTTGTTCCTAAAAATGTTCGTGCAAAACGCAGTAAAATGCTACGTGGTTTATCTGTAAAAAAACGTAGAGCTTTTTATGAAACTCAAATTGGAAATACGTTAACGGTATTATTTGAGAGCGAAAATAAAGAAGGATACATCCATGGTTTTACTGAAAACTACGTAAAAGTAAAAACTCCTTGGAACCCTGAGTTAGTGAATACTTTACATACAGTTACTCTAACAAAAATTGATGAAGATGGTATTGTCCGTTTCGATTTTGTAGAAAACAGTGTTCTTAATTAAACTTAATGAGTTTAGATAATTGGGCTTTTCTCTTTAAATGCTTTTTTTCCTTAGGAATACTTTTCTTTATTATTACTTTCTATAAAAATAGAATTGATATTATTAGAAGTATAAAACCTAAAAGTGTTAAACATTTTTTCGGTATCGAATCATACTCTAATTTCTTAGACTTTTTATGCGACGTATTTATTCGACGTAGAACTCCTATTCCAATGACTCTTATAAACTGTATCCTTTTATTCATATGGCTTCCCGTATGGCTAATTGATAAAAAGTTTGATTTATTTATTTTTAATGATAAAAAATAGTTTAATTTTAAGCTATAAATGATATTAATTGATTTTAAATAAAATTATGAGATACCTGCTATTATCTTTTTTAGTTTTTGCATTAGCTTGTAACACTCCAAAAAAGGATAACAAAAGTAACGTAGAAGAAAAAGAAAACGTTGTAAAAGAAGAAGTTAAAAAGCCTGAAATTATTAATAATGAGTTAATTCTTGTTCTAAAAGACCCTCAAAAAGTTAAGGATGCGAAAGCATTGGTAAACAATAGCGGACTTACTTGGAACAATTTAATTTTTGATCAAAAGGATTTAAAAATTGCTTTAATTACTGTTCCTAAAGATAAAGTTGACTTTTGGATACAACGTTTAGAAGAATCTGGTTCTTTCAAGTCTGTTGAAAAAAATAAAACAGTTAGCCTAAACAATATTAAAGAAGAGTATGAAAATAGATTATTATCTATGAGAAAAACTCCTTGTTTTGGCGATTGCCCTGTTTATGAACTATCTATTGACAAAAATGGTAATGTAACTTACAACGGTATTCAATATGTTAATGAAAAAGGAAAACATGAATTTAAACTTTCGAATGAGCAGTTTAATAAACTTACTAAAATGCTAAACGAGGGAGATTTTGATAGCTTTAAAGACGTATACGACAATGAGCGTATTACCGATTTACCTAGTACTTTTATTACCTATAAAGGAAAACAAATAAAAATTCGTTTGTGGAATGATATTCCAGATGCATTAATTAACGTACACGAATACATTGAAGGTATTTTACTAGATAAAAAATTCTTTAACTAATGGCAAAAACTCATGTGTATTTTGTTCCCGGTTTAGCCGCAAACATTAAAATATTTGAGTATCTTTCTTTATCAGACGAACATTTTGAGCTTCATTATTTAAGTTGGATATTACCAAAATCGCTAAATGAAACTATTGAAGAATATGCACAAAGAATGTGTGCTAATATTCAACATAAAAACCCTATATTAGTAGGAGTATCTTTTGGAGGTGTTATGGTACAAGAAATGAGTAAGCTCATTAACTGTAAAAAAGTTATTCTTATATCTAGCATAAAAACCAACAAAGAACTACCCAAACGCTTAAAAATAGCTCAATTAACAAGGGCTTATAAGCTTTTCCCTTCAAATATTATAGCGAATATTGAAAGCTATGAGCATTATTTCTTTAATGATTATTTAAAGAAAAGAGCTGAATTGTATAAGTTATACTTATCAATAAGAGATAAAGACTATTTACAATGGGCTATTTACAATGTATTACATTGGCAACAAGAAGAGCCTTTAAAAAATGTAATTCATATTCATGGAAATAAAGATGAAGTATTTCCAGTAAAACACATAGAAAATTATATTGAGGTTGAAAATGGAACTCATATTATGATTCTGAATAAAGCAAAAACTATTTCTAAAATATTAGAAAAGGAATGCTTTTTGAATGCTTAATACCAAAGTAACTTCAACAAAAAAATAAAGAGGATGAATAAATCAATACGATTCTTATCACTCACTACAGTCGTTTTTGTAGGAGTGTTATTTACGAATATCATTAGTCAATCTAATGAACCAGAAGTTAAAAATGTAGCGGAAAGCTATGAAATTAGAGCTGTTAAAGTTCCAAAATACATGGAATTGGCTGGAGAACGTGTTCCCTTAGAAAGAGCTGATATTAAAGAGCGAATGGATCGCGAGTTACTTGTTAATACTTACTGGCAATCAAACGGATTATTATTAATAAAAAGAGCTAACAAGTTTTTTCCTATTATAGAACCCTTGCTTAAAGAATATGGTTTACCTGACGATTTTAAATATTTATGTGTTGCAGAAAGTGCTTTAATTAACATTCCTTCTTCTAAAGGAGCTGCTGGATATTGGCATTTTATGCCAGCAACTGGACGTGAATATGGATTGGAAGTTAATAGAAATGTTGATGAGCGTTATAACTTAGAAAAATCGACAAGAGTTGCTGCCGAATATTTAAAAAAGGCTAAGAAAAAATTAGGTTCTTGGACACTTGCAGCAGCAGCTTACAATGCTGGAAATGGGAGAATATCGCAACGTATGAAGCAACAACAAGTAAGCGATTATTACGACTTACTTTTAAATACCGAAACTGGTAGATATGTTTTTAGAATTTTAGCTTTAAAAGAAGTGATGTCGAATCCTAAAAAATATGGTTTTGTATTTGACAAAGAAGACCTTTATACCTTCCCTGACACTTATGAAATTAAAGTAGATACTGCTATAACAAATATTGCGAGTTTTGCTAAGACTTGTGGTGTGACTTATAAAGATTTAAAGTTGGTAAATCCATGGTTAAGAGAAACAAAACTTAATAATAAAAGTCGTAAAGAATACACTCTTAAAATCCCTATTAAATAATGAAAAAAATATTACCTATTATATATATAGCTATCGGTATTTTTATTCTTGTTAACACTTTTTCTAGGTTTTCTCAAGATTTAGAAAGCTACCGAGTTATTTTAAATTTTAAAACCGAAAACAAGTATATTTTTGTACTTATTAGAATATTATTTGCCGGATGGTTTTTAATTGATGGTGTAAAAAAATTAAAACAGATTAACGAAGAAGAATAGTTTAGTTTTAATTATCGATTATATTTTTAACTCTACCTACAATTCCTGATTCTAATTGCACTTTAATTCCATGGGCATGATTTGACGATTTCGTTAATATCTTCCCTACAATTCCTGCAGTTAACTCTCCAGTTCTTTGATGATTTTTTTGAACAACCTCAACTTCTAACCCAATCTTTATGTCTTTTCTATTTCTTCCGTCTTTCATTTGATACAATTAAAATATAAAAATAAGAAAGCCTATCAACTATGATAGGCTTTTCTCATTAAAAAGTTTACTCTGGTAATCTATATATTATAATACTCTTACGTTAACAGCGTTTAATCCTTTTCTTCCTTCTTGTAACTCGAATTCTACTTCGTCGTTTTCACGGATTTCATCAATTAATCCAGAAACGTGTACAAAATGTTCTTTGTTTGTTCCTTCTTCAACGATAAATCCAAATCCTTTTGATTCGTTGAAAAATTTTACAGTACCTTTATTCATTATAAAAAATTATGTGTTGCTTGCTTAAGTGCTAACAACGTTTATTGTACTGCAAAGGTAGTGCCATTTTTTTTATTAAAGCGTAAATTATTGATTTTATTATAATTATTTTATTCACATAACTTTCTTGAAAAGATTTTGAGTTTCATTTACTTAAAACAGTATTTTTACTTTTTAAGATAAGTCCTCTAAATATTCGTAGTTTTTATTTACATTTAATTTTCAAAATTACTCTATGAATAATTTTTTAATAGGTATTGGTAAACGTATCAAAACCATCAGAAAAGAACAAAAATTAACCATTAGTGATGTAGCTTCAAACGCAGGTGTTTCTAATGGTTTGATTTCAAGAATAGAAAATGGAAGAACTATTCCTTCTTTACCTGTTTTGTTAGAATTAATTAGTGCTTTAAAAATTGATGCTAGTACTTTTTTTAGAGGGATTGAAAATTCTCAAACTGCCAACTACATTCACATTTCAAAAGACCAACAACAACTTATTGAAAAAGAAGTAGAGGCAGAAGGTTTTACCTATCATCATTTATTTAGTAAAAGTTTATCTGCTATAGGTTTTGAAGCTGTTATTTTAAACATCAAACCAAATTCTAAAAGAGAAAAGGTCGTTACTGATGCTTGGGAATTTAAATTTATTATTAGTGGTAAATGTACCTATTTAATAAATAATGAAGAAGTATTAGTTTCCGAAGGAGACTCTCTATATTTTGATGGAAGAAATCCTCATGTACCTATCAACAAATCTGATAAAGATTGTACCATGCTGGTTTTATACTTTTATTCTGAAAATAAATAGGCAGAACTCATTCGAATTCTACCTATTTTAAAATTTTATTCTTAATTGTTTAACCCTGGCCATGTACTGTTATTTACAGGCTTTGGATATCCTGAAACTGCACTATCTGTTATTTTGCTATACTTTATATACGTATTATTATCTAAAAAGAAATAACAAAATGTCGAGTTCCAATCTACAGCTGCAGTAATTTTAGTCTTATAATCTCCTAATCCTGGCCATGTACTATTATTTATTGGCTTTGGATATCCAGAATCAACCTCATCATTACTAATACTATATCTAATATAGGTTCCATCATTTAAAAAGAAGTATGCCTTACTATTATTCCAATTTAGTGCTGCTATTATTTTATTTTTATATGAGTCTAGACCTGGCCAATTTCCATTTGTAATTGTAGTTGGATACCCTGAGTCTACCGAATCTGAATTCATATCGTAACGTATATATCTACCGTCATTCAAAAAAAAGTACCCTTTATTATTATGCCATTTAAAAGCTGCGCTAATTGCTTCTTTATACGCTCCAAGTCCTGGCCATGAACTATTATTTGTTTCCTTTGGATATCCACTATCTGATTTATCCAATGTTTTATTGTAACGCACATACTTATTATCACTTCTAAAAAAATAAGCTCTGTTATTTATCATATCATTCCAATCTAACCCCGCTATAATTTTTGAATTATTTAAAGCTACTGAACCACTTTGTCCGTTTAACATTAATGTATAATTAACACTTCCATCAGAACTAATATCTGAATACAAACCTTGTGACGCTGAAACAGAACTTAAGAAAGAATTATTCTTATAAATTTCAACATTACCTGATGAATTAGAACTCCAATAAATTGTGTTTAAGTTATGCATCATAACTTTTCTAACTCCAACATTACCAATTAATGAAGTACTATTTAGTTGCCATTCTTTTTGAATTGAAATACCTAAATGGGTTAATACCGATGGTACTATAGCTGTTTGAGCTACATAACCATAAATTCCTTGATAGTCTTTATTTGGAATTGTAGGTACTGAAGAAGTAAACTCTTCATTTCCCACTTTATTCATTCCCACAAATATAGTTTTCTCTTGAGTAGTTTGTCCTCCATGGTTATATCCACCACTTCCTCTACCATGATCGGTAACCACCATAATTAACCAATCTTCATCAGTTCTTTTTTCAATTTCAGCTACAATTCTTCCAAATTGCTCATCTGCTTTCGTTATTGCTTTGTTATATGAAGTACCAAACCCCAATGAATGTCCTACTCCATCTACATCATCTAAATGAACAAAAACGAAATCTGATTCTTCATTTTTAATTGCATGAATAGCTCCTGTTACACTGTTTTCATCTCCTCCGCTCTTAGAATGATAATCGATAAAATTTAATTTATCTCTAAAAAAGTCATGAATTGGAGCCCAAGTAACTACACTTGCTGTTTTTAAATTTTGTTTAGAGTTTTTAATTAACTCAAAAACACTCTTTACTTTAGATTTGTTTGATGTACTATTATCAGCTACACCATGTTTGTTTACCCAAACTCCTGTTAAAATAGTAGTCCAACCTGGTCCACTACTTGTTTTTTGCTCTGATGCTGTATTATCAATTCCACCAGCATAAGCTTTCACAATATTTAGCTTATCTAAATTTGGTGTTGATGTTTCTGAAATTTTCTCAAACTGGATACCATCAAAACCTACAACCAAAACCTTCTTTTTTAGCGATGATTTTGATCCAACATTTTTACTTGATTTTTTTTGTTTAGAAGTTATCTCTTCCAATCCGTTTTCCTGACAACTTGTAATTGTTAGTGTAAAAGTTAAAGCCAAAAGCTTTAAAAAATAATTTGTTTTCATAAAAAAAAGTTTACTATTAGTTAATTTGTTATTTAAATATATACTATTAGTAAACTTTCAAGACCCTACTTTATGAATATTAATCTTATAATAATCTAGCTAACATTAACTTTAATTTTCATAAACAAATGTTTTACAATTATTTAAACTATCAAAAAACTTCATTAATAGCTGTTAACGAATTTAAAATATAGGTTGGTTTTTCTTCTTCTAGTTGTTCTTGAGTTTGTGCTCCAGACAATACACCTATTGTTATTCCACAGCCTGCATTTTTTCCTTCTGCTATATCTATAGCAGAGTCACCTGCCTTTAAAACTGTAGAAGCATCTGTTATATTAAACAACTCCATTGCTTTAAAAATCATATCAGGATGAGGACGTCCTTTTACTACATCGCTTGCTGTTATAAGTGCATCGTAATGTATCTTTTCATCCCATTGTAATTTTTCCAATAATAAAGTAGCTACTTCTCTATTATACCCTGTATTTAAAACTACTTTTATACCTTCTTCTCTAAGATTTAATAAAACTCTTTGTACCCCTTTTATTGGTTTTACTTCTAAATCTTTATAAGCTTTATTTAATAAGACTTTGAAATCTTCAAAAATGGTTTCTGATTCTATTAATTGATTTGGTTTACTATAGTTCAATACATCTTTTATTGCCTGATGCTTTTCCTTACCAGCTCCTAGTTTTAAAACTGTAGCTAAATCTACATCAACTCCATGTTCATTTAACGCTTTATGCAACGTTTTATAAACTACATTTTGTTCATCTACTGTTGTTCCTGCCATATCAAAAACAACCATTTGTATCTCTTTATTTATCATATACTAAATTAAATACCTTATTAATTTTTTCTTTTGAAAATCCAGCGCTACCCGTCATTCCTTTCCCTCCTATACCTGTTACTATATGTATATTATCTCCTATAGTGTGTTCAAAAATGTCTTTGGTTTTACATTGACTATAAAATCCTGCCCAACGATGCTGGATTTCATAGTTTGGTAGCTCTATAATTTTCTTTGCTTCTTGTAACATAAAACTGTCAATTTCTTCTTTTAAATCGAAACCTAAACTGTCAATATTCTTTGCATCTGCATATTCATGTGAATCACCTAATATTATAGATCCGTCTGTAGCTTGCTTAAATAATATGTGCACTCCATATTTCTTTTCAAAACTATTTGGATTTTCTTTCGATTTGATTAAATTCCATGATGAACATTCTTCAAAAGCTTCATAACGTCTAATGGTTAAACCTGTTAAAATAGATCCATTTAACCTATAATTACCTTGTGGTTTTGTTTGCATCATTTGTAATTTAGAAACAACTAAATCACTTTCATTATAAATTGAAGGATATAAGGTTTTAAAATCTGATCCGTTGCATATCAAAACTTTCAATGCTTTAAACTCTTCTCCATTTGAAGATGTTACTTGTACTTCTCCATTTATTTCTTCTGTATTTATTACTGTGGTATTATAACAAACTTGAATACCTTGTTCTCTTAAAAAAGAATGTAATTGTAAAATCATTGTTCTTGGCTCTACCGTTACTTCTTGAGGAAAAAATAAACCTGCTTTACAATAATCACTTCGCAAACCGTCATACTTATTTAAACATTGCTGTTTTGTAAATAGTTCAGATGTATAATTATTTTGCTTATTAATTTCATGAAGTTCTTCTATCAACTGAACCTCTTCTTCATTTGATGCTAGATATACCGTTCCATTTTGCCTAATAGTAATATCAAATTCTTTTTGAATTTCTTTATAAATAGCTAAACTTTCTCTTCCAAAGTTTTGCCATTTCTGATTCATCCCTGAAGGAACTACTTGCCCAAAATTGCGTACTGTAGCTCCATTCGGTTTTGCATCTTTTTCTAAAATTATTACCGATAGTCCTTTTTTTGCTGCATGATATGCGTGGAAAGTTCCTAAAACTCCACCTCCCACTACAATTAAATCATATTTGTTGTTCATAAATTAATTCTTGTATTTGTATTGGTTTTTTATATTTTCTTCTAAAAAATTGAAAACAATAAGTAGTTATTATTAGCCCTATAAATGCTAAAAAGTATAAAGCTGTTATGAAAAAGCTTAGCCAAGAAATATCGCCTTTTCCAAAGTTTTTATATAGTAAAATGAGTATACTACCCAAATAACCGAATGCATCTGCTATGTATATTAAAAAACCTACGTTTCCTTTAATTTTAAAAGTTGCTATCATTCTATCAAAGAAAATTCCATTGAATGGTACATAGCAACTATACAAACCTAATCCTGAAACCGTCATCCATACTAAGGGAGAAATTAATGACTGCTGAAATAATAAAGTCGAAATGATAATTGAAGTACAGCCAATTATCAATACATAATGATAATACATAAAAGCTTTAAAGTTTTTAGTTATGCTCCCTATAAAACCTAAAACTATTAGTACTGTTATTGCTATTGGTATTTCTGATATACTATAAATTGATGCGTCTTCATACCCTAATGCATCCCAAATTTCTCTTGCAAAATTGTCTCTAAAATCTCTAATAGATGTCAATAGCATAAAGAAGAAAACTATAAGAGTTAATGGAATTACAAACTTTCTAAACAACCTCTTTCTTTCAGTTTTATCTAATGGTTTTCTTACTGTTCTAAGCAATTTATCTTCTTTTGTTGGTTCTGGTAGTCTTTCTAATAACCAAGCAAAAAAGATTAGTGGAATAATAAAAAATCCTCCTGTTATAAAAGGCATCCAATATTCATTAAAGTGAAATGTATCTAAAACTATTTTACCTACCGATTTTACAGCGCCTGAAGACACGATAAAACTTGATGATAAAATAACTCCCAATAACTCTGTAGCTTTTCTTCCTTCTAAATAGGAAAATACTATTCCCCAAATCATTCCTAAAGGAAGTCCATTAAAAAATAAACATACTATATTATAAGGAGCAGGAACTGTAGCAAAACCTAAAAGAGCTAATTCAGCAAAAAGAATAAAGCCTATTAAAAACATCATTCTTTTTGAGCTTTTCATCTCAGCTATTATTCTAATTCCTATAAACTTAGATAGTGTATACCCTATTACTTGAGCTATTATGAGTAATATTTTAAAATCTATTCCTATGAATGATTCGTTAGCAAATGTTGCTACCGTAAATGGTTTCCTAAATGCATACATACAGAAATAAGTTCCGAATGCGGCTATGGAGGCTTGTAATAAAAATCGTAAACGCATATTTTTTTATTTTACAGAACAAGCTCTCAAGTATTTGAGAGCTTTGTTTTTGCATTTAATTCAAATCTTTACTCATAGCTTATAGACTAAACTTCACACCAATGTTTCCTTTAATACCATAGTATTCTACTTGTTTAGGACGATCCTCTGTTTTCCCATAGTGATAAATTAGAGGATTGTTTAAAATGTTATTTACATCAGTATATATAGTCCAATTTTTCCCTATTTGATACGATGCAGAAAAATCTAAAGTATTGTAAGTTCCATAGTATACATCATCTATGTCTCTTTCTCCAAACCCAATAGCATAGCTTCCTTTATGATTGAATGCTAACCTTGTATTAAAACCTCCTTTTTCAAAGAACAATTGAGCATTAAATAAAGTTCCTGCTTGGTATGGAGTAGATACTTTTCTACCACTTGGCTTTGTCATTTCGGAATCCATAAATGTTACATTTACTTGTGTTCCAAAGTATTTTAAGAAACCTGGTAAGAAATCAAAACGCTTATTTATTCCTAATTCCATACCAGCAATCCAAGCATCAGCACCGTTTGTTGGTGTACTAAATTCCACTCCAGCTTGTCCATTATAAGTTCCTTGATAAGTATCATTAAATACTGGATCTGTTATTGATTTATAGAAAAAACCTGCATTGATTACTCCTACATTTTTAAAATAATACTCTCCTAACAAATCGAAATTCCATGAAAATGTTGGATTTAAGTTTGGATTCCCTCCTTTAAATTCGTTATCGAAAGAAATAAAAGTTCCAGATGGTGAAATGTCTCCAAAATTTGGCCTTGAAAAACTTCTTGTAGCTGCAAAACGAATATTCATATCCTTTTTTGGAGAATATTTAATGTGTAACATTGGTAATACTGCCCAATAACTTTTCGTATTCATAGCTTTGGTTAAAACATTGTTTTCAACAACATACCCATCTACTTTTGTTTCTGTTTTTGTAGCTCTTAAACCTCCTAAAATAGTCCATTGTTCAGATGCTTTTAAAGTTCCCATACCATAGAATGATAAATGAGTTTCATCTACATTAAAGTTTCTACCTAAACCGCTATTAAATTGTAAGGCTGATGAATCTCCTGGTAAAACTGATAAATTAGCTTGATTTGTTATCCAAAAGTTTTTCATTCCAGCTTGAGATAGTACTGGACTAAATGTTGATTGAATATTAGACCCCATTTCTTTTAAGAAATCTCCCTTCCCTGGTTGATTCATTAAATACTGTGAATAATCTGATAAAACTGGTGTAGCTCCTGTTCCTGACCATCCATAATACAAATCTTCAAATGTTGCTCTACGATCTTTATCTCTAAACTTTGTTCCTACTTTAATTTTAAAATTATCGTTTATAGTATGTTCATAATTTAATGCAGCTACTATATTATCTCGCTCTTTAATTGAAATTTTATATAACTCTAAATCAGAAAAAGACATTTGTGTTGCATCCATTTTAAAATTTGGGTCACTAAAGAAACCAAATAAGGCGTCTGTATCATTATAGTCTAACAAACCTCCATCTGCTTTCCAATATGCTCTATCATCTCCTGCTCCTCCATTGGCTGTTGGTCTATTATCTAAGTATGTTGGTTTTATACCAATACCATCTTGTTTAAACTTAACTACATAATAACTTTTATCTTTTGCTGTAGGAATGTTTCCATATCTAAATTCATTTGAATAAGAAGCAATACTCCAATCAAGCTTACCGTTTATTAATGAATGCTTTCCTCCAAGCTCTCCACCAAACATTTCTGTAATAAGTTCGTTATAAATATTTTGTAATTCTACTCTAGCTGTATTGGTACCTGAATCGAATTTATCAAAACGAACTCTGTGTTTGTAATGTGTTTCTGTATCTGATAACGTACCATAAACTCCTCTGAAGTACATTTTATAATCTGGTGTAAAATTATACTCCATAGCTCCATTTAAACCTGTTGTTATTCTTACACCATTATAATCTCTTAACTCCATTCTAAACACTCCTTCATCTCCTTTTCTACGAGCTTCAAAATTATCTGTTCCCCAGTTTCTATTCCAATAGGATCCATTGATAATAAAACCAAACTTTCCATCCTTACTTTTATTACCATAAGTTAACGACGCGTTATAAATTGGCTTACCTGATTTATCGTTATAACCTCCTCCAATGTTTATACTTAAAATTTGTTTCGTAGGAGCTGTTTGCGTTATAAAATTTACTCCTCCTCCAATTCCATCAGCTTCCATATCGGGAGTAAATGCTTTTGCAGCTTGTACATACGATATTAATTCTGAAGGAAAAAAATCGAATGCTGTAGCTCTTGAAGTAGTTTCTTCTTCAGCAGTTGGAATTCTATTTCCGTTAATAGTGGTAGATGTCCAAAATGGTGGCAATCCTCTTACCGATACAAAACGCCCTTCTCCTTGGTCTCTTTCTATAGATAATCCTTGAATACGTTGAACAGTTTCTGCAGCATTACGATCTGGTAATTTACCTATACCATCAGCTGCAATAACATTCATAATACTCATCGATTTCTTTTGAATACTTAATGCTTTAGCTTCGCTATTTCTTCGTGTACCACCGCTAATAATTACTTCATCTAATTCTTGTGAAGAAGAAATTAATGTTACAACTCCTATATTTTTTTGAGCTCCTTCCTCTAAGGATACTTTTACTTTTTTTGCTTGAAAACCTATATATGATATTTCTAATTCGATTTCTCCAATACCGACTTTACTCAAGACAAAGTTTCCATCAATATCTGTATTTACCCCTTTTGTAGTTCCTACAACTACAACACTAGCTCCTGGAAGTGGATAACTTCCATCGCTAACTACCCCAGTAATGGTAGATTTTTGTGCTAAAACAGCAGTACTTATAAAAAGAACAAGTATTGTACTTAATAAAAGTTTTAAATAATTCATTTCGTTTAGTTTTACAATAGTTAAATTTAATCACTACAAATCACTATATAATTTTACTATTTGTAAACTTTTTAATATTAAGAAAACTTTTAGAGAAAGCTATTTTAGCGTAATAGAATTGTTAAGTGAAGAAAGTAAACTTTAATTTATTGTAAATAGCTGTTAATTTATAAATGAGGTTTAAAGGATTTTATTATGCCTACTTTCCTTTTATATTAAGCTATTATCAAACTATACTAAAACAAAAAACTCTCAACTTTAAAAGTTGAGAGTTTTTTAAATATTTGTAAAGACTTTTTTACTATTGGAAGTCAGTATTTAATTTTATATAGTCTAAGAACTCACGTTTAGTTTCTTTGTTTTTAAACGCTCCACCAAACTCAGCTGTTACTGTACTACTTTCTATATCTTTAATTCCTCTAGAATTTACACATAAATGTTTTGCATCAATAACACAAGCAACATCATCTGTTCCTAAAGCTTCTTGCATTGCCTGTACTACTTGCATTGTTAAACGCTCTTGTACTTGTGGACGTTTAGCATAATACTCAACAATACGGTTCATTTTAGATAAACCAATAACTTTTCCTTTTGAAATATAAGCCACATGTGCTCTTCCTATAATTGGTAATAAGTGGTGCTCACAAGTAGAATATACAATGATATTTTTTTCTACTAACATTTCACCGTACTTATAGGTATTATCAAAAGTAGATGCAGCAGGTTTGTTCTTTGGGTTTAATCCCATGAATAATTCATTAACAAAAGCTTTAGCTACTCTTTTAGGAGTTCCTTGCATACTATCATCTGTTAAATCCATTCCTAAAGTTTCTAGAATATCTTTAACACTTTCCTGTATTTTTTCTATTTTTTCTTTATCCGAAATATCAAAAGCATCTGCTCTTAATGGAGTTTGAGCTGAGGTACCTACGTGGTTCTCCCCAATCTCATCTATTCTTTCGTCATTCATTTTGTTGTTATTCACTTCAAACATTTCTTTCTGTTATTAAGGCGCAAATTTACAATATAATGTTGTTAATTTACTGTAGTTTGTTAATCAATTCGTTGACAGTACAATTAAATTGTTCTCCTGCCTTCATATTTTTAACAACAAGTGTACCGTTTTCTATATCTGTTACTACAAAATCAATTTCTCTATTCGTAGCATACTTCCATTGTTTCTTTTGTTGTTTAATACTTCCAGCTACATCTGGATATAATTCAGATTTTATGTTGTTATTTCTTAATTCTTTAATCGCTTTAATCTTAGATAAACTCTGACTTTCATCAAAATTTATGAATAATACTTTTGGCTTAGGTAATTCTACTGCCTCAAATAAATTCAGTTCTTCCATAACCAGGTAGATACGATCTAACCCAAAAGAAATTCCAACTCCACTTACATCTTTTAGTCCAAAAATTCCTGTCAAGTCGTCATAACGACCTCCACCACCGATAGATCCCATTTTGACACCTTTTGGTGCTGCTACTTCATAAATAGCTCCTGTATAATAATTCAATCCACGTGCTAGTGTTACATCCAACTCCAAAGTAGCTGATGTTAACCCTAACTCTTCAATCATATTTACTACAGTACGTAAGTCATTTACTCCTTGAATTCCTTCTTCAGAGTCTTTTAACATCTCTTCTAATGATGCTAACTTATCTTGATTAGTTCCCGAAAAATTAAATAATGGATCTACTTTTTCAATAGCTGCTTCAGAAATTCCTTTTTCAAGCATTTCTTTAACAACTCCTTCTTTTCCTATTTTATCTAACTTATCTAAAGCTACTGTAAAATCTATTAATTTATCAGATGCTCCAATTACCTCTGCAATACCTGATAATATTTTTCTATTATTAATTTTGATAGTCGTTCCTAACAACCCTAACTTACTAAAAACAGTATCGTATAATTGGACAAATTCTACTTCTTGTACTAACGATTTACTTCCAACTACATCGGCATCACATTGATAAAACTCTCTAAAACGGCCTTTTTGTGGACGATCTGCTCTCCAAACTGGTTGTATTTGATAGCGTTTAAACGGAAATGTAATATCGTTTTGGTGTTGTACTACATAACGTGCAAATGGCACAGTTAAATCGTAACGAAGTGCTTTTGTTGAAATTCTGTTAGTAAACTTATTTAACTCTATTTTTTCAGAAGTTTCAAGATCATCTAAAGAATTATGCTTTATCTTTTCATAAGAATCAGGTAATTCTATTGTATTTTTTTCAAAAAGAAAATTTCCTGAATTTAAAATCTTAAAAATTAATCGATCTCCTTCTTCTCCATATTTTCCCATTAAAGTTGATGATTTTTCAAAACTTGGAGTTTCAATTGGTTGAAATCCGAAGTTTTCAAACGAATGTCTTATTATATTAAAAATATAATTTCTTTTGGCTACTTCACTTGATGAAAAATCTCTTGTTCCTTTTGGTATACTTGGTTTCATATGAATTATGAATTCTAAATTTAGATATTACTTGTTAACAGAAAAACTACCTTGTTCTTCTGCAAGCGCAAATATCTGAATTTATAGGATAATTATGAAGTTTTATTTCTTCGTTTTAATCGATAAATAGAAGCGTTCAATTCAAAACCCAAAAGTAGTATAATAGCATTTAACCAAACAAACAACATTAAGACCAATAATGTTCCTATCGATCCATATAATTTGTTATATGTTGCAAATTTTACTACATATATTCCAAATAAGTAGAATGTGAATAATGATAATATAGTAGTTAATATTGCTCCTGGTGAAAAGAATTTCACTTCCTTTCCTTGTTTGGTACCAAATCTAAATAATAAGGATACAATGGTAAAAATCATTAATAAGAATAGTAACCCACGTCCCCAGTAAAATAAGTTCAAATCTGTTGTATTTAACCAACCTGCTTGGTCTATTCTTGCTAATGCCAGTTGATAAAAAATAATTAAGACTACAGTTACAATTAAGAAAAGTGACATTAATAATGAAACTCCTAATGAAATGAAATATGCTCTAAATACACTTCTCATTTCTTTAACATGATACGAATATTCAAAACCTCCAAAAATGGCATTTACACCATTTGTCATTAGAAAAATAGAAGCTAAAAAACCAAAAGATAATAACCCACTATACTGATTATTTACAATATCTTTCAATACAATTGCTACAGCATCGAATGTTTTTGGTGGCAGCATTTCTTGGATTAAACTAAAAAGATTGTCTTGAAAACCATCTATTGGAATGTAAGGTATAAGAGATAGTATGAATAGCATAAATGGAAATATTGCCATAAAAAAACTAAAAGCAACTCCTCCTGCTCTTGTTGTCAAAGCTCCTTTTACAATACCTATTATGTACATTTCTAATACGTCGTATAAGGACATTCCTTCTAGGCCGGGAATTTTTATTTTTTTCCCAAAGGCCACCAATAAATTTAATACTGGTACTTTTCTTAACTTATCTTCAATTAATTTAGTCATTCAATAACTATATTATACTTCCGTAATAGACCAACACTGTTTTCTAATGAAAATTTTGCTCCTTTTAATCGATTGTTTTCTGGATCGATTGAAAAGTTTTTTGCTGACCTAAAATCTGCTTTTTCTATAACTGTTTTTTCAAAAATTGTTCCATTTAAATCGCAATTTTCAAAGGTAGACTGATGTAAATCTCCTTCTGTAAAATCTGCCTCTTGTAAATTACAATTTATAAATCTTGTTTTAGGAACTTTTAACTGATAAAATGACGAAAAGTTTAACTGGCAATTTTTAAAACTAAACTCTAATAAGAATGAATCACATTCATTAAACTTTACTCCAATCATTTTACAATTCACAAAAGACACTTCTTTTAGAGAAGTGCCTTTTATAATAGTATTGCTAAAATTACAATCGATAAACTCGCATTCTAAGAATTGAATATTAGACGCATGTATACCTTCAAAGTTACAATTTTCAAACGTACAATTGTCATATTCTCCTTTTTTGATTTTGGTTGTACTAAAATCAATTTTAGAAAACGTTTCGCTATCGAAATAATCGTTCATTTATTTTAATCCTCTTGCTTTTAACATCGGAGTTGCTTTTGGATCTCTTCCTGCAAAAGTTTTATACATTTCTGCATAATCCATTGTATTTCCTTTTGACAAGATTTGTTCTCTGAACTTTTGTCCATTTTCACGTGTTAACAATCCATTGTTTTTAAACCAATCGTATGCATCGTGACTTAACATTTCTGTCCATAAGTATGAATAGTAACCTGCTGCATATCCTCCACTAAATATATGTGCAAAATATGTTGAACGGTATCTTGGTGGTACCTCAGATACTTTTAATTTCATTTTACTTAATGCTTCTTCTTCAAATTTTGCTACGTCTTCTATTTTATCATCTACTGAAATTGTATGCCATTGCATATCTAAATTAGAAGAACATAAGTTCTCTATCATTGAATATCCTTGATTAAACGTTCCTGCATCTTTTATCTTTTTTAATAATGATGCTGGAATTACTTCACCTGTTTTATAATGTAATGCGTAATTATTTAATACTTCTGGATGCGTTGCCCAATTTTCATTAAACTGTGATGGGAACTCTACAAAATCTCTCGAAGTACTTGTTCCTGAAATTGAAGCATATTTTTGATTTCCAAATAATCCATGTAATGCATGTCCAAACTCATGAAACATTGTTTCTACTTCATCAAAACTTATTAAAGCTGGCTCTCCTTCTGCTGGTTTTGGTGAGTTACATACATTGTAAATTACTGGTTTTTGTCCTCTTAGTTTTGATTGCTTTACAAATGCACTCATCCATGCTCCTCCTCTTTTACTATCTCTTGCAAAGAAGTCTCCATAATATAATCCTAATGGACTTCCGTCCTCTTCGAAGATTTCATATACTACAACATCTGGATGATATGTTGGAATGTCTGTACGCTTTTTAAAGGTAATTCCATATAACTTTGTTGCAGCATAGAAAACACCTTTTTCTAAAACATTTGTTACTTCGAAATAAGGTTTTACTTCTTCTTCATTTAAATTATACTTCGATTTACGAACCTTTTCTGCATAATGATTCCAATCGTATGGTGTTAATTTAAAATCTCCTCCTTCTTTATTTATTTCTGCTTGTATTTCTTTTACTTCTGAAGCTACTTTTTCTAATGATCCTGGAATTAATCCATTAAACATTTCAAAAACCTTAGCTGGTGTAGATGCCATTGTTCCTTGTAAGCTCCAACTTGCATAATTGTCAAAACCTAAAATCTTAGCTTTTTCAGCTCTTAAAGACACCATTTTCTTTACTAGATCGCTAGTGTTATATTCTCCAGCATCTGTTCTGTGAATTGATTTTTCAAATAAATCTTTACGAACTTCTCTATTCTCTAATGCTTGTAATGATGGTTGTTGTGTTGTATTAATTAACTGGATTTCATATTTACCATCTTTTTCTATGGATTTAATTTTTTCTTCTGAAAGTCCTTTTAATTTCCCCTTATCTTCAACTACAACTCCTCCTTTTTTACTCGCATCTAATAACTTTTTACCAAAATCGTTTGATAAACTTGCTATTTCAGAGTTAATCTCTTTTAATTTTTCTTTTTTATCTTCTGATAAATTTGCTCCAGCTTTTACAAATTTTTTGTAATATTCTTTTACTAAATGTTTAGATTCTTCATCTAAATTTAAAGTATCTAATGTATTGTAAACTGTTTTTATTTTAGCAAATAGTTCGGTATTTAATAAAATATCATCATTGTGTTTAGAAAACTTTGGTGCTAATTCTTTTTGAATATCTTTAATTGTATCGTTGGTATTAGCTCCTGCCAATGCATAAAAAACTGCTGTTACATTATCCAATGTTTTACTACTTTCTTCTAAAGCTAGTATGGTATTTTCAAAAGTAGGTACTTCTTTATTCTCAACAATTTTAGCTATTTCTTCATTTTGCACTTTCATACCTTCTAAAATAGCAGGCATAAAATGCTCGTCTTTTATTTTAGTAAAATCTGGAGCTCCATAATCTAATGTACTTTTTACTAACAAAGGATTATCTGCTGTAGTCACACTCATATCAGTATTTTCTTTAGTTTCCTTTTTGGTTTCTTTGGTATTACAACTCACCATAAAAGTAAGCGCAGCAACAATGACTATATGTTTTTTCATTTTACTTATTTTAAGTTAAACTGAACTATTTATTAATTTGTAAAAAGTTTTACAAAACAGGATTTTACTATAATATTAAACTATGGTTCAATTAAATATTTAACTGAATAATCCATATATTTTTTCTTATTACCAACCCATCTGTCAACAATAATTCCTTTTTTATCAATTAAAAAGAAAACTGGGTATTGGTCTATATCGTAAATCTTCTTTATTTTCTCTTTTTCTTCAACATTCCAAATAGTTGCACTCTTAAAATCTATTTTTAAACGTTTTGCAATTTTATACCAAGTATCCTTTTTTTCATCTCCGTGGACAGAAATTACTTTTAAATCTGAAGGATATTTTTGTTGAAGTTTATCCATATGTGGATATGTTTTCCAACAAGGACCACAATAAGTAGCTGTAAAGTTTAACAATACATTCTTCTTATTCTTATACTGAGATAATTTAATTCGTTTTTTTGATTTCACATCATATCCTGTAAAATCAACAGCTTTACTTCCCACATCAATTTTTTGACTCATTAATTGAAAACAGGAACTAAACATTAATAAACATGTAAAAAATATACGTAATTTTTTCTTCATTGGAGATAAGGGAATTTTATATTAATAATATTTAGCAAACATATTAAAACTCAAGCATAATTTATAATTACATCCTTGAGTTTTTAATCTTTTAACACTATTGAAACCTATTTACAAGGTTTCTTGTACTTTATTCAATTGATTAATCTACAGCTTTTAAGCTTAAATCTAAATTATAAACAGAGTGCGTTAAAGCTCCTGATGAAATGAAATCAACTCCACATTCTGCATATTCTCTGATTGTTTTTTCATTAATTCCACCTGAAGATTCCGTTAAACATTTATCACCGATTAACGCTACAGCTTTACGTGTATCTTCATAATTAAAGTTATCTATTAAAATTCTGTACACGCCTTCGTTTGATAAAATTTCTTCAATTTCTTCCAAACTACGAGCTTCAACTATAATTTTAATATCTAAATCTTTCTCTGCTAAGTACTTTTGGGTTTTTGTAATTGCTTGAGTTATCCCTCCTGCAAAATCTATATGATTATCTTTAATCATAACCATATCGTATAAAGCAAATCGGTGATTTTCTCCTCCACCTATTTTTACCGCCCATTTTTCCAATGCACGTATACCTGGAGTAGTTTTACGAGTATCTAACACTTTCGTTTTTGTTCCCTCTAATAAGTTAGCAAAAAACTTAGTTTTTGTTGCAATAGCACTCATACGTTGCATAGCGTTTAATACTAAACGTTCTGCCATTAAAATAGATTGGGATTTTCCTGAAACATAAAAAACAATGTCTCCATATTCAACTTCATCTCCATCATTGATTAATGTTTCCACTTCTAAGGTTTCATCTACATAACTAAAAACCTTTTTAGCAAACTCTACTCCTGCTATTATTCCTTTGTCTTTTACTAATAATTTTGCTTTTCCTGTTGCATCAGATGGAATGCAAGATAATGAAGTATGATCTCCATCTCCTATATCTTCTCGTATTGCATTCTTTATAATTAAATCTAACTCTTTATTAAATTGTTCTTTTGAAATCATAGTACTCTAATTCTTGATGTAAAAATAGTGTTTTCATCAAGAATTAGATAAAACTATATAAAAAGTTCAAAATGTAAACTTATTATGAAAAATCACCTCCAAAATAATGTATGGTAATACACACTAAACGCTTTGCTTTTTTTAATCTATTATTCATTGCATACCAATGAGCTACATCCATTAAAAAATTTACAATAAAGTTATTTGAATGTTGTTTTCTTAATTTATATATATAATAAGGTATTCTTAAATCTCCTTTTTTATAGCTTGTTTTTGTATACTCTTGTAATGCTTCTAAATGAGAAAACCCATGTTCTTTGGTTGGTTCTATTTGTGTTCCTTCTCCAAAATCATTCCATGTAGCTATTTGGATAAAATCAACAGGATGTCTTAATGATTCATCAAACGATTCTTTAAACACATCAACTCCTCTTCCATCTAAACTCCAATCATCATCAGTTGGCGATTTCCATCCTCCTTCTATATAAAAGTCATCAAATCTAGGATAAGCAACTCCTCCAACAATATCTTTATTAAAGTCGACATTATTCAAATAATAACCTGACAATGTAGTTAAATGATTTCTATCTATCCAAGCATATTCTCCCGATGTATTGGTGCTACCTAATGTATTAGATGCGTTCCATAACGACAACAAACTCATGTTGGTATTTATTGAGCTTAAAATGGTACTCCAATCAGCTGGATTATCAATATAACTAGGTCCGAATATCATTAATAATGGATTATTTTCTACATGAACATAATTTTCTTTCGATAAATATTTATTTTCTATATATCTTAAATCTCCTACCGCTTGAGTAATTTGTAATTGAGTTAAACTTCTAGCCTGTTCTCTCACCACTCTATCTTCATACATTACTGCAAAATCTAAATTAGTTTTATCTAATTCTGAAACAAAACTTTCCATTCCTTGTTTTATTTCTTCAAAATCTAATACATCTCTTTTTCCATACCAATCAAAAATTACTCCATCAACTCCTGCTAATTTCATTAATAATAAATGGTATTGTTGTAAATCTTTATCTTTTGTTGAATAGGGTCCTATTAACGGATAATAATGTGAAGCTATATCCCTTTCTCCTTCTGAATTAATAATATTTGGATTCTTATTAGTCATTGTCCAATGTTGTCCCCAAGAACCATCAACTTCTAAAGATCTAAACCAAGGCATATAATGGACTAATATTGGTTTTTCGGAAGTTCTTTTTGCTGATTTTGGTACAGTAGCACTACGACTTAGCATCTTTTTTTCTTCTTCATCAATAATTTTTTCTAAATCATAATCTCCTAAGCTTTTCATCCAATCCTCATAGTAATCTATTTTTTTGGGGGATTCTTGTAAACTTTTATTTTCTTCAACTAGGTTTTCTTCGTTACATGAAATGACGAATAAAATCGACAAAACAAGTAACGTTTTTTTTAATAAACGTACTTTCATTTTTTCTTTAACTTTTTAATAAACAAATAATTAGCTATAATAAAGATATTTAAAAAAAGTTTTTTAACAGTATAAAAAATTGTCTTTTTTTGATTTAATTTTGTCTTTCGAAACAATTTATAATGAAAATAAAATTACTTGCTATTGGTAAAACCGATAATAAAAATCTAGTTCAACTTATTGATGAATATCAAAAAAGATTAAAACATTATGTAAAGTTTGAATTAGAAATTATCCCAGATATTAAAAACGTTAAAAACCTTAGTGAAGCCCAGCAAAAAGAAAAAGAAGGGCAGCTAATTTTATCAAAACTTCAAAACACAGATCAACTCATTTTATTAGACGATAAAGGGAAGCATTTTACTTCTATTGAATTTTCTCAGTATCTTCAAAAGAAAATGAATTCTGGAATAAAACAAATTGTACTTGTTATTGGTGGGCCTTATGGTTTTTCTGATGCTATTTATCAGAAAGCTCAAGGAAAAATATCATTATCTAAAATGACATTTTCTCATCAAATGATTCGTTTATTTATAGTTGAACAAATTTATCGTGGTTTTACTATTTTAAGAAATGAACCATATCATCATGAATAATATAATTTTATCTTCTCCAATACAATTATTTATCTTTATTTAAACCTTTCAAAAAAAGGTTAATATATTCATTAATAAAGTGTTTGGTATTGTAAAAAAATGTATAATTTTGTCGCCCCTTGAAAAATATCTAGAATATTACAATAAATAATTAAAATGAAAAATTTAAAATTTTTAGTAACCTTTATCCTTTTTGTGAATTTTTTTAGTTTACAGCAAATTTCTGCTCAAAACGATATCAAAAAACTAAAAACAGAGATAAAAAACAAAGAAAATCAAATTAGTGCTAACGAAGAGATTTTAGTTAGTGGTGTTCAAGCTTTAAAACGTGTAAAAGCGAATTTAGAAGATTTTAAAAAAAGTAAAAAAGCTACAAAAGGAGAGGTTAATCGAAAAGAAAGGATTGTTTCGAATATGCAAGCAAGATTAGGTAAATTAAATATTCAATTAGAAAGTCAGAAAAAAATTCTAGCTTCTTTGAATAGAAAACTTGCTAGAAAAAATAGAAAAAACAATTCTAAAAAAGCTAAAACAAATTTAAAAGCTGAGGAAGTTGCTAAGGATAATGGTAATAATGATTTAGCTACTCGTAAACAAAAACTGGAAGCGGCTCGTAGGAAACTTGAGGAAGAGCGTAAAGCTAAAGAACTTGCTTATTTAAAAGAACAAGAAGCCTTACGTATACAAGCTGAAAAGTTAAAAGAATTAGATAATCAAATTAAAGCTGAAGAAAAATCTATTATCAAAGAGAAAAGTACTTTAATTAGTGATTTAGAAGACGACATTAGTATTAATGAAGAAATTTTATCTAGTAGTAAAGAAGGTTTAGCTAAAATGAAGGCGAAATTAGAAACTGCCAAAAATGACCCTTCAACTTCTAAAGAAAGTATTTCTCGTAAAGAATCTATTATTATCAAAATTGAAAAGCGATTAAGCAAAATTCAAAGTGAAATAGAGGCTAAAAAAGCAGAATTAAACAAATTAAAAAGCTAAATAACTTTTAATTTTACAAAAAAGCGAAACTTTATCTAGATAAAGTTTCGCTTTTTTTATTCTTATATTTTAAGTTTACAGCTATTTTTTTGCTAATTTATATAAGACAATTATTTCTATTATGGTTGTAGGGATTAAAAAAACTGCCCCCAATGAGGCTAAAACAATAGTAGCCAAACAAACTCCTGTTATTATCTCCATAATCGCGCTTACCTGAATTAAACTTCCTAGTTTATCTTTTAGCCTTAATAAACTTAGTCCAAAAATAATTTGGATAGCTCCAAAAACAACAAACTCTACTATTCCTGTTATAATTATTGTTTCATTAGATGAGTTTATTAGAAATATATCATGTATTTCTGAAACTACATAAGCAATCATTATAACATAAACTATTATTTCTAATAACTTGTAGGTATATATTTTTGCTATTCTTAAAAAACCTGTAAAGAAAACTACAAAAGCCGCTGAAGAAATCACTTTAACAACAGAGTATAATACTTTGTTTAAGGTTGATGTATCTTCTGTAAATTGATATATATCAGCAATAGTTTCTATAAAACTAAAAACAAAATATACTATTCCAAATACCCAAGCTAAGTTTAATACTTTTTGATCTTGAATTGTTAATTCAGTTTCTTTTTTAAAGCTATTTATATCTGCACCTAATGCTTGCAAAATTGTTTTTATTGTAAAACTTCTTGGAGTTGTTTCACCTGCCTCTATCCTTTGAATTGTTCGTACATTAATATTACATTTTTCTACTAATTCTTCTTGAGTAAGCCCCTTTTGTTTTCTTAACTCTAAAATCCTTTTTCCTAATTCTGGCTGTTTCATGGTAAGTAAATTTTCATTTCTCATACAATGTTACTTTTGATTTTCTTTTTAATGAAACTTTTTAATTGATTTTCACCCGACATTTATACGACTTTCCTTTATTTACAACCCCTTCAGCCTTTTCTCTTTTTTCATAAAAACTATAAATATTAATTACAAAGATGATAAAAAATGATACATTTGTTAACACAAACACGCAATAAATGAAACTTGTTTTCGCTACGAACAATTTAAACAAACTAGCCGAAGTACAAAAAATGCTTCCAAATTCTATTGAATTACTTTCTTTAAAAGACATTAATTGTTTTGATGATATTGAAGAAACTGCAACTACATTAGAAGGTAATGCTATTATAAAAGCTAATTATATTACACAAAAATTTAAGCTTAATTGTTTTGCCGATGATACTGGCTTAGAAGTTGAAAGCCTTAATGGAGCTCCAGGTGTGTATTCTGCTCGTTATTCTGGTATACCTGCCAATTCAGAAAATAACATGCAAAAATTATTAACTGAATTAGATGGTAAAAATAACAGATTAGCTCAATTTAGAACTTCTATTTGTTTAAACTTAAATGGAGAGCAATTTTTATTTAATGGTATTTGCAAAGGAGAAATTTTAACAAAAAAACAAGGTGAAAAAGGTTTTGGTTATGATCCAATTTTTCAACCAGAAGGATATGAACAATCTTTTGCTCAAATGACTTCAGAAGAGAAAAATAAAATCAGTCATAGAGGTTTGGCTATTCAAAAACTTGTTGATTTTTTAAAGAAATGATAGGAAGTAAAAAAACATATACACGATATTTTATACTTCTATTTATTTTACTCATCTTCTTTTTGTTTTTAAACATAAGTTTAGGCTCTGTTTCTATTCCTTTTAAAGACATTTTTAATTCATTAACTGGTGGTAATGCTTCTAAAGACAGCTGGCAAACTATTATTTTAAATTTTAGATTACCTAAAGCTATTACAGCAATTATGGTAGGTTCTGGTTTGTCTATTTGTGGGTTATTAATGCAAACCCTATTTAGAAATCCTTTAGCAGGTCCTTTTGTTTTAGGAATTTCCTCAGGTGCTAGTTTAGGTGTTGCATTACTTATTTTAGGAGCTGGCTTGTTTGGGAACTTTCTCACAACACTTGCTTTTTCTAGCTGGGGAACAGCTGTTGCTGCTAGTTTAGGTTCCTTTTTAATTTTAACTTTAGTTATTATTGCTGCCAATAGAGTTCGAAACACTATGTCTATCCTTATAATTGGTCTAATGTTTGGCTCCTTAACTTCTGCTATAATAAGTGTACTATCCTATTTTAGTGAAGCTGAACAAATACAACAATATATGTTTTGGAGTTTTGGAAGTTTAGGAAATTTAACCTGGACTGAACTCACTATTTTTGGGATAATTTATGGAATTGGTGTTTTAGGAACATTTACGGTTATTAAACCTCTAAACAGCTTTTTATTAGGTGAAAACTATGCTAAAAGTTTAGGAATAAATATTAAGAGAAGTAGAACTATTATCTTACTTATTACAAGTTTACTAACTGGAGTTATTACTGCTTTTTCTGGTCCTATAGCCTTTATAGGATTAGCAGTTCCTCATATAGCAAAAATATTTTTTTCTACATCTAATCATAAAACATTATTGCCTGCTTCGGCATTAATTGGAGCTATTATTTTATTAATTTGCGACTCTATAGCTCAATTGCCTACAAGCGAGTTTACATTACCTATTAATGCTATAACTTCTTTATTTGGAGCACCTATTGTAATTTGGCTTTTAATTAGAAAAAAGAAAATATACATATAAAATTGACCAACCTTAATAAACATATCATTCTTAAAACTGAAAACCTTTCCATTGGTTATCAGACAAAAAAGAAGCAAACTATTATTGCTTCTAACATAAATTTATCTGTAGAAAAAGGAAAATTTATTGCTTTATTGGGTAAAAATGGGATTGGTAAATCTACTTTATTACGCACACTTTCTAAAGTACAAAAACCATTGGATGGTTCTATTGAAATCAATCAAAAAAACATTCTAAACTATTCTTATCAAGAGCTAGCAACCTCTTTAAGTTTAGTTTTAACCGAACGCTTACCACAAAGTCAATTAACCGTTTTTGAATTGATTGCTTTAGGTCGTCAACCTTATACGAATTGGATAGATAAATTATCTAAAAACGATTTAAAAAAAATCCTATGGGCCATAGAACAAACAGAAATTGTACATTTAAAAGATAAACTATTTCATGAATTAAGTGATGGACAATTACAACGTGTACTTATTGCCAGAGCTTTGGCTCAGGATACTGAAATCATTATTTTAGATGAACCTACGGCTCATTTAGATATCCATCATACTTTTAAGGTGTTTTCTCTGCTAAAAAAACTAGTTAAAAACACCAATAAAACTATTATTATTTCTACTCATGAGGTAAATTTAGCTATTCAGTTAGCTGACGAACTCATTTTACTCTCTGAAAAACAAATGTATAACGGAACTTCACAAGAATTAATTAGACAAGATGCCTTTGAAGAATTGTTCCCAAAAGAGCTTATAAGTTTTAACAAAACATTAGAACAGTTCATTATAAAGAAGAGTTAAATTTGACTCTATGTAACGTTATGTTATCAAAAAACTAATCAAACTAAAACTTTAATTAAATTATTAATGAGAAAATTACTTTATGTCGCGGGTACTGCTGCCCTTGTAGCATGTGGAGCTAGTAAAGAAACTGCAAGTACTGATAGCGATTTAAACATAGATTATGCTGAGAAATTTGCAAAAACTATTACAGCAAAAGACCTTGGAAAACATTTATTTGTATATGCTTCTGATGAATTTGAAGGACGTAATACAGGAGAACCTGGTCAAAAAAAAGCTGTTAAATATTTAAAAGATTTTTATGTAAACACTGGCATAGCATCTCCTTTAGGTGGTAATGATTATTTCCAAGAAGTTCCTTCTGAATACTTAAGTAACAATCGTCGAGGAATGAAGTTAAAAGACTCTGAAAACGTAGTTGCATTTATAAAAGGAAGCGAAAAACCAGATGAGATTGTAGTAATTTCTGCTCATTTAGATCATGAAGGTGTTAAAAATGGAGAAATTTACAATGGTGCTGATGATGATGGTTCTGGTACCGTTGCTATTTTAGAAATCGCTGAAGCATTTAAAAAAGCAGCAGACGCTGGCAAAGGCCCTAAACGTTCTATCTTGTTTTTACACGTAACAGGTGAAGAAAAAGGTTTATTAGGTTCTAAATACTACACAGAAAACCCTATTTTTCCTTTAGCTAATACAGTTACAAACTTAAATATTGACATGGTAGGTAGAGTTGATGATCGTCATAAAGGAAACCCTAACTATGTATATTTAATTGGTGCAGATAAATTAAGTACTGAATTACATAATATATCTGAGGCAATGAATAAAAAATATACAAACATTGATTTAGATTATAAATATAACGATGAAAACGACCCTAACCGTTTTTATTATCGTTCTGACCACTATAATTTCGCAAAACATAACATTCCTATTATATTCTATTTTAATGGGACACATGCCGATTATCACCAACCAACGGATACCCCTGACAAAATTAATTATGAAATGTTAGAGAATAGAGCTCGTTTAGTTTTCCATACTGCTTGGGAAGTTGCGAATCGTGAGAACCGTATTGTTGTTGACAAAACAGATACAACAAAATAATTAATTTTATTTTTATAGAAAAAAGACTCTTCAATTAATTGAAGAGTTTTTTTATTCTATTTATCTAAATAAAAAAGTCAATTCACTTACAAAAAAAAGCAGTTAACTAATTATTGATTTTTTACCATCTTAATAAACTTTAGGTTTGATATTATTACATAAACCATAAAAATTAGTATTATGAAAAATCAATTCAATTTAAGTATTAACAAACCTTGTTATGAAAACTTCAATCAATTCAAATCAACATCTTTAGGCGGATTTTGTGAAACCTGTAAAAAAGAAGTCATCGATTTCTCTAAAATGAACTCTAAAGAAATTTCTAACTATATTAACAGCAATAACTCTAAAAAAATTTGTGGCCAATTTAATAAAAGTCAATTAACAAACTACCCAACTTCTTTTAGTAAAAATAAAAAACATACTTTTTTTAGCGCAATAGCTTTTTCTTTAATTTCATTTTTCTCACTTAATTCTCTTTATGCTCAAAAAGAAGATTCTTCTGATAATAAAAAAAGAATTACTCAAAATAAAGAAAAAAGGGATATTCAAGTGAAAGGAATTGTTACAGATGAAGGAGGTGCTTTACCTGGAGTTAACGTTCTTTTACGGGGAACTAACATTGGTGTAGAAACTGATTTTGACGGAAATTTCACATTTCCTAAACCATTAAAAAAAGGTGATGTATTAATTTTTAGCTTTATAGGTTTAGAATCTCGAAAAGTTATAATCGATAATAAAAACTCCAAATCAACAATTAATTTAAAAATAAAAATGAAACCTGATTCTTGTATGCTATTAGGTGAAGTTTCTGTAAAAAAAATCTTTAAATCTAAATAAGTTCTATGAAAAAAACTTTCTATTTATTTTTTATTCTTTTTTCACAAATTATTCAATCACAAGTTTCTGATTTTAAAAATATAGACTTTACAAAAGCCGATAATATTGCTAAACTAAATCATGGAGAAAATTTAATAAATCTTCCTCTTCTCTGTTATAAGCTAACTCATAAATTAAATTCTGATGTTGAAAAATTTAGAGCTATTTATAGTTGGGTTTCAAATAATGTAAAAGTTGATTATCCTATATATAAAAAAGTAATCCAAAATAGAAAAAAACTGATAAAAGACAGTATTTCTTTAAATCTTTGGAATAAAATTTATAAAGAAAAAGTTTTTAAAACATTAATTAATAAAAAAAGAACAATATGTACAGGCTATGCATATCTAATTAAAGAAATGGCTAATATAGTTGATATTGAATGTAGAATTATTGATGGTTATGGTAGAACAGTTACATCAAATATGAACTCTTTAAAAATTCCAAATCATTCATGGAATGCTGTCAATTTAGATGGAAAATGGTATTTATGTGATGCTACTTGGTCTAGCGGTTATATAGATGAAAAAAGACAGTTTATACAAGATTATAACGATGGTTATTTCTTAACTCACCCTGATTTATTTAATAAAAACCACTATCCTTTAAAGAAAAAATGGCAACTTTCTTCTAAACTAACTGAAAATTCATTTGTCGAAGCTCCTATAGTTTATGGTGAAATATTTAAATATAAAATATCTCCTTTAACTCCTGTAGTAATGAAAATAAATACAAATAAAAATATCCCCATAACTTTTAAGTATAAGTTGTTAAATAATCATTTTTCAGAAAAGATATCATTAATCTGTATATATAATCAAAAAGAAAAGAAGTTAAATATTTATGATTTTAAAAATAAAGATGATTTTATCAGTTTTAAATACTGTCCAACCAAAGGTGGGAATTATGATGTTCATTTAAAAATAAATAATGATATTGTTGCTTCGTATATTATAAATATTGATAATGAGAAAAGTTAAAAAGTAAAACCTTTTAACTTTTCTTGGCTTTTCTTTTTGGTATATTTGTTAGCAATCAAAAAACAAAATCATGAAGAAAATCTTCTTAACTATAGTAACTTTTGCTACGTTGCTAGCTTCTTGTAAGCAAGAAAAAAAAGAAGCAGTAAAAAAAATTGTATCAGAAAATACTGAATTTAATCAGCTTTTAAAAGATTACAATGAAGGTAAATTACAGTTAAACCCTATTAATGCTACTTTTGCTGGAGATAATCGTTTTAACGACCAATTTCCAAATACATTATCTGATGAGTATCAAACAAAAACTAACAAGTTTTACAATTCTTATAAAGCTAAATTAAACAATTTTAAAGATGCCGATTTAACTAAAAGTCAGCAAATGAGTAAAGCTGTTTTAGCTTGGGATTGCGACATGGCATTGGCTCAAAATAGCTTTAAAAATGATTTATTAATGCCTATTAACCAAATGTGGACTATTAACTTAACAATGGGAACATTAGGTAGTGGTAGCAGTGCTCAGCCTTTTAAAACAGTTAAAGATTATGAAAATTGGTTAAGTAGATTAAACAAATACAATACTTGGTTAGTTTCTGCCGAAGAAAGAATGAAGCAAGGAATTAAAGAAGGATATGTACTTCCGCTTTCTTTAATAAAAAAAGTAATTCCTCAATTTGAAGGTTTAGCCACTGCAAAAGTAGAAGAAAACTTATTTTATTCTCCAATAAAAAAATTCCCAGAAAGCTTTACGGATGAAGATAAAAAACAATTAACAGAAGCATATACAAGTGTATTAAAAGACAAGTTAATACCTTCTTTTAAATCAATGTATAACTTCTTAAAAACAGATTATTTAAAAGCCGGAAGAGAAAGTAGTGGAATATCTGATGTTCCGAATGGAAAAGCTTACTACGACCATTCTATTAAAAATTATACTACTACAAATATGACTGCTGATGAAATCCATGAATTAGGATTGAAAGAAGTTGCTCGTATTTTAACTGAAATGGAAAAAGTAAAGGAGCAAGTTGGTTTTAAAGGCAGCTTAAAAGAATTCTTCAATTTTGTTCGTGAAAACAAAGAATTAATGCCATATACTACTCCAAAGGAGATTATCGATAACTTCAATGCTATTCATGAAAAAATGAAGCCACAATTAGAAAAGTTATTTGGTAACAAACCAAAAACTCCTTTTGTGGTAAAACAAACAGAAAAATTTAGAGAAGCATCTGCTAGTGCCGAATATAACCCAGGTTCATTAGATGGAACTCGTCCTGGTGTATTCTACACCCCTATTCCTGATGCTTCTAAATACAATGTTTTTTCTGATGAAGCTTTATTCTTACACGAAGCTATTCCTGGACATCATTATCAAATTTCGTTAACTCAAGAAAATAAAGACTTACCTGATTTTAGAAAAACTTTATGGTACAGTGCTTATGGTGAAGGATGGGCGTTATATACTGAGAATTTAGGTAAAGAATTAGGATTATATACAGACCCTTATCAATATTTTGGAATGTTAGGTATGGAAATGCACCGTGCTATTCGTTTAGTTGTTGATACTGGTATGCATGCTAAAGGTTGGTCTCGCGAAAAAGCTATTCAATATTCTTTAGATAATGAAGCTGAAGGTGAAGCTAGTATTATTTCAGAAATAGAGCGTTATATGGCTAATCCAGGACAAGCACTATCTTACAAAATTGGTCAATTAAAAATTAGAGAATTACGTGCTAAAGCTAAAAAAGAATTAGGCGATAAATTCGATATTAGAGAATTCCACAACCAAGTGTTAGAAACAGGATGTATACCTTTAGCCTTATTAGAAGATAAAATCAATGCTTGGATAGCATCTCAAAAATAAAAATTCAATTTCAATATAATTTAAATCCTCTTTTGAGTTTTCAAAGGAGGATTTTGTATTTTTAAAACTCAAATTTATATATACATGAAAAAGCTATTCATATCTCTATTTATTTCTTCTATTACTTATGCTCAAATCAATACTGAAGTTCATTTATTTGATATAAAATCTGAAAATGATAAATGGACTGTTTCCAATGGAAAAAATATTTCTAATAATAAAGGATATGATAGTCAACCACATTTTTACGATGAAAACACTATTCTATTTTCTTCAAGTAGGAATGGACAAACTGATATTTTAAAATATGATATTAATTCTGGTAAGAAGAATTTTATAAGCAATACTCCTAATGGCGGTGAATACTCTCCCCAACGTATTCCTAATTCTAAAAACATTTCTGCTGTACGCCTAGACAAAGATGGTTTACAACGTTTTTATCAATATGACTTTAAAACTGGAGTTCCTAAAGAGTTAATCAAAGACTTGGTTGTTGCATATCCTATGTGGTATGACCAAAATACAATTATTTCATCAGTAATTCTAAACGATAGTCTTCAACTTTTTATAAGTGATTTAAAAAAGAAAAAAAATATTTATATAACTAAGAAAACTGGACGTTCTTTCCATAAAATTCCTAATAGCAACCTTATTAGCTTTATGAAAAAAGAAGGAAAACAATGGGAAATTTGGTCACTTGATCCTTTAAGTAAAAAAACTAATAAAATTATAGGAACTGGAACTAATGAAGATGTATGTTGGTTACCAAATGGAACCATACTCGCTTCTTATAAAAATATGATTTTAAAGTTTACCCCAAAAACGGATAAACAATGGTCTATATTTCATAGATTTAAAAATGAAAACATTAATAATATTTCAAGAATAATTGTGAATAAAGAAGGAACTAAACTAGCTTTAGTTGCTGAAGTTTCTCCTAGGGTTTTAGCTCAAGAGCAATTAGATGGATACAACAAAAGAGATATTGATGCATTTTTAAAACCTTATGCTAAAAATGTAAAAGTATACACCTATCCTAACCAACTAAATTATGAAGGTATTGATGAAATGAGAAAACGTTACGCTCCAATGTTTGAAAAGACAAAGGATTTGCACTGTAAAATACTAAACAGAGTAGTAAAAGGTAATGTTGTTATAGATGAAGAGCTTGTAACTGCTAATGGTAATAAATTTAAAGCCGTTGCTATTTATGAAATTACCAATGGAAAAATTAGTACTGTTAGATTTGTTAGATAATTACATATTTAGGTTTCTAGTAAAGTGATTTTTTAGATAATAAATTTGTATAAAAATCATTAATGTAAAAAAGAAACAAGTATACAATACTGTATTAGAAATTGTAATTCCTTCAAAAAAATTAAAGTTCTGAAGTTTTGTAAAATAATCAAACTTAATCTTTGGCATTTTTACCCAACTTAAAGATGCTCCTTTTGAAACATAAAAAATACTAATTGCTAAAAAACCTAGAAGTATAGCCCAAACTTTTTTAGATATTAATGGTGTTGCTTTGTATAAGGCAACATTTTCTTCCTTTGCTAAAATATTCATTAAGTTAGAAGTAAAATCCAATGAAGGTTGTTCTACTTCTATTTCTTGTATATATTTTTTTGCAAAAGCATCTAACTCCTCTATATGCTTATTTTCTCCCATAATGATTAATTAATTCGGGTTCTACTTTTTTTTCTACAATAGTTAACAATCTTTTTCTGGCCCTATGCAATTTCACTTTTACATTAGATTCTGAAAATTCCGTTAACTCAATAATCTCTTTTAAACTTAATTCTTCAAAATAAAACATCCACAAAATAGACCGTTCATCTTCTGGCAAACTCATCATACAAGTATTTATAATTTCTGCTCTTTCTTTTCTCTCTATACCTTCTAAAATACCTTCTGTTGATTTTATTTTATTTATCGTTATCTCGTCTATTGTATCTGTATTATATTTTTCTTTGTTCTTTTTTAAACTATCTAAACAAGCTCTATACCCTATTTTATACAACCAAGTAGAAAATTTTGCTTCTCCTTTAAATTTATTTAAATTTTTAAACGCTTTAATAAAAGTATCTTGCGATATTTCTTCAGCCTCTTCTCTACTTTTTAACATTTTTAATGCCAAAGTAAATATCATACCCTTATACTTTTCTACTAAAATAGAAAACGCATTAGTATCTCCTTTTAATACTTTATCAATATATGTTTGGTCGTTATTAATAGTCATTTCATTCTTTGACTGTGCATCATTTAAAAAGGTTACAAATATTTTAAAAAAACTTTTTTTATTTTTTTGTAACCTTTTTCAGAGCATCTCTGTCATACTTGCAAACACATTAAAAATAATCATTTTAAAATTAAATAATATGGAAGTAGCAATTGTATTTATGTTCTTATTCGCAGTAATATTTGGAGTTTTTTATTTATTCTATTCAACAAGAAACAAAGAACGTTTAGCATTAATAGAAAAAGGTGTAGATGCTAAAATTTTTATGCAAGGAGAACGAAAAAAATCAACTTTAACAGGTAGAGTTATAATATTAAACTTAGCTTTATTAGCAATGGGTATAGGAGTTGGTGTTTTATTAGGTGCTATATTAAGTTCTAACTTTGGATATAGTGGCGGTTGGGAAAACAGACCTAGCAATGCTATTGATTCAGAAGTTTTCTTTATTTCTTCAATATTTCTTTGTGCTGGTGCTGCTCTATTTGTTGGATTTAATCTTACTAAAAAATTAGACAATGAATAATCACTACTCTAAATAATAATATGAACCACTTCTTATCGAGGTGGTTTTTTTATTTTTAAAAAGTCTGTACCTTTAAGACGAAATAAAAACAACTATGAGTAACGACTACAAAAACAAAAGTTTTAAACAGCTACTAGACAAACTACAACAAGAAAGTTGGCAATTAGAACTTATTATTTCTGGTTTTGCTATTTTCGGATTATTTACCGCGCTTCCTCAAATAAAAATTGCTGTAGAGACTGCTAAAAACGATAAGCATATATATGCTTTTGTATTACTTCTTGTTGCATTAGTTGCTTGTTATATTCTTATTTTCAACTTACTAGTACATGTTGTTTTAAGAGGTTTATGGATTGGTGCTTTAGGGCTCCGATATATCTCAGGAGATATCGAGTTTGAAGAATTAAATTATCACAATCGTTTTACAAAATATTTAAAAAAGAAAATTGTTTCTTTTGACAAATATGTAGCTACTTTAGAAAATTATTGCAGTGTATTATTCGCTACTTCTTTTCTATTAATATTTTACGTTATCTCCATCACAATTATTTTTGTTTCCTTTGTATTAATAGCTACTTATATCTTTTCAAATGATAAACTTCCTGAAGGTTTTAGAACATTTTTAGGTATCGTTTTAATGCTATTTTTAGTGATAGGATCAATTTTTATGTTTATCGATTTTGTTACTCAAGGTTATTTAAAAAAGAAAAAATGGCTATCTAAAATTTATTTTCCTTTTTATTGGGTATTTAGTTACCTAACACTTTCTTTTCTATACAGACCATTGGTTTATAATTTTCTAGACAATAGGTTTACACGAAGAATAAGCTTTTTTTTAATACCGATATACATAGTAATATCTATTTTCAATTCTGTTAAACTTCAAAAGTCAAATTATATAGATAGTACAAAGTTTAACTCTAATTTATATATCGATAATAGAGAATATGAAGACTTAAGAATGAAAGAAAATGATTTTGTTAGTAATGCTAGTATTCAATCAAAAGTAATTACAGAACCTTATATCAAATTCTTTAAAGTTTTTAATGAAAATGTTGAAGACAGAGTATACAATTACATGCCTTCTTTAAAACCAAAAGAAGATAAAAGAGGGTTTAAAACAGGAATTCAATTCTCCAGTGGACGATCTATTTCTCGTAAAAAAAGAGATAGTTTGGCTATTAAATATGTTGAAACTTTAAATGAAATGTATAAGATTCAAATAGACACTACCTTATATGATACAGATTTCTTAATTAGTAAAAACAAACAAAATCAAGTAGGTTTTGAAACATATATCCCGACCAAAACACTTTCAGAAGGAAAACATATTTTAAGGTTAAAACGTAAAAGAATACGAAAAAAAGATACTATACAAGTTACTGACATTACGATTCCTTTTTGGTTTTACAACAAAAAATAAATAATCTTATACAGTAAATTAATAGCATAAAAAACCTCATTTTATATTTAAAATGAGGTTTAATTCTGTGAATTTATAAAAGCTTATTTTTTAGCTGTTACTACACCTTGTTTCTTTTTAAAAAACTCTACACTATCGTAATTAGGAGGTACAATTTCTCTACCATTTTCATTTATAAAACCATACTTCTTATTGTCTACGCATATTTTTGCCCATCCTTTCCTATAAGTACCAAATTCTTCAATTTTTGTATACTTCGGAATTACAACTAAGTCTCCTTTATTATCTATAAAACCGTATTTATCTTTAATTTTTACTAAAGCCCAATTTTTTTTGTATTTGTCAAACTCTTGTATTTCATCAAACTTAGTATCTACAATTTTTTTTCCGTTAGCATCAATAAAACCATAAAATGAATTTTCTTTTACTAAAGCCCAATCCTTATGATACTTACCAAAGTCGCTTATAAAATCATAAACTACTTCTACAACTTCTTTTCCTGATTTATCAATAAAACCTACTTTACCTTCAAGTTCTACTTTTGCCCAATTTTTCTTTATCTCATCAAAATTTCCTATGCTTTGGTATTTAGGCGAAACAATCTCCATTCCTTTGTCATTTACTATACCATAAAGTTCTCTGTTCTTAACTATAAAAAATTCTTGTGAAGTGGCATAAAAGCTTGACAATACTATAAACGCCAGTGCTAATTTAAATTTCATTACTCTATTTTTAGGGATTAAAGATGCGAATGTAACAAAAAAACAAACCACAAAACCTAAAAACCAATATCTTAACATTTTAAATTATTGTTATCTTATTATCTCTTTATTTAAAATACAATAACCTATACTTAATATTAAATTCAAATAATTTTCTTTAAGTTTTCTTCTAAAACCTCTAGTTTTAAATTAAACATATACCTCAAAAGCGTTAAAGAAAATGTTTAAACAAGTCTTTATTTACATTGTTTCGTATTTTAGATGTCTAAATCCTTAAAAAATGAGAAAATTAACTACGCTCCTATTATGTTCTTTCTTAGCATTTAATTTATATAGTCAAACTAATCAAAACATCTACGATATTATCGATTCTATTTCTGCTAAAAGAATTGAAAAAGATATTACTACACTTGCTAATTTTGGAACACGACATACCTTAAGTGATACAATATCTAACACAAGGGGAATTGGAGCTGCAAGGCGTTGGATTAAATCAGAGTTTGAAAATATTTCTAAAAATTGTAATAATTGTTTAGATGTTTTTTATCAAAAAGATTTGGTAAAAAAAGGAACCAATAAAAGAATTATCAGAGATGTGTGGGTAGTAAATGTAGTAGCTATTCAAAAAGGAACTAAAAATCCTAATAATTATATTATTATGAGTGGTGACATAGACTCTAGAATATCTGACCCTAATAATTTTACAGATGATGCTCCAGGAGCAAATGATAATGCATCTGGAATTGCTGGAACAATTGAAGCTGCAAGGGTTCTTAGTAAATACAAATTTGAAAACAGTATAATTTACATAGGCTTATCTGGAGAAGAACAAGGATTGTTTGGTGGTAAGGGCTTTGCCAACTTTGCTAAAAATAACAACTGGAATGTTATTGGTGTAATTAATAACGATATGATTGGAAACATAAAAGGAGTTGATGGAGTTATTGATAATAGAACTTTTAGAATTTTTTCTGAACCTACCCCTCCTACTGAAACAGAAAGACAAAGAAGGTCTAGACGTTTTTATGGTGGTGAAGTAGATGGAATTTCACGTCAGCTAGCCCGTTACATTCATAAAACTACTAAAACTTACATGCCAGAAATGAACCCAAAAATGATTTATCGATTAGATAGGTTTGGGCGAGGTGGTCATCATCGTCCTTTTAATGATATAGGATTTGCTGGAGTGAGAATAATGGAAGCTCATGAAAATTACACACAACAACATCAAGATATTAGAACCGAAAATGGAATTGAATATGGTGACAAATTAAAGTTTGTAAATTTTGATTATGCTAAAAAATTAACTGCTGTAAACGCTATTAACTTAGCTAGTATTGCTTCTGCACCAACTGCTCCAAAAAATGTTAGTATAGGAGGAATTGTTGAAGCTTCAGTAAAACTAAAATGGGACAAAGTTGAAAGTGCTAAAGGTTATAAAATTTATTGGAGAGATACCACATCACCTACATGGGATTACAGTAGATATGTCAACAATTTGAATGAATTCACTTTAGATGGTATTGTCATAGACAACTATTTTTTTGGTGTTGCTGCCGTAGGTATAAATGGATATGAAAGCTTAATTACTTTTCCTTCAAAAATTATAAGAAAATAATGGCCAAAAATATACCACAACACTATTTTAAAACTGACACTGAATGGCGAAAATGGCTACTAGAAAACCATGATAAAAGTACAGGTGTTCACCTAATTTTATACAAAGTTGATACTCAAATACCAAGTATGCGCTGGGAAGAAGCTGTAAAAGTTGCTTTATGTTTTGGTTGGATAGATTCTACAGTAAAAAGTTTAGGTGACGGAAAGAGACAACAATATTTTTGTCCAAGAAAAGATAAAAGTATTTGGAGTGCTGTAAATAAAAAATACATCAAAGAACTTACTTCTTTAAACTTGATGCATGCATCTGGAATTAAAAAAGTTGAAACTGCTAAAAAGAATGGTTCATGGACAGCTTTAGATGATGTTGAAAATTTAATTATTCCTAACGATTTGCAAATTAGATTTAATCAAAGCCCTATCGCTTTCAAAAACTATCAAAACTTTGCTAAATCTTACAAAAAAGGATACTTATATTGGCTTAATCAGGCGAAAAGAGAAACTACACGTCTTAAAAGACTTGAAGCAATTATTCAATTATGTGAAGAGAACAAAAAAGAAAGATAGCATTTTTAAGAGATTCTCTTCCAATTTTACCATATTATTAACATCACAGAAAAATAACAAATACTAACTTTCCATATTAAATCAAAACTTAAATAATTTAAACATGCTTAACAGAAAATTAAGGATAGTATGTTCGCTTTTTTTAACACTTTCTATATTGGGTATCAATGATGTAAATGCTCAAAAAAGAAGAAAAAAGAAAGAAAAAAGCAAAACTGAAATCCCTTCAAAAAAGAAAAAGAAGAAAAAAAAGAAAACTATTGCCGACTTAACTAAGAGTAGCAAAAAAATAGATGGTTTATTCCCTATTTATCAAGATACAGTAACAGGTGATATCAAGTTATTATTAAAAAAAGATCAACTTAATAAAGATTACATTTACTTTTCACAAATAGCAGATGGTGTAACAGAAGCAAGAGCTTTTAGAGGTGCTTATAGAGGTTCTAGTATTTTTAACATCAAAAAATATTTCAATAAAATTGAGTTTGTAGCACCTAATACTTCTTTTTACTTTGATAAAAATAATGCCTTATCAAAATCTGCTAATGCAAACATCAGTAATGCTGTAGTTGCAAGTACTAAAATATTAGCTTCGGACGATAAAAAAGGAGAATATTTAATTAATGCTAACGATTTATTTTTATCAGAAGCATTAACTAGAATTAAAATGCCTCGTTTTCCTAAAAGCTCTCCGTTTGCTTTCAAATTAGGAAGATTCGACAAAAAGAAATCTAAAATAAACAGCATTAAAAACTATCCTGAAAACACAAATATTAAAACAGAATACACATACAACAACCCTTCTGTTTTAAATGGTGGTTCTAATGCTATTACAGATGGTAGATATGTTTCAATAAAAGTTTTTCATACTTTTATGAATATGCCAAAAGGTGATTATACAGTAAGAATGGACGATCCAAGAGTTGGTTATTTCTTAACCTCTACAAACGATATGACATCTACTAAAGCTGTAAACTACAGAGATTTTATTCACCGTTGGAAATTAATTAAAAAGAATCCTGAATTAGCAATTTCAGAGCCTGTTGAGCCAATTACTTGGTGGATTGAAAACTCTACTCCTGTTGAGTTTATTGAAACTATTAAAGAAGGGGTATTAGCTTGGAATGAAGCTTTTGAAAAAGCTGGATTTAAAAATGCAATGGTTGTAAAAGTTCAACCTAATGATGCTGACTGGGATGCTGGTGATGTTCGTTATAATGTTTTACGTTGGACTTCTTCTCCTAACCCACCATTTGGAGGTTATGGACCTAGTTTTGTAAACCCTAGAACTGGAGAAATTTTAGGTGCTGACATTATGTTAGAGTATGTTCACTTTACTAACAGAGTTTTATACGATAAAATTTTTGGAGAACTGTCAAAAGCTTCTTCTGAAGAGGAAGCTCATAATATCTTCTCTAAAAAAGATAACCACATGTATTGTTCTGCTGGACATTTAATGCATGAAAACACAATGTTTGGAAAGACTGTTTTAGCAGCTACTGGAGCTTCTGATTTAGAAATGGAAGGAATGAAAAGAGAAGCTATGAAGTCTTTAATTATGCATGAGGTTGGTCATACTTTAGGATTAAACCACAACATGAAAGCTAGTCAGTTATTTTCTCCTGCTCAATTAGCAGATGCAGAATTTATTAAAGGAAAATGTTTAACTGGTTCTGTAATGGATTATGCGGCTATTAATTTAACTTTAGACAGAACAAAACAAGGGCAATATTACGATACAGCTGTTGGACCTTATGATATTTGGGCTATCCAATTTGGATATACTCCATTTAAAAATAATTCTGAAATGAGAGCTTTATTAGCTAAATCTACACAACCTGAATTAATTTTTGGTAATGATGCTGATGATATGCGTTCTGCTGGAAAAGCTATTGACCCAAGAGTTATGACTGGTGATTTATCTAATGATCAAATTACTTATTCTGTTGATAGAATTAAGTTAGCTAATAAAATGATGCTAAACATTAAGAATAGATTTTCTAAAGATGGAGAAACATATGAGGAATTAAGAAATGCTTATTATATTTTAAATGGTCAAGCTGCTAGAGCTGGGGAAGTAATTTCTCGTTTCATTGGAGGAGTTTATGTAGATAGAGCCATGGCTGGACAAAATGGAGGCACACAACCTTATACTCCTGTAAGTTTAGTTGATCAAAAAAGAGCTATGAGCGCATTAAAAACTTATGTTTTTGCTCCAAATGCTTTTAAAGCTCCTTCAGATTTATATAACTTCTTAGCTAGACAAAGACGTGGATACAACTTCTTTGCAGGACCAGAAGACCCAAAAATCCATGCACAAGTTTTAAGATATCAAAAGAGAGTTTTAAATCACATATTACATAGAAATACTTTACAAAGAATTTCTGATTCTGAATTATATGGTAACAAGTACAAGTTATCTACTTTTATGACTGATTTAAACAATGCTATTTTTAAAGCCGATTTATACACGAATGTAAATTCATTCCGTCAAAACCTACAAACTGAATACACTAAAATGTTATTAAAAATGGTTGTAGGAAGAACTAGTAGTAGATATACTAATGCTGCTAAAGCAATGGCTTTATATAATCTGAAAAAGATTAAAACTTGGTCTGGAAACGGTTTAGGAAACATTGCTACTAAAGCTCATAAAAATCAATTAAAATTATTAATTAACAACTCTTTAAAAGAGGTTAAATAATAAAATTTATATAATTCTATAGTAAAACCATAATGCTAAAACATTATGGTTTTCTTATTTTTACTCTATGGATAAAATTCTTATTACTGGAGGAACTGGACTCATTGGAGGGCATCTACAAGCTATTTTAAAAGAAAATAACTTTGAAGTAAATATTCTTAGTAGAAACCCAACAAAAAAGAATGAGTTTTACTGGAATATTTCTGAAAATCATATAGATGAAAAAGCTTTTGAAGGAGTTACTCATATTATCCATCTTGCTGGTGCTGGAATTGCAGATAAACGTTGGACTAATAAAAGAAAAAAAGAATTAATAGATAGCAGAGTACAATCTGCCAACCTGTTATTTAAAAAAGTAAAAGAACATGAAGTCCCTTTAAAAGGATTCATTTCTTCATCAGGTATCGGTTATTATGGTGCTATCACCTCTGATAAAATTTTTAATGAAGAAGATGCTCCCAATAATGATTTTATTTCTTCCATTTGTATTAAATGGGAAAAAGCAGCTCAACAATTTGAGCAACTAGAAATTCCAATAAATATTTTACGTACCGGTGTTGTCCTTACAGAAAAAAGAGGAGCTTTACATAAAATGAATACCCCTATATTTTTATCGGCTTTAGGAACTGGAAAACAGTACTTACCTTGGATTCATGTTACCGACTTATGTCACCTTTATTTAGAAGCTATAGAAAACCCTAATTTTAATGGAACTTTTAATGCTGTAGCACCAGAGCACAAAACTAATGAAGACTTCATGAAAGCTTTAGGTAAAGCATTAAAAAAACCTGTATTTCCTATGAATGCTCCTTCATTTATTTTAAAAACAGCATTAGGTGAAATGGCATATATCTTATTAAATGGTAGTAGAGTTTCTTCTCAAAAAACATCTAAATTTTACAATTTTAAATTTTCTAACTTAGAACCTGCTTTGAATAATATTTACAATAATGAACAATAAGCTTAAGAATCCTGTTTGGCATTCATTAAACGAAACGCATAAAGAATTTGTCATTAATTTTGATGGAGTACAATTTTATGACCCTAAAATTTGTCCTTTTGGTGCTTTTTTAGATACAAATAAAACTGCTAATGCTTTAAATGAATATGCTAAACTAACAGATAGTTTTTTCTTAGTTTCAGAAGATAAAACTCCTTTATACGATAATCGTAATATTTTTTTAGATAAGAAAATTGATGGTTGTCAAATGGTATTAGATAATTTAACTGACATTGAATTTACTGAAACTATAGTTCCTTTATCAGAAGAACATATAGATGACATATACAACCTTGTTTGGTTAGTAATGCCAGGCTATTATAGGAAAAGAACTTTTGACATGGGAAATTACTTTGGAATTTTTAAAGATAACCAACTTGTTTCTATATCTGGTCAACGTATGCAAACTGACGATTTTATTGAAATAAGCGCAGTAGTTACACATCCAAATTATACAAAAAGAGGGTATGCCAAACAGTTAACATCATATGTTACCAAAGAAATAATAAAAGACAATAAACTTCCTATCCTACATACTAACAAAGGGAATCCTGCTATAAAACTATATGAAAAACTAGGATTTAAAATTACTCGAGATATGAATTGGTGGTTTTATAAAAAGAATTAAAAACTGTTTACACAAAAAAACTCAGAAGAAATTCTGAGTTTTTGCACATTTAAAAAGTAGTCTAATTAGATTTTTTCTATAGTAGATTCTGCTTTTGTTTTCATCATTTGTCCCATCATATCCATTTCAATACTTACTACTGATTTAGATGGTATACCTGTATTTTTCATTATCTCTACAGCTCCAGTTATTTTAGCATTTGGCATAGCTGACATTTTTCCGTTTATTTTAGCTATTACTTTTTCCTTTGTAATCTCTGTAACAGTATAAACTAATTCCATTGCTACTCCTCCACTATTTTGTGTATTAGTCCAAGTAGAACCTACTCCTACTTTTTCATTTGGATATACTACTGATTGATTATACTGGTTTGATAACTGATCTGCTCCAGGGAAAGTTGGCTCTGCTTTTAAAAATTTTGATTTTCCAAATTTATCAACACTAGAATAAATCATTGCATTCATCATAGGCTGCATCTGAGCTTTAAAATTCTTAGATTCCTCAGTTAACTCACTATCCTTCATCTTTGTATTAAAGTTCACTTTTTCTTCAGCACCTTGTAAAACTTTGGTTGACATATAAGTAAACTTAGTTTCAGTTACATAATCTCCTTCTTTAACATCTGTCACTTTTATATTCATATCCATGTCCATATCCATTAGGCTAGCTCCCATGTCTTGACTCATTTTCATAGACATTTTATAAGTATCGCCTTTTTTATACTTAAGACGTAGCAATACTTTTTCTTGTGACATTCCTACCGCTGTTATCCCTAATAACAGTACAATTAAAATTTTCTTCATTTATGATTTTTTAGTTTAAAGTACGAATATAAACAAAACAAAAGAGCTCAGGAAATCCTGAGCTCTTGTATTTAACAGTATATTATTCTTAGAAATCTTGATTTGCATCCCAAGCTTCTAAAATTTCTTTTAATGTTTTAATAAACATACCACCTAAAGCTCCATTTACCACTCTATGATCGTATGAATGGGACACCATCATTTTATGACGGATTCCGATAAAGTCTCCTTCTGGTGTTTCTATAACCGCAGGTTTTTTAACTATTGCTCCTAAAGCTAAAATAGCTACTTGTGGTTGGTTTATAATTGGTGTTCCTGTAATACTTCCAAAGCTACCTACATTTGTAACAGTGTATGTTCCTCCTTGAATATCATCTGGTTTTAATTTATTTGCTCTAGCACGATTTGCTAAATCATTTACTTGCTTAGTCATTCCAACTAAACTTAATTGATCTGCATTCTTAATTACTGGAACAATTAAATTTCCATCAGGTAATGCTGCAGCCATACCTAAATTAACATTTCCTCTTTTTATGATTTTATCTCCATCAACAGAAATATTAATCATAGGGTGTTTTTTTATTGTTTGAGCAACTGCTTGCATAAAGATTGGAGTAAATGTTAATTTCTCTCCTTCTCTTTTTTGATATGCGTTCTTTACTTTATTTCTCCAATTAACAATGTTAGTTACATCAATCTCAATAAAAGATTGTACATGTGCAGATGTTTGAATAGAATCTACCATATGCTTAGAAATTAATTTCCCCATACGGCTCATTTCTATAATTTCATCTTCTCCACTTAATGTAACTGGTGCTGATTGAGTTTTTGGTTGTGGCTTAGATTCTTGAACTGATTCTGCAACTTTTTGTGGTTGACTTCCTCTATTCTCTATATAAGATAAGATATCAGTCTTAGTTACACGTCCGTCTTTACCTGTTCCTTTAACCGTTTCTAATTCTTCTAAAGAAATACCTTCAGTTTGAGCAATACTCTTTACTAATGGCGAGTAAAAACGATCACTAGAAGATGTGTCAATAGAACTTGTAATTGTTTCTTTTACCTCTTCTATTGTTTTTTCTACTTCTACTGCTGCTGCTTTTACTTCTTCTTTTACAGGAGTTGCTTCAGAAATTACTTCCTCCCCTCCTTCTGTTTCTATAATAGCTATTGTTTGTCCTACTTGTACTACTGAATCTTTATCAAATAATATTTCTACTAAAGTTCCATCTACTTCACTAGGTACTTCACTATCTACCTTATCTGTAGCTACTTCAACTACGGTATCATCAATATCAATCGTTTCTCCAACTTCTTTTACCCAAGAAGTAATAGTTGCTTCTGCAACACTCTCGCCCATTTTAGGCAACTTCAATTCGTATCTAGCCATAGTGTATATTTTTAATGTTTGCGAAGTTAGTAAAAACCAGTGATTTTCTTGTCTTTTTTTATATAAAAAAAATCTGTAATTGGATTATTAATTGAATTATTCGTAAAAATACATCACAAATACATGTATTTTTGAATTAAAACAAAATAATACAAAGTTCTATTGCGTTTTCAATAATACATTTGATTTTCAATACTTAGGAACTCTTATCTTAGAAGAATAATTAAATTATTTCTAAGTTTTATACCCAATTTTTAGGTTTTGCTAAAACTTTTAAAAGTTTTTCTTCTTCGCTCCCTTCTTCTGGGTGATGATTATATTTCCATTGTACGGTAGGTGGCAAACTCATTAAGATACTCTCAATACGTCCATTTGTTTTTAAACCAAACAATGTTCCCCTATCGTGAACTAAGTTAAACTCAACATAGCGTCCTCTTCGTACTTCTTGCCAATCTTTATGCTCCTGATTATACGTTGTATCTTTCCTTCTTTCAACTATTGGTATATATGAGTTCAAAAAACTATTTCCTACTTCTGTAACAAAATCATATCTATCTTGCATTGAAAACTCTTCAGTCTTTTTTAAATAATCAAAAAACAAACCTCCAATACCTCTCGCTTCATTTCTATGCGTATTCCAGAAATAATTATCACAAGTTTCTTTATACTTTGGATAGAAATTTTGATCATATTTATCGCAAGCTTGTTTACATACCTGATGAAAATGAATAGCATCTTCATCAAACAAATAATAAGGTGTTAAATCTTGTCCTCCTCCAAACCATTGAGTAACTATATTACCTTTTTCATCATACATTTCGAAATAACGCCAATTAGCATGAACTGTAGGTACAAATGGATTTTTAGGATGAATTACTAAACTTAAACCACAAGCAAAAAAGTTACCACTTTCTACTCCAAACTGCTTTCTTAGGACTTCAGGTAACTCTCCAAAAACTTTAGAAATATTAACTCCTCCTTTTTCAAAGATATTTCCATTTTCTATAACACGAGTTCTACCTCCTCCTCCTTCTTTCCTTTTCCAAAGGTCTTCTTGAAATTTTACTCCTCCATCAATCTCTTCTAATTTAGAAGTAATTGTATCCTGTAACTGTTGAATATAAGTATAAAACTGCTCTTTCATTTATTTAATTCTTGATTTACAAAAGTACTTATTCTGGTAATTCTTTTAATTGAATTTTTTTAATAGTTTCTGTAGTAGCTGCTGTAACTGATAATGGTAAAACTAATAATACTCCAACAACAGGTATTAATAAAAAAAGTATAAAAACAATTCCATTTCCTATAGCTAATCCTTTATTTTCTTTTACAAAACGGACACTCTCTTTATACCTAAAATGACGTTCTAAAGTATAATCCATATTACCAAATCCGGCATAGTATGCTTGCACTAAGAATAACAATACTGTAGAAACTATGCCTATTACTGGTATTAACCCAAAAAGTAAAATTATTATTGTTAAAAAAATACCTCTAATAAAGTTTCTAATATTTATTCGAATTCCTCTAATTAATTGTTCTTGAAAACTTGTATTTCTATGTTGATGGCTTTCTCCTACCATGTAGTTTTCTATTTTTTCAGATACTGGACTCATAAAAGGAGCTGATAATGCCATTACAATATGTTTATATAAAACCAAACCAATTGTTATTATTAACAGTCCACTTAAAAAAGTACTGATTACTTCAAACGTTTCCTTGCCAAATTCCCATTTCCAAAAATCAGCTAGATAATGTCCTAAGTTATCGGACAGTCCGTAAGCAAAACCTCCAACAGCAATTGCTGTTAATAAACTTATTATAATGGGAATTGTAAAATATTTCCACAGTTTTAATTTAGATATTAATTGAAAAGCTCCGAAATATGCTTTAATTCCTTTTATTACGTTCTGAATCATATTATTTTTTGAAAAAAAAACCGAAACTAAAAGTTTCGGTTTTTAATTTATGAAATATTATTTTATTTCATTGATTTATATAAATCTCTAAATTCTTTAGCTTTATCTTCCATTTCTAAAACTTCATATAAATTCATTAAAGTTTTAACAGTATCAATACTTTTATTTAATTTATTTGCTTTTTCTAAATATGGTAAAGCTTCTTTATATACCTCTTTTTGTTTTAATGCTAATTCATCGTATTTTTTAAAGTTCGATAAATTTTTATTCATTTCTTCAACAATTGCTTTATCTTTATCTAAAACAACTACTGCTAAATTCATGTAAGCATCTGCATAATCAGGTTTTAACTCAACTGCTTTTTTGTAGTATTTTTTAGCCTCTTCCATTCTTCCTTGGTTAAAATTAACCACACCTAAATTATAATATAAGGTTGGATTATTAGGATCTAAAGCAACTGCTTCATTCATTAACTCTCCAAATTTATCCATTTTACCTAAATCTACATATAATTGAGCTTCATTTAAAATTAAATTCAAATCCTTTTTATTAGAACTTCTAGCTTCTTTAAAAGCAGCTATTGCTTCATCTGTCTTTCCTTGCTCTTTTAAAATTAACGCTATATTCTTTACTATTGTAGCCGTTTTTGACTCAGAAAATCTATCTTCAGGTTTTATATACTGCTTAGATTTAACCATTAAATCTCTATTTTGTTTTGAACCTAAATTCTCTACCTTACCACTAGTTGTGTTTGTTGCTAGATATTGAGTTTCTATACCTGTATAACCAACTTTCCTTAACTCTTTATAATATTTAATAGCTCCTTCATAATCTTTAGCTTGAGTAGCCGAAACTGCTGCATTATATACAAATGATGTATCATTCGGACTTAAAACATAAGTTAAATAAAAGTTATCAGCTGCATTTTTATAATCTTTCTTATTATTATATAAGTCAATTGCTTTTTTAGAAACATCTTGAATTATTTGACTTAATAATGGTTGAGCTTCATTTGTATATTTAGTTTTACCCATAGCTAATAAAGCATTTAGAGCATCAGCTGCATTTTTATAATCTTTTTTGGTAGCTAAAGCTTTACCCTTTAAGAAATAAAATTTAGACTTATACTTATCTTCACCGTTCATCATTAAATCTCCTTCAATAGAGTTTAATATTGAGATTGCACTATTAACATCTTGCTTTTTTATTGCTTTCTCAGCGGCTTTTAACTCAGATTTCTGTGCCATTAATCCTAATGACAATAATCCTAATGAAAGAGTTAATATTTGTTTTTTCATTTTTAATCTAGTTTATTTATTGTTGTTCTTGACTTTCGTTTGATTCTTGATTTTCAATTTCCATGCCATTTTCATCTTCTTCTTTTTCATGCATAACTTTTGCTACAGCAGCTATACTATCTTTACCTTTAATGTTAATCAATCTAACCCCTTGTGTTGCACGTCCCATAACACGTAAATCTTCAACAGCCAAACGAATAGTAAGTCCGGATTTATTAATAATCATTAAATCATTCGAATCATCAACATTTTTAATTGCTACTAATTCTCCTGTTTTTTCCGATATATTTAGAGTTTTAACTCCTTTTCCTCCACGGTTTGTAATACGATAATCTTCTAATTTAGAACGTTTTCCATATCCTTTTTCAGAAACCACTAAAATATTACTATCCATATCATTTACTGCAACCATACCAACTACTTCATCATTCTCATGCATTAAGGTAATTCCTCTTACTCCAGATGCAGTTCTTCCCATTGGTCTAGTCTTAGCTTCTTCAAATCGAATTGATTTACCAGACTTTAATGCTAACATTACTTGGCTATCACCCGTAGTTAACTTTGCTTCTAATAATTCATCACCTTCTTTAATAGTAATTGCGTTGATACCATTTGTTCTTGGACGTGAATATTGCTCTAAAGGAGTCTTTTTTACCTGACCTCTCTTAGTTGCCATAATCACATAGTGGCTATTGATATAACTTTCATCTTTTAAGTCTCCAGTAACCAAGAATGCTTTTACTTTATCATCTTGTTCAATATTAATAAGGTTTTGGATTGCTCTACCTTTGGTATTCTTCCCTCCTTCTGGAATCTCATAAACTCTCATCCAGAATACTTTTCCTTTTTGAGTAAAGAATAACATATACTGGTGATTTGTTCCTACAAATAAGTGTTCTAAGAAGTCCTCATTACGAGTTGTAGCTCCTTTTTGTCCACGTCCTCCTCTATTTTGAACTTTATATTCATCTAAGTTTGTACGTTTTACATATCCTGCATGTGAAATAGTAACTACAACTTTAGAGTTAGGAATCATATCTTCGATACGCATATCCCCTCCAGCATATTCTATTTCTGAACGACGATCATCTCCATACTTATCTCTAATATGGATTAACTCGTCTTTTATAATTTGATAACGTCTAGACTCATTTGATAAAATATCTTTTAAGTCTGCAATAGTTATCATAATTTCATCATACTCCGCACGTAATTTATCTTGTTCTAGTCCTGTTAACTGACGTAAACGCATTTCTACAATTGCTCTTGCCTGAATTTCTGTCAGTTCAAAACGCTCTACTAATTTAGCTCTAGCTTCGTCTGCATTATTAGATCCACGGATAATAGCAATTACTTCATCAATATTATCAGAAGCTATAATTAGACCTTCTAAAATATGAGCTCTTGCCTCAGCTTTCTTTAATTCAAATTCTGTTCTACGAACAACTACTTCATGTCTATGCTCAACAAAATGGTGAATTAATTCTTTTAAATTTAATTGCTCTGGTCTTCCATTTACTAAAGCAATGTTGTTTACGCTAAAAGACGTTTGTAATTGAGTATATTTATATAATTTATTTAAAACGATATTAGGAATTGCATCACGTTTTAAAACATATACAACACGCATTCCTTTTCTATCAGATTCATCACGTATATTCGAGATTCCTTCTAATTTCTTATCGTTAACTAACTCAGCAGTTTTCTTAATCATTTCTGCTTTGTTAACTTGGAAAGGAATTTCTGTTACAATAATACATTCTCTTCCTTTAACCTCTTCTATGGTAGCTTTAGCACGCATTACAATACGTCCACGACCAGTATGAAAAGCATCACGAACACCATCATAACCATAGATAATACCTCCAGTAGGAAAATCTGGAGCTTTGATGTGTTGCATTAACTCATCAATTTCTATATCTCTATTATCAATATAAGCAACAGTACCATTTACAACTTCTGTTAAGTTGTGAGGAGCCATATTAGTTGCCATACCTACTGCAATTCCAGACGCTCCATTTACTAATAAGTTAGGTATACGAGTAGGTAATACCGTAGGCTCTTTTAAAGTATCATCAAAGTTTAATTTATGATCAACAGTATCTTTTTCAATATCTGCTAACATATCCTCTGATATCTTCTGCATTCTCACCTCCGTATAACGCATTGCTGCAGGACTATCTCCATCTACCGATCCAAAGTTACCTTGTCCATCAACCATCATATAACGTACACTCCAATCTTGAGCCATACGTACCATAGAATCGTATACAGATGTATCACCGTGTGGGTGATACTTACCTAATACCTCTCCTACAATTCTAGCTGATTTCTTATAGGCTCCTGTAGCTTTGATTCCTAATTCATGCATTCCAAATAAAACTCGTCGGTGAACTGGTTTTAAACCGTCTCTAACATCTGGTAATGCTCTTGATACAATTACTGACATTGAATAATCAATGTAAGCTGATTTCATTTGTTCTTCAATATTGATAGGAATCAACTTTTCGCCATCTGCCATATATTTTCTTTTAAAATATTAGTACTCATTTTCGTCAAAAAAGTGAATTTTACACTTGATAAAACCCACTTCTAAAATACAGTTAAACAAACCGTATTTTCTAAAACATTGCAAGATACTACAATACCTATTTATACACAAAAAATATCTTTATTCTTTTGTTGATATTTATTAACAATTTTTGTCACTCTTTAAAAAAAAACATGACAAGAATAACTTTTTAAAACTATTGGCATCTTTTTTGTATTTTTAAAGAAAAAAACTTACTAACTTTACACAGATACAAATAAAATTTATGGACGATAATTTTTCACCACAAGTTAGAGATGTAATTACTTTCAGTAAAGAAGAAGCCTTAAGATTAGGTCATGATTTTATTGGAACTGAACATCTATTGTTAGGTTTGATAAGGAAAGGAGACGGAAAAGCCATCGAGATATTAACTACTTTCGATGTGGATTTAGATTTGGTACGTAATAAATTAGAAAAATTAAATCCTACGACCCCTTATGTAGCTAACGTAGAAAAGAAAAGTTTGCATCTTACTAGACAAGCAGAGAAAGCTATAAAAACTACATTTTTAGAAGCAAAGTTATACCAAAGTAATTCTATAAATACTGCACATTTATTATTATGTATTTTACGTAATGAGAATGACCCTACAACGAAGTTACTTCAAAAGTATGATGTAGATTACGAACAAGCTAAAGCTTTATATAAACAATTACACGTTGAAGATAATTACTTATCTCCTATGGCTGAAACACCTTCTGACGATGATTTTTCTGAAGAAAAATCTAATCCTTATGGACAACAACCTTCTAAAGGAAAGCAGCCTAAAAAATCTAAAACACCAGTTTTAGATAATTTCGGTCGTGATTTAACAGCATTAGCCATTGGTGGTAAATTAGATCCAGTTGTTGGACGTATTAAAGAAATTGAACGTGTTTCTCAAATTTTAAGTAGAAGAAAAAAGAACAATCCAATGTTAATTGGAGAACCTGGTGTTGGTAAGTCTGCTATTGCTGAAGGATTAGCTCTTAGAATAGTAAACAGAAAGGTTTCTAGAATCTTATTCGATAAACGTATTGTTTCTCTTGATTTAGCAAGTTTAGTTGCTGGAACAAAATACAGAGGTCAATTCGAGGAGAGAATGAAAGCCTTAATGAATGAACTTGAAAAAAATGATGACATCATTTTATTTATTGATGAAATCCATACAATTGTTGGAGCTGGTGGCGCTACAGGATCATTAGATGCTTCAAACATGTTAAAACCTGCTTTAGCTAGAGGTGAAATTCAATGTATAGGTGCTACTACTTTAGATGAATATAGAACTAATATTGAAAAAGACGGAGCATTAGAACGTCGTTTCCAAAAAGTAATTGTTGACCCAACAACTGTTGAGGAAACTGTACAAATTTTACATAATATAAAAGGTAAATACGAAGCGCATCATCATGTATCTTTTACAGATGAAGCTATAGAAGCTTGTGTAAAATTAACCAATCGTTATATGACTGATAGGTTTCTTCCAGACAAAGCTATTGATGCTTTAGATGAAGCAGGTTCTAGAATTCATATTACTAATATTGTTGTTCCTCAACAAATTTTAGAATTAGAATCTAAACTAGATGAAATTCGCGAACGTAAAACAAAGGCTGTAAGCGGTCAAAAATACGAAGAGGCAGCAAAGCTTAGAGACGACGAAAAAAACATAGAAACAGCTTTAGAATCAGCTCAAAACCAATGGGAAGAGGATTCTAAACTTCATAGAGAAACCGTTACTGAAGATAATGTAGCAGAAGTTGTATCAATGATGACAGGAATTCCTGTAAATCGTGTAGCTGAAGCTGAAAGTAGTCGTTTAGCTGAACTACCTAACTTAATTAAAGGAAAGGTAATTGGTCAAGATGAAGCTGTAGCAAAAGTTGTAAAAGCTATTCAACGTAATAGAGTTGGTTTAAAAGACCCTAACAAACCTATTGGTTCATTTATTTTCCTTGGATCAACTGGTGTTGGAAAAACTCAATTAGCAAAAATATTAGCACGTGAATTATTTGACTCTGACGATTCGTTAATTAGAATTGATATGAGTGAATACATGGAAAAGTTTGCTATTTCTAGACTTATTGGAGCACCTCCAGGTTATGTAGGATATGAAGAAGGTGGACAATTAACTGAAAAAGTTCGTCGTAAGCCTTATTCTGTAATTCTTTTAGATGAAATTGAAAAAGCGCATCCAGATGTTTTCAATATGCTTTTACAAGTTTTGGATGATGGACATATTACAGACAGTCTTGGTAGAAAGATTGATTTTAGAAACACCATTATAATAATGACATCTAATATTGGTGCCCGTAAAGTAAAAGAATTTGGTGCGGGTGTTGGTTTCGGTACTACTTCTAAGAAAGATCAAGAAGATGCTCATGCTAAGAGTATTATTGAAGGAGCTTTGAAAAAGTCATTTGCTCCTGAATTCTTAAATCGTATTGATGATGTTATTATTTTCAACTCTTTAGAACGTAAGGATATCCATAGCATTATAGACATAGAGTTAGATAAACTATTAAAGCGTATTGCTGACTTAGGTTACAATTTAACTTTAAGTGAAAAAGCTAAAGATTATATTGCTGACAAAGGTTATGACAAACAATACGGAGCTAGACCTTTAAAAAGAGCTATTCAAAAATACATTGAAGACTCTTTAGCTGAAGAGATTGTAAACTCTAAACTAGATGAAGGTGATTCTATTTTTATGGATTTAAATGAAAAAGATAATAAGCTTGTCATTAAAATCGAAAAAGGTGATAAACCTGAAGAATCTAGAACAGAAATAGATGAATAATATTTCCAAAAAGGCCTAAGTTTAATTACTTAGGTCTTTTTTATACTTTCTTTATAAATAATAAAGAAAAACAGTATGCTTTTTCCTTTTTAAAAGCATTAATTAAACTATCCTACCTGTTTAATTTATTTAAAAAATTAACAAAGCTATACCTAAAAAACTTTTAAAATCAAACTTTTAAATCGTAAAATATTTTTTATATTTTATTTTTTTTGTTAAAATCTTTGATAAAAAAACTAAAAAAACTAACTTCGACGCCTTATTCACCTTAAAAACTAAACAATGAAAAGAATAGTACTTTTAGCCCTCATAGGAGTTACCATAATTTCATGTACAAAAGAAAAACCTGTAAAAGATTATTTAATTTTATCAGGAAAAATTGAAAATTATAAAAAACGAGATGTTACTTTAGAAGGCTTCAATTTTAGCAAAAAAATAAAATTCGACAAAAAGACTGGTACTTTCTCAGACACAATACGAATTGATAGAAATGGAAACTATACTTTAAGAACTAACAAAAAACATTTTAACTTATACCTTAACGATACTGTAAATACAGGAATTGTTTTTGATTATAAAAAAGGAGACCCTAGCAACTTTAATGGAAAGTTTGAAGGAACTAATGAAAAAATCAATACATACTTCGTTAAAAAAAGAGCAAAGTTTCCAGAAATATTAATAAATGCAAATGAGCTTTTCTCATTAGAAGAAGGAGAGTTTTTAGATAAAATGGACGAGTATAAAGATGCTTTAACTGAATTGTCTATTTCTAGTAATTTACCAGCTGATTTTCTTAAAAACGAAGTTAGAAACATAGATTATGAATACTTAAGAAACATAAACAACTACCAAGATTTCCACAGAACTTTAACTGGAAATTCAGATTTTGTTGTTTCTGAAGACTTCCCAAGTCCTACAGAAAACTTTAATTTTAGTAGTGGATATGATTACATGAACTCATATTCATACAGAAAAATGCTTTTAGAATTATTAGACCTGAAAGCTAAAGAGAAGAACAAAGACGGTGAAGACTATTACTTAACTTACTTAGAAACTGTTCAAACAGAAGTTAACGATTCTATTGCTAAAAACGACTTATTATACACTAGCGCTAAAAACAGTATTACTTATACTGATAATTTAAAAGAGTTCTATAATAAGTTCATGGCTTACTCTACAAACAAGAAACATAAAGATGAAGTATCTAAAAGTTACAACATCTTAAAAACAACTGCCAAGGGACAACCAGCACCTAAATTTGAAAACTTCAAAAATTACAATGGAGGTACTACTTCTTTTGACGATTTATTAGGTAAAGGAAAATACTTATACATTGATGTTTGGGCTACTTGGTGTGCTTTCTGTAAAAGAGAAATTCCTTTATTAAAAAGATTAGAAGAAGAATATCACGGAAAAAACATTGAATTTGTTAGTATAAGTGTTGATGATAGAAGAGACTTTGAAAAATGGAAGCAAACTATTGTTGACAGAGAAATGACTGGAATACAATTATTCAGTGGAAAAAAACAAGACGATTTAGAGTGGGCTCAAAAATTCTTAATCAAAGGATTACCTAAGTTTATCCTTATTGACCCTGATGGAAAAATTGTAAATCCTAATGCTCCTGCTCCATCACAAGGAGAAAAATTAATCAAGATATTTGATGATTTAGGAGTTTAAAAAAAATCTTTTCACCATAAAAAAACCGCTTAATAGCGGTTTTTTTTATATCTCTTATTTATAAATTAAAATCTATTATCTCCGTCAATAATATCTCCTAATCCTCCTAAAATACTTCCTTCACCTTTATCTCCTCTACCTGTTTGTGGAGCCATAGCTAAAACTCTACCAGCTAACCTACTAAATGGCAATGATTGAATATAAACAGTTCCAGGCCCCTTAAGCGTAGCAAAAAACAAACCTTCTCCACCAAAAACTGTGTTTTTAATTCCACCTACAAATTCAATGTCATAATCAACATCTTGTGTAAAACCAACAATACAACCTGTATCTACCTTTAAAACTTCTCCTGGTTGTAATACTTTTTTTGCCATTGTTCCTCCTGCATGCACAAATGCCATACCATCACCTTCCAGTTTTTCCATAATAAAACCTTCACCTCCAAACAAACCTCTTCCTAAACGCTTTGAAAATTCTATACCTATAGAAACTCCTTTAGCAGCACATAAAAAAGCATCTTTTTGGCAAATGAACTTACCGTTATATTCAGTCAAATCAATTGGAATAATTTTCCCTGGATAAGGAGATGCAAATGAAACTTGTTTCTTTCCTTGACCATCATTAGTAAAAACAGTCATAAATAAACTTTCTCCTGTTAAAATTCTTTTTCCAGCAGAAAATATTTTTCCCAATAAACCTTTTTCTTGATTTGAACCATCACCAAAAATAGTATTCATTTTAATAGCCGAATCCATCATCATAAAACTTCCTGCTTCAGCTACCACTCCTTCTTGAGGATCTAATTCAATTTCTACATATTGCATTTCTTCTCCAAAAATGCGGTAATCTATTTCATGTGCATTCATAAGTATTTTGTTTAATTAATCTGTCTATTAGAATATTATTTCTCTTTTTTGTTACAATCTAACATTGAAATAAAATTAATTTTTAACTTTTAAACTCCATTCAAATTCAAATTTAGAAACAGAAATACCTTCTTTATTAATTCCTTCAGAAGTAACTAAAACAGTCTGTCCTTCTCCAGTTTCAACAGATTTTTGAATTGCTTTTTCAATTGCCAAACCATCATTGCATTCAAATTTAATTTTTCCTGTTGCCTTTTTGGTAAAGGTTGCATTCATATTGGTAACTAACATTGAAACTTTTTTTCCTGAGTTATCAATTGCTTGCATAACCAAAATACCAGTAGATAGTTCTGCTGCCATTCCTTGAACAGCCCAAAACATACTTTTAAATGGGTTTTGATTAATCCATTTATGCTTAACTCCTACCAGAGATTTTTCATTAGAAATTGATTTTACCCTTATTCCACATAAATATGCAGATGGTAATTTGAATAATGTAAAAAAATTAATTTTTCGAGGTGTAAACTTCATTTTATCAGTATTTACAGGCAATTTACAGCTTTTTTGTTAAAAAAACTCATGATTTTAAATGTTAAATTTTGTTAAATTTTAGTACTATGTATTGCATAATACCTTTTAAAAGATATATATTTGCATAGTCAAGTATTATATAATTCATTTTATTATGCAACAGAACAAAGAAAATACCAATGCTTTTTTAATACATATATCAGCTTTCGCAGGATACTTTTTTCCGTTAGGAAGCATTATTACTCCTTTAATTTTATGGCAAACCTTAAAAGAAAGAAGTACATTTTTAGACAATCATGGAAAAGAAGCAGTCAATTTTAACATAAGCTTCGGCTTATATATTTTTATACTAAGTGCTTCATTCTTCTCTTTCTTCTTTGGAAACTTTATAGATATTTTTAGAGGAATTGATGTAGATTTTGGCGGACATCATTCCTACGACGGTCTTTTTGGTTTCATTGGAATAGCATCATTAGTAAGTATCGTAACACTTATCAAAATTGCCTTAATTATTATTGCGGCAATGAAAGCTAACAAAGGAGAGGAATACAAGTATCCTTTTACAATTAATTTTATAAAATAACCTATAAACCGCATTACATGAAGATAGAAAATACAAAAGCACAAATGCGCAAAGGTGTTTTAGAGTATTGCATCTTATCTATTTTACAGAAAGGAGACGCATACACATCTGAAATACTTTCAACCTTAAAAGGTGCAGAAATGATTGTGGTTGAAGGAACTATTTATCCGTTATTAACTCGCTTAAAAAATGCAGGATTATTAACATATAGATGGGAAGAATCAACCTCTGGACCACCAAGAAAATACTATGTTTTAACAGAAAACGGTGGGATGTTCTTAAAAGAATTAGACAAAACATGGAATAATTTAGTAAATGCAGTAAGCCAAGTAACAAGTACAAAATCAACTAAAAATGAATAAGACAATAAATATAAATTTAGGCGGATTTTTCTTCCATATAGATGAAACTGCTTATCAAAAACTAAAACGCTATTTAGACGCCATTTCTCGTTCTTTAAGCGATGATCCTCAAGGAAAAAATGAAATTATTTCTGACATAGAAGCACGTATTAGTGAGTTATTATCAGAGAGAATTACTGACGCTCGTCAAGTAGTTAATGAAAGTGATATTGATGAAGTTATTACTATTATGGGACAGCCAGAAGATTATGCTGAAGCTGAAGATAGTTTTAACGATAGCACTTCGTATTCTCAAAGAAGAAACAGAACTAGTAAAAAACTTTTTAGAGATGGTGATGATAAATTTTTAGGTGGTGTTTGTGCTGGTTTAGCTCATTATGCTGGTATAGATGTAATCTGGGTAAGATTATTAACTTTAGTTTTAATGTTTGGAGCTGGATTTGGTTTTATCGCTTATTTTATTCTTTGGATATTATTACCAGAAGCTAAGACTACTACTGAAAAATTACAGATGGAAGGTGAAGCTGTAAATATTGATAACATTGAAAAAAAAATTCGTAACGAGTTTGAAAATCTATCATCAAAGCTAAAAGATGGCGCTAATGACCTATCTGATAAAATTTCAAGCGCAGATTATGAAAAATTAAAGTCTAAAACCTCTTCTGGATTTCAAGATTTTATAGATACAATGGGCAAAATATTACTGGCCGTATTTAAAGTTTTTGGAAAATTCATGGGAGTTTTACTAATCTTTATTGCAGGGATAACAATCATATCATTATTGTTAGGAATATTTTCAATTGGAAGTTTAGAATTTTTGGACTTCGATAATGATATGGTTCATTACCCTCCATTCTTTTATGAGTCGACTTTACCTAAATGGTTGTTATCAATATTCTTATTTGTTTTAATAGGAATTCCATTTATAGTTCTATTTATATTAGGATTAAGAATCTTATCTCCTAATGTAAAAAAACTAAGTACTCCAGCTATCTTAACTCTATTTGGAGTATGGTTAGTATCATTATTAGCTGTAGGTTTCTCTGGTATAGAATATGCTACAACGCATGCATATAACGGAGCTAATGTAACTAAACATAGCATAACTTATACTAAAGAAGAGCCTTTAAAACTTAGAGTAGTTAATGATGATAACATATATTACAATCATAATTTACGTAATAGAAATAATGCTGTAGGTGTATATGTTAACGATAAAGAAATGAAATATTCTAACGATATCAATATTGATGTTCGTAAGAGTGAAACAGGGAATGCTTATATAGAAATTAAGAAAACATCTGAAGGAAGAAGAAGAAGCAAAGCGAATGATAATGCTGAAACAATTCAGTATAACTTTAAATCTGCTAACAACACTATTGTTTTTGATGCATTCTTTTTGAGTGAATATAAAAACATGTGGAAAGATGAAGAAATTAGAGCTACTTTATTCATTCCAGAAGGTACAACAATTTATTTTGAAAATTCAACTCGTAGATTTTTAGACGATGTTAGAAATACTCAAGATATTTATGATAGAGATATGGCTAACCATCATTTTAAAATGACCTCTAAAGGTTTTGAATGTACAGATTGTGACTATAATAACAATGATAATAACGAAGAAGAAAATGACAGAAATTCAAACAATGATGAGGATATCAGTTTTCTATTCGATAGCACAATTAATGATTTAAAAGCTGAATTTATTATCAGTAAACAAACAACTAAAAATGAATTAGAAAAATTAGTTACATGGTTTAAAAACAAAAGAAACATTGATATTGAAGTTATCAATCCGAAATATGATTTAGACAATATGATAGACAAGGTATTGTTAAAAATAAACTGTAACGATGGATACATTGGAGAAATCAGGATTTCTAACAACACTTTAGAAACTATTCCAAAAGGATTTAGAAGACTTTATAACGAAGACGGTCAATTAGCCTTTAAAACTTGGTAATAATTTAAAATAAAAAACTATGGATGCTATTTTCGATTTCTTTTTTAACGGAAACTTTTTTCTAAAAATCTTAACCTATATATATACGTTTTTTATATCGTTTTTTATGAATGGACAGGTTAAAGAAATTCCTAAATACAAACCTGCTGATGTTAATTTACATAACCAAATTGTAAAAATGGATAGTATCTATTTTAATGCTTACAATACATGTGATATGAAAACACAAGCAAATATTATAGATGAAGATATTGAGTTTTTTCATGATAAAGCTGGATTAGCTACTTCTAAAAAAGAACTATTAAAAGCTTTAGAAAAAAATATTTGCGGTAAAGTTACACGTACTTTAATAAAAGGAAGCATAGAAGTATACCCTATTGAGAACTATGGAGCTGTTCAAATAGGATACCATAAGTTTTTTAACAAACAAGAGCCCAATCAAAAATCAATACCAAGCAAATTCATTAATATTTGGAAAAAAGAAAATAATAACTGGAAAATAACAAGAGTTATTAGCCTACATTAAAATATAGTTCACGCTAAAAACATTAGTTCATTAGTTAGCTAACTCTAATGATACTAATACTTGGTTTTATTAGTTTACTAGCCAAAGCTTTACAGCTTTGGCTTTTCTTTTTCAATCTATTTTAGTAAGTAATTAGCTAATATTACTCCAAAGACCACTTGTTTTTTGAAGCTGAGTATACGTTTTTAATAACCCTCTGTGTTCTGGTTTAGACAGTGCTGCATCTTCTTGTAAAACCTTTATAGCCATTTGCCTTGCTACATGCAAAATGGGACTATCTTTAACTACATCGGCAATTTTTAAATTAAGCACACCACTTTGTTGAGTACCCATAATATTTCCAGGTCCTCGAAGTTTCAAATCTACCTCTGCAATTTTAAAACCATCTGTGGTATCAACCATAGTTTGCAAACGAGTTTTACCGTCTGAAGACAATTTATAACTAGATAATAAAATACAATAACTCTGTTCTGCTCCACGCCCTACTCTACCTCTTAATTGATGCAACTGACTTAAACCAAAACGCTCAGCACTTTCTATGACCATTACCGATGCATTAGGTACATTTACCCCTACCTCAATAACTGTAGTAGCCACCATTATTTGCGTTTCACCATTTACAAAACGATCCATTTCATATTCCTTATCTGCAGGTTTCATTTGACCATGAACAATACTGATTTGATATTTTGGAGAAGGAAAATCGCGAACAATACTTTCATAACCATCCATCAAATCTTTATAATCCATTGCTTCTGACTCTTGAATTAACGGATATACTACATATGCTTGACGTCCTTTGGCTATTTCATCCTTTAAAAACTTAAAAACTCCTAAACGATTGCTATCATATCTATGAACTGTTTTAATTTCCTTACGTCCTGGAGGTAGTTCATCAATTACAGAAATATCTAAATCGCCATACACAGACATTGCCAATGTTCTTGGAATTGGTGTAGCCGTCATTACCAATACATGTGGAGGTAAATCGTTTTTTTGCCACATTTTTGAACGTTGAGCAACACCAAAACGATGTTGTTCATCAATAATAGAAATACCTAAGTTTTTAAATTGAACTTTATCTTCTAAAATAGCGTGTGTGCCAATTAAAATATGTAAAGTCCCATCTTCTAACCCCTTATGAATTTCTCTTCTTTTTTTAGTTTTACTCGAACCAGTTAATAGCTCTACTTTTATAGAAGTTTCCGATAATAATTCAACAATTCCATTATAATGTTGAATTGCCAAAATCTCTGTAGGTGCCATAATGGTAGCTTGATAGCCATTATCAATTGCAATTAGCATCGATAATAAAGCAACAATTGTTTTTCCAGAACCTACATCTCCTTGCAATAATCTATTCATATGAGCTCCAGAACCAACATCTTTTCGAATTTCTTTTAATACTCTTTTCTGAGCATTGGTTAAACTAAAAGGTAAGTGATTATTATAAAAATTCGTAAACTCTTCACCAACATGTTCAAAAACATATCCCTTTATTTTTGATTTTCGTATCAACTTCTTTTGTAGCAACTGTACTTGAATAAAAAATAGTTCTTCAAACTTTAATCGATATTGAGCTTTTGCTAATAACTCCTGACTCTTTGGAAAGTGAATATTTAATAGCGATTCTCTTTTTCCTAATAACTGGTTTTCATTTAACATATAAGTTGGAAGCACTTCTTCAATACTACTATAAACCTGTTGTAGCAAGTTTTGAATCATAGTACGCATCATTTTATTGCTAATCCCTTTGTTGGTCAGTTTTTCGGTAGAAGGATATACAGGTTGCATAGACATTTGCAACTTACTTTTATATTCTCTTACCGTTTCCATCTCTGGGTGAGGCATACTAGCACTACTATTATACCAGTTTAGCTTTCCATAAATTACATAAGGAGTATCAATTTTTAAACTATCCTTTATCCATTTAGCTCCCTTAAACCAAACTAATTCAATAGAACCAGTTGCATCATAAAATGTAGCTACTAACCTACTTCCTCTTTTTTGCTTTACAGTTTTAACACTTCTAATCTTCCCTACTATCTGAACTTCTGAGGAGTTTTGCTGTAGTTGATTAATTGTATAAAATTGAGTTTTATCAATATACCTAAAGGGAAAAAGGCTTAATAAATCATTGCAAGTTCTTATACCTAGTTCAGAATATAACAACTCTGCTCTAGCTACACTAACACCTTTTATATATGTTATTGGATGATTTAAATTCATTAAAAACGAAAATACAAAAAGCCATTAAAATCAACTATCTTTGCACTCTTAAATTCATCAAATGAGATTACATAGAAATTTAGTTTACGCAGTAATAGATAGTTTGCGTGACGTTTTTAATGAAGATGTTTATGCTGATAAAGCTGTAGAGAAAGCATTAAAGAGAGATAAGCGATGGGGAGCACGTGATAGAAAGTTTGTTGCTGAAACAATTTATGACATTGTACGATGGAAACGATTATATGCAGAAATTGCGAATGTAAAGGCTCCATATTCGAGACCAGACCTTTGGCGTTTGTTTGTAGTTTGGTGTGTATTAAGAGGTATTAAATTACCAGATTGGAATCAAATTGAAGAAACTCCAACTAGAAGAATTAAAGGGAAATTTGATGAACTTTCTCAAATTAGAAAATTTAGAGAATCTATTCCTGATTGGATTGATGAACTTGGAGTTCAAGAATTAGGAGAGGAAGTTTGGACGAAAGAAATTGCTGCTTTAAATAAAAAAGCAGATGTTATTTTACGTACCAACACTTTAAATATATCTAAAGAAAGTTTACAAAAACAATTAAGATCTGAAAATATAGATACTGAATTTGTTAAAGGATGTGATGATGCTTTACGTTTAGTTGAAAGAGCTAATGTATTTAAAACTGAAGCTTTTCATAATGGCCTTTTTGAAGTTCAAGATGCTTCTTCTCAATTAGTAGCTTCTTATTTAGATGTTGAACCAGGTATGAAAGTAGTGGATACTTGTGCTGGAGCTGGAGGAAAAACATTGCACTTAGCTTCTTTAATGAAAAACAAAGGGCAAATTATTGCTATGGATATTTATGAAAGTAAATTGAAAAAGCTAAAAATTAGAGCTCGTAGAAACAAAGTTCACAATATTGATACTAAAGTTATCGATTCTACCAAAGTAATTAAAAAGTTACACGGAAAAGCTGATAGAGTATTAATTGATGCTCCATGTTCTGGTTTAGGTGTTATTCGTAGAAATCCAGATAGTAAATGGAAATTACAACCTGAATTTTTAGATAATATTAAAGAAGTACAACAAAAAGTTTTACAACAATATTCTAAGATGGTAAAACCTGGAGGAAAATTAGTTTATGCTACTTGTTCTGTTTTACCTTCTGAAAATCAACAACAAATTGAATTCTTTTTAGCTTCTGACGAAGGGAAAGATTTTAAATTTGTAAAAGACCATAAAGTCTTAGCTCATCAATTTGGCTTTGATGGTTTTTACATGGCTTTATTAGAAAGAAAATAAGTATTAAATTATTTCTATATAAAATAAAAAGGCTCGAGATTTCTAAATCCCGAGCCTTTTTTCAATCAACTATTAAAAACTAACTAATCACTAAACTAACTGTTAAGTAATTACACTTATATGACGACAACTTTTTCAAATTGTTACAGTTTTTGTTTTTAGTTTAACACTATTTTAAGATTGATTATTTAACTCTTAATTTTTGTCCAACCATTATAGTTGCTTTTTTTAAGTTATTTAGTTTTTTTAATTCTTCTACCGATAATTTATAATTCATAGCCACTCTATATAATGTTTCTCCTGATAAAACGATATGGTACTTAAATCCAACATTTTTTTTCTCTGTTTTATCATAATATTCATAATCATCGTCGTGATCATGATCATGGTTTAAAACACTAACATCTCCATTATAAAAAGCTTTCTTTTCTTTCTGATTGTGAGCATATCCTAAAATAACTTCCTCTCCTACTGCTATTTTAGATTTAGAAAAACTGTTCAACTCATGAAGCTTTTCAATATCAAAACTATATTTTTTTGCTATTGAATTTAGAGTTTCACCCTCTTTTACAACATGAATTATTGTTGGATCAAATACAGTGTCTTCTATAGGTTTTAGCGCTGGAGTTTTTGGATATCTTTTTGATATTTTACCAGTTACCAAGTTTTTATATGCTCTTTTTCCATTTTGTTGAATTCTGGTCCATCCTTCTGGTAATCCTTTTTTTTGCGCATAACTATTAACCCCTATTAGTAGCAAGAGTATAAAACTCAATTTTATTTTCATTGCTTTATTTTTTAATCCCCTTTTGTTGTTCTTCAAATATATAATATTTTTTAAATTTTGATTTATAGCTCTTTATAAGTATTTTTAGAAATCAACTAACGTAAATTTCAACTTATGACTAATTCAAACAAACCTCAAAAACGATTCTGGGTTATTGCAGTTATTTCTCTACTATGGAATGGTATGGGAGTAAATCAATACTTACAACAAGCATACAATACCGATGCTTTTAAAGCAATGTACCCTGATGAAAAAGTAATGGAAATGGTACAAAACACACCTTCTTGGGCAATGGCTGCTTTTGCTCTTGCTGTTTTTGGTGGCTTTATAGGCAGTATCTTTTTATTACTTCGTAGAAAACTAGCGAAACCTATGTTTTTAATTTCTTTAGTAGCTATTGTAATACAAATGTTTTACAATCTTTTTATGAGTGGAGCTATAGAAGTTTATGGTCCAGGAGCTGTAATTATGCCTATTATGGTTATTGGTTTTGCTTTATTTATCTTATGGTATACTAAAAGATCTGAAGCTAAAGGGATTCTCTCTTAAAAAAGTAATAAAATATAAAAGCTGTCTTTTACAAGACAGCTTTTTTTATTCTAGTAAAACAAAAATAAACTCTGCTACACAGGCTGGTTTTTCTTGTCCTTTTATTTCTACTAAACAATCAAAAGTTAGTTTCTTACCATTGCTAAAATCTTCAATTTCCTTTAAAGAACTTACCAATCTTAATTGACTATTAACTGGAACTGGGTTAGGAAAGCGAACTTTATTCAAACCATAATTCAATCCCATTTTTACGCTTTTAATTTCTATTAAATATGAAATTAACTCTGATAACATCGAAACCGACATAAATCCATGTGCAATAGTTGTTCCCGTTGGTGAGTATTTAGCTGCTTTTTCTTCATCTACATGAATCCATTGTTTGTCTAAAGTAGCATTTGCAAAATCATTTATCATTTGCTGAGTTACTGTAAACCATTCTCCTACTGGTAATGATTTTCCCTTTAAACTATGCAATGCATCTAAATTTTCAAATACTAATTTCTCCATTTGTTACAACTAATTATTTACCAAGTATATCCTTTTTTATTTTTGGTAATTCTAATTCATATTTAACAACAACAGTTCTTATTATAATGATAGCTGCTGCCGATAAAATAAATCGCAAGTCTTCATTCAGATTAAAATTACCTAAAATTAAATATATAACTCCTCCTGCCAAACAAGCAGAGGCATAAATTTCTTTTTTAAAAATTAGAGGAACTTTTCTAGTAAGAACATCTCTAATAACTCCTCCAAAAACAGCAGATACCATTCCCATTACTAAAGCTACAAAAGGATGCAATTCATAATTCAATCCTTTTTGCAAGCCTAATAAAGTGAATACACTAATTCCAATAGTATCAAACAAAAACATTGTTTTACGTAGAGGAGCTATTTTACTTCTAAATAAAAAGGTTGCTCCAACAGCAGTTAAAATTGTCCAGATATAATTAATATCACCAATCCAGTTTATAGGGTGTGCATTAATTAAAACATCTCGTATCATCCCACCTCCTACTGCGGTAACAAAAGCAATAATAATGACTCCAAATACATCAAAGTCTTTTTTCATTGCTACTAATGCTCCACTTATAGCAAAAGCAAAAGTTCCTGCGATATCTATAGCATAAATGATACTCATTTATATATTTATTTCAGAAAATTCAATTTTTAGTTTTCTTTCAACTTCTTTAATATTATTTCTTTCATTATTAAGAATTAATACTAAAGAAACTCCTTTTTTACCTGCTCTGGCTGTTCTTCCACTTCTATGTGTATAATATTCTAGTTTTTCAGGTAATTGATGGTGTAATACAAAACCTAAGTTTTGTACGTCAATTCCTCTGGCAGCAACATCTGTAGATACAATAACTTGAAGATTTTCTTTTTTAAAAGCACGCATTACTTTATCACGTTCTTTTTGTTGCATATCTCCTTCTAAAGCTTCTACTGAAAAACCTTCTTCTTTTAACTCTTTTGCTAATTTTTGTGCACCTGCTTTTGTTCTTGAAAAAATGATTCCTCTTTCCGATTGTCTTTTTTCTAAAAACTTAATAATTACATCTACTTTCTCAGGTATTGTAGTTTGTACAAACTGATGAATTATGTTTGCATTTACCAATGAGTTTTTATTTATTTCAACTTGTTTAGCTGAAGCATTCATATATTTTTTAATTATGCTTCTAATCTCATCGGGCATCGTTGCAGAAAACAACCAAGTTTTTCTAGTTCCTGATGTATATTTTAAAATACGATTCAATTCTAATTTAAACCCCATACTCAACATTTCATCAGCCTCGTCAAGTACTAGCATTTTAATATCCTTTAAATTTACCTCACCTCGCTCTATCAAGTCAATTAAGCGTCCAGGTGTAGCTACTATTACATGTGTAGTTCTTTGTAAATTTTTAATCTGGCGGTCTATTTTCTCTCCTCCATAAACAGCTTCAACAAAAATTTTACCATCTACATATTTAGTAAACTTAAATAACTGCTTTTTAATTTGCTGAACTAACTCTCTTGTTGGCGATAATATTAAGGCTTGAGTTGTATTTTTTGAAGGATTTATTTTATGTAAAACTGGTAAACCATAAGCTGCAGTTTTCCCTGTTCCAGTTTGTGCTAACCCAATAAAATCTGAATTATTTTCTAATAAATATGGTATCGTTTCTTTTTGAACTTCGGTAGGAGTTGTTATCCCTAACTCTTTTAATCCTTTAACATATTCCTTTCGTACTCCTAAAGCTGTAAATGTTGTCATACTATTAATTTATAAGTGCAAAGATATTGCTTATTTTTATCCTAAAAGTAGGTTTGTTACTTCTTTAGTTATTCTTCTAGGTCTTTTTGTTTCTGCATCTAATAAACAAAATGTTGTTTGCGATTTTACAAGTAATAATTCTTCTTTATAAATTTCAAAATGACGCACCGATTTAATACCTTCTGTCTTTCCAACCCAAGTTTTTACAGTTATCTCATCTCCTAAAACTGCTTGATTTTTATAGTCAACTTCATGTCGAATTACAAACCAAACATAATCAGGTTTTGGAACATTTTTTATAAGTTGAGTCCAATGAGCATTTGATGCATCTTGCATCCATTGCACATAAACTACATTATTCACATGATTATACTCATCAATATCTTTTGATGTTACTATAATTTTTTTTTCGTAAAGATTCATTTAACAAACTTACAAGAATGATGTTAATTATTACTTAAATCTTTGTTTCATTTCTTTCAAATTTGATAATATTTAAGATATTCGAATGCTAGATTTTAATTATGAATAAAATAACCAACAAATTTGGTACTGAAAAAATTAGTAAACTTCTTTTAAAGCAAGCTATCCCAGCTTCTATTGGGATTTTAGTAATGTCTTTAAACATGATTGTAGATACCATTTTTGTGGGTAGGTGGATTAGCGTTATGGCTATTGCCGCTATTACTGTTGTATTACCTATTGCTTTTTTCATCTCTTCTATTGGTATGGGAATTGGAATTGGAGGTAGCTCCATCATATCAAGAGCTTTAGGTAAAAAAGACACTTTTAAAGCTTTTGAAGTTTTTGGAAATCAAATAAGTTTAACAGTTGTTTTATCTATTCTATTTGTTTTAATAGGAACCTTTTTTTGTTTTCCTGTTTTACAATTATTTGGTGCTAATGGTAATATTGTGGCTCCGGCTGCGGAGTATTTTCACGTAATCATATGGGGAGTTCCTTTTTTAGCTTTTGCTATGATGGGGAATCCAGTAATTAGAGCTGTTGGCAAACCTAATTACGCTATGTTTACTTTAATATTTCCTGCTATTTCAAATATTGTTTTAGATATTTTATTTATAAAAGTTTTTAACCTTGGAATGTTTGGTGCTGGACTTGCTACATCTATTTCTTATGGAGTTAGTGGTTTATTCGTTTTATGGTTCTTCTTATCGAAAAACACCGAATTAAGAATTATTCCTAAATTCTTTATGATTAATACAGTTATTTTAAAAGAAATTGTTGCTTTAGGAGGAATTACAGTAGTACGTCAAGGAGTAATTAGTTTACTTATAATTATTTTAAACTTTACATTATTCAAATATGGTGGTGAAATAGCAATTGCTGTTTATGGTATTATAAATAGAGTAATGATGTTTGCACTATTCCCTGTTTTGGGTGTTACACAAGGTTTTTTGCCTATTGCAGGTTATAATTATGGAGCTAATGATTCTGAAAGAGTTAAAGAAACCATTAAAACTTCTATACTATTTGGTACTATTATAGCTTCTGTGATTTTTATTCTAATTATGTTATTCCCTTCTCAATTGGTAGGACTTTTTACAAACGATAAAGAATTATTAAGTAGTACTCCTAATGCTTTAATTATTGCTTTCCTAGCTACTCCTGTTATTACAACACAATTAATTGGATCGGCTTATTTTCAAGCTGCCGGTAAAGCTTTACCTGCTTTAGTATTAACTTTATTAAAGCAAGGTATTTTCTTAATTCCATTAGTATATATTTTACCCAGATTTTATGGAGTAAATGGTGTATGGATGTCATTTCCTATAGCTGATATTCTATCCACTTTAGTCACTTTCTTTTTCTTACAAAGAGAGATTCGATTAAACCTACAAAATAAAAATTAACACTTCTTTTTAATTCAATATTAAAAAAACACATATATTTGAAACGTTCATTTCAAATATATGCCAAAAGTAGAAACATTTAATAAAGAAGAAGCTATAAAGCAAGCTACTGGAGTTTTTCATCGTAAAAGCTACAGTTTGACTTCTATGCAAGATTTGGTAGACGCTACTGGTTTAAACAGGTCTAGTATTTACAATTCATTTGGTAGTAAGCTCGATCTTTATATGCTGTGCTTAAAGTATTATCAATCAATATTTAAATGTAATGTTGATGAAGTTACTAGTAAAGCAGCAACTCCAATAAAAGCTATTGAAGCTATTTTTTTATTGAATGTTAAAAACAATATTGATAATAAACACATAGGTTGTCTCATTAATAATTGTACTTCTGAAATGGCCAATCAGGAAACAGTTATTGAAGGTTTTTTAAATAATAATTATAATAATATGATTCAATTATTAGGAGACCTTATAGAAAAAGGACAATCAGAGGGCACTATTAACACTAATAAATCTTCAGATCAATATGCGCATTACTTACTTAACTCTTTACAAGGCTTAGGTATTTCTGGTATTATAATGAATGATTATAGTCGTTTAGAAAGTATTGTAAAAACAACACTTTCTATATTAAATTAATTTTTTTTAACTCAATTTGAAACGAACGTTTCAAATAAAAACAACTAAACATGAATAAATTACAAAACAAAGTAGCAGTAATAACAGGAGCTAATAGTGGAATTGGATTAGCATCAGCCAAATTATTCTTAGAAAACGGAGCTAAAGTAGTATTAGCTGGAAGAAGAGAAAGCGCTTTAAAAGAAGCTACTACAGATTTAAAAGGTGACTTTATTACTGTAGTAGCTGACGTATCTAAAGATGAAGATAATACACAGCTAATAAAAAAAGCTGTCGATAAGTATGGAAATATTGACATTCTATTTTTAAATGCTGGTATAGCTCCAGTCACTCCTACTACAGATATCACAGCTGAACATTACAATGAAGTTTTTGATATTAATGTAAAAGGGCCAATACTAACTACAAAAGAAGCTTTACCTTTTATGAATGATAAAGGAAGTATCTTATTTACAAACTCTATAGTACATCAGAAAGGTTTTGATGGTCTAGCGGTATATTCAGCAAGTAAAGGAGCATTAAGAGCTTATTCTAGAGTTCTTACTTCAGAAGTAAAATCGAGAGGTATACGTGTAAACTCTATTGCTCCAGGACCAATTGACACTCCTATTTATGGAAAAATGGGATTACCACAAGAGGTAGTAGAAGAAATGGGGAAAGGTTTCGCTACACAAGTACCGTTGGGTAGATTTGGAACTTCGGATGAAATCGCAAATACTGCATTATTTTTAGCTTCTGATGAAGCATCATTCATTAACGGGGTAGAATTAGAAGTTGATGGTGGTTTAAGCCAAATATAATTCTATAAAAACAAAAAGCTGAGATATATTCTCAGCTTTTTCTTATAATAATGACTCTCCGTTTAAATTCGTGGTAAGAATATCACTCATCAAATTAAAATAAGGTCGCAATGCTTTAAATGAATTATCTACTTCCTCTACAAAATTACTTGACAATACCTCTTCATCAGTAAAGTTTCGGATAGCTATAAAACCTTTCTTTTTAATCAAATCAATAGCTTTATGCTCCTTATCAAATCCTTTAGGAGCAGTTTTTAACTCATCTCCTTCTAGTTTTCCTCCAAAATAATTTACAAATTTCTCTTCAGATAAAATTTCTCTAATTTCACTATCATCTAGTTCAAACTCTTTTCTTATTCGAAATAAATCTTCTTTTTCTGGTTGCCAAAAACCACCTCCTAAAACAGTATCGCCTGGTTTTACTTGTAAAAAATAACCTCCTCGTAATTCTTTACCATTTCTTGAATACGAAACTGCAAATCGAGGATTGTAAGGTGTTTTATCTTTTGAAAAACGTACATCTCGATAAATTCGATATATTTTCTGTTTAGCTATATCATCATGCATTTCTAAGTTTTCATAAATTTTAGAGAATACATCTTTAGCGTTACCAAGAGAAGTATCATATAACTTTTTATTCTCTGCAAACCAATCTCTATTGTTATTGATTTCTAATTTTTTTAAAAACTGAAATGTTTGTTTTTCAAATTGCATAAATCCTAAATTAAAAATCTAAGGTACTATTTTTTACTCAAAAAGTATTTATCAAATTTTGTCAAAAAAGATATATTTTATTTAAAATAAAAAATAATTTTGCTTTTTTAAACCATATAAACTAACCCTTTAAATTTTCCCTTCATGAAAAAAAGATCACACTTTTATTTCTTTTTTATCTTTTTCCTTTTTTTAATTTTCAACTCCTTTTCCCAAACTGGAGAATACAAAGCTGGAAAAGGTTCTTTAAAAAATAGAACTACTGGTGATTATAATACCGCTGTAGGTGACTCTACTTTAACAAATATAACTTCTTATCATTATAATACAGCAATAGGATATAAAGCAGGCTATTCTAATTTGAGAGGACAAGAAAATGTATTCATAGGCTTTGGTGCCGGTTTTAGTAATACTACAGCTTACGATAATACTTTTATTGGCTTTTTATCTGGGTACTATAATACAAATCGAGGAGACAATACTTTTATTGGTAATGGTAGTGGATTTAATAACACAGAAGGAGACGATAATACTTTTATCGGAGAAATGGCTGGTTTTAGAGTTACTACAGGTGATGATAATACCTTTATAGGTAATAAAGCTGGTGGAAGTAGTAGTAATGTTTCTTATAATCATTCTACAAATACTGTTACAGCGCCTACAAGTGAGCCTGCTACTGGCTCAGATAATACTGCTATAGGATCTCTAGCTGCCTATAGTTTAAAAGAAGGTGAAAGAAATACTGCAATTGGTAACCAAGCTGGATATGATTTAAATTCTGGCACTTTTTCAAGACCAATTGCTGTAAGAAAAGTTGCCAGTTATAACACTTTTGTTGGAGATTCTACTGGAGTTGATGTAGGACAGGGGGCATATAATACTTTTATAGGTCAAGCAGCTGGTGCATCTACAGAATCTGGTAGTTATAATACTTTTATTGGTGCTAGATCTGGGTGGGACAATAATAGAACCAATAAATCTCAAAATGCTAACTATAATACTTATTTAGGTTTCCAAACTGGTTTTACTAATAGAGAAGGTAGTAATAATATTGGAATTGGAGCTAATGCTGATTTTATTGCATCTGGTAGTCGTCAAAACATCAATTATAGAGTAATTTTTATTGGTACTGAAGCAACTGTGGATAAAAATGATGTATTAGCTATAGGATATCAATCACAAGCTAGGGACTATGAAACTATGACTATAGGTAACTATAGTAAAAATCTAGCTAGAGAAACGGTTAGTATAGGCTATAAAAACTATGCTAATAATCTAGCAGATTATTCAGTTTTGATAGGTAGTAAAGATACTATTACTAAAGCAAACTCAGTTGGTTTAGGATACAATGTAAATATTAAAGGTGATTTTTCTACTGCAATTGGTAATAAAGTAAGAATTAAAGATGGTATAAGTTATGCTACAGCAATAGGTTATGGTGCAAATGCTACCCTTAGTAATACCATGATTTTGGGAGGTATAACCAATACAGATAGAGTTACTGTTGGAATTGGAACCAATTCTCCCAATATTAAAGCTAGTATAGATTTAGGAGATACAGATAAAGGACTTTTAATAAACAGACTAACAAATGCCCAAAAAAACTCTTTAACAACTAAATTAGGAACTAATGATATTGGAATGTTAATCTATGATAGTGAAAATAAGTCACTACTTGCATGGAATGGAACAACTTGGCAATCTTCCATTAACACAGATAATCAAAACTTAAGTCTATCAGGCAATAATATTCAAATCTCTGGTGGTAACTCTCTGGACCTTTCAGATTTTAAAGACAACACAGATAATCAAAATCTTACATTCTCTGGAACTTCTTTAAGCATTGCTAATGGTAATTCTGTTGATTT
>NZ_CANMMT010000001.1 GCF_947499065.1 uncultured Tenacibaculum sp. | reverse complement strand
AGGTAGTTTTAGTAATATCTATTAACGAATTATTCACTCTTACATGCCACTAGTTACAAACTAGCGGGAGCGGGGGCTTGTAAAATCAGTAGCTAGAATTTTTACTAACTACTGACTTTTATTCATTTATAATCTTGAAATATCTCATAACCTATTTTACTACACTACCCGATTTTTCATCTAAAATAAAAAACTACCCTAATTAATGTTAAGGTAGTTTTAGTAATATCTATTAACGAATTATTCACTCTTACATGCCACTAGTTACAAACTAGCGGGAGCGGGGGTTTATCTTGTTTTCTATTTTTTTTAGAATCATTCGCATCCTTTTTCCTCTCACAGTTTATAAACATTGACAGTACTAATACTATAGTTACTACCAAAAAGAAATTTTTTTTCATTTTCAAATATTTAATAAAATCTACCCCCTGCTGCCGCACGATTGTATCGTGTGGAATTCTATTTATAAAACTTAAATACAACTAACGAGAGATGTTATCTTGAAGAAAACCAAATAGAATCTTTTGCTTTTTTAGTATAATTGTAGCACATTTCTTTATCTTTAAAAGTAGAATACTTTACCCAAATAGTATTCTTTTCTTCCTTAAATTCTACCTCATAATAGCTTAAAACAATTTTTAAATTATTGTAAAAATCTATAGTCAGCGAATTTTCTACTATTACATATTCTTTACTATTAAAATCAACAGGAAAAAATTGAACAGACCTGTGATTCCAATAAAAGTATGAACCAATTAAAACTACTATTCCTAAAACTCCTAATCTTTTTATTTCTTATCTAAATTTATTGATAAGTATTTATCTCACGTTGCCACTAGTCTATAACTAATGGTAAACTCATTTAATTTTTACTTAATTAAACTCTGAGAAACTCATAGCATTTTACAATTTTTTATCTAAAATAAGAAAACTACCCTAATTTGTATTAAGGTAGTTTTAGTAATATATATATATATTAATGAATCATTCACTCTTCCATGCCACTAGTTTTAAACTAGCGGGAGCGGGGGAAATAAAAAAAACATAGAAATGTTAATGAGAATAATTGGGTAGTTTTAGTAATATCTATTAACGAATCACTCATGCATGCCACTAGTTACAAACTAGCGGGAGCGGGGGCTGATTTATTTAAGTTTTAATATATCAGGTTAAAAACAAAAAGATGAACCTAAGTCCATCTTCTTGCTTGTTTTAATTATGTTACTTCACTACTAAGAAGTATCTTCTACAGTAGCATAACCTTACAGACCATAAGCCATAAAACTATTTAATAACATCTCTTCAACAGTATTATTCTTTATTAAGACTACAAATGAATATTTCACTCACTATAATAGAACTCTTTTGTCGTGATATAAATAGAGAGTACCTAGCACCATTTTACTAGATTGCCTAGTTATTTTATCTTTTTAACATATGTAGAGTCTTGAAATGATTCGAGTATCCAGTCAGCAATTCTATTTAACTCTTCCTTATTAGCTTTTTCATTTTCAAAAATTTTATCAGCCATCTTTAGAGCAAAATCGTCTTTAACATTACATAAATAGGCAAAACTTTCACCTTCTAAACTATTATATTCTTCATAATCATCAGACACAATCTCTCTGTTAAATTTCCTAACTTTAGTTATATTTTGCTCAATTTTAATAAGAATATCATTTAGATTTTTATCAAGGTTAAACATTTTCAATAATGTAGCTTCATATTTTTTTTTATTTACATCATAAGACTCGTAAAATCCATAGTCTTCTGTAGAAAGAGTTTCTGATTTACTAGTTTTATAAACCGTAAAAGGAATTATAGTATCTGATACTTTTGATTTTGAATATAGCCCCACAAGAGCATTTAAATCCAATGTATCTACTTTCTTAATTTGAATACTTTTTGAAGTACTCTTTGTGTGATTAGTGATTAAGTTGTTCTTCTCTTGTTTCTTTTTACAATTAATCAGCATAATAATACAAATCAAAAACAATGTTTTTTTAATAGTCATAATATTCTTTTTTTTACCATTTACCTTCCATACCATTTTTCAACCATTTTTGATACCTCTTTTCCATATTATCAGAGATTTTTTTCCAAAAAAGATATTCTTCATACTCTTTATCGGTAACACCTTTATATTTTCCAGTATATTTTCCATTTTTCACCTCTTTTATTGCCTTCCTTTCTTCAACAATAACTCGTATATCTTCACCGCTCTCTAAAGCAGATAGTAATAGACTAATAAAACCATCAGCTCCTTTATTTTTCTTATCTGAACAGCCAGTTGTAAAACATCCAACTGCATCATGAGGACTCCATCCATGTATATCAATTGCTATCCTCTTTCCATCTGGACCAACTATTGAGTGCCCTCCCTTAGTATCCGATAGTCTCAATTTATGTTTTTTACTTCCAAAACCATCTTTATTATAATTTAAATAATAAGTTCCAGGTGGTGCTTCATTGTTCTTCCCATACCTCTTAGAACTTCTTTTACCATACTTTTTACCTCCCCAAGCGTCTCTGGACAAAGAAGTTGTCTTTGATTCTCCTTTATAAACTGGACCTATCAAATCTCCTGATTGAGAAGCTTTCCAATCATCATAAGATGTAACATCATAAATATTAACTTCGTACATATAATAATTACCTCTACTAGTACTAATTAAACCTTCTTTCTTAGCGTTTGTAACTATTTTACCTGTTATAACTATAATAATATCCTCTCCATTTGGGTCAATAAATATAACTGGATTATTCCCTCCATAAATATACGGACTAACAGGCATATATTTTTCCGCTTTTTTATCTACTCCTATCCACCTACCTAAATCAGGCATATATTTTCTAGCGCCATATTCATACATGTTTAAACCAAGTTCTTCTTCTAATTCCTTTCCATTGTATTTAAACTTCTGCGCAGTAGAATTCCCAAGTGACGAAGTTACGTTATTATACCCTTTATGTTTTAAACCAAAAGGATAGTAATTAGATTCTTCTATAATCTCAGTACTTGGAGTAATAACACCATCGTTGTTACTATCAGTATATGATAACCTAACATTTCCTAAGTGGTCTTTGTATTGGTATACATATTTGAAACCTGTATTGTCTTTCTTTATATAGCCCTCTGGGTGGTTAAAGAATTGTAAAACATTATTCTCATAGATGTAGTTTCCAGCGTATTCTGTAGTAGTTATATTTCCATTGTTATTAACAACCTTTTTCAACTTTGCTCCACTAGCATCATATACATAACTGATTTTTTGAGCATCTGAATTATTAAACTTAACCTCTGTTGGTAAATTCAAATGATTATAAGTAATACCATTTATCGATGAAGTACCTATTCCCTTATTATAATCACGAACCATATTTCCATTGGCATCGTAAACATATTCTGTTCCTAGATTTGCTCCATCTTTAAATCCATAGATATCATTACCGTCATCTCTTACTTTTGTAAGTTTATTTCCTGCGTCATAGGAATAATACAATACATCCATATTTCCAAAAGTAGTTGCAGCACTATTGATATGTCCTTTTCTAACTAAAGTTAAAATGTTTCCATTTTTATCATAAGAAATGCTTCCTATATCATAGTTTGAGGTTGTAGCCCCCGTTGCATTTGTAATTCTATTCAGCGCATCATAGCTATAGGTATATGTTTTTGAACTTGTATCTGTATTTAAAGTATTCCAACTTGTTTGACTAATGTTTCCGTTATACAAACGTTTTTTAGCATCTGTTATGTCGTTATACTTTAGACTAAAGTTAAATAAATCATTGTCATTATTCGCATCTTGGTTAATGTTTTTTAACCATCCGCGTACATTATACTTGTAATCTACTGTTTGTAATCTAGACTGAGCTGTTTTTCCTCCTACTTTCTTTTCTATTAACTGCCCTAATTCATCATAACTATTCTCTGCTATTACCTCTGTATTGCTTCCTATAGTTTGGGTTTGTTTGGTTAGCCTATCTAAATTGTCATAGTAAAACTTATCTACAGTTACTATATCTGCTTTTCCTGTCTTTTTATGTATTGCCTTTGTTTCTATGACTTTTCCTGTAAAATCATCTAACTTACTCTCTACAATATCTACTGTTTGTAATTCATCATTCTTTGAATACACATAAATTGGTCGTGCCTTTTCATCGTAATAGGTTACCGTTGTAATCCAGTTATTTGTTCCTAATACACGTACTTTACTTACCGTAGCTAATCCTTTGGTATTTGTTGTTGAAGTTTTACCATAACTTGTAGTTACTGTAGGTGTTAATCCTGTTGGTAAATCTACATAGTTATCGTAATAATTAATAGTGTAAATAGTAATAGCTCCTGTAGGCAGTGCGCCATTTGTATAATAAACATCAACTCCTTTTATATTTTGAGAAACAGTTGTCATTGTTTCATATTGAGAAAAAGAATTACTATAAAGAGCATTTTGTAAAGGAACTCTTGTTGAATTATCGTTATATATCCCTGTATAAGCTACACGTCCAATAGCATCATATTTAGTAAGCAACCATTCATTAGGTATTTCTGTTCTTTGATTTGCATCTTGCGTCATTACAGGCATATCCAACTTATTGTATACTATATATTCCCAACCCTTTCCTGGTATCCTCTTTTCTACCAAACGGTTTCTATGGTCATATTTATATTGATACCCTAAGTCGTTTAACTTACTTATTATGGTAGCTAATGATGCTGTAGTCCCTTCCATTTTTGGTGGTAACACATAGGTTAAGTTTCCATAATCATCATACACATAATAAGTATCGTGTTTTTGGCTATTGTTATAGGTACGTTTTAAAATTACCTGTCCTTGCTTGTTCTTAAACTCTTCGGTAGTATGATCTAAACCTGACGTCCAATTCTCATCCTTAGTTATTGTTTTATATAAAGTTCCTACTGGATAAAAAGCGGTTCCTCCTGTTAAACTTGGTGTGTAAGTATTGTTTGCAAACCCTGTTGCTACTCCAAATATTTTTACTTCACCGTCTACATTTGCTTGGTAGTCGAACTTTATTTCATGTCCTCCTCCTAAACGCCAATCTTGTCCTGGTGCTGCTTGTTTTAACACCCTGTTTAATGGAGAATTCTCTAATTCTTTTTCTGAATAGGCATTTACATTAGGTAAAGATACTCCTGCAAAATCTTCACTATAATTAGCTTGGTAATACGACTTAGTAGCCGTTGCGATATCCCCTGCTCTTATCTGTCCGTTTTGTGTAGTTGCTGCATAGGGTAAATACTCTTTGGTTTGACGTCCGAAAGCGTCATATTCCATATGGGTAACAATATCCTTTCCACTAGTTCCTTGACGGATACCTATGCTTTGCTTTGTTCTTCCTAATCCATCAAAATAAGTAATACTCTCTAATACATCACTGGAGCTAGTAATTTCTGATGGACTTGTCATTGCTTTTCTATACGTTCTATTAAACACATAGTTTTCATTACTAAAAACTAAAGGAACATAAGGGGCTTGAACTATTTTTGCTGTAAATGTTGAACCTGGCTTAATCCATGTTAAGGGCTTTAATGTTATACTTTGCGTAGCCGTTAAGGTGGTGATACCTGTTACCGTATAATCTTTCTTTTCTATAATACTTTGCTGCCCATAACTATAGCAACTTAGTAATAAGAATACATATAATAACTTTTTCATAGCTCGTTAGTTTTTATAGTTGTATTTTGTTTCTTTTAATAGCTTACCTTCATTATCTCTTACATATTTTAATCTATTGAAGCTATCATACTCATAATATATAGTTTGTCCTCTAGGGTCTGTAATACTAGTTACCCCTACTAATGAATCATAAGTAAATGTGGTTATCTGTGCTTTTGATAAAGCTGAAACTGCTCTTAGAGCATTTAATGCACTACGTAAAACTCCTTCATTTCCTAAACTTCCTATGGTACGATCATTATCAGCATTCGATTTTGCTTGTATATTACTTATATAAACAGTTACTTCTGATAATGTTGCGTTTTCTATCTTGGCTACTGGTTGTGTTTTATGATATCCCCAGATATAAACTATACGAGTTCCATCCTTTTTACTTACCTCTGTTGGATTCCCCTTATCATCATAACTATGGTAAATTACTCGGTCTTCTAATACTCCTGTACCTTTTGATGTTTGGATTTTTGATGGTAGATACAAACCTCCTGGATTGTGAATAGTATTATATATAGTTTTTTGTTTTGACAATAAAGCTTCCGGATTGTTAGGTTCCTTTTTATAAGAGCTTACTTCTATAGGTTCCGAAATTCGGTTATCATTAATTAGCTTTATATCATTTACGTCTTTTGCATACTTGGTTTCCGTTTTTAAAACAACTCCCTTACTGTTTGTAGTTTCTGTTTTTATTGGTAAAAAACGAACCACTATATTATCATTCTCTGGATAATGGTAATTTGTTGTATTCCTTATACTTTCCCCATTATAATAACTAGTAACTCTTTGTTCTGATAAAACTGAATACCCTGAATGAATAGCATATTTCTTTATACTATTTAATGATTGACTCCCATTATCTATTTTTAAACCTTCTACTATTCTAGAAACTTCTTTCGCATGAGCCATTCCTGGTTTATCATAGTAATGATAAAGGTTGTTGTAAATATTTTCTTCCTCTTTAACTTTAACATAAGCACTATTTGAACTCTTATAATCTATCTTTTTTAATAATAATCCTCGTAAATAAGACATCGAATTATCTTCTACTAAAGGAGTAGTTTTTATTTCTTTTCCTGAATAATAAAATTTATCTAACTGATTATTACTCTCAAAAAAACCATTCTTTGAATCATGATACTCTTTAGAACTTGTAAAATAATATTCTGTTTTCCCTTGTCTACCATCTCCTACTATTTCTGTTACCTTACTATAACCAACTGTATTTCCTTGGTCTGTAACTAATGGTAAAGATGAAGTACTCAATCGTAATGCATAAGATAATGGAACAAATGTACTCCCTACCTTAGTGTAATTTTGATAACTATACTCTGGAACATTTGTAACTGTTCCTGAGCTTTCATTTACATCATTTGTATAAATAAATTCTCTTGTAGTTAAATTACCTAATCCATCATCATTTAGTATCTTTTTTATACGAACTCCTCCTACTGGTTTATCTGCATCATTATGTTCATTGGTCCATCTTATTCCTATTGTAGCTGGTTCGGCATTTACACAACTAATCGTAGTAGAGTTCATTACAAAATAAGCTCGGTAATTACCTTTAGGTAAAAGTACTTTTCTTGATGCTGACCCTATTCCTACTCCACCAGGCCCTGAGGGTCCTCCTTGACTTGCAAAAGAAAATGTATAAACCTTATTATCATCTGACAAACTCTTTATATAAACTGTAGGTGTACATTGATCTGGATAATAATTAAATGCATTTATAACAGCCTCAGTCATTGGAACAGAATTTGAATATAAATCAACCCTAAAATCTACATAAGTACTACTGTCATTCGAATTATAAATTTTATATAAACTAGTGTTCTTCTCTATCAACCTATTAGCTAATCGAGCATCTTTTGCTTGATTTCCTTCGTACTCAAAGGTTGTTGACCCTTTTGTTGGATAAATAATTTTCTTTAAGATACCTGATGCTGCGTAAGTACTATTAGGATCTCTATTAGACTCACCGTAAAGACCTATATTCCATGAATTAGTCACTCCATTATACCATTCAAAAAAATGCTTTGGTTGAAATTTCTGATTGCTAACTTGGCCATTGTAATAACCCCAATGGTCTTTTGCCTTACTAAATGTAGATGGTAAAAAATGAGAGGTATTATAAATAAAATCATGTCTCCCTTTTTCTTGACCGTCTAATGAAACTTCTTTTACAGAATTTAACACCAATCTATTAGCATTACTAACTGCTATATTAGAGTTATAAGGAACCAATGAATTATTTGTAAAATAACCATAGTCAAAAACTATTTTCTTTATTTGTTTTCCTTTTGTATCACGTACAATTATTGATTCTAATGCACTCTCATTTGCTATATCTTTTCTTGTTATTGCACTTTTTACAAACTCTATACTTCCTCCTGAAAAATTTATTTTCTTTAATCGTTTACCTACATACTCTTCCTCTGAATAGCTATCTATTTCTTCAGTCGATTGAAAATTACTACTTAACCTAAGTATTTTGTATACATAAGGTTCATACTCATAAGTAATTGAATTTGTCTTTAATTTATTCTCTATCTTAGATAAATACCAACTCGATGGATAACCTATCTTATTCAAAAAAGCTCCATTTAGCATCCTAGAGTTACTATATTCCTTATCTTCTAAAGTATATACAGTCCCTTTTTCATCTACAACCTCAAAACTTCTTAAATTCCCATTAGGAATACAATTAGCGGAACTAATTTCTGAACTGACTCCTCCTCTTTTATGAGTTATTAGCACATTTTTAAATGGCTTAAGATGAATTTTTTCATCATAATTTATATAAAAACTACCTGATACACTGGGTAACGAATAAGAAAACTTATCTGGCTCTCCATCTCTCTTTCCCTGTGAAATTTCTAACAATTCTAATGAATTAACAACATTACCACCTGAATCTAACTCCTCTTTTGGTAAACTGTTATAACTCATAAAACCATCCGTAGATTCATCAGCAGTACCTCTCTTTACCCTCGAAATAGCTCCTCCAGTATTTAATGCCCAGCCTAATCCAACCCAACTTGATTGTTCATCAACACGTATACCATTACCTCCAGTATAACGCAACGTAATTGGAACTGTAATACCATTATCATTTATCGTGTAAATTGGAATACTAACTCCTACTGTTCCTGAATAATAGTTAACACTATTATTACCATAAACATGAAGTGATGAAGCATTGGGAGAAGGTGGTACGATCTTTGGTAATTCTTGCGCTTGTACAAACACGCATAAAAGCATAGCAATGCTGAAAAACATTTTTTTCATAAAAAGTATCTTTGAAAATTAGCAATTTGTTTTTTATAATAAAACAAAAGTATAACCTTTATTGTTATCTCACAAAAACCTCTGGTTTTAAATTATTCCTAAAAGGTGTAAACGAAGCGATTTAGCATGCTTTTAAGCCCTTTTTTACAGTTACATAAAAAATATTAAATGCTAAAAGTGTTCTAAAAAGATAAACATACCCAGCCATAATCAAAACTGCGACTAGAACGTTTCTTACCCTCAAGAGAATCAACCCTCCTAAAACTATTCCAGAAGTTATAAACTACCATTCTAAAAGTATTTTATTAACAACTCCCCCTTCAACATTATATTTGTTACCAATCTTTTGGCTACAATAATTTACTTTAAGATAAAACTTAATTAAACTAGTCATATGAACTTACATTTTATTTTCTTCTTATTATCTAATATAATTTAAGATTTTAAATGAAAAAATAAGAAAAAGTATACATAAAATAGATATTAAAAAGCCAAAAATAAAGTTTAAGCCCCTTTTAACTCTACTTGTTTTAGCATATAAATTTGATAATTTTTCTACATCTATATTTTTCTTGACAAATTTGAGCACTAATTTTGATGAAATAAAAAAAGACAAAGCTCCTATTAAAACAACTGGTAAGCCGCTCTTTCCTCCAAAATAGAAATATGGAATAGTCAAAAAAGGCATCACTAAATTAAAAATCTGAATTCTAAGCACATGAACAACCCCATTAAGCATATCATACTTATTCCATAACCCTATATATTGCATGCAATAATTTATAAAAACCCATTTCTCAATGACTTGTCTTATCATAAAAATACTGTTGAAATTAAATTAGCAATTTTCTTTTTTAGCTTTGCAAAAATAGAACATTTACTATAAACATTATTTCCTTTGTAATGTCTTACATAAGTCAACGTCTAAACAGACAGTTTAAAACAAATAAGCATGAAAAATTTATTTCTAATATTAAGTTTATCTTTTTTCTTAACCTCTTATAGTCAAACATCAACTTTCGATGCTCTATTAAAAAAACACGTAAACACTAAAGGAAATGTAAACTATAAAGCATTCAAAAAAGACGAAGCTAAATTGCAAATTTACCTAGATTATTTAGCAAAAACTTCTCCTAAAAAATCATGGTCTGCAGCAAAAACAAAAGCTTTTTGGGTAAATGCTTATAATGCCTATACTATTAAATTAATTTTAGACAACTACCCTTTAAAAAGTATTTTAAAAATAAAAAAGAAAGGAAAAGATGCTTGGAGCATTCCTTTTGCAAAAGTTGGAGGTAAATCTTACACATTAAATCATATTGAACACGAAATTTTACGTAAAGATTATAACGATCCTAAAATACATGTAGGTGTAAATTGCGCTTCGGGTTCTTGTCCTCAATTAGGAAACTTTGCTTTCACAGAAGCTAATTACGAAGCCAAGACAAAAGATTTAATGAAGAAATTTATTAATGACACCAATAGAAATAAGATTAGTAAAAATAAAGTTGAGCTTTCAAAAATATTTGAGTGGTTTAAAGGTGATTTTACTAAAAAAGGATCTTTAATTGATTTCCTAAACAAATATTCAAACACCAAGATAGACCCTAAAGCCAAGGTTCGATTCTTAGAATATGATTGGAGTTTAAACGGAAAGTAGTATTTTTATTTTTCAACTTAAAATAAACATATGTCTAAAACATATTATGATCCGGCTGACTTACGTAAGTTTGGAAAAATAACAGAATGGAGTGAAGAACTTGGAAACAAGTTCTTCGATTATTATGGTAAAGTATTTGAAGAAGGAGCTTTAACCGCAAGAGAAAAAAGTTTAATTGCATTGGCTGTAGCACACACAGAGCAATGCCCGTACTGTATAGATGCCTATACAAAAGATGGTTTACAACGTGGAATTACCAAAGAAGAAATGATGGAAGCTATTCATGTAGGAGCTGCTATAAAAAGTGGAGCTACTTTGGTACACGGAGTTCAAATGATGAACAAGGTGAATAAATTAGAAATGTAATTATCCCTTCTTCAAAAAATGTTTCCTCGAGCGCAGTCGAGAGATACTACTTAGGTCTCGACTGCGCTCGACCTGATAGAATAATATATACAAATGAAGAAATCGCTTTTAGCAAGAAATAACGATTTAGCAAACACTCAACGTCAGTTAGAAATTTTATCAAATGGAATTTTCGCTGACGGTGAACTACCTACATTCGCTAAAAAAATAAAAGAAACAAATCAGTTTCCACTACGTCCTAATAAATTAGAAATCTTACAAATTAATTTAGGATATATGTGTAATCAGGTTTGTGCACATTGTCATGTTGACGCTGGTCCTGATCGTAAAGAAATTATGACCAAAGAAACCATGCAGCAATGTTTAGATGTTATAAAAACTACTGGTGCTCATACGTTAGACTTAACTGGTGGCGCCCCTGAAATGAATCCTAACTTTAGGTGGTTTGTTGAAGAAGCTTCAAAAGCTGGAATTAAAGATTTTATTGTACGTTCTAACCTAACTATTATTAGAGCTAATAAAAAGTTTTACGACTTACCTGATTTCTTTAAAAAACATAACGTTCACGTAGTATCTTCAATGCCACATTGGACTCGTGGAAAAACCGATAAACAACGTGGTGATGGTGTTTTTGACAAATCTATAAAAGCTCTTCAAATGCTAAATGATGTTGGTTATGGTATTGAAGGAACTAACTTAAAACTCGATTTAGTATACAATCCTTCTGGAGCATTTTTACCTGGAGATCAAGCTGCTTTAGAGTCTGACTTTAAAAAAGCTTTAAAAGAAGATTTCAACATTGATTTTAACAGCTTATTCGCCATTACAAATTTACCTATTAGTAGATTTTTAGATTATTTAATTGCTTCTGAAAACTATGAAGATTATATGTATGCATTGGTAGAAGCATACAATCCTATGGCAGTAGAAAATGTAATGTGTACCAACACATTATCTATAAGCTGGGATGGTTATTTGTACGATTGTGACTTTAACCAAATGTTAAATTTAAAAGTAGATAGCAAAGTAAAACATATTTCAGAATACAACGAAGAGCTTATTCAAAACAGAAATATTATTATTAACCAACATTGCTACGGATGTACCGCCGGTGCAGGAAGTAGTTGTCAAGGTACTGTTGCTTAACATATAAAAAGTTCCCTTAACAGGGAACTTTTCATCATTTTAAATATTTTCAAAACAAGGTCCTTCTATAGTTCTTGTTGATCCATCTGGTAAAGTATAGGTTGTTGTTTTACCTTTGCAAGGAACTTCTTCTTCGCAAGACTGTAATGTAAAGACAACCAATAATAAAAATAATGTTTTTAAAGTTTTTTTCATATCAATTTCAGTTTTTAAAAGCAGCAAATGTAAAACATACTTTATTATTCTGCCTGTTATTTTCAATGAATTGTTTCTCTCAACAAAACTTAAAGCAATTATTAAAAAAACACAATACTGAAAGCATTCCTTATATTTCTGTAAATGACTTAGCTAAAGACCAAAAAGCAATTTTACTAGACGCTCGTGAACCTAAAGAATTTGCTATAAGCCATCTTAAAAATGCTATTTGTGTTGGATATGACTTTTTTAACTTAGAAAACACCTTAAAAAAGCTTCCAGAAGACAAAAACACTAAAATCGTAGTATACTGCTCACTTGGAATTCGTTCTGAAGATATTGCCGAAAAGCTACGTAATGCTGGTTTTTCAAATATTTATAATTTATACGGTGGTATTTTTGAATGGAAAAACCAAAACAACACTGTTGTTAATAAAGAAAATAAACCTACTACAAAAATCCACGCCTTTAATAAAGAATGGGGAAAGTGGTTACATAAAGGAGAAAAAATTTATGAGTAAAAACTTACTATTAATCTTCACTAGAAACCCAGAACTAGGAAAAGTTAAAACACGTTTAGCAAAAACAATTGGCGACGAATCTGCACTAAACATTTATAAATTCTTGTTGAACCACACTAAAGAGGTTACACAAGATTTAAACTGTGATAAAGCCGTTTATTATTCAGTAAAAGTTAGAAACAATGATATTTGGGATGCTTCGAATTATCAAAAACGTCAACAAAACGGTGATGATTTAGGTATACGAATGAAGAACGCTTTTCAAGAAGCTTTCGACAAAAATTATGAAAAGGTTTTAATCATTGGAAGTGATTTATACGATTTAAAGCCAAATCATATTAATGAAGCCTTTGAAAAATTAAATTCAAATGATATTGTCATAGGCCCTGCCGAAGATGGCGGATACTATCTCTTAGGAATGAAAGAACTACATTCTGAAGTATTTAAAAACAAAGCTTGGGGCACTTCTACCGTAAGACAAGACACTTTAAACGATTTACAAAACGTTTCAGTACATTTGTTAGAAACCTTAAACGATGTAGATGTTTTTAATGACATTAAAGGTAACCCTGCGTTCGAACAATTTTTATAAAAACTATTTCGAACAGTATAAAGGAAATACTTTGTACATCGTAACGACAAACATAAAATCAAAATGCTAAAAAAACAATTAGATTTACAAGAAACGCAAGAGTTTCTTCAAAATAAAGGAATAACAAACCCACAAATAGGAATTGTATTAGGTACTGGTTTAGGTAAACTAGTAGATGAAATTGAAATAGAGCATGAAGTTCCTTATTCAGAAATTCCACACTTTCCTCAAGCTACTGTTGAGTTTCACTCTGGAAAATTAATTTATGGTGATTTATCTGGAAAAAAAGTATTGGTTATGTCTGGACGTTTCCATGTATACGAAGGTTATAACTTATGGGAAGTAACTTATGGTATTCGTACAATGCATGCTTTAGGAATTCAAACTTTATTAGTTTCAAATGCTGCTGGAGCCGTTAATCTTTCTTATAAAAAAGGAGATTTAATGTTACTTGAAGATCATATCAATTTACAAGGTGGATCGCCATTAGCTTTTAAAGGCGCTAACGAGTTTGGAAATATTTTTGCTGACATGCTAGAGCCGTATTCGAAAAAAATTAATGCTTTATTGAAAGATATCGCAAAAACTAACGACATACAATTGCATGAAGGTACATATGCTAGTGTTGTAGGCCCTCAATTAGAAACCAGAGCTGAATACAGAATGTTACAAATATTAGAAGCTGACGCTGTTGGTATGAGCACAGTTCCTGAAGTAATTGTAGCTAAACAACTAGACTTGCCTTGTGCAGCAATTTCTGTATTGACAGATGAGTGTGACCCTAAAAATTTACAACCTGTCGATATTGCAGAAATCATTGCAATAGCCGGGCAAGCAGAACCTAAAATGATTACCTTATTTAAAGAATTAGTTAAAAACATTTAATGCAAAAAAATAAACAAATAGCAATAACAACCATCCGTTTGATTCTTGGATTCATTTTCTTTTTTCAAGGATTTGGTAAAGTGTTTAAATTTGGATTAGACGCAGTTTATAAAAACTTTTTCTTAGCTAGTTATGGCGATTTACTTCCAGATTTTTTATTGTTATTTACAGCATATTATACTTCTATTATTGAATTAATTGCTGGTTTTTTGTTAGTTATTGGCTTTAAAAGAGACTATGCTTTATATGCTTTAGCTAGTATTTTAGTTATCGTAACAATTGGACATGGATTAAAGGAACCTATTTGGGACTTATCTCATGTAATGTACAGAACTATACTTTTAGTAAGTTTATTAATACTACCCCGTGAATTAGATATTTTTTCTGTTGATGCATTCATCGACACTAAATTAAAAAAACAAAAATGAGTTATTTAGATACAACACATAATGTATACAAAGAAGCTGCACTAACACCTGATGTTGGTTTATGCTGTACTACCAATCCAATATGGGAATTACCTGGATTAAAAATTCCACGTATTATGCAAGAAATGAACTACGGTTGTGGTTCTACAGTACATGCACGTGATTTAACCAATAATCCTAAAATGTTATACGTAGGAGTTGGTGGTGGAATGGAACTATTACAGTTTTCTTATTTCAACAGAAACAAAGGTGGTGTTATAGGATTAGATGTAGTAGATGAAATGCTTGAAGCATCTCGCAAAAACTTCAAAGTTGCTGAAGAGCAAAACGATTGGTTTAAAAGTGAGTTTGTTGATTTACGCAAAGGAGACGCCTTAAATCTACCTGTAGAAGACAATTCTATTGATGTAGCTGCACAAAACTGCTTATTTAATATCTTTAAAACTGAAGATTTAAAGAAAGCTATTGCTGAAATGTATCGTGTTTTAAAACCACACGGGCGTTTAGTAATGAGCGACCCTACATGTGAGCAACCTATGAACGAAACTTTACGTAACGACGAGCGTTTACGTGCCCTTTGTTTAAGTGGAAGCTTACCTATTGCTGAATATGTAAAAATGTTGACTGATGCAGGTTTTGGAACTATTGAAATTAGAGCAAGAAAACCTTATAGAATTTTAGACCCTAAGAATTATCCAACTGATGAGTTAATTTACATTGAATCTATTGAAGTAGCAGCTATCAAAGATCCAATGCCAGAAGATGGTCCTTGTGTATTTACAGGAAAAGCTGCTATTTATTACGGTGATGAAGATTATTTTGATGATGGAGCTGGACATACATTATTAAAAAATCAACCATTAGCTATTTGCGATAAAACTGCTGCTGCTTTACAAGCTTTAGGCAGAGATGATATTTATTTCTCAGAATCTACTTATCACTATGATGGTGGTGGATGCTGTTAAGAAACCTTATAACTATAGAAAAACTCTTACAATGCGTAAGAGTTTTTTTATTTACAAAATTGAGTTTGATTACTTTTTCTGAATCTTATAGTTTAGCCTCCAAATAATCAATCATTGGGTAAAATCCTTTTGATGTAGTTTCATTTATCTAAATTAAAAATCAGTATTTATTTCACATAAACAAACTATTAAAACTTTCTTTATTTTACTTGGAGTAGCAACCACAAAAACTTAATTTTGTGAAAAATTAAATTGTGAAAAAGAAAGAAAACAACCTATCATTTTACTCATTTTCAAGTACAATCAAGTATTACACACTAATCTTCACCTTCTTAATCCTTGCAAATTGTTCAAAAAACGAAGATAAAGTACTAATTCCTGACAATGCTATTTTCAATCCACAAACAGAGTTAATTAGTTTAACCGAAACTAATAATATCATAGCATTACAATGGAAACCAGTAATAATTAAAAAATTTTTAAAGTATAAAATTTATAGATTAGATTCACATAACAACACTTACTTTACTCCAAATAAAATTGTTTTTTCTGGGGAACTTATTAAAGAAATAGACAATCATCTTCTCAATAGTTTTACAGACTCCAATATTCCTTTTAACTCATTTATTGGTTACGCTGTAGTTACAGAATATTTAGACGATGAGGATACTATTAAAAGTACAATAAGCATAAACCATAAATCACATGAAAATGTTCATTTATCATTTGAAATAATTTCTCTTGAAAAACAAAACGATGGTACTCTAAAAATTCTTTGGGAAAAAGACGAGAACATGAATTTTAATGAATATACAGTTCATATTTATAAAACAAACTACACTATTTCTAATTCTTCTAGTGATTTAATTGTAAAAAACGGAATTCCTTTTACTCCTATAAAAAACCAAAACAACAACTTTTTTATAGATGACGCTCTTCATAAAAACAAACATTTACTATACGCAGTTTCTAAAAAGATTAATGGAAAGACAATTTACAGCAAAAACTATTTATCTATTAATAACCCTAGAAGTTTTGATTTTAAGCCATCTCAAATTTTAAAAAACCCTTATAAAAACAATGAGCTTATTTTACTTAACCCAGCTGGAGAAATTGTGTTTTTTGATATCAATACTCTGGAAATAAAATCGAAAATCGAATTAAACAGTAAGCTATTTCATAGCTCAATAGCAAGTTACAAAAACATTGAAGACTTATACATCCCTAGTGAAAATGGAAAAATCTACATTGTAAACTTAAATGACTATAACATAAAAGAAGTTATTGATTTAGACACCGATCACAACATAATTTCTGCAATTCCTATTGACAACCACATTTTATTTATTGAAAAACATTTTTACAATCATGTTACCACTGGAGGACGTTTTGTATACGATAGAGTTAATAAAACGGTTTTAAACAGAGATGGCTCTTACACAACCCACCTTAACTCAAAATTATTCAAAGCTTTTGATAATTATTTTTTCTATTTAACTTGGAATGGATTAGAGTACCAAAATTCTTCCGCTACAAGAAAACTTTCTGTTAGTGGCAAAAATGTCTCTATCGATTTTTCTTTTAATAAATCCCGAATCGACAGTAAATTGTTTGTTTTATCACCTGACAAAACTTACTTTATCAGTAGTAATTTTGGTCATCAATCTGAAATTGACTATCAAAACCATAGTGAAACCACAGTAGGTCAATATAATAACTCTAGTATTTTTGGAGATGCAAAAATATCAAGCAACAATAAAATATATTTTGCCGTTCCTAAAATGAACAGTATTTATGCATATAATAAAGGGAATTTCAATACCACAGAGCAAAAATACCCTGTAAGCTCAACTCCTTTATTTATTGAGTTGTTCGAAAACAAAATAATCTCTATTAATATGTTTGAAGGTGGTTATTATCTTGAAAAGATAAATCTATAAAAAACGAACATTAATTAAGCAAACAACGTAGCAAAAGCCTCTTCTATTTTACTAACCAAAATTAGTTTTATAGAATGGTCTCTACTTGCAATCTTATTATATTTAGAAGTAACAAAAGTTTTGTATCCTAATTTTTCAGCCTCTATAATACGTTGATCTATTTTTGATACTGGTCTAATTTCTCCAGCTAGACCTACTTCTGCAGCAAAACAAACATTTGGATTAATCGCCATATCTTGATTTGATGATAAAATAGCTGCTACTACTGCCAAATCAATCGCAGGATCATCTACATGAATACCACCTGTTACATTTAAAAAGACATCTTTCGCTCCTAATTTAAAACCTGCTCGTTTTTCTAACACCGCAAGAATCATATGCAATCGTTTTAAATTATACCCTGTAGTGGTTCGCTGAGGTGTTCCATATACCGCTGTAGAAACCAAAGCTTGAATTTCAATCATTAACGGTCTAATTCCTTCCAGCGTTGAAGCAATTGCGGTTCCACTTAAATCGGCATCTTTTTTTGATATTAAAATTTCTGAAGGATTAGATACTTCTCTTAATCCACTAGACAACATTTCATAAATTCCTAATTCTGCCGTAGATCCAAAACGGTTTTTTTGAGAACGTAAAATTCGATAGGTATGATTTCTATCACCTTCAAACTGTAATACTACATCAACCATATGCTCTAATATTTTAGGTCCTGCAATATTACCTTCTTTATTTATATGTCCAATTAATAGTACTGGAGTCGAAGTTTCTTTGGCAAACTTTATAAGCTCTGCTGAAGTCTCTCTAATTTGCGAAATACTTCCTGGCGATGCTTCTATAGTATTTGTATGTAATGTTTGAATAGAATCAATTACCAAAACATCTGGCTGAACCTCTTCTATATTTTTAAATATTTGTTGTGTATTTGTTTCAGTAAGAATTAGGCAATTTGAATTGCTTGCCTCTAAACGTTCTGCTCTCATTTTTATTTGCGATTGACTCTCCTCTCCTGAAACATACAATACTTTTTGAGGAATTTTTAAAGCAATCTGTAATAATAATGTTGATTTCCCTATACCTGGCTCTCCTCCTAACAAAACAACTGCTCCTTTAACAATACCTCCTCCTAATACCGTATCTAACTCATTATTTTTAGTTTCTACGCGCTCTTCAAGATTCAATTGAATATCTTCCACTTTAAGAGGTTTAGAAGTTGTTTTTTGTTTGTTTGATGGCGTTTTCCAGCTTCTTTTTTCTTCTTTCTGTATTACTTCTTCAACAATAGTGTTCCATTCTTTACAAGTATTACATTGCCCTACCCATTGCGCATGTTGTGTTCCACAGTTTTGACAGAAGAAAGTTGTTTTGGTTTTAGCCATTATTGTTTTGTTTATTCAACAAATATATCACAACAATAAAAAACCAGAGTAAATTTACTCTGGTTTTTCTATAACTTATTTACCGTTATGGTCGTCAATTTCTTTTTGAGTTCTTGTAAACTCTTTCATTACTTTAATTGGCTCTTGCTGTTGTTTAGAGGTAATGATTAAGGTAAACTTTGTAACTCCTAATCTTGGGCCCCAATGTAAATTTGTTTTACCATCTTTATTTGTCGCTTTGTAACGTTGTGCTTTCTTTTCTACTTCATCAACAACTTCCCACTCATATTCGGCTGTTTTATCATCACTTGTTCCTATTACTTGGATATCTAATCCTTTGGCCTTCTTAAATTCAATTTTAGCATTTAAAGGATTATTAGCACTATTTTCTACAACTAATTCATCGTTATCATTACAAGAAGCTAATAAAGTAACTAACATTAAAACTAAGCTTGGTTTTCTAATTATATTCATCATGATTCACTGTTTATTTAAATTATTTTTTAGGTAAACGAATCACGATTAAAAAACCCTACTTACATTTTTTTATTTTTTGTTGTAAAGTGGTAAAAGTAAAAATGCTAATCCTCCAAACACAATAATCATAGCTGTTTGAGCAGTCCACATTATCCATCCAAAAGCTGTCGCTGGCTCTTCTGAAACTCCAAATAAAGCCAAAGCTCCTGCTACTGCTACTGGATATAAACCAACACCCCCATTTGTAGCCGCAATACTAAATCCTCCTGCAATAAATCCTATTAACACTCCTCCAAAAGGAACCTGTAATCCTTCTATTGCTGGAATTGTTGCCCAGAACATCATTACGTACATTACCCAAATAAATACCGTATGAAAAATAAATGCCCATTTGTGTTTCATTTTAAAGATACTCGTAACACCTTCTACCAAACCAGAAACGAAACTTTTAATTTTTAAACCAATTCCTGATTGTGCTTTTTTTACATAACGAGTAAAAACAAAACCTCCTAAGACCAATAAAACTAGAAGAATTCCAATTTTTATTGGGTCAAAATTTTTAGTTAAAAGTTCATATATGAAATCAAACTGAACAAATAATGTAATTGTAATAATTAATAACATCATTACAACATCGGCTATTCTTTCTGCTACTATGGTCCCAAAACCTTTTTCAAAAGGAATACTCTCATAGTTGGTCATTACAGCAGCTCTAGAAACCTCACCTGCTCTTGGTACTGCATAATTAACTAAATAAGCTACCAATACGGCCATTGTACTATTTCCAAAATCGGGTTTATAACCTATTGGTTCTAATAAAAACTTCCAACGATAGGCTCTTGATAAATGACTTAAGATTCCAAAAAACAATCCTAAAGCAATCCACCAATAATTGGCATCTTTAAAATATTGTAATAAAGTATCTAAAGATACTTTTGACAATGAATACCAAACTAAAAAACCTCCCAAAACGAGAGGCAATATAATTTTTAAGACTTTTTTAAAATTCAAAATTAAGTAAGGGTATTATCCGCTTCATTAGGAAATACTAAAGATGGCTTAAATTTCTTAGCCTCTTCTAATTCCATGAAAGCATAAACTATTAAAATTAATACGTCTCCTTTAGCTACTTTTCTTGCAGCTGCTCCATTTAACGTAATTTCTCCACTTCCTCTCGGTCCAGGAATAGCATAAGTTTCTAAACGTTCTCCATTATTGTTATTTACAATTTGAACACGTTCTCCTTCTATAATACCTGCAGCATCCATTAAATCTTCATCAATGGTAATGCTTCCTATATAATTTAAATCGGCACCAGTAACTTTTACTCGGTGGATCTTAGATTTTACTACTTGAACTAACATGGAACAAAAATAGTTGTTTTTTGATGATTAATAAGTTGTTTTTGACGAAATTATTTCAGCTTGATATTATCAATCAAACGAATATCTCCTGCAAAAACGGCTATAAAAGCACGATATTTTTTCTTAGGTTCAAAAGTCGTCACGGTTTCTAAAGTTTTTTCGTCTGCAATAGTAAAATATTCCAAATCTAATAAAGCTTCTTTTTTAAACTGCTTCTTTACCCATTCCGTTAATTCATTTGCATCTTTTACGCCAAATTTTTTCTTTACTCTCTTCAACATTTTATAAATAAAAGGAGCTACATTTCTATGTTCTTCTGTTAAACGAGCATTTCTAGAGCTCATAGCTAAACCATCTTTTTCTCTATAAATATCGCACCCTTTAATTTTCACAGGCAAACCATATTTTTTAACTAATTTTTTTATGATTTGTAATTGTTGAAAATCTTTCTTTCCAAAATAAGCTTTATCAGGCCTTACTATTTCAAATAATGCTTTAACTATAGTGCCAACTCCATCAAAGTGTCCATCTCTAAACTTACCTTCCATTTGATGTTCTAAACCATCAAAGTCGAAACTTTCCGACACTATATTTTCCTCATATATTTCTTCTACAGATGGAAAAAAGAGTACATCACAATTTATACTTTCCAATAACTCAACGTCTTTGTCAAATGTTTTTGGATATTTTAATAAGTCTTCTTTATTATCAAACTGAGTTGGATTTACAAAAATACTTACTACTGAGATATCATTTTTCTTCTTTGCTCTCCTAACAAGAGATAGATGTCCTTCGTGTAAAGCCCCCATTGTAGGTACAAATCCAATTGATTTCTCCTCTGCTTTTTGTTTAGATAAAAAATCTATTAATTCTGATTTTTTTTTGAATATTTTCATTCTTTAATCCTTGGAATACGTGCAAAATTAGCAATTTAACACCATTTTAGCATAAAATTTCGTATTTTTGCACCTTCAATAAAAGAGACAGATTTAATGAAGGATAAGAGAATACTATATGTTTCTTCTGAGGTAACACCTTATTTACCAGAAACAGAATTATCGTCTACTGCATTTAACGTTGCTAAAAATGCACATTCTAAAGGAGTTCAAACTCGTATTTTTATGCCTCGATTTGGGGTTATAAATGAACGAAGACATCAATTACACGAAGTAATTCGTTTATCGGGTATGAACCTAATTATTAACGACATGGACATGCCTTTAATTATCAAGGTTGCTTCTATTCCAAAAGAAAGAATGCAAGTATACTTCATTGATAATGATGAGTATTTTAAGCGTAAAGCTGTTTATTCTGATGAAGATGATAAGTTATTTAACGATAACGATGAACGTATGATTTTCTTTGCTAAAGGAGTTGTGGAGACAGTTAAAAAATTAAACTGGGCTCCAGACATTATCCATGTTCATGGATGGATGGCTTCTTTACTACCATTATATTTAAGAGAATTTTATAAAGAAGAACCATTGTTTGCAGAAAGTAAGATTGTAACTTCGCTTTACAATAGTAGCTTTGATGGTGAATTAAATGGTGAACTTGCTAATAAAATTCGTTTTGACAAAATTGAAGGAGCGAAAGTATCAACTGTAGAAACACCAAACTATATTAATATTTTAAAGAGCGCTATTGAAAATTCAGATGCTGTTGTAAAAGGTAGCGAAGTTTTACCTGAAGAAATTGAAAGTTATATTAACAAAAAAGACACAAAAGTCTTAGAATTTCAATCGGAAGAAGCTTTAACTGAAGCTTATTTAGAATTTTATAAAGAGAACGTTTTAGAATTAAGCGAATAATATACAAAATGATTAGAAAAATTGGTGTTTTAGGTATTAGCTTGCTATGTTTGGCAGCTATTACATCATGTGAAAAAGACTTTAACGACATAGGAAGTGGTGTTGTAAATAATACAAAATTTGAAACTGGCGAGGTTTTATTAGATGTAGAAATAATTACTCCCACTACCGACCCTACTTTAAATCTTGAAAGTGTTAGAGCAGATAATATTGCTATAGGGAGATTAGAGGAGTATTGGCTTGGAGTATATAAAAATAACAACTACAAAAGCATAGCATCTTCTTTCATCAGTCAATTAGGTTTTTTATCGAATCCAAAAACAGCAGATGTAAAAGCTGCTGTTAACAACGGAGAAATAGACTCTATATATAGACTTGATAAAGTAATACTTAAATTACCTTATACTGCTACTAGTATTGGTAAAGAATCTGATGGAAAACCTAAGTTTAGATTAGACTCTGTATTGGGTAACTCAACCATCGCTACAACATTAAAGATTTACAGAAATAATACTTTCTTAAATACATTAAACCCAAGTAACCCAGCTGTTCAAAATAGTTTTGAATCTAACTATCCCTACATAGAGTCAGAATTATTAAATGAAGGTAGTAGTTTTGATTTTAAACCAAGTCCAGTAGACACAATGTTGGTTTTAACTAGAAATATTAGCAACGGTAACACTTATAAAGATACTATTAAACTTGCTAACAAAGCACCATTTTTAGCAATTCCTTTAAACATGACTCGCATGAAAGAGATTTTTTGGGACAAGTTTAAAGACAGTGAATTCTCTAATTCTGATGCCTTTAACAATTATTTCAGAGGTTTAATTGTAAAAGCCGAAGGAGCTGACGGTTCTATGGTTCCTTTAAATCTTTTAGGTAATAATGCTTCAGCAACATTAGATTTTCATTACACAATTACAACCTTTGAAAAGAAGGATGGACAAACAAATTTAGTTCTAAAAGATACTTTACCTAATACATATTCTTTCCCCTTAACTGGTATAAGAAACAGTATTTATAATATGAGTCCTGTAGTTACACCTGCTCCTGCTAATAATTTCATAGTACAAGGAACAGCTGGAACAATGGCGAAGGTAAAAATTTTAGATCAAGCAAAACTAGATGAATTAAGAGCCAACAATTGGTTAGTTAACGATGCTTCACTAACATTTTATATTAATCAAAATATTAACACAGATAAAAATATAATTCCTCAAAGGTTATTTATTTATCAAAATAAAGATAACGGTAATGGAGGGACAACACCTACTCAAATAACAGATGCATATAAACTGTCTAGTCTCTTTGGAGGTAATTTAGAATTGACAGATGACAAACCTAATAAATACAATTTTAGAATAACTGATTATATTTCGGATTTGTTAAGTAATACTACAGATGACATTTCACCTTTAATATTAAAAGTTTACAATACTCCTACTGATAACGCTTTTGGAACTAACAATTCATTAGATACAAATGTAAAAACCTACAATTGGAATCCTAGAGGGGTTACATTATTAGATGGGAACGAAACTGCAAACACAACTAGAAGAGCAGTATTAAAAATATCATATTCAAAAGAAAAATAATTAAAGAGTTATGTGTGGAATAACGGGGTATATAGGAGACAGAAACGCTTATCCTATTGTAATAAACGGATTAAAACGTTTAGAATATAGAGGTTACGATAGTGCTGGAATCATGATGTATGATGGCGAGAGCATGCATTTATCTAAAACCAAAGGAAAGGTAGCTGATTTAGAAATTATTACCAACAAAGAAGAAAAAAGAAAAGAAGGAAAAATAGGTATTGGTCATACTCGATGGGCAACTCATGGAGTACCAAATGATGTAAACTCTCACCCTCATTTTTCTGAATCAGGAGACTTAGTAATTGTTCATAATGGAATTATTGAAAATTATGATACCATTAAAAAAGAATTAATTAGTAGAGGCTACACTTTTAAAAGTGATACTGATACAGAAGTGTTAGTAAACCTAATTGAAGAGGTAAAAAAGAATGAAGGTTGTAAATTAGGTAAAGCTGTTCAATTAGCACTTACTAATGTGATTGGAGCTTATGCTATTGCTGTTTTTGATAAAACAAAACCTAATGAATTAGTAGTAGCTCGTTTAGGAAGCCCTATCGCAATAGGTGTTGGTAAAAACAACGAAGAATTTTTTGTTGCTTCTGACGCTTCACCTTTTATTGAGTATACTAAAGATGCTATCTATTTAGAAGATGGCGAATTAGCTATCATCAAAAAAAACAAAGGAATTAAAGTTCGTAAAATTGATAACGACAAGGAGATTGATGCAAATATCCAAGAACTTCAATTAAGCTTAGAGCAAATTGAAAAAGGAGGATACGATCACTTCATGCTTAAAGAAATTTACGAACAACCAAAAGCTATTATAGATACCTATAGAGGTAGAATGCTTGCCGATGAAGGTATTATTAGAATGGCTGGTGTTAACGATCATATTTCTAAATTTTTAAATGCAGACAGAATTATCATCATTGCTTGTGGTACGTCTTGGCATGCTGGTTTAGTCGGAGAATATCTTTTTGAAGATATGGCTCGTATTCCTGTTGAAGTAGAATATGCTTCTGAATTTAGATATAGAAACCCAATTATTACATCAAAAGATGTTGTAATAGCTATATCACAATCTGGAGAAACTGCTGATACATTAGCTGCTATTAAATTAGCTAAATCTAAAGGAGCATTTGTATTTGGAGTATGTAATGTTGTTGGATCGTCTATCGCTAGAGAAACACATGCTGGAGCTTATACACATGCTGGTCCTGAAATTGGTGTTGCTTCTACAAAAGCGTTTACAACTCAAATAACGGTATTAACATTAATAGCCTTAAAACTTGCACAAGCTAAGGGTACTTTATCTGCATCTGCTGTAAATAAGTATTTACATACAATGCAACAAATACCTACCCAAGTAGAAAAGCTATTAGAAATAGATTCTAAAGTTCAAGAGATTGCTAATGTTTATAAAGACGCAACTAACTGTTTATATTTAGGTAGAGGATTTAACTTCCCAGTTGCTTTAGAAGGAGCTTTGAAATTGAAAGAGATTTCATATATCCACGCAGAAGGGTATCCAGCTGCCGAAATGAAACATGGACCAATTGCTCTTATTGACGAGAACATGCCAATTTTTGTGATTGCTACAAACAAAGGACATTACGAAAAGGTAGTTAGTAATATTCAAGAGATAAAATCTAGAAGCGGTAAAATTATAGCTATCGTAACTGAAGGAGATGTAACTGTAAAGGAAATTGCAGATCACGTGATTGAAATTCCTGAAACAGAAGAAGCTTTAACGCCTTTATTAACTACTATCCCATTACAGTTATTATCATACCATATTGCTGTAATGTTAGGTAAGAATGTTGATCAACCAAGAAACTTAGCTAAATCTGTTACTGTTGAATAAACAGAAGATTTAATTATAAATAACAAAATCCCGAGAATTCTCTCGGGATTTTTTGTTAATCGTCTTTTTCTAAAGTTATGTATACCGGAAAATGGTCAGAAAACCCTCCTTTGTACCATGGTCCAATATAAGTTCTAAACGGACTTCCTTTATATTTACCTCTATTAGTACGTAACCAATCTTTATTTAAAATTTTAGCCTTTAAAAATGTATGAGAACTCTTTTCTGAATCGAAGAAATCTCTAGAAAAGATAATCTGGTCAAACAAATGCCATTTACCAGAAAATGTTAGTGTTCCCTTTCCTTTTTCAAATAGCGATTTCATAGGATTATACAAATCATCAGTAACTAAATAGTCTTTGATACTTTCACTTGTTGGATCATCGTTAAAATCGCCCATAACAATGAATTTAGCATCTTTTTCATCATGTTTAATTTCTTCCATAATCTCTTTAACTAATTTAGCTGCTTTAATACGATTAGGTCTTGTTTCTTCTTCACCATCTCTACGCGATGGCCAGTGGTTAACTAAAACATGAACTAACTCACCATTTAACCATCCTTTAACAGCCAATACATCACGAGTATAATCAATTTCTCCTATCTCATCTGTTAAATGCAATGTATGAGTTTCTGAAGAAACCACTTCAAAAAAGTCTTTATGATAAACCAAAGCAACATCAATACCTCTTTCATCTGGAGAATCGTAATGCACAAAATCGTAATTGTATACAGATAGATTTTTATGCCTAATTAAATCTCTTACAACTCTACTATTCTCAACCTCAACTAAACCAACTAAAGCTGGAGGATAAGCTGATTCCTTATTACCTAATTGGCTAATAACAGATGATATTTTCTTTATTTTGTGATAGTATTTTTTCTCATTCCATCTTCTTTTACTTAATGGTGTATAATCATCATCGGCAATAAATGGATCATTTACAGTATCAAATAAATTCTCTACATTATAAAAGGCAATTGTATGTACCTTTTTTCTCTTTTTAAGTGACATTTACTAATAATTTATCTTCCGAAAATACAAAATATACTTCAGCAATAAACATAAAGCTAAACTTGATTTTTTACGAGTTTATGGTAAAACACTTTTAAAATATCAAATTCACTAAAAAAAAGAAAGTTCTAATACTATCAATGCAATTTTTTCTTTCAAAAAAACGCAATTACTCAATATTAACTGAATGTAAACTATTATAAAAAGAGTTGTTTTTTAACCAAAAAAACACTTTTTACTAACGAACAAAAACAAACATAAACAACTAATTACCAATACTTTTACAGTAATTAAATTAAACACATCCATAACTAAATTAAAACCCTAAAAATGAAAAAGCTATTAGTATTAGTATTTGTTACTTTAATCAGTACTTCGGTATTCTCAACAAATGAAAATCCAAGCAAAAAAGAAATTAGAGCCAAAATCGTTACACTCTTAGGAAATCCAAAATTTACTTTAGACAATGAAGTTAAAACGATTGTAGAATTTACACTTAATAATAAAGGTGAGATTGTTATTTTAAATGTAGATTGTGAAAAAACACAAATTTGTGATTATATAAAAAACAGATTGAATTATAAAAAAGTTTACAGCTCATTAAATCAATCTTCTAATGGAGTTTATAAGATTCCTTTGACTATTAGAAACAAATAAGAAGAAAAACCAATCTCTCACAAAACAAAAACCTCATAGCTAGCTATGAGGTTTTTTATTGTATATAAGGTTATATAAATTATACAACTCCTTGATCTAACATTGCATCAGCTACTTTTACAAAACCAGCAATGTTTGCACCTTTTACGTAGTCAACATAACCATCTTCTTGTGTACCATACTCAACACAAGATGCGTGAATATCGTTCATAATTTGGTTTAATTTTCCATCAACTTCCTCTCTAGTCCAGTTGTAACGTAAAGAGTTCTGACTCATTTCTAAACCAGATGTTGCTACTCCTCCAGCATTTGATGCTTTTCCTGGTGCAAATAATATTTTAGCTCCACTAAACACTTCAATAGCTTCAGGTGTAGAAGGCATATTAGCTCCTTCAGCAACACAAATACATCCATTTGCTACTAATGTTTTAGCTTCTTCTCCATTTAACTCATTTTGAGTTGCACATGGTAAAGCTACATCACAAGCTACAGACCATGGTCTTTCACCAGCAAAGAACTTAGCGTTTGGATACTTTTCTAAGTATTCATTAATTCTTCCTCTACGAACATTCTTGATTTCCATGATGTAAGCTAATTTCTCAGCATCAATTCCATCAGCATCATGAATGTATCCAGAAGAATCAGACATAGTTACTACTTTACCGCCTAATTCAGTAGCCTTTTCAGTAGCGTATTGTGCAACGTTTCCTGATCCAGAAACAACTACTGTTTTTCCTTCAAAAGAATCTCCTTTAGTTTTTAACATGTTTTGTGCAAAGTACACATCACCATATCCTGTTGCTTCAGGTCTAATTAAAGAACCTCCCCAAGCAGAACCTTTTCCTGTTAAAACTCCAACGAACTCGTTACGTAATTTCTTATATTGACCGAACATAAATCCAATTTCACGTCCTCCAACACCTATATCACCTGCAGGTACATCTGTATTAGCACCAATGTGACGGAATAATTCAGACATAAAAGCTTGACAAAACGCCATAACCTCTCTATCAGACTTTCCTTTAGGATTAAAGTCAGATCCTCCTTTTCCTCCACCCATTGGTAAAGTTGTTAAAGAATTTTTGAAAACTTGTTCGAATCCTAAAAACTTTAAAATTGATAAGTTTACTGATGGATGAAAACGTAATCCTCCTTTATACGGTCCAATAGCTGAGTTAAACTCAACTCTATAACCGCGGTTTACCTGTGTTTCTCCATTATCATCAACCCAAGGAACTCTAAACATAATAGTACGCTCTGGCTCAACCATACGCTCTAATAATTTCTTTCCTTGATATTTTGGGTTGTTTTCTATAAACGGAATTACAGTTTCTGCTACTTCATGTACAGCTTGCAAAAACTCTGGTTCATATGAATTACGTTCTTTCACGTAATCCATAAATGCATTTATTTTAGATTCCATAAAATTAGTTGTTCTGTTATTATAAATTATAAACAATTTTATCCTGCAAATATAATTAATTTCCAATTCCTTAATTTCTATTTAACGCTTTATTTTACCTAATTCTACAACGATTTCGCAAACACTTTAAAAAGCACTTATTTTTTCGCAAAAAAGCGTAAATTTGCAGCTTAACTTTTTGGAAAGATTATGTTAGATAAAGTAAAAGAACTAATTGGTGATGTTCAATCCTTTAAAGCTACCTCTAAAGAAGAAGTAGAAAGCTTTAGAATAAAGTATTTAGGTAGCAAGGGTCTATTAAAAGATTTGTTTGCTGAATTTAAAAATGTTGATGCCGAATTACGTAAAGACTTTGGTCAAGCATTAAACAATTTAAAGAAATCTGCCGAAGGTAAAGTTGCTGAATTAAATGATGCTTTAGAAAGCGCTATTGAAGAGAAAGGTATTTATGGAGATTTAACTCGTCCATCAGAACCAATTAACTTAGGTTCTCGTCATCCTATTTCTTTAGTAAAAAACCAAATCATTGAAGTTTTCAATCGTATTGGTTTTACTGTTTCTGAAGGACCTGAGATTGAAGATGATTGGCATAACTTTACAGCATTGAACTTACCAGAGTATCACCCTGCACGTGATATGCAGGATACATTCTTTATTGAAAAAAATCCTGATACTTTATTAAGAACACATACTTCATCGGTACAAGTTCGTTATATGGAAAACAACGAACCACCAATTCGTACAATTTCTCCAGGACGTGTATTTAGAAATGAAGATATCTCTGCAAGAGCTCACTGTATATTCCACCAAGTAGAAGGTTTATACATTGATACTGATGTTTCTTTTGCCGATTTAAAGCAAACATTATTATACTTTACTAAAGAGATGTTTGGTAAATCGAAAATCCGTTTACGTCCTTCATATTTCCCATTTACTGAGCCTAGTGCTGAAGTAGATATTTACTGGGGATTAGAAACTGAAACTGATTATAGAATTACCAAAGGAACAGGTTGGTTAGAAATTATGGGATGTGGTATGGTAGATCCTAACGTATTGAAAAATGCGAATATCGATCCTACTAAATACTCTGGATATGCATTTGGAATGGGTATTGAGCGTATTGCTATGTTATTATACCAAATACCAGACATTCGTATGTTCTATGAAAACGATAAGCGTTTCTTAGAGCAGTTTAAATCTGTAATTTAATTATACAAAAACACATAAAAGACGAAAGAATACAAGCTTTCGTCTTTCTTTTAATATAGTTTTAATGAGAAAAGATATTGAAATACCCGTAGTTACAAATGTTGAAATCGCTGTTGTTTTAGATAAAAACGAAAAGGATAATTCAGATGAATGGGGTGTATACATTATAAATAGAAAAGAGGTAGCTATAGAAATGGTTGTAATTGTTTCTCAAGGTTTTTCTGATACAAAAACAACTTCTTTATTCCGTAGAAAAATAGATGTTTTACCTGCGAACTCTTATTCTAAATTTGAAGTAATGCAGCCTGAATTATTTGCGTTAGACAATAGATTTCAGGTAAGTTTCTTTGAAAATAACCAATTACAAGACAAAACCTTCATCTTTCAAGCAGAAACAATTCAAGAAGGTTTCTTAAGAGATATTGATATTTTAGGCAAAAAAGGAATACTTATTAAATAAGGACTTTTAACTAAAAAATAAACAAAAGAACGATACTTGTTAATATCTAAGTATCGTTCTTTTTTTGTATTCACTTTTAGTACATTAGCTAAAAATAGATGTATGCTGTCTGACTTTCAAAACTTAATTATTGAGTTTCCTAATTTATTAGATATTCAAAACCTAGTAGCTCACTTTCGTTCTTGGGTTTGGGGAATTCCTTTATTGATTTTATTAATTGGTGGTGGGCTTTTTTTATTCATTTACTCTGGCTTAATTCCTTTTCGATATGTTGGACACGCTATTGCTATTTTGAGAGGAAAATACGACAAACACGATTCGCCTGGTGACTTATCTCATTACGAAGCTTTATCTTCCGCAATTGCAGCTACGGTAGGAATGGGAAATATTAGTGGTGTTGCCATTGCTATTGCCACAGGTGGTCCTGGTGCTATCTTTTGGATGTGGGTAAGTGCTTTTGTAGGAATGGCCACCAAGTTTTTTACCTGTAGTTTGTCGGTAATGTATCGAGGTAAAGATGAGACTGGTGATGTAAAAGGAGGGCCTATGTATGTTATTACTGAAGGACTCGGTAAACGATGGAAACCCTTAGCTGTTTTCTTTGCTACTGCTGGTTTGGTAGGAACACTTCCTGCTTTTCAGGCAAACCAATTAGCACAAACATTAGTAGATGTTTTTAAGGTTAATGAAGCTAATGAATTTACTGCTAAACTTCTGTTAGGAATTTCAATAGCAATTATTGTATCTACAGTAATTTTTGGTGGAATTAAACGAATTGGAAAAGTAGCTGGAAAACTAGTTCCTCTAATGGTAGTTATCTATTTATTGACAGTTACAACAATATTGATTTTAAAAATTGAAGACGTTCCTGCTATCTTCTCATTAATATTTACTGATGCTTTTACAGGTAAATCGGTATTAGGTGGTGCTTTAGGAGCTTTAATTATCACAGGAGTAAGAAGAGCTGCTTTTTCTAATGAAGCAGGTTTAGGAACCGCTCCAATGATGCATGGTACTGCCAAAACTAAGGAACCTATACGAGAAGGTTTAGTAGCCATGTTAGGGCCAGCCATTGATACTTTATTAGTATGTACCTTAACTGCTCTTGCTATATTAGCTTCTGGTATTTGGAAAGGTTTTGATGGTAACGGAATTACCATGACATTAGCAGCTTTCGACTCGGTACTTCCTTACAATTCTGGAAGTGTTATTTTAACCATTTGTGTTTTAATCTTTGCTTTTTCAACCTTATTCACCTACTCTTTTTATGGTTATAGTTGTTTGAGTTATTTAACCAATTCAAAAGTTGGAAAATATTACAATTACATTTATGTGTTTGTCATTGTAATTGCCTCTGTAATTAAATTAGATTTTGTAATTAACTTAATGGATAGTGCCTATGCTTTAATGGCAATTCCAACCGTTATCTCTACATTAATCTTAGCTCCAAAGGTTAAAAAAGCAGCGACTATTTATTTTCAGAAGTTAAAGACTGATTCTTTTTAACAAGTGCTTCTATTATTTTTGACGAAACAGAATCTATTGCTTTTTGCGTCTGTTCAACATCCGAAATAAAAGTTGCATTGTTTTTTACCACATCTTCTGTTGTTTTGGCTGTTTTTATATACCAATCGTTCCAAGCATTGATAATTGCTTTTTGAGTTTTTAAAGAATCACCCTTGCTTAAGGCTAGCTCACTTTGCTTTTGCTCTTCTTTCAACCTAGAAAAAGCAACTTTTTTAATATCCTTTAAAATCGCCTTTGCAGTCTTATCATTGGCATTGACTAATGAATATGCCGAAACCAAAGAAGCTACTCCAACATTTTTTAAGGTTTCTTTTGATACTTTATCTAAACGATCATTATCGGTATGATAAAACTGATCTGTAAAATGCCAAAACAATACACTTGGAATATTCCTCTTTAAAAATGGAACGTGGTCACTTCCTCCTTCAAATGGATTGGTATTTACTACCCAATTTGCGCGCTTTCCTTGTTCTTTAAATTTATCTATTAAAAAATCATTTAAGTAATGAGGTTTCATTTGACTCAATTTCATTTTCTGTCCACCCCACTCTGTGTGCTTATCATTTCCTCTTGTCCATATAGCACTTGGATCAGGCATTTTTTCAATTAAAAATGTTCCACCTGTTTTTTTAGTATCCTCTCCTACCATATCTAAAGATATTCCCCATTTAATGTCTTTAGCTCTTATACTATCTTCTTTTACATATCGGTTGGTAGAAACAATTTCATCTCCCCATAAAAAAGTTAGCGTTCTATTAGGTGAAAATCGTTTTTGCTCTTTCAATTTTGCTGTAAGAGTTGCCATTTCTAAAGAAACTCCAACACCTGTAGCATTGTCATTCGCCCCTGGTTCTTGTATATGCGCACTAAAAACCAATCGCTCCTTAGGATACTGATTTCCTTTAATATCAGCAATAATTGTTAACTCTTCAGATGGGTAAATATTCGTCTTTACCATCACATTTAAAACAACTTTTCCTTCCTTAAGCTTTGCCTTTAATCTTTCTTTTGCTTCATAAGACATGGCTATTGCCCATGGTTTTATTGTTTCATTTAAAGGAATTGAACGAAATTGAATAGAAGTTGTATTCTTTTCTGGCTGCAAGTACTTTGGGTTGCTATAAGTAATTAAACCAGCCGCACCACTTTTTACAATGGCTTGATTAAAAATTCTATATGGACTTGTCTCAGTAAAAACAGTTTTACCCTTTATGTCTAACGCTTTTAATTGCTTTAAGTCTTTTACATAAACCACCTCAGCGGTTACCCCTTCTTTTGGGGTACTATAAGAATTTAAAGCAATCATATTTCTATTGGTGTTATGTTGCAATAATGCTGTGCTGTCGCCAATAATTTTTACAGTAGCATCTACAGATTCCCACGTAGGTTTTTCTAAAGGTCTTTTTTCTATTCTATAAGTTAAAGAATCTTTGGAAGTAGCTTTTTCTTCTTTTACAAAACCAGCTTTTTCTAATTCTTCGGCTATTTTAAATACACTTTTATTAAAACCGGTATTTCCTACAACACGCCAATATTTCTCTACAAAAGAAGTGGTTTCGTAAGCTAAATCGCCCGTAAACTCTTTATTTAGAACATCGAAATAATTAGAAGGTTTTAAAACTTGGATTTCTTTTTCTTGTTTACACGCTATCAGAGCAATTACAAACAAAATTCCTAGAAGTGTATTTTTAGACATAACTATTTTTTGAAAAGCCTAAAAATACACTTTTTGTATCAGAAAATTATCTCAAAATTTCGTGTTTAAATAATCTTTTTATAAAGTTTTCTTTACCACCGTATGTTGATACTTTTTTTTTCTGCGAAACCTTCAGCGAAGCTCGCTGATGCTCTCGCACAAATTCAGAAGCGCCAGCGAAGTTCGCTGATGCAATTGAAACTCGACGAAAGCTTCCCCGAAGCTCGCTGATAGATTCTACGAGTTTTGAATGTTTATTCTGAAGTTTTTAAGTTATAATTCCTTCTCTACTAGTACTTCTTGCTCAAAAACCAATCCTTCAAAACCAGTTTGCATAAAATTTCTAATGTTTTGATGATCTGTCCCGTTAGGATTTTCTAGTACATCTTTGAAGTAATACTGACCAAAGCATGCCAAGGCTTCTTCTTTTGTAAACTGTTGTTTTGTAGCAAAGGCAAATACTTTACAAGAGCCTAAATTTTGGGTAGCACTATTCTCTATGTTTCCATTTTTAAAAGCCGAAGGTGTAAATTCATACAGATCTTCTATAATTGCCATTGTTTCGGAAAAGATAATTGCTGTTGGTGTTGTTTTTAATTTATGGGTAAAATCTGCTAAGGTCATTTTAAATTCTTTTGCTGCAAATGAATAAAAAGATTCCTTGAAAAACCAAAGAACTATAATTTTAAACAGACTTCTCTTTATTGTTACTTTCTAAAATAGAATCGAATGCTTTTAAGTACAATATAAAAACTGATTACTATTACAATTAAAGCCCACATCCAATAAGTACCAAATGTATTTTCAGCGATGGCTTGTGTATCTGAATTTTGTACCTGTCCGCCTCTTACAAACTGTTTGGTAAATAAATAATTTAACTGTAAGTAACTACTTAAAACAGATTGCATTCCTAAAAACAATAAGGTTCCCACTTCTATTTTTTTATTCTTTAACAAAGTGATGATTATAAAAAGAACAGCAAAAGCTCCTAATACAATAACACCCCAATACGATCGTATCCATACAATTAACGACAATATGATTACTCCTATTAGAAGGCGCAATAAAATACTTGCACTCTTGGTATGCTTTGCTCCTGCTATTAATACCGCACCAGCTATTGCCGGTCCTAATAAACCTCCAATAGCTACAATTGCATTCCCAATAGAAATAGGCATAAATGCATTGCTTAGCGTATAATAAGCAACTCCGCCTCCATTTTCGTAGATTTCTAAATACTTAAAACTTCCTCCAACACAAATAGCGGTTAAGCCATGTCCCATTTCATGAAACCAAGTTCCTAATAATCGAAAAGGATATTGTACAATAGCAAAATAGGGTAACTGGAGTAATAAGAATACTAAAACTGCAATAGCAAGAATAATATAATTAAGTTGTTTTGTCATTTTCTTTAATTAAGCTGTGCTAAAATAAATAATAGATTCTCTTCTTTATTCTTATTTTTTAAAATTAGAATTATTTCTTCTAAAACTAAGTATTAGTAATTTTTAAGTTCCTAACATTTATCCTTAATTTTGCACCTCAAAATTTCAAGAAATGTACAGAACGCATACTTGTGGCGAATTAAGAGCTTCGCACATTAATACTGAGGTAACCCTTTCTGGTTGGGTACAAAAATCACGTGATAAAGGTTTTATGATCTGGGTAGATTTACGTGATCGTTACGGAATTACACAATTAATTTTTGATGAAGAACGTACTTCTAAAGAATTAATGGACAAAGCCAAAACATTAGGTCGTGAGTTTGTTGTTCAAGTAACTGGTACAGTTATAGAGCGTCAATCTAAAAATGCTAATATTCCTACTGGTGATATTGAAGTTTTAGTTACAAACTTAGAAATTTTAAATGATGCTAAATTACCTCCTTTTACTATTGAAGATGAAACAGATGGTGGTGAAGATATTCGTATGAAGTATCGTTATTTAGATATTCGTCGTAATCCAGTAAAAGACAGCTTAATTTTCCGTCACAAAGTATCGATGGAAGTTCGTAAATACTTATCTGACAAAGGATTTATTGATGTTGAAACTCCATATTTAATCAAGTCTACTCCTGAGGGAGCTCGTGATTTCTTGGTACCATCGAGAATGAATGCAGGTCAGTTTTACGCATTACCTCAATCGCCTCAAACATTCAAACAATTATTAATGGTTGGTGGAATGGATAAATACTTTCAAATTGTAAAGTGTTTTAGAGATGAGGATTTACGTGCCGACCGTCAGCCAGAGTTTACACAAATAGACTGCGAAATGGCATTTGTTGAGCAAGAAGATGTTTTAGAGATTTTTGAAGGAATGACTCGTCACTTATTAAAAGAAATTAATGGTGTTGAGGTTGATAAATTCCCAAGAATGTTATTTGACGATGCTATGCGTTTATATGGAAACGACAAACCAGACATCCGTTTTGGAATGGAGTTCGGTGAGTTAAACGACGTAGCTCAGCACAAAGAATTCAAAGTATTTAACGATGCTGAATTAGTTGTAGGTATTGCTGTTCCGGGAGGAGCTTCTTATACTCGTAAAGAAATAGATAAGTTAATTAACTGGGTAAAGCGTCCACAAGTAGGTGCTTTAGGAATGGTATATGTAAAATGTAATGAAGATGGTTCTTTCAAATCGTCTGTAGATAAGTTTTACGATCAAGATGATTTAGCGAAGTGGGCTGAAAAAACTGGAGCTAAGCCAGGAGATTTAATCTGTATATTATCAGGAAACACCAATAAAGTACGTGCGCAATTATCTGCTTTACGTATGGAAATGGCTGAGCGTTTAGGTTTACGTAAACCAGACGAATTTGCTCCATTATGGGTAATTGATTTCCCATTATTAGAATTAGACGAAGAAACTGGTCATTACCACGCAATGCACCACCCGTTTACTTCACCTAAACCAGGACAGTTAGAATTATTAGATACAGATCCAGGTGCTGTAAAAGCAAATGCATACGATTTAGTATTAAACGGTAACGAAATTGGCGGAGGTTCTATTCGTATTCACGATAAAGAAACACAAGCAATTATGTTTAAGCATTTAGGATTTACTGAAGAAGAAGCGAAAGCTCAATTCGGATTCTTAATGGATGCTTTTGAATACGGTGCACCACCTCACGGAGGGTTAGCATTTGGTTTAGATAGATTAGTAGCTATTTTAGGTGGACAAGAAACAATTCGTGACTTTATTGCTTTCCCTAAAAACAATTCAGGACGTGATGTAATGATTGATGCTCCTGCTACTATTGATAACGAACAATTACAAGAATTGAGTATTCAATTAGATATTCAACAAGAAGAAGCATAAATATTTAAATCCCGCCTAGTGCGGGATTTTTTTATGACTTAACAATACATTCTGGATTGTGCTCAATTATAAAATTGACAGAGTTCGCTATAAAGCAATATTCATTTGCTTTTTCATGTAAAGCTATTGCTTTTTCTTTCATAGAAGCTTCTAAAACTGCAACTGTAGGACTTAAAGTAACTTTTGAAAAACAACCTTTCCCTTTTTTATCAATTTCCATAACACCAGAAACAGCATCTTTATAAGCTGTTATAATCACATTTTCTTCTGAACATAAATGCAAATACCAAAGCATATGACAAGATGCTATTGCTGTAACTAAAAGTTCTTCCGGATTGTGTTTTTTACCATCTCCTTTAAAAGCTACATCCGATGAACCTAAAATTTGTGGTTTATCACTAATGTTTATAGTATAACTTCTTTCATAACTTTTATAATTCAATGTTCCTTCTCCCTTATTTCCAGTCCAATTTATAGTTGCTGTATACTTATACTCGTTTTTCATAATTATTAATTGATTTATTACCTCAACAAAGAAAAAACAACAAAAACATTAATAGTTCATTTTAAAATGAAGTATTAAAATCTCCTTGAATTTACTTTTGTGAAAAAGCAAAACACATGGAGTCAAAATCAATCATTCTATTAAACTTTAAAGAAACTAGACGAAGAAGTATTAACTTATGGAAAGGAATTCCATCTGAATACCTTCAATGGAAACCTGATGCAAAAGCCATGAGCTGTATTGAAATGATACGTCATGTGCTGGAAGGAGAACATTTATTTCATACTATTATAAAAAATAGAGGTAATTTAGGCAACTATACATCGCCATGGAAAAATTTAGCGTTTATTGATGTTGACCATGAATTGCAATTCGCAGAATCATATAAAACGGAACTATACAGAATGATAGAACAATTATCTATGAATGATTTAAAAGACATTGTTATTCATCGAAAAGAAGTAAATCAAGTAAAAGAGTTAGGCGATTATTTAAACAGAATGGTGTATCATGAAGCGGTTCATACAGGTCAGTTATTAAGTTATTTAAGAACCTTGCACATTAAAAGACCACAAGTTTGGGATTAATCCTATGGAAAGTTTAGAAAACGATTTTAGCGAAATAGCAAGTCTTTTAGGCGATAAGTCTAGAGCTATAATGCTATGGAATTTACTAGATGGAAGAGCTTATACTGCAACTGAACTGGCTAACTGTAGCGGTATTTCTTTACAATCGGCAAGTAATCATTTGTCTAAACTTCTTCAAAAGAATATTCTTTCTGTAGAAAAACAAGGAAGGCACCGCTATTATAGGTTTAGCTCTCCTGAAGTAGCCCAAGTTATTGAATCTATGGCTAGTTTACTTTCCTTGCAAAAAGATTACACAAAAGTTAAAAAACCCAAAGCTTCGGCATTTACCTATGCCAGAACATGCTACAATCATTTAGCTGGTGAAGTGGGCGTAAAAATTACAGAAGCATTAATCTCTCATCAAATCATTACTCCTGTACATAAACAATATTCTGTTACCAGTATAGGAAAGCAATGGTTTTTAAACTTAGGTATTCATATTGAAGAAATTCAAAACTTAAAAAGATCGTTTGCACATCAGTGTTTAGACTGGAGTGAAAGAAAGCATCATATTGCGGGTGCATTAGGTGATGTATTTTTAGAAGTAATGCTTCAAAAAGATTGGTTCAGAAAACATAAAAACACCCGAGAACTAATCTTAACTTCTAAAGGAAAGCAACAATTGAAAGAACTTTTAAAAATCGACCTATAACTCCAAACTGTTAACAAGATTTTTAGTACTTTCATTTCATGAAAAAAAAGAAAATTGTTAAAGTAATTCTAATAGGTTTAGCTACTATTGTTATTGCTATTGCTGGAATAGCCCTCTATGGATATTTCTACATTAAAAAAGCGTATGATACCGAAAACAAACCCTTTAAACATTATGTTGGTTATATAGATACCGATAAGGCTCTTTTAAACGACACATACAAACTGTGTAAAGATGTTGGAATCATGCACACTTATAGCAGTGCTAGCTTAAAAGCATACAACGGATCTAAAAAACAATTTAGAGATAGCCTTAATGCTACATTTAATGCCAACAGTACTTATACTGACTCTGGATACTTAAACTTTCGATTTTTAGTGAATTGTGAAGGAAATGCTGGTTGGTTTGAAATTATTGAAATGGATTTAGATTTAAACGAATCTCCTTTAAACTCTAAAATGGTTGACGAACTTTTTAAGTTTACTTCAAACTCGAGTCATTGGAATGTTATTTCTTACGAAGACGAGCCTCATAACTATTATATGTATATCTCTTATAGAATTGAAAATGGAAAAGTTACTGAAATTATCCCTTAGTCTTATTGCACTTCTGTTAATGTTCTCATGTAAAAATGAAGCAAATACAATTAGCAAAAGACAACTTGCTGAAAAAAGATATAAAGAAGCCATTATGTTTACTCAAGGCTCAACTCCTTTTCAAAATGGAATTGTTGAAGCCTTAGAAATAGACCCAACTTTTGAACAAGGTGTTTACGAACTATCGGTTGCGCATTTAAAAAGAGGAATGCCTCATAAATGGAAACCTCAATACGACAAAGCACTAAAATTAGATTCTGTATCCCGAATTCCTTGGAGAGGATATTTGTACTTATGGTTTTATAGAGATTATAAAAAAGCTATTGCCGATTTTGATGCCAGCGATGTTTTAACTCCTGATTTTATAGATGCTCCTCAAGGACTTAGTGTAGATGCTTGGAGAGGAATTGCTTATTTAGGTTTAAAAAATTACGAAAAATCTATTTATTACTTTGACAAATACATTACCAAAGAAATTAAAGACTTTAGCGAAAACTCTGTTGATGTAACTGCCTTTTTATATCAAGGTATTGCTTATCTTGAATTAGGCAAATACGATAAAGCTCAGGCTTGTTTTGATCGTTTGATAAAAAACTCTTATGGTTTTAGTGCAGATGCTAAATATTACAAAGCTTTCATATTAAAAAAACAAGGAAAAGTTGAAGAAGCAAAATCTATGATTGATGCTGCTATTAAAGATTTTAACGAAGGCTATTATAATAAAAGACCTTACGTAGAAACTTTAAGACAATTATATTTGGGTGACTTAACCGATTTTAAATCCTCTTTATCTAAACAATAATATCATGAAAAAACTAATCACATTTTTCTTACTATTTCTTACTATTCAATTATTTTCACAAGAACTTACTGGTAAAGAACTGTTAGAAAAAGCAATTCAATATCACGATCCTAATGGTAACTGGGAAACCTTTAACGGAACTTTGTTTGTAACTATGAAAACTCCTAAAAGCTCTGAGCGAAAGAGTGAGATTAAAATCAATCTACCTCAGGAATATTTTTATGTAAAAGCTACCAGAGGAGAAAACACAACAGAGTATACTGTTAATAAAGGTGAGTGTAAAATTGGTTTTAACGGACAAGAAAATCCGTCAGAAGCTATTTTAAAAGAACACAAACTAAGTTGCGACAGAGCCAATTTATATAAGAACTATTATACATATTTATATGGTCTTCCAATGAAATTAAAAGATAACGGAACTATTATTCACGATAAAGTTGAACGTAAAAAGTTTAAAGGTAAGGAATACTTAGTTTTAAAAGCTACTTATGATCATGCTGTTGGAAAAGATACTTGGTATTTTTATTTCAATCCAAAAACGTATGCCATGGAAGTGTATCAGTTTTTTAAGAGCAAGCCTAACAGCGGCGAGTATATTTTATTATCTGAAGAAGAAGTTATTAACGGTATTAAATTTCCAAAAAACAGAGCTTGGTATTACAATAAAGACAACGGTTATTTAGGTACCGATTATTTAAGCGCTAAATAAAACGGGTTATTATTTATAATCCCTAGATTGTATAGTAACTTTGCCCAGTTAACAACAGCAATCAACTAATGCCAAAAAAGAAATCCATATTTAAAAAAATACTTATTTGGAGATATAAAAATATTTCCGAACGTCAATTTGTATATGTTTTAAGTGTTTTTGTTGGTTTTTTAGCAGGTATTGGAACATTGATATTAAAAAACCTTACTTCTTTTTTTCAAAACATATTAGAAGGAAGATTCATTAAAGACATTCATCATTCTCTTTATTTTATCTTTCCTATTATCGGTTTAGTTTTGGTGTACTACATCAAAAAACGCTTTATTAAAAAAGAAATAGGTCATGGAATTTCTACCACATTACACGCTATTTCTAAGCGAAGTGGAATTATAGAAAAGTATAAAATCTATGCTTCTTTAATTACTGCTCCTATTACCGTTGGTTTTGGAGGTTCTGTAGGATTACAAGGCCCAGCCGTAAGTACTGGAGCAGCTTTAGGATCGACAGTGTCGCAACTGTTTCATATGAACAGAAAAACAAGAATGTTGTTAATTGGTTGTGCTACAGCTGGTGCAATGTCTTCAATGTTTAAAGCTCCTGTTGCTGCTATTATTTTTGCCGTAGAAATTTTTAGTTTAGACTTGGCTTTTGCATCTTTAGTTCCATTACTATTAGCTTCAGTATCTGCCGTAGTAACCTCTTATTTCTTTTTTGAAAAAGATGCCTTACTCGGTTTTGAACTCATAGATACTTTTGAAATTAATGATGTTTTTTATTATGTTTTATTGGGTATTGCAACGGGTATTGCTTCTGTATACTTTTCAAAAATCTATTTTAGAATCATCAATTTTTTCAAAAGAATTAAAAAACCAATTCATAAATTAATTTTTGGAGGAATTGCTATTGGATTAATGCTGTATTTAATTCCACCTTTATATGGTGAGGGGTATAACCTAATTAACAACTTATTGGAAGGGAATACATTGGCTGCTTTAGAAGACATTCCTTATGATGTAAACTTTAAAAATGTTTGGGTAGTAATTGGCTTACTATTACTAATCACTTTGTTTAAAGCTATTGCCATGACTACTACTTTTGCCGCTGGTGGTGTTGGAGGTATTTTTATTCCAACACTAGTTATGGGAAGTGCCTTAGGTAATGTATGTGCAAAGATTATTAATCAATTAGGTGGTAATGTATCCGAGTCTAATTTTACCTTAATTGGAATGACTGGATTAATGGCTGGTGTATTACACGCTCCTTTAACAGCTATTTTCTTAATTGCTGAAATTACTGGAGGGTATGATTTATTTGTTCCTTTAATGTTAGTAGCAGCAATTTCTTTTGCCGTAACAAAATACTTTATCTCCAATTCTATTTATACTGTTGAATTAGCTGAAAGAGGTGAACTTATTACACATAACAAAGACAAAAACGTATTAATGATGATGAAAATTAATTCGTTGATTGAAACAAACTTTAAAGCTGTGCATTCTGAAATGCTTTTAGGTGAGATGCTTAAAAAATCTGTTTCCAATTCTAATCGAAATATCTTTCCTGTTATTAATGAAAAACAGCAATTTTTAGGTATTGTTTTACTGGATGATATCAGACCTATTATGTTTGATAGTGAGATGTACGACAAAGTAACTGTTGAAACTTTTATGAGAAGTGCCCCTGCTGTTATTTCTTACAATGACTCGGTTGCTGAGGTAATGCAAAAATTTAAGGAAAGTGATGCTTGGAACTTGCCTGTGATAAAGGATAAAAAATATGTTGGTTTTATCTCTAAATCTAAACTCCTATCGGCTTACCGAAACAAACTTATTGAAGTTACTTCATAAACCTGTTTAAACCACAAATAAACCTTTTCAACTATTTATTTAAAAAACTAACCATCTTATCTGGGAAATCGGTAAAACCTCCATCTACATTGGCTTCAAACAATAATACTTGCATCATTTCATCAAAAGATGAAAACTCTTTTAATTGATCGGCTCTAAACGTATAGGGATGCACTTTTAAACCTAACTCATGAGCTTCCCTAACTAACGGTGTAAATTTCCATGTATCATTTACTTTTTCATCTAAGATTTGCTTATACCACGGACCTAATCCGTCTGCGTATGATGCAAAATATTTTAACTGTTTAGTTTCTTCTGGAAATTCAATCAATTGTACTAAAAACAGTTCTGATTTTAATTCCTTCCGAACCCTTTCTAATTCTTTAGCATCAAAACATTGAAAAATACATTTATCTTCTTTGGTTGTATATCCATAGTCTGAAAGAATCTCTAATACAATTTTTGCAATGTCTTTTCCATTCTTGTGATGAAACTCAGGATTTTTAATTTCTGGATAAATCCCAATGTTTTTCCCTGTACTATAATTTAATCCTTGAATTAATTCAATCTCTTCTTGTAAAGAGTGTAGCTTAAAATTTCCTTTACCTTTTGGAAATCTTTGAGGATAGTATTGTTTACCTGTTTTAGGGTCAAATCGTTCAGTTACTTTTAATTGTTGTAATTCATCAAAAGTAAAATCAATAACATAGTAACGTCCATCTTCTCTTTTTCTATCAGAAAATAATTGAGCCACATTGGTTACATCATCTAAATACACATCGTGAATAACAATGGGCACGTTGTCTTTACTCAATACCAAATCTTGCTCTATATAATCGGGATTCATGGCGTAAGCCATTGCTTTTGCTTCCATGGTATGCTCAGGAAGATATCCTGAAGCCCCTCTGTGTGCGACAACTATTTTGTTCATTTTTTCTTTATCCTTTGTTGATTTACCACAACTAAAAAACACCAACAAAACAAGAATATAAATTTTTGATTTGTCAAATAACATTGAACTTATTTTTAGTTCTTAAAAATAAAAAAAGTCAAGAGAATTTCTCTTGACTTTTCAGCAATTATAAAAATACTTTTTAAATATTAATTTTTACTAGTTTAACATAGAAGCTCTTGCTCCACCGTCAGCAAAAATTGCTCTCATTCTTGATTTTTGACCTTCAGAAAACATAGACATACAAGCATCATCTGTATAATCCATATAATTCATAGTCATATCATTTGAACGACAGTTAACTGTTGGGTAAGATGGACATCCATAGTTTGGAGCATCTGAAGATGGAGTATCAGCTACAAAATCATCTTGACGACATCTACCATCACCCCAAATGTGACGTAAGTTTAAATAGTGACCAACTTCGTGTGTCATAGTACGCCCTCCATTGAATGGTGCAGATACATAACCTGTAGTTCCAAAATATTGTGGAGAACACACAACTCCATCAGTAGCAGAATTACCACCTGGGAATTGAGCATATCCTAAAATACCTCCACCGATATTAGCTACCCAGATATTTAAATGTGTTTGTGGTGTAACTGGTGGGTATGCTGATTTTACTGCATTATTAGTTCCCCATGAAGCTGTAGAGTTAGCATGTCTAAAAGTACCAGCTAAAGAAAAAGTGATTTCAGCATCTGCTGCTACTCCTGCAAATTCAGAAGGTGTATTACTTGCATCAGAATTTTGTTTTCTAAAATCATCGTTTAAAACTGTCATTTGTGAGGCTATTTGCGCATCACTAATATTCTGTTGTGAATTGCTATAAACTACATGTACATATACTGGTATATTAATTACTCCTAAGTTATCTGGAGTAGTTCCACCACCGCCTCCGCCAGTGTTACCGCCACCGCCGTTACCGTTTCCATTTCCATTTCCTTTTTTTGCTGCAATAAATTTACGTGTTGCGTATTCTACATCGTACATTTTTTTGTACAATCCTGGGTTTTCTTTTAACTGTCTGTTTAAAACTCGCATAGAATGACACTGCTCACTTCCCCCTTTTGACTCGTGAGTATCAGTTTCCAAATAGAAGTCGCTCATATCGATTGCTTCTTGAGTTGGTAAAACTGAGTCTTGACCATTTTGCTGACATCCAATTAAAACGGAAGCAGCAACTGCTAATGTTAAAAAAATTCTTTTCATGTTGTGAAAAATTAAAAAAATTAGTTGAATAATAATTACCCCTTTAGGTATTATTGGTTTTTGTAAAAAACAACTTCAATTACCACTTTAACAAAAAAAGCATGCATACTTTATTATTTATGTAAAAAATTGAAGGGTTTTTTAACGATGTGCAATATATAGTTTTTTTTTAATTCCTAAAAAAATGTTAAAAAATTGGATTTTCTCTTTAAAATCAACTTGTAGAAGTTTAAAAATAAAAATATCATATTGTTTAATTTTTAACGAAAAACACAAAAAAACGTCAATTTTAAACATTTAATGATATAAAATACGCAAACACACTCGTTTCAAAAAACAATATTCACAACAATTACACATGATAAAAATTATCTCTATAAAAAAGCTATATTTACTCCAAAATAAAATTAATTATGGAAAACTCATTTGACAACGGACCTAAGGTACTTGTTGCACAAGTATCGGAAGCAGAAAGAGTTGCTTTTTACAAAAAAACCTATGCGCATGTAGGTGGTGGTATCTTATTATTTATTGTATTTGAATACCTATTCTTACAAAGTGCATCTATTGTAGAATTTACTTTATCAATGACTCAGGGATACAAGTGGTTATTATTATTAGGTGGTTTTATGCTTATTACAAGTTATGCTGAAAGTACTGCTTTAAAAACCTCTGATAAAAACTTACAATACTTAGCATATTCTATTTATATTTTTGCTCAAGCTTTTATTTTTATACCATTAATTTATATTGCTATTACATATACCAATAGCTTGGATTTAATTAAACAAGCAGGAATTGTTACGCTTGGTTTATTTACAGGAATTTCTTCTATTGTTTTTATTACTAAAAAAGACTTTTCTTTTATAAGAGCTGGATTAACTGTTGGATTTTTTATAGCAATTGGATTAATCATTGCAGGAGCCTTATTTGGTTTTAACCTTGGTTTATGGTTTTCTGTAGGAATGTGTGTGTTAGCTGCTGGATCTATTTTATACCAGACTTCTAACTTAGTACATAAATTTTCTACTGATGATTACATCCCTGCTGCATTAGGTTTATTTGCCTCTTTAATGCTTTTATTCTGGTATGTTTTACAAATTTTTATGTCAAGAGACTAGTTAAAAATTTAGCGTTTATATATAAAAAACCACTTGTTCTTAAACAGGTGGTTTTTTTATTTTATTAATTGAGTAGTATTTAACTCAACATCATTTTGGCTTTCTTAACCGCTGTTACCAATGCGTCTATTTCTTCTTTGGTATTGTAAAAAGCAAATGATGCTCTTACTGTTCCTGGGATACAATAAAAGTTCATAATTGGTTGCGCACAATGATGTCCTGTACGAACAGCTATTCCTAGTTTATCAAGGATAGATCCAACATCATACGGATGAATTCCTTCCAAATTAAAAGATATTACAGAAGCTTTCTTACCAGTTCCGTAAATTTTTAATCCTTCTATTTTTTCCAACTCTTGAGTTCCATAAGCTAACAACTCTTTTTCTTGTTGATCTATAGCCTCAAAACCTATTGAATTCATATAGTCTACTGCAACTCCAAAAGCAATTCCTCCACAAATATTTGGTGTTCCTGCTTCAAACTTATGAGGTAATCCTGCATAGGTAGTTTTTTCAAAAGTTACCGTTTCTATCATTTCTCCTCCTCCTTGATAAGGTGGTAACATTTGCAATAATTCTTCTTTTCCGTATAATAAACCAACTCCTGTTGGACCACACATTTTGTGAGCTGATGCTACATAAAAATCAACATCTAATTCTTGAACATCTGGCTTTATATGTGGAACTGCCTGTGCTCCATCAATTAAAACATACGCACCAAATTTGTGTGCTGCATGAATAATTTCTTCTATTGGGTTTATCGTTCCTAATGCATTCGATACATGATTACAAAAAACCAATTTGGTTTTATTATTTAATAATTCATGATATATATCCATTCTTAACAAACCATCTTGATCCATTGGAATTACTTTTAAAACAGCACCCGTTTTTTCACAAAGCATTTGCCAAGGAACTATATTTGAATGATGCTCTAATGATGATACAATTATTTCATCTCCTTCTTTTAATAAGGCAGCAAATCCTGATGCTACAATATTAATACTATGAGTAGTTCCAGAAGTCAAAATAACTTCATAAGAATGCTTTGCATTAAAATGTTTTTGAATCTTTATACGCGCTTCTTCATATTTATCGGTTGCTTCCTGACTTAAGGTATGCACTCCTCTATGAATATTAGCATTATAATTCGAATAATAATCAACAATTGCATCAATCACAATTTGAGGTGTTTGAGAAGTTGCTCCATTATCAAAATACACTAAATTTTTCCCATGTACTGTACGATTTAAAATAGGAAAATCAGCTCTAATCTTATCTACATTCAACATATAAAAAGTAAATTTAAGACAAAGGTAGTGCTTGCATTTCAAATATAAACACCAATCAATTAAATTCTTACATTTGCTAAAAAAGAGTCCCTAATGAAAAATATCAAAAGAATTTTATTATTACTAGCAATTGTTCTTATTGCTGTTGTAGTTTACAATTACCCTAAATTAAATATTTTAGCTGGATACTCCGCTAAAAATACTGCTTCTTCTGTTTTCTTAGCTGAAAGAAGCCTAGAGTTTACCGATGAAAATGACAACAATTTTTCTCCAATAAACTTAACTTCTGATGAAATTAACTCTCAAGAAAAATCTGCTACTGGTTCTGTTTTCGGTCTTTTAAAAAGAAAAGCTGTTTATAGAAAAGGATTAGGAGCTGTTTTGATTAATGATGATTATGATGCTTCTAAAACTCCTTTAGTTCCTAAAAGGTCAAAGGCCGATAATACTACTCCTTTCCCTTATGGAAATGCAAATCAAATAGACACTGTTTTTTCTAATATCAATTACAAAAAGCTGAACGAAACTATTGATACTATTTTTAATTCGAGAAACCAAACTCGATCTGTATTAGTAGTTTATAAGAATCAAATTATTGCGGAAAAGTATGCTGATAATTTCGATAAGAATTCTTTGCAATTAGGGTGGTCTATGACCAAAAGTATTACGAGTACTGTTTTAGGAATTTTACAATGTCAAGGGAAAGTTAATGTTGAGCAAAGCAATTTATTTAAAGAATGGGGAAATGATGACCGTAAAAACATTACAATCCACAACCTACTTCAGATGAATTCTGGTTTAGAATGGCTTGAAGATTATAATACTATTTCTGATGTTACAAAGATGTTATTTCTTGAAAGTGACATGACTAAAACTCAAATAAACAAACCTTTGGTAGGTACCCCAAACGAAACTTGGAATTATTCTTCAGGTACTACTAATTTGCTTTCTGGTATCATCCGTAGTCAATTTAAAACGCATCAAGAATATTTAGATTATTGGTACAGTAATTTAATTGACAAAATAGGAATGAATTCAATGGTCATTGAAACTGATTTGAGTGGAAACTTTGTAGGGTCTTCTTATGCTTGGGCAACTGCAAGAGATTGGGCAAAATTAGGTTTATTATACCTTCATAATGGTGAATGGAATGGAGAACACCTTTTTGATAAAGATTGGGTACAATACGCTACTACTCCAACTCCAGGTTCTGATGGTTGGTATGGAGCGCAAATATGGTTAAATGCAGGAAAGCGTTATCCTGATGTACCAACAAATATGTATTCTTTTAATGGGTATAAAGGTCAAAATGTATTTATTTTGCCAAGTGAAGATTTAGTTGTTGTTAGAACTGGGCTTACTAAGAACGCTGACATGAACACTTTATTAAAAGGAATTATAAACTCTATAAAAAAATAAAAATGAACCCATATTATTATGTACTGTCTATTAATGGATTACTTTTCCTTTTCAGTATAATTTTTTATTTCTTTCCCCCCAAAAAAATTAACTCACTTTATGGTTATCGCACCAATAGAACCATGAAAAACGAAACTGTTTGGAAATTTGCCAATACGTTTTTTATAAAGCAATTTTTAATTTATTCTACAGTATCATTTGCAGCCGCTTTACTTTTTGTTTTTATAAGCAAAGATATTAGTTGGCAACCCATGGCTATTATGTTACTATCTCTAGCAGTTTCTGTTATTAAAACAGAACAAGAAGTAAACAAAAACTTTGATGAGGACGGAAATAAAATATAAAAAAAGAGACTGTTTAAACAGTCTCTTTTTTATTCTTCGTATTCTTTTTTTAGTAATGCAATATCATCTATAATTTTCTGCATGTTTTCTTTTTTGGTTCCATCATACGAACCTCTAATACGTCCTTCTTTGTCTATTAGCACAAAGTTTTCTGTATGAACCCAATCGTTCTCTCCTCCATCTCCTTCATCTAAAACAGCAAAATAATGTTTACGAGCTAAGTTATATATATGCTTTTTTTCTCCAGTAGTTACATTCCATTTTCCATCAATAACTCCTTTTTCTAATGCATATTTTTTCAATTGTGGAACGCTATCTATAACTGGTGTTACTGAATGTGATAAAAACATAATATCATCATCCTTTTTATAGTGTTCTTGTAACTCACTCATATTATAAGCCATGGCTATACAAATAGTTTGGCAACGAGTAAAAAAGAAATCTGCAATATAAATTTTACCTTTATAATCCGCATTTGTTATTGTTTCTCCATTCTGATTGATTAACTTAAAATTACCAACCTTATGATTTCTGGATTTTGTTCTTAAAGAAGCATCTACCAATTTTGGATTAATATCAGCAGGGTTATAAATTGGTAATCTTTCATCAACTTTTACTAAATGATAAAAAACAGGGATTCCAATAGCACAAAAAACTAACAAGAAAATTAAAGTGCTTTTAGATTTTTTAAAGAATTTAAAGTCCATTCTCTCTTTTTTCTACAAAAATACGACTTAAAACAGGGTTAATCTCTCTTAAACTTAAAAAGTTTGTTAAATCCTAAGCCGAACTAGAGTACAAACTTTTAGAACTCTTTCGAAAAACGTACATTTGTCAGATTTTAAATTTTAGACACAAGCCTTTATGGAGATATTAATAAAAGCATCACAATTTATTTTAAGTTTATCGCTTTTAATTGTTTTGCACGAGTTAGGACACTTTGTTCCTGCTAAATTATTTAAAACTAAAGTTGAAAAGTTTTACCTTTTCTTCGATTATAAATTCTCTTTATTTAAAAAGAAAATTGGTGATACTGTTTATGGTATTGGTTGGATTCCATTAGGTGGTTATGTGAAAATCTCAGGAATGATTGACGAAAGCATGGATACTGAGCAAATGAAAAAACCTGCTCAACCATGGGAATTTCGTTCTAAACCAGCATGGCAGCGTTTAATTATTATGCTTGGTGGTGTAATTGTAAATTTTGTTTTAGGTATTGTTATATACATTTGTTTAATGTATGCTTATGGTGAAAAGTTTTTACCTAACGAAAACTTAAAAGATGGTGTATGGGTACAAGATCAACTAGCCATAGATTTAGGTTTAGAAACTGGAGATAAAATACTTACTGTAGATGGACAAACAATTGAAAAATTTAGAGAATTACCTTTAGAATTTATTAATGGAAACAACTATTCCATTGAAAGAAATGGAACTGTTATTGAAAAAGTAATTCCTACTGATTTTATTTCAAAACTAGTAGATCGTGGTAAAAACGCTGGAAGTTTTATAACACCAAGATACCCATTTATTATAGGAAAAGTTGCCGAAGATTCTCCAAACGTAAAAAGCGGTTTACAACCTAAAGATATAATTACTGCTATTAACGGAGTTAATATCAAATATTTTGATCAAGCTGAAAAAGAGCTTAATAAATATAAAAATCAAGATATCAGTATTACTGTAAAAAGAGGTAATGAAAAAATAGACATCCCTGTTAAAATATCTGAAAACGGTAAAGTTGGTGTAGCTATTGCTCAATTATCTTTAAAAGATTTAGAAAAATTAGGATACTATGACTTAGCAGAAAAGAAATATTCATTTTCTGAAGCAATTCCTGCTGGTACTAATAAAGCTTGGACTACCTTAACAAACTACATTAAGCAAATGAAAAAGATTTTTAATCCTAGTACAGGTGCTTATAAAGGATTAGGAGGTTTTATTTCTATTGGTAGTATTTTCCCTTCAGAATTTAGCTGGGAAACTTTCTGGAACATTACTGCATTCTTATCAATTATGTTAGGTTTCATGAACTTATTACCAATTCCTGCTTTAGATGGAGGTCATGTTGTATTTACGCTTTGGGAAATGATTACAGGTAAAAAACCTGGTGATAAATTTTTAGAATATGCTCAAGTAACAGGATTTATCTTATTAATTGCCTTATTACTTTTTGCAAACGGTAATGATATATTTAGAACGTTTTTTAAATAACTTTTTCCACTTAAATAAAATAAAAACACCGTAATTAACATTACGGTGTTTTTTTATGTCTTATAATAAATAAACATCTTTGACAATAAGATACTTGATTTAAAGCTACTTCAACACTATAAACAAACATAATAACAAAACCATATCAACAAGCTAAACAACCTTCTTAAAAAGGCGTATATGACACTTAACGTCATTAGTTTAATTAAATGGCTTCTATAAATAAATACCCTTATTAAAATTCACATAACAAAAAAAGGCTGAGAATAAATTCTCAGCCTTTAAAATTTTGTATAAAATTACTTTTCTATTACTGTAAAGTAGGTGAAAAGTTTGTTGGAAAATCTTTAGCTTTAGCTAAACCATCTTTAGCCTTAGTAAAGTTAGATCCATAAGTAGCATCGATAGCTTCTAACATTTTATTTGCCATTAAAGCATACCCTCTTGATGTTAAATGAATCCCATCTAAACTAACTAGACCACCAGTAACAAAAGTAGTAGTCATATTAAATTCATCAAATACTAAACCAGTAGTTGAAGCTTTCTCTAAGATTGCTTTAAAGTCAACAAAAGCTAATCCTTTAGCGTCTGCTGCGGCTTTAATTGTAGTATTATATGCATCAGTAGCTGCTTTAATTTCGGCAACTTCAGTTTTAGTTAACACCCATTTATTTTCTAAAGGTAAAGAAACTCCTTCTGCTGAAAACATTCCTGCTAACGTTGGAGGTAATCCTTGCCCAAGTAAAAAGTTAACTGAATTTTGATTTACAGTACCTATTATACCACTACTTGGTAATACTAACAAATCTTCAGCTGTTGCTTGTCTTGCTTGTCCATAATAAGAACCTAATAAACCAGCTACTTTTTGTAAAGTGGCAGTATCAGTAGGTAAACCAAAACTAGCTACAAAAGCAGGGAAAGTTGGACTTGCTAATAACGCCCCAACTATTTCGTTTGTTTTAGGATCTAATGACTCATCTTTAATTACCACAGCACTAGCTGCTGTTGTCGAGAAAACAATTGAACGTTCAGGAACACCAATTGCTGTAAAAACGCCGTTAATAGCACTAAAAACTCTATTAAGTGTTGGAATTTGTGGTCCAAAGTCAGGATTTGTTGGGCTTAATGGCTTATAAGGTACAGTTGTAAAATGCGGTAGACTTGTAATGTAAGGAATATTAGCTACTACTCCTTTTTTATCTGCTGTTGGTGCTAATGTATTTATAATTGCTCCAAATGCTTGATTAAAAACTGCTGTTGGAGTTATTGAACCAGAAGCTCCTCCAGCCACAGCGTAATCTAATACATCGTTACCTCCTATTTCTGATAAAGTAAAAAATGTTGGTTGTTTTGATGCTATTTCTGCTATTAGTGTAGATTGAGCTGGACTCATTCTAACAAAATAAGGATTTGCTGTTGGTGGAACTGCCGCTAAACCTGCAGCACTCCCATAACCTGGAGCTACAAAGTGAAAACTTTTTGCTCCTGGAATACCGTAATTTGTAAAATTTGGTGCATTCGTTGCTGGTGCCCCCACAACAGTAGTTGGTATACTTGTAAGCCTTTCAGGCTTACCTGTTAAAGCGTTAAAATAGAATCTTGGGTCTAAAGCTTTTGTTCCACCATTTACCATTCCTCCAATATTATCATTCATTAATGGTTGTGTGAAAGTTCCTCCACCCACCATCGCAAATTTCTTTGCTAAAGTATTTGGAAACGAATATTCTTGACCTGCTTTAAATAAAGCCCCATCAGAAAAACCTGCTGTAAAAGAAGCTCCAACTGCTACATAATTTGAGAAATCTGCAGTACCTGCAACTAAGGCTATAGTATTTTCTGCCTCTCCTTTAATTTCTGGTAAATTGTTATCTACATCACAGGCTACAACACCTAAAAATAATGCAGATAAAAATGTATATTTTAATGTATTCTTCATTTTTATTTTTTTTAGTTATTGATTGTCCAAGAAATGTAATACTGAGACCCTATTGCCCCTACACCTGGTGCACTTAAGTATTCTTTCCCTGTTAGGTTAGATCCTCCTACTTTAAATACCGACTTAATTGAAGGTACTGAGTAGTTAATTTGAGCATCAAGGACAGTTCTTTCTTCTACGTTTCCTTCTAAGAAAGTTGATTGCCAGTAAAATTCTGTTTGCCAACGAGCACTTACGTTAAATCCAAAGTTTTCAAATACATTTGGGTGTCCAAACTGAGCTTTTAACTTATGCTCTGGAGTATTGAAACCTGCTTCAAAATCTGGATCTTGAGCTTGATCAAAACTAAATTTAGACCATGTATAGTTTAAACCAACGTTATATCCATTAAATACTTTTGTACTTAACCCAATTCCTAAACCGTAAGAATCAACATCAACTGTAGAATTTGTCTTAACACTAAATGTTCTTACTAAATTTCTATCTGTTAAGTTTGCTACTGTTACTGGTAAAGTAGGGTCAACTAATACTAAAACATCTTTATTAGAAATAAAGTTAGAATACATGTTATAGTATGTACTAAAATCTACTGATAATTTGTTTTCTCCTAATGGTAAAACACCACGATATCCAACCTCAAAAGATTTTACTTCTTCTGGTTTTACTAAAGCAGTTGTAGCTAGTGTTGGTGTTCCCGTTGCGATTGAACTAGCAGAATATCCTCTTGAAAACACGTCTGCTCCTGTTAATGTAAATGTACCTGCCGTAGTTACTACTGGTGCAGAAAAACGACCAATATTATCAGAAGCTGTACCTAAGATAAATCCAGCACCTGTCGCTAAACCAATATACTGATCTTGCGTAGTTGGGTTACGGAAACCTGTTTGGAAAGAAGCTCTGAAGTTATGATTTTTATTTTCACCCGCTGCATATGCCAAAGATATTCTAGGCGTAAAATTCCCATCAAAGTTTTCTGATTTATCATAACGAATAGATCCAGTAAACTTTAATCTATCATCTAACATTTTCTTTTGTAACTGAGTATACACACCATATTCACCATATTTAATTGGCCCATCAGCATCGGTATAAATTGTTCCAAAAGAATTTAATCTATATTGTCTGTAAGAACCACCTACTTGTACCTCAGCCCAATCAATATAATCACGTAAATTTAAATTACCATCTGCGTGGTAATAACTTGTATTATCTCTAAACTTTGACCCTGTTAATAAATCTGGATCAGCAGTTACTTCATTGAATAACGCTTGGAAAGCTGGTGTTCCAGGAACTGCTCTTCCTGTATCTGCTGCTGCTCTTGCAATTGCATGAGAACCATGCATTAAATATGCACCCGCATATTGCGCAAACCAATCTGTATTAGATTTCCACTTACTGTTAATGTTAATTGCAGCAAAACGAGTATCATAAGAATCTCCTGCATCCTCACCAGCATAGTAACCTCTTACGAAAAAGTTTTTACCTTTAACTTCTAATTTATGTTGCTCCATAAAGAAGTTAGCTAAATTATACCTGTTTTGTCCTTGGTAAATAGTGTTACCTGTACCATACTTAGAGTTCCAAATAATTTCAACTCTATCATTTCCTAATGGACGATAGTGAATAGCTCCATTGAATTTTACACTCTTAGCTTCGTTAGTCATTAACTCTTGATCAGTATAACCAGTTCTACTTACATTACCTATTGCTCCTCCTAAATTAACTGAAACCTCATCTCCATATACGTTCGCCCCATCATAATTTGGATCACTTTGTCTAGTACCTGGAATATAAGTTCCTCCTATACCAGTTGTATTTCTATAATCAGTAGCATGCCACTCTTCACCTTTTAAGTAAGAAAAGCTTGCTTTTACAGCAAAATAATCATCAAAAGCATGCGCCATTCTAATTGTAGCATCGTAAAACTTATTGTCTCCTGCTGCTTCTTGACTAGTTAATCCTGTTTTTAAACCTACACTAATTCCTTGATCATCGAAAGGGTTTTTACTACGCATTAACATAATTCCGTTAAATGCATTTGCTCCATATAAAGCCGATGCTGCTCCTGGTAAAATCTCAACACTTTTTACATCTACCTCAGAAATTCCTAATAAATTCCCAATAGCAAAGTTTAATGCTGGAGATGCGTTATCCATTCCATCAACTAACTGAACAAAACGCTCATTTCCAAACGTAGCAAATCCACGAGTATTTACTGTTTTAAAAGTAAAACCTCCTGAATTAATATCAACACCTTTTAAATTTTCTAATCCATCGTAATATGATGCAGAAGCTGTGTTCTTAATAGCTCTAGAATCAAAACGCTCAATTGTCACTGGAGATTCCATAACACGTTCTGGAGTTCTAGAAGCAGAAACTACTACCTCATCTAAAGAAGTTGCATTTTCAGTCAAAGCCACCTCAACAACTTGATTGTTTTTTGTAATTTCAACTGTTTTAGATTGATACCCTAAAGAAGAAATTTCAATTGTAAAAGGAGGGTTATCTGTTACTGTCATAGTAAACTTCCCATCAAAGTCAGTAGATGTTCCTACAGCCTTCCTTAGAACCTTAATATTTGCTCCCGGAAGTGGCCCTCCAAGAGATGCGTCATTGACTGTACCAGAAATGGTAGTCTGAGCAACCATTATTGCCGTGCCAAATAGCACAAATGCAACAAGTAATAGTTTTTTCATCATAATGTATAATAATTTGTTAACTGTAGCGCAAAATACGATTTTTTTTTATTTGTAAAAATTTATCCTTTATTTTATCACTATAGTGTTTTTGAGGGGTTTGTTTTGTTAAATTGACATTTTTGTAACTTTATTTAACGAACATTACTTATCCTCTTTTACAAATTGTATTTTTGCATAAATTTGTTCTTATCTTGGAAATTATTCACTCCATTTTCGATTTTAAACCAACTCAGAAATCAATAGTTACTATTGGTACTTTTGATGGTGTTCATATTGGTCATCAAAAAATTATACAGGAATTGATTGATGAAGCAAAATCATCTAATAAAAAATCAGTTTTATTAACTTTTTTTCCTCACCCTAGAATGGTGTTGCAAAAAGATGTTTCCATAAAACTTATCAACACGATTGATGAACGTGCCAAACACTTGGAAAACTTAGGGTTAGACTACTTAATCATCCATCCTTTTAGCAAAGAATTTTCTAGACTTACTGCATTAGATTTTGTTCGTGATATCTTAGTTAATCAACTCAATACTTCAAAATTAATTATTGGTTACGACCATCATTTTGGAAAAAATAGAGAGGGGAATATTGAACAATTAACTGAATATTCTCATTTATATGATTTTACAGTACAAGAAATTCTAGCTCAAGATATTGATGAAGTTTCTGTAAGCTCAACTAAAATTAGAAAAGCACTAGCTAGTGGTGAATTAAAAACTGCAAACAAGTATTTAGGATATCCATTTTCTATAACTGGTATTGTTGTGAACGGAAAACAACTTGGCGGTAAAATTGGTTTTCCTACTGCTAATATTGATATTGCTGAAACCTATAAACTAGTTCCTAAAACTGGAGTATATGTTGTAAAATCTACGATTAATAACAATACAGTTTTTGGCATGATGAACATTGGTAATAGACCCACAGTTAACGGAGAACACCAAACTATTGAAGTTCATTTTTTCGATTTTAACCAAGATTTATATCAAAAGGAATTAACCATCGAGTTACTTTATTTTTTACGAGACGAGCATAAGTTTAATTCTGTTGATGAATTAATTATTCAACTTAAAACAGACAAAGAAAACTCTTTAAACTATATCAATACAATTACCAATTTAAGTTAACAAAATAGAGTTCTAACAAAGTCTTTTTTATTTATTCTTAAATAGAATTCTAAAACTTAATACGTAAAAAACTATTTAGTAAGCAATCACCATTGTTTAAGTCTGTAGCTTCTTATATCTTTGCGGTTCTTAAAAATTAAAAAAAGATGTTACAGGTTCAGTTTATTAGAGAAAACAAACAAACTGTTTTAGACGGATTAGCAAAACGTAGTTTTGAAAATGCCGAAGCAATTATTAATGAAGTATTAACTACTGATGAAGCTCGTAGAGCTACTCAAGTTTCTTTAGATAATACATTAGCTGAATCTAACAAAATATCCAAAGAAATTGGAGGTCTTTTTAAGTCTGGTGAAATTGAAAAAGCAAACTTATTAAAAGAAAAAACAGGTGAATTAAAAGAGAAATCTAAGCAATTAACCGAAGAATTAAGTATTGCTTCTAACAAATTACAAGATTTATTATACCAAATTCCTAACGTGCCTCACGCATCTGTGAAAGCTGGGAAAAATGAAGAGGATAATGAAACTATTTTTAGCGAAGGTACTATTCCTGATTTAGGTGAAAAAGCTTTACCTCACTGGGAATTAGCTAAAAAATATGATATCATCGATTTTGATTTAGGTTCAAAAATTACTGGAGCTGGTTTTCCTGTTTACAAAGGAAAGGGAGCTCGTTTACAACGTGCCTTAATCAATTATTTTTTAGATAAAAATATTGCTGCAGGTTATAGCGAAGTTCAAGTTCCTCATTTAGTAAATGAAGCTTCTGGTATTGGTACTGGTCAACTTCCAGATAAAGAAGGACAAATGTATCATGTAACTGGAGATGATTTATATTTAATTCCAACAGCGGAAGTTCCTATTACTAATATTCATAGAAATGATTTAGTAAAAGAAAATGATTTACCTATTCAATATACAGGTTACACACCATGTTTCCGTAGAGAAGCTGGAAGTTATGGAGCACATGTACGTGGATTAAACAGATTACACCAGTTTGACAAAGTAGAAATTGTAAGAATCGAACATCCTGATAACTCTTACAATGCTTTAAACGAAATGGTAGAACACATTAAAGGTATTTTACGTGAATTAAAGTTGCCATACCGTATTTTACGTTTATGTGGTGGAGATACTGGATTTGTTTCTGCTTTAACATTCGATTTTGAATTATATTCTACAGCTCAAGAGCGTTGGTTAGAAATTAGTTCAGCTTCAAACTTTGAAACGTATCAAGCAAATCGTTTAAAATTACGATTCAAAAATAAAGAAGGAAAAAGTCAGTTAGTTCATACCTTAAACGGAAGTTCTTTAGCTTTACCTAGAGTATTAGCTGGAATTTTAGAGAACTATCAAACTGAGGATGGAATTAACATACCTGAAGTATTAATTCCTTATTGTGGTTTTGATAAAATTGACTAAATAATTTCATTATAAAAATGTAAAAAGAACCAATGCTTCAATTAAGATGCTTGGTTCTTTTTTTTAATTCACCCCTTAATAATGAACTATTTTTTATAATTAGTTAGCAACTACGGCTACCATTAATCTCTTATATTTATTCATTTCCAATAAAGCTTCAAAATACTGAGTTATTTGTCCTCTTCTCATAAATTCATCTGCTCTACTCTTTGCTAAGTTATATTGCGTATTTAAATTCTTCATAGTATTCGATGTTTAGTTACGCTAACAATAAAACAAAGTTCGTGCCAAAATGTTGCGTTCCTTTTAAAAAAAGGGTGTGTTTTAATATTAATTTAACAATTTTCTTCTGTATTTTTGATTGATGAAAAAAACATTTATTCTATTTAATTTCCTTATTATTAACCTGTTCTGTTATTCGCAACAGAACGAATTTATTATTGCTGAAAATTATTTTAGAAATAATGAATACGAAAAAGCTATTCAACTTTATAAAAAATTATATGATAAGAGTCCCTATAATACAACCTATCTAAAGAGACTTATTACTTCTTATCAAGAAACCGAACAGTTTTTAGTTGCCGAAAACCTATTAACACAAAAAATAAAACAGAGACCTAACTTAGCGTATCTAAATGTTATCATAGGATATAACTACGAACGTCAACAAAACGATTCAGAAGCCAATAAGTATTATCAAAAAGCACTTAATTCATTAAACAAAAAAGGAAATTACGGTAGTGTTATTGCTAGTTTATTTAAAAACTACAACAAACTAGACTTTGCTATTGAAGCATATACCAAAACCATGGAAAAACACCCACAAGCTAATTATGGATTCCAATTAGCACAAATCCATGGTGAAAAAGGAGATTACCCTAAAATGTTTGAATCCTATGTAGATTTAGTTGATAAAAACGAAAGCTATCTGAATAACGTAAAACGTTATACTAGCAGATATATTAATGATGATGCTGAAAATGAAAACAACAACTTATTTAAAAAAGCACTGTTAAGAAAATCAATAAGCAATCCTAAAAACATATGGAACGATTTATTAGCATGGTTATTCATTAAACAAAAACAATACTCAAAAGCTCTTATCCAATTAAAAGCGTTATTAGCTAGAGACCCTGATAACTTGGGTAGAATTAATCAGCTAGGAAAAATTGCTTTAGAGAATAAAGAATATGAGACTGCTAAGGAATGTTTTGACCTAATTATTGAAAAAACTAGTTATCCAAGAGATAAGTTTAATGCTATTAATAACAATTTAAAAATAGCTATTGAGACCAAAGAACCAGATGTAGAAGCACGTTTTGATGACATATTTGCAACGTATGGAATTAATAAAAATACTTTCCGTACTCAAGTAGCTTATGCTAATTATTTAACGTTCAACAAAAACAATCCTGAAAAAGCTGTAGATGTTTTAAATAAAGCTAAGGACTTTGCCGGCTCTAAGTTATCAAAAGCCTTGATTAAACTAAAACTAGGTGAGGTTTTAGTGTACACTGGAAAGTTTAACAAAGCTCTTATTTACTTTTCACAAGTACAAACAAAATTTAAAAACCATTATCTAGGGCAAGATGCACGTTTTAAAGTAGCCCAAACATCATATTTCAAAAGCGATTTTAAATGGGCCAAAGCACAATTAAAAGTTTTAAAAGGTTCTGCTACCCAGCTTATAGCAAACGATGCTGCTAATTTGTTTTTAACAATTTCTGATAACCAACCAAAAGACAGTATTCCTTCTGGTTTAAAAGAATATGCTAAAGCAGATTTATTAGCTTTTCAGAATAAAGATAATGAAGCCATCGCTATTTTAAATGATATTATCAAAAACTACAAAGGGCAACCTATAGAAGACGAAGCTTTGTTTAAACAGGCCGAGCTTCTTGTAAAACAGCACAAATACGATGAAGCTATTTCAAATTACACCCAAATAATAGCCCTAGATAAAGAAGGAATTTATATTGATGATGTATATTATTTAATGGGTGAATTATACAATAATGAATTAAATAATGCCGAAAAGGCTAAAGAATACTATCAAAAGATTATTTTTGACCATCCATCGAGCATCTACTTAGTTGCTGCTCGTAAAAAATACAGAAAACTAAGAGGGGATAATATCTAATCTTATAGAAAACAACAATGTATATATATAACGTAACAGTAAATATTGACGAAAGTGTTCATGCAGAATGGTTAACTTGGATTGAAAGCCATATACCAGAAGTTTTAGCAACAGGACGCTTTTTAAGCGCTAAGTTGACACAAGTTTTAGTAAAAGAAGAAATGGGAGGAGTAACTTACTCTATTCAATACACGGCTAAATCACGTGAAGATTTAGAAAACTATTACAAACACGATGCTGATAAACTACGTTCAGATGGTCTTAAAAAGTTTGCTGATAAAATGCTAGCCTTCCGCACTGAACTAAAAGTAATAAACGAATTTTACCCTACTGTATCTAGCAACTAAAAAGAAACAAACTACAGTTACATAAGAATAAAGATACTTCTTAATCTTAAATTTTTTATCTTAGAACATGACCGTAAGAGCAAAGAAACACTTAGGACAGCATTTTTTAACCGATGAAAACATCGCAAAAAAAATAGCAGATTCGTTAACCGAAAATGGATATGATAACGTATTGGAAATAGGACCTGGAATGGGAGTTCTAACAAAATACTTATTAGAAAAAAAGCCTAAGGTTACGGTAATGGAATTAGATTCTGAATCGGTAGAATACCTAAAAGAAACATTTCCTCTAGAACATATTAAACTAGATACTTCTTCTGAAAAATTCACCATTATTGAAGGTGATTTTTTAAAAAAGAATATTACTGATACTTTCAATAAAGAGCAGATTGCCATTATTGGAAACTTTCCTTACAACATTTCTTCACAAATTGTTTTTAAAGCAATTGAAAATAGAGATTTTGTACCAGAATTCTCTGGGATGTTCCAAAAAGAAGTAGCATTACGAATAGCAGAAAAAGAAGGGTCTAAAACCTATGGGATTTTATCCGTTTTGACACAAGCTTTTTATGATGCTGAATATTTATTTACAGTCCCTCCTACCGTTTTTAATCCACCACCAAAAGTAGATTCTGGTGTTATACGGTTAATTAGAAAAAAAGACTACAATCTTCCAGTTGATGAGAAATTATTTTTTAGAGTAGTAAAAACAGCATTTAATCAACGAAGAAAAATGCTACGTTCTAGTTTAAAATCTTTCGATCTCTCGGATACATTAAAAGAAGACCCTATCTTTGCGATGCGTCCCGAACAATTATCGGTACAAAAATTCATTGAATTGACGGCAAAAATCGCAAACGATGGCATTAGAAATTACTAAAGATCTTTTAGAAAACGTACAGGAACTGATTAAAAACCAGAAAGACACAGCGCTTTCCAGTTTTTTCTCAGATATACATCACGCCGATATTGCAGAAGTTTTAGATGAATTATCTTTTGAAGAGGCATTATACATTATTCGTTTATTAGACAGTGAAACAACCGCTGAAGTTTTAATGGATGTGGATGATGATGTACGTGAAAAAATATTTCAACAACTTACGGCAAAAGAAATTGCTGAAGAAATTGATGAACTTGACACCGATGATGCTGCCGATGTAATTGGAGAACTTCCTGAAAAAAGAAAGCAGGAAGTAATGCAAGAGATTGAAGATGAAGAACACGCCAAAGAAATTGTAGAATTACTACGATATGATGAAGATTCTGCTGGTGGTTTAATGGCAAAAGAACTTGTAAAAGTTAACGAAAACTGGACTGTTTTACGCTGTGTAAAAGAAATGCGTGTTCAAGCAGAAGAAGTAACCAGAGTACATTCTATATATGTAGTTGACGATAGTGGTAAACTAAAAGGTCGTTTATCATTGAAAGATTTATTAATGGCCTCTACACGTGCTAAAATTGCCGATGTATATATTCCTAAGTTAGACTTTGTTAATGTTAATGATGAAGCTGAAGATGTTGCTAACGTTATGCGTAAATACGATTTAGAAGCGATACCCGTTGTAGACGAGTTAGGTATTTTAGTAGGAAGAATTACTATTGATGATATTGTTGACGTTATTAAGGAAGAAGCCGATAAAGATTATCAATTAGCAGCTGGTATTACCCAAGATGTTGAAGCTGATGATACAATATGGGAATTAACACGTGCTCGTTTACCTTGGCTATTCTTAGGTCTTCTTGGAGGTGTTGGTGCTGCTGGTATTATGGGCTTTTTTGACGATGCTATTAAAGAAAATGCCATTCTTTTTATGTTTACTCCGTTAATTGCTGCAATGGCTGGAAATGTAGGAGTACAATCATCAGCAATTATTGTACAAGGTTTAGCAAATGACGATGTAAAAGGTAGTATTACAGACAGGTTATTAAAAGAAGTATCATTAGCTATGATTAATGGACTTGCCTTAGCTGTTTTACTATTTATATATGTTTTTATTTCTGAACAAGACTATAAAATAGCAAGTGCTATTTCAATATCTCTCTTTGTAGTAATTATAGTTGCTGGACTAATTGGAACTTTTATTCCTTTATTTTTAAATAAAAGAGGTATTGATCCTGCGATTGCTACAGGACCTTTTATTACAACAAGTAACGATATTTTTGGGATTCTTATTTATTTCTGGATAGCCAAAATGATTATTGGTTTTTAGTAGTTTCTTCTACTGTTTGTAATAAGCTATCCATCTTTTCTTTAGGAATAAAAGTTTTTAGCATTATAATCGCTCCAAAAACGATTAATAACACTCCCATTCCTCTTTTTATTCTATAAATAACTAGAGGTGTTAATTTACTTTTTAATTGTTTAGCTAGTAATATTTTCCCTAAATCGGTAGTAGCATACCCCAATATTACCGTGGCAAAATACCAAAACATATAGGTCGGGTTCATATCTAACGTTGGTCCTACTACAACAATAATACCTAACCAACCTGCTAAAACACCTATATTAATAAAGTTTAAAGCAAATCCTTTTAAAAGCAATTTTAAGTAATTATTACTTTCAGGAATATCAACTTCTGGAGCTTGTAATTCCTTTTTATTGTTTTTATCTAAATAGGTTATCAAACCATAAACAATAAGAATTAACCCTCCGATTAAAAATAATCGAGGGTCATCCTTAATTTGTTCTAACAAACTTCTACTTCCAAAATAAGCTATTAACATAAAGGATATATCTCCTAAAATAACTCCAATATCAAATGCAATAGCAGCTCTTGCTCCTTTTAATATACTTGTTTTAAGAAGCATAAAGAAAACTGGACCTATCATAAAAGAAAATACTACACCAACAAAGAAGGCATTTTTAAAGTCGTAAAAGTCCATTTATAAAATATATGTTATTAAATTAAACGTCATCATAATCAACCACAACCTTTGGAGTTGCTGGATGTGCTACACAAGTTAATATTAGTCCTTCCTCTAATTCGTCATCTGTTAAAATAGAGTTCTTAGTCATTACAGCTTTTCCTTCTGTTACCTTAGCAATACAACTACTACAAACACCACCTTGACATGAATAAGGAGCATCTAACTGATTACGTAATGATGCTGCCAAAATTGTATCTGTTTTATCCATTGTAAAAGTAGACTCTTCATCATCTAATAAAACGGTAATTCCAGATTTTCCGTCAGGAAATTGCATTGGAATTTCTTCATCTGGTGACGAACTTGCTGTAAATAATTCAAAATGAATATTTTCTTCATCAAATCCGTTATCTTGTAAAGTTTCAGAAACTGTAGTAATCATTTCTTCTGGACCACATAAGTAGGCAGAATCAAAAGAAATATCTTTATGAACATTCTTTACAAAATAATTTACATGTCCTTTATCTATTCTTCCAAACTTAGTGTTTGTTTTTACCTCTTGACTAAACACATAGTGTAAATTAAACTGTGTTGGATATTTTTCAGCTAAAGCATTCAATTCATCATAAAAAATAGTGCTATCAGCTTTTTTATTCCCAAAAACTAATGTAAAAGTTGAGGTTGGTTCATTCTCTAACACTACTTTTATCATAGATAAAACAGGTGTGATTCCGCTACCTGCAGCAAATGCTATATAGTTTTTATTCCCTGTAGGTTCTAATATGAATTTACCTTCAGGTTCAGAAACCTCTAAAGTTGTATTCTCTTTTAATTTTGTTGTTGCATAGGTAGAAAACAATCCTTTTTCAACAGCCTTTACAGCTACTTTAATTTCGTTCGTATTTGGTGAAGCACATATAGAATATGCTCTCCTAACCTCTTGATCGTTTAACTTCGTTTTTATGGTAATATATTGTCCTGCAACAAATTTATAAGCTTCTTTTAGCTCAGCAGGAACAGTAAATAAAATAGATACAGCATCTGCTGTCTCTTTTATTATTTTTTCAATAATTAATTTATGAAATGTAGCCATTTATTCTATTTAAATGCACAAAAATAAGAAATAGTGAGGTAACCGTTTATTCTTCTACTCATAAAAAATAATACCTAAGTATTTTATACATAAGAAAATTATGTATATTTGCATACCTAAGTTTTTTAGGTATATAAATTATGGGAAATCAAAAATTATATAAAGGCTCATTACAAACTATCATCTTGAAGCTATTAGCACAAAATGATAAGATGTATGGATATGAAATAACTCAAAAGGTAAAAGAATTAACCAAAGGCGAATTAAAAATCACCGAAGGTGCACTATACCCTGCGTTACACAAACTAGAAGCTGAAGGCTTGTTAGATGTTGAAGTTGCTAAAGTTGGAAATAGACTACGCAAGTATTATAAACTGACAGAAAGTGGTACTAAGGAAACTGTAAATAGACTTGCAGAAATGCAAGAGTTTTTACAAACAATGCAGCAACTAGTCAATCCTAAATTTGGTTTGGAGTAATATGAAAAAGAAATATACTATTACAGAAAAACAATTAGTCTTCTTAGATAATTATCTAAAAAAGAAAAAATCATTTTCTGATGAAGAAGAGCGTTATGAATTAATGGATCATCTAATATGTGATTTTGAAGAAACTACATTAGACGGTAATTTATCGCAATATTTAGCCGACAAAGCCAATTTTATATTTCAATACGGGAATGATAGAAGGTCAAAAATACACTGGGCTTATCAAAAAGAATTATGGCTAACTGTCTATAGTTTTTTTACAGATTTAAAAATACTTCCTATAAGTTTATTAAGTACTTTAGTCATTCTAAATCTTTCTTTTACTTTAAGTAACTCCCTACTCTACTTAGTTTTTTTCTGTTCTATAGTTTTTCAAATTCTTTACGGTTTATATCTAACCTATCATGAAAATAAAAAAGTAAGACAGCTCATTTCTTTTAAATATTTAGGAAACATGATGAGTTTACCCCAAGTTTTCCTTTTCTCTTTCACTTTAGTTAAAGATTATTTAAATACTCACAGAATATTATTCTTTATCTATTGGTTTATGGCTTTTAGTTTAAGTGTAGCTGGATTAATTATTATTAAAAAGAAAAAAACAACAATTTTAAACAAGTACAAGCACTTGTTAAAATAATAGCTATGGAACTAACAAAACAACAAATACAAAGAATTAATGATTTCTTAGAGGGAATAGGCATTGAATATGTTGATATTCGTTTTGAAATGGTGGACCATATTGCTTCTGAAATTGAAAATAAAATTGAGAATATTCCTGCTTTTTTTGAGAATAAAAGATTTCAAACTCCTTTTATAAAATATATGCTTAGTCAAAAAAAGAAATATTTAAATGAATATGAAAAACTGAAAAATAAAAGCTTTTGGTTTTATACCAAGAAAACAATAAATCTTGTAATAAAGCCTTACTACATAAGCCTTTTACTGCTTTTTTTTACTGCAATATATTTTCTAAATCTATTTAAAATTAATTATCTAAGTGAAACAATCAATGTACTCTTTTTTACAAGTTTAATTTTTATAGCTTTTAAATTACATCAATTCAGAAAAAAGTTTGGTGAAAATAGAATCGTTCAATCTTATTCAAACATTTTGTTCTTTAATTATATAATCACTTTTTACCTTCCCATCATTATACCTTTTATTGGTTTAACAGATGATTCTTCTTTATACTTATATAAGACTGCTTTTATGTTAGCTTCTAATTTCTTGGTTTATATGAGCTTTGTAAGTCAGAAAAAAAACATTCAACAATATGTCACTAATTTTCACTTAAACTAATGGAACTAACTGAAAAACAAATACAATTTATTGAAAATCGTTTAGAAAACGATGGTGTTAAATATTGGGACATTCGAATAGAAATGTTGGATCATGTTGTTACCGATGTTGAAAACAAATTAGAAAATGGAGAAAAATTTAAGAATGCTGTTCAAAATAGTTTTGCTTCTTTAGGTTGGAAAGAGAACTTTAATGGAAGTAATTTTGAAGGTATTATGCAGAGAAAACAAAATGTGTTTGCAAAAGAATATCGAAAAAGATATTGGAAATATTTTAAAAACTCTATTATTAAAACCTCTTCAATTGTGTTGATTTTAAGCTTTGTTGCTCTATTTTATACAATTAGTTTTTATTCTAAAATTTTTAAATATACCTTATTTACTTATTTAATTTCAATGTCAATTTTTATATTCTATTTTTTAACAAAATATAGAGTATATAAATCTATACAATTAAATAATGCTTTAACACAAGCAGGTTTTTCTCTAAGTATTATAAATTTTTTCATCTACATACCTAAAATGCTAGGAATTGATGTTTTCAAATTTCCTTTTTTGGTTGCTATAGTTTTTGGATTCGTTTTTATGCAATCAATATTAGGAATTCAATTTTTCAAAAAAGAATATCAAAAAGTTAATACTACATATAAACAACTTATATCATAATGAAATTAACAAACCAACATATAGAACAATTATACAAGTTTACACGTCAGCATTATGTAGAACATTATGATGTACAAACAGAACTGGTAGATCATTTGGCCAACGATATCGAACAAATTTGGATTGAAAAACCTCAATTATCTTTTGAGCAAGCTAGAGATATTTCTTTTAAAAAATTTGGTGTTTTTGGTTTTATGGATGTAGTAGAAGAAAAGCAGAAACAACTAGGTAAAAAGTATCGTAAAATCTTATGGAAGTACACAAAAAAATGGTTTGGTTTACCTAAAATACTTTTAGTGGTAAGTCTTATCTTTTTCTTTTATTACTTCATACAATTACCAATTGGAGTTTATACAATGGGAGCAGTTCTTTTTCTAATAGCCGTTTTAGATCTTTATCTTGTAACTAAACTTAAAAGGGAGTTTAAAAAAAGAACCAATACCAATGGAAAAAAATGGATGCTTGAAGAAATGATTTTTAATGTAGCTTCTTTTGGAGGAGTTATAGTTGCTTCTAATCTTCCTCAAATTTTAAATCATATTGAGAGTACACCATCAAGTATTGGTGCATTTATTATCTCAGTAATTATTACACTAACAATTATATACTCTTATGTAACACTAATTGTTATTCCTAAAAAGTCAGAGGAATTATTAGAAGAACATTACCCAGAATATAAACTTGTATAATTATTTTTTACCATCAACAATAATCACAATTTCACCTTTTGCTGGCTTTTCTGTATAATATGATAACACTTCTGCTACACATCCTCGCTTGGTTTCTTCAAATAATTTTGTCAATTCTCTAGAAACAGAAACTTGCCTGTCTTCACCAAAGTATTCGGCAAAATGAGTTAATGTTTTTAATAATTTATGAGGGCTTTCATAAAATATCATGGTACGTTTTTCTTCTGCTAAAAACTTTAATCGGGTTTGTCTTCCTTTTTTAACTGGTAAAAAACCTTCAAAAACGAATTTATCATTTGGTAAACCCGAATTTACCAAAGCTGGCACAAATGCAGTTGCTCCTGGTAAACATTCAACATCAATATTATGCTGAACACATGCTCTTGTTAATAAAAAACCTGGATCTGAAATTGCTGGGGTTCCTGCATCTGAAATCAGTGCAAAAGTTTCACCACTTTGCAATCTTTTAACTATAGTTTCTACTGTTTTATGTTCATTGTGCATATGATGAGATTGCATAGGTGTGCTAATTTCAAAGTGCTTTAACAGCTTTCCACTAGTACGCGTATCTTCAGCTAAAATATAATCTACTTCTTTTAAAACCTTAAGAGCTCTTAAAGTAATATCTTCTAAATTTCCAATAGGTGTTGGTACCAAATACAATTTACTCATACAGCAAAGCTACAACAAAGTTTTAGTACATTTGTGCTATGCCAAAAAAGCTGTTAAAAAATATTAATTTTCCTAAGGATATAAGACAATTAAACAATGATGAATTGCCTTTATTAGCCAAGGAATTACGTGAGTTTATTATTGATGTAGTTGCAACTAAAGAAGGTCATTTAGGTGCCAGTTTAGGTGTTGTTGAACTTACTATTGCTTTGCATTATATCTTTAATACACCAACAGATCAATTAGTCTGGGATGTTGGACATCAGGCTTATGGACATAAAATTTTAACTGGTAGAAAAGATATTTTCCATACTAATCGTCAATTACATGGAATTTCTGGTTTCCCTAAACGTTCAGAAAGTACTTATGACACTTTTGGAGTTGGGCATTCATCTACTTCAATTTCTGCTGCTTTAGGAATGGCTATCGCTTCCAAATTACAAGGAGAAGAAAAACATCATATTGCCGTAATTGGTGACGCCTCTATTGCTAGTGGAATGGCTTTTGAAGCTTTAAACCATGCTGGAGATACCAACGCTAACTTGTTGGTTATTTTAAACGATAATGCTATTGGTATTGACCCTTCAGTTGGAGCTTTGAAGCATTACTTAACTCGAATAAAATCTACTCGATCTGATATTGAACAACACAATATTTTTGAGGGACTCAATTTTGATTATTCTGGTCCAATTGACGGTCATAATTTTGAAGAACTTTTATTAGAACTTAACAGATTAAAACAAATTAAAGGCCCGAAGTTTTTACATGTAATTACTACTAAAGGAAAAGGTCTTAGACAAGCCGAGCAAGATCAAGTAAAATATCATGCTCCAGGAAAATTTGATAAAGTCTCTGGAGATGTTTTACCAAAAGAAGCTAGTAAATTCACTAAGTTTCAAGATGTGTTTGGAAAAACTATTGTAGAATTAGCCGAACAAAATGAAAAAATAGTAGGAATTACACCTGCTATGCTTACTGGAAGCTCTTTAAAATTTATGTTAGAGAAATTTCCTGAACGTACTTTTGATGTGGGTATTGCCGAACAGCATGCAGTAACTTTAGCTGCCGGTATGGCTACTCAAGGTGTGATTCCTTTTTGTAATATTTACTCCACATTTTTACAACGTGCTTATGATCAAATAATACACGATGTTGCTTTGCAAAACTTACCTGTTATTTTTTGTTTAGATAGGGCTGGTTTAGTTGGACAAGATGGAGCCACGCATCATGGAGTCTTTGATTTAGCTTATCTACGTTGCATTCCTAACTTACACATTTTTGCCCCTCGAAATGAAATTGAATTGCGAAACATTATGTATACAGTACAGTTAGAAATTGATAAACCTATAGCTATCCGTTATCCTAGAGGAAAAGGTAAACTTGAAGAATGGAAACTTCCTTTCAAAAAAATAAACATTGGCGAAAACATTTGTTTAAAAGAAGGAAATGACTTAGCTATTCTATCTAGTGGTACAATTGCTAACAATGTCTCAGAAGCCATAAAAAAGACAAAAAACAAATATTCTATAGCGCATTACGATATACGATTTATAAAACCTCTAGATAAAAAGCTACTTGAAGTAATCTTTAATAAATTTGATAGTATTATAACTATTGAAGACGGGACTGTTAAAGGAGGCTTAGGTAGTGCTATTTTGGAAGAGGCATCTGAATTAAATTATAGAGGCCAAATAAAGCTTTTAGGTGTTCCTGATGAATTTATTCATCATGGTACTATAGATGAACTACAAAAGCAATGTAAAATAGATATAGGTTCTATTCAAAATACAATTGAAGAACTTTTAAAATAAAAAAACGAACTTATTTTAGGTTCGCTTTTTTATTAATCTACATTAAAGGTAATAGGTAAAGTATATCCTACCCTTACTGGTTCTCCTTTTTGTTTACCAGGTATCATCTTTGGTATTAACTTTGCTATTCTTTCACCTTCTTTTTCTAGCTTAGGATGTGGAGCTCTTACGTTTATACTAACTATTTCCCCTGAATAATCAATTTTAAACTGAATATAAATTCTCTTTTTACCAGGGCTAAGACCAATACACCTAAGCTCATCCCTTTTATATTTTTTATTATATATCATTTTTTTTTCAATACATTTTGCTAAGCCAATATTGAAATGCTTTTGTACATGTTTAATCATCATTGTATTTAAACATCTTCTTTTATCTTTTTCTAAGCTTAATCCTTCGCAATTAGGGTGAATTGGAGCTTCTTCTATTATCCTAAAAGGAACATCCTTTGAAGTTTTCTCAGTAAGATTAATTGATTTAATGTTTTCTTTCTTTTCTTCTTTCGTTTCTTGTGAAAGAATACTATTGGTTATAAAAGCTATAAATACAAAAAGTAATGTCTTTTTCATAGTGGAATTTTTTGATTTTTGTTTGGCAAATTTAACAAAAAAAGCGAACCTCTTGGTTCGCTTTTCAATATATAGATAAGTTTTATCCTTAATTGTTCAATGCTTCTGCACCACCAACAATCTCTAATATTTCGTTAGTAATTGCAGCTTGACGAGCTTTATTATAAGTTAATAATAATTCGTCACGTAATTCTTTAGCATTATCAGTTGCTTTATGCATTGCAGTCATACGAGCACCATGTTCGGCAGCAAATGAATCACGGATAGCTTTGTATAATTGCGTTTTTAAAGACTTTGGTATTAACTCTAATACAATTTCTTCTTTAGAAGGTTCGAAGATGTAATCTAAATTTACATTCTCATCACTTTCTACTGGTTCAATTGGTAAAAACTGTTCAACTTGTGGTATTTGAGTTGCAGCATTTTTAAATCTATTGTAAATTAATTCTATTCTATCATAAGAACCATCTACGTATAAATCCATTAATTTTTCAGCAACTAAAGCTACGTTATCAAAAGTTAATTCATCAAAAATATCGTTTCTATTTTCAATTACATTATTCTCTTTTGATAAGATATCGTTACCTTTTTTACCTATTGTCATTAAGTCAACAGCTACACCATTATACTTTGTGTTAATAGTATTTACTGTTTCTTTAACGATAGATGAGTTAAAACCACCACATAAACCTCTGTTAGAAGTAACTACAACTAGTAATACTTTATTTACTTCTCTCTGCGTAGAATATGCTCCACCTGCATCGCTATCTAAAGTAGCACTTAAGCTTTGTAATAACTCTGTAAGCTTAGATGAATATGGACGCATTGCTGTAATAGCATCTTGAGCTTTTTTCAACTTTGCAGCCGATACCATTTTCATGGCAGAGGTAATCTGCATTGTTGATTTAATTGAAGTAATTCTATTACGTATTTCTTTTAAGTTTGCCATAATTTCTAGTTATGTGTATGCTATTTTAATGTTTACTAAAAAATTAGTTTTTAATTTTCCAGTTTTCCCAAACAAAGTCATATTGATAGGTAATTTCATGTGTTTCTGCTAACTTTCTTTGAATGTTTTCCATTCGCTCTCTAGCATTATCTATAATGAAATCGTGGAATTGAATCTGTAAATTTTTAAATTTGGTAATTAAACCTGACTCTAAAAGAGATTCTAACACTTCGTATTCTCCACCTTCAATATTAATCTTTATAAGATCTACATTAGTAATATTATGATCTTTAATAAAGTTTACAATCGATTTTAATTGAATTTTCTCTGCATCGTCTGTTTTTATAAAAACTGAAGATGCATCTCCTGTATTACTTATATAAAGTTCTTTATCTTCATTTGATAATCCGTAATGAAAAGGTTTTACTTTCTCATTATCCTTGAACTTATCTTTTATAATATTATAAAAAGATTTTACTGGTTCGAAAACGTAGATTTCGCAAGAGTATTTATTAAAAATACTCTCTGCAAAATTACCTTTAAAACCTCCTAAGTCTAATACTACAGAAGTTTCTGTTAAATTATAATCTAATCGTAAAGTTTCATCTCCATTAACCGCAAACCAAGGCTTACAACGTTCTTTTTGAATTTTACGTTGCTTTTTCTTTTCTATAATGTCTTTGAAAAGTTTATTAAACATTGATTACGATATATTATACTTTATTAAAGAGATTTATAATACTTTAAAATAAATTTAGTTTGAAAATTTAGCAGAAATTTCTGCTGCAGCTGATGTTAAAGCATCAGTTACTTCATCAGTTAATTTTCCTGATTTCAATACATCTAAAGTATCTCTATGCTTAGCATTTAAATACTCGATATAATCTTTTTCAAACTCTTTTACCTTGTTTACAGGTACATCTTTTAATAAGTTCTTAGAACCTGCATAAATGATTGCAATCTGATCTTCTACAGTAAAAGGATCGTTTTGAGCTTGCTTTAAAATTTCAACGTTACGTTGTCCTTTAGAAATTACACTCATAGTAGCTGCATCTAAATCAGAACCAAACTTAGCGAACGCTTCTAACTCACGGAACTGAGCTTGATCTAATTTTAATGTACCAGATACTTTCTTCATTGATTTAATCTGTGCGTTACCTCCTACACGTGATACAGAAATACCTACGTTAATTGCTGGACGTACACCAGAGTTAAATAAATCAGACTCTAAGAAAATCTGTCCATCAGTAATCGAAATTACGTTTGTTGGAATATATGCTGATACGTCTCCTGCTTGTGTTTCAATAATTGGTAATGCAGTTAAAGAACCTCCACCTTTTACGATTCCTTTTAATGAATCTGGTAAATCGTTCATTTCACTTGCAATTTTATCATCATTTATAACTTTTGCAGCACGCTCTAATAATCTTGAGTGTAAGTAGAATACATCCCCTGGGTAAGCCTCACGTCCTGGTGGTCTTCTTAATAATAAAGATACCTCACGGTAAGCTACTGCTTGCTTAGATAAATCATCATAAACAATTAATGCTGGTCTACCAGTATCACGGAAATATTCTCCAATTGCAGCTCCTGCGAATGGTGCATATACCTGCATTGGTGCAGGATCAGATGCATTTGCAGCAACGATAGTTGTATAAGCTAAAGCTCCTTTTTCTTCTAACATACTAGCAATTGCTGCTACAGTAGAAGCTTTTTGACCAATAGCTACATAGATACAGTACACTGGTTGTCCTGCATCATAAAATTCTTTTTGATTTAAGATTGTGTCAATAGCAACTGTTGATTTACCAGTTTGACGGTCTCCAATGATTAACTCACGTTGTCCACGTCCTACAGGAATCATTGCATCAATAGACTTGATACCAGTTTGCATTGGCTCAGTTACAGGCTCACGGTAAATTACCCCTGGTGCTCTACGCTCTAAAGGCATTTCGTAAGTTGTTCCTTCGATTGGTCCTTTACCATCAATTGGTTGACCTAAAGTGTTTACAACACGTCCTGCGATTCCTTCTCCAGCTCTTAAAGAAGCAATTCTTTCTGTACGCTTAACAGTAGAACCTTCTCTTACTGATGTAGAAGCTCCTAATAATACAACCCCTGCATTGTCTTCTTCTAAGTTTAATACGATACCTTCTAATCCGTTATCGAATTCAACTAACTCTCCATATTGTACGTTAGATAAACCATAAACACGAGCAATACCATCACCTACTTGTAATACTGTACCTACTTCATTTAATGAAGCTTTTGACTCGAAATTTGTTAATTGTTCCTTTAAAATTGCTGATACTTCAGCTGGTTTAATTGCTGCCATCTTATTTCTTTTGATGTATAATTAAATTTGTGGAATATAATGACTGTTGTCAAATTCTCTTCTTAATTCATTAAATTGATTAGAGATACTTGCATCATACTGCACATCTCCAACACGTAAAATAAATCCTCCTAAAATTTCTGGATTTACTATATTTTCTATACTAGCACTGTTTCCTGTAAGTTCTACAATCTTTGCTTGTATTTTATCTTCTAGTTCTTTTGTTAAAGCTACTGCTGTAGTAACTTTAGCAACCTGCATACTCTTGTGGTAATCGTAAATGATAGAATATTGCTTTGCAATTGGCTCTAACATTATCATACGTTTATTTTCTTCTAATAAGTTAAATAAACCTTTTATAACGTTATCTACTTTGTCACCAAAAAGTGCTGCTAAAACTTTACGCTTATCTGCAGCTTTAATTACAGGGCTTTTAAGCATTGTATCTAATTCACTACTCTCTGCAATAGTATCTACGATTAACTTCATGTTATCGTTTACTAAAGTTTCGTTTCCTGTTTCTTTAGCTAGATTTAAAATTGCTTTTGCGTAACGTAATGCTGGTCTTGCTCCTTTCATTGTTTGATTAGTTTAAAGTAACCTCTTCTAACATTCCTTCTACAAGCTTTAATTGATCGTCTTGTGAAGTTAATTCTTTTCTTACTACTTGTTGAGCAATGTTGATTGATAAATCAGCAACATTTTTCTTTAACTCAGCAATTGCAGCTTGTTGTTCTTGCTTGATAGTTGCTTTAGCATTTTCTATCATAATAGCTGCTTGTTCAGAAGCTTCTTCTTTTGCCTCAGCGATAATGTTATCTTTAATTTCACGAGCATCTTTCATCATTGCATCTCTTTCTGCACGTGCTTCTTTGATCATTTTTTCATTATCTGCTTGTAAGTTTTGCATTTCCTTACGAGCATTTTCTGCCTCATCTAATGCATTTTGAATTCCTTCTTCTCTTTCATCTAAAGAGCTTAAAATTGGTTTCCATGCAAACTTTGCTAATAAAAATAACAAAATTCCTAAAACGACTAGTTGCATTACGAACAACCCTGGAGAAAAATCATTTAATAACTGATCCATTATATATCTAATTAATTCTTTTTAAAAATACTTTTTGTTTAATTGTGAAAACATTTCCTGTAACCAACCGTTACAGGAAAATGTTTTTCTTTCTTTTAAAATCTTATTTTCCTAAGATTAAAGCACCGAAAGCTAATCCTTCTAATAATGCTCCGATGATGATCATCGCTGTTTGGATTTTACCAGCAGCCTCAGGTTGACGAGCAATTCCTTCCATTGCTTTTCCTCCAATTTGACCTAATCCGATTCCTCCACCGATTACGATTAATCCTGCTCCAATTAAATTGTACATACTAATTGATTTATATTAAATTAAACAAATTCTTATTCTAAATTCTTAGTGAGCATCTGCATGCTCGTGATCGTGCTCTTCTACTGCCATACCGATAAATAAAGCAGATAACATTGTGAAAATAAATGCTTGTAAGAAGGCTACTAATATTTCAATTACTGAAATAAATAATGTTAACACTAATGAAATCCCTGTTGAAGCAACTCCTCCAAACTGAGCTTTTAAAGTCATCATTAACGCTATTAAACTCATTACTACGAAGTGTCCCGCTGTAATATTTGCAAATAAACGTACTAGTAATGAAAACGGCTTAATTAAAATAAAACCTACTAATTCTATTATTGCTAATATTGGTCTTAAAACTACAGGAACTCCTGGCATCCATAAAGTGTGCGCCCAAAAATCTTTTGTACCACTTGAGATGTATACTACTAATGTAAATATTGCTAAACAAGCTGTTACAGCAATCTGACCTGTAACGTTAAATCCTAACGGAGTTAACCCTAATAAGTTTAATATCCAGATAAAGAAAAATACCGTTAATAAATAAGGCATAAATCTCTTATACTTCTTTTCTCCAATATTAGGTCTTGCGATTTCATCTCTTACATATAACACTAATGGCTCTAATACACGACCAACTCCAGTTGGAATTGCTCCTTTTTTATAACCTTTAGCTAAAGAGTTAAACCCTAAAAACATTAACAACCCTGCGAATAACATTCCAAAAACACTCTTAGTAATAGAAAAATCTAATACTTTGTGTGCATTTGTTGCATGGTGAGTTTCATCAAAAGCAACCTCAGCAGCTCCTGCATCTAACTCATAAATTTTACTATGAATCTTAACTAATTTTACATCTCCAGCATCAACGATAACTGTCCCATCATCATTATGATGGAATTTAGACGACATAAAAAACTTAATTCCTTTGCTTGTTTTAACAATTACTGGTAATGGAAAACCTACGTGTTTTCTTTCACCTGCATCATTCGTATACGAATAGAAAGCAAAATCATGTGAATCTGCTAAGTGATGCTTAATGTAATCGTTGATTTCTTTCTTGGTGTTTACTCTTCCACCATCATTTTCTGAAGATTTTTTTTCTCCACCACCAGCAAATGCTGTGAATGAAGTAAAAACTAGTGCTAAGACTGTAAAAAACTTGATAGATTTTTGTGCTATCATCATGCCTTTTTTAATATAGGGTTATGGTCTCTAAATTTCCGTGCAAAGGTACACATTTAATTAAAACTACAAACCCTTTTTTTATCTTAGTTTTTCAAAAGATATTTTAAAGTAAAAAAAACATGAAACTATTTGCTATTCAATAGTTTTGAAACAGCAATTGCTTCTAGAATTAAAAATAAAAATAATGGAATTACTAATGAAAATCTTTCTGGCTTAGTTAGTTGTTCATTTGCGAAGACCGAAGCTTGAAAAATCAATACAAAAAATCCAATTTTTAAAAATATGGATGCTAAATACGCATATCCAGCCTGATTAGGCATCTTATCTGCTATAAATTCAACTATAAAATATACTATAATTGCTGCTATAACATGAAATATATATACTGCAAATAGTGAAAATGATAATTGAATTTCTTTTGAAGCTAAAACATAGTTGTGCGGAATGTAACTTATTGCTAGTGTTAAAATTACTGCAGCAATAAAGAACAAAATTCGTTTAATCATTTTCTTTTGAAATTTTTGTAACTTGTTGAATAACGGAGAACATTGCTAAGAAAACAGCAACTAGTGTACATATTTTAGTATATAACTCTCCTTCGTTTGGATATTTGGTATCTAACCATTCACCTAGTAAACTTCCTAGATAAATGGTTAAACCCATTTGAAAAGCAATAGTAGTAAACCGAATATATTTATTAAGCGGTTTTCTCTTTGAGTTTTTGCTCATCTTTATTTAATTCTTTCACGGCTCCTTTCATTGAACAAGTAGCATTAAATGCTGCACCTGGCTCTACTGAAAGCTTACCTATAACTACATCTCCATTAATATTTGCTGAAGATTTTACTGTTAATGTATTTGAAACCAATAATTCTCCTGAGAACTTACCTTCCACATCTGCATTTGTACACTCTACCTTACCTTTAATTAAGCCAGAGTCGCCTATAATTACTCTACCATCTGTTTTTATGGTTCCTTCTAAAGTTCCGTCGATTCTGAAATCTCCTTCTGAAATGATATCTCCAGTAATCTTGGTATTTTTACCTATAATATTTCTTTCTGATACTTTTCTTTCACCTGCTTTTGCTTTCTTGTTTTCTTTACTAAACATACTTGGGGAGTTTTGGGGAATTAAATTTTACCTAATTTTTTAATTATTTCTTTTGCTTTCTTACCTTCTTCGGTATTTGTATAACTAATAGACACAAACTCTAATGCTTTCTTATACACCTTCTTATCATTATACTTACCTATAGCTAAAGCTTTTAAGAGAGCAAATTTAGGAATTAAATTTGAATTTCTTATGGTTGGCAAAAATCCATCTATTTCGCTTACAACTTCTTCAAACTTGTTTTCTTTATATAAATAATAGATTTCTTTGTATTTATCTAAGACTGCATCTTCTTTTTTCTCTTCCGTTAACTTCTCGTTTGGATTACTTATGATTTGCGCAAACTTAGTATCTGAATATTTATTCAGTATAATGTTTTTAAATTCTGATGCTTTTTCTTCGTTATTTAAACTTGTATAAATCTGATATAAATGATAGCTAATAGGCAATTCTAACTTATCATCTTTACGCTCTTCTCGTAAACGTTCTAAGTTTTTAACTGCTAATTCTGAATTTTTAAATTGCTCTTTATAAATCAACCCTAATTGATATAATGCATCATTACGATCAAACACAAGCTTATCTATCACCTTCTTTTCTGTTGGTATTTGACTTATATATGTAGATAATTCATAACGCTTATTCACTTTAGGCTCTGACGATTCTTCTTCTTCTTCAACAATATCGCTAGTTGACTTATCTGACAAACGCCAGTTATCTTCCAAAGGTCTTGTACCCCATACTTTTTGGAACTCTACTTTTCCATAACCTAAGGCTTGTGTGTTATAAAAATACCATTTTCCTTTATTTGAAAGATTTATAGACGCCCCTCCTCCAAATGAGTTTCCAAAATTTTGAGCATTTAATAGTAACTGCTGTTTTTCCTCGTCTTCTTTCTTAATCTTTTCAATATACTTTTCAAAAAAAGATTCCTGCTCTTCTTTTGTCATTGCTACCAAATTAAGAATACTATCATTTATTTTAACTAGGTCTTCATACTTTCTTAAAGTTGTTAACCCTTTGTTTTTCCTGCGAATTCTACGTATTCTTTTCTCTTGGTCAAACTCTTTTGATGTTACTTGTAAAACACTGTCATAATAAGTTCCTGCTAACAAATAATTCTCTTTATCAAATGCTATATTCCCTAAATGCTCGTAGGCATAAGTTTTTTGATAATTATTGTTGTTTTTTGCTCTCAATGATTTTTTATAATAGGCTATTGCTTTTTCTGGATTGTTTCTTCCTTCTTCTAAAACTCCTGCCTGATAGTATAATGCATTTAAATATTTTCTGTTATCTGAATTTCGAATTAACTTTTTTAATCGTGCTAAAACAACTATTGAAGCCGAATCGTTCTCTGTATTTTTGGCTAACTCTATATTTGCTCGAATACGGTATTTGTAAGGTGCTTTTCTGTAATCTGCTAATTTTTTAAATACCATTCTTGCTGAATCTCTTCTATCTAACTCGCTGTAAATTTGCCCTAAAACAAACATATTTCGAGCTGCTTGTTCTTTATTTTTAAAGATTTTAGAAGCTGCCGTTAAATGTTCTATTACTTTTTGAATTGTATCTGTTTTTTGATACGCCATTGCCATTGCAGTATGGGCTTGTTCTCTAATTTCGTCTGGTAACTCTTCTTCATTTTCTTCTACTTCTAACAAAAACTTTAATGATTCTATAGCTAATTTCTCATTATCTAATCGAATATTTGTTTTTGCTCTCCAAATTTTAGTTTCGTTTATTAAGCTTGCATTTGGATAATTTGCTATGATGTAGTTAAATGCTTCTATTGCTGGTATAAACCTCTGTGTATAATATCTTGATTTTCCAAGTAATAAATAAGCGTCGTCTATTTGTCGATTTTTTTCATACCCATTTATATTCATTGAATGCTTCTGAATTGCTTTTACTGCTTTTTCTTCTGCTTTATCAAATGGTGTTAGTTTTTTATTCTCCTCCTCTTCATCTTCTCCAAAACCTGTACCTGGTTGCAATGCTGGGGCTACAATTTTGTTTTCATCAAAAGTTATTGGTTCTATTTGTAGTCGTCTCCAAAAATTGTCTTGATGTTTGTCTTCAACTTCTTTTAACCCCTTTAAATAAGCTTGCTCTCCATTAAACAACACATTGTATTTTGTTGTTACTGCATGAAAATTTCTATTTAAAAAAGCATCTTTTTTTACGCTACATGAATACACAATAGCTAAAAGAATATTGAAAACTAAGATTTTGTATAGTTTTTTCATAAGAATTACGCCTTTACTGTACAACAATATTATAGTTAAGTTATTGTACGTAAAAGCGTAAAAATAATAATAAAAAGATAATTTTTATCAATTTAGTTTATCACAATCGATATTTACATTTTTACATCGTTCTTGGTAAGCAAAAATTAGCTTTTCTTTTGCTAAAGAACTTTTCGGAAAATACTCTAGTGCTTTATTATATTGATAGATAGCATTTTTGTATTTCTTTTTTGCTAACCACTGGTCTCCGTCTTCTATAACAAAGTTGAATTTTGGTAAATATTTCTTATTATATGCTTCTTTTTTTATTGCAATATTTCTCTGATTTATTTCTTTTTGGGCGTCTCTAAACTGTATCAATAATGGAATACTAATTAAAGCTAACACTATCAAAATTAGACTGAAATAGATTTTAAGTTTCTTTTCTTCTTCTTTTATTTTTAATCTAATTCTTCTTTTAACTTGACTTAACTCGTAGTTAGATTTTTTTAAAAAAGAAAGTTTACCTTTGAAAAGACCTTCTAATTCTTTCTTCTTCTCTGATGGTGAACTTTCTTTTTTAAACATGCTTTTCTTTCGCAATAAATTTTTATTATTACGAAGTATAGGTTTTATGCTACCATAACCTCCAAACATATATTAAGCCGAAAAATAACTTTCTAATTCTTGCAATGTTTCTTGTGATGTATTGATATCTTTTACCACATTTCCTTTGTCTAAAACTACTATTCGCTCACAAACATCGGTTACATGACTTAAATCGTGACTTGATACTAACACTGTAACTTCCTTATTCTCTGTTAAGGTTTTTATTATATTTTTCAGCCTAATTTGAGTCGTTGGATCTAAATTTGCAAAAGGTTCATCTAAAATTACTACTTGTGGGTTCCCCATCATAGCAGCAACAATTCCTGCTTTTTTCTGATTTCCTTTACTTAAGTCTCTTAAATATTTTTTCTTTCCTAAGATTTCTCCGTTAAAAAATTCTTCAAACTGAGTTAAATAAGATTTCACATCTGCCCTATTCATCCCTCGCAAATCTCCAATAAACTCAAAATACTCCATAGGAGTTAAATAACTTATTAGAAAGGATTCATCAATAAAAGATCCTGTAAAAGTTTTCCAGTCTTCGCTTTTATTTACTACTACTTCATTATTTATTATTTCACCTGTTGTTGGTCTTATCAAATCCAACAAAATATTAAAATATGTTGTTTTTCCTGCTCCATTATTACCTACCAAACCAAATGATTGACCTGTTGGAATTTCTAATGTTTCTATATTTAAGACTTCAGTTTGTCCGTATTTTTTTGATATATTATTTGATCTAATCATGTTTTCTTCTTTTAATTTTTTATGTTTTAAGCTTCTTTTCCAAAGGCATTAATCATTGCATATTTATCTTTAATATACTTTGCCTCAATTAAATTCATAAAATAGTTTTTAAATACTAATCCTATTACTCCTACTAACGCTACTACAATAAATCCTGAATTATATCCAACGAATTTATCAAACACCCAAAATATAGCCATTGGAAATAACATTAATGGTAGTATAATTAAGAACTGTGTTGCACTAGTTCCTTGTGTATTACCAAAACCTCCTTTTGTCAAATCAATTCTTTTTCTATTAAAAGAGCCGGCATATAATAAAAACAATGAGTTGAATCCTATATTAAAAACAGCTCCACAAGTAATCATTAAAAATATCCTAGTTCCAAAATATAAATAAGGAATACTTAAAAAGTATAAGATTGATGTCATAGCCACCATTAAAAACCATTTTGATTCTAAGAATTTTCTATACCTAAAACTTTGACTCATTAACATTTTATAATGTGAACTATCCCAAGCTGGAATAAATTGTCCATAGTTTAGTGCAAATCCTCCAGTTATAAATAATGAAGCAAACATTAGCATTGCAGGCATTTTCTGATATGTTTCTTGAGTAAAGAAAATTAACCCATAAAAAAGAAATAGAAAGGACATTAAAAAAACTGTTTTTGTTCTTTTATTTCTCCAAATTAATCGAATATCATTTTTAATAAATGGTGCTACATCACCTAATCTTTCTGTCCAAGATAAATCAACAGTAGTTGCTACTTCTGTTTTTACAGCAACAATATCATCTAAGTAAACTCTATTTCTTAATTGTTTAAAGTTTATATAAAACAATACAACTGCTAAAACTAATGGAATAAAAGCTAATACTGGATTTTCTACAACTCCATCAAATATTTGTTGGCTATAAATAGAAACATCGAAACTCGTGAACTTTTGTAAAGCAACTAGACCAACCAACAAAACAGCAATAAACGTAAATACTTTATTATCCTTATTTATTAGAAAATTTAAAAAGTTATTAGCTTGAATAACACATAACATTGCAAATAGCCAGCCTAAAATTCCAATTGCATTATAATCATGATTAATTAATACTATTGCAAAAGGGATATAAAAAAATAATGGTAAAAAATTAAATCCTGAAAAAGCTGATTTACCTAAAAGATAATAAACTAACTTATCTTTTTTTATTGGAAGTATCAATAATGGCTTTATGTTCATTACTGGTAATTTTTGCATTAAATAACGAAAAATTAAATCTCCCAAAATAGCAAAAACTAACATCGAATTAACTATTTGTAAAGGATCTTGCTCTGGAAATGTTTTTTTCAAAATAAAATACCCTCCTATACCAATACTTAAAAAAGCCACTATAAAATAAAGAATAAAAAATCCCATTATTATTTTTAGTGCTAGTCCTTTTTGCCAATAAGAAGAACGAAAATATTGTTTCCATTCTAATTTTAAAAAGTGTAAAATCATTTGGTTTGTTATTAATTGATTGCTTATATGTATTCGTTTTTTAATTTTTGTTACATAAAAAAAGCATCAATTTTATAAAACTGATGCTTTTTAATATTCTTTTTTTGTCCAATACACTTATGCCCACTGACAAATTACTCCTCCCATTAATGCTAATGTTATAATCCAATATCCTGCATTTATAAACACATATTTAAAACTCTTTCTTTCAAATAATGCTTGTGTTCCTAAAATTGGTAAGCTTATAAATAATCCAATCATAGTTCCATGCAGTGCTCCATGACCAAATGTTCTGAATCTATCTCCAAAATTAGACATGAATTCTTTAAAGTAAGCAAATGCTCCTCCTGTTTGCTCCATAAAACCTGGCTCTCCCATTAATACTGACTGTACTCCCCATTGATGTATTACTAATGTTTGTAATATAAATGCTAGTAAAAAACTAAACACATAAGAGAGTCCAAAAATCTTTCCCATATTAGCTCCCTTCATTGATTCTTCTGTAAAGTTGACCTCTTTCATCCAAGCATTTTTAAAAAGCATTGGACCATACCAAATAAATCCCATCACCATAGGAACTAAGGCAGCTATAGCGGTAATTAAAAAATTAAATTTCATAAATATAAAGTTTTGGTTTACAATCAAATATAACAAAAAAAGCATCAAATAATTATTTGATGCTTTTCTACTTATTTTCTTTAAAATTTATTTAATCTTCATTGATTTTGCTATTGCTTCTAATTCAAAAAGAAAATCACGTTTATTTACTGAAGGTGCATATGTAAATCCTTCAAAAATTACCAATCGGTTATTTTTCTTATCGATTACTGTATAGTTTATAAATGGTCCTGCCATAAAATCGTTTTTTACTTCCCATTTACCTCTGGTTTCATATGCTTTCTTACCATCTATTTCGGCATCAAATGTAAAAGGTGTGTATGCTTGTTCTGTAATCATATACATTCCTTCTTTACTACCTGGAATATATTTCTTCCCTATAGTATCACGTACCGCTGTAATATTATCTGCAACTTTAGTTTCATCTTCTAAAGGAACACTGTATATTAAAATATTATTAGTTCCATCTCCTCTTGCTATACCACTCTTTAGATGCTGTCTCATCCATAAAAAATCACCCGTATCCTCAACTAAATTATATCTTTTAGGAATATCAACTGTTAATCCAAGGTTTTGAATTGTTTTAAACTTTGTTTCATCGACACGTTCTTTTTTAAAGATGTTTTGAGTAAATCTTATATCTTCATCTTTAAACAACTTAATTATCTCTTTTCCTCTGTTCTTTATTAAGTTTATAAGCCCTTCTTTACCTTTTGCTGTTGCATAAACAATAATTTGAGGTGCAGCATATCTGTTTTTCTCTACTTTTATACTTTCATCTGTACCTTCTTGAAGTATCAAAACCGCTTTAGCATGCCTCATAAAACTACTAAAACCTACGGGATCTATCTGCCCAACAGATAATAACGTTTCTGGTTGTGGCAATCCAACTTGATGTTCTCCAAATACAGTTCGAATTTCATCTCCAATTTTACCTTCCCAATCGGCTGCTTTGGTTACAACCATTATTTTATTGGTTTTACCATTAGAAGTTGGTAAAGTATAGCCGCTCTTTCCGTCTCCTGTTTTACACGAAATTACTAAGCACGCCAATACTAATATGGTTACTATTTTCTTCATAGTTTATACTTTAATTGTTTAGTTGTAGAATTTAGCTTTTAAAAATTTTAAGCTTCATTCCAGGTTTTAGACTTTTTACACTCCAAATATTATTCCATTTTTTAATTTGTTCAATAGAAATTGATGGATATTTTTTAGAGATAGTCCATAATGAATCTCCATTCTTAACAATATATATTTCATGCTCACCTTTTGGTGTTTCAAATTTCTTTTTAGAAGCTTGTTTTGGTATTGCTAATTTTTTAGGATAAATACTTAAGCGTTGGCCTATTTTAAGTCTATTATTACGTAAACCATTCCAACGTTTTATATCTCTTACTCTTACTCCAAACTTATTTGCTATTTTCCCTAAATAATCTCCACTACGCACTCTATAACGAATACGCTTATCCATTTCGAAGTACTTAGGTAATGGTTTTTCTCTCTTGGCATCATCTTCATTTGCCAAGGTATAGATATCCTTCTCTTTATCTAAGAATTCTATTACACTTCTTCGTGGTAATCTAACTGCATAATTTTTCCCTTTTACATATGGAATTATGTCTAGTTTATACGATGGATTTAAAAACGATAATAAATCTGTATCGATTTTTGTTTTTTCTGAAATCTGATCAAAACTTATAGTTCTTTTTACCCTTACTGTATCTGTTTCAAAGTGAAATATTTTTGGTGCTTCTGGATAAATCCCATGTTCTTCTGCATATTCAAAAATATACATCGTTGCGTAAAAAGCTGGTACATATCCTGCTGTTTCCCTAGGTAAAAAAGGTCTAATATTCCAGTAGTTTTTATAACCTCCAGATCGTTTAATTGCTTTTGACACATTTCCTGGTCCTGAATTATATGCTGCTAAAGCTAAATCCCAATCTCCAAATATTTTATATAACTGACTTAAGTATTTACAAGCTGCTATAGTTGCTTTTACTGGATCTTGCCTATCGTCTACATAAGAATTAACTTTCAAATCAAACTGAACTCCTGTTCCATACATAAATTGCCATAAACCCGTTGCTCCTACTCTTGAACGAGCATCTGGACGTAAAGCTGATTCAACAATCGCTAAATATTTCATCTCTAATGGTACATCGAACTGATCTAAATATTGTTCGAACATTGGAAAATAATACTTGGCTTTTGCCATTAAAGCTGGATAATACTTTTTACGATATTTTAAATAACCATTTATTACTTTTTCTAAAGCTGGATTGTATGCTAAATGAAATGGTGTTTTTACATCTATATCATTCAATCGTTTTTTTAATAAATCTGTTGAAAGTACTGTAGTTGTATTCCCTAGAATGTCTTTATCGTTTATTACATACTGAATACTATCAAACAACGATGAATTAAACTTTTCTTCTATTAGCAAACTATCAATCATTTTCAAATCGGCATCTGAAAACAAATCTTCTGCTTGCTTTGTTTTAATAGAATCTTTTGCTACAATCGTTGAATCAACAGCAATTTCTAGGTTTGGTTTTTCTACTGAAGTACTGTCAACAGGTTGTTGTGCAAAAATTGAAACTGTAAAAAAAAGTAGTAATAGTAAGTTTTTCATCTTTGGTTTAAATATCTAATTCTACAGCTATTGGACAGTGGTCTGAATGCTTTGCTTCTGGTAAAATATAAGCTCTAGAAATTTTGTCTTTCAAAGGTTCAGTAACCATTGCATAATCTAATCGCCATCCTTTATTATTAGCTCTAGCATTCGCTCTATAACTCCACCATGAATACTCTTGTCTTTCTGGATTTAAATGACGGAAACTATCTATAAATCCACTATCTATAAATTTACCTAACCATTCCCTTTCTTCTGGTAAAAAACCTGAAACTCCTTTCATTTTTGGGTTATGAATATCAATCTCTTCATGACAAATATTATAATCTCCACAAATTACTAAGTTTGGAATTGTTTTACGTAACTCAGTAGCATACGCTAGTATTTCATCCATATAGTTAAACTTATAATCTAACCTTGCTGAATTTGTTCCTGACGGTAAATACATACTCATTATTGAAACCTCATCGAAATCTACACGAAGGTTTCTTCCTTCAAAATCCATAGATTCTATCCCTGTTCCATATTCTATATGCTTTGGCTCTTCTTTGCAAAACACTGCTACAGATGAATATCCTTTCTTTTCTGCTGAAAACCAATAGTGATATGGGTATCCAGCATTTTCAAACTCAGTTACATCTAATTGTTCTTTATGTGCTTTGGTTTCTTGTATGCAAATTACATCTGGACTAGCTGCTTTTAACCAATCTATAAATCCTTTTTTTAAAGCGGCACGTATTCCGTTTACGTTATATGAGATTATTTTCATTAACTATTCTATAATTATGTTCTCTAATTTATTCAGTTCAGCGTCTAAATCTGATAAAATTTCAAGCTTTCCTTCTTTGATTTTATAAATAGCAATTTTCTTTCTTCTATGTTCTTCCTTTAATGCATTCCTTTCAGTATAATGAATTAATATTTGAGAATTAGATTTAATAAAATCAAAACGATCAATATTCATCTTACTAGTTACTTGCTTTAGTTTTTCTCCATTCAGATTTGATATAAACAAATCATGCTTATCTCCTGAATTCAATTTCCCATCCTTATTAGAATCTTCAAAAGCAATTAAATACGCTATATATTTAACCGTTGTATCTGCTTCTTTTCTATTATAGCCATTAGACTTTCTTTGTGCTTCAATAGTTGATATAGAAGCTTTTTTATCAAGTAAAGAATTTATTACTTTATAGTTTTCATCTACAAAAACCACATTAACATACCTCAAAATTTCTTCACTTATATCATTTGCTGTAGAAGCAAATTTATTTATAGTTCTTTCTTCTTCATATGTTAATAAAGACACTGGCAAATATTGGTTTTTAGAATTATGTAACTCAACAAAATTATTATATCTTAAACCTTGTAAAGCTACCTTTTTCTCTTTTGCTTCTTTTAGTTCTTCTCCTATAATCACCCCTTCAGGAACCGTATTTCTATTACTCCTAAAAAAATCCTTACTAATTTGAAACAATACAAAAAATAAGATTATAGGAAGTAAAGTACCATTAAGAATTATTAAAAACTTGACATATTTATTTTTCATAGCAATTGTTTTTTAAATAGCCATTTCTGGTATTTCTCCATTTACAATTAAAGTACCTTCTGTTGCTTCTTGAATTTCTTCTACTGAAACCCCCGGTGCTCTTTCTAATAAATGAAAAGCATTATCTTTTATTTCAAGTACTGCTAAATTGGTAACTATTTTAGTTACACATCCAACCCCTGTTAATGGTAGTGAACATTTTTTTAGCAATTTAGATTCTCCTCTTTTATTGGTGTGCATCATTGCTACGATAATATTATCTGCTGATGCTACTAAATCCATAGCTCCTCCCATTCCTTTTACCATTTTTCCTGGGATTTTCCAGTTTGCAATATCTCCGTTTTGTGCTACTTCCATAGCTCCTAATACTGTTAACTGAACATGCTGCCCACGAATCATAGAAAAACTTGTAGCTGAATCAAAAATAGAACCTCCATCTAAAACCGTTACGGTTTGCTTTCCTGCATTAATTAAATCGGCATCTTCTGTACCTTCTACTGGAAAAGGTCCCATTCCAAGTAATCCGTTTTCTGATTGAAACTCTACTTCTATTCCTTCTGGAATATAATTTGCAACCAAAGTTGGGATTCCAATTCCTAAGTTAACATACCATTTATCTTGTAATTCTTGAGCTATTCTTTGTGCTATTTGTTGTTTTGTCAATGCCATCTTATTACAATTTTGGTGTTACTGTACGTTGTTCTATTCTCTTCTCATATTTTTCTCCTTGAAAAATACGTTGCACAAAAATTCCTGGAATATGAATCTGATTTGGATCTAATTCTCCAGCTGGCACTAGTTCTTCTACTTCAGCAACTGTAATGGTTGCTGCTCCACACATGTTTGGATTAAAATTACGTGCTGTTCCTTTAAATATTAAGTTTCCTGCCGTATCACCTTTCCATGCTTTTACAAAAGCGAAATCGGCTTTAAAAGCTGGCTCTAACACGTACATTTTTCCATCAAACTCTCTTGTTTCTTTCCCTTCTGCTACTTCTGTTCCGTATCCTGCAGGTGTATAAAATGCTGGAAAACCTGCTTGAGCAGCTCTACATTTTTCTGCTAATGTTCCTTGTGGCGTTAATTCTACTTCTAACTCACCAGATAACATTTGACGCTCAAACTCATCATTTTCTCCTACGTATGAAGAAATCATTTTTTTGATTTGTTTATTTTGTAATAATAAACCTAATCCAAAATCGTCAACTCCTGCGTTATTTGATATACAAGTAACATCTTTTACTCCTAATCTTACCAACTCTGCAATTGCATTTTCTGGTATTCCGCACAAACCAAAACCTCCTAACATAAAAGTCATTCCGTCTTTTACGCCAGCAACTGCTTCTTGTACGTTATTTATTTTTTTATTTATCATGTTTAGTTGTTTGTTTTTCTAAATACAATTAAAAATCAGTTTCTTCATCTTCTACTTCCTTCTCTTTCTCTTCAATATCTCCTTCTACTTTTTTCACCTCATCACAGTTGATATTGATTGATAAATCTCCCTCTGGTTTTTCAAAATCTTCTTTACTAATGTTAAGCGTTTTATCTTCATAACATTTTTTCATAAATAACCCCCAAGTTGGTAAAGACATTGTAGCTCCTTGCCCATATGCTATTCCTTTAAAGTGAGTAGCTCTGTCTTCTCCTCCTGTCCAAACTCCTGTTGCTAAATTTGGTACTATTCCCATAAACCAACCATCTGATTGATTTTGCGTTGTTCCTGTTTTTCCTGCAATTGGATTTTCTAACTTATAAGGGAACCCTGTTGATATTTTTTTATACTTAGTCCAATTTGATCTTAACCTTGCTCCAGACCCGCTTAAAGTTACACCTTTCATTAAATCAAGTATTACATACGAAGATTCTTCACTTAACACCTCTTTTGTTTCTGGTACAAACTCTTCTAATACAGTTCCATTTTTATCTTCAATACGTGTAATCATCATTGGACTTACTCGTAAACCTCTATTAGCAAAAGTTGCATAAGCACTTACCATTTCTATTAATGATAAATCTATAGCTCCTAAGGCTATTGACGGGTTTGCTTCTACTTTTGATTTTATTCCTGATGATTCTGCTAAACGTGCAACATTTATTGGCGACACTTTATCTATTAACTGTGCTGTTACTACATTTGTAGAGTGTGCTAATGCTTCTTTAAGAGTTAACTCTCCTCCATATTTATTATTTGAGTTTTTAGGTCTCCAGTCTTCTGGCATTCCATATTTCTCTTTTGGAATTGTGTATAAAATGTTTGGCAATTTATCGCAAGGAGACATTTTCAATTGGTTTATTGCTGTTGCATACACAAATGGTTTAAATGTAGATCCTACTTGACGTTTTTGTTGCTCTACTGCATCATATTTAAAATACTTATTATTAATTCCTCCAACCCATGCTTTTATATGCCCTGTTTGCGGCTCTATAGACACCAACCCAGAACGTAAGAAATGCTTATAATAACGGATTGAATCATAAGGAGTCATTACGGTATCTTTTTCTCCTTTCCATGAAAACACTCGCATATCTGTATCGGTATTGAACGATTTTTCTATCTCTTTTTCCGATTTTCCTGCCGCTTTCATTCTCTTATAACGTGTAGAACTTCTTTTTGCACGTTTCATACTATTCAAGATTTCTTTTTTATCTAAATCGTAAAACGGTGCTGTTCTATTCTTTTTCTGTTCTGCAAAGAAAAACGACTGTAAATTTGCCATATGCTCTTCTACTGCTTCTTCTGCATATTTTTGCATACGTGAATCAATTGTAACATATACTTTTAATCCATCTTTATATATATTGTATGGCTGTCCATTTGGCTTTAAATTATTCTTTGCCCACTTCTTTAATCGTTGTTTTAAATTTTCTCTAAAGTAAGTTGCCAATCCATCACTATGACTTTCTGGAGTGAAATTAATTTTTAATGGTAATTTTTGTAATGAATCTTTTTCTTTCTCTGTTAAAATTCCATTTTTTGCCATTTGTGAAAACACTACATTTCTTCTTTGTAATGATTTCTTTTTTGAAACTTTTCTGTGTGGATTATACTGTCTTGGATTTTTTAGCATTGCTACTAAAATTGCCGATTCCTGTAAGTCTAAATCTTTTGGTTCTTTTCCAAAATAAATACGTGCTGCTGAACGTATTCCTGTTGCATTAAAAAGAAACCCTTGTGTATTTAAATACATTGTTGCAATTTCTTCTTTTGTATACTGACGTTCTAACTTTACAGCCACCACCCACTCTTTCATTTTTTGGGTAATACGTACAACTATATTTCTTGAAGCTCTTCCTGTAAAAAGGTTCTTTGCTAATTGTTGTGTAATTGTACTTGCTCCTCCTCCAGCACCCATTTTGGCTACTGCTCTTGCTAAACCTCTAAAATCTATCCCTGAATGTTCGTAAAAACGTTCATCTTCTGTAGCTACTAGGGCTTTTATTAAGTTTTCTGGTAAATCTTTGTATTGGATTGGCGTTCTATTTGCTTTTACATAGTATTTTCCTAAAGTTTTTCCATCTGCTGAAATAACTTCTGTTGCTAAATCACTTTTAGGGTTTTCTAATTCTTCGAAAGATGGTAATGCTCCAAATACTCCCCAAGACGCTAATAAAAACATTAAACATAAAAATAAGAATCCACCTAAAACGATAGACCAAAACCACTTAATATATTTAACAAAACTGACTGCTTTTTTCTCTGCCATTATTTAATTTTTTCTATTCTAAACCCTACCTGAGTAACTCCTTCTAATTCTTCTATACCTTCAACTTCTCCGTTTTTTCGCATTGCTTGTCGAACTTTAAAGGTATATTCTCCGGCTTTTGGGAATGTTATGTTTTCTTTATAATAAAGTTTATTTTCTTTTATATCTGTAAATCCAGTTCCTAAAAATTTCCCTGTAAGATCAGCCATATCATACTCTAAAGTATCTATAATTGCTTCTCCATCTGGAAAATCCATTTGAGTTATTAAAAACAAGTTACTATAACCGTAATCTTTATTATTTCTTAAATTTATAAATAAGTTTTTCTTGTTTATAGAATCGTTTATAGTGAAAGTAAATGCTAGTGTATTTTCTTTATTCCATGAATTACCTGACAACGAAATATATTCATCGTACACGCCTTTTGAATCGCATGATGCTAGCATAAACATTGCTAAAAAGAATACTGCTATTTTACTCTTTATTATTCTTGTTTTCATTATTCTTATTTCCGTTAGGCTTTCTTTTTCTCTGATTATTATTTCTTCTTCTTTGATTATTTGGTTTTTTCTTTTGTGCTTGTGTTTTATTTTCTTCTGAACCTTTTTGAGGTTTTGGTTTATTTGACTTAGGATTACTTTTAGGCTTTTGCTTCCTGTTATCAACCCTTTTCTTGTCAGTTTTTTTATTATTTGGTTCTGCTTTAGCTTGATTTTTTTGTGGTCGTTTTTTCGGTTTTGCCTCCGTAGTATTATTTGATTCTTTCTTCGTTTTCGCTACTGGCTTTTTTCCTATTGGTTTTCTCGACCTTCTTCTATTTCCTCTTCTTGGCTTTTTTGGAGTATCAAAACGTGTTAAACTATCTTGTCCAACTACATTTTCAAAATTAACAGCTTCTTCTTCTGTAATTTCTAACTCATACTCATCTAACGGTAAAGCCAGTTCATTATTTTTATTCAATTCAATAATTTCATGAACTTGATCTAAGGATAACTTAAACCACTTAAAACTTTCTTCTTTGTAAGTATACCAAAGCATTTTTTTGAAAATATCCATTTTTACAAAAACGGCATCTCCTTTTTCTGTTTTAAGTATTTTGTCTTGCTTTGGAAAACTTTTTAATGCATCTAAATAGGTGTCTAATTCAAAATTTAAACAGCATTTTAATTTACCACACTGACCAGCTAATTTTAACGGGTTTAACGACAATTGTTGATAGCGTGCTGCTGCTGTATTTACCTTTCTAAAATCTGTTAACCAGGTTGAACAACACAATTCTCTACCACAAGAACCTACTCCTCCTAATCGAGCTGCTTCTTGACGCATTCCTACCTGACGCATCTCTACTCGAATAGAAAAAGTTCCTGCTAAATCTCTAATTAATTGTCTAAAATCTACACGTTCATCCGCAGTATAATAAAAAGTAGCTTTGGTACCATCTCCTTGATATTCCACATCTGAAAGCTTCATTTTTAATCCTAAACGACTAATTATTTCCCTTCCTTTTCGCTGTGTTTCAAGCTCTTTTTCTCTGGCAGCTTGCCAGATATCAATATCTTTTTGCGATGCTTTTCTATAAATTCTCTTAACATCTTCACTATCTGCAGCAATTTTTCGTTTCTTCATTTGAACTTTCACTAGCTCTCCTGCTAACGAAACAATTCCTACATCATGTCCTGATGATCCTTCAACTGCCACAATATCTCCCATTGAAACAGTTACTTTATCTGAATTTTTAAAAAAGTGCTTGCGTCCGTTTTTAAACCGAACTTCGTATATATTAAATGGTGCTTCACCTGTTGGTAAAGTCATATTTGATAACCAATCAAAAACGGCTAATTTATTCCCACTCCCACAAGTGCCTGTTGCACAATTTCCATTGCTTTTACACCCGTTAGGAACCCCGTTTTTGTTAGTTGAGCAACTGCTACAACTCATAAAATAGTATATTTTTATAAATATTTTTTAAACCTGATATTTATACAGTATCAAAAAACATTTTTTAATTATTGATTTCCAGTTAGATAAAGTTTATTTTATCACAACTTCCCTTAATCAGTAAAGATACATATTCTATTGAAATCTTAAAATGGAATCTTTGCATTAAAAAACTCCCTATAGTTTTTTAAAATCTATAGGGAGTTTTTATTGCTATTATAGTTCTTTAAACTATTTCTTTTTTGCCCAATTATCGCGTAATCCAACTGTTTTATTAAACACTAGGTTTTCTGGTGTTGAATCATCATCAACATTGAAATATCCTAATCGTTGGAATTGGAATCTGTCTCCTATTTTTGCTGTTTGTAAACTTGGTTCTACAAATGCTTCTATTTTTTCTAAAGAATCTGGATTTATAAACTCCATAAAGTCTTTGTCTTTGTGAGCATCTGGAGCCTCGTCTAAAAACAATCTATCATAAGCTCTTACCTCAGCTTTTACTGCATGTTTTACAGAAACCCAATGTAAAGTTCCTTTTACTTTACGCTTACTTTCTTCTGTTCCACTACCCGATTTTGTTAATGGATCATAAGTACAATGAATTACTGTGATATTTCCATTTTCATCTTTCTCACAACTTGTTGCTGTGATAAAATATGCATTCTTTAATCGAACTTCTTTTCCTAATTTTAATCTGAAGAACTTTTTATTTGCTTCTTCTCTAAAATCTTCTCGTTCAATATAAATTTCTCTTGAAAATGGCACTTCTCTTGTTCCTGAGTTTTCATCTTCTGGATTATTCTCAGCAATTAAAATTTCTTCTTCTCCTTCTGGGTAATTATCAATAATTACTTTTACTGGATCTAGAACTCCCATTACTCTATTGGCTGTTTTGTTCAAATCTTCTCTGATTTTAAACTCTAACAATGCCACATCTATTACATTCTCTCTCTTTGAAACTCCAACTGTTTCAATAAAGTTTCTAATTGATGCTGGGGTATATCCTCTTCTACGTAAACCTGAAATTGTTGGCATTCTTGGATCATCCCATCCATTTACAACACCTTCTTCTACTAATTTTAACAACTTACGCTTGCTCATTATAGTGTAACTTAAGTTTAAACGTGAAAACTCTCGTTGTTTTGGTGGATTTGGATAATTTGATTTACTATACTCATATACGTTATCTCTAAACCAATTGTATAATTCTCTATGTGGTTTAAACTCTAACGAACATAATGAGTGTGATATTTGTTCTATATAATCACTCTCTCCATGTGTCCAATCGTACATTGGATATATTACCCAATCGTTTCCTGTTCTATGGTGAGCTTTCTTTAAAATACGATACATTAATGGATCTCTCATTAACATATTTGGCGACGCCATATCTATTTTAGCACGTAAAACATGTGTTCCTTCTTCAAACTCTCCGTCTTTCATTCTAGTGAATAAATCTAGATTTTCCTCTACACTTCTAGTTCTATAAGGGCTATTTTCTCCAGCTTTTGTAGGCGTTCCTTTTTGTACTCGCATTTCTTCTGAAGTCTGGCTATCTACATATGCTTTCCCATCTTTTATCAATTGTACTGCCCAGTCATATAATTGTTGAAAATAATCAGATGAATACAATTCGTTTTCCCATTGATACCCTAACCAAGAAACATCTCTTTTTATAGCATCTACATACTCTTGTTCCTCTTTTGCTGGGTTTGTATCGTCGAAACGTAAATTTACTGGAGCATTGTACTTTTCTCCTAAACCAAAGCTAATTCCAATAGCTTTTGTATGTCCAATGTGTAAATATCCGTTTGGTTCTGGTGGAAAACGAAAACGTAAGTTTTCTTTTGGCATTCCATTTGCCAAATCTTCTTCAATAATTTGTTCTAAAAAATTCAATGATTTCTTTTCTTCTGACATTTTCTGTTGAATTTGAAGTGCAAAATTACATAATATACTTCTCTTTTTAGAAAATTAATCAAATTAAAATGCCTTCGTTTCCCACCTGTTTTTATAGCTTTCTAACTTCTAAACTTTTCTTTTTTTCTAAAAACCATATTTACTTTATAGGTTCCTTCTCCTCCATCTACTATGTTTAAAATATCTTCTCCATCGCTATCTCTACTGCTTGGCATTATTGCATTAGCGTTATAAGCATTTACATAATCGAAACCTAACTTAGACATTGCGTTTAATAAATCGGTTTGATTTCTTACTCTTAGCTTATCTCCATCTTGTAATAATGATTCTAGCTCTTCTAATTGATCTTTATAAGTTGATCTTTTCTTATCTATTATAATATTAATTCCTCCCAACAACTTTGTGTTTTGCGATGTTATAATAACATATTCTGGTAATTCATCAATTCCAATACTTGATGATTTTATTACCGATAATTCTTGCCCTTTTACGTTGAAAGCCGTTATTAAAAGTATTAATACCATTGTTGTTTTTACTAATTTTTTCATGTTTTTAAATTTTAGTTTAAATAAAAAACTCATATACAATATCTTTTTACAGATAAGGTATATGAGTTTCCATAGGTTAAATTACTTGCCTTCCCTATTTCTTCCTTATGTTAGAAAGCAAGCTTATATTTATTTGCCTTATTCGACGCAAGCCTTATAATTTTGTTACAAAATTTTTTATGATTTTAGCATCTTATATTTTACAATCTCTTCTTCTGTCATCCAGTGTATATCTTTAGCTGTGGCTGCATTTATAGTAAAATAATAAAATGCTTTTGCTTCTTCATCTATAAAACCAATAGATTTATAATAGTTAATATATGGTAAATGATTAGCGTGTCCCACTGGAAAATCAGTAGCTTCATTTTGTCCATTGGACCAAGAATGTACTCCTATTTTTGTTCCATTACCTCTTGTTCTTCTTTTTCCTGCTAAGAAAAAATCTACTCCTCCTGATGCTATTTCTGCATTATCCAATAAGTGGATTTCAATATTTAAATCATAAACTCTTTTCGATACTAGTAAATTAACCTCATCATCTGAAGAGCCATCACATTGTTTAATGTTTATTTTGGTTACCTTAGGGTTCTTTTGATATAGCTTATTAAAATTGACTAACGAACTACTATTAATAGTCCCATTCATTTCAACAGTCGTTCCGTCTTGTAAAACTTTAAATATTCCAAAAACTGTTTGAGAATCTTTAATTACAACTTCATTATTTTCTGTACAACTTGTTAATAACATGAAAAATGCTATTGTAACCATTACTATTTTTCTTGCTTTCATTTTTCTTGGTTTTTTAGATTAAACAAAAAAAGCACATACTCTAAACAATTATCTTTACGATAATTACTAAAGTATATGCTCTTAACACAAGGGTTGATAAATTATATTTCCAATTTCTTCTCTAGTGTTGAAATATAATTTTTATATAAAACACTTCAAACACATCTTACCCTACTAAAAATCAAAACACTACATCAATAAACTTTAAAAAACAACTATTTATTTACCATACGTTGCTAATTTCTCTAAAGTAGCTTCTGAAGGTGCTTTCATTATTTTACTAACGGTATTTTCTACCAATTGGTACCCTCTTGGAAATTTCTCTTTTAATTCTTCTTTATTTCTGATAACCCATTCTTCTTCGTTTGGCCCATACTTTTCTTGTAAATTCCAGTAGGTGCTAATTAACCAATAAGCAAATTCTTGTACTATTACTCTTTGGTAGATTTCTTTTTCGCTCTCCATATCTTTATAACTACTTACATCATAAAAACCTTTCTTTATTGCTTCTTGCATTATTAGATATACTTCTGATTCTTTATTATTGAAAGCCCATTCTTTTGGATACTCGTAATGCAAACCTATATCGGTTATAAAATGTAGTAAATGCTCTACCACTTCCATAGTTTGCCCTGGTTGCTTATACATAATTACATCGCAAATACTACATTCTTTTTCATATGTATTTTCCATCTCTATCATTACTTTTTCCGACATTGAATCGTGGTGACCAACAATTACCGGTATGGTTGCATTATACTGTAAAAGATTGTTTAATACTTTGTGTTGTCTTGACAAATTAAGTGTACTATCTTGTGGAAACATTTCTTTCATCGTTTGCCCAACATCTTTCAAAAAATCATCTGAAACCTTCTCCATTATTATAAAATCTAATCCTAAGACATTCATTTTTTTTGAAAAAACCCCTTTTGCTGATTCTATTTCAATAATTGAATTTAATGGATTTACTTTTTTGGTATTTTGAACTTCTTTAAATACGCAGCCTCCTATTTTATTTGAAGCTTCTATTTTTTCGACTTTACTTTCTTTCGATTTGGTTGTTATTACACATGCTTGTAAAAAACATGTAACAACACATACTATAGGTATTATTTTCTTCATATTTTTTTATTAAAAATACTCCTTCTCTTAACGAAAAGGAATATTTAATTCACATCAATCAATTCAACTTAAAACACATTTATCTTTTATAAGTTCCATCTGGTAAAACTGTTGGCAACTTATAGGTTGCATTTGTAAGCAAACTATAAATATCTTTATCTGTAGCTTGAACTTTTGCTTTCGTATTTAATTTCCACTCTTGCTGTATTTCTCCTAATCTATTTGCTTGTGCTCCTAGTATAGAAGTCATTGACCAGTAAAAATATTCTACGGTTTGACAACTTGCATAATCACAAGTACTATCATTATATGTATACCAAGCTCCTGCTGGATATGGATTTGGAATTGTTTGAAAATATCCTCCTCTTGCTTTGTCCATTGCATTGGCTAACTGAGTTCCTTTTTTTAAGCCAAAAACATTTGGATATGCTTTTGCATGACCTGCAAGGTTAATAATATGCCATATTTCTTCTAATGAAGCATCAAAACGTCCAGTATGACCATTTGTATGCCATGCTGGAACAGTTTCATCTGCTCCTAAATCTTGCCCTTGGTACCCACTTGGAAAACTTATATTGTTGTTTTGTGTTTTCCACATAAACAAAAATGCTTTGTTTTGCTTCATTGCATCTAACACTAACTGATTATCCACTACACCATCTTCATTATTATCTAAATATTGCGCCATTATATTTGCTGCATGCAATAGCTTTACATCTTCTACTCCTGCTAAAGCATAAATTGGAATTCCAAAAACCATTACTTTTTTAGGAAAACTACTGAACCCAGTATCTTTATTTGCTTCTATTTTAAAATTAGGGTCATTTCCTGCATTTACATTACCACCTGGAGTTACCACATTATTGTTGTCTGAACAAGAAGTACTACTTAAAGTAATAATTAATGTTGCTATTACTTTTAAACTTATAAACTTCATCATAATATTATCTTATTTAACTTTTGTTCCTATCATTTTTGTGTATCCTGCATTTACTTGCATTGGTACTTTTTTCTTTTTCATAAACTCTAATGCTTTCTTCTGGTGCGAGTTTAACTTATTACTCTGCCCTGCAAAATTGATTGCCCAAATTTGATGTATATACTCGTTTACCGCTGTTACTTTATCATAATTACCATTTTCTTCTGCATTTTGTACTGAAATGTCATATGTTTTTGCCGCGATATCATCATCCATATATTTACGTAAAACCCCTCCTGTTGTAAACTTAAATTCTGGATCTACTCTACTAAAAGCTTCTGTTACGGTATGAAATGTTTCTTCCCAAAGTGCATTAAACACTTGTGGTCTCCATGTTGAAGAATTTAACTCAGAAATTGTCCAACCTTTCCCATTATAATCTTTTACATAAGGCCAATTATCAGTTTGCATGCTCATTCCATACAATCCTTTTCCTTCTACTAAATTGGCTGCTGATATTTTATTAACCATTGATAAAGGCCCAGAAATAAAAACTAACTTTTGTGCCAACCATTTATTTAACTCTTTCTTATCATCATCAATAACACCATCGTTATTCTGATCTAAAAAAGAACTGAATAAACGTACACTATGATCGAATATATCTTTACCTGTTGTTCCAGGCGTTGTTTCATTGGACCCTGGTTTTGTTGCACTTCCTACAATATAAAATCCATTAATATGATGCACATAATCGGCATTTGCTTTTAAATAGGTTTCCAATGCATTTGTATTTGTTGCCCCTCCTTCTTCAACTAGTGTATCATTTTTAGAACAAGAAATGCTACTGGTTATTAAAATTGCAAAAGTTATTATACTTACTGAAAACATTTTTTTTATCATAATCTCAAAATTTTAGTTCAACTACTTCTTGAACATTTAACTTCAAAATTATAGCCATAAGTATAACAAAACACACCCTATAAGTCCGAGTTTCGGTTATTCAGACTTTTTTAAACTCTCCTGATATTGTTTGGGCGTAACCCCTTCCACATTTTTAAACACTGTATAAAATGTTGATTTTGAAGAAAATCCTGATTCTTGCGCTAAACCTAACAATGATAATTGCGCTGCTTTAGGTGAAGCTAGTAATTTTTTAAACTCTTGTACTCTAAATTGATTTACAAAATGATAAAAATTCTTTTTTGTATGTGTTTTTATCAATTTAGAAAGTTCTCTTTCTTTAATATTTACTTTTTCTGATAGTAATCGCAAGTTTAAATTTCCATCTAAATACAACTTCTCTCTTTGCATAATTTCTAACATTAATTTAAATTGATTTTCTGTATCTATAGAATCTACTTGTGTTTCTTTTTTCTCATCTGTTTGAAATAATGAAGTGGTAAATATTTCTTGTTGCGAAAAACCGTTATAGGCAATCCAATAAATCATAAAAAAGGTTAGAATTCCTGATGAAAAAGCAAAATACTGCGTTATAATTTCGTTTTGAAACCCAATAATATCTTCTAGAATCCAAAAGACATGAAAGAATAAGAATATGTACACAATTGTTCTAATCCATAAAAGTGTTTTATTCTCTATATCCGAATAGTAATCTGTTACTTTATTTTGATGTTCTTTAATATTTTTAAGAATTATATATAAGAGTATTAGATTAAATACGTATTCAAACCACTTTATTTCTTCCTCTGGAAAACCTACTAAATTTGATATCACAAATGGTATAAATAGTAGTAAATAAACCTTTCTAAACTTAACATTTAAAGTAGAATGCACATAGAGTAATAATAAAGGAATTGTAGCTAATGTTGTTTGAACTACTTGAATATGTATTGTTTCAAAAGTTAATGCCCCTAAAAAAGATTCCAATACTTCTATTCCCAAAGACCATAAAAACGCACCTAAAAAGATATTTGCATATTTATTTTTAGACTTTAATGTCATTAACAAAAAGCCAAGCATTATTGCCGTTGCTATTGATAGGACGTCTATTATCGACACTAAATTTAATTCAAACGTTACTTGTTCCATTTTTTAAAAATACAACAAATAAAAAAGGCAAAAAACTAAGATAGTTTTTTGCCTTAAAGGGAAAAATAATTTGTCTTTACGACAAATAAATTTTTATTGCTGATTCATTTCAATATTTATAGTTACAGCTACATCTTTTCCTACTGGGTTCATTCCTTTTCCTACATTAAAATCTTCTCTTTTTATAGTAGTAGTTAATTTTAACCCTGCTTTCTTTTTATTATTTCTTCCTTCAATAATACCATTTAACTTTCCTTTAAAAACTACTTCTTTTGTAATTCCTTTAATGGTAATATCTCCTTTTGTTTCAAACTCTTTTCCTTCTAACTTTTTAAAAGATGTACTTTTGAATACAATATTTGCATGTTTTGCTACATCGAAAAAATCTGCCGCTTTTAAATGATTATCTCTTCCTGATTGGTTTGTATTTATTGTTGCTGCATCTATTGATACTTCAAACTTTGGGTCTTCAAACTTATCATTACTAACTGCTGTAATATCAAACTTTCCAAAATTCCCTGTTACTTCTGAAATCATAAAGTGTGATACCGAAAAAGTGATTGACGAATGTGCATTATCTACTTTCCAAGTGGTTTGTGCATTTATGGTTAACGATACAAATGCTATAAGCGAAAAGATTATTTTTTTCATTATTTTTAAGTTTTTAAATCTGTGACGAAAGTATAGTTCGTTTTCCTTTAAAAGTTATTAAAAACAGAAAACTACTTATGAATTTATGCCCAATGATATTCCCATTCATAGCTTAACTACTGCTTATAATATAAATGTAGCTGCCATTTCTCATAATAATAGTTATGATTTTAACACTATTCATAAACATGATTATTTTGAAATTATGTTTTTTGAAAAAGGTGGAGGTTATCAACTTATTGACTTTAACAAAGTTCCTATTGAAGAAAATAGCTGTTATATTATTAAACCTAAACAACTACACTTAGTAAAAAGACATTTTAAAGCTGATGGTTTAATGATACAGTTTACCAAAGAAATGCTTTTTTCTGAAGCCTTTTTCTTACTTAAAAACTACTCTGATTCTTCTATTGTTTATCATAAAAACCCAAAGTTAACTGCTGTTTTTTTTGATTTATTAAACACTATTCTGAATGTTCAAAAAAGCAAATCTGAATTTTACAAGGAGAAATCAATTCACCTTCTTTCTACTCTTTTATATTCTTTAGAAGAAAATAGTTCGAATACTAATTTTAAACAAACTTCTAAAACCATTATTCAATTTATTGATTTGGTTGATATTTATCTTAATTCTAAAACTATTAATGAATACGCTCAAGCCCTAAACATTTCTAACAAGAAACTTTCCTTATTGGTAAAAAAAGAATTGAACACAACTCCTTTAAAATATATTCATGATGTTTTAATATTGAATATTAAACGTGATTTAGCTTTTAAAGAACTTAGTCATAAAGAAATTGCCTATAATTACAATTTTGATAGCCCTTCTAACTTTAGTCTTTTTGTAAAAAAACAAACAGGGTTTAATCCTTCTGAGCTTCAAAAAGAACTCATAAAAAAAGGCTGAGATAATTCTCAACCTTTTCTATTTATATATTTACTTTATTTACTCTTTTGTAAATGTATTATTCGATAAATTAATATCTGCCATTAATTTTGATGGGTCAATTTCTACCGATTTTACATCTTTTGATACTTCAAATGTATAGGTTGGATGTGCAAAAGTCCAGTCTTTTATAACTGTTGCATTTGTTGGCTTTTCTCCTCGCATCATACGTAATGGTATGTTAAATGCTTCTTTTGTACCATCTGTGTAAGTTACCTCTACATCTATTGGCATTGGCATTTTACCTATTCTTTCTAAAGTAATATCTTTTCCTTCTACAGATTTTACTCCATAATCTATCGTATGTGTAGTTTGTGTCCATTCGTTTAAGAACCAATCTAACTGGATTCCCGAAACTTTTTCTGCCGTTCTTTTAATATCGTTTGGTGTTGGATGTTTGAATGCAAAATCGTTAAAGTACTTTTTTAATGTTTTTGCTACATCTTCTTTACCAATGATATACTCTAGCTGTGTTAAAAAGATATTTCCTTTTGAATAGCTTCCCATTCCGTAAGCCATATTTGTATGATATCTATCTGCATGGGTTGATAATGGCTCTTCTGCATTATTACTCACAACATAATTATAGTATCTATATGATCCTGTATGTGGGTTTTCTTTTCCTTTATTTAAAATTTCATTCTCTGCCTTGTTTGAAATATAGGTTGTAAATCCTTCATCCATCCAAGGGTGCTTGCTTTCATTCGTTGCTAGTAAAAATTGGAACCATGTGTGTGCTAACTCGTGTGCTGTTACACCAAATAAACTCCCCCATTTACGTTTTCCTGTTATTAAAGTACACATTGCATACTCCATACCTCCATCTCCTCCTTGGATTACTGAATATTGTTTGTATGGATACTGCCCTATATGTTTACTAAAATAATCCATTAACTCTGCAGTCTTTGGCTGTAATTTCTTCCAATTTTCTTGAAAAAATGGCGATAAACTCTTTTTGTATAAGAAGTGTAAATCTATTCCATTTTCCATTTTATATGTATCATGAATATAGTCTGGATCTGCTGCCCAAGTAAAATCGTGCACATTTGGTGCTTTAAATTTCCATGTTAATTTATCTCCTGATGGTAAGTTTAATGCTTCGTTTTTATCTTCGTATCCGTGTCCTACTTCTTGTGCATTTTGTACATATCCTGTACCTCCTACTACATAGTTTTTATCGATATGTAAAGTTACATCAAAATTACCCCAAACTCCGTGGAATTCACGTCCTAAATAAGGTGGTGTATGCCATCCTTCGAAATCGTACTCAGCCATTTTAGGATACCACTGTGTCATTGATAATGCTACTCCTTCTTTGCTATCGCGACCAGAACGTCTAATTTGTTTTGGTACTTGCGCATCAAAAACCATATCAAACGTTACACTTTCTCCTGGTTGAATTGCTTTGTTTAATGTTACCTCTAAAATAGTCCCAACAGTTTCGTGTTTTACTTGTTTACCATCTTGTTTTAATGTATTTACTTTAATGTATCCTATTTCCGATGGTAATAATTTACTTATTCTATCGCCTACTCTTTTATCTGGATCTTTGATATTTCTTGAACGCACATCCATTTGAGACCCTGGTTGAAATGCATTAAAATACAGGTGGTAAAATACTTTGTTTAATACATCTGGTGAATTGTTAGTATATACTAACTTTTGAACTCCTTTGTACTGATATGTTTTTACATCCATATCAATATCCATAGTATAATCTACATGTTGCTGCCAATAAGTACTACTTGCCGAAGTTTGCTTATTTACAGGTGCTTTATCTACTTTCTTAGATGCCGCACAAGAAACTATTGACAATATTGAAAGTCCTAGTATTATTTTTTTCATCTTAAACTAATTTAATTCCCATGTTGGTTAATGTCTTTTTTAAGTTTTCTATTTCTTCTAAATTTTTCAAAATAGGAAAACTACGTCTTTTTCCGTTTAATAATTTTAAAAATATACGTTCTCTTCCGTATATCTTTTTAACCTCTACTCCTTCTATCTCTTCTAATTTATACATTGATTTCCATGATCTTTTTGTAAAAAAGAAGAATATTACAAGTATTGAAACTAATGCAAGAATTACTAATCCAATAAAAAGCAATTCGTTTTTTTCAAAACTTATATAAGATAATTGAAAGGTCATATTAAAAACGTTTACTATCATTAAAATAATAATTAACCATGTATGATTGGCTACTTCGTCTTTAATACTAATTTCTTTTTTTAATTTATTAAACTCTAACTTCATAAGTTATTTATAACAAAAAAAGAGCATCAAAATATAATGCTCTTTTTGTTTTCTTTATACTATTATTATTTTCTTCCGTTTACCATTCTGTCTGCCATTCTTACTGCATTGTATGCATTAACAACACGACCTGAAACTGATAAATCTGCGAAAGGAACTATCTCTTCTTTGTTACCGTATCTAGCTCCAGTTCCTGGCTTGATAACTTCTAAATCTATTTTAGTTCCTGAGTTCATTAAAATGTGTTTTACCTGACTTGCAGATAATTTTGGATAATAAGAACGTACTAATGCTGCTACACCTGCTGCTGCTGGAGAAGCCATAGACGTTCCACTAATTTTCTTATAAGTACTATTTGGAAAAGTAGAGTGAATTTGTACTCCTGGAGCAAATACATCTACATTTATTTTTCCGTAGTTTGAAAAAGTTGCTGGTAATTTTTTATCATAGTTAGCACTCATTGCTCCTATTGTTAAAAAGTTATCTGCTACTTCATTTACTAAATCTGGTGCATCATTTGGAAATGTTTTTTCTACATCAATGTTTTTACCATCATTTCCTGCTGCATTAACAATTAATACATCTTTAGAAGCTGCATATTTAATTGCATCATAAACCCATTCTTTGTTTGGTGAAAATCCTTTACCAAAACTTGTATTAATTACTTTAGCTCCATTATCTACTGCATAACGAATACCTAAAGCAACATCTTTATCGTACTCATCACCATCTGATACTGAACGTACTGCCATCATTTTTACATTATTAGCAACTCCATTCATACCAACTCCATTATTTCTTTTTGCTCCAATAATACCAGAAACGTGAGAACCATGTGCTTCTCCTTCTTCTGAATGCCCGGTATTTCCATCACCAGAACCTGGTTTATCGTTAATATCGTAAGCATTATCTCCTACAACAGTACGGTAATCTGTTTTTAAGTTATCTCCATCAATTGTAGCTTCTGCAGTTTTCACTAAACCACTTAAAACTTTTCCAATACTAGCTAAAGTATAACCATTCCTCTTTGCAAAACCTGCAGTACCTATAGCTGCTTTTAATTTTTCATCGGTAGTATTAATTGCCTCTATTTCTTTATCAGTATAATCTGATTTTTTGAAATATTTCGTTAATGTTTCATCTGCCAACTTTACATTTGCTAACATTTCTCCATAACGTACTTTATTCTTTTTAGCTCCTTCAACTTTTTTAGTTTGAAATGCTTTTACCTCTTTTAATGTTTCTTCATCAGCAATTGAAGGATTCATTAAAATACGTTCATATTCTAAGTGTTCTTTGTATGATTTCCCTAAGAAATTCCATCCGTTGATATCGTCAACATAACCATTCTTATCATCATCAATTCCGTTTCCTGCTATCTCTTTAGTATTTACCCAAGCAACATCTACTAAGTCTTCATGTTTTAAATCGGTACCCGAATCAACAACTCCCACTATTACTGGTACGCTTTTCTTTCCTTTTAAGAATTCATATGCTTTATTCACACTCATTCCTGGAATGGTATCTGTTGCTAAATCTAAGTGCTGCCAATTATCTTTTTCGCTATCTGTTAACTTAGCTTTTTTTGCTGGAAGGTTTACTACGGTATTAGATCCTGTTGGTACAGGTATTTTACTAACTGTTTTACAACTAGCTAGGATTGATACTGCTACAGCAGAATAAAATACTGGCTTTAAAACTCTCATATCTCTATTTTAATTAAATATATCTGTAAATTTATAACTCTCTTTTAATCGTACTCCTTTTTCAGTATGCTTTACAGTTATTACCTCATTATAGGCATCGTGCTCTAAAAACAAGTAATATTCTTTATCTGCTGCCTCATTTAAGAAGGCTTCTTTTTCTTTTAGCGTTAATAATGGTCGAGTATCATATCCCATAACATATGGTAATGGTATATGGCCTGCAGTAGGTAATAAATCGGCCATAAACACCAAGGTTTTGTCTTGGTATTCTATTTTTGGTAGCATTTGTTTTTCTGTATGTCCATCTTTAAACAATACATCGAACCCTACATAATCTTTTGCGTTTAAGTGTAAAAAATTTAGTTGACCACTTTCTTGTATTGGCAATATATTTTCTTGTAAAAATGATGCTTTTTCTCGTGCATTTGGTTGGATTGCCCAGTCCCAATGACGCTGATTACTCCAAAAACGTGCATTTTTAAAAGCTGGTTCGTATCCTGTTCGGAATTTATTCCATTGGATTGCTCCTCCACAATGATCAAAATGCAAGTGTGTTAAAAACACATCGGTTATATCATCTCTATGAAAACCATACTTAGCTAATGAAGCGTCTAAAGAGAAGTCTCCAAATAAATAATAATACCCAAAAAATTTATCTGATTGTTTGTTTCCAATTCCAGTGTCTATCAGTGTAAGTCTATCTCCATCTTCTATAAGCATGCATCGCATACTCATTGATATCATATTCTTTTCGTCTGCTGGATTTGTTCTTTCCCAAAGTGATTTTGGTACTACACCAAACATGGCTCCGCCATCTAACTTAAAATTACCTGTTTCTATCGGATAAATTCGCATAACTACAAAGATGCAGATTTTTAACGAAACTTTTTGTTAAGGAAAACAAAAACATTAATGCAGGCATTCTTTTTATTCTCTTTACGCAATTTTAAACCACCTCTGCTATATTTAAGTATTTTTCAATTGTTAGCTAGAAATACTTTATAATAGATATTATACTTATAATACATTTATAACCTTTGATATAAATTCATTATCATGAGTCGAAATTACCTTTATTTGAAGGGAAATACTTGTTTTGTTATCTAGAAAATTGTTAGTTACTTTAAATTATTATTACAACAAAAAAACCTTCCAAAATAATGGAAGGTTTTTACTTTCTGAGGTGTCGAGCGGATTCGAACCGCTGTACATGGTGTTGCAGACCACTGCCTAGCCACTCGGCCACGACACCTTATATTGATAAGGACTGCAAATTTACAGTTTTTATCCTTTTCTGCAAGCTTTTTTTAATTTTTACGCACATCTTTTACAATAATTACAACTTCTCCTACATTTCCTCCTATTGGTGGATTAATTTTTGAAACGCTAACCTCCGCCTCTTCAACAAGTTGTATCTCTCTAAAGATTCTATCTATAATTCTTTGTGCTACATGCTCCAATAATTTAGAACGAATAGCCATTTCTTCTTTTACAATATGATTTAAATGAACATAGTCTACTGTATCAACTAACTCATCCGTTTTTGCCGATTTTTGTAAATCTGCTTTTACTTCAACATCTACTCTATATTCTGAGCCTATCTTTCCTTCTTCGTCTAAACATCCATGATTGGTAAATAAACGAATATCATTTACTCTTATAATTCCCATATAGGCAAAGATACTATTGTTTCTTAATTTGTAAAGAAATCAAAAACATTACTTAATGCACTTGTACTTGCTTTATAAAACTCTGTATAACTGCATCTTTGACAAGTTACACTAGTAAATTTTTTATTCTGTACATCAAAAATTTTAGACAATGTTCCTCCTGTAGCTCTCATTTCACTTACTTCGTAAGTATGATTATTACATTTTGGACAAGTATAGTTTAACGATTTTTTCATTTTCTTTGATTTTTTTATACTTATTAGAGTACTTAAATAAAAAAATGTTACAACTTACTTAATTTCTAATGTCTGCTTTTTGTCCTCAAACTTTATAGTATATTTTCCTTTTGGTAAATAATAAACTCCGTTTTTTGCTTTTTTTACAATTGCATCCTTATGTTTTTTCAGATATTCTTTTCTTCCTTTTTCAGAAAAAGAAGCATCGTATGTTATTTCATTAAATCCTTTCTCTACATCTTTTTTAATTGTATTTACTAGAATATCTCCTGCATAAATTTTAATACTAACCTTTTTATTTTCTCTCACATAAAATGGAATCGAAATTTTAGGTGTATTTGGCTTTAACCACTTACTCCATGAACTTCCCCAAAAATTACTTTTTCTAATTTTCTTTATAGCAAATAATGTTTCTTCATTTTTGAAATCTTGCAACGGTGCTATGTTTGCTTTATACAAACTACGACCATGCGTTCCTACAATTAAATGCTTAGCCTTTGGCTGAATTACTAAATCGTGAACCGCTACATTAGGTAGCCCTTTTTGGAATAATTGCCATTCTGCACCTTTATTAAAAGATACATACAAACCATTATCCGTTCCTACATACAAAATGTTTTCTTTTTTAGGATCTTCTTTAATCACATTTACTGGTGAAGCTGGAATGTTACCACTTATATTTTTCCATGTTTCCCCATAATTATCAGACATGTATACATATACATTAAAATCGTCCCAACGGTATCCATTCAACGTAACATACACTCTTCCTTTTTTATGTTTTGAGGCAATTACTCTACTTACCCATAAGTTTTGAGGTAATGTATTTGAGATGTTCTCCCAACTTCCGCCTGCATTTTTAGTAACTTGTACAAGTCCATCATCGGTTCCTATATAAATTAAACCAAATTGGAACGGGCTTTCCGAAATAGTAGTTAACGTACCATAAGCTACATTACCTTTTCTTCCTCCTTTGGTTAAATCTTCTGAAATAGTTTCCCAAGTATCTCCTTTATCTAACGAACGGTGTAATTTATTTCCTCCTAAGTATAATATATCCTGATTGTGTTTTGATAACTGGATAGGTGTTTGCCAATTAAAGCGATATGGATTTTCTCCTAACTTATGTTTTGGTTGAATATATTTTTGCTGTCCAGTTTTTCTATTTATACGGAAGTAGTTTCCAAATTGATATCCTGTATATACAATATTAGGGTCTCTATCGTCTACAGCCACTTGCATACCATCTCCTCCCATAATACTCTCGTATGGATTTTTTCCTGTTTGCTTCCAACGCTTATCCATTTTAGCATTATGGCTCGCTACCCAAACACCATTGTCTTGTAAACCTCCATACACTTTATAGTTTTTCTGATTATCGGCATAAACCGTATAAAACTGACCCACTGCTGGTTGATTCAGTTTTGTCCAACTTTCACCATCATCATATGAAATATTTAAACCTCCATCATTACCATCAATTAAATGTCCTTGTTTCTTTGCATTTACCCATAATGCTTGATGATCGGCATGTACATTTTCTTTACTAATTGATGTAAATGTTTTTCCTCCATCTTTCGATTTTAAAATAGGAACCCCTAATACATAAATTCCTTTTTCATCCTGTGGATCTACTCGTATTTCTCCAAAATAATATCCATATGAATAATATAAATCATCTAAATAACCTTCGTGTGTTTTCTTCCATGTTTTTCCACCATTGGTAGTTTTAAACACTTCTGCTCCAATTACCGGAGTATCAAATAACAATGTATTTGCGTTTTCTAAATACTTAGCTAAATCGTTTGGTTTTACAGAACCTGAACGCACCATTTGTTTTACATTTTCAGCTCTATATTTTTCTTGAAAACCATTCATTTTTAAATAGGTATTCAGCTTTTTATCTTTCAATTTTAAAAAGTCTTCTACAGACATTGTTTTAAAATCGTCTTTTGTTAGCGCATTTGAGTCTTCTTCTTTTTTCTTTTCCTTTTTTCTTCTAAACTGACTATCGTGAAAAGCATATACTACATTTTCATTAAAAACTGCTAAACCAATTCTTCCTACATTTTCTCCATTTGGGAAACCATTATTGTCGGATATTTTTGTCCAAGTAGTTCCTGCGTCTGTTGATTTATAAATTGCTGAATTCTTTCCATCTCCATCAAAATTCCATGCCTTTCTATTACGTTCCCAAGCTGCTGCATATAATACATTAAAATTATTGGGCGCTTGCTGCACATCTATAATTCCAGTATTTTCATTAATAAACAACGTTTTTTTCCAAGTTTTACCACCATCGGTAGTTTTAAAAATACCACGCTCGTTATTTGAGGAATATAAATGACCTATAGCTCCAACAACAACCTCATCTGGATTATTTGGGTTAATTAAAATTCTTCCAATATGATGACTATCCTGTAATCCAACATTTTCCCACGTTTTTCCTTTATCAGTAGATTTTAAAATCCCAATCCCTGCATATGAAGAACGTGATGAATTATTTTCTCCTGTACCTACCCAAAGTGTTCCGTTTTTCCAATCAACTGCAATATCCCCTACATTTTGTGTTGGTGAACTATCTAATACTGGTGTAAAAGTTGTTCCATTATTATTTGTATACCACAAACCTCCTGATGCATAACCCACATAAAATTCAGTTGTATTCTCTGGATTTACATCAATATCTACTACTCGACCACTCATTACTGTTGGTCCAATGTTTTCAAAAGAAACATTTTTTACTATGGATGTTTTTGCTAGTGCTTCTTTTTGTACTAGCGATTCTTTTACTATTTTAGAAGAAGTAGCTTGCTGTGCTACCAACGCATAAGGAACTAATGCTATAAAAACTTTACAAATTGTTTTCATCATCTTGGTTTTAGAGCTTATGAAAGTACTTCATGTAAACATTATATCAAAAAAAATTAACAGAACATTATCTTATCCACTATAAAAACAATTCTCTCTATTCAAAAAAATGTTAGATTTGTGTAATTTGAACAGCATAGCTATGAATATTTTTATTCTTTCTGTTAGTGACCAAATATATTCTACACAAAGAATATATAAAGAAGCGCATCGTAGAGGACATAATGTTAGAATTATAAATCATTTAAGATGTTCTATAAAACTTACCAACGGTAAGCCTGAAATTATTTATGAAGGTGAAAATATTATTGATATTCCCGATGTAATTATTCCTAGAATTGGTGCTTCTGCAACTCGTCATGGCGCAGCAGTTGTTAAAGAGTTTGAAATGAATGGTGTATATAGTGCTGCCACTTCTTTAGGAATTCTACGTGCTCAAAATAAGGTTCGTACTTTACAAATAATGAACCGCAAAAACATTCCTATTCCAGATACTTTATTTTCTGTTAATCCAGAGAATATTAACGAACAGATAGATTTGTTAGGTGGCGCTCCAATTATAATTAAACTACAAGAAGGTACACATGGTTCTGGTGTGATTTTGGCCGAAAGTAAAAAATCTGCCAAATCTATTATTGATACCATGTATGGTACAAATACTAATATTTTATTGCAAGAATTTATTCAAGAGAGTAACAGTGAAGATATTCGTGCTTTTGTTGTTGGAAATGAAGTAGTTTCTTCTATGAAAAGAAAAGGGTTAGAAGATGATTTTCGTTCAAATATTCATAGGGGTGGTAATGGTTTTAAAGTAACCTTAACTCCTAAAGAAGAAGAAATAGCTATAAAAGCTGCCCAATACTTAAGTTTACCTGTTACTGGCGTTGATTTGATACGCTCAAAAAGAGGACCTTTACTAATTGAAGTAAACTCTACTCCAGGGCTCCAAGGTATTGAGGCTTATACAAAAGACAATATAGCCAAGGCTATTATTAAATTCTTAGAAGAAAAATGTTTGAACAAGAGTTTAAAAACGAAATTGTAGAAATACGTGGAAATAAAATTGGTTTAGGCGAATCTAAATTAATTAAAATCCCTATTGATAGGTTACCTACTGGTACTCTTATCGAAATTCCTGTATATGTTTTTAACGGTGATAAATTAGGACCTACCATTTTATTACAAGGAGGTTTACATGGTGATGAAGTAAACAGTATTGAACTTGTACGTAGAATGCTTATTGATAAATCTTATAAAATACATAGAGGTTGTGTTATTGTTGTTCCTTTATTAAACATCTTTGGCTTTTTAAGTTTATCTAGATATATGCATGGGAAAGATGTTAATAGAAGTTTCCCTGGTTCTAAGTCTGGTTCTTTGGCCAGTAGAATGGCATACTACTTAATGAAAGAGCTTACTAAAAATATCGATTTTGCCATTGACTTTCACACTGGTGGGGCTCAAAGAAATAACTTTCCTCAAATAAGATATACACCTGAAGATGAAAGAGGTTATGAACTAGCAAAGCTTTTTAACGCTCCTTTTTTGTTTGGCTCTAAACTAATTCCTAAATCTTTTAGAAATCAATGTTATAAAAATAATATCCCTGTAATTGTTTATGAAGGAGGTGAATCATTACGTTTAGATGAAAATGCTATTCAACAAGGAATAAATGGTACACTAAGAGTTTTAAAACACTTTGAAATGATTAATCATAATGTTGGAGTTCCTGAAAATCTTATTAGTATAGCTATTCATAAGCGAAAATGGATTCGTGCTAAAGTTGCTGGTTTATTCAATGCCAAAATTGAAAACGGAGCAGCAATTAAAAAAGGACAAGTATTAGGTAATATTATGGATACTTACGGTAAAACTAACTTTGATATCAAAGCTCCTTTTGATGGATATATTATTGCTAAAAACAACTTTCCAATTGTAAACATGGGTGATGCTTTATTTCATATCGGAACCACCTAACTAACTGACATTATTTGTTTTATTAATTAATTTTCACTTTCTTTAGAATCAATTAACTAATTAAAAAACAATAAATTATGGAATTAATTATTAGCTTATTAAGTGGTGCCGTTGGGGGTAACATTGCTGGTGCTTTATTAAAAAAATATTCTTTAGGTACTCTTTGGAATTCTGTTGTGGGAATTCTTGGTGGTGGACTAGGAGCCCAACTATTAGGCATGCTTAACATTGATATTTCTGGTATTATTGGAAACATCATTGGTAGCGGTGTTGGTGGTGGAGTTTTAATGGTTATTATTGGACTTATTAAAGGTGCAATGAAAAAATAAGCTAGCTAAATATTACATCTAAAAGGCGCTTTTTGGGCGTCTTTTTTTATTTACTATACTTCCTAATAAATAGCAGTACCTTTGCAGCTTCATAGCTATACTTATTATCGCTATTTCTGAAAAAAAACATATGACATTTAAATCTTTAGGTTTATCTGATGCTTTACTAAAAGCCATCAAAGAAAAAGGATACAATTCTCCTTCTCCAATTCAAGAAAAAGCAATTCCACATATATTAGAAGGAAAAGATATATTAGCTTCTGCACAAACTGGAACTGGAAAAACTGCTGGTTTCACACTACCTGTTTTACAACGATTAGCAGAAACTAAACATCCAAAATACCGTCCAATAAGAGCTTTAGTATTAACTCCTACGAGAGAATTAGCTGCTCAAGTTTATGATAATGTAAGAGAATATAGTACATATTTAAATATTAAGTCTGCCGTAGTTTTTGGAGGTGTTAAAGCATCTGGTCAAATTAAAACATTAAGGCAAGGTGTTGATATACTAGTTGCTACTCCTGGTAGATTATTAGATTTACATGATCAAAAAGCTGTATCATTTAAGCGAATTGATGTTCTTATTTTAGATGAGGCTGATAGAATGTTAGACATGGGGTTTGTTAGAGACATTAATAAGATTATCAGTTTTATGCCTTCAAATCGTCAAAACCTATTGTTTTCGGCCACTTTTTCTAAAGAAATAAAAAAACTTGCTGAAGGTATTTTAAACAACCCTGTTTCTGTAGAAGCTGCTCCGCAAAATTCTACCGCCGATAAAGTTGCTCAAAAAGTTTATTCAATTGACAAGAAAAAGAAAACAGAGATTGTTATCAAACTCATCAAAGAAGGTAATTGGAGTCAGGTTTTAATTTTCACTAGAACCAAACACGGAGCTAATAAACTAACCGAAAAGCTTATTAAAGCTGGTGTTACTGCTGCTGCTATTCATGGAAATAAAAGTCAAGGAGCCAGAACCAAAGCTTTAGCTAATTTTAAAAACAATACTAATAGAGTTTTGGTTGCCACTGATATTGCTGCACGTGGTATTGACATTCCTTTACTACCACATGTTATAAATTTTGAACTACCTAATGTTCCTGAAGATTATGTTCATAGAATTGGTAGAACTGGTAGAGCTGGTGCTAAAGGAGAAGCTATTTCTTTGGTTTGCAGCGAAGAAACAGAATATCAAAAAGAAATAGAAAAAATCTTAAAACAGAAGCTAAAAACTGAGATTATTGAAGGATATGAGCCTACTGATACAGCGGGACCTAAAAGAGCTTCTACTCAAAAAAAGAAACCTTTTAAAAAGAAAAAAGGCGTTGGTGCTACTCATAGAGGTGGTTCGAGCAAAAAAAACACAAAAGACAATTCTAACAAGCCTTCAAATAAAAAAGAAGGAAGGTCTAGAAATAATAAAAAGAACCAATCTTCTGCTAGCTCTAATAACAAACCGAGAAAAAGAAATAACAAAAGAAGAAATAATAAAAAAGCTGAGGATTAATTCTCAGCTTTTTTATTTTGATTATTATTTATAACGTACTTCTTGTACTTTCCATCTTTATATCGGTAGTAAATAAATAAGGGCATTAAAATAAATGACATAAATAAAACCCCTAATCCCATTACTACTTGGGCTTTTGGATGCTCAGTGTTTAATAGGTAAACTCCAGCAATCATCCATAATAAAAAGATAACGAATAGTATTTTTAATAAAGTCTTCATTGTTTTCTATTTAATAGCGCAAAAATAAAAAATCCTACCATTTTTAGAATGATAGGATTTCAAGTTTTATATAAATATCAATTACATTTTTTGTAACCAATTTTTAACATCTACTTCTTCTTTAATAATATCTCTTAATTCAGAAATAGCTACACGTTTTTGCTCCATAGTGTCTCTATGACGAATTGTTACCGTATTATCATTTAAAGTATCATGATCTACAGTAATACAGAATGGTGTTCCATTTGCATCTTGACGACGATAACGACGTCCTACAGCATCTTTTTCATCATAAGACACATTGAAGTCCCATTTTAAATCATCAACAATTTTACGTGCTATTTCTGGCAATCCATCTTTTTTAACTAATGGTAAAATAGCTGCTTTTGTTGGTGCTAAAACTGCTGGTAATTTTAAAACTGTTCTTGTTGTTCCATTTTCTAATTCTTCTTCTTGCAAAGATTTTGAGAAAACTGCTAAGAACATTCTATCTAAACCAATTGATGTTTCTACTACGTATGGCACATAATTCTTATTCTCTTCATGATCAAAATACTGTAATTTCTTTCCTGAATGCTCTTCATGCGCTTTTAAATCAAAATCAGTACGAGAATGAATCCCTTCTAACTCTTTAAATCCAAATGGGAATTTAAATTCAATATCTGCAGCTGCATCAGCATAGTGTGCTAATTTTTCATGATCGTGGAAACGATAATTATCAGCTCCCATACCTAAGCTCAAGTGCCACTTTAATCGAGTTTCTTTCCAAGTGTCATACCATTCTTTTTGAGTTCCTGGTTTTACAAAAAATTGCATTTCCATTTGCTCAAATTCACGCATTCTAAAAATAAACTGACGCGCTACTATTTCGTTACGAAAAGCCTTACCTGTTTGAGCAATTCCAAAAGGAATTTTCATACGACCTGTTTTTTGCACATTTAAAAAGTTTACAAAAATTCCTTGTGCAGTTTCAGGTCTTAAATATAAATCCATTGCAGTATCTGCTGAAGCTCCCAGTTTTGTTCCAAACATTAAGTTAAATTGCTTAACGTCTGTCCAATTTTTAGAACCTGTTAAAGGATCGGCAATTTCCAATTCTTCAATTAAAGCTTTTACATCAGCTAAATCCTCATTTTCTAAAGATTTTCCAAGTCGACCTAAAATAGTGTTTATCTTTTCTTGGTATCCTAAAACACGGCCATTGGTAGCAAGAAATTCTTCTTTATTAAAAGCATCGCCAAAACGTTTTGCTGCTTTTTTTACTTCTTTCTCTATTTTACCTTCTATTTTAGCACAATAATCTTCTACTAAAACATCTGCTCTATATCTTTTCTTAGAATCTTTATTATCAATTAATGGATCATTAAATGCATCTACGTGACCTGATGCTTTCCATGTAGTAGGATGCATTAAAATTGACGCATCTATTCCTACTATATTTTCGTGCATTTGCACCATTGCTTTCCACCAGTAATCTCTAATATTTTTCTTTAATTCTACTCCATTTTGAGCATAATCATATACCGCACTTAAACCATCGTAAATTTCAGATGATTGAAATACATAACCATACTCCTTAGCATGCGATAATACCTTTTTAAATTGATCTTCTTGTTTTGCCATGGTGCAAAAATAAAATAAGGATTTAAACTAACGCTATTCTAAAAGAAAAAAGTGAAGAATTCATTTAATTCTTCACTTTCTATTATTTTTTTAATGATTGTTTATCTGAGCTTTAAAGTTGTGGCTCCTGTATAGACACCGTCTACAAATGCACTCACGGTATATTTTCCTTTGTTTATATCATCTCTATTTACGAGAACTAAAGACACTAAACTTAATCTATTATTATCATAATTTATTTCTATAGAATCGGAATACTGTATTTTACCTCCATCTTTTAAGTTTGTAACTCCTTTTGGTGCTACTACTTTTTTATTCTCATCTATAATTTGAATATAAACAGATTTTTCTCCTGCCTCAGTAATTACATTTTTTAATAAATCAAAATTGATTTTAAAAGCGTCTGTTCTACTTGATCTCGATGTAGAGGTTAATTTTCCACTACTACGCTCCTTCATTGCAATTGCTTTTACTGGGCTTGTTTTAATAACTCCTCCAATAGCTATTTTCTCTTCAAGTGATTTTTGTTTCTCTGTTAACTCCTTGTTTTTCTCAGTTAACGAAACATTTATTGTTTCCTTTTGCTTTAAGATTTCATTGGTAATAACATTTTCTTGAGCTAAAGCATTGTTTACTGTACTAAGTGAATCTACTCGAATAAATAAATTTCTATTTTCTCTTTCTAAGGTAACAATCTTTCTTCTGTACTTTCTAATTAGGTTATAATTATCTGTTCGTAAACTTTTGATAGAATCACGTAGTTCTTTCATTTTTACCAACTCTACTTTTAATCTTTTAGAGAGACGTTTTTTTCTTACGACAACATCAGTATAATCTTTTATCATCTCGTCTAGTTCTTTTTCTAAATCAGTCTTTTCTTGTTGAAAGATTTGTTTCAGGTCTTCGTATTGGCTAGATTTCTGAAACGAGTACAACGTTAAAAAAAGTGTAAGCATTAAAAGCACAACAATTAATATGCTTTTTCTTTTGTGGGGAGTCATAATTAAGGGGGTTTATTGGGGTTAATTAATAGTTTTCTACTTCATTTCTTTATCTTAATTTCACAATTGATTTACCAGCAAAAACACCATTTACAAATATCTTAACTAGGTAAGATCCTTTGTGTATACTTTCTCTATTTACATAAATAAAAGAAATTACAGGTATTTGCTTGTTATGATATTCTGCCATTAAAATATCACTACTTATTATTTTCTCTTTATTTTTCAATCTTACTTCCTTTGCAGGAGCTATTACCTTTTTATTTTCATCTAATATTTGAATATAAATAGGCTTTATTCCTTCTGAAATAATTTTATTTTCTAATAAATTAAATTCTACTTTAAATGCATCGGTTCTGCTCGATCTTGATGTAGATGTATATTTATCTTTTCTTCTCTTTTTCATTGCCTCTACCTTTACTGAAGATATTTCAATAATTTCTGCTACGGCAATTTTTTCCTTTAGAACCTTTTTCTCTTGTCCTAAGAAGTAATTTTTATGCTTTAGTTTAGTATTCTGATTTTCTTTTTCTAATAAGACCTCTTTTACACTATCATTTTTAGTTTCTAGTTCATTATTAAGAAGGTTTAATGAATCTATTTGTGTAAAAAGAATTTTGTTTTGTGTAGCTAAGTTGGCAATCCTCTTTCTGTAAAAACGAATCAATCCATAATCTATCGCCTTTAAGTTTTGAATAGTATCTCGAAGTTTTATTATTTTATGAAGTTCTTCTCGAAGTTTTAATGAAACTTCATTTTTATCAAAGCTTACATCTTCATAGTCCTTAATAACAATATTAAGCTCAGATTCTAGCTCCTTTTTTTCTAACTCAAAAACATTCTTTAATTCTGCGTAATCACTCGCATTTTGATATGACAAATATCCAATGGTAATTATTAAAACCATCAAAAAGGCAACAATGCCGTTATTTTTCAGTCTTGGTATAGTAATCATCATCTGGGGAATTATGATGAACAACTTGATGTGTTCTGCGCTAATATACTATTTTTTAACACACTTGTACACAAATGCCGGTGGAAAGTTAAGAGGCTCAAAACTTAAAGCTATGTTTTTCCCAAAAACTTCTTTCAATTTTTTATAATAAGTTAAACTATATTGATATTGAATGAACATCCCATTAGTCTTTAAAAAACGATAACTTTCTAATAGAATATTTGACGATATTTTTTTAGGTATAATCGTTAAAGGTAAACTAGAGATTATATGATCTGCTTTGTCGTAACCTAATTTTTCTATTTCTTCTTTTATTTTTTCGGCAGAAGATTTTAGAACAATTAACTGCGGATGATTTATTTCTTTTAATTCTTCATAAAAAGCATCATTAATTTCAAAACATATAACAACAGCACTAGAATTAACCTTCTTTAAAATACTATGCGTAATTGCTCCATTCCCAGGTCCCAGCTCTACAATAACACTAGCTTTAGAAAAATCTATTTCTTTTAGCATTTTATCTGCTAAAAATCTAGAGCTAGGAACTACTGTTCCAGATGTTTTATAGTTTTTTACTGCTTCTTTAAAAAAATTAAGTTTCTTATTCAAAATGCTTTTTTGTTAGGTTTTCGTATCTTTCTCTTAAAAAATGGCTTGTAAAGATGCGACTTTTAAAAGAAATATTCTATTTATTTTATCCTAATCTATGTGTTAATTGTACGTTAATGTTACTACAAAATGAAAATTACCTATGTACAACCTGTAACCATGATTTACCTATTATCGACGACAACCCTTATACAAATGTTACAATGTTATCTCCTTTTTATGGAAAAGTACCTATAAAAAGTATTCGTTCTTTTTTATATTATCAAAAACACGGAATAACACAAAAAATTATTCATGAGTTAAAATATAAAAACCAACAACAAATTGGTGTGTTTCTTGCCAATAGATTTGGACATATATTAAAAGAGTCTAGTGTTTTTAATCATATTGATTATATACTTCCAGTTCCTCTTCATCCTAAAAAATTAAAACAGCGCGGCTATAATCAACTCACTAAATTTGGTCAAACTTTGAGTAAAATATTAGACATTCAATATATTCCCGATGTCCTTATTAAAGTTTCTGTTTCAAAAACACAAACTTTTAAAAAACGTTTTGAACGTTTTTCAAATAGTAAAACTAAATTTAAATTAACTAGTTATACTTTTTTTGAAAAAAAACACGTTTTACTTATCGATGATGTTATTACCACGGGAGCTACTCTTGAAAACTGTTGTAAAGAATTACTTAAAACAAAAGATATTACTATTAGTATTGCTACCATGGCTTACACTAAAAATGTATAAATTTCATTCGTCTTATTTTACTACTTTTGATCTTATATTTTAAATATTAATTTGTGAAAAACAAACACACTCTTTTAGTTATTTTATTTACTCTTATAATAGCTAGTTGCGCAAGAAAAGGTAGGCCTGATGGTGGTCCTAAAGATAAGGACGCTCCTATTATGGTTACCGCTAAACCTCCTTATGAAACTACTAACTTTAACAAAAAAAATATACGAATTGAGTTTGACGAATATATTGTTTTAAAAGATCTTACTAAACAGCTTGTTGTTTCCCCTCCTTTAAAAAACCCACCTTTAATCACCCCACAAGGGTCTCCAAGCAAACATATTAACATTAAAATATTAGACACCTTAAAATCTAATACTACCTATACTTTTAATTTTGGTAATGCTATCCAAGATAATAATGAAAACAATAAATTGGAAAGCTTCAAATACGTTTTCTCTACTGGAAACTACATAGACTCTTTAAGTTTAAAAGGTTCTGTTGCCTCTGCTTTTAAAAAAGAAAAAATTAAAGAAATTAGCGTATTATTATATAAATTAGATAGTACCTATAACGATTCTATCGTTTACAAACAAAAGCCAAGCTATGTAACTAGTACACTAGATTCTACAAATTTTGAATTTACTAATTTACGAGAAGGAAAATATCTTTTACTTGGTTTAAAACAGTCTTCAAACAACTACTTATTTAATAGTCAAAATGATGAGATTGGTTTTTTTAAAGATACTATTTCCTTACCTCAAGATACCTTGGTTACTAAACCTATACGTATTTTTAAAGAATTACAACCATTTAAATTTAAAAGAGGAAAGGAAACAACCAAAGGAAAAATTTTATTTGGATTTAATGGAGAAAAAGAAAATATGAAAGTCGATTTATTATCGTCTGTTCCTTCAAATTTTAAATCTTTTTCTCAGTTTGAAAAAGATAAAGACACTCTTAACTATTGGTATACTCCTATAATTGAACAAGATTCTTTGAATTTTATAGTTAGTAATACTGATTTTAAAGATACTATTACTGTACGTTTACGTAAAAAGAAAATAGATTCTCTTTCTATTTCTTCAAACATTCGTAGAACACTACACCTAAACGACACCTTATTTCTTAATACAAACAATCCCATTGTAAACATTGATAAAACAAAGTTTTCTCTAGTAGACAAAGACACCATTGATGTTCCTTTTGAAGTAAAAAAAGTAGATATTAATAAGTTAGCTGTTTTATTCTCGAAAAAAACAAAAATGAAATATGATTTCAATATTTTGCCTAAAGGAATTACTGACCTTTTTGAAACCTCCAATGATTCTTTAAATTATAAATACAACACACTAACTCCTGAAGATTACGGAACGATTGTATTAAACATTAAAAAAGAAACAAAGCATCCAATTATATTACAACTTATAAATAAAAACACTGTAATTAAAACTAAGTATCTAAATTCCTCTAAAAAAATAGAGTTTGAATTACTTGAACCTAAAGAATACACTGTTAGAGCAATTATTGATGAAAACAATAATAATCAATGGGACACTGGTGATTTCTTATCAAGAAAACAACCTGAAAAAGTAATTTACTTTGAAAAAGTTTTCAAATTGAGAGCAAACTGGATACAAGAAGAAATTTTTACTATTAAGTAAACTACAATTTTACCAACTTGCTGTTGGAGAAAATAACAAATCTGTGGGGTTATCAATATCATATAAGTATTGGTAACTCCTCGTTTCTTTTTTACAAAAAGGCTCTATAAGATTCAACATATTTATAAAACCTCTTAATGTAAGAACACAATAAAAGGTTTTATAATCTTCTGTAAGTATACCTTCATCAGACTTGAACAACCCTAAAATTAAATTACAATTTCTAGGTTTTATAAAATCTACTGTAGATAAATCTAATCGTTGTTTTTTATTAATAATTACATCTTCAATTAGCTCACTAAGCTTCTGTGCTTCTTCCTTATTAAAATTGTATAATCTAACAACATTCTCATTAAGACCATTTACATTCTCCAAATAATCTAATTCCATTCTTAAGCTTTTAATGTGCTTCTAACCAATTTTCTCCTAAACCAACCTCAACATCTAATGGAACCGACATTTTAAATGCATTTTCCATTTCTTCTTTTATAATTGGCTGAATAATCTCTAACTCATCTTTATGTGCATCAAACACCAATTCATCATGCACCTGTAACAACATTTTTGATTTAAAATTTTCTTTTTCAAATCTGTTGTGAATATTAATCATTGCAAGCTTTATTACATCTGCAGCACTACCTTGTATTGGTGCATTTACTGCATTTCGTTCGGCAGCACTACGTACAATACCATTACGAGAATTAATATCTTTCAAATACCTACGACGCCCTAAAATTGTTTCCACATAACCATTTTCACGTGCAAAATCTACTTGCTTTGACATGTAATTTTTCAACTTTGGATATGTTTCATAGTATGTATCAATTAAAGCCTTTGCTTCTTTTCTTGATAAATCTGTTTGGTTACTTAATCCAAATGCAGAAACTCCATAAATAATTCCAAAGTTTACTGTTTTAGCATTACTACGTTGCTCTCTAGTTACCTCATCGATGGCTACATTAAAAACTTTTGCTGCAGTTGAAGCATGAATATCTTCTCCATCCTGAAATGCTTTAATCATCGTTTCCTCTTCACTTAAAGCAGCTATAATTCGTAATTCAATTTGAGAGTAATCAGCAGCTAACAATACATGATTTTCATCTCTTGGCACAAAAGCTTTTCTAACTTCTTGCCCTCTTTTTGTTCTAATTGGAATGTTCTGTAAATTCGGATTATTAGAACTCAATCTACCCGTTGCAGCCACAGCTTGCGCATATACTGTATGCACACGTCCTGTTTTAGGATTTACCTCATTTGGCAAAGCATCTACATAAGTACTTTGTAGTTTTTTGTATTGACGATATTCTAAAATATTAGCAATTATCTCATGATCTTTTGCTAATGCTGAAAGCACATCTTCGGCTGTTGAATATTGTCCTGTTTTTGTTTTTTTAGGCTTGTCTACCAACTTCATGTTTTCAAACAAAACAACTCCTAATTGTTTAGGTGATGCTATATTGAACTCCTCTCCTGCTTCTTTATAAATATTTTGCTCTAATTGCTCTATATCTTTTGCTAACTCTACTGATAAAGATTTTAAGAACTCTGTATTTAAGTTAACTCCTTCTATCTCCATTGCTGTTAAAACCGACACTAATGGTGCTTCAACATCTTTGAATAACCCTGTTAAGTTTCCACCTTCTAACTCTTCTGAAAAATGTTCTTTTAACTGGTAAGTTATATCTGCATCTTCTACTGCATATTCGCTTTGCTTTGGAAGCTCTACCTGACGCATTGATAGCTGATTCTTTCCTTTTTTCCCTATTAATTCAGTAATAGAAACTGGCTGATAATTCAAATAGGTTTCTGAAAGAACATCCATATTATGGCGCATATCTGGGTTTATCAAATAATGCGCAATCATAGTGTCAAACAATTTTCCTTTTACAGGCATATTGTAATTTGACAATACTTTGATATCGTATTTTAAATTATGTCCTACTTTTTCTATACTATCATTCTCAAAAAATGGTCTGAATTCTTCAAGTATCGTTTGTGTTTCTTCTTGGTTTTCTGGAAATGTAACATAATATCCTTTCTTTTCTTCCCAAGAAAAAGCAATACCTATTAACTCTACTTCTAAAGCTTTCAACCCAGTAGTTTCTGTATCAAAACATACCGATTCCTGTTGCATTAATTTATTTAACAACAGTTTTCTAGATACTGGTGTGTTTATTAATTGGTAAAAGTGATTTGTATTGTCAATAGTTCTAAAACCATTAATGTTATTTTCTTCGCTAACTTTTCCAGTTCCTGGTGCTGCAAACAAATCAAACTGACCTGTATTGTTAGCTCCATCTGCTACTGCTTTCTTAGCCGTTTTACTTGAACCTTCTTCAGCTACTGGTTTTACTCCAAATGTTTTTAAGAAATTATCACTTAATCGTCTAAATTCTAAATCGTTAAATATTTCAGTTGTTTTTTGAATATCTGGTTGTTCAAAAATCAATTTATCCTGTTCTAATTCAACAGGTACATCTAACATTATGGTTGCTAACTTTTTAGAAAGTAATCCTAATTCGGCATTTGCCTCTACTTTCTCCTTCATTTTTCCTTTTAGCTCATGGGTATTTGCTAGCAAGCCTTCCATAGTTCCATAGGCAGCAAGGAATTTTTTAGCGGTTTTTTCTCCTACTCCTGGTAACCCTGGTATATTATCGGCTGAATCCCCCATCATACCAAGGAAATCTATTACTTGTTCTGGGTTTTCTACTCCAAATTTTGCTTTTACTTCCTCAATTCCCCATTTCTCATAACCATTCCCCATTCTTGGTGGACGGTACATAAAAATGTTATCTGAAACCAATTGAGCAAAATCCTTATCAGGGGTAACCATATAAGTTTGTAAACCTTCTTTCTCCGCTTTTTTTGCTAAGGTTCCTATAATATCATCTGCTTCATATCCTTCTTTTACAATTGCAGGAATATTCATTGCTTCCAATATCTTTTCAATATATGGAACCGCTATTTTAATAGCTTCTGGGGTTTCTTGTCTATTCGCTTTATACTCAGGAAAAGCTTCTACTCTATCTACACTTCCACCTCTATCAAAACAAACAGCTAAATAATCTGGTTTCTCACGCTTTATTACATCAATTAAAGAATTTGTAAATCCTAAAATTGCCGATGTATCCATTCCTTTCGAATTAATACGTGGATTTTTTATAAAAGCGTAATATCCTCTGAATATTAGTGCAAATGCATCAAGTAAAAAAAGTCGTTTTTGTTCTGCCATCTTATTATTTAAAGCCTATTGAAATAAATCACTGATATAGATTAAATTAAGAAAAATAACCTATATAAATTGTTCCTGAGAACTCCGTTTGTAAAGCTACAAAACTTTAACAAGATGTTAAAAATTGATTTTTTAGATTCACCCTATCTTTGTTCGACTTAAAAAAACATAAATATGTCTCGTTGGCTTATAACAATCATTATCATTTCGTTACTTATTATCTTACTTGAAACTTATGCTTTTCAAGCAATCAAAACAGTAACTAAAAGTAAGTTTATTCGATACGGATGGTTACTCTTTGGAGTTTTAGCTTACATCAACTTCTTTTATGTAATTTTTACTTCTGATAGAAGCTCTGGTCAAACTAAGCAATTTCAATGGGCATTTGGTTTTTTACTACTAGCTTTAGTTCCTAAATTATTTATTTTATTGTTTATGTTAGGAGAAGATTTGGTTAGATGGATTCAAAAAGCCATCTCATATTTTTCCTCAAATGACACTAAAGAATTGGCTGGAAGAAGAAGTTTTATTGCCAAATTAGCTTTAGGTATTGCTGCCATTCCTTTTGCAAGTTTACTTTATGGAATTTTTAAAGGTAAATACAATTATAAAGTACTTAAGTATCAATTAAAATTTAGTGATTTACCTGATGCTTTTGATGGTTTTACAATTACTCAAATTACCGATATTCATTCAGGTAGTTTTACTAATAAAGAAGAAATTCAATATGGTGTTGATTTAATCAATGAGCAAAAATCAGATGTAATTTTATTTACTGGTGATATTGTAAACAATTTTGCTACTGAGATGGATAACTGGATTGACACTTTCAAACAATTAGAAGCTCCTTCGGGAAAATATTCTATCCTAGGAAACCATGATTATGGCGATTATTCGAAATGGAAAAGCGATGAAGATAAAGAAGCTAATTTTAATGCCATTAAAGGAATTCACCCTAAAATTGGTTTTGAATTATTACTAAATGAAAATAGATATCTTGAAAAGGACGGTGAGAAAATAGCTTTAGTTGGCGTAGAAAACTGGGGAAAAGGTTTCAATCAAGCTGGCGACTTACAAAAGGCTTCTGAAGGAATTAATAAAGACGATTTTAAAGTATTAATGAGTCACGACCCTAGTCACTGGGAATATAAAGTTAAAAAAGACGATTTCAATTACCAGTTAACCTTAAGCGGGCACACTCATGGTTTACAATTTGGTATAGAAATCCCAGGATTTATCAAATGGAGTCCCGCCAAGTATGTTTACAAGCAATGGGCTGGTTTATATGAGGAATTTGGGCGCTATATTAACGTAAACAGAGGTTTTGGATACCATGCTTTTCCTGGAAGAGTAGGGATTTGGCCCGAAATTACCGTAATTGAGCTAAAAAAAGCCTGATTTTAAAGGAATTTAAACAAATGTTAATATCTATTTAAAAAAAAATCGGTAATTTTGATAAATTTTTTATATAAAACTTTATAGAAATGACAAAGTTTGGTGAAATTATAAGTATTGACAAACCTGTTTTAATTGATTTTTATACAGATTGGAGCGAGGTAGAACCTAGCTTAGATACGCTTCGTGATGTCGCTGCTGCTTTAGGAGATAAAGCTAAAGTAATTAAAATAGACATTAAAAAGAATGAAATTCTTGCTGATGCCTTACGTGTAAAAGGAAACCCTACTTTTATGATTTATAAAGATGGCGAAATGAAATGGCGTCAAACTGGCGAGCAAGATGCTAACACTTTAATTGGTTTAGTACAACAGTACGTTTAAAGTATAGCCTTAAATTCATACCCCTTTTTTGTATATTCTTCTAAAAACTTTGGAAGAACATAATACAGCCTGCCACTTGCTTTTATACTATCATGAAAAACGATAACACTTCCTTTTTCAGCATTATCTAACACGTTTTTTAAGCATTCTTCTTTGGTTACTGAGGTGTCAAAATCTGCGGAAAGGACATCCCACATTATAACCTTATACCCTTTTTTAAGCAATTCTCTTGCTTGTCCTCCTTTTATCTTACCATATGGAGGCCTAAACAGTTTTGTTTCGTTAGACTCCTTTATTTTAGAAGTTTCACTATTAATAATCTCTTCACAAAGTTTTATATTTTTTATATAATCTTCTTGATTGGTTTTCCAACCATTTAAATGATTAAATGTGTGATTCCCTACCGAGTGCCCTTCTTTTACTATTCTTGAAAAAACTATTGGATGCTTTCTAATATTATCACCGATACAAAAAAAGGTTGCTTTTGCATTATATCTTTGCAATTCATCTAACACAAACTCTGTAACCTCAGGGATAGGCCCATCATCAAAAGTTAGATAAATTTCTTTTTTATTGGAAGAGAAACACCACGTATACTTAGAAAATATCTTTTTAAGTATACGTGGTGTTTTTATAAAATACAACCTCATTAAATTTAAGGTTTTATAGAATCTAATTGTTGCATAAATCGCTCATTTTCTTCTGTTGATGATGGATTAAACAAACCTTCATGAACTAAATAATCTTTAAGCGCTTTTTTACCATATTCTGTATCATCATAACGCATAATTTGTTGCATTACATTTTGATACATATACAAATACGTTTCTATATTCTCTTTCACTAAATTTAAGTCTTCATAACTAAACGTATTGTAATACTTTAATTTTTGTTGGAAAATTTCAGTTAATGTTTCTGATGTTTCTCTAGCTTTATCAATATCTCCCATGCGGTAATACAACTCAGGATACCCTAAAGAAATACTGTAATGATCAAAATCTTTAATTGGCATTTTGTACAATGATAAATCCAATACATCTTTTGCTCTTACCGAGTCTCCTTGTTTCATAAACTCTTCTGATAATCGCATTAAGTTGTTTCTAATTGATATTGCATTACGCTTACTTTGCTCATCTAAATAGATCTTACCATTATTAATGGTTTTCCAATCCCATTTTTTAACATTCGCATACATTTTTTCTGGATCAATGCGTCCCATATCAAACATAGACTTTCCTTTGTTTGGTGTTTTAATAGGCACTAGTTTATACGCCATTCCATCTAGCTGTAAATAATCTTTTAACCAAATATACTCTTCATCGGCATTTGCTCCTCCTGTAAAATAAATAGGGCGTTTCCAATCGAAATTATTTAAAATATCTAACATTAAAATTCTATTCTTTGTCAACCCTTGTCTATCAACAGATATATCAATGTAAGGTAAAATCTTATCAGCATCCTTTTGAGCTACTAATCCAGTTTTTAATACATTTTCTTTATTTACTGGAATTCGAATTCTATATACTGGATAAAACTTCTCTTTAGAATCTTCACCTGTTTCTAAATACGTTCTATCACTATCACTAGAAATCCAACGCATAAAGGTATCGATGGTCCAAATTGAATCTTTTAATTGAGGTATCTCATAATAGTACGCCACATCTAAAGTTCCATATTTATATTGGTCGTGTGTTAATTTTGATGGTATTGGATCTGCATCATAAGTTTTCTTTTTCATTTGATCTATATACCAATCTGTTTGAAAAAGACTTGTATTTACAATCTTAATATCTGGTCGAATACCTTCTACCTGTTGCATATACCATAATGGGAATGTATCGTTATCTCCAATAGTAAATATAATTGCATTTGGGTCACAACTTTCTAAATAGGTTTGTGCATTTAACTGTGCAATGTACCTGTCTGCTCTATCATGGTCATCCCAGTTTTGAGCTCCCATTAATACTGGCACCGCTAATAACGAAACTACTGATACCGCTATAGCTACTGTTCTTTTATTCGCATAGTTCTTAAAATATTCATACAGCGCTAACACTCCAAACCCTATCCAAATAGCAAATACATAAAACGAACCTACTACCGCATAATCTCTTTCTCTTGGTTCAAATGGTTTTGGATTGGTATAAAATATAATTGCAAACCCTGTGAATGCAAAAAACATTGCTAGTGTATACAGATTCTTTTTGTCTTTTTTTGCTTGATATAATAATCCTATAAATCCTAAAATTAATGGTAAAAAGAAATAGGTATTACGCCCTTTATTATTCTTTACATCATCTGGTAAGTTTTTTTGCGAACCTAAACGAGCTTCATCAATAAAATTAATACCACTTAACCAATTTCCTGACTCTATATCTAGATGTCCTTGTATATCGTTTTGACGACCTACAAAATTCCACATAAAATAACGTCCATACATATAACCGAACTGGTAATCGATCATAAACTTTATGTTTTCTAAAAAGGTTGGGCGTCTTTTACTTCTTGCAGGTATTCCTGCTATTCTTTTATAATGCTGTTCCGAACCAGGAGCTACCATCCTTGGTATAAACCCTTTGTGTTTACTTGAGTAGTTTGGTAATATATTTTTATATTTATTTACAATTACATATTTCCCGTCCTTCTTTTCGTATTTAGGCTTATCGTCTTTATATGGTTTTTCTGAATCTAATTCTCTATCATAAGATACAGAATAGTATTTATCATAAAACACATTTGCATCTCCATACTGTTCACGATTATAATACGCTAACAACTCTCTCGCACTTGAGGGATTGTTCTCATTAATTACTGTATCTGCGTTTGCACGTATTGGTAACATTAACCATGATGAAAAACCAATCATGATAAATAATATCGACAATACTAAAGTATTTCCTGTTACTAAACCTTTTTTACGAGTATAGTTTAATCCAAAATAGAACAATGCTATTAATACTATTCCAGCTATAATAGTTCCTGAATTATACGGTAATCCTATTTGATTGATAAAGAAAAGTTCTGACACACTAAAAAACTTAAGTGTGAATGGAAATAAAAACTTAAATACAAATGCCAATACCAATATCGAAACTACCGTTGCTATTGCTGTAGTTTTTACATTGATATCTTTATAGGTTTTAAAGAAGTATAATAATACTATTGATGGTATTACTAATAATGATAATATATGTACTCCAAACGAAAGTCCTACAACAAAACTTATTAATACTAGCCATTTATTACCTCTTGGTGTATTAATTTCACTTTCCCAACGTAATCCTAACCAAAATAACAGCGCCATTAAAAATGATGACATTGCGTATACTTCACCTTCAACTGCACTAAACCAAAAACTATCTGAGAACGTATATGCTAAAGCTCCAACTACTCCACTTCCTAAAACAGCTATAGCTGCACTTTTACTAAACTCACCATTTCTAGCGGCCATTTTCTTAGCCAAGTCAGTTATAGTCCAAAACATAAACAAAATAGTAAATGCACTTGCTAAGCCCGACATAAAGTTTACCATCATCGCCCACTGACTAGGGTCGTTGCTAAACATTGCAAAGAAAGCTCCTAGCATTTGAAATAAAGGTGCTCCAGGTGGATGCCCTACTTCTAATTTTACTGCTGTAGAGATATATTCACCACAATCCCATGAGCTCACGGTAGGTTCTAATGTTAAAGTATAAGTGATTAATGCCACTGCAAATGTAACCCAACCTAAAATTGTGTTCCATTTTTTGTAGTTAAATTCGTCCATAGATTTTTAATAAAGTTATTGCGAATGTACTAATAACTAGTCTGTTTTTGTTTCTAGCAAAAATATAATTTTGATTATATTTGTAGTGATGCAAACCAGATAATTTTCTGTTAAAGAAAAAAAATCAAAAAAAGTTTTGTGTAAACGAAAAAAGTATGTAAATTTGCATCCGCAATCACGCAATTGGCCTATGGTGTAATGGTAACACACCGGTTTTTGGTACCGATATTCAAGGTTCGAGTCCTTGTAGGCCAACTGAAAAGACTTAACAGATAATGTTAAGTCTTTTTTTATACAACATATTTTAATCTTTCTTACTCCTTTTCAATTACCGCAGGCAGTATATATTCCTTTATAATCTTATCTGCATTAAGGTGAGCAATAGGGTTATTATACGCCGAAGAAGTTATAACTACCACAAATGGAATGTCTTTAAAAATAAAAACCTTATTCCCTCCTCTACCACTACAAAAAGAAACCTCGTAACTCTTGCCTTCTACTTTGTATTCTTTATTCCAAAAAAGATAACCATAGTAACCGCTTTCTATCCCTGCATTAATGTGGCTAACTTGTTTTGATAAACTTTTATCTACCCATTCTTTGGTTAGAATCTGTTCACCATTCCACATTCCTTTATTCTTATATAACTGACCATACTTTGCAAAATCAATAGCTCTTAGTTGTATTCCTCCAGCTGTATTTCCTACTTTTTGTGGAGTGTATTGCCATTTATAGTTAGTTATATTTAATGGTTTAAATAATTTTTCTTCAGCATAAGACACCAATCCTTTTGGTACCGATTTATGAATAACATCTCCCAAAACAACGACTCCTGCTGTAAAATAAGAAAAATCTTTCCCTATCCTTTTTTCCTTCTCCATAGGTAAATCAAGTGAGAATTTAACCCAATTATTTGTAGGATACATCTTTTCTTCGTTCCCTATACTATTATAATCACTATCATCTCCAACAAATCCTGAACTCATTGTTAAGAGAGATTTTAAGGTTACCGAGTCTTTCTTTTTACTATAATTTTCAAACGTTTGTAAATCATAAAAGTCTTTCAACAATACATTTTCACTTAGTATATAGTTTTCTTTAATAGCTATTCCTAATACAGTAGAAGCAAATGATTTTCCTACCGACCTTGCATTATGCAAGTTATTTCTAGTTGCTCCATTAAAATATTCTTCTATTAATAACTTATTGTCTTTTATAACTATAATACCATTAATATCTTCAAACCTTTTTTCTGCTATTTTTCTATTTAAATCTTCTATCTTTTTTTCATTAAAAGTACTTTTTGATAATTCCCATCCACTATTCGATTGTATTTTTTGAACAGGAATCAAACTTTCATCTACAGGAATTTTAGCCACCTCAACGGTAATATTTCCTTTAGCTAATACAGGACCCACTTTTAATATATCTGTTTTTATATAAGGTCGAACCTCAACAATTAAAGAGTGCTTATTTCCTACCAACACATCCTGTCCTCCACTTAATTTCATGAATTTCATCCACATAAACCAACCCCAAAAATCAATTTGTTCTGGATATATTAATGGAATAAAGTGTTTTCTTTTTTTAGTTTTAAAATCAACTGTTCCTGCTCCTTTGTTTAAATTCTCAGTATGTACCTTTTTTCCATCTACTATAATTGAAAACTGAAAGTTTCCTTTATTTAGCAATTGATCATCTGTTAAATTAGGAGCTAACGATTTAAGACTTTCAATAAGAGGTTTATCTAATCTAAAATGAACATTCAAATATTTATCCTTATATAAAGTGAAACTGTTAGTGTAATTTTTTGAAGCTATTTTACTTTTCTGAAAGTCAATTTTGGAGAAAAATAATTTTCCTGTTGCTATTTTTTCTGATTTTTTTTGTGCGAAGCTTATCGTATTGTTAGAAATGAGTAAACAAACAATAAGCACTAAGTAATAATTCAATCTCATGTTTTTAATTTAAATTTTCAACAAACATATATTCACACAAGACAGCAATAGCTCCAAACTATAAAATGGCACTTATTTTAAGTTGTTCTGAAGTGTTTTTTATTGATTTTTTATAAGCTAAAGGAGTAACCCCTTTTATATTTTTAAATACTCTATTAAAAGTTGTTTTTGAATTAAAACCACATTCAAAAGACAAACCTAACAGTGTTATGTGATTGTATTTTTTATTACGCATTTTTTCTATTACTGCTTCTACACGATATTCATTTACAAAATCAGAGAAATTCTTATTCAATCCATCATTAATTACTTTTGATAGAACATGCGGAGTCATATTTAGATTCTCTGCCAAAGATTTTAATGTTAGATCAGGGTTTAGATAAAACTGGTTTACTACCATCTGTTCTTTTAACCAAGATGCTTTTTTGTAGATTTCTTCTGATGGTTTTTCTTTTTTTATAGTGTCCTCTCTATTTTTTAGCGGTACTGTTTCCTGTTTAAAAAAGGTTTTAGCGCCAAGGCGAGTCGCTATAAAAAAGATGGATGCTATAGAACTTAACTTAAAAATAAATACTACTGAACTACTAATACTATAAGGAGCCCACAAAAACGAAAAGAATGCAAATACAACAACAACCTTATACATCCATTTTAAAATATAAACATCTTTTGGTTCAAATTTTTTATTTAACCATGAATGATAAATTCTATAGGTAAAAAGGTAAATAACGGAGAATAATACAATTGCAAAAATAATTTTTTTAGCCATGGACAAGGTTTATAGTTAAGACTATAAACACTTCTTTTTGTTACAAGTTTCCAACTCATTATCAATAGTTTGAATCTAATAAAAATTAGCGCTATAATTTTCTAAAATTATTTTTATTGTAACAAATTTTAAAGCTGGTCGTCTCCCTTGTAAAACTAAAACAAACCATTATGAAACGAATTTTAACAGCATTATTTTGCTTTTTCTTAGTAAGCTTATCTGCACAAGAAGCTAAGTTCAAACAATTTTACAAGAGTCATAAAGACAAATCTGCTTTTTCTATAAACTTATCTAGCTCTTTTGCTGGTTCTTTTTTAGATGATACTGATAATAAAGAATTAAAAAATCTTTTAGAGCAATCGAGCGACTTTAAGGTTATGATATTTAATAATAACAACAATGATGTTTCAAAAGATTTTAGACGTTTTTCTAGAAAAAACAGTTTGAAAACTTTGGTTAGAGCTAAGGATAAAGACGGTAAAGCTGAAATTTTATTCTTAGAAAAGAAGGGATATGTAAGAGAGATTATTGTAAGAGCTAGTGGCGATAGCGATAAATTAGTATTATTAGGTATTAAGACTAAAATTACAAAAGACGAATTAGCTAGCTTATTAGCCTCTTCTAAAAACAAAGTAGCTTCTAGATAAAAGCAAACGTAAGTACTTTTATTTCTTTAAAGTACAGCAACTACTTTGAATAACTATATTTATATAAATACCATAACGGTAATTATTTAAACAAAACAACGAGGGTTATAAATAGATTATAACCCTCGTTATTCTTTTAGTATCATTAGACCTACCAAAACACTTTGCTTATAAGCAAAATACTTCTTTCACTAGTGACAAAATATTCTTCACTCGAAGCTTTGTTTATTCTTCCGATAAGAAGAGTTTCAAAAGCTTATGGTTAAAGATATTTTATTTAGTCTTTCTTCTTTTCTGATTCTTTTAATTTCCCAGAAAACAAATAATATAACCACATCACAAAGCCAAAACCAGCACTCAATATATAATCTATACTCTCTACATTTTGTCTTTTTATTATTGCAAAAAGATATTTTACAAATACTGATATTAAGCAAAACACTATCAAGTACACTAAATATCTTATTATTCTATTCATTTTTTTTTAACTAACAGAAAACAACTCTTCATATTACAGTAAAACAAAAGGTAAAAACACTCTTTCAAACCGCATACAATATTTTATCATAATATTTTCTTCTATTGGATATACAGCACCAAAATCACTGTTTTGTAATGCCTTAAACTCTTTATCTAATACTATATTACTAGAAAACATAAGCACATCATCTTTATAAAATCTTATTTGACTCTGAACCGTTGCTAAATCTCCCCCTGTATATTTAAACAACCAATTATTCTTCATACTTTTTAGTAATTCTACATCCTCAGTTTTTAATATTTTACCTTTAGGAATTCTCACATCAATATTATCAGAATCATCTTTGTTAATTATAAGATATACTACCCAATTTCCTTCTTCAAAATTACAATTATCTAAAACTTTAATTATATCTCCTTTTTCATATTCTTTTTTAGTTGAATATGATTCATTTTCCACATTGATAAAAACAAGTATTGGATTAAAAAACAAATAAGTAATTGTACTTAAAACAAAAACAATTAATAAACTTTTTAATTTTTTCATTAAACTCATTTTGTAATCAAACTAAAAACTATCTCGTCTCATATATCTTAAAGTCCTTCTTTTGCAGGAGAATATACATACATTGTCTTATAAAAAGAATATAAAGTTCTGCTTATATCATTATTAGCAACTGAATTAAATGTTAAAGCATCTGATTTCACATTCATTTTCAAACTATTAAACACAACTCCTTTAACACCATAGTTTTTCTCCAGATTATCTTTAAATTTTTGTAGAAATTCTTTTTTCGACTCAATACTTTCTAATTTTGAATATACATTCATTTCTTTTTCAAGCATTATTATTTTATCATAATACTCATAGTAAAGCACTTGTTGTTCTTCTCTTTTATTTTTAAAAAACCGTTTTATTTCATTAATTTCTTCGTTAAAAATCTTAGTACTGGCATCGTTAGAGAATATTAAAGTTTTTACCTCTGAGTTCTCCTTTTTACACGAAAGAAAAACGAGAAAAATCAAGCTAATCCATAAAGTATTTTTCATATTAATATTTTTTCTAAAAATAAAAAACCACCTCATTACTAAGGCAGTTTTTAATGTTTATTTATTCTTTTAAAAAAGTCTTAATTCACTCTTTCCTTTAAAGCTTCTACTACTTTTTTACTATTTCCTATAAAAATTTCATTGTCTACTATAAAAACTGGACGCTTTAAAAACGTGTACTCTTCTAAAATAAATTGACGATAATCAGTTTCCGTTAAGTTCTGATTTTTTAAATCTCTTTCCTTGTACAACTTTGCTCTTTTATTAAATAAACTCTCATAACTATCCGTCAATTTTCGCATTTCTTCTAATTGCTCAACAGTTATGGCGTTGGTTTTTATTTCTTGCTTTTCAAAACCGTCAATATTTACTTCTTTTAAAATTCTACGGCAAGTATCACAAGTTTGTAAAAAATAAACTTTCTTCATGGGTAAATAATTATCTTTGAGCTAGCTAAAATAAGTAGAAAAATGAACAAACAATTTGAAGTTTTAAAAAAATCAAGAGAATTAGTTTTAAAAAAAATAGAAGGTTTATCAAGTGAGCAATTACATAAAATTCCAGAAGGATTTAAAAACAATATTGCTTGGAATGTAGCTCATTTAGTAGTAACTCAACAATTATTACATTATAAGTTATCTGGATTAAACTGTTTAGCTTCAGATGAATTAATTGAAAAATACAGAAAAGGTACTTTTCCAACGGAAACATTTACTGAAGAAGAATTTGATGAAGTAAAAGATTTATTAATTGGTTTACCAGATACTTTAAAAGAAGATTTTGAAGCTGGAATTTTTACAAGCTATACTACTTACGAAACAAGTACTGGGTTTGTTTTAGATTCTATTGAAAGTGCTATTGCCTTTAATAATTTACATGAAGGTATTCATTTAGGTAATATCATGGCTTTAACTAAGTTGGTATAAAACTAAGCAACGCATGAAATTTAACACCAAAGCCATACATGGAGGTCAAAAGCATGAGGAGTCTACCGGTGCTGTGATGACACCTATTTTTCAAACCTCAACATATGCACAAGCTAGTCCAGGAGTACATAAAGGTTATGAATATTCTAGAGGTGCAAATCCAACGAGAACTGCATTAGAAAATTCGTTTGCGGCTTTAGAAAACGGAACACATGGCTTTGCGTTTGCATCAGGATTAGCTGCTATTGACTGTGTTTTAAGAACTTTAAAACCTGGTGATGAAGTTATTGCTGGTGACGATATTTATGGTGGTACTTACCGTATGTTTATGAGACTATTTAAAAACTACGGGTTAAATTTTCAGTTTGTAAACATGGATGAAATAGCTAATGTAACCAATGCTATTTCTAACAACACCAAATTAATATGGATTGAGACACCAACCAATCCGTTAATGAAAATTGCAGATATTGCAGCAATTACCAAAGCTGTAAAAACAAAAAACACCAGTATTTTAATTGGTGTTGATAATACTTTTGCAACACCTTATTTACAACGTCCTTTAGATTTAGGAGTAGATATTGTAATGCATTCGGCAACAAAATACTTAGGAGGTCATTCAGATCTTGTTATGGGTGCTTTGATGGTAAAAGATGCTGAACTTGCCAAAGAGTTACATTTTATACAGTTCGCAGCCGGCGCTATTGCTGGACCAATGGATTCGTTCTTAGCCTTAAGAGGTGTTAAAACTTTACACTTGCGTATGCAGCGTCATTGTGAAAATGGAAAAGCTGTTGCTGAATTTTTGAATGCACATCCAAAGGTAAGCGATGTTTATTACCCAGGTTTAGAAAGCCATCCAAATCATGAAATTGCTAAAAAGCAAATGGATGATTTTGGTGGAATGGTTTCTTTCCGTTTAAAAGATGAAAGTAAAGAAGCAGCGCTTTCTTTTTTAGAAAACACTAAAATTTTCACGCTTGCTGAATCTTTAGGAGGTGTAGAAAGTTTGGTAAGTCATCCTATAACAATGACACATGCATCGATACCAGAAGCTGAACGTTTAAAATTAGGAATTACGAATTCATTAATTCGTTTAAGTATTGGAATAGAAGATATTGACGATTTATTAGCTGATTTATCACAAGCTTTAGAGATATAAAATTGACAACTCCTCATAATAAGGAGTTGTTTTTTATCATAAAAAATACCGATTGGTATATTTTTCATATATTTACACTTTAATCTAGTACTATTGTGTCTAAATCAGAGAAAACAAAAGCTTTTATTATTGAAACGGTTGCTCCAATATTCAACAAGAATGGATATTCTGCAATGAGTTTATCAAAAATAACTCAAGCCACTGGTTTAACAAAAGGTGCTATTTATGGTCATTTTGAAAACAAAGAAGAGCTAGCCATTGAAGCTTTTCGTTTTTCTGTAAGAAATGTTTTAAAAGATTTAAATGCACATATTAATAAAGACGCTTCTCCTATAGAAAGGCTATATAACATTGCTTCTTTTTACGAAAACTATTACAACTATAGTAAACAATTTGGAGGTTGCCCTATTTTAAACATTGGAGTAGATTCTAATAATCAGAATACGGCTATTTCTAATTTAGTTCGTTCTTATAATACTCGAATTTTAGAGCAATTTTCTTTATTAATCGAAGCTGGAAAGCAAGCTAATGAAATTAAACCTACTATAGATAATGCTACTTATGCAAAACGTTTTTTTTATATGATTGAAGGTGCTGTATACATGTCATATATAATGAAAGACCCTAGTTTTCTTACAGATTTATCATTAACCATGAAACAGATTATACAACAAGATTTACAACTATAACTATTTTTTTAACTAAAAATATACCAATTGGTATATTTAAACTTATTTACTATGGAATTACCAAAAATTTTAGAGAGCAAAACAAAAATAAGGTTTCAAGACTGCGATCCTTTTAATCATTTAAACAATGCTTCGTATTTTAATTATCTTATCAACGCTAGAGAAGATCAGCTAATTGAGAATTATAACCTAGACATCTATGCACATGGAAAAAGCAAAGGAAAAAGCTGGGTAGTAGCTTCTCATCAAATTTCTTATTTGAAACCAGCTACTCTAATGGAAACAGTTACTATTGAATCTCAATTAATTAATTACGGAGATAGAAAATTGTTAGTTGAAATCCGTATGTGGAACGAGGCTAAAACTGAATTGAAAGCCGTTTTATGGAGCTCTTTTGCTTATTTTAACCTAATACAGTTAGCTTCTGAAAAGCACTCTGAAGATTTATTAAACTTATTTGAAAGTGTAGTTTTACCAGTAGAAGAAACATCTTTTGAAGAAAGAATTAAAAGCTTACGTTTTCAAAAAGTATAAGCATAAAAAAACCCGCTAATAGCGGGTTTTAATTTATATGTTAGCTAATAACTTTGTTATTATTTAGCTTCAGCATATCTTCTTTCAACCTCGTTCCAGTTGATTACTTTAAAGAAAGCATCAATATAATCAGGACGACGGTTTTGGTAGTTTAAGTAGTAAGCGTGCTCCCAAACATCTAATCCTAAGATTGGAGTTCCACCACAAGTTACACCTGGCATTAATGGGTTGTCTTGGTTTGGAGTAGAACATACTTCTACTTTTCCTCCTTTGTGAACACATAACCAAGCCCATCCTGAACCAAACTGTGTTGCAGCAGCCTTAGAAAAAGCATCGATAAAAGCTTCTTTAGAACCAAACTCAGCTTCGATAGCGTCTTTTAATTCTCCTGATAAATATCCTCTATCTTCTGGGTTCATTACTGTCCAGAATAAAGAGTGGTTGTAAAATCCACCTCCATTATTACGAACAGCTCCGTTGCTCATATCTAAGTTTGTTAAAATATCTTCAATAGACTTTCCTTCTAAATCAGTTCCTTCAATAGCAGCGTTTAACTTAGTTGTATATCCGTTATGGTGCTTACCATGGTGAATTTCCATCGTTCTTGCATCTATATGTGGTTCTAATGCATCGTAAGCATATCCTAATTCTGGTAATTCAAAAGCCATAATTATTTGTTTTTTAATAGTTTAAAATTTCGTTTTTCCGATTGTAAATTTAACTCAAAAAAATAAGGCAAACAACCGTTTGCCTTATTGAAAATTTATTTAACTATAAGTTATATCAATTCTATTCTTTTAAAACACTTTTTAACTTCTCTATATCTCCATCAACATTTTTTGGTGGTGTTAAACCAAGTATTTTACACAGTAAAGGATAAACATGAATGTTTTTGACTGATTCTGTGGTATATCCTTTTTTAAAAGCCGGCCCGTTTGCATAAAAAATACCGTGCATTTCTTTTATTTCTGGATTAAACCCATGTTGTCCTGTAACATATACTTCTTTGGACATTTTACTCTTCTTTCGATAGGTAAAATAATATCCTTCATTAGGAACTACTTGAAAAGGTCCCCAGTTTTTATTTTTAGGCACATATTCAAAATGTGGTGCATCAGCAGTTTTATAAACTTTAAAAGGTCCTTTTTTGGAAGTTAAATATGTATATATTTCTTCTAATTTTTTCGGATTCTTAGGATGTATATTTACAATAGTTCCATTGTTCACTACCGAGAATAACTCATCATTTTTTATTTCATCTATAGAAATAAACTTATCAGTTTTTACTTCTAACATTCCATGGTCAGATACAATAACAATATTGATTGGAAGGTTTAACTCCTTTATTTTATTAAACAATTCTCCCAGTACATTATCTAACGGATATAAACCTCCTTTGATTGCTTCATCATTATTAGGTCCAAACTCATGACCAGTATCATCCATATCTGAAAAATACATGGTAATTAAATGTGGTCTTTTTTCTGAAGGCATTTTTAACCAATCAATTACTTGGTTTACCCTATCAATATTCGGAGTACTCCCTTTGTAAGGAAAATAATAGGTTGGCTTTACTCCTTGAATATCTGCTTCGCTTCCTACAAAAAAGTAACTAGCAGTTACCATATTGCTATTATTTGCTAAAACCCAAATAGGTGTTCCTCCATAAAACTTTCCGTTTTCAACTTTTTCTCTGTCTCTAATACTGTAAAAAGCATCGTTTTCATGACTGTAAAAACTATTTCCTAAAAGCCCATGATTTTCAGGATACATTCCTGTAGCTATAGTATAATGATTTGGAAATGTTTTAGATGGAAAAGATGGTACTAAAGAGTTTGCCTTAACACCATTTTTAATAAATTTTGAAAGATTTGGTGGAGAAAAGCGTTTTACGTAATCCCAACGAAATCCATCCAATGAAATTAAAATAACATATGGTTTCTCAGTAGCCTCTTTTGAATTTTGAAAAACGGTTGCTTTTTTAAGTGTACTGCATGATGAAAATACTATTGCAGTAACAACACAAAAAAATAAAAATAGCTTAACGTTATTCATCTCTCTTAGTAGTTCGCATCTTCTGGATACTTAGCCATAAATTCTTCCGCTTTTTCTACCATGTTGGTACTTCCACAGAAAAAAGGAACTCTTTGGTGTAATTCGGTTGGCTCTAAATCTAAAATTCTTCTGTAACCATCAGTTGCTTTACCTCCTGCTTGTTCTGCTAAAAATGCCATTGGATTACATTCATATAACAAACGTAATTTTCCTTTAGGTCCAATAGTACTTGTTGGGTACATATAAATACCTCCTTTTAACATATTTCTATGGAAATCTGAAACCAATGAACCAATATATCTAGAAGTATAAGGTCTGTTTTCCTTTTCCTCTTGGCAGTATTTTAAATATTCTTTTACTCCTTGAGGAAAATGTACATAGTTTCCTTCGTTTATAGAATATATAGATCCCTGCTCAGGAATTTTAATATTAGGATGTGATAAATAGAAAGTTCCGATAGCTGGATTTAATGTAAATCCACTTACTCCATTACCTGTTGTAAACACTAAAATTGTAGAAGTTCCATAAGCAACATAACCAGCTGCTACTTGCTCTGATCCTTTTTGTAAAAAATCTTCTTTAGTTACAGGTGTTCCTTCTGGAGACACTCTTCTATATATAGAGAAGATAGTACCTACAGATACATTTACATCAATATTCGACGATCCATCTAAAGGATCCATTAACAATACATATTTGTTATCGTTTCCTTTATTCTTTCCTTCAACAACAATATAATCGTCTTCTTCTTCGCTCCCGATTCCACAAACTATTTCTCTATTAATAAGAGTTTGTTTAAATAAATCGTTTGCTAAAACATCTAATTTTTGCTGAGTTTCCCCTTGTACATTTATATCCCCTGAAGCTCCAGTAATATCAACCAAACCTGCTTTTCTAATTTCGTGGTTTACTACTTTTGCCGCTAATCTTATCGAGTTTATTAAACGAGAAAGCTCTCCAGAAGAGTATTTAAAATGATTTTGGTTATCAATAATATACTCGCCAAGGGTCATGTGTTTGTTATTCATCTCAAATTTTTGTGTGTTGCGTATGTTCCGTACAAAGATGCTACCTTTTTGGGGTTACTACAACGATTTCGTTTTATATTTTTTTAGAACACTAGCAATCAATAAACCTAAGCTAGTACTCTTATATAAAGAAACAACTATTTTTTTACATTCCCTAACTATCAATGTAATCTTAAAATTAAAATACACTTAAAATAAAGAAACGCAACCTTATTGGTTACGTTTTATACTTTTAGATAGTTTATGAAAAATTCAACAATTTAAAATGATGTGTTTTAATTTTCTATTTGTTTTTGAGTAGTTTTTTAAGAAGTATCTTTACACAAAAATTTTACCATGAGTTTTATAATTAGGTCCGGAGAGCGTAAAGATGCTCAAGCTATATTAAATTTAATTATCGAATTAGCTGTTTTTGAAAAAGAGCCAGATGCAGTAAAAGTTACTGTTGACGATTTATTACGTGATGGTTTTTCAGATAATCCTAAATTTAAAACTTTTGTTGCTGAAGAAGCAGATGGGAAAATTATAGGAATGGCATTATTTTATGAACGCTATTCAACTTGGAAAGGTAAAGCTATTCATTTAGAGGATTTAATGGTAACAGCATCTAAAAGAGGAATCGGAGCTGGTAAAGCTTTGTACACTTCAATTATGAAATACGCTCATGAAAACAACTTTAAAAGAGTTGCTTGGGAAGTATTAGACTGGAACCTTGGTGCTGTTAATTTTTATAAAAGCACTGGTGCAACTGTTTATGATGAGTGGAGAGTATGCCATATGAGTGAAGATAACTTAAGAGAATTTTACAATGAGAATATTTAAGTTTGGAGGAGCATCTGTTAAAGATGCAGAAAGCGTAAGAAATGTAGCTCGTGTTTTACAACACGAAGGAACTGAAAATCTTTTAGTTGTTATCTCTGCAATGGGTAAAATGACCAATGCATTTGAAGAAATTATAAACAACTATTTTTATAAAAAAGATGGCTTACAAAACTCAATAGATTTTGTAGTAAACTACCACCAAGAAATCATAGATGATTTATTTGAAGAAAATAATGATATTACTAATAAAGTAAATCTTTTATTTGGTGAGTTAAGTGGTTTTATGGCTCAAAACACCTCAACTGATTATAATTATGTTTACGATCAAATAGTAGGGTTTGGAGAACTTATATCTACAAATATTGTAAGTGCTTATTTAACTAAAATTGGAGTAAACAACCAATGGTTGGATGTAAGAGATTATATACAAACCAATTCTAATTTTAGGGATGCAAAAATTGATTGGGAACTAACTGAAAAGAAAATCAGTGAAAATGTAAATACTTCTCAACTCAATATAACACAAGGTTTTCTAGGTAGTAATGGAAAAGATACTACAACCTTAGGAAGAGAGGGATCCGATTACACTGCTGGTATTTTTGCTTATTGTTTAGACGCTGAAAATGTATCTATTTGGAAAGATGTTGACGGAGTGTTAAACGCAGATCCTAGAGTATTTACTGAAACGGAGTTATTGCATGAAATATCATATACCGAAGCGATAGAAATGGCTTTCTATGGAGCTTCTGTAATACACCCAAAAACAATTCAGCCTTTAGAACAAAAAAACATACCATTATTTGTTCGTTCGTTTAAGGATATTACTAAAGACGGAACTTGTGTAGGAAGAGGTAAAAAAATAACACCTGAAGTACCTTGTTTTATCGTAAAGAAAAATCAAATTCTAGCTTCAATTTCTGCTAAAGACTTTTCTTTTATGGTTGAACACAATATAAGCGATGTATTTAAAAAATTACATGAATATAAATTGAAGGTAAATTTAATTCAAAATTCAGCCATTAGTTTTTCTGTTTGTATAGAAGATAAATACGATCGTTTCGATGCTTTTTACAATGATTTACAAACAAATTTCAATATTAAATCATACAAAAATGTAACGCTTTATACCATTCGTCATTTCAATGATGCAGCAATAAAAACCATACAAAAAAGAGGTAAAGCTATTATACGTCAAATCAATACAGAAACAGCTCAATTGGTCATCGAATAAAAGCTATTAAAGCTCGCAAATTTCCGTTATATTTGCAATTACGTCGAATTGATATCTGTGTATGGGATTAGTAACACCAAAAGAAGTTGCAAAGGCAATAGGAGTCGATAAACTGGGAGCGTTTGGAACGTTTTCTGGTTGGCTTTTAATGAAAATTTTGCGTATTTCTACGGCCAATAAAATTTATAATAAACATAAGCATAAGAAGGATTTACCTTTTTTAAATGGACTTTTAAATGAATTTCAAATTGAATTTGAAATTCCTGAAGAAGATTTAAAACGTATTCCTAAAGAAGGTCCTTTTATTACCATTTCTAATCACCCATTAGGAGGTATAGATGGAATTTTATTGCTTAAATTATTGGTTGAACACAGAGCCGACTATAAAATTATAGCCAATTTTTTACTGCATAGAATTGAGCCTTTAAAGCCTTATGTAATGCCGGTAAATCCTTTTGAAAATCATAAGGATGCAAAATCGAGTGTTGCTGGTATTAAAAATGCATTATTACACTTGCGTGAAGGAAAACCTTTAGGGATTTTTCCAGCAGGAGAAGTTTCTACGTACCGAGATGGTAAATTAATGGTTGACAAAGAATGGGAAGAAGGAGCTGTACGTTTAATTAAAAAAGCTAAAGTACCAGTAATTCCTATTTATTTCCACGCTAAGAATAGTCAGTTATTTTATTTCTTATCTAAAATTAGCGACACTTTACGTACTGCCAAATTACCATCGGAATTACTTTCACAAAAAAGCCGAGTAATTAAAGTTAGAATCGGTAAACCTATTTCAGTAAAAGATCAAGATACTTATCCTGAAATTCCTGATTTTTACCAATTCTTACGTAAAAAAACATACATGTTGGCGAATCCTTTTGAGAAAACACCTCAAAAGATTTTATCAACCCAAAACCTTAAAATACCTAAAAAGGCAAAGAAAGTTACTTCTCAAAAATCTTCTGCTCTTTTCATTAAAGAAGTTGATGAGTTAAGAGACAAAGGAAGTAGACTATTACAAAGTAAAAACTACGAAGTCTTTTTTGCTAACGCGAAAGAAATTCCGAATGTTTTACATGAAATAGGAAGATTGCGTGAAATTACCTTTAGAGATGTTGGAGAAGGTACTAACAAAGCTATTGATTTAGATAAATTTGATAGATATTACCACCACTTATTCCTGTGGGATAATGTGCAAAATGAATTGGTAGGTGCCTATAGAATGGGACTTGGAAAAGATATTTTTAAGAAATATGAAATCAACGGATTTTATATCCACACCTTGTTTAGAATAGAACCTGAATTATATTCAATGATGCAGAGTACTATTGAATTAGGTAGAGCTTTTATATCAAAAAAGTATCAGCAAAAACCAATGCCTTTATTCCTTTTATGGAAAGGTATTGTTCATGTTACTTTACGTTACCCTAAGTATAAATACTTAATGGGTGGAGTAAGTATTAGTAATCAGTTTTCAGAATTTTCAAAATCGTTAATGATTGAATTCATGAAATCTCATTACTACGATCCGTATGTAGCTCAATACATACATCCTAAAAAAGAATTCAAGGTAAGTCTGAAAGATGCCGATAAAGATTTTGTTTTTGATGCTACTAAAGCTGATATGCAAAAGTTTGATAAAATTATTGACGAAATTGAACCTGGAGCTTTACGTATTCCTGTATTAATTAAGAAATATGTAAAACAAAATGCACGATTGGTTGCCTTTAACGTAGATCCTAAATTTAACAATGCTGTAGATGGATTAATGTATATTAAAGTTGCCGATATTCCAGACAGTACTGTTAAACCTGTTATGGAAGAGTTTCAAGCCGAATTAGAAAGGCGTGCTTCCGAGAGTTTAAATAAATAATATTATTACCTTAAAAAAAGGATGCTTGTTTAAGCATCCTTTTTTTATACTTTTAAACCAAAATTAGCTACCTATGAGTGTTTTAAAAGAAAATCTTACACAGTACATACAAACTATCATAAACAATGATACTTTGAATTCATTTGTCCCTGAAATTGTAAAACACTTCTCTTTTAAAACCCTTGCTAAAAACGAATACTTTGTTGAAGAAGGTAAAATTTGTAAACACTTTTGCTTTATAGAAAGTGGCGTTTTACAACATGCTATTCAAGTTTCTAACGAAGAAAAAACAACTTATTTAGGTTTAAAAAACACTTGTACGGCCTCTTTAAAAAGCTTCTTACAACAAACCCCTTCTCGTAAAAACATAAAAGCTTTAAGTGACTGTAACTTATGGGTAATTTCTGTTACTGATTTTAAACTTCTTTTAAAAAACAATAAAGGTTTTCATCAATTTTATTTCAATTTAATTGAAAATCAAATTTTTTTAATTGACGACTATCGTATTGATTTACTAACACTAACTCCAGAAGAACGTTACCATAAATTATTATTAAACGAGCCTATATTATTACAAAAAGTTCCGTTGCATTATTTAGCCTCTTTTTTAGGAATTTCAACAAGGCATATGAGTAGAATTCGCAAAAATGTAAAATAACGCCAAATGGCTAATATTTGCACATTTTGTTTGCTTATTTTTGGAACAAGTTTATAATTTAATTTGAATGTATTATGAAATACCATCCAATAAATAGAGATTTATTTATTAAAAATCGTAAAAACTTTATGGCTCAAATGAAGCCTAATAGTTTAGCTGTTTTTAATTCGAATGATATATATCCAGTAAGTGCTGATAGTACTTTACCTTTTGAACAACATAGAGATATTTTCTTTTTAAGTGGTGTAGACCAAGAAGAAAGTATTTTAGTAGTGTTCCCTGATTGCCCAAAAGAAAACTTACGTGAAGTTTTATTCTTACGCGAAACCAATGAGCACATTGCTGTTTGGGAAGGTGAAAAATTGACTAAAGAAAAAGCTTTAGCAACAAGTGGTATTAAATCTGTTTTTTGGTTACAAGACTTAGAAAAAGTATTAGCTGAAATGATGGCTTTAGCAGATACTGTTTATATTAACACAAATGAGCACTATCGTGCTTCTGTAGAAACAGAAACTCGTGAAGCTCGTTTTAACAAATGGTTATTAGCAAAATACCCAGCACATTCAGTAGCTAAAAGTAATCCTATTTTACAGCGTTTACGCTCTCTTAAAGATCAAATTGAGTTAGACTTATTACAAACTGCTTGTGACATTACGGAAAAAGGTTTTAGACGTGTTTTAGACTTTATAAAACCTGGTGTTTGGGAATATGAAATTGAAGCTGAATTTATCCACGAATTCATTAGAAATCGTTCTAAAAAATTCGCTTATACACCAATTATAGCTTCAGGAAACAATGCAAACGTATTGCACTACATTGAAAACAATCAACAATGTAAGGCTGGCGATTTAGTTTTAATGGATGTTGGTGCAGAATATGCGAACTATTCATCTGATATGACAAGAACGGTACCTGTTTCTGGTCGTTTTACTGATAGACAAAAAGCTGTATATAATGCTGTAAATCGTGTAAAAAACGATGCTACAAAATTATTAGTTCCAGGAACCATCTGGGCTGATTATCATGTAGAAGTTGGTAAACTAATGACTTCTGAATTGTTAGGTTTAGGTTTATTAGATAAAGCTGATGTACAAAACGAAGATCCAAACTGGCCAGCTTATAAAAAATACTTTATGCATGGAACTTCTCACCATATGGGATTAGATACTCATGATTATGGTTTACTACATGAGCCAATGCAAGCTAATATGGTATTTACTGTTGAACCTGGTATTTATATTCCAGAGGAAGGCTTTGGTGTTCGTTTAGAAGATGATGTAGTTATCCAAGAAACTGGAGAACCATTCAACTTAATGCGTAATATTCCAATTGAAGCTGATGAGATTGAAGATATTATGAATAAATAATCTTTTATTTTTCTTATAAAGCCTTAGTTTACCACTAAGGTTTTTTTATTATTTTTAACTTTCAAAAATTGCTAGACATTCTTAATTATAAATTATTAATATAACCTAAGCGCTAACGAATCTTTACACATGAATGATAGGTTAATAATTGTATTAATTTTCTTATTATACTTTTCTCCTGTATTTTATCAATTAATAAAAGTATTAAAAGAGCGTAAAAAAGAATACAAAAAAACACAAAGAAAGTTATTATCCTATACAAAATATAGTATTGCAACTCTTTTTTTTTCCATAATATTTTTAGCTATTTTAAGTCATATAAACTTTTTAAACTATGAAAAACCTATGACTTTTGACAAATACAATCAAATTACCTTTCAGAATTTTCGTGGATTGGAATTCTTTAAAAAAACATTATATGGTAATGAAAAATTTGCATACATAGTTACTTCAATAAATAGTAAAATCCATGACGATTCTGTAACTATCAATTCTTTATTTCATCCTTCTCGTTCTTTTGTTTATAATAAGCATACAAACAGTACTGATTTATTAACACATGAAAAATATCACTTCAAAATCACTGAATTATTTGTTCGAAAAGCTAAAAATAAAATCTCAAAATTAAATCAAATTAGTAAAAACGAAATCAAAAAAATCATTAAGAATATAAAAGAAGAAGAAAGGCTTTTCCAAAAAGAGTATGATTCTGCAACATTTCATAGTTATGTTTATAATCAGCAAAAGAAATATGAAAAAGAAATCGACAGTTTATTAAATTTGCTTAATGAGTTTAAAAAAACAAAAATTAAATTTAATGAAAAGAATTAATTACATCCTTTATCTCTCAATTACCTTATTATTAATTAATTGCTCTAATGAAAAAAATCAATTCCCTACAGATAAAAGATATTGGGATGTAAATGATTATGACGAAGTTGTTAGAACATTACGATTTGGTTATGAAAGTGATGAAAAACTCCCAAACTTCAAAGACCCTAAAACTAGGATTGTTGTTGAAAAATTAACTGATGAAAAAAACTATAAAGTTATTCTAGATGATAAAAAACTAGGATTAAAACACAAAAATAAAGTTGCTGAGAAGTTTTTTAACAAATGGAAAGACATGACTCGTATTTATGAATCTACTGATAGAAGAGATATGTATCTTTATGATCAAGAGTTACTAGCTACATGGCATTTTGGATTAGGTCTACAACTTAGATATTTCAAATTAGGGAATGATAACATTAAAGAAAATGCTGATGACCCAAATTCTAAAACTGTAGAAAACAACATTAATAGTAACATAAACACTCTCATAAAAAACTATTTAATCTATTTAGATCAGATTAATAATGAAAACTCATTTACTGAAGAAGGAAAGTCTAAACTTGCTAAAGGAATTGATTCTTATTTTACTCAATTAATTACTCTTTATCCAAATGCTGATTACAGTAAAATGAGACACAAATCGGAATTAATGCTTAAAAAAGCCAACTCAAATAAAATTAAATCATCTTTAAATAAATTAATAGCAATGATTGATTCAAAAAAAGAATAATAACCAGAAAACCCCGCAATATTTGCGGGGTTTTCTTTTCTATATAAAAAAGCTTACTCTACTTTTAAGCTGTATTGTGGTGTTGGATTTAATGGGCAAAAGTATACATACTCTCCCTTTTTCAAAGTTACTTTCTTAGAAGTAGACTTTCCATTATTCTTTACTAAAGAAGTTACATATGCATTTTTGATATGATCTTTTGCTTCTACTTTTCCTTTTGGAGCTAACACAAAACCTACATCATGTCCTACTCCTTTGTTTGAAATTTCAAAAATATAAGTTCCCTCTTTTAAGGTTAATGCTTTTTGAGTAAACTCTCCTTTAGTTTGCTCTAAAGCTACTGTTTTAACATCTTGTGCATTTGCTTGAAAAGCGATTCCTAATGTTAATACTAAAATTGCGATAATACGTTTCATTTGATTTGTTTTTATAATTATGGATTTATTTAAGGGTTGAGCAGCCTTGTAGCCTATAACTCCGTTATTATAGTTATGCCTCACATATTACTACAAGAACTAACTCAAATTTTATTATGCGTTTACGTTAAATTTTCCTGATTCTACTTTTGGAAAATCGATTTCAGTTTCAGCAATGTGGTTAACATAGTTTGTTAATGTATTTGACACTACGTTTAATACTATCTCTAATACATCTCCGTCGTTATAACCTGCTGCTTTTACTGCTGCTATCTCTTCAGAACTTACTTTACCTCTATTTTTAGTTACACTTTGTGCAAAATTTAATCCTGCTTGTACTTTTGCGTCAGCTGCTATTCCTTGTCTGTTTTGAGCAGTTTCTTCTTCAGTTAAACCATTCATTTTACCAATAGCAGTATGTGCTGATAAACAATAGTTACACTCATTTTCTTCTGCGATTGCTAAAGCTAATTGCTCTCTAAATTTATTAGAAAAGTTTCCGCTTGCTGTCAATTCTCCTAAGCTTAAATAGCTTTGTAATGTTGCTGGTGAATTACCAAACACTTTTATTAAATTAGGGATAAATCCTAATTTGTTTTGTACTGCATCAAATAATTCTTTTGATTTTCCTGTTGTAGTTTCTGGGTTTAATGTTTCAATTCTTGTACTCATTTCTTTATTTTTTTTAGGTTCTTATTTTTGTTTGTCACACAATTCTCTTTCAGAAAATTGATTTTCGTATTCTTGGTATCCCCAACAATTAGGGCATTGATATTCTTTTGTCTTCATCTTTTTTTGTTTTGATTAACCGTGAAAACCATCGGTTAAAATTCTAGTACAAAGATGCGACGAGAATGCTCTTCTAAAAATGGACAAAGGTTCCTATGATTAGGACTTTTTTTAAAATATTAACCTATGTTAATTGGCTGATTGAAAAAGAATGTTATATTTGTCTCATTATTACATAACATATCCCCTTATGTTATACCCCCTTTAATAATACCCCTTACTCGTAGCCCTTGTGTGTTGCGAGTTTTTTTATGCCTTTTGTTCTTTTTGAAATTGTTTTGGCGATTGCCCTGTTGCTTTTGTAAAAAAGCGAGAAAAGTATGCAGGATCATTAAATCCTAAATCGAAAGCAATATTTTTTATAGCTTCTGTTGAATATAAAAGTTGTCGTTTTGCTTCAGTTATTACTCTATCTTTAATAAAATCACTTGGTGTTTTTGCTCCTATTTTTTGAAAATGCTTTGCCAATGATTTTGGAGAAATACCTAAACGATTTGCATAATCGGTTACGCTATGTAGTTTTTTAAAATTTTGCTCTACCAACAAACTAAAATCTTTAAAAAGCTTTGTTTCGGAGTCTTCTTTAATAATATGGTGCTCTTTTTTGATTCTTACCGAATGAATTATAAACTGTTTTAAATATGCTTGCAACATGTCGTATTGAGCCGTATCCGTGTTCTTTAACTCATCTTTTAAGCTTTCAATAATGAAGTTTAATTTTTCTATGTCTTTTTCACACGGTTTTACAAATGGTGTTTCATAGATATTATTAAATAAGATTCCATTACACGCTATTTCAGAATCGTGTGTTTGAATACAATAAAAGTCTCTAACAAAACTTAACATATGTGCTTTATTGATATTTTCTGATTCAACTGAAAATATTTGTCCTGGCGATAAAAAACACAATACATTTCCTTCAAAAGAATAGGTTTCAAAATCTATACTATATTTTCCACTACCTTCTTTTATCCAAAAGATTTTATATTCATCTATTCGTTGCGGTTTGTTTATAACACAAGTTCGTTCAAACTGAATTGTTTGTAAACTAAAGATATCTTTGTACGAGTGTGAGGTTACTTCTTGTATAGCCATAGTTTTGCATAGTTTTATTCTTGGTCGAAAAAATTAAAAATACTGACACAAAAAAACCGCTAAAATTAGCGGTTTTGGATAGTTTAAACTGAGAACATTGTTACTTGTAGTCAAACCTATCTTCATCAGGGTACCAATAACCTTTCAGACTCGGTTCAAAAGTTCCATTTTCATATGCCTTTAAATAATCCTCTAAGTGAAGAGCTGTGCCAAAAATAACAACTCGTCCATTTTCTTTTTCGACCATAAAGAAACCATTACCTGCCAATGCTTTTCCTGAATCTCCTGTTAAAATATATTCTTTAGATTCAAAATGATAAACATTACCATATGTTTTACCACCTAACTCCTCAGATAATACCGTTTCTATATCACTCTCTTTTCCTATTTTTCCTACAAATCGTTCCGCTATTTGTAGCATTTCTTGATTTGTTAACATGATATTTCTTTATTTTTTCGTAAAATAAATTTAAATCCTATGGTTATTAATAATAGGCTTTCCATTTATCAGAATTTGTTCGCATAATAAACTTTTTAGAACTAACCTCTATTTCTGAAATAGGAGAATCTTCGACTATAAAAAATGTAGATTTATAGGATTCTTTTTTTGAAAACTCTTTGTCTTTTAAAGTTTTTTCGATTACATCATTTAAATCTTGTGGCTCAGTAAACATCAATTCTAGCTCTTGTAAATATCTTGTATTAGTTTTTTCGTAATCATCCTTAAAAATACGTAGTATCAAATGCTCTATATCTCTACGACTCATCTCTTGTTTAGGCATATAAAAATCATTTGGACCTAAATAATCTGGATATTCTGTATCTACCATAGGAGTTTTCACTTCATAAAAACATCCTCCATAAAACTTATGCTGTGCATATTTTTCTTTGTAACCTAGTATAATTAATTGAACTGCTTTACTCAATTCACATTTCTTCATTTCATTTTCAAATATTCGTGCTACCGACTTATATTCTTCTTCTTTAGGATCTACACCATCTAAAATCAACTTTCTTTGATAATACAAAAAATCTAAATTTATATTTTGTTCTTTCATCTATTTCATTTTTTTTAGTTAACATAATATGTATAAGTAACTTTATCTTTTATTAAATCAAAAATTTCATTAAATACTTTAGCATCAATTCTATTTGTACTTCCTACTGAAATTGTATAGGCAAATTTATATTTTTCTTCTATAGCTTTTATTTGTAAATCTAATTTAACTAACTCTCTTTCATAATTAATAAACTTAATATTACTTGCGTCAATTATCTTTCCATTTTTTAAACTAAATACATTTCCCCCTGGACCAACAGCTCTTAATTCTACTAACCTATTACTCATAAAAAACTTGAGATCTTCAATACTCAACCCAGTTCCTAAAGGATGGTTATGAGTAACTATACAATTTTCTATATTATTTAAAATATAATTTGGCCATATAATTTCGTCTTCTAAATTAGAAGTATGTTGCGCTTCAAACTTAGTTCTTTTATTATAAACGCCACCCCATTCATTTTCTTCTAATTTAAATTGATTCTCAAAATTTTTAATTACATCTGGAGCTTTATCTAAAGTTTTTGAAACCCGCTTAGATAATCTTGCACTGTAATCCCCAATACCTTCTGCTAATTCATTTATTTCCTTAAGAGACCTCTTCTTAGCACCCTCATCAATCTCACCTTTTTTAACTAAATCGTCTAGGTTTTTCTCAAATTTAGGATTTCCTAAAAGCTCTCTTGCAGTCGTTTTAAGCTTTCCTTTTAAAAACACTGAAACCTCTCCAGTCAATGCTACCATTTCTAAATAAAATAAATATTTAGAAATACTTTCTCCCAGCTCGGTATCATCAATACTTGTGATCTTTAACAAAGTATTTACGGTTCCCGAACTTACTTCAATTACACCAGCTACTGCCTTTACAGCTATAATTGCTTTAGTTGCTTGTTTCGTTTTATAAAATAAGGTTTTTCCGTTTTTAAGGAGTTTTACTAACCGTCCTACTTTTATCAGATTACCAACACCTGATACTGTGGTTAATATATCGACTCCATATTCTACACCTGTCAATACATTTTCCCAAAAAGCTTTTTGTTCATTTGCATATAATAAGAATGCAGGTAGCTTTGTAAAACGGACACCTTCTTTTTGGTCTTTGTCTTTTAATAGAAATGCAGGGTTTTTACTATTCTGTAATACCAATGGCGAAAACGGATGGTAGCTATATTGGTGTTTTTCTTGTTTTTCTACCAATTTTTTTTCATTCCCATCGGCTGTTCTTGTGGTTACTTCTTCAAATTCACCTGTTTTTATGTTAACAGAAATATCAATTAAAGCTTGACTTCCATCCCAATCTATACTTGAATTATCAGTATGAAATCCTAAAATTTTGTTAGATTTATATGCTAAAAGTACAGGGGATTTATCGGTAATTACTACTTGTTTATTCGTTTTGGGATTAATATTCGCATATGAGCTACTTTTCCAGATACTCCAAATAAAATATACATAGGTTTGAAAATGCTCTCCATTTAAACCATCAATTAGCTTGTATAAAAGTATTTTTTTATCTGCTTTTCTAATTAATAAGTTTTTAATAAAAAGATCATTTATTTCTTTACTTCCAATACCTTTCTCTTCTAGTACTTTTGAACCGTCTATGGTTTTTGTTTTTTGCCTGTGCGTGTATCTAAAATAAAGTATTCGTAATGTTTTTATAATTAAATCTTCCTCATTAATGCTTAAATAGTTTCGTATGTAGCCTTTGGCTAATCCTTCCAGTAAATTCCAAAGAGAGTCAATATTAAATGCATAGTATAAGGGTTGTGCTAAATGATATACAATAGCTGCTTTATTATCTAACTTACTATTATTATAGGCAGGGGCTATTTTTTCAATTAATTTAATTAAAAATAAATTACGCCATTTAGATTGGTAATCTGTATATTCTTTGTAATAATTAAAGATTGTTTCGTTTAAAAACTGCAATACTGTAGTAATGTTTTTACAATAAATACGCAGTCCTATAAATAGGTAATCTTCTTCCGTTGGAACTATACCTCTTATTTCATTACTATCTTTTTTATAATAATACGATAAGCAATAGCTAAAGCCACTTCCAAATGATTTTGAAATAACAGGAAATCTATGAATCAAGTTACTTTTAGTGTTCGCAACTACTTTAATCGTATCTGCTATTGAATTTCCGTATACACTTTTATACTTATAAGGAACAATAGGGTAGCTTTTAAAATAGGAAAAAGCACTTTTCTGATAAGCAACATAGTTACTCAAACTATTTAAGGTTGCTATTTGAATAGAAGCAACTAAAGTATCTTCTTTATTTACATAAAATTCATAACCATCACTATATAACTCATCTAGAATGGTTATTTCTGTAATGTAATTTTCTATCTCTTGTTCAGCATATAGATCTAGGTTTTTATCATAAGTAATCGGCCTATAAAAAACACCTGTGGAATACACTCGTTTTACAAAAGCTCTATTATCCTTATCTAAATATAGTGTTTGTGGAACATCTACTCTTTTATATTGCAATCCAAAATCCTGAAAACTTATTGCTTCTTCTTTAAAAGTAGGTTCTTGTGTTATTTTTTTAATCAGTACTTCTTGGTTGGTTTTACTATTTGAATCACCAACTTTTAAATAACTAATTAAATCTTCTATTGTTGTTAACGTTGTCATTTCTTTTTCTTTTTTAATCAAACAATCGCCATCCTATTCCTACATTATGAGTAAGTTGTTTATTTGCAAGGTTTACACGATAACTCGTAAACCATTTTCCTTTTCGGTTGTATTGCAGTCCAAAGCTTAGGTTATTGAATGTATGGGTATTGCCTCCTATTTCTGAAAACAAGTACAATCCGCTTCTATAAACCTTTGGGTGTTCTATGGTTTTTGTTATGGTTATTTCTCTTGGTACTTTTAACTTATATGAGATATTACTGTCTAACAATTTTCCTTTTACAAGGTCGTAGCTATAAATTTCTACATCGGTATTATTTAAAGTATCTCTATATGTTTTAGCTGCTACATAATTGGTAGTATCTTTTATAAAAATGGTGTCTTTTACTATTTTGGTAACATTATTTTTGTGCACATACACCCTTTTATATTTTACTGTTTGTATTTTAAAAGTATCTATCTTCGTTTTCCAAACTGTATCTCTTACTATTGTTGTTTTAGGGTTTTCTATTGCTACTTTTTCATTTCCTTTTTTAAAAAGATTTATTAATAACAACAGAACTATTATTGCCAATAGAAATCTATCGCCTTTTGTATTTAAAAAGTTCATGTTTGTTTTTTAAAAGGTTAGTAATACAAGCGAATAAAAAATATCCGCTTGTATTGTTTAATAGGAAAGAACCGCTAAAAACGAATGCTAGCGATTAGACTTTGCGTTTTAGTTTATGGCGTATAGACGTTTGTTATATAAGTTCCTGAGATTCTAATATCACCACCTGAAGAAAAAGAAACATTTTTCAACTGTTGTGCACCTTGTGATAACTTAAAAAAACCAATATTATAACCATATACTTTACGAGCTACATATTCATTAATATTTTCTGAACCTAAAATAGTTTCTCCTTGAAAAACATTTATAACCATATTTGATTCTCCTTTAAGTCCATCTGAAATAAATGGTAAAGCTTTTATAATAAGAATTCCATTTGTTTCTGTTGAATTTGTAATACCAGATATTACAATAGATACAAAAACTTTATTACCTATTCTTACATAATTACCTTGACCAATTCCCCCATACTCTGTATTAACACCTGTTCCTAAGTTTACATTTGTTAGTAATGGAGTAAAAGTACCCTCCTCATAAAAATTAGCTTTCATTAATCCAGCATTAGTAGCGTCTGCTACTGGTATAACTACATCTGTACCTGAACTTGAAGCTAAAGTTCTTGTAGAAGCATTGTAAGATAAATTTGTACTACCTCCGCCACTTGAACCTGTAGCGTTAATAATTGGTCTTTGTGGATTTGTTTTGTCAATTGTAATATTTGTTCCTGCCTGTATTTGAGGCACATCATCTAACGTAGCAACTGTACCTGCTTTATTTGGTAACTTTAAGACTTTACTAGATGATGTTGTTTCTTGTTTTAATTCCTCTGTTGGAAATGCTAAATTTAAACTAGAACTCCCATCTGTTTTTTGGTGTGTGCTGGTAAAACTACCATTATTAACATCAAAATTTAGCTTTGATTGCTCATCTAACATTGCAACTCTCTGTTGCAATAAAAATGTAGATTGCCTTGAATTAAGCATTCCTACTTCATTATGACTCAAATCTAATTTTCCAGTAGCATCAAAACTATTTTCAACTGTTAATTTATTAGTTGTTTTACTTCCATTATCGGAAACCTGTTGTAAATTATATTCTTGTGCTTTTTTCTCAGGAGCAACACTTACTTCTCCTGTTTCATCAATTACGAATCTACGATTTGCTTCTCCTTCAGGCTGCTTACTATCTATATAACTATCAATTAATTCTGCATACTGTTGTTGCGTAGGTTTATCTCCTGTTTCGAAATACTTTTTTAATGTTTCTTTGTTTTGTTTCATGTTTGTTCTTTTTTATCTGTTCTTATTTAATTTTGATAAAAAAGAGGCGCTAAAAACGAATAATGCTAGCGACTAAACTTTTTAAATGACTATGGTTTATTTTTATACAACCTGAGTTGTTACTACATTTCCTGAATTATCAATACTTATTCTAAAATCTTTAGAGCCATCTGGAGTTTTTAAAATTACCCCATAACCCGAACCTGTACTTTTATAATCTTTAGCAGTTGTTACTTCTTCTGTAGCTGCACTTCCTAAAACTACCTGATTCGATTTTGTTGGTTGGGAATTATAACCTATAACCGTAGTGTTATTATATATAAATTGTGGTATAAAAGTATGTGAACCAGTCCCTGCTGTGTGTATATTTTGAGCCACGGCTTCTAAAGTATTTGCATCAATAACCTTAAATGACCCAATCATTCCATTTGGCAGTCCTGTTGGTGCTGTCCCAGTTGTTCTAAACTTTAAGTTTACAATAGAATTTGCTGTTCCAAATCCATGATTTGTAACTGTAATTCTATTATTTTCAAAATCTACTTCTACTGCTGTAAAAGATTTTGATTTAGTCGTGTCTTCAACAAAATTATTCCAGGATCTAACCCCTAAAGCTATATTTTTTTCACCTGAATTATATCTTAAAGACTGGTAACCTACTCCCATAACATCATTACCTGTATTATTAACAATAGATTCGTCTCCTATACCAATGGCATAGTTTCCGAAATTTTGTCTAGCACTTGTATGTCCAATAGCAACAACAGAAGAACCTTTATTTTCCGATAAAGTACTATTCCCTAATCCAACAATTCTATTTCCTATATTTTTATTACCAGAAAAATACCCTACTACAACACTATCATAACCTGTATTATATTGCAATGCATTATTACCTATTGCTATAGGTGTATGCCCCGTAGAAGCATTTGATGACAATGCATTATTACCTATTGCTATACAGTTATTACCTTTGTTTTGATGCCCTGCTCTAAAACCTAAAAAGGTCGCAAGACTACCTGTATTTGATTCTCCTGACTGATACCCCACTCCTGTACTACCATCATGCGTGTTTAATGCAAGAGCACTATGTCCAACAGCAGTTGAAAAGGCTCCTTTATTCGATCTAGCTGCAAGGTAGCCAATACCTGTTGTATATCGTCCTGTATTACTAGTTCCTGATGACACACCTACAAATACAGAACTATCTCCTGTATTACCTGCACCAGAAGAATAACCAACACCAACTGAACTACCTCCTGTATTTATTCTCAAAGCAAAATCGCCAATAGCTGTAGCATAGTTCCCTGTATTATTTTGAGCTGCATAATTACCATTGGCTACAACATTTGCCCCTGTGTTATTCTGTGCAGCAGAAATACCCGTACCAACAACATTTATCCCTGTGTTATTTAATAACGCTTTTTTTCCTAATCCGATACTTTCCCCATCAATATAATCTGTTTCATTGTGTACGTGCGTTTGCTGCTTTAGAAAACTATTATTACCTACATATAATAAATCTTTATGCTTCGCTTTATTTAATACGGTTCTTTCCTTACCCAATTTTAAATAATGGTCTCCTAAATCAACATCTTGAGTAGCCCCTGTATAAGGAACTAAATTACTCACATCAACTGCTCCACTTCCTTTTAAATTACTCAAATCAACTGTAAAAGTTGAATTGTCATCTCTTGTAAATGTAGCAACACCATTATTGTCAACAGTTCCTGAAACTAATCGAGCTAAATTTGTATCATCTACATATGGAGTTAAGTCTATTTCCTTTACTGTAATTCCATCTTTTAATAAAGACAATTTATTATTTACAATATCAGATAAAGTATATTCTGGAGTTCTTTCTTCTTCTGCTATATTTACTTCTCCAGTTTCATCTATCACAAATCTACGATTAGCCTTTCCCTCTGGTTGTTTACTATCTACATAGCTATCAATTAATTCTGCATACTGTTGCTGAGTAGGTTTATCTCCTGTTTCGAAATACTTTTTTAATGTTTCTTTGTTTTGTTTCATGTTTGTTCTTTTTTATCTGTTCTTATTTAATTTTGATAAAAAAGAGGCGCTAAAAACGAATAATGCTAGCGACTAAACTTTTTACTTATATTTATTCTTCTTCCAATACAGGCATTAAAACATTTATTGAGTTAAACACATTATGTGCTTCTAATAAACTAAAAACACCTTTGCTTTGTGCATATTCTGTACATTGAATTAAATACGTAATTGCTTCTTTTTGTTCTTTTTTCATTGTTTTTTATATTAATGTTATTGCTAAACTCCCAGCATTATCTATACTTAACCTATATTGTTTTGTATTGTCTGGTGTTGTTAATACAAGTCCTTTTCCTGCGGTTGCTGTTATATAATCTCCTTTTGTAAAAACTTCTTGTACATTTGAGTCACCTAATACAATTTGATTTGATTTTGTTGGTAAGCTATTTGCTCCAATTGCTGTTGAGTTAGTTATTCTTTTTTCTGGAATAAATGTATGAGTTGTCCCACTCTCATCTACTGATAAACTAAGTAACTCACTCTCAATTGTATTAGAGTCAACAATCTTAAATAAATAAATTGAAGAATTATTTAATCCTATTGAACCTGTTCCTCCTGCTTTTACGTATTTTAAGTTAACATACTTATTAGCACTACCTAAGCCATGTGAAGTTAATGTAATTCTATTATTTACTGCATCTATATCAGAACTATTACTTGCTATTGTTTTAATATTATTATCATCTTGATTATATGCATACCAAGCTTTGTACCCAATAGCTGAATTTAACTTATTAAAAGATGACGAATATCTCATTGTTTCTGACCCTAAAGAAACATTCCCTTCTCCCATAGACCAAAATCCTGATTGAAAACCTATCATAGAATTACCAATTCCCTGACTTTTATTCATTGCATTATGACCTATAGCTACATTACTTTCTCCATTTTTAGAATAAAATAAAGCTTCATGCCCTATTGCCAAATTATAACTCCCAGGAGTAGATTTCATTGCTCTATTCCCAATAGATATATTATTTGAACCACTATTGTTTTCAGCTGAACCATAACCTATTGCAATTAAATCATTTCCTGAGTTTCTATAACCTGATTGAAAACCTAAAGCTGTAGATTGACCTCCTGAATTAAATGACAATGTACTGAACCCTACAGCTGTTGAGTAATTCCCACTATTCCCAGCAAGCGATTGACCTCCAAAACCTACTGAGTTTAGCCCTGTATTATTTCTCAACGATTGATAACCAAACGCACTTGAATGACCCTTAGTATTTCCTTGTAATGCTTGATATCCAAAAGCACTTGAAAAAATACCTATATTATTTTCTAAGGCCTGATGACCAAAGGCACAAGATTGAGCACCCAAATTATTCAGTAAAGCATTATCTCCAAAAGCATAAGATTCTACTCCTTTATTCCTACTTAACGCATTAAAACCAATACCCATTCCAAAGGCATTTACCAGATTACCTCCAGTCCAAACTCCTGTTTGACGTCTAAACAGTATTTTATCATTCACCGTAAATGGAATATAATATTTTGAATGTGAAGCAATTATTTCTTCCTTATTTGAATTTATACTATAATTACCTAAATCAACATCTTGAGTAGCCCCTGTATAAGGAACTAAATTACTCACATCAACTGCTCCACCTCCTTTTAAATTACTCAAATCAACTGTAAAAGTTGAATTGTCATCTCTTGTAAATGTAGCAACACCATTATTGTCAACAGTTCCTGAAACTAATCGAGCTAAATTTGTATCATCTACATATGGAGTTAAGTCTATTTCCTTTACTGTAATTCCATCTTTTAATAAAGACAATTTATTATTTACAATATCAGATAAAGTATATTCTGGAGTTCTTTCTTCTTCTGCTATATTTACTTCTCCAGTTTCATCTATCACAAATCTACGATTAGCCTTTCCCTCTGGTTGTTTACTATCTACATAGCTATCAATTAACTCTGCATACTGTTGCTGAGTAGGTTTATCGCCTGTTTCGAAATACTTTTTTAATGTTTCTTTGTTTTGTTTCATGTTTATTCTTTTTTATCTGTTTTTAATTTTTCTGATAAAAAAGAGGCGCTAAAAACGAATAATGTTAGCGACTAAACTTTTTTCTCTTTTTCTGTTAATTGCTCTACTGTACTATGCAACCCACTTTGTTTTAAAAAATTATGTAATGCTTTAAATGGATTCACCCCATAAATTTTGTTATAATTTTCTAAAATTGATTTTATCTCTGTTATAGCAATAAACCCTGCTATTATTTTTAGAAATGGCACTTCATTAACAATATGTTTTTCTAAAAAATATGCCGATATAATTACTAAATTGTAAATAAAAAATTTAGAAATTGTATGCCCTAAACGTATACTCCGAATAGGAACTGCATGTTTTATTGCTGCATAAGATCCAGTAATAAAATCGACAACAATAAGCAACATCATTGTTGTTAAAACTCCATTTAAGGGAGATAGTAAAGCTAGCAACCAAAAAATTATGTTTGATAACTTATCCATCTTTCCTTAGTTTTCTATAATCTAATATTTTGTTTTTAGGGTATGCTTTTATACTTACACTATTCCCTTGATTCCCTCCAAGTATATATACATATCGTTTTGTTTCTTTAATAAAGAAACCAACATGTCCCTTCCAACTTCTTGGATCTTCTCTCCAGAGAACAACTACATCTCCTGTTTTAGGAGCACTTGTAGAAGTTCCTACTGTTAACCAACTTCTGGCTGTTAATCTATTAGAACGTTCATAGCCTGCTATTTTTGCTACCCAATTAGCAAAGGCACTACACCAAGCTGTCTCGTCTTTTAGCTTAGCTCCGTCGAAGCCCATTGAGGTAAAATAATTTATAATTTGCGGGTGATCTTTAGATCCTTTTACTTCTTTTACACCGTATTGCGATAATGCAACTGATATTATACTCATACATCTGTTTAATTTTTGGTGTTAGCAGACAAAACTTTTTTAAGTTTTTGATTCTTTTTTCTTTTTCTGTACCCGAAAGAGGTTTAATCCAACTTTTTTAGTTTCTGCTTAACTTTAAAGGTTAATAAATCTATCAACTGTTAGAAAGCGAATACAAATATACAACATATTACAAATTATACAAATAAAGATATAATTATTTTTGTAATATGTTTATAGTTGTGTTTTTACTAAAATAAACTACCCCATTTTTTACTGAAGGAGTATCTATAAAAACACTTTTATAAGTATCAAATTGTATAGAAAAATCTTGTTTATAATTCAATACTTCGAAATACATACCACAACCTTCTATTTGAATTCCAAGTTCGTAGTTTATTTTTTCTAAATCTTTATCTTCAATAGACTCATTTGCAGTAACAAGCATTGTATAATCGTAAGAAACATCCTTAATTTTAGTAGAAAAAGTTATCTGAAAAGATTCATTATCAAAATACTCCTTAGATGCTTTATTATTTATTACAGATAGTGACCCTGATAAATCGACACTGTTCTTTTTCTTTGCAATTTTAAATATCCTATCATAGAATACTCTTTTTTTTGACCATCATTTTTTCTCATAGCTTGAAGGTTTTTAAAAGTTTATAATATCATCTAAACATACTAACATATATTTAAAAATCTCTTAAAATAACTACTATTAATTTGTTAAAACACGCAACTTTTGTTTTATAAAAGATAAACTACCTCATAGCTTTTGTAATTTATCTTATTACTTTTTTATAAGAAAATAAAAATCGTCTTTTCAGACGATTTTTACAATTAAATTTATACAAGTTATTGTTTTTTCCCAAGGAGGACTCGTAGGTCTATCATCTGTTAACAGACCATACTTTTCATTTTCCATGAAAGATTTGAAGTTCACAAGCACACAACTACTTAATATTATCTATAAAATCAGTAAAAGAATCTGTTATATATTGTAACTCACTATCATCCCAATAATGAAGGTAGACAATACCATAATCTTGTTTTCTAGTAGAAATACAATAGACTGCTCCTCCAGAGTTCTGACCGAAAGGATATAAAAAAGCAGGTAATTCCCTCTCCTCAATCTGATAATTATCAATGATTTCATTAACTGTTACCAAATCATGTAAAGCATCCAACACATCTTTATTTTGATAATCTAAATCAATAGAATAGAAAAAATCAAAATCAAATTCTAAATCTACTTTTTTAGAGTAAAAGTTAGATTTATTTGGATACCCTCCATTATTCTGCAGAATAAACTCTAAATACGAATTAGGTAAATTTAAATTATACTTTTTCACAAACTCATCAAGCTTATTTAATGAAACTCTTTCAATACCATCTGTTATATTCATTTTTCTTATATTTAAATTTTCATTTAGTTTTAGATTGTTTAATTCCAAAAACGAAAACAATCACTAACCGTCCCAGTAACTTTTATTTTACTCCTCTAAAACTTTTTATTAAAAATCATTTTCATATTTCTCTACATCCTCAAGAGTCTCTATAAATTTACTAAAAGAATCACTAATAAAAGTAGGTTCATCAGAAGTACCATCTAAATAAACCAAAAAAACCTCTCCAAAACTTTCATCTTTCATTGAAAGACAAAACTTAGCCCCCCCTTCATCATCTGCAAAAGGATATAAGTAAGGTGGTATATTTTTCTCTATTATTTGATGTGTCCTTATTATTTCTCTAGAAGATAGTAAAACAACTTCATCTTTATTAAATCTATAATCACTAAGAGAAACACTATAAAAACTATCTACAATCAAACCATCATCATACGGATTACCATAAACTGTTAAATTAGGGTATCCTCCATTATTTTTTAAAATAAAATCAATATAAGATTCTGGCAACTTTAAATCAAACTCATTGATAAATATATTTAAATCCGATATTTTTATTGATTCATCACTTAACTCTAATTTTAATTTTTTCATTTTATTTAATTTTTTTTCTGTTTTTACAACAAAGTAATACCCCATCTATCAAAAACCCTTATAAAGCTTCATTTAAATCGTTTTCAAAATCATAGTTCAACCCTTTTATTTCTCCTAACTAAACTAAATACTCTTCTATATAGAAATCACCACACTCACAAGAAAACACTATTAAACTCTTAAAATTCATTTTGCAATTAAAGTGTTTTTTACCATATATATGTGAATGCATAATTTTATTTTTAAGGTTTATTAAAAACAAACCTCACCCAACCCTTCTCTGCTTAATACAGAGAAAGGAACCAAACACTCTTATAATTATTTAGTATTTATTTACGGGTGAGACTTGAAGAAAACGTGTATTAAAACACTTATGCTACATTATTGGTCTGACCAACAATATCAAAGTCTACTCCATCTGGAGAACCACCTATCTTACTAGAGCTAGACGAAAACAACCCTTGCCCTTCACAACCTGAATTACATGGCAAACCTCCTTCATTTAAAACTACTGAGTCTGCCTGAAGAACGGTTAACGCAGTTGGAACTCGAGTTTCCCAAGTACCTTCAACTTCTCCTTCAATAGTTTGCATCTCTTCAGCAACTGAGATATATAAATCATCATCTACATCGGTAACCATTCCTTGACCATACCAAGCTTCTCCTGTTTTCATATACCAGTTAACAGCTTCTTCAAACCCAGGACGTACTGGCACTACGCTTCTTGCCATACCACTTTGCAAAAAGGCTTGAAAAATAGGGTCGCTACCTTCATTATATTCAAAATTAGCCTCCCAATTATCTTCATTACCATAAAAATATGGGTAAAAAGTATAGGCCATAATTTCCCAATCGAAAGCCTGTTCAAAAAACTTAACAACCTCTGAGTGCTCTTGAAACTCTTGAGTTCTTGCTACATGTTTAGAATCCGAAATTTTTCCTTCTCCTTGATAATTATCTCTAAACGTAACGACATTATGAGCTCTAGCTATTAAATCAATAGCAATACGTTTTAATTCTCGTTTTTCAATACCACGATTAATTTGCGAGCTCAACTCTTTTTTCTTTACTGTTTGCTCTTTTCCTAATTCTTGACTTATAATAAAATCATTATACTCTTGTAAACGCTCATTATAAGCATCCATAATAGCCTTATAAGCTTCATTTTGCCATTCTTGTCTTGCCTCTTTTGTCAACTCACATTTAGCAACAATATCAAAAGAATACGAAGCTACATCCCAAGACACTATTGCAAATTCTAATTTTTCTCTAACATCAGAACTTAAATTACCTCCTCTAAATTCCCTTATATTACCACTAGCATTAAATTTAAAATTCTCTCCTCCTATCGTTATATACCCAGCTCTGTATTGACCTTTAATATCATGAGCTTGCCAATTAGTGAAATGCCCAAAAAACTCCTTTAGCTTATACCCTTTAGGTAAATTCATTTTCTCATGACCAGAATGAGAAAATCTTCCATTATTTAGGCTTAAGTCCATTTTACTATAACTTCTAGAAACAGATACATTTTCTTCTGGATATGCCTTTATTTCTGCATTATAATTAGATGCTACAAATTGATAATTCGCCTCAGTTAAATCTCTTGCATTATTAATAGCAAAAGAAGTTAATTGACTAGGATGAACAGGTTCTTTTGGAATAATTAATCCTTTTGGAGTTTTATTCTCTTTTTCTTTTTTCTCAAGATAAGATTCAATAAAAAATTTAGCAGGCTCTGGCAATGCAAACTCATACATTAAGCGTTTACCATAATTAATTAATTTATTTTTATAAATCTTATCTACCCAGCGGTACACTCCTGTTACATGCTCATCTCCTTTTCTATTATCAAAACCATGCGTGTTATTTTCTTCAAATTCTTTTAAAATTCGAGAAGTTCTCTTAGAGCTTACTTTTTGTACCACACGCTCTAAAGCACGCTCTGTAACCTCCTGTGCATAAGTTTGAGCCTGTGAATTTGAATTTGAAGCTGAATTAGAAGAAGATGTATTAAAATTCGTACCTGCACTAAACGTTGTTCCTCCAAATCCACCACTAACACTTGCATTCGCTCCAAAACTAGTTGCAGTATCTTCATTAACAATAGAAGACGTTTCACTTTGCAACTCATTTCGCTCTGTTGAAGTAGTATCTGTTAAGTTTTCAACCTCTCTCTCTGTCGTTTTTTCAGTTGTTTGCTCTGACGATGTTAAATTCCTAGTTGAACGCTCTTTATACTCACGCGCCATAATATTTTCAATATGCGATACTTCACCTGGAACATAACAACACACCTCTTGTTCTACACGTCTAAAATCTGCAATTCCTAATTGAGACACTCCATACAAAACTCCATCTGAAACTTCAGAAACTTGTCCTTCTCCTGAACCGGTTCCTTCACCTCCATTTTCAATAACTTTTGTAGCAACACCTGAATACTCCCCTACAAACCTATAATCAATACCAAAAAAGAAATTTACTATTTTTTCAGTATCAATAAACAGAACTGAATTAAACCTTAGTTTAACTCCATTATTTAATGTTAATTCTCCTTCAAAAATATATTCTCCAGAAGTTAACATTTGACCATCAGGAAAAAAACTTAAACTCAATAAGCCTTTATTTTTTGAAATCTCTCTAACTTTAGTATTAGCAATAGCTCCACCTCCGTTTTTCTTTTTTAGTCCATAAGTAGCATTGGTAACATACGCATTAGCATAACCTACATTTAAATTCATTGAAATAGAACTTTCGCCTTTGACAAAAGAAGGTATAACCGCTCCTACATACGAATACAATTGAGCTCCCTTTAAAGCACCCAATGTTACAGTTGTACCCCCTATAGCTACTTTTTTTGCCTCTTCTGGCGTTTTCTCATATACAAATTGATAATCTTTTTTAATCTCATCTCTTAAAACTCTTTTTACTTCACCAAAGGTATCATACTGCTTTAATTCATCTGATTTTAATAACGCTAATGTCTCTGTTGAAAAAGTAGAATCATCACCTCTTACAACTTCTTCACCTCTTAAAAACTCAAACTTAGGCAACTGTAATTCTGGATAAGTCTTTAACTCTTTCTGAAAACCAGTTTTTGAATCTACAATAGTCTGAATTTTAGGAGTAGCTTCTTGCTGAATTTGCTCTATAGAAGCCTCATAAGTTTTCACCTCTGCATCATATCTTGCTTTTTCAACTTTCTTATATAAAACCTCCTTTTGTTCTAATTCTTTTAAAGATGCTTCATATTTTTTAATCTTATACTTAGCTAATGCAACTTTCAAATCTGCTTGCATATAATCTTGAGAATCCTTTGATAAAGCTGGCTGACTTGCCTCTATTCCATTAGATCCTGAAATAACAATTCCTTTAGGAATAATTGCACTAGCATTTGCTCTACGAACAAACTCTGCTTTTTCTTCTTTTGAAAAAACAGGAGAACCTTCCTTAGGAACAATAGTAGGCCTAAAATTTTTAAATTTTTCAACAAACCTATATCCAATAAGCATTTGAATAATTGCTTCTCTTATTGAAGAAGATTTTTTATTTATGATATTATAAAACAACTGATCCCATAAAACAGATTCAAAGTTCTCTATTCGTTTACTAACCCCATCTTTAGGTAAATTTTCTGTAATACTTACATATGAAAGGCTTGACTTATTTCTTCCTAACCAAAGAGAAAATCTATACAATTCAGAATCTGCATTTTTAACATTTAGTCTAGATACAAAAGGTCTAAAATCTGTTTTGTAAGCATTCAATAATGCTGTTTTTCGTGCCGCTTCTGTAGTTACTCCATCAATAGCTGTTAGCGCTTTATTACTTAACCCTTGATCCTCTGGAAAAGAAATAAACCCCAACTCCTTATTATCAATTAATTGCGGACTACGTAATGTTACAAACCTAAAAAGGTTTGATTTAATCGGTTTACTCATTTTTAATAAAATTTTAATTATTTTTTCTAATTAAGCTCTCAACTAGAGCTACTGTTTTTTCGCTTTCTAACAGTTTCTACACATTAATACTTCTTAATTAGTTTTTAAGAAAAGTGACATTCAATAAAATGTTTGAATACCATAGAATGAAATTTTAAAAAAATGAATATCACAAGTTAAAACTTCTAAAAAACAGCCACTAACATTATACAAATGTTTGATTATTAAAGATTTTATGTATATTAGCAACTTATTTACAATGCAAAAATATAACATTTTACAAATAAAACAAAACAAAAGTTTAATTATTTTGTAAAATGATTGAAGACGAAATAAAATGGGGATAGCAGAAAAAATAACTTCAATAAGAGACACCTTTCATTTAAATAACTTTTCTTTTTCTAAAAGAATTGGAGTAACAGGTACTACTATAGATAGTATTATTAATGGAAGACCTCAGAAAGACGGTACTAGAAAGAGAACTAAACCTGGGTATGATGTTTTAAAAGCCATTATAGATGAATTTGATATTAATCCTGAATATTTGTTTGGCAAAAGCGATTTAATGCTAAAAACAGCCCCCCCTAAAATTCAAACATATTCTGGAGTACCACAAGTAATTTCTGTAAATTCATCAGGAAATGAAAATGTAATTTATGTACCTATACAAGCTAGGGCTGGATACCTATCTGGTTATGGAGATACCAACTATATAGAACAATTGCCTTCTTTTAATATGCCACATTTAAACAATGGTACATTTAGGTGTTTTGAAGTACAAGGAAACTCAATGGTACGTACTTTTTTCGATGGTGATTTGGTTTTTGGTAAGTTCATTGAAAATCTAAGCGAAATAAAAGACGGCCGTGTATATATTATTGTGAGTAAAAATGATGGAATTGTACTTAAACGTGTTATCAACAGGATAGAAGAACGAGGAAAATTAATTTTAAAAAGTGATAATAAAGACGGAAACTACCCTACTTACACTATTAATGTTGAAGAAATAATGGAAGTTTGGTATGTTACTATGTTTGCCTCAAAACAAATGCCCGAACCTGTTGATGTATATGATAGGCTACATGATTTAGAAAGTAAAATTGTGGAATTACAAGAACAGATTAATCACAACAATTAAATATTTTCATTATTGAATCTTAGGAGAACTTTTTTATATATTTTTCTTTTTTCAAGCTCTATTATTTTCTCACAATCTAATTGGAAAAAGTTTAAAAAATTATCTCATCAGAAAAAGATGTGGGTAATATTTCACCCTTTTAAAGCAAAAAAAGCTTTGGATGTTTCACGTGAAGCAAATAGAATTGCTGACTCTATTAAAAAATCCCCTTTATTAGATGGAGACCCTTCTGGCGGACAAGTAGACGCCTTTCGTCATGCTTTTTGGATGGCTAGTTTACGACAAAAATTAGGTCTTAATGCAGCACGTTCTCTAGGAAAAGCTCATGAAAGAGAAAACTACAAAACTTATAAAAAACGAAAACTAGAGGATGGAGTTGTTCCTGATAAAATATCAACCACAATGGATTTGTTTAATAATGAATTCGGATTATCACTTACTCACAAGGGAAGTAAAACTCCTAAAAATGGATTAATCTATAGAATTATTAGCGCCATACATGCTGGAAAGTTAAAAATTATAAAAAAAGATAAAAAAGGTCGTTTTTTAACCTGCAAAAATGAACTCATTAGTCAGGAATCATTAAACGGGAAATGGGAAAACAATAAATGTTTGGTAAACTCTAATACTGTAAGATAATGCAAAAGGTATATTTTATTTCTGGTACTATGTGTACTATTGATTTATGGCAATTTGTATTTCCAAACTTAGAAAACATTGACCCTATCCATATTGATATTAGTAATGCTAACTCTTTTGAAAACATAAACAATGTAATTCTATCAAAAATTGAAACTGAAACACCCGTAACTATTGTTGGTTTCTCATTAGGTGGATTTTCTGCTTTAAATTTTGCTATTTATTTTCCTCATAAGGTTAAAAAATTAATTATTGTTGCAGCAAACACTAATGGCTTAAATGACAAGGAAATCTCATTAAGAAAAAGCACTATTGATTTTTTAGAAAAACACAGCTACAAAGGAATATCTCAAGCTAGAATTCAACAATTTTTACATCCAGATAATCATAGTAATCCAAAAATTACTGAAATTATAAAAAAAATGGATAGTGATTTAGGAAAAGAAATTTTAATCCGTCAATTAAAAGCTACTTCTTCTAGAGTAGACATATCTCAACAAGTTTCTCTATTGAATATTCCAATATTATTTATTTCTGCCGAAAACGATGCTTTAGTTCCTTCAGAAGCAATCAAGAAAACTGCTAACAATACTTTAAAAGGAAAATTTATTAGTGTTAAAAATTGTGGTCATATGATTCCTTTAGAAAAACCAAAAGAGTTATCTGGTATTTTGAATGTTGTCTTGAAAGATTAAACATTCTATCTATTCTTTCTGAAGTTGGAAGGTGTTATTCCCTCAAACTTTTTAAAAGCACTATTAAAAGAAGATAAGCTTCCAAATCCTATTTCGAACGCAATTGATGAAATGGTAAACTTTTCGTTTTTAGAATCTAACAGCATTTTTTTAGCTTCGTCTACCCTATAATAATTAATAAAATCATTAAAATTTCGTTTTCCATATTCATTAATTATCGACGATGTTTTTTGTGTACTCTCTCCTATTAAATTACTTAATTTAGAAAGTGTCAAATCTGGTTTTAAATACAATTCATCATCAATAATTAATTTAGATATTTTATTAAATAATACTAAATCGTTATTAAGTTTAAATGCATCACCATCAATTTCCGTAGCCTTTAGTTCAAAAGCCTTATAACTAAGAAAATAAATAATTACTGAATACATTATAGGACCAATAATATAAGGGACCGATTCTTCCATAAGATTTAAAAAGTAGGAAATCCAAATAACAATAAAACCAGTAACAACTAGTTTTAACCAATCAAATATCGCTTTTTGCGATTTTGTTTGTGTTTCATTTTTTACTTCCCTCCTTTTATCTCTTAATGTTTTCCATGAAAGTCCTATATAAAAAGCAAAATGTAAATAAATGAACAGAAGTACACTTGAAAGTAAAATTATAACCATTCTATCATTTTCAAATGATTCTTTAGTTATAAAAAAACTCATTACAAATACAAGACAAAAAGGAATTAACTCTAAAAAACAAGCCTTTAAAAACTTAAAATTTGGCTTAGTCATTCCTAATACGTACCACCTAAGAAAAGGACCTATTAGTAGTAAAAAAGCGAGTCCAGCAAAGATAAATAGAGGTTCCAAATCGTCACCAAAATTCATCATTACCGATTTTCCTATTCTAAATGCCATAAAAATCAAAATCAACCCTAATAATAAATTAGTTAATGTTTTTTTCTTTTTAAAAAGGCATAAGTAAAATGCAAATAAGATTCCGTGCAATAAGCCTGCACTACTGATAATGACAAGAAGTATTTCTAAAAAACTCAACAGAATATTTTTATCAAATTTATAAATATTTACTAAAAAGCAAAGCACAAACCTCTATATAGATTCATGCTTTCAAAAACAATCAAAAATATTTTCTTATGGTTTGCTTTTAGCTTTGTTTTTAGCATAAGATGTTAATCCAAGTAAACCAAAGAAACGACCTATCTCTCCTTTCATTCCTGCAATAACACTATGAGATGCTAACAATAATCTATCTATTGATTTATCTTCATTTATCAATAACTTATCTATTAACTCTTTTGCCTTTTTTGACCCTTCATTTTCATATACTTGTAAAACTTTTACCGCATTCTCTTCTCCTGTTATTTTTCTATATTTAGGTGTATAACCAAGTTGTTTTACCATTGTTTCTGCTAATTTCCATGTAGACCATGGGTTTTGTCCAGTAATTAAATTATTATCATGACTTATCGTTTCTAAATACATTGTTCCTTCATGAAACTTAGCTCCTTTAGATGCTAATTTGTCTTGTAAAAGAAATGGAAATATTGATTCTGCATCAGGTATTAACAACAGTTCTTCTTTATTCGTAAAACTGCTAACAGTCTTATTTTCTAATAGATGTTTTCCATTATCAAGAGTTACATTTACTAACGCTGAGGGACCATGACAAACTGCTCCTATAACTTTTCCTGATTGGTATATTTTTTTTACGATTTGCTGAATTGCTTTATTATTTGGAAAATCGAACATGGCTCCCTTACCTCCTACAAAATATACTGCTTCGTAATCGTTAGCAATCACATTATCTAAAGCGATTGTATTACTTGTTTTATATTGTGCTATTGGGTCATTTAAAAAAGCATAATCAAATTCCCTCATATCATCCTTATCTATTATCACAGGTGGTTTTCCTCCTAACGGACTTGCCACATCCACTTCAAAACCATTTGCTTTAAAAACGTAGTAAGCTCTTGATAATTCCGTTAATTCATATCCAGTACTCTTACCACTATTACCCATAGTGTTAGTACTAGTAACAACAGCTAATATTTTCCCTCTATTAGAAATTATATTTTGAGATAAGTACGTAATATTTTCTGCTTTACTCTTTGTTAAATCTTTTTTCATTTCTTCAAGAGGTAAAAGGTTTATAAACCAAAGTCCAAAAAAAACAATAAGAATTATTAAACTAAGGATTGAAATTAAGGTCCATTTTAGTTTTGGATATTTTTTAAGCATGATATTATTTTTTATAATTATACCGCTAATTACTATAAACAACCCCATAAAAGCTGAGTAAATGATAATTTCGTCAGAGGAAAAGATTATTTAATCATTTATTTTTTAAGAAACTACACTCTCTATTTAAACCCATTCTAAATATTTAAGAAAAGAATTCGTAAAGTTTGTCCGTGTAGCCTATAGCTCTTAAATTTGTATTATAATATAATCAATAAACAAAATAATGGGATTATTAAAATCTTCGATAGGAAGAAAATTTGCCATGGCACTTTCGGCGTTCTTCTTGATGTTTTTCTTATTACAGCACTTTGCAATTAACATTACTTCAATTTTTCCAGACAATGGAGCAACATTTAACAAGTTATCCCACTTTATGGGGACTAATGCGTTAGTACAATACGTAATGCAACCTGTCTTAATTTTTGGTGTAGTTTTTCACTTTGTAATGGGATTTGTATTAGAAGCAAAAAACTGGAGTGCAAGAAAAGTAAGTTATGCTAAAAATAACGGTGCAGCCAATTCTACTTGGATGAGTAGAAACATGATTTGGTCTGGTGCTGCTATTTTAGCTTTTGTTGTTTTACACTTTATCGATTTTTGGTTTCCAGAAATCAACACTAAGTTTATTCAAGGTGACTGGAGTGGTTTACACGATGGAGAATTTAGATATTTCCACGAGTTACAACACAAGTTTTTAAGTCCAATTAGAGTTGGTGCTTATGTTGTTGCATTTGTGTTCTTAGCAATGCACTTGTTACATGGCTTTAATTCAGCTTTTCAATCAGTTGGAGCAAATAATAAATATACTAAAGGATTGAAAACATTTAGTAAAATTTATGCAATTGGTATTCCAGTAGGATTCATCATCATTGCTTTATTTCACCATTTCAATCATTAATACCTAATAAGTATGGCTACTTTAGATTCAAAAATTCCAAAAGGTCCATTAAAAGATAAATGGACATCTTATAAAGATAAAATTGACTTAGTAAATCCTGCTAACAAGCGTTTAATAGATGTAATTGTAGTAGGTACAGGTTTAGCAGGTGGTTCTGCTTCAGCAACATTAGCTGAATTAGGATACAATGTAAAAGCATTTGCTTATCAAGATTCTCCTCGTCGTGCTCACTCTATTGCTGCACAAGGAGGTATTAATGCTGCTAAAAACTATCAAGGTGATGGTGATTCTTTTTACCGTTTATTTTACGATACAGTAAAAGGAGGAGATTACCGTTCACGTGAAGCAAACGTATATCGTTTGGCAGAAGTTTCTGCAAATATCATTGACCAGTGTGTGGCACAAGGGGTTCCTTTTGCTCGTGATTATGGTGGTTTATTAGATAACCGTTCGTTTGGAGGTGTATTAGTATCTCGTACTTTTTATGCTAAAGGACAAACTGGACAACAGTTATTATTAGGTGCTTACTCGGCAATGAACCGTCAAATAGCTCGTGGTAAGATTGAAATGTTCAATCGTCATGAAATGTTAGATGTAGTTATTGTTGATGGTAAAGCACGTGGTATTATAGCTCGTAACTTAGTTACTGGTGAAATAGAGCGTCATTCTGCTCATGCTGTAGTTATTGCTTCTGGTGGATACGGAAATGTATATTTCTTATCAACTAATGCAATGGGATCTAACGCTACTGCTGCATGGAAAATTCATAAAAAAGGAGCGTATTTCGCAAATCCTTGTTATACACAAATTCACCCAACATGTATTCCTCGTTCAGGAGATTACCAATCGAAATTAACGTTAATGTCTGAATCATTACGTAATGATGGTAGAATTTGGGTTCCTAAGAATATGGATGATGTAATGGCAATTAGAGAAGGTCGTAAAAAACCAACTGATTTGTCTGAAGAAGAAAGAGATTATTACTTAGAAAGAAGATATCCTGCATTTGGTAACTTAGTACCTCGTGATGTTGCTTCTCGTGCTGCAAAAGAGCGTTGTGATGCTGGTTACGGAGTAAATGCTACTGGAGAGGCTGTATATTTAGATTTTAAATCGGCAATTGAGCGTTACGGTAAAGAGCAAGCTAAATTAAAAGGTATTGAAAACCCTTCAGCTGCTAAAATTACTGAATTAGGTGAAGCTATTGTTGAGGCTAAATATGGAAACTTATTCCAAATGTATGAGAAGATTGTTGATGACAATCCATATAAAACACCTATGATGATTTATCCTGCAACTCACTATACAATGGGTGGTATTTGGGTAGATTATAACTTAATGACTACTATTGATGGTTGTTATGCTATTGGTGAAGCAAATTTCTCTGACCACGGTGCTAACCGTTTAGGAGCTTCTGCTTTAATGCAAGGTTTAGCTGATGGTTACTTTGTATTACCTTATACAATTGGTGATTATTTATCGGGAGATATTCGTACTGGAAAAATCCCTACTGACACTAAAGAGTTTGACGAAGCTGAAAAAGCCGTTAAAGATCGTATCGATTTCTTTGTAAACAATAAAGGAGAGCATTCTGTAGATTACTACCACAAAAAACTTGGAGTTATTATGTGGGAAAAATGTGGAATGGCTCGTAACGAAAAAGGTTTAAAAGAAGCAATGACGGAAATTAAAGCTTTACGTGAAGATTTCTGGAAAAATGTGACAGTTCCTGGAGGTGCAAACGAAATGAACCCAGAGTTAGAAAAAGCTGGTCGTGTTGCTGACTTCTTAGAATTAGGAGAATTATTTGCTAAAGATGCCTTAGATAGAACCGAATCTTGTGGAGGTCACTTTAGAGAAGAGTCTGTAGAATTAGATGGTCCTCAAAAAGGAGAAGCTAAACGTGACGATAAAAACTTTGCATACGTATCTGCTTGGGAATATAAAGGAGAGCCTGCTGATGCAGTTTTACACAAAGAAGAATTAGAATTTAACGATATTGAATTAAAACAACGTTCATACAAATAAGATAGTATTATGAATTTAACACTTAAAATTTGGCGTCAAAAAGGCGCAAGTGATAAAGGAAAAATGGTCGATTATAAAGTGACCGATATTTCTGAGCATATGTCTTTCTTAGAAATGATGGACGTATTAAACGAACAATTAATTAATAACGGTGAAGAGCCTGTTGCATTTGACCATGACTGTCGTGAAGGAATTTGCGGTATGTGTTCTATGTATATTAATGGTGAAGCTCATGGTCCTGACCGTGGTGTAACTACTTGCCAGTTACACATGCGTATGTTTAAAGATGGTGATACAATTACTATTGAGCCATGGAGAGCAGCTGCATTCCCTGTAATTAAAGATTTAGTGGTTGATAGAACTTCTTTTGAACGTATTCAACAAGCTGGAGGATATATTTCAGTAAACACGTCTGGTAATACACAAGATGCGAATGCTATTCCAATTTCTAAGGAAGCTGCAGATAAAGCTATGGATGCTGCTACTTGTATTGGTTGTGGTGCTTGTGTTGCTACTTGTAAAAACTCATCTGCAATGTTATTTGTAGGAGCTAAAGTTTCGCAATATGCTTTATTACCTCAAGGACAAGTTGAAGCTACAGAACGTGTTAAAAACATGGTAGCTCAAATGGACTTAGAAGGTTTTGGTAACTGTACTAATACTGGTGCTTGTGAAATTGAGTGTCCTAAAGGAATCTCTTTAGAAAACATAGCTCGTATGAACTCTGAGTTCTTAAAGGCTACTTTAAAAGGATAAAAAACACCTTATATAAAACTAAGAAAACTCAAGCTATTTGCTTGAGTTTTTTTGTTGGTAAAACTTGTAACAAAAAATAAATTAAGATTACTTATATTGTAGAGGTAATCTATTAAAAAGAATCAAATGGGAATTTTCGATGAAATAAAAAAGAAACTAAGTCACGAGTTTATTGACATTATTGAATGGCTTGATAATACAAATGACACAATAGTTCATCGTTTTGAACGCTATCAAAATGAAATTAAAAACGGTGCACAGTTAGTCGTTAGAGAAGGTCAAATCGCTGTATTTATAAACGAGGGGCAATTAGCTGATGTTTTTAAACCAGGAACCTATACTTTAAATACGCAAAACTTACCTATACTAGCTACCTTAAAAGGATGGAAATATGGATTTAATAGTCCATTTAAAGCTGAAGTGTATTTTGTTAGTTCTCGTTTGTTTACTGATGAAAAGTGGGGTACAAAAAATCCAATAACATTAAATGACGATCGTTTTGGATTTGTTGAAATAAGAGCTTTTGGTACTTATGCTTTTAAAATTAACGATGCTGGTAAATTTATAACCGATATTGTTGGTACTGATAGTCATTTTACCAATTATGAAATAAATGAACACCTTAAAAGTTTAATTTCTACTCGTTTTACAGATACTATTGGAGAAGCTAATTTACCAATTGAATTGTATGCTGCTAATACAAATGAGTTATCAGAAACTTGCTTAGAGGTAATGAATCCTGAATTTAATTCAGTAGGTATTTCCTTAGAAAAGTTCTTCATTGAAAATGTTTCAATGCCAGAAGAACTGAAAAAAGAAATCTTTGAATACAGTAGACTTAACAAAGTAGATTTAGATAAGTTAGCCAAATTCAAAGCTGCTAAAGCAATGGAAGCCGCTGCTTCTAACGAATCCGGTGCTGCTGGTGCTGGTATGGGAATGGGTATGGGCTTTGCCATGGCTCAACAAATGGGAACCTTATTTAACCAACAAACGCAGTCAAAAATAGTAAATCAACCTGCTTCAACTGGAGCTACTCCACCTCCATTACCAAATCAAGCACAATACTATTATGCAGCTAATGGTCAGCAAGCTGGGCCTGTTAATTTTGAAGCACTTAAAAATTTATTTGCTGCTAGAAGTATAAACGCCGAAACCTTAGTTTGGAAACAAGGAATGGCCAATTGGACTAGCTTACAAAGTGTACCTGAACTACAAAACTTATTAGGTTCTGTACCTCCACCTTTACCAAATAATTAAAATATCAATCTATAATTAAAACTTAACCTGTTATTCTTTAATAATGGGTTAGTTTTATATGATTCTAACATCAATGAATCAAGAAACAATACAACATTCTGAACAAAAAAAACCATGTATTAATTGTGGTGCTGAATTACTATATAAACCTGGTTCTTCTGAAATTAAATGTGAATATTGTGGTTATGAAGAAACAATAGAAAAAACAGATTCTGTATTTGAAGAACTAGAGCTATACCCTTATTTAGAAAAAATGGGGGCACAATCTCATACTGAAAAAATAAGTATGCTGCATTGTAAATCTTGTGGTGCAAATCAACATATAGAAGAAAACTATAAATCTTTGCACTGTGTGTATTGTAGCCAACCTTTAGTTGTAGAAGATGCTTATGACGAAGATTGGATTTTACCTGGTGCTGTGCTTCCTTTTCAATTGACACACAAACAATCTCATGAGATTTTTAGAAAATGGGTAAAAAGTTTATGGTTTGCACCTAATAAGCTTCAAAAAGCAGCTTTAGACCCGCAAAAAACCAAAGGTTTATATGTTCCCTATTGGACTTTTGATGCTGAATTATTTGCAAATTATACTGGTCAACGAGGAGATTATTACTATGTAACTGAAAGTTATAATACTGTTGAAAATGGAAAAAGCGTGACAAAAACAAGGCAAGTTAGAAAAACTAGATGGACACCAGCTTATGGATCTGTTAGCGGTTTTATCGACGACACCCTTATTAACGCTTCTAAGAAAAGAAACAATTCTTTGCCAAACAATATAGCTAATTGGGATTTAACTGCCTTAGAAACCTTTAATTCTAAATATTTAGCAGGTTTTGTTACTGAGAAGTATACACTACCTTTAGAGGATGGTCATTTAAAATCTAAACAAGAAGCTGAAAGAATAGCAACTAATTGGGCTTGTAGAGATATTGGTGGCGATACTCAGCGTGTAAGTAGTTTAGACATGACGCTTTCTGAAGAAACTTTTAAACATATATTATTACCTGTTTATATTTCTTCTTACTTATTTAATAGCAAAAAGTATCATTTTTATGTAAATGGTCAAACTGGTAAGATTTCAGGGAATAGACCTTATTCTTTCTGGAAAATATTTTTCTTATGTTTATTTATACTTACAATTATTGGTCTAATTATCGTTTTTTCTGAAAAATAAAACGAGGTATTCAAAATATAAATCATTTATAAAAATTAAAAACCGAGTTGAAATCAACTCGGTTTTCTACAAACAGTAAATTAAACTTTTTCTTTATTAAGTTTCTCTTTACTAACAAACCCTTTAATCTTTATCATTTTTCTCGATTGCTTTGCATTTGATATAATAGTAACAGCCTTTGAAAACCCTCCCATTCTTGAAGTGTCATAGGAAACTTGTATTTGCCCTTTTTCACCAGGCATAATTGGTTTTTCTGGTTTTTTTGGTACAGCACAACCACATGTAGATTGAACTCCAGTTATAATTAAAGGTGCATCTCCTATATTGGTAAATTCAAATGTTCTTGTTCCTTCTGATCCTTGACTTATTTTTCCGTAATCTATAGATTCAGTTACAAACTTAAACTCTTGTGCATTCATTGTTACTCCAATAAAACAAAGCACTAAAAAAGGTAAAATTGTTTTCATATTTTCTGTTTTAAATTATTAAATCATTTCTTTTTTTATTTTTTCAATCATTTCAATAGCATTTTCATCGTTAGGTTTAAGTTTTAAAACCTTCTGATAACTTTGCAATGACTTTTCATAGTTTTTATTTGTGTAATAAGCTTCTCCTAAACTATCAAAAACGTTGTATTTATATGGGTACATCTTTGTGTTTAATTGAAATACAAATAAGGCTTTTTCTATTTGTTTAGAACGTAGAAGCTTGTATCCAAAAGTATTTAACTCCCTACTCCCCTTTGTAAACTCAGCAAAAGAAATTATCAATTTTTCTTCTTCTTTCTTTAAATCTTCTAAAGATTTAAAATTCATCAAACTGTTTAAGTTTTCTGCTACGATATATTGTGGTACATATCTTTTTCCCTGAGTAATAGCAAGTATATCTCTTTCATAATCTTGCTTTGGAGATTCTACAATTCTTCCAACCTCTCTATTATTCTTGTAAAAAATAAAAGTGGGTACTCTATGAATATTCAATCCTTTTTCTTCTCCATTAGGTGATGCTTTGTATGCTTCAGGTTTTCTATCAACCGCAATGGCGTCTAAATTTTTTAAATCATATCCAGCCTCGTCTAATACTTTATAAAATTTTGGAACTCCTCGTTTACTATCTCCACACCAGCTGCCATAAAAAGCCTTGATTGTATAGTCTTTTAATTGCTCTTTAAATTCTTTTATTACATCTTTGTTTGTAATATAATCTTCATAATTTTTTTGAAACCATGAAAAGTCTTTTGTTTCAAAAGCTTTTTTGTTAGTTTTTCCCAACAACATAACTCTTCCTTTACTATCTAAAGTAGTTTTATTAATCTGTTGAGCACTGATTATACAGCTAATTAAGAGCAAGCTACCAAGTAATATTTTTTTCATTTTTTTTGAATTATACTCGAATTTATTTCATTCTTACTCCATAAAAAAACTTGAAGTATATACTGCTTAAAAAACAGTATTAACAACATAAATTCAAAATAATATGCAGTACGTACCGACGAAATAACCTTTCGTACTTATTCTTTTGCTGAATGGTGAATTTTTACTTACTTACATAACCTATGATTACATTAAATAGAAAAAATAGCACAGAGGCTTTAATTCATGTGCTTTTCTGGGTCTTATTTACTTTTGTCTCACTATTTGTTTTTACAAAATATTATTGGGCTGAAAACCCTTTTTTACAGTACTTTTTTATACTTGTAGTTATTGTATATACAAATAATCAAATCTTATTACCCTACTTTGTCAAAAAGAAATGGTATGTGTGGTATTCTTTACTTTTTATTCTTATTTCATTTTTAGCAACACAATTGTATTGTAATGTTTTTACTCGCTGTGGTTGTACTATTATGAAATGTTTGAGTGATTATTTATGGCAAACTTTAACTCCTTTGCTATTTTTTTCATTTATATGGATTCTTTTCAAGTACATTAATCAATCCGAAGAAGTAGAAAAAATAAAACAGGAAAGAACAGCTATGGAATTGAAATTTTTAAAATCTCAAATAAATCCACATGTATTGTTTAATAATTTAAATACTATTTACTCATATTCACTAGAGAAACCCGATAATACTCCTGATTTAATTTTAAAGCTATCAGATAATTTAAAACATGTATTATATGAAAGTAATGCAGAAAAGGTAAGTCTACAAAAGGAAATACAATTTCTAGACAATTATATTACCTTTCATAAAATTAGAACTGAAGGATTAAAACAGATTAAATATCACACTTCTTCAGACAATGATACTTACACGATAGCTCCTTTACTTTTAATAACTATTATTGAAAATGCTTTTAAACATAGTTCTGTAAACAGTGTTATTGATATTGATATCATTGCTAAAAACAATACACTTGTTTGTATCACTACAAATAGTTTTGATAAAAAAACTATTAAAAACAATAATACTATTGGTTTAGGAAATTTAAAAAAACGATTAGATTTATTGTACAAAGACAATTATAAATTAGATATTGATTCCTCTAATGTTTTTAAGGTAACATTAAACCTCAATTTAAGTTAATAAGCTATGAACTGTATTATTATTGAAGACGAGCTTCCTGCTCAAAATATTTTAAAAAATTACATTAAAAAAGTGCCTGGTATTCATCTTACAGATACTTTTCAAACGGCTATAGCTGCCAATGACTTTTTTAAAAATAATACTGTTGATACCGTTTTTTTAGACATTAACTTACCTGACATTTCTGGGTTAGATTTTATTAAAACAATTAAGAACCCACCAAAAATTGTTATTACCACTGCATATCCTGATTATGCTGTTACAAGTTTTGAATTAGACACTATTGTTGATTATTTAGTAAAACCGTTTTCTTTTGATCGTTTTTTAAAAGCAATAACTAAAGTTGAAAAGCATTTAAGTCGTGAAGATATTAAACAAGAAAATGTACTTTTTTTAAATATCGACAAAACAATACATAAAGTACATATTTCTGATATCTTATATTTAGAATCTGATAGAAACTATGTTACTTTTCATACAACTTCAAAAAAGTTAACTACTATTGATTCTCTTAAAAATTGGCGAGATTCCTTAGAAAAGAGTCATTTTGTACAAATTCATAAATCGTATATAGTAAACACAAAAAAAATAGATAAGCTCGCCGGAACAAGTTTATCTATTAATAATATTTCTTTACCTATAGGAAGGACTTATAAAAATAATATAAAAGCTATTTTAAAATAGCTTTTATATTTCATTTTATTATTTCCATGTGTTTATAGCGTCTCCACCACCCCAAATTACTGTAGCTAAATATGGATTGTCAATTAATGGATTTCTATTTCCTTGTTTATTAGCTATAATATTATTTCTGTTTTTTTCATAATCAGAAACAGGATCATCTATATTCCATTGTAATAATAAATTTATCATATTACTATCTGATGAATTAATGTCACCTACAGCTACATTTTTTGGTAAACATTGATTTCCATAACGCAAATACATATACATCATCATACGAGCAACATCACCTTTCCATTCATCACCAGGATACCAATTACCAGATACATCACCAGCATTACCAGAACCATCAGCAAACTTTTTATTATTTCTATTAGAATTCATCTTAACATCTGAAGCTCTTAAGTGATGTGGATCTGAACCTGCTGTATCATTATTTTCAAATTTTGGAGTTCCTAATGACTTTGCATATACGTGTTCTCTATTCCAATCTGAACCTGCTGTTCCTCCATTACTATCTTTACCTCTAGTTCTGTCAGTTACAGTATTTCCATCAGAATCATTATATCCATAAATTAAAAGCACTTTGCTATTATCTGTAGGATCTAAATCTGATTGTTTTAATACATCCCAAACACCTGGTGTGTAAGATGAAACTGGATTTGTATGTGCACTAATTGTTTTTGTTGCTAAAGCATCTTTTAATGCAGACCCTGTTAAATTAAAGTTTACATCTTTATAATAACTAATTAATGCTGAAGGGATATTGAAGTTTCCAGAATTATTAGAATTGCTACTAGAAGCTTTTACTGTAACAGTAATGGTAGCTGTAGAACAACTCGATGTTGTAATTGTACTACATATTGTATATTTAAAAGAATCGCTCCCAACAAAATCTTTAGCTGGTGTATATGTAAAACTATTTCCACTTTGCGTTATTGCTCCATTCTTTAACGAATTTGGCTCTACTGTAATCTTAACATTACCTTGTTTATAAGTATCGTTAGATAAGAAATCAGAGATAGTTTGTGACTTGTTTTCTTCTCCTTGGTAAGAATCATTTACCGCAGTAACTTTATCATCTGGTGTTGGTGTTACCACCTCACTATCATTTCCTCCGCAATTAATATATAAAAGGGTTATAAGCCCTAACATTAATACTCTTTTCATCGTTCTATGTACTATTTAAATTTACTTTGTTATTATTTTATCGTGTACTTTAGTTGGTATATTATCATTCCATTCTGTTAATATATCAGTCGCTACACTTGCTCCACTACCTGCGGCAATGGCAAATTGACTACGCCATCCTGCTAAAGTTCCGCAAACATACAAACCTTTTTTTATTAGATGGTTAAAATTACGTAATTGTATTCTGTCTTTCATAGCATTAGCTCTCATATGAGGCTCTATATATTGCTCTAAACCAGCTATTTCAAAGGGTTTCGAATAGTTTAATGCTATTACTACATTCTTGCTAAAATATTCAGTCTTATTAGTAATTACTTTGTAAACCTCATTTTCAGCTTCTAAAACAGCAATTACTTTTTCATTTTCTAACTGTAAAACATCAGGATATTGAGCTTTTAACTGCTCCTTTCCTTCTACTAATATATCTTTTCCTAACGTACCAGGAGCTAATCCTAAAACATTATTGAATAAGGCATTTTGCAAATGAGAAGATCGTTGATGTAAAACAATTCCAACTTTTTTATCTTTACTATACTCCTTGTTTTGAGCAGAACCCAATACTAAAGCACATTGCATTCCTGCAACTCCTCCTCCAATAATTAAAGTGTCAAAACTCATACTATGCTAATAATACTTTTATATTCGTTGCAAATAACTTTACAGCAATTGCTAATAGAATTACACCAAAAACCTTTCTAATTATTTTTATTCCATTATTACCAATCATTTTTTCAATTTTAGAAGATGTTTTTAGTACTATATAAATAACTAATACATTTAATAAAACCGCTATAATAATGTTTCCAATATGAAATTCAGCTCGTAAAGATAAAAGCGTAGTCAAACTACCTGGACCTGCTATTAATGGGAAAGCAAGAGGAAAAACAGTTGCTGTTAAAGTTTCATCTTCATCTTCTTTATATAACGTAATACCTAAAATCATTTCTAAAGCAATAAAAAATAAGATAAAAGCTCCAGCAACGGCAAAAGAGTGTACGTCTATACCTATTAAACTTAATAATCGTTCTCCTACAAACAAGAATAAAATCATAATAAAACCTGCTATTACTGAGGCTTTTTCTGATTGAATATGACCTACTTTTTTACGTAAATCTATAATAATAGGAATATTTCCAATAATATCGATTACCGCAAACAATACCATGAAAGCAGTAAAAATTTCTTTTAAGTTAAAACTCATATTATAATGTTTTTCAGGTGCAAAATTAGATAAGTAATGTTACAATCTAGTATTTTTGCATTTAAATTTACGTGAAGTTAACATAAACTTCCGACTTTAAATATCTTTTATGTTTCAATTAGGAAAAACCATCGTTTCAGAAGACCTTATAGAAAAAGACTTTGTTTGTAATTTATCGGCATGCAAAGGTGCTTGTTGTATTGATGGTGATGCAGGGGCCCCATTAATAGAAGAAGAGACTAAAATTTTAGAAGACATTTACCCTAAAGTAAAACCTTTTCTTCGTAAAGAGGGTATTGAGGCTATTGAAAAGCAAGGCACATGGATTACTAGTGACTTTGGAGAACTAGAAACTCCTCTTATTGATGATGCTGATTGTGCTTATGTAATTTTTGACGATAAGGGTACTGCTCTTTGTGCTATTGAAGAAGCATATAACCAAGGTATAGTAGATTGGAAAAAACCTATTTCTTGTCACTTATACCCTGTTCGTGTTAAAGATTATAGTGAATTCTCGGCTGTTAACTATCATAAATGGGAAATCTGTGATGATGCCTGCTCTTTAGGGAAAGAACTACAAGTACCTGTATATAAATTTGTAAAACAGGCTTTAGTTAGAAGATTTGGCCAGAATTGGTATGATGAACTAGAACAAATGGCAGAAAAAAAATTAAAATAAAAAAGAGGTGATTTAAAAATCACCTCTTTCTATTTATATCCTTAAATACGGTTTTAGTTTACTTTAAAACTCCATATTTGTCCAATTGATTTTGCTCCTGAATCATCAATTGTATTTACTTTCCAGTAATATGTTTTTCCACTTACAACATTAACATCAAATGTGTTCGTTGTTAAAAGAGAACCCTCTTTTGTTTGTGGATTTGCATCTTCTCCAAAATATACATCGTATTTTAATGTATCTCCTGTATTAGAATCTGCTCCTTTCCATTTTAAACTAACACTAGTACCTGAAACTGAACTATCCATTTCAGGGCTTGTTAATTCAGCACTAAATGGTGCTGCATTTACAACTCCAGTTCCTTTAGTATAAAAAGCAAATACAGATGAAGCTTCTCCAGATTTACCTTTATTATCTGAAGCTGTAACACGCCAGTAAAAAGCAACTCCTTTATCTAATGTTATAGAAGCTTCTGAAACACTCGCTGTTTCTGTTTTAACAATATCGGTCATCTCTCTATTTTTAGAGATTTCTACCTTGTAACTTATTGGATCATTATTTGCATCAGTTGCATCAGTCCAATTAAAGGTGATTGTATTATCGATACATAACAGATTTTCTGTTGGAAATTCTAAACTTACCTTACTTGGTGCATCATTAACAACTTCTCCTCCTCCGCTTGAACTGCTTCCACCTCCACAAGCAACGAATAATGGAATTGAAAATAATGCTATATTTTTTATTGCTTTTATCATTATTTTAAGATTTTAAAAGTATTAGTTTTATCTGTACCTATTTTTAAGATATAAATCCCTGACTTGAAACTATCGAATGGAATTGATAATTCATTTCCTTGCTTTTCGATTTTCTTGTCTAATACTACTTTTCCAGTAACATCATAAACTAATACATCTAAACTTGGTGCACTATCTGAAGGTACCATTAAATTAATAGCATCGGTTACAGGGTTATTTCTTAAGAAAATATTATCTATTGATGTTTTAAATACTCCTTCACAAGATTTTGATGTTTTAACCTCTAATATTCCACTTCCTTCAACATTAACATCAAATGTAGGTACATTGAATGTTTCTATTAAATTACCATTTAAATATACGTTATAAGGTGCTGTTCCAGAGTTAACGTTTACAGTATAATTTTTTGACTGATTGTTTTTCGCTACTTTTAATGAAACTGGACTAGCTTCAACAATATTAATTTCGAAACATTGTGTATAACTCTTATCATTAACTTTCACACAAACTTCATAAGATCCTGGTTCTAAATCAGAGAATGTTAAACTAGTAGTTGTTAATTGTTTTGATTCATTTTTACCTGTACCATTTAATGTTACTGTATAACTAACAAATGTTTCTTTCACATTTACTGTTATTTTCCCATCATTTTGATCAACACAAGTTTCAGAAGTTGTTTGAATAGAAATGTTGTCTACCGCTGAATAGCTAGTATCACAAACATCTCCTACTCCATTTCCGTTTGTATCTTTTTGATCTGCATTTTTAACTTTAATACAGTTATCTTTATCATCCATGACACCATCTCCATCTGTATCTTGACAAGCATCTCCTACTCCATTTCCATCTGAATCTTTTTGATCTGCATTAGCAGTTGTAGGACAGTTATCATCAACATCTAAAACACCATCTCCATCTGTATCTTGACAAGCATCTCCTACTCCATTTCCATCTGTATCTTTTTGATCTGCATTAGCAGTAGTAGGACAGTTATCAACACCATTTAAAACTCCATCTCCATCGTCATCTCCATTTGGATCTGATATGAATTTACCAGAGAAAATTCCTCTACCATAAGTTGCAGCAAAAACAGTATTATCATCACGTAAATCTAAATCTAAAACTGGTACATAACTCATACCATTATAAGATTGAGTCCAATTAGGAGAAACTACATTAAAGTTCTTTGTTTTCCATACTCCTAAATCAGTTCCTATAATTACTTCATTTCTATTTAATGGGTTTTGTAAAATAGATTTTACAGGAATATCTGGTAAATCACCTTCTTTATTTGACCAATTTGTTCCTCCATCTGATGTATACCATACATTTTTAACTCCATAGTTATGCATTGTAACTAGAATTTGATCTTCATTTTCACCAAATTCAATATCTGATACAGACCCAACAAAGTTGCTTCCTGTTATATCTTTCCATGAACTAGAATCTGTATTTGCATCTTCTACTTTTAATAATTTACCATTTTTTAAACCTACATATAACTTACTTGATGTTGTTGTAAATGGAGATACTTTTAATGAAGACGGTTCAGAATTCATTAAAAAATTAGTTAAATTATTTTTTTCAATTGACCCCTTCGTCAATATGTTAGAATATCTTCTTACTATATTACCAAAACTTGAAGTATAATTAGAATATAAAATATTAAGGTTAGAATCTAATTCCTCTTGATTAATAAAATCTCCATTTCTAGTATCTTCATCATTAATAGAAATTGTTTCATTATTTGCTAGGTTTTTAAGTTCTATTGCTTGGTTATATACATAGTTTACTATATAATATTTATCTGAACCATCAGTATCAAAAAAACTAGCTGCACCATCACCTCCAAATACTTGATTAGAACTATTAATTCCTGCTGTTGCATTAGAAATTAAGTGAGAACCGTTATCTTGAGCTCCTGCTAAAAAATATTCAGCACCACCAAATGCTGTTGTTGGAGCAACCCCTACAGTATAAAATTGTAATGTATTATAGTTATTATTTCTAGCATCAATATCTTTCCCTGAGTTATTTGAGAAATATACTCCTCCATCATTACTAAAAACTATTCTAGAAGAAGAAGCAAAAGCTATACCGTGCTGATCTGCGTGAACAAAAGGTGCCACAATACTACTTAAACCTGGATTATTAGACCATTTAGATATTTGATTCCAACTTGCTCCACCATTAGTAGACTTAAACAAATCTATACCTCCAACATATACTACATTTTCATCATTTGGATCAACTTTTATTAATAAGTCATAAAAAGCTTGTCCTCTAGTAAAATCATTTGCCGGAATCCCGTTATCAGCATCATCTGGTAAAGGTAAATCTGTAACTTCACCAAAATCGTTTGTTGTTTTAAATATTTTTACTGGTGCATCAGAATTACCAGTTTGTCCTAATACATATACTACACCTGCATTTGTAGGTGATGTTGCTACTTCTGTTCTCCTACCATTTGGTACTGTATATTTTAAAGTAAATGTTGTTCCGTCTGTTGATTTAAAAACAGCCCCTCCTCCATCACCAAAAGTGAAGCTTCGGTTAGTACTTAAATAAATTGAATTATCAGAAGAAATTTCTATATTATTTGGTTCGTATTCATTTCCATTTGATGTTTTAGGAACATTAACTTTCGCAAAATTTACCCCATCAGTTGATTTATATAAACCATAATCATCACCTCCTAAAGAAACACCTCCTGAATATCCAGCTTCACCTGCAGCCACATAAATTTCAGAAGTACCTGCATTATTTCTTATAGCTACATCATTTATATGTAATATTCCTGGAATAGTTTTTACACCAGATATCGCACTAGTGATAAGCCCTCCTGTAGCTCCTCCAAAAACTTTATTCCAAGAATTACCTCCATCGGTTGTCTTCCATAAACCGTCTCCATTCGCATCACTTGTATAAGACTCCCCTGTTCCTACATAAAATATTTTTGAATTATTTGGATCTGCTACAATACAAGAAACTGCTAAATTTTCAGGAATACCTATTCTAACCCATCTACTTGTAGGATTAGATATATTTGTGTTTTTCCATAAACCTCCACTAACTCCTCCTGCAAAAACAGTTTCATTAGTAGCATCATTTGGATCAAATAATAAAGCTCTTGTCCTTCCTCCAACGTTATCCGGACCTCTTTCAACCCAAGCATTACCCGCCTCACCTGGAACTTTTTGACTTAGTCTAAGTTTTTTTAACTCTTCTTGAAGTTTGTAAATATTTTCTTTGTGAATTGTTCCTGTAATAGGACTCATCTCACTTAAATATTTTTGTTCAAAATAAGCATTTGGTGGTAAACCTTGTGCTTTTCTTTGTTTTTTTGGTAACTCACCTGTTTTTTGGTAAGGATGATTTTTTAAAAATTCTGCATGCTGTTTTCTTAGTTTTTCAATCTTGGATTCCTTCTTATCCAAAGTCTTAAAAACAACACCAGCCATAGCTACAAGTAGTAAGCTAAAAAAGAGTATTTTTTTATTCATAATAAAGTTATTAGTAACATGTAAAACAGGTATAGTTAATTTTTCCCTACCTTTTTATTAAAAAAAAGCTAATATATTGAATATTTTAACATAAAAACTGAATTTTAACAGTCTCTTAAATTACATTTCCTTTTATTTTTTGATATAACCTTATTGCAAAACCATCAGATAAACCGGAAACATAACTAGCTATTTGCATAATTCTATCGTATAAATTCTCTTTTTCTTGCTGGTATTGTTTAGGTAGTAAATTCAATACCAACTTATCATAATTTGATTGATTTCCTTTAAATTTATTATTAAGAGCTGTAACAAATACATCTAATAAATCTGCAATAATCTTATAGCCTGCTACTTCTTTTTCTATAACTTCTTTACTACGATAAATTTTTTCTACACTAATTTTAATGATATCATTTATTTGTGCTTCAAACTTGCATTTATCTAACAACGATTTATCAAATGTTCCGTTTAATATTTCCTCTTCATTTTCTAAGAAAATATCAATTGCTTCATTAATTAAGACACCAATAGCTAAGGCTCTTAAATAACTTACTCTATCTTTTTTATACTGAAGTGAATGGTATTTTTTTATATCGATAGTATTTTTCACTAACTTAATCATATACTCTAAAGCATAATCTTCATCTATTAACCCTAGATTTATTCCATCTTCAAAATCGATAATTGTATAGCAAATATCATCTGCAGCTTCTACTAAATACGCTAATGGATGACGGTAATATGATATTCCATCACTTTCTTTTTTTTGCAATCCTAAATCGTTAGCTATATCTAAAAAAGCCTCTTTTTCCGATTGAAAAAAACCATACTTTTTGTCAACTATATGTTTAGTTGGTTTTTTAGGTAGACTTTCTTTTGGATACTTCATAAAAGCTCCTAAAGTAGCATAGGATAGTCGTAAACCTCCTTCGGTTCCCTGATTATTCTCTGTTAGAATTTTAAAACCATTCGCATTACCTTCAAAATCTATAATATCTTGATATTCTTTTTCTGTAAGCTGTTCTTTATATTGAAGTCCTTTTCCTGTCTTAAAGTATTCCCCAATTGCTTTTTCTCCTGAATGGCCAAAAGGCGGATTTCCTATATCATGCATTACAGAAGCTGCTGCTACAATTGCTCCAAAATCATTAAAAGTATATCCTAATTCTTTTAGATTTGGGTGTCTTTCTAACAATATCTTACCTACTCTACGACCAAGGGTTCTTCCTACAACAGACACTTCTAAACTATGGGTTAATCTAGTATGTACAAAATCGGTTTTTGAAAGTGGTATTACTTGAGTTTTATCTTGAAGGCTACGAAATGCTGATGAAAATATAATTCTATCAAAATCTACTTCAAATCCTAGACGTGTTTCGTCTTGTTTTATTCGTTCTCTTTTTTGAGTGTCTCCATAACGTTTTAAAGAGAGTAATTGTTCCCAGTTCATCATTTTGAATAAAATTTTTTCGAAAATACTAAAAAAGAGAAGCCTTTCGACTTCTCTTAATCACTTTTAATTTAATTCTACTATTTAAGAACCACACATTAAACAATCGTCTGGTCCTTCTGCATTTTTAGAAGCATCTACCATTGCCTTAAATTCTTCTGGGCTCATTGGCTTATCTTCTTCTTTCTTTTCTATATTTAATGTGAATTGCTTCGCATTAACTGCTGATTTAGTACGTAAATAATACATTCCAGTTTTTAAACCAGACTTCCAAGCATAGAAATGCATTGATGTTAATTTTCCAAAATCAGGATCTTTCATAAATAAGTTTAATGATTGAGATTGATCGATAAAATACCCTCTATGACGGGCCATATCAATAATATCTTTCATACTCATTTCCCAAACTGTCTTATATAAGTCTTTTAACTCTTGTGGTATTACTTCAATATGTTGGATAGATCCATTAGCACGCATAATATCTTCCTTCATATTGTTATCCCATAAACCTAACTCTACTAAATCTTCTAGTAAATGCTTGTTTACTACAATAAACTCTCCTGATAATACTCTACGTGTATAAATATTAGAAGTATATGGTTCAAAAGCTTCATTATTTCCTAAGATTTGAGATGTAGAAGCTGTTGGCATCGGTGCAACTAATAAAGAGTTACGTACTCCATGTTTTTTAACTTCTTTACGTAATGCTTTCCAGTTCCAACGACCACTTAATTCATCATCATTAATTCCCCACATATTGTATTGGAATTCTCCTTGAGACATTGGTGATCCTTCATAGGTAGAGTATGCTCCTTTTGCTTTTGCAACCTCCATAGATGAAGTTACCGAAGCAAAGTATAATGTTTCAAAAATTTCTTGGTTTAATTTTTTTGCTTCATCTGATGTAAACGGCATACGTAACATGATAAAAGCATCTGCTAATCCTTGAATACCTAATCCTACAGGACGGTGACGTGTATTAGAGTTTTCTGCCTCTACTACTGGATAATAGTTACGATCAATTACTGTGTCTAAGTTTCTAATTACTTTTTTAGTTACTTCAAATAATCTGTCGTGATCAAAGAATTTATTACCATTTTCATCCTCAGCAACAAACATTGGTATAGCTATCGATGCTAAGTTACATACAGCTACTTCATCTTCAGCTGTATACTCCATAATCTCTGTACATAAATTTGAAGAACGAATTGTTCCTAAATTCTTCTGATTTGATTTACGGTTAGCAGCATCTTTATATAACATGTACGGAGTACCTGTTTCTATTTGAGATTCTAATATCTTTTCCCATAAATCACGAGCTTTAATGGTTTTTCTTCCTTTTCCAGCTTCCTCGTAGCTTGTATATAAACGCTCAAACTCTTCTCCATATGTATCATACAAGTGTGGACACTCGTGTGGACACATTAATGTCCAATCTCCATCTTCTTGTACTCTTTTCATAAATAAATCAGAAATCCACATTGCATAGAATAAGTCACGTGCACGCATTTCTTCTTTACCATGATTCTTTTTTAAATCTAAGAAATCATAAATATCTGCATGCCAAGGCTCTAAATACATAGCAAAAGAACCTTTACGTTTTCCTCCTCCTTGATCTACATACCTAGCTGTATCGTTAAATACACGTAACATTGGAACGATACCATTTGATGTACCATTAGTTCCAGCTATATAACTTCCTGTAGCACGAATATTATGTATAGATAAACCAATACCTCCAGCAGATTGTGAAATTTTTGCTGTTTGTTTTAAAGTATCGTAAATACCATCGATACTATCGTCTTGCATTTGTAATAAGAAGCATGAAGACATTTGTGGTTTTGGTGTTCCAGCATTGAATAAGGTTGGCGTTGCATGCGTAAAATATTTTTTACTCATTAATTCGTATGTAGCAATAGCCTCATCAATATCTTCTTTATGAATTCCAATAGAAACACGCATTAACATTTGTTGTGGACGCTCAACAATGTTACCATTTAACTTTAACAAATACGACCTTTCTAAGGTTTTAAAACCAAAATAATCATAATTAAAATCACGACTATAAATAATAGTTGAGTCTAATTTATCAGCATTTTTCATGATGATTTCATATACATCATCTGCTAATAATGGTGCTTTATTTCCTGTACGAGGATTGATGTATTCATACAAATCAGTCATCGTATCAGAAAAAGATTTCTTTGTGTTTTTATGTAAGTTAGATACGGCTATTCTTGCAGCTAGTTTTGCATAATCTGGGTGAGCTGTTGTCATAGTAGCAGCAATTTCTGCAGCTAAATTATCTAATTCAGAAGTAGTTACCCCATCATACAAACCTTCAATAACTCGCATTGCTACTTTTACTGGATCAACAATTTTGTTTAATCCATAACACATTTTTCTAACCCTTGCTGTGATTTTGTCGAACATCACAGGCTCTTTTCTGCCGTCTCTTTTTACTACATACATATTCTTACTGGTTTTTAAATTTGTTAATAAAGTTACTATAGCACTATATAATAGTAACTCATGTTTGTTAAAATAATTTTGTTTCTTAGGGGAAACCTTATGGTGCAAAAGCACAAAATGTGCTTTTGCAAAAAAATTACCGCATGTAGGGGTTAGCAGTAGTTATATTTTACTAGAAATCAGCATCGAAACTGATATCTCCTGTACCTCCTGATGATACACCAGCTTTTTGGTACTCTGATACTCTTTTCTCAAAGAAGTTTGTCTTTCCTTCTAACGAAATCATTTCCATAAAATCGAATGGATTCGACACATTATATTCTTTTTCACAACCAAATTCTAATAATAATCTATCAGTTACGTACTCTAAATACTGAGTCATTAACTTAGCATTCATACCAATTAAACTTACAGGTAAAGATTCTGTAATAAACTCTCTTTCAATAGAAAGAGCATCTATAATTATTTCTCTAATACGTTCTTTTGGTACTTTATTAACTATATGGTGGTTATGTAAATGAACTGCAAAATCACAGTGCATTCCTTCATCTCTAGAAATTAACTCATTAGAAAACGTTAATCCAGGTAACAATCCTCTTTTCTTTAACCAGAAAATAGAACAAAATGAACCTGAGAAGAAAACACCTTCAACAGCTGCAAAAGCAATTAATCTTTCTGCAAATGAATCAGATTCTATCCATTTTAATGCCCAATCTGCTTTTTTCTTAATTGCTGGAAAAACCTCTATAGCTTTAAATAACCTATCTTTTTCTTCCTCATCTTTAACATAAGTATCTATTAATAATGAATACGTTTCTGAATGAATATTCTCCATCATTATTTGAAAACCATAAAAAAACTTTGCTTCAGAATACTGAACTTCATTTACAAAGTTTTCTGCTAAATTTTCATTTACAATACCATCAGAAGCGGCAAAAAAAGCTAAGACATGTTTTATAAAATAACGCTCATCGTCTGTCAATTTTTTATTCCAATCATTCAAATCGGAATGTAAATCGATTTCTTCGGCTGTCCAGAAACAGGCCTGCTGTTTTTTATACCATTCCCATAAATCATTATGTTGAATTGGAAAAATTACAAATCTATCTTTATTTTCTTGTAAAATTGGTTCAGTTACAGCCATTCTTTTTGAGCTAAATTTTATGTGTTATTTTGTCTTCTTGAGGGATAAAACAAAGATTCAAAAAATTGCTAAAAATTGAAAGCGATACTTATTCACAAATCCCTTGAAGTTTTTAACAAATTGGCTTTTTTTCAAAAAAAAACGTCAATTTTCAATTTTTACAAAACACTTAAAAACAACAACTTAAAAACTAAAAAACAGCTTCCGTAGTGATAATCACTGAGTTTCTTATTTTGGTTTTTTGTATAAAAAAAGTGATGCTTTTTGCATCACTTTTAATTTCTATTTTTCAACTTTTAAAACGTCTTTTATAATTTGTTCTATCTGTTTTTGAGGGAGAGCTCCATGAGCCATTTGAGGCTCTTCTCCCATAGGACAAAATAACATTGATGGAATACTACGAATTCCAAACGCTGCTGATAATTCTTGCTGCTCTTCAGTATTTATTTTATAAATATCTATTTTTCCTTCATATTCTTCACTTAGTACTTCTAAAACTGGAGCTAATGCTTTACATGGACCACACCAATCAGCATAAAAATCTATCAATGCCGGTTTATCTCCTTCAAATTTCCACTCTTTATTCTCTTCGTAGTTAAACACTTTTTTTAAAAATGTTTCTTTTGTTAAGTTTTCTGTCATTATTGTAATTTTTTACTAATTTTTATTTAGTAATATTTTTAAGCATAAAAATAGTCGTTTTTATTTCTAAAGATTACACAAAACTTATTTAATGTTAAATTCATCTTAAAAAAACAAGCTTACCAATCATTTTCTTCTAACTTTGAAAGAATTAACTAATTATTTCATCATGAAAAAAATTCTTTTCCCTGTTCTTTGTGCCAGTGTAATACTGGTATCCTGCAAAGAACAAAAACAAACCAAGAAAAATATTACTGTGAATTATCCTGAAACAACCAAAAAACCTGTTGTAGATGATTATTTCGGAACTAAAGTTACCGATAATTACCGTTGGCTAGAAGACGACCGTAGTCCAGAAACTGAAAACTGGGTAAAAGCTGAAAACGAGGTTACTTTCGATTATTTAAGTAAAATACCATACCGTAAACAAATAAAAGATCGTTTATCTGAATTATGGAACTACGAAAAAGTGGGTACTCCTTTTAAAGAAGGAAACTATACTTATTTTTATAAAAATAATGGTTTACAAAATCAATACGTATTATATAGAAAAGATGATAGTGGTAAAGAAGAAGTTTTTTTAGATCCTAATACTTTTTCTAATGACGGAACTACTTCTTTAGGTTCTGTTAGCTTTTCTAAAAGTGGAGATATTGTTGCTTACTCAATTTCTGAAGGAGGTAGCGATTGGAGGAAAATTATTGTGATGGATGCCAAAAACAAGGAAATTATTGGCGATACTTTAATTGATGTAAAGTTCTCTGGCATAGCTTGGAAAGGTAATGAAGGATTCTACTATTCTAGTTACGATAAACCTAAAGGAAGTGAGCTTTCAGCAAAAACAGATCAACATAAACTATATTATCATAAGTTAGGAACTAAACAAAATGAAGATGCTGTTATTTTTGGAGCTACTCCTGAAGAAAAAAACAGATATGTTGGTGGTTATTTAACTGAAGATGATAAATACTTAATTATCTCTGCTTCTACTTCTACCTCTGGAAATAAATTATTTTTAAAAGACTTAAGTCAAGAAAACAGTAAACTAGTTACCGTTGTAGATAATTACAAGAGTGATACTTATGTAATTGATAACCGTAGTGATAAATTATATTTAGTTACCAACTTAAATGCACCTAATAAAAAGGTAGTAACAGTAGATGCTAAAAATCCTACTCCAGAAAACTGGAAAGATTTTATCGCTGAAACTGAAAATGTTTTATCTCCTTCTACTGGTGCTGGGTATTTCTTTGCTGAATATATGGTTGATGCTGTTTCTAAAGTATTACAATATGATTTTGATGGAAAACTAATTCGTGAAGTTAAATTACCTGGTGTAGGTTCTTCTGGTGGTTTTGGTGGAAAAACTGACGCTAAAGAATTATATTTCTCTTTTACAAATTACAATACTCCAAGCTCTTCTTATAAGTTTAATCCACAAGATGGTACTTATAAATTATATTGGAAACCAGCTATTTCTTTCAATTCTGATGATTATGAGAGTAAACAAGTTTTCTATACTTCTAAAGACGGAACAAAAGTACCTATGATTATTACCTATAAAAAAGGATTGGAATTAAATGGTAAAAACCCAACTATATTATATGGTTATGGTGGATTTAATATTTCTTTAACTCCTTCTTTTAGTATTGCTAACGCAGTATGGATGGAACAAGGAGGTGTATACGCAGTACCTAACTTACGTGGTGGTGGTGAATATGGTAAAAAATGGCACAAAGCTGGAACTCAATTACAAAAACAAAATGTTTTTGACGATTTTATTGCTGCTGCTGAATACCTAATTAAAGAAAAATATACTGCTTCTGATTTCTTAGCAATTCGTGGAGGGTCTAATGGAGGTTTATTAGTAGGTGCTACTATGACACAACGTCCTGACTTAATGAAAGTTGCTTTACCAGCTGTAGGTGTATTAGACATGTTACGTTATCACACATTTACTGCAGGTGCTGGTTGGGCATATGACTACGGAAGTGCTGAACAAAATGAAGAAATGTTTAAGTATTTAAAAGGATATTCTCCAGTACACAATGTTAAAAAAGAAGCATATCCTGCTACTATGGTAACTACTGGTGACCACGACGACCGTGTTGTACCTGCGCATAGTTTCAAATTTGCTGCCGAATTACAAGAAAAGCAACAAGGAGATAACCCTGTATTAATTCGTATTGAAACTAATGCTGGTCATGGTGCTGGAACTCCAGTTGCAAAAACTATAGAACAGTACGCTGATATATTTGGTTTTACATTATTTAACATGGGGTTTGATCAATTACCAAATCCTCCAAAATCAAAAATTAAGAGCTAAACTGTAACATTTTTTACATTTAGTATTCTTATATGAGTAAACTAACTTAACTATGATATTTATTTCTCTAAAGAAAAAAGAACCTTTTATCTCTGATAAAAATGTTTTAAAAGCCTTTAACAAGATAGAAAATACTCTATCTGTTTTAGAAACTCTTCCTTTATCAGATTCTAGTATTTCTCAAATAAATAAAGATTTAGAAGAAATAAACAAATTTGAAGGGGAATTGAAAAAATACAGAAATAAACTCATAGTTAAAAATCATAATATTCTCGAGCTTGTAAGAAAAAACCATGGCTATGTTCATGAAAAGTACTATCAAAATCAATGGATGGTTTTAGGAATGAGTCTTTTTGGTGTTTCTTTCGGAACCATATTCGGAATGTTATTAGGTAATATTGCTCTACTAGGTATAGGTTTACCTTTTGGTATGTTACTAGGTATTGCAATCGGAAAAGAAAAAGACAAAAAAGCGAAACAAGAAGGAAAACAATTAAAAATCACTTGTAATTAAATCAATCAAATTATATACAATGAAAACCATTCACAAAATGCTGTTTACTACTGCTGTCGCTTCTTTAGCAATTGCATCCTGTAAAACAGATAAAAAAGCAGATAAGCAACCTGAAGAAAAAGTACAGGGAATTATCTTAGAAAATATGGATACCTCTGTAAAGCCTACAGATGATTTCTTTAGATATGTAAACGGGGCTTGGTTGGATAAAACTGAAATCCCTGCCGACAGAACTTCTTGGGGAGGTTTTGGAGAACTTCGTAAAAAAACAGATGCTGATGTATTAGCTATCTTAAACAAAGCCATCGAAGAAGGAAACTTTCCTAAAATAAAAGATTCTGAAGGAAACGAAATTGATTCTGACCAAGAAAAAGCTGTAAACTACTACGAAACTATTATGGATACCGTTGCCAGAAACAAATCTGGTAAAGAACCTTTAAAACCTTTCCTTAAAAAAATTGAGGAAATTAAAGATTTAAATGGTGTTCAAGATTTTATTACTAACATGGCTCCTTATGGAGGTGGTGGTTTCTATGGATTTGGAGTTTTCAACGACCTTAAAAACAGTAGTATGAATGCTGGTTATATGGGTGCTGGTGGACTTGGTTTATCTAGAGACTATTATGTAGATGATAAAGTAAAAGATAAGCTTGAAAAATATCAAGAATTTGTAGCTAAAATGTTACAAGAATTTGGTGATGATGAAGCTACTGCAAAGAAAAACGCTGAAACCATTGTTAGTTTTGAAAAGAGTTTAGCAGAACCAATGATGACTAAAGAAGAGCGTAGAGATACACGTAAAATGTATAACCCAATGACTATTGAAGAGTTAACTACTTTAGCTCCAACAATTGATTGGGCTGCTCACTTAAAAGGAATTGGTGTAGACAACATTGATAAAGTAATTGTTACCGACCCTGGATATTTTAAAGCAATGAGTGAAATTCTTAAAACTCGTCCAGTAGAAGATATTAAATTATTATTACGTTGGAATGCAATTAATAATTCATTAGGATTATTATCTACTGACTTAGAAAAAGCTAACTGGGAGTTTTACAGCAAAGAAATGCGTGGAGCTAAAAAGCAACGCCCAAGAGACGAGCGAGCTTTAGGTAACCTAAACGGTGCAATTGGAGAAGCTTTAGGTAAATTATATGTTGATGCTAAATTCCCACCAGAAGCTAAGAAAAAAGCTAAGGAAATGATTGACAATGTAATGTTAGGTTTTGAAAAACGTATTGCTCAATTACCTTGGATGAGTGAGGAAACTAAGAAAAAAGCCTTAGAAAAATTACATAAATTAACTGTTAAGATTGCTTACCCAGATAAATGGAAAGATTATTCTGCTTTACAAGTTAAAGGATTAAAAAACGGGGGTACTTATTTTGATAATGCTATTAATGTTTCTAAATGGAACTTTGATAAAAACATGGCTAAATTAGGTAAAGAAGTAGATAGAACTGAATGGGGAATGTCTCCACAAACAGTAAATGCTTACTTTAACCCTGTAAACAACGAAATTGTATTCCCAGCGGCAATTTTACAACCACCTTTCTACAACTATAAAGCTGATGAAGCTGTAAACTATGGTGGAATTGGAGCTGTTATTGGTCACGAAATTTCACACAGTTTTGATGATTCTGGTGCTCGTTTTGACGGTGACGGAAACCTTAAAAATTGGTGGACTGAAGAAGATTCTAAAAAGTTTAAAGACGTTGGAAGTAAATTAGTAAAACAATATAGTGACATTATTGCTATTGATAGTATGCACTTAAATGGTGAGTATACTTTAGGTGAAAACATTGGTGATTTAGGTGGTGTTCAAGCTGCTTACGAAGGATTAAAAGTATTCTTAGAAAAGAGTGGTCGTCCTGATGATATTGATGGTTTCTCTCCTGAGCAACGTTTCTTCCTTTCTTGGGGTACTATTTGGAGAACTAAAATGCGTGATGAGGCTTTAAAGAACTTAATCATGACAAATACACACGCTCCAGGTCAATATAGAGCTTATATGCCTCTTAAAAACGTTGATGCTTTCTATGAAGCATTTGATGTAAAAGAAGGTGATAAAATGTATTTAAAACCAGAAGAAAGAGTTAGAATCTGGTAAAAAGATTTTTTCTTTTGATAGAATACAAAAACCGATGCTTTTGCGTCGGTTTTTTTTATATTAAAAAGTATAGTTCATTATTTTTGCAGCTATGCTAAAAGTTAACAACATCTCTTTTTCATATTCTGATGAAAAACCAACCCTAAAAGACATTAATTTCTCCTTAGAAAAAGGAGAGCACTTATGTGTTATGGGAGAAAGTGGTTGTGGAAAATCTACTTTACTAAAAGCCATCTACGGCTTATTAGATTTAAATGAAGGTAAACTTTATTGGAATGATATTCAAATTTTAGGGCCAGCCCATCATTTGGTGCCTGGAATGGATTTTTTTAAATACGTAGCACAAGATTTTGACTTAATGCCTTTTATTTCTGTAAGTGAAAATATTAAAAAATTCCTCTCTCGTTTTTATCCAGAAGAAGCAGAAAAAAGAACACAAGAACTTCTTGAGGTTATAGAAATGACTTCGTTTGCTAACGAAAAAGTAAAAAATTTAAGTGGAGGTCAACAACAACGTGTTGCTATAGCTAGAGCAATAGCTAAGCAACCCGAATTACTCCTTTTAGATGAACCTTTTAGTCAAATAGACAACTTTAAAAAGAATTCTCTAAGAAGAAAGTTATTTGCTTATTTAAAAGAAAATAATATTTCTTGTATTGTTGCCACACATGATGGAAATGATGCACTATCATTTGCTGATAAAATGATTGTAATAAAGAATCATGAAGTTATTGCTAATGATACACCTGCTAGTTTATACAAAGGGCTAAAACAAAAATATATTGCTTCTTTATTTGATGATGTAAATGAGTTTTTTTTGAATAAAAAACAAGTTTTATTGTATCCTCATCAAATACAAGTTGTTGAAGATTCTAATAGTAAAGCTATAGTTAAAAAAGCATATTTCAAAGGATATTATTGGCTTATAGAAGCATATTACAATAACCAAACTATTTTCTTCAATCATCACTCAGTTATAGATACAAAAAAAACAGTTTCATTATATTTTAACGAAACTGTTTAAACCAATAATAACTATCTCATAATTATTACTCAACTATTTTAAATATCTTTATTTCTGTAGAAAAATACACTCTTACCAGTCTAAACACTAAAAAATGATAAAAGTGTACTATAAAACTTCTTTTCCTTGTGAAGGGTAGCAACCTTTCCTATAGTAAAACCGTTTTAATTTATTTTACCCTACCTTTTAGTTAAAATATTTCTTTTATCGTTTGCTTATTAGCGTTAAAAACAAAAGATTCTCCTATTCTCTTTCCTAATAATAAACGCCCTATTGGTGAAGAAACTGAAACAGAAAAGTAAATTTTATCCGCTATTTTTAATTGTCCTGAACTAATACTTAAAAAGTACATGTTTTTATCCGTTACAACCACATTTCCTAAGTGAGCTACATCTGTTACTCCTTCTAAATTAATTTTAGAAAGCGTTTCTTTCATTTTTTCAATCCCGCTAAGTTGTTGGCTTGCTTTTTCCATTTCTAACTGCAACATTGCTCTACCTGTCTCATGCTTATCTCCAGCTGAGCTTTTTGTTTCAGATTGCAATGCTTTTTTATTAGATGAAATTATTTCTTCAACAGTTTTCATTCGCTTATTTACATAAGCAACACATTGCTTAAATAGTTCTTCCTTTATATTCATACCAAATCTGCTAATTCTTTTCCAACCAAACTACCTATAGCAACTCCCATTCCTCCTAAACGAACACCACAAAAAACATTATTAGATAACTGTTTTACAATAGCCTTTTTTTGATTTCCAACTCCCATAATACCACTCCATCTATGGGCTATTTCAAAATCAATGTTCGGTAAAATGGTAGTTTTTAAAATCTCTTCTAATTTATTTTGAATCAATTCTGTTTGCCCAAACTCTACTGTCTCTTCTCCTTTAAAATCTAAATTTCTTCCTCCTCCAAACAATATTCTATTATCAATATTTCTAAAGTAATAATACCCTTTATCTAAATGAAAAGTTCCTTTAATATGAAGATTTTTAATCGGTTTTGTAATTAAAACTTGTGCTCTAGCTGGTTGTACATCTTCATTAAGCAATTGTTTTGCAAAACCATTGGTAGCAATGAATATTTTTTTAGTCGCAAACTCTATCTGTTTAGTTTTAACAACTACTTTTCCGTTAAGTTCAGTATAATTTTCAACTGCTATATTATTAATAATTTTGATTCCAAACGATTGAGCTAAATTTAATAATCTTGCAGCCATTTTACCAGTATCTATCTGACCTTCATATTCATTTACAATATAATTTCCATGAATATTATTAAAACCAAAAATGTTTTCATTTACATGAAAAACATCTGATTTAAATAAAGGTTCTAACAATTCATTTATTTTATCTTTTTTACTCAAACAGTCTTCAAAAAAAGCATCATCTTGAAATAATTCGTATCCTTTATTCTGTTGAAAATCGATATTTTTTTCTCCTAAATTCTTTTTTAATAAAGCTAATCCTTCCCATCTTTTCTTAACTAAATTAAAAACCTCTTCTTCAGTATGTGTATTTAAGTCGTCAATTAATTCAGACAAACTTCCAAAGCAAGCAAACCCAGCATTTTTGGTACTAGCTCCTTGAGGTAAAGTTCCTTTTTCTAAAATTAAAATCTTCGAACTCGGATGTTTTTTCTTTAATTCTAACGCACAATTTAATCCAACAATTCCACTACCTACTACTGTAAAATCAACATTAGTAAACCACTCTTTAAGCTCCCAATAACTGTAATTCAACATTTTAAAAATATAAATATATTTGTACCTTGGCACATTACTTGAATCTCTAAAATTAAACAATAAAATAGTAATCCTATGAAATTATTCGGAATCTTAATATTAGCTTTTACATTTACTCAATGTGCAAGTATGAAAATGGATAGCAACCCTCCTTTTTCTGTGAAATCTGCTACATACACCCATATAACAGGTGGTTTACCTGGTAATAATAGCCTTGATTTAATTATTGAATTTACTTCGGAAGATTCAGTTGATTTTGAAAAGGTTTTCTTTCAAAATAGAGTTACTAAAGCTGTAATTGAAAAAAAACAGGATAAGCAACATATAGCTGCACGTTATAATACCTCAACAGATCAAGATAGAAAAGATTTAACATTACATGCTGACCCTAAAGAAGAACATGGAAATACAGCTAGTGCAAAAAGTGAAAATGACTTTCCTTTTGAATTAAAAGAAAATGAAGCCATCGTTACTTATAAAGTAGGAACTAAAATTCATTATTATAAAATAGAAAACATTAAAAAAGGAGAAAAGGTTTTTATGCCATCGGTAAAACCTCAAAACTAAAATAAAAAACACCTCAATGAGGTGTTTTTTATTTTTGGCACGTAATTTGAAAATACATAAGCATAACCATAAAATGAAAGCTTATGAAACGTATAAAATTACTATTCTTATTTATAGCAACAAGTGTTACTCTTACATCTTGTGTTGTACAAAATGAAATAATTGATGATAATGCTTTTTCATTAAACCAATTTATCTCTAGTTACGATTTATGGTATATAGATTATCACAGAACAACAGGTACAGGAGATGTTCCTTTTCTTTCAAAAGCATTTACAGTATCATTTTTAAATGGAACGATGTATGCTAATAATAATATTACAGATATAGGTAAAACAGGAAATGGTTTAGGAATTATAGTTGGTACATATAGAGGTATAGGAACTGTTTTAGAAACACGTCATAATTTAGATGGGAATTATGATTTTAATGTTGTTCAATTATCAAACAATGAAATTAGAATTGACGATTTATCGCAAAATGTTAGTTATTATCTAATAGGTTATCAAAGAAATAATTTTGATTATGATAAACTATTTTATGAAAACATAGAATACTTTTTACAAGAATACATTGCTTGGGAAAGAATAGGTGCAAAAGGTGGAACTCCAAATGCATTTGATGATGAGCATTTTTTACAGTTTACTCCTGAAAACAATGTGACATTTTATTCATCTCATGATGCTTTTGGCACGAATATTGATATAATTAAGTGGGACTATGTGGGAGGTTATGAAGTAGCCAATATTTCAGGATTTGAGAATCTAAAACTTTTAACACTTAATTATGATGGTGGAGATACTGAAAGATTTGAGTTAAGCGTTATAAATGATGAAACGATAGAATTGTTCCACTTAAGTTCAAAAACAACGTACACTTTTTCTGGTAAAGGATTTGTACAATATTTAAAAGGAAAAAATAACAGTACTGCAAAATCTACCGTAAGGAATAATGGTAGAAAACGTACTAAAATACAACGAAAGACAGTTGATAGAAAATATTTAAAATAAAGTTTGGTTAGTTGATTTTTGGTTGGTGTAGTTACCAACTAAAAGGAACCGCCCCCACAAAGGGGCGGTTTTTATTTTTATAAACTTTTTGTTAAGTATTCTTATAAAGGTTTTATTTTTTGGTTGAATAACCTACCTTTAACCAAAACATAAATAATGAAACTTACTGCTCTTATTACTGGTGCTACATCTGGTATAGGTAAAGCAACTGCTGAGATTTTTGCTAAAAATAATATTCGATTAGTTCTATGTGGTCGTAGAAAAAACCGATTAGATGAAATACAAAAACAACTAAGTAACTATACTGAAGTTGCTACTTTAAATTTTGATGTTAAAGATAGAAATGAAGTACAAAAAGCAATAAATAACTTACCTCAAGACTTTCGTCAAATAGATATTTTAATTAACAATGCTGGAAATGCTCATGGGCTAAGTGCTATTCAGGATGGAAATATTGATGATTGGGATGCTATGATTGATATTAATGTAAAGGGACTACTTTATGTAACCAAAGCTATTGTACCTCAAATGATAGAAAGAAATAGTGGTTTTATTGTTAATATTGGCTCTATTGCAGGAAAAGAAGTATATCCCAATGGTAATGTATATTGTGCTTCTAAACATGCTGTAAATGCTATTAATAAATCGATGCGTATTGATTTAAACAAGCATAACATAAGAGTTTCTGGCATTCACCCTGGAGCAGTAGAAACAGAGTTTTCAGATGTACGCTTCAAAGGAGATAAAGAAAAAGCTAAAAATGTTTACAAAGGTTATAATGCTTTACAAGCTGAAGACATTGCCGATATCATTCATTTTATAGTTACCAGACCTTATCATGTTAATATTGAAGATTTAGTAGTATATCCAACTGCACAAGCTAGTGCAACAATTTTAAATAAAAATGTCTAATTATTCAGAACTAATTGCTGGTTGCATGACTTGGGGGATTTGGGGTAAAAACCTAAATACTCAAGAAATGAGTACTTTAATTCATACTTGCTTAGAAAATGACATCACCACATTTGACCATGCTGATATTTATGGTGATTATACTACTGAAGCTGATTTTGGAAAGGCTTTTACTGAAAGTAAAGTTAACCGTAATCAAATTCAGTTAATTTCTAAGTGTGGCATTCAATACGTTGGAAAAACAAGAAACAATAGAGTAAAATATTACGATTATTCAAAAGAATACATTATTTGGAGTGTAGAACAATCTCTTAAAAATTTACAAACTGAATATTTGGACTTGTTATTATTACACAGACCAAGTCCATTAATGCAAGCTGATGAAGTTTATGAAGCGATTGACCAATTAAAAAAGCAAGGCAAAATTATTGACTTTGGTGTTTCTAATTTTACTCCATCACAAACTGATTTAATTAATAAGAAGAATTCTATTACAGTTAATCAAATAGAAGTATCGTTAACTCAATTTTCTTCAATGCTAAATGGTAGTTTAGATCATATGCAAATTCATAATGTAAAACCAATGGCATGGAGTCCTTTAGGTTCTTATTTTAAGGAACATTCAGATCAAAACGAACGAATTAAAACAGAATTAGTACATTTATGTAAAAAATATAATGCTACTGAAAGTCAATTATTATTGGCTTGGTTATATAAGCATCCTGCTAAGATTACACCTGTTATTGGAACTACTAATATTCAACGTATAAAAGAAGCTACAAAGGCTCAGTTTATAAAATTAGAAACAGAAGATTGGTTTTCTTTACTTGTAGCTAGTCAAGGCCATAAAGTACCTTAAAAATGATTAATAAACGCTTACTTATTAAAAACTTATTATCTCATAACGATGAGAATAGTTTTTATGATAAAAAGCAAAAACTTTCTTTAAGTTCTAAAGAAGGAAAAGCTAAGTTTATTAAACATATCTGTGCTTTATCAAATTCTAATCCTCAAAATAACTCATACATTGTTATTGGAGTTGAAGATGAAGAAAACAAAATTGTAGGTGTTGATTTTTATGATGATAGTAAAATTCAGAATTTAGTCAATGCCTATTTAAATAACCCTCCTAAAGTTGAGTATGAAAATGTTCCGTTTCCTCGTTTACCTCGACATAAAGTAATTGGTTTAGTAACTATTTATCCCAATGAACAGGTTACTTCCTTATCTAAAAACGCTTGGAAATATAGAAAAGAAACTGTGTTCTTTCGTAGAGGAAGCAATTCTATTCCTACAGAAAACATACTTGAACACAAAAATGAAAATGCTCCTATTGTAGAAGCTATTGAAAAAAATGCTAGCAATAATATTCAACTTACTTTAGATGGTGTTTTTGATTTTATCAATAATCATAAACCAGAATACAATCCACAATACAAAGTTTTTAATGAACAGTTTGTTCTATGTTGGGCAGGTAAAAAAAAGCTTGTTAATGATAAAGAATTTTTAACTCGAGTAGACATCGAATTAATAAACGAACAAGTTCGTTTATTTTTTTCAGCGCTGGATGATGTACAAATAAGTTACAACGAGCAATCTTTTATTATTACCGAGTATATAGTTTTAGGAATTGATAAAAGTGAAAAACGATATCCTTTAGAAAAAACCATTATTAATTTTAAAGATAATGGAAAACACGATATCGTTACCGAATTCCTATTTGAACCTCCTCAATACGATAGCATCATTATTAATCATATTTATAATAACAACAACACTATTATTAATAAAATAGAAAATAATATAGCTTTATCTGTTATAGAACATGAAGATGTTTTTAAACTACCTACCTCCTACCTAATTTGCTACTTAAATGGTTTTTTAGACGCCCCAACTCAACTAAGAAAAGCTAAAAGTTATATTAAAAATTTAGACGATAAAACTACTTATATTAAATACAAAGAAGCTATGCGTGTATTACGTAAAGTAAAGTATAATTAACGTTTATGTTTTAATCGTTTTTTCGAATATTTTAAGATATAAAGAATTAACAATAAAGCTACTAAGACAACTACAAAAATGGTATAATTCTTATTATGAGGTAAAGGACAATCATTACCTGTAATTGTAGTAACGGCCCAATAATAAGGGGAATTTAAATTTGTGTTCTTATACTTCCTTAGATATTTTCTTTTAGCAATAGCTAAGCTTGTAGATTTTGGATTTCCACTTTTTAAAGCTTTTAAAAAGTTATTTAAAATCTCAGTATTATACTTCTCATTTACCTGCCATTGTGTAGACAATACACTCTTTGCTCCTGCATTTAAAAAACCTCTTGTTAAATTAAAATTTCCTTCTCCTGTTTGTAATCTACCTACCCCCGTTTCACAAGCATTTAAAACCACAAAATTTTTAGGGCTATTAAGGAAAAACAATTCGTTTAAGTATAATTTTTGATCGTATAAAGCAATCCAAGGAATTTGATTTTTCCCATCTGCATGACTAGAAATAAAAATTGAAGAAGCTTTTTTAAACTCTTTTATAAAATTTTCTTTTGATACTTCTTCATTAACAAACATTTTATCATTGAAAAAAGGTTCTTTTTTTACTGTTAAAGAAGTAAAACTGGTATCTTTAAATTTATTAACTATAAAATTGTACTGACGTTTAAAAAAAGGTGTTTGTAAAGAATTATTTAATAATGTTAATGATAATGAATTATGGTATACTAACTCTTTTTCTTCTATCAAATACTTGAAACTGCCATCTTTATTTACAAAAGGGATTAAGGCATCGAATGAAATATTATTTAAGATACCATCAGTTACTATTGAATATTTATTATAACGCTTAAAATAAGACGCTATTTCTTTTGGAAATAGTATTTGATATAGTCTATTAGATATATTTTTAAACGTGCTTAATTCTTCTTTATATTGGATAGGTGATAAACATAATTTTTTATATCTCTTTGCTAAAGAAACTAATTCACTGTAATTTTTTAAAGGTAAAACCTTATACTTGTTTTTAGATAACACCAAAACAAACCCACTATCTTTTCCTAAAATATAAGAAATAGCTAACTCATCATTTCTTAAATTCTTCTTTGCAGTTTTTATAGTAGTTATAGGAATACTTGTTTTATACCTATAGTAGTTTATATTATTTCTTTCAAGAGTATTTAAAAAAGTAAAATATTTTTCTTTAGTTAAAAATAAACTATCCTTAAATGCGGCTTTTTGAGTACGGTTTATTTGTTCGTTAAAATGTAGTATTCGCTTTTTTAAACTATCTTCTTTTTCAATTAAAAAATCTGAAAGATTGGCTAATTTTTTAGCAAATTGATTATTCGTATTCTCTAAAAGTAGTATTCCTTTACTTTTTTCTATATAATAAAAAACCTCCTTCAATTTCTTTAAACGGTAACAAATTTTAACAGCATTAATATAAAAATCTCTCCCTTCTTCTCTCCAAAAAAGTTTAGATATTCGTTCTTTACTCGTATAATTAATCGTGTCAAATTGAGAATCTATTTTAGTTAACAATTCATAGGCTTCCTGCAAAATACGAGTACTTTGTTTTTCTTCATAAAAAGTAATTAGTGCATTCAACTTATCTAAATGATATCCCAATAGTTCTTTAAAATAAATTGTTGTAGGAAATTCATCAGAACTATTTAGCGATATTGTTTGAATAGCTTTATCATAATAAGAAAGAGCTTTCTTAAATTTAGATTCTGAAAGATATACATCCCCTAAATTATCATATAAAGCGCTTTTTCCTAATAGGTTTTTTGAATTTGTATACTTAAGTCCTTCATTACAGTAATATTTTGCTGAATCAGATTTTAATTCTTTCAAAAAAGGAAGGGAAAGATTACTATAAAAAGAGGATAAACGCATTGAATCATCCAGTTTTAATAACATTTTTTGTACTTCTTTATATGTTATAATCGATTGCTTGTAATGTTTATTGTGATATAAAATACTAGCAGAGTTGTACAAAAAATCAAACGTATCTTTAAAAGTAGCCCTAAAACTATCCTTTATAATTTTATTTTCTTCAGATAACTTTTTATAAAACGAAAAGGATTTGTTGTCTTTTTTATCAATCAATAACTTCAGTAAATCATTATTTACTCTGAATAATCTATCTTCTAATCCTAGTTTCTTAAATATTTTTCTTGCTCTATTCAAATAGTTACCAGCTCTCTCAAAATCTCCTAAATTTGTATAAATATTCCCTTTTAATTTATAACTTTTTGCAAGCTGTGTATCTGGTATTTGTATATTCGAAATAAGCTCATCTAAATACTTTATCGCATTCGTATAATCTTTCAGTTCTTTATAAAACAAACCAAGATTAAATAGGTTTCTTTTTATTAAAGCAGTTTTTGTTGAATCTAAAGTACTTCTAATAGATTGCTCTTTTTTTAAAAAATAAATTCCTTCTTTTAATATCCAGGGTGATTTTTTTCGTTCTCTCCAAAAAAAAACAACTGTTTTATAACATAACTCAGCAGCTATTTGTTGACTCTTTTCATTCTTTAATTTCTCTTTAAACACCGTTACTTTTTCAGCAGTACTAATACTTTTTAAACCTACAATACTATCAAACTCTTCTTTATTAAATTGCTGAGAATAAACCTGAAAACTAAATACACATACATAAATACACAAAAAACATAATTTTAATAATTGTTTATGTTTTTTGGATACATGCATAGGAATTGTATTTATTCATTCCTAATATACTGCTATAATTCTAAATAAGCACTGTGTTTTATCAAGTTAAGGTTTGATGAAGGAATACTATGCTGAAGTATTTTATGGTACCATTCATTTATTGATAAACCTGTTTTATACAATGATGCATTAAAACCAGAAGCCTTTGCACTAGAATATGATGTTCCACTAATAAAAATAGGTCCGTTATTAGAAGAAGTATAAAAAGGAATTCCCAATCCTTTCACTCCAATATCTACTGAATTTTCACCATAATTGGATAGTGAAATATTTCCTAGAACTAAATTTGGGGGTATGGTATTATCAATTGCAGTAACTGCTAGTATATTGTTGTTCTTATAAGAAGATGGGTAATGCGGTACTACATCATTATTTTCACCAAGGTTTCCTGCAGAAGCGTTAATTAAAATATATTTTTCAATTTCATTAATATATGATTTCATTACACTTGATGGATTATTTTTCCAACCAAAACTCATATTAATCACATTAACTTTTCTTTTTATTAAATAGCTAAAACCACAGTTAATTGTAAAAAGTGAACTACTTCCATTAACATCAAAAACTTTAGCAGGAAGAATTTGAAAATTTTTAGGAGAATTGATTAATTGTTCATAAATGAAATAGCTTACTCGAGTTCCATGACCACTATCATCAATTGGTGAGTTATTGTTGTTAACAAAATTCCATCCAAAAATTTCGTTTCCACAAGTATCAGTCATTCCTGTACTATCAAATAAAAATGGTTTTGTAAATTGAAAATACGATGGGTTAATTCCTGAGTCCAATACACCTATAACAACGTCTATTTTATCTGATGTATTTCGTTTAAAATTACCTACAGATACTTCCCGCTGCGCATTTACATTAGGTTTACTTATTCCACTAACATCAATGGTAACCTTAAAGTTAAGATCAGCTCCTTCCATATCGGTATCTGATTCCATTGACAAAACTTTTTCTTCCAAATCGGCAAAAGTTAAATTACCTGAAAAAAACCAATTTTCTAATTCGGGGTCACCACATGAACAAACTTCAAAAGTTAAAACATTATATTTTTCTCTAACTACAGCTTTTTCCGAATCGCTTAACCCTTTTTTAAAACGAATTACAACTGTATTTTCTTGTTCTTGTTTATCAGCTGGCCTACTTTTAAAAATTACATTTTCATTATTAAAATTTACTTCTTCAAGTTCATTGTTTTGACAACCTATTAATATTAGCATAAATAGTATGCGTAGAAAATTTTTTATCATTTTCAATTAGTGTTTGTTAGTTATTAACTCTAATAAAATCTAGTATAAAAAATTAACTGTATGCTTTATAAATAAAAACATACAGTTAGTTAATAAACTTAAATTTAATTATGTGCTTCTTCTGATTTGTATGCTATCCATTTTCCTGTTACCACTTTTCCTGTTTCAAAATTAGGATCTGGATAACATGGATTTGGTGGAAAAACCATAATATAACCGTAATTCACATTATTACAACATACATGTTTCCAAATACTGTAACTTGAACATGTTGAATTAGCTAAACCTTGAAGATACTGTTTCCAACTGTTAAAAGACCACTGACAACCCATTTTTGAATTATAAAATCTATTAAATTTATCTAACTTAATTGCAGAAGCACAAGGGTTATCAGGATCATCATCTAAATCATCGTAGTCTATTGGAGTTGCTCCTCCTACTGCCCCATTATATTTAGCTGAGACAATAATTGGATTTTCTTCAGTACTACCTTTAACTTTACGAGCATTAAATAAATAATCTGGGTTACTTCTCATCTCTTTATATTCTCCATAAGTTATCCATACAGTTACAATACCTTCTCCTTCTTTATTTCCTTCCATAACTGATTTTGCATTAATACTTTTAAAGTATCCTATTTGATTATCTTTATAATCTTCATTGGCACTCCTAGTTAAAAATTCTTCTCTAGGTTGTTCATTTACCTTAAGGGTTTCATCGTTTGAATTACAGCTAGCAAAAATTACTACAGCTATAAAAAATAAAAATTTTTTCATTGTTCGGTTAGTTTAATTATACATCTAGATTTTCTTTTTGCGTACTAGATTTAAACGCTGTTTTTTATTAAGAGTAATTTTAGCATCTTTGTTACTACTTTTTTGAAAAAAAATCTATGACAGATGAAAATCAGAATTTTATAAAGCTATTTATAGAGGGAAAACAAGAGGTTTTAGAGAAAATTTATGCCAAAAATTTTACTGGAGTAAAAAAATATATTCTGAAAAATAATGGTACAAAATCCGATGCTTTAGATATTTTTCAAGAAGCTTTGCTAATTTTATATTCTGGACTTAAAAGTGGAAATCTAAAAATTATAGCTTTTGATAGTTATTTATTTTTTACTTGTAAAAACCTATGGATTAAAAAAGTAACTAAAAATAAGGTAACAGAAACCGACCTAACTACTCTTATAAGTAATGATATTGAAGACAATACATTCGAATTAAAAGAGCGTCAATGGGAATTATTTGAAGAAAAATTTAACCTCTTAAAAGATGATTGCATTACCATATTAAAATTAATGCTACAAAAAACTCCTTACGAATCAATTTTTAAAAAACTTAATTTGCCTAACGAAAATGCTGCTAGACAAAAGGTTTTTAAGTGTAAAAAAAAACTGTTTAAAATGATTCAAAGCGACAAAAGGTATTATGATTTGAAAGATATTTAAATTATGGAGAACACTATTGAAATACAAACCGAACGTTACTTAGCAGGAGAAATGTCTTTTGAAGAAAAACTAGCTTTCGAAAAAATAATAGCTGATAATGATGACTTAAAAGAACATGTTTTCCTGAGTAAAAAATTAGTTGAAAAACATGAGTATACTAATTTCAAAAATAATTTACTATCGGCTGAAAAGAGTTATTTACAAACTACTAGAAAAAAATACAATTACCTTTATGTATCTATAGCTGCTACAATAATAGCATTGGTTGGTCTTTTCTTTTATTATCAATCTATTCCTGTTGGTTTACATAAATTATATGCTATTCACTCTAATAAAATAGATATGCCTTCTTTTATCGTCCAAGGGAATAATCAACAACAAGCTCTTGAAGAAATTGAAATTGCGTTTAAAAACGAAAACTATCAAAAAAGTTTAAGTTTATGTAATCTTCAATTAGATACTTCTTCTAAACCCAATCCTAATGTTCTTATCTATAAAGGAATTTCTTTACTAAAACTACATGATGAAAAAGAAGCTTTAATTACTTTCAATAAATTAAAACAAAGCGATGCTATTGATGCCAGTAAAGGAAACTGGTATGAAGCCATAACCTACATGAAATTAAATAATAAATCTGCTTTGAAAAAAGCTTTAGAAACTATTATTAAAAACCCAACAAATTATAACTACAAGAAAGCTAGAAAAATTTTAAGTTCTTTAGATTAATAGCTCTTATACAAAACTTAATTTAGAAAATTGTTTATTTAAAATTTGTGTATCATCCACTTGCAACCATTTATCTAAAAGTGTAGCATAAATTTCTCTAAAGTCTATTTCATATTTTAAATCTCCATTAGTGTCTAAATTTTGTAAATCAGGCAAGTCATTATATAAGCCTTGCTTTTTTAAATGTTTTCCTATTATAAAAACATTATTCGCTGTACCATGATCTGTTCCATTTGCTGCATTTTGTTGCACTCTCCTACCAAATTCTGAGAACGTAATTATCAACACATCGTCCAACTTATTATTTTTCTCTAAATCATCTACAAAAACCTCCATACTCTTAGCATATAAGTCTAATAAACGAGCTTGTCTATTTACCTGATTTGCATGTGTATCAAAACCACTTAAAGCTGCATAATATACTTGTGTTTCTAGTCCTGAATTAATAAATTCTGCAATTGTTTTTAATTGTTTTCCAAATACATTTTTTGGATAGCTTGCTTTAGATGTTGTAGTCTTACTTTTTTCATGAATATATTTTGCCGAAGATTTAGCATCTATCATTGTATTATATAAATATCCTAGATTATGCTCATTTAAATGTGTATCATTATAATTATTTAAAATTTCGGTAAAAAAAGGCTGTTTAAGCGACTGATATAAAAGTTTCGGGTTAGTTACTGCCAATCCATTTTGCAGCTCTCCTTTTAGCATTAAAGAGAGGCTTTCGTCTACTTCAATGGCCTTATATGGTTTTGAATTGGTTGTGTCTAAAAAGCGTCCTACCCAACCACTTTGTAAATATTCATTACTATCACTTGCCGTTTGCCAAATATCTGTAGATCTAAAGTGTGAACGATTTGGATTTGGATATCCTACATTGTTTATAATACTCAAATAACCTTTATCGTATATTTTTTGAAGTGGTACTAAGCTTTTATGTAAACCAACCTCATCATTCAACCTTAATAAATTGTTTTTAGGTATGGAAATTCCGTTTCTTTTTTGATAATAAATATCATTTCTAAAAGGCACAACGGTATTTAATCCATCATTTCCTCCTTTTAATTGAACAATTATTATTTTTTTATTACTAAACAATTGTTGTGCTTGCTGCTCAAATGCTTTTACAAACTGAGGCACAAAAAATAATCCACCACTTGCTAATGAAGTTCTTTTTATAAAATTTCTTCTATCCATCTCTTCTCTTTTTTAACATAATTGATATTCTGGTAACGACATTAACTGCACACAAAAATCTTGTTTAGATACTAACTCACTATTTTCTAAAACTTTTAATGTTCCTTTATTTATTGGACTTATAAGAATTTGTTTAATTAATTCTTGATTTGACTGTGCTGGAAAATTGTTTTCAAAAGAAGTCCAATTTGGTGTAGCTTTTATAAAAGTTCTTCTTCTTAATCTTTTCTCGCTAAAACTTCTTACCTCATCTTCTAAATCTCCTTTATCTGAATACGTTATTTCTGCATTGTTTAATAATACGGATGGCAATCTTAATCGAGTAACTATGGTATTACTATCTATCCATGTTTTTCCTCCCTTCCACCCTGCTACATTGGGAGGTCTTAATAAAATTTGTCCTAATAACTTCTGAATTAACAAACTGTGTTTGTTTTTTTCTATAGTGAATGGAACTACTGTATGTAATCCTACTAAAAATTCAATGGGTGACTTTATCTTGGTTCCAATATTTTCTTCTTCATAAAACCATTCAGAAGTCAATACAAAAAACATTAATTCTTCAATATTATAATTTGGATAAAATACCGAAACCATTTTATTAACATGTTCAGAATTAAGATTTTCATTTACGAAATAGCCATAGATTTTTTCGCAAATAAATTGTGCACATTGCTTCTGTTTTAGAATAATATCTATAATATCATCTCCATCAAAATTTCCTGTATATCCCAAAAATGTTTTTTCTCCTTCATCATGTTGGCGCCTGCGCATTCTAAACTCACCAAAAAAATTATGATTATAACCAGTAAATGCTCTTGCACTTTCTTGTATATCTTTTTCAGTATAATTTCCTTGTCCTAAAGTAAAAAGCTCCATCAGTTCTCTTGCAAAATTTTCGTTTGGACTTTTCTTTTTATTCTGTTTATTATTTAAGTATTTTAACATAGCAGGCTCTTTTGAAATTACTTTAACAAAGGTTCTAAAATCGCCTAATGCATGGGTTCGCAACGCATTGTTATATTGCTTGGCAAACAGCATGTTTTTATCTTCACAAACAAAATGGTTAGCCCAAAACAGCGTCATTTTTTCTCGTAACAATTCCTTTGGTGAATACAATCGATCTAACCAAACTTTATTAAGTTCGATAATCTTTTTTCTGCTCATTTTCATAAGCTCTTTTCGCTTCTTTTTATTTTTCAAATCTTCTCTCGTAAGATTTGAAATAAAAGAAGTATCTATTTCTAAAGGACGTATTTTTTCAGACTCTTCAAATAAAGTTTTTATAATTTCTTTTTTGGATTTGTTCTTATATTCTTCTAATTCTACAGAAGTAATTCCAAAACCAATTCTATTATATAAATGTTGTATCTGTCTTGTTTCCATATTTATTTTGACACTTATTTTATCAAAAGGTTTAAAAACTTAATTTTTATTTCTTTATACACAAAAAGAACTAAAAGTTTAAAAAACAATAATTTAACATTAAATAAAAATTAATTTTAAGACCTCTTTAAGAACATTTATTAAATATCTGTTAACTATTAATTTCTAGTGAAACGTTTTTTTTCAATAGGCGTCTATTAGTCATAATCCTAATCTAAAAAACTCAACATCATGAAAAAATTAATCTTAACCGTATTCGCTATCGTAGTATCTTTTGGAACCATTACAGCTTCTGATTTACACAAACCAACTTTTAAAACATCAATAGAGTATCCAAATGTTAGTACACTATGTAAATTGATTAAAGCTGGAAACTATGACGCTGTTAAAAGTTTAATAGAAAACGGCACAAATATTAATAGAAAATCTACTGGATTAACTCCATTAATGTTTGCTGCCAGATATAATAAAGTAGAAATTGTTAAATTACTAATTAGTAAAGGAGCAAAATTATATACAAAATCTGAGAAAGGTGATTTTACAGCTCTTCAATATGCTAAAATGTCTAAAGCTCATGAATCTTATAAGATAATTAAAGAAGCAATGGATAAGTAACAAAAAACCTAACTATCTCAAAACAAAAAGTCACATCGTAGAGATGTGACTTTTTTAATTATTTATAGATAAATATCTATTATAAATCGAACTTAATTCCTTGAGCTAACGGTAATTCGTCTGAATAATTAACCGTGTTTGTTTGTCTTCTCATATAAACTTTCCAAGAATCTGAACCAGACTCACGTCCTCCTCCAGTTTCTTTTTCTCCTCCAAATGCTCCACCAATCTCAGCTCCTGAAGTACCAATGTTTACATTAGCAATACCACAATCAGATCCAGCAAACGATAAGAATCTTTCAGCTTCTTTCATTTCACTTGTCATAATAGATGATGATAATCCTTGCGCAACACCATTTTGTAATTCAATCGCATTTTCTACATCTCCTGAATACTTCATTAAATATAAGATTGGAGCAAATGTTTCATGTTGAACGATTTCAAAGTGGTTTTCAGCCTCTATAATAGCTGGCTTAACATAACATCCACTTTCGTATCCTTCTCCTTCTAAAACGCCTCCTTCTACTAATACTTTTCCTCCTTCAGCTTTTGCTTTTTCAATAGCAGCTAAATAAGTATTTACAGCATCTTTATCGATTAATGGTCCAACGTGATTATTTTCATCTAATGGATTTCCAATTCTAATTTGTCCGTAAGCACCAACAATAGCATCTCTTACTTTATCATACACAGATTCGTGAATAATTAATCTACGAGTTGATGTACAACGTTGACCACAAGTACCTACTGCCCCAAATACTGCTCCTGGAACAACTACTTTTAAGTCGGCAGTTGGAGTAATAATAATTGCATTGTTTCCTCCTAACTCTAATAATGATTTACCAAAACGCTCAGCAACCTTAGCTCCAACAATACGTCCCATTCTAGTAGAACCTGTTGCAGATACTAAAGGAATACGAGTATCTTCAGTAATGTACTCACCTACTTTGTAATCTCCATTAACAATACAAGAAATTCCTTCTGGTAAGTTATTATCTTTTAATACTTCAGCAATAATGTTTTGACATGCTACTGAACATAAAGGCGCTTTTTCAGAACCTTTCCATACGCATACGTTACCACAAATCCATGCTAAAGCTGTATTCCATGACCAAACAGCAACTGGGAAGTTAAATGCAGAAATAATACCAACTACTCCTAATGGGTGCCATTGCTCTCTCATTACGTGTCCTGGTCTTTCCGATGGAATTACTTGTCCATTTAATTGACGTGATAATCCTACAGCAAAATCACAGATATCAATCATTTCTTGAACTTCTCCTAAACCTTCTTGATAAGATTTACCCATCTCATAAGAAACTAATTTACCTAATGGCTCTTTTAACTCTCTTAATTTATTTCCAAATTGACGAACAATTTCTCCTCTTTGTGGAGCTGGCATTGCTCTAAAAGTTTTAAAAGCTGATGTTGCAGCATCCATTACTTTATCGTAATCTTCTCTAGTAGTAGCTTTTACTTTTCCTATTAACTTTCCATCAACTGGTGAGTAACTTTCAATAATTTCTCCATTTGAGAAATTTACTGAACCTGTTGACGTTCCATCATTTATATCTTTTAAGCCTAATTGAGCTAAAGCTTCCTTGATACCAAAATCTGCCATTTTTATTGTAATTTTAGTTGTTTTAAATTTATTTGTCAAAACTACAAATAATTTTACATTTATATAAATCAAACAAAACCTTTAGTTTCTGTTTAATATTAAACAAAAAACAAATGAAAAAAACATTTTTTCTTCTTACTTTAAGCTCTTTAATTCTTAGTTGTACCAAAGTAAAAGAGCCTTCAACAACGCTTAAAACAAATGAATTTGCTATTGTTATTCATGGTGGAGCTGGTACAATTTTAAAAAAGAATATGACTCCTGAAAAAGAAGCAGCTTATAAAGCTAAATTGAAAGAAGCCATTACTACTGGTTATAATATTTTAAAAAATGGTGGTACAAGTTTAGATGCTGTTGAAAAAACAATTCATATTATGGAAAACTCTCCTCTTTTTAATGCTGGTAAAGGAGCTGTTTTTACACATAATGAAACCAATGAAATGGATGCTTCTATTATGAATGGAAACAACTTAAATGCTGGTGCTGTTGCTGGTGTTACAGATGTGAAAAATCCAATCTCAGCTGCTAGAAAGGTAATGACTAATTCAAATCATGTTTTACTTTCTGGTAAGGGCGCTTCTATTTTTGCGAAAGAACAAGGATTAGAAATTGTAGAACCTAGTTACTTTTTTACTGAAAAAAGATTTAAGTCTCTTCAAAAAATAAAAGAAAAAGAAAAAACAGCATTAGATCATGATACCAAATCTGCTTTTTATGACCCTGAGATTAAAGATAGTAAATATGGTACTGTAGGTTGTGTTGCTCTTGATAAAAAAGGTAATATTACTGCAGGGACATCTACTGGTGGGATGACTAATAAACGCTGGAATAGAATTGGTGATTCTCCAATTATAGGATCTGGTACTTATGCTAATAACAAAACTTGTGGTGTTTCATCTACTGGTTGGGGAGAATATTTTATTAGGGCTCAGGTTGCTTATGATATTTCTGCTCAAATGGAATATCAAAATAAATCTTTAAAAGAAGCTACTAAAGATGTAATTCAAAATAAACTTACAAAACTTGGTGGTACAGGTGGAGTTGTTGCTTTGGATAAAAATGGTAATATGTCCTTTGAATTTAATACAGCTGGAATGTATAGAGCTTCTATGGATGATAAAGGAGAGCTAATAATTAAAATTTATAAAAATTAAAAAAGAGGTTTAAAACCTCTTTTTTTTAATTTACTGGAACTGCTTTTTCTTCAAAAATATCTTTTCCATCATTATCTTTTCCTTTCCAAAATTTAAATAAATAATCTTCCTTCTGAGATATTCTAACTGGTATTTTTAACTCTCTTTCTATTGTAGCTTGTGTACAATTTTTGTCTAAAATCTCAAGAGCTCTAATAGCTATTATCCTCGTTGTATCCTGATATTGATAATATAAGCTATGAAATCCATGGCATGAATTTGGTAAATCATACACCACCTTTACAGTATCAACTTCTCCGAATTTAAAACTTGGTGGTACTGTAGATTCTTTTATTGTAAGTAATTTAATTTGATAATTTGTATCATCTACACTACATGATGCTAGCACTATAGTGAAAATAATTAAAATTAATTTTCTCATTGTTCTCGTTTTTTAAAATTTATATGATAGTCCACTGTATATTCCGATAGTGTATGGTTGAAAACCATTTGCTGTATTAGAAAATGTATTCATTTGTATTTTAAACATTGGCGTAATATTAAGGTTTAATTTACTGTTCAATGAATAATTAAAATCAATACCCAAATTTCCACTAAAATTAATAGTGTTTAAATTAGTTGCTCTTCCAATACTACTACTTTCATTATTTCTTTCTAATAAAATAGCGTTATTATTTAAAAATAATGTACTAAAACCTGATACTAATTTGGTATTAAATTTTTGCTTTTCTATTAATGTATATTTAACCTCAAGAGGTATTTCTATATATCCAAAAGTTTGTTTTAAATTAACGTTTTTATCTACTATGTTTATTGATTGTAAAACCATTGAATCACTTGAGAGTCCGCTATTATTTATAACAACAAACGATATTCCTGAATTATAATTCAGATTTTTTAAATTACTTCCAGAAACATTAGAAACAACAGAAAGGTTATTGGTAGAAAAATCTATATTTCTCTTAAAAAATCCTGTTTGTAAAGACCATTTATTGTTTAGTTTATAATTAACTCTAACACCATAGGCAACTGAATTATCTCCACTTGTATTAGAATCAAAACTTTTATCTAGAGGAGATGTTTTAGAAAATGAATTTGAATTAAGAATTGCAATAGTTGGCGTAACTGACCATTTTTTTTCAATTTCTTTTTCTTCTTTAATATTCTCTAATTTAGACACTTCTGCTAAAAAATCTTTTTTTGTTTCTTTTTTAAACACACTATCATTATGTGCTATTATTTCTTCCTTTTCTTTTTCAGAAAAAATCTTTTTCAAAGCAATTTTTTTATCAGACAATAACCCTTTCTTACTATCCTTACTTACTTTTTCTTTAGCTAATACTATAACAGCATCTTCATTAAGAGGTTTAAGCTGTTTTTTATTTCTTCTTCTTTTTTTGTTTTCTAAAATCTCTAAATTATTAGTTTCCTTGTACACTAATTCTGTTTGAACTGTATCTTTATCTATTTGAGGTATATCTTTAAAATTGATTTCTTTTTGTTCTTCTTTTTTCTCTTCTACAATTACTGGAACATCATCAAATGTTCTAATTGGTTCTTTCTCATCTTTATTATAAAAAAACAGCATTCCAATTATTAAAACTCCTGCAATACCGCTATACCACCAAAAAGGAACAATACGTCTTTTCTTCTTCTTCTGAAGTTTTGATTCGATAGCTTCCCAAATTTCTGGATTTGGAGTAGTCTCAAAATTTTCAAGCTTTTCTTGAAACAGTCGATCTATGTCTTTATAATCATCCATCTATGCTTCCTTTTGTTTTTGATAATGTTTTTCTATTTGCTTTTTTAATAACTTCCTTGCTCGAGATAAGTTTGATTTAGATGTCCCTTCTGATATTTCTAATAACTTTGCTATTTCTTTATGTGAATAATTATCTAAAACATATAAATTAAAAACTAGTCTGTACCTATCTGGTAACTGTTGAATTATATTTAATAAAAAATCAACATTTAAAGAGCTTTCATTAACCATTATTTCATCTTCGGAATCTTCTATAATCTCCTCTTTAACAATTCTTAACGGTGATTTTCTCCTATATTTTTGTATTGCTTCATTAATAACAATTCGTTTCATCCATCCCTCAAAAGATCCATTGCCTTTATATTTATTTATTTTCTTAAAAATTATTAAGAAACTATCTTGTAAAGTATCTTCTGCATCCTCATAATTTTTAGAATATTTTAAACATACACCAAACAATTTCTTAGCAAAAATTTGATAAACTTTTGCTTGTGCCTTTATATCATTTTGGCAACACTTTTGTATAAGTTCTTTTAGGTTGATGCGTTTAATATTTTACTAAAAATAATTAATATTTGAACACAGGTAATCCGTTTACACAATTTACTTCTGATGGTTTTGAAGGAACACTACAATTCGAAACAATGTTCCATTTTTTATTGTACTCATCTTCTTTTTTCGTGTACGTTGTAACTTTTTCTAAAAAATCAGATACATTTATTTTATTTGAATACGCTATATATCCTTGAAAACCGCCACAAGCTTTTGTTCCATAACCCGTAAAACTCCACTCATTACTGTCTGTACAAGAAACACTTCTTGCCAACGTTTCTATTTCTGAAAATAAAATCATTAACTTTTGATAGTCTTTTTCTTGATTTGTTAATGTTCTTTTTATAACCAATTTTTTTTCATCCAATAAAACAATTTCCCAATTAAAACTCAATGGAAACTCTTGAGATGTCACTTTAATTATTTTATTTTCTAATAAAAAACTTCCTTTTGTGTTGTAAAATGTTAATGGAGGTGTTCCACAAAATCCTGATGTTCTAGTTATAAAACTTCCATCTCTTTCAAATAAAACACCATACTGTTCACTTGGTAATTGGTAAACACGCTCAAAAGTAGTAGTCTCTGATTCCGAATCATATACAGAATTTGTCCAACTTCCTAACAATAAATTTTCAGGATTAATAAATATTTCATCATTCTTTTGACAAGATGAGATTACTATAAACAAGATTAATACATAAATTTTTTTCATAATTTTTATTTTTTAGTCACTTGGTAAATTTTCTGAGTCTTTTTTAATTTTAGAAACAATTTTTACTAGAACAATCTTAATAGCTGAAGCATCAGCTGGTAATGGTGAAACTTCTTTTTCAGAAACTTCCAGTACATATTCAAAACCTTCTTCATAATTAAATCCTTCTATAGTATCATAAAAATATTCCCAATTTTTCCCTGTAGTTTCTTTAACTAATAAACATTTTTGAGTTCCTACTCCGGTACAGTTCAATTTTTTTGAAGCAACTAATATTGTTTTATCATAATTATTTTGATTCGATATACAGGACGTTAATAATAAAGTTATTACAATAATTTTTAACCAATAAATACTCTTCATATGTTCTTCTTTTATTACTAGATGAAGAAAAATTAAAAAGGTTGCGTTAAATACTATTATTTTTGTCAAAGTTTATGAAAGATCAAGTTTTCAACATACAATCCAGAGAAGAATTTAACAACGTAGCTTTAAATGTTTTTAAACATCAGTTTAAAAACAACAAGGTATATCGTTCATTTTGTGATTTATTATACATACATCCCTCAGATGTACAAACAATTGAACAAATTCCTTTTTTACCTATTCAGTTTTTTAAAACTAGAAATGTACTTTCATCTACAGATGAAATTCAAGAAACTTTTTCTAGTTCTGGTACTACAGGAAGTGTTACTAGTAAACATTTGGTAACCGATTTATCATGGTATGAAACTAGTTATTTAAAAGGCTTTGAATATTTCTATGGTAATATTGAAGACTATACAGTTTTAGCTTTATTACCCAATTATTTAGAAAGAAAAGGTTCTTCTTTGATTTACATGGTTGATGATTTAATTAAACAATCAAAACAACCTGAAAGTGGTTTTTATCTCAACAATTTATCTGAACTCGCTAAAAAACTTAAGGAACTAGATAAAAAGGGTGAAAAAGTACTATTAATTGGAGTTTCTTTTGCTTTATTAGATTTGATTGAGCAATACGATTTTGAACTTAGTAATACCATCATAATGGAAACTGGTGGAATGAAAGGTAGAAGAAAAGAACTTATTAGAAATGAATTACATCAAATTTTAGGAAAAGGTTTTGGTGTGGAAAAAATTCATTCAGAATATGGAATGACAGAACTATTAAGTCAAGGATATTCAAAAGGGAATGGTATATTTAACTGTCCTCCATGGATGCAAATTTTAACTAGAGATACTGAAGATCCACTTACAACTTTACCAAAAGGAACATCTGGTGGTATTAATGTAATTGATTTAGCAAACTACAATTCTTGTTCTTTTATTGCTACTCAAGATTTAGGAAAAGTATATCCTGATAATAGCTTTGAAATTATTGGCCGATTCGATAATTCTGATATACGTGGTTGTAATTTAATGGTTTTATAAAAACAAACCAATTGGTCTGTTTTTGTTTTTTTCTCTATATTTGAGGAAATTACAGTTTATAATGGCTAAACAAGGAAGAGAAAAAATAGTTACAACTGCTTTTACTTTATTTTTAAATAAAGGTTATAAAAAAACCAGTTTAAACGATATTATTGTTGCTACCAATTCTTCTAAAGGAGCCATTTACCATCACTTTAAAAGCAAACATGCTATATATTTAGCAGCTTTAGACGAATACTTTTTTAAGCTGTATGAAGATCTTTTAATTGAAGATTCTCATGAAACTTTAATTAAAAGAATAAAAAACAGGTATCTCTTTTTTGTTAATTTAATTGACTTTGTTGAAAAATCTGGTCAAGGTCTTTCCTTCCCTATTCGTCGGTATTTTTTATTTCAGTTAGAAAGTGAAGAAGATGAAACTGTACGAACAAAAATTATAGAAACTTTAAATGCTTATCATAAGGAAATTGAAACTATTATTTATACTTCTATAAGTAAAAAAGAAATAACAATTACACTTTCTACTTCTGTAATAGCACAACAATTAATGAGTATGATTGAAGGTCTTGCTATCCATCATTCAACTTTAGAAAAAAACAGTAAAGAGCTTTTATTGGAAAAATTTGATGAAGTTATCCAACCTTATATAAATCTATTAACAAACTAAAATTAGTATGAAAAACTGGTCAAGAAACGTAAAATGGAATCCATCAGAAATAATATATCCTTCTTCAGAAGAAGAGATTCAAGATGTGGTTTTAAAAGCAATACAGCATAATAAAAAAATACGTGTTATTGGATCCGGTCATTCATTTACTCCCCTATGTAGTACAAATGAGGTTTTAATAAGTTTAGATAAATATCAAGGAAAAGTAGCTATAAATAAAGAAAAGAATCTAGCAACAGTTAAGGCTGGAACAAAATTATCGTTACTGGGAGAATTGTTATTTAAAGAAGGACTCGCTATGGAAAATTTGGGCGATATTAATGTCCAATCCATAGCAGGAGCTATAAGCACAGGGACACATGGAACTGGTGTAGGTTTAAAATCGATAAGTAATCAAGTTGTTGCTTTGAAGTTTGTAAATGGTAAAGGAGAAATTATTGAATGCTCTGAAACCAATAACGTTGAATTATTTAAAGCTGCTCAAGTTTCTTTGGGTTGTTTAGGTATTATTACTGAAATAACTATACAGTGTGTTCCTGCTTATAAATTAAGTCTTCAAAATAAAAAAGAAAAATTAAATGATGTTTTAATCAGCTTAGATCAAAAAAATTCACAAAATAGAAATTTCGAATTCTATTGGATTCCTTATACAAATACTGCTTGGACTAAAACATCTAACATCGTAGAAAATTCCGAACCTGATAAAATTAATTTTTTCAATTACTGGACAGAATACGTTTTAGAGAACTATGTTTTTAAAGTTTTTTGTGAGTTTGCAAAACTATTTCCTTCACAAAATAAAACTGTAGCAAACATTACAGCAGCTAGCATCAGTAATGTTAAAAAAACATATTATAGTCATAAAGTGTATGCTACTCAAAGGTTGGTTAAATTTCATGAAATGGAATATAACATTCCTTCAGAAGCATATAAAGACGCCTTTAAAGACATTCAAAAAATAGTTAATTCTAAAAAATTCAATATTCATTTTCCTATTGAAAATCGATGGGTAAAAGGAGACGATGTTTATATGAGTCCAGCATATGGTAGAGATTCGGCATATATAGCTTGCCATGTCTATAATAAAAAAGAATACAAAGCATATTTTGCTGCTTTAGAAGAGGTTTTTAAAGCATACAATGGAAGACCTCATTGGGGAAAAATGAACACTTTTACTACTCAAGATGTTATAAATATGTATCCAAAGTTTGATGTTTTTTTACAAAAAAGAAAAGAACATGATCCTCAAAACATATTTGTAAACCCATACATTAAAACTTTATTCGGTATATAAATGGATGCTTATTTTAATAATCTAAACAAAGAATTAAAAAACTACCAAAGAGCGATTCCTTGCTTATTGTTAGACTTGGATATTTTAGATAAAAATATAATTACTTTACAATCTAATTTAAGGTCTGGTGCTGAATTTAGAATTGTTGTAAAATCTTTACCTTCTTTAGATTTAATTAAGTATGTTTTACAAAAAACAAACACTCACAAATTAATGGTTTTTCATCAACCATTTTTAACCCATTTATCATCTGAATTAGACCATCAAAAAGATATATTATTAGGTAAACCAATGCCTATTAAAACGGCTCATTTTTTCTATCAAAACTTACCTCAACATCATCATGGATTTAATCCTTTTACACAAATTCAATGGTTGGTAGATACAAAAAAAAGAATACAAGAATACATTAATCTAGCAAAACAGCTTCAGCAAAAAATTCGTTTAAATATTGAAATTGATGTAGGACTACATCGAGGTGGTTTTGACTCTATAGAATCATTAAAAGAAGGACTAGAACTGATAAAAGAAAATCAAGATTATGTTGAATTCTCAGGTTTTATGGGATATGATCCTCATGTAGTAAAACTTCCTAAAATAATTTTATCAGAAAAAAAAGCTTTACAAAAAGCCAATACTTTTTATGAACAATGCAAACAATTAGTTGAACAAAAATTTTCTTCTTTGTGGAAGGAAGATTTAACATTTAACGGCGCCGGAAGTCCCACTTTAAATTTACATAAAACAAAAAAATCTCCAATTAATGACATTGCTATTGGTTCTTGCCTTGTAAAACCTTCTACTTTTGATATTCCTTCTTTAAAAGATTTTACTGCTGCTTCTTTTATTGCAACTCCTGTTTTAAAAAAGTTTAAAAACACTACTATACCAGGCATCGAAAAATATAAATGGATTTTAAATATACTTAATTCAATAAACAAACAATCTTACTTTATTTACGGTGGTTATTGGAAAGCAGATTATTATTACCCTGAAGGCATTAAAGAAAATAACTTGTTTGGAAATTCAACCAATCAGACTATGATAAACGCTCCCATAAAAACAACTTTAAATGTTGATGATTTTGTGTTTTTAAAACCTCAACAAAGTGAGTTCGTTTTTTTACAATTTGGTGAGATTCTTCCTATTAAAAACGGGAAAATATTAAACCCTTGGTGCTTATTAAAAAATAATTAATTGTAATTATCTATCTTTTTCATCGACTATCTAAAAAATTTTAAAAACGATGAAACAAATTCTTACACTTCTATTACTTACAGTTTCTACTGTTTTAATAGCTCAAAAGACTGATTATAATACAAAAAAAGGTTATGTAGCCGAAGGTTTTGATGTAGTATCATATTTTGAAGATGGAAAACCTTTAGAAGGTAAAAAGAAATTTCAAACTACATATGATGGTACTAAATTCAAATTCTCTTCAGAAAAAAATTTAAATCTTTTCAAAGAAAATCCAGTAAAATATATTCCTCAATACGGTGGTTACTGTGCTTATGCTATAGCTGAGAAAAATAAAAAAATGTATATCGATCCTGAAGTATATGAAATACGTGATGGTAAACTATATCTTTTTTACAGCTCTTGGATAGGTAGTAAACTTGGCGATTGGCAAGAAGGTGATGTAAAAAAGAGACAAATGAGAGGTGATAAAAACTGGGAAACTTTAAAGCATAAAAAATAACAATCGATGAAAAAAATATGGATTTTATTCGTATTTCTATCAACTGCATTAGTTGCTCAGGAGTACAATACTAAAAAAGGAGCTGTAGCCAGCGGTTATGATGTAGTTGCTTATTTTTCTAATAAAGCAGTAAAAGGAAATAAAAAAATTACAACAAAGTATGATGGTGTTTCTTTTCGATTTTCCTCTCAAGAAAATTTAAACTTATTTAAACAAAATCCTAAAAAATATATACCACAATACGGTGGATACTGTGCATATGCTATTGGTAAAACTGGAGAAAAAGTAAGTATTAATCCAAAGACTTTTGAAATAAGAGACGGTAAACTATACTTATTTTATAATTCTTGGGGAACCAATACACTTGAACTTTGGCAAAAAGAAGGAGCCAATGAGTTAAAAAATAGTGCAGATAAAAATTGGAAAAAAATAAATCATTAAATGGTTTATGTGTTGCGGGGGCGACTATAAAGAGTTGAATTAATTTTCAACTCTTTTTTTATTGATATCTACTTCTTTTTATTCTTATTTTTGTTAAGAACAAAAAATATTCTATGAACAGATTTTCATTTTTTAACCGAACAAATACTCAAAAAGAAATACAAGAAACCGAATTTGATATTTTAATTATTGGAGGAGGTATTACAGGAGCAGGAATTGCTTTAGATGCAGCTTCAAGAGGAATGAAAGTTGCGCTAGTAGAAAAAAATGATTTTGCTTCGGGTACCTCAAGTAAATCAACAAAACTAATTCATGGTGGTTTACGATATTTAAAACAATTTGATTTTTGGTTGGTAAAAGAAGTGGGAACAGAACGAGCAATTGTTCATAAAATAGCTCCACATTTGGTCATTCCTGAAAAAATGATTTTACCATTAATTGATGGAGGAACTTATGGTTCTTGGTTAACTTCTATAGGTTTAAAAGTATACGATGTTTTAGCCTCTGTTGAAGGTGACGATAAACGTAAAATGCTTGATAAAAAAGAAGCTCTTCAAAAAGAACCTTTATTACCTGAAAATATTTTAAATGGCGCTGGTTATTATGCTGAATATCGTACTGATGATGCTCGTTTAACAATTGAAGTGTTAAAAACAGCCAGTCAATACAATGCTCAAATACTTAACTATACCAAAGCAAATGAATTTATTTATAAAAATAAACGAGTTGTTGGAGCTAAAGTAACTGATGAGTTTACTAATGAAACTTATGAAATTAAGGCAAAATATGTGGTAAATGCTGCTGGTCCTTGGGTTGATGAACTACGTCAAATAAATAATTCAAAAATTGGTAAACGATTGCATTTGACCAAAGGAGTACACTTGGTGGTTGCTCATGAAAAATTACCAGTAAAACAATCTGTTTATTTTGATATTCCTGATGGACGAATGATGTTTGCTATTCCTCGAGGAAAAGTAACTTATTTTGGTACTACTGATACCAACTTTCAGCAAGATAAAAATACTGTAGAAACAAGTATTGTCGATGCCATGTATTTAATAGAGGCAGTAAATAACATGTTTCCTGAGGTTAACTTAACTATTGACGATATTCAATCTTCATGGGCTGGTTTACGTCCTTTAATTCATGAGGAAGGAAAATCTGCTTCAGAATTATCTAGGAAAGATGAAATTTTCGTTTCTGATACTAAATTAATATCTATAGCTGGAGGTAAATTAACCGGATATAGAAAAATGGCAGAACGTATTGTTGATTTAGTCGCTAAGAAAATGGTTCGTCGTTTTGAAGTTGAATTTGACCCAATTCAAACTGAAGACATCATTTTATCAGGTGGTCCTTTTCAAAATTATAAATCGGTAAATTTATATATAGAGCAAGTGGCTAAAAATTTAAAAAACCATGGTTTTACAAAAACAGATGCTGCTTATTTAGTACATAATTATGGAAAACAAACCGATGTTATTATTGATAAATTTAACGAATTAAAAGATGAAGATTACCTACTTCGTTTATTAAAAGCAGAGGCTTGGTTTACCATTCAACATGAAATGACTTGTACTCCAACCGACTTTTTTATGCGTAGAACAGGTAGATTATTCTTCGATAAACCTAGTGTTGATGCATACAAACATGAAATTTTAAAAGAATTTTCAAATTACTACAACTGGTCAGATACTGAAAACCAGAAGTATTTAAAAGAATTAGAATCAAAAATAGAAATCGCTGTAAATTTTAACTAATCACTTTACATAATTTAATTGTTAGGATGAACAATTATTATATCTTTGGCAGGCTAAAAAATTTCTGAAAAAGATTGTTGTACAATTAATAATTAAAGTAAAATGAAACATAGAATATTTGTATTTATATTTTTATTGAGTAGTGTAATTGCTAAAAGTCAAACCAGTAATATCATTACTTCCTCAGAATTTGAAGGAATTAAAATAAATGCTACAACTTTAGCTGATTTAAAGAAAACAAAAGGGAATCAATCTGCTGTTGAAAAATTATTAGGCCCTTCAGCTTCATATAGTGTAAACGAAACTGAAACTTATTATTATTTCACATTTAATGGTTTAAAAGTAGATTTTTCTACTATGGGAAGTAGTCCTTTTGTAGAATCTTTCGAAGTAAATAGTAATGCTTCTTCCATTACAATTAAAGGAGCTACTATTACAATTGGAGATAATATTAGTAAATTAGGTAAAATTGTATTTAGTGTAGGTAGAAATGGTGCTAAAAGTATTTTATTTACACAGTGTGAAGACTGTGACGCTTTTATTAATATAGAATTTGACCAAGCTGCTAACACAATTACTAAAATTAGCTATATGGATATGTCTTAAAACAGACAATTATATAATATAAAAACCCCGTAAGAGAATTCTTTTACGGGGTTTATTTTTATAGTGAAATTATAATTGTATTATTCTATTTTCTCATGTGCTTCTAAATCCTTTGTTAAATCTAACTTTCGTAATGTTGGATTTAAAACACCTGTTGTAACTACTGTAATTAAGGTCATAGTTCCACCAAAAACTACTGCAGTAACCGTACCCATTAATTTTGCAGTTAAACCGCTTTCAAGCGCTCCTAACTCGTTTGATGACCCTACAAACATAGAATTTACTGAAGCAACTCTACCTCGCATATGATCTGGTGTTTTTAATTGTAAAATAGTTTGTCTAATAACCATAGAAATTCCATCGGTTACACCACTAAAAAATAGAGCTAATAATGATACCCAAAAAATTGAAGAAAGTCCGAATACAATAATACATACTCCAAAACCAAAAATAGCTGCTAAGAGTTTCATACCAGCATTTTTACTTATAGGTATATATGCTGTAATTAACATTGTTAAAAAAGCTCCAATAGCAGGTGCAGCTCTTAAAACTCCAAAACCTTTTGCTCCAACTTGTAAAATGTCTTGAGCAAATACTGGTAATAATGCAATAGCTCCTCCAAATAATACCGAAATCATATCTAAAGTGATAGCTCCTAAAATGGCTTTTGTTTTAAATACAAAAGATATTCCTTCACTAAGACTCTTTGAAATTTTTTCTCCTTTTTTAGGATTCATTATAGGTTTTCTTTTAATAAAGAAAACCATTAAAAGAGAAAATAATACCAAACCAAATACAATACATAATGATAGGTTTACCCCCATTAAATAAATAGTATAACCAGCAAAAGCAGGCCCCAAAACCGAGGCGATTTGCCAAGTAGAACTACTCCAAGTAGCTGCATTTGGATATAATTTTTTAGGTACAATTAATGCTATTAACGAAAAAATAGTTGGTCCGAAAAACGAACGTAAAAATCCACCAAAAAATACCAATCCATAAATGGCGTATAAAACTGTATTTGTTTCCCATTCCTCTACAAAACTAGGTAACGTTAAAAAATACAATCCTAAACTTATTAATGAAAAGGCACCAATACAAAGCGCTAATAAATTCCTCTTTTCTTTTTGATCTACTATATGCCCAGCAAATAATGCCATAGAAAATGCAGGTAAAAATTCAAAAGCTCCAATTAAACCTAAACTCCATGGGTCTTTTGTTATTGAATATACTTGCCATTCGATAATAATAAATTGCATAGACCATGCAAATACCAAAGCAAAACGTACTAAAAGAAAAATATTAAATTCCTTAATTCTTAGTGATGCGTAGGGATCTTTTTTATCCATTCTTTTGTTTTAATTCAGTTTTAAATCCATTAAAATGGCAAACGTTTCGTTGATATCTTGTTCTTTTACAACAATTGTCATTTCATGAGTTGTAGATATTACCTCTTGTACAGCTATGTTTGCCCAAGCAAACTGCTTTAAAATAAAATAGTAAACTCCAGATTGCTCTAAGTTATCCTTTGGCAATTTAATTGTGATTGAAGCTAAATCGTTTACATTATTAATTAACGTTTCACGTTTAAAAATTTCTTCAACATAAGGTTGTAAATTTTTACTCGTAACAATATTTGTTTCAAATATTCCTTGAGAAACAGTTAAGAAATAGTCGTTACTATCTGCCGATTTGCTTAATATTTTAGCAATCTCTTTTAATAATGAAGTGGTATTTTTAAATGTAAAATCGCATAAGTCAGAACGTACAATTACATCGCCTAAATCAAGAGCTAAACGTTTAATATTTTTACGCACTCTTAATTCGTTAGCAGGTGATAACCTGTTAATAGCCATCATTACTGCACCAACTTTTACTTCCTTTTTTAAAAGCTTTGATACTTCTGGTAAAATTTCTCTAGCTAGAGAAGATACATTGATAAGCTTCTCATTTAAAGCTTCTTCAATAAACGGTGTCTTTCTAATTGTAATTTCTACAGCTTCTTGTATCGTTTTCATTATTGTTTAATTTTAAACGAATCTATAAAATTTTAAACTAACTGTAAAATTATTTCTCTAATTTAAATAAGAATATATTTTTACAAAAAAGTTTGTCAATCAGAATTTTAAATTAAATTTGTCGTTATTGTAATTCGTTACAAAACCTACACACAACTCAATCTAGAAGCGATTGGTGAGTAGACTTCTTTTTATTAAGAAGGATTATTTGTACAAATGCAGACAACTAATCTAATCTATTTGTTAACTTTAAAAACTCATCTTTCGCTTCTTTTTTGTCATATAATACATTATAGACAGCGTCAATAATAGGAGTTCTTGCACCGTTTTTCTGATTAATTTTATAGGCACTCTTTGTAGCGTAGTATCCTTCAGCAACCATACTCATTTCAAACATAGCTGATTTTACGGTGTAACCTTTACCAATCATATTTCCAAACATTCTGTTTCTACTAAAAACAGAATATCCTGTAACTAATAAATCTCCTAAATAGGCCGAATTATTAATGTTACGTTTCATTTTATGAACCTTTTTTATAAATCGTTTCATTTCACGAATTGCATTACTCATCAATACCGATTGGAAGTTATCTCCATAACCTAAACCATGCGCTATACCTGCAGCTATTGCATAGATATTTTTTAGCATTGCAGCATATTCCGTACCAATAATATCGTCAGATATTTTAGTTTTTATATAACGTCCAGCGATAAACTTACTTAAATCTTTTGCTTTTTGTTCGTCCTGACAAGCTAAGGTTAAGTATGATAATCGTTCCATAGCAACTTCTTCTGCATGACAAGGACCAGTAATAACTCCTATATTTTCAAAAGGCACATTATGAATATCATGGAAATGCTCACCTACTATTAATCCCGACTCTGGAACGATTCCTTTTATTGCAGAAAAAATAATTTTATTTTCAAGTGAAACAGACAATTTTTCTAGTTCAGTTTTTAGAAATGCTGATGGAATTGCAAAAATTAAAACATCATAATTTTCTACAATATGATTCATATCATCTGACAAATCTAATTGCTCTGGATGTAGTTCTGCTGAACTTAAATAACTAGGGTTATGTTTGTTACGTTTTATATGTTCAATAGCATATACACTTCGCATATACCAACCAATAGTATCTAAGTTTTCTGATAACATTTTTACAATAGCCGTAGCCCAACTTCCTCCACCTAAAACTGCTATCTTTTGATGTGTACTCATAGTAGTATTTTATTTCTAAGACAAAATTAATAAAACTATAAACTACTATCTATAACTTAAGGGTATTATATTTGAAGGTTGAAAATTTTTTGAAGAATATGAACGTACAAATAATTAACAAATCAAAACACCAAACTCCTGCTTACGAGACTGAAGGTTCTGCAGGTATGGACTTACGTGCCAATATTGATGCTGCTATAACTTTAAAGCCTTTAGAGAGAGCTATTATTAAAACTGGTTTATTTATAGCTTTGCCACAGGGCTATGAAGCACAGGTACGTCCGCGAAGCGGACTCGCTGCCAAAAAAGGAATTACTGTTCTAAACGCTCCAGGTACTGTTGATGCTGATTATAGAGGCGAAATTGGTGTGATTTTAGTAAACTTATCTAACGAAGATTTTATAGTTAACGATGGAGAGCGTATTGCACAACTTGTTATTGCTAAACACGAACGTGTAAACTGGCAAGAAGTTACGGTTTTAGACGAAACTGAACGTGGTGCTGGTGGTTTTGGTAGTACTGGAGTTTAACTCAACTCTTTGTAAAGTTGGCTCATTTTTCTAACATTATCATACAACAAGTCAAAATCTAAAAAACAATGTGAATGATATTGGTACCCTAGTTTTTTATAAAACTTAAGCGCTTGTGGTTTTTCATCCATAGCATCCAGCCAAATAAGTTCATATTGTTTTTTTATTGCTTCTTTTTCTAACCAAGTTAACAAGCATTTTCCTACACCATTCCCTTGTACTTTTGAATGTAAATATATTCTATGCAACTTTACACTTCTTTGATTATCAAAACCAGCTAACTTCTTATCCCAAAGAATTCTAAAATTACCTATTATTTCATTTTTAAATAGCACAAAATAATACGCAGCGTTTTCTTCTAAAAGTTCTTTTTTTATATTCTCTTTTGAATACTGACTGTTTAAATACCAACTTCCATCATCCTTCCAAAAATGATTATAAGCAGCTGGATAAACTTCTTTCATTAATGTAAAAAGAGACTCCGAATCTGTAATCGAAATCTCTTTTAATTGTATATTTTCTGATATATTTATCAAGGCTATTTTTTATAAATTTCTTTCCCGTTAAAAATAGTCAAAATAACTTTTGTTTGTTTAATTTGAGAGGTAGGAATTGTAAAAATATCTCTATCTAAAACTACAAAGTCAGCCAACTTCCCTACTTCCAATGAACCTACTTTTTTTTCTTGTCTCATTACATAGGCTCCATTAATTGTATACGCTTTAATTGCTTCTTCTAAGCTTATATTTTGTGGAGACCTTGTAACTGCATTTTGAAGTCCAATTAATGGATTTAATGAACTCACATTCCAATCACTACTTAAAGTTAGTCTAGCTCCTGCTTCTTTTAATGATTTTATTGGAACTTGATTATCAGCCAACGCACTACCTAACAAATGATTATTATGATGCCAATTTTGTGGTTGCGTAAAATCTCCAGCTACTTGTGCATCTGCTGTTACGTTTAATTGTTTAAATCTGTTCATATCTGATAGAGAAACCATTTCAACATGTGTTAAACGATGTCTTCCTTTATCTGATCCACTTTTTTGAATAGCGTTTAAAGCTTCTGTAACTCCCCTGTCGCCAATAGCATGTATATGAAAATCAAAACCAACCGATTCTAATTCCTGAATATATTTTGCTATTCTGTTTTCAGTAAAATAATTCAACCCATTGTTGGTAGATTGATTAAAATAGTCTTCTTTATAATTACTGTGTAAAGCTGCTGTTGTATTATGTGTTATACCATCTGAATACAATTTAATTTGATTAATTTTTAATAAACTGTTTTCATTGCTTTCAAATAATGTTTTTAATGATGCTATTTGACTTGCATCATCAGCTGTAGGATATGCCCATAAACCTAAGTTAAAACGTGCTGTTAGTTTACCATTATCTGCTAAATTTTTCCATGTTTTGTGCTGATCTCTTTTCCAATAAGTTCTCGCGTCAGAAACTGATGTTATTCCATGTTTTGCTAACTCTGGTAAAACATAAGAAACCATTCCCTCATATTCTCCATTTGCATCTTTTAAAGCAGTTAATGCTTGCTGATAAGCTACGTCTCCAGCATTGTCTATTAGGATTCCATTTAAAGCGCCGTTGTCTTTCATTATAATTCCGCCTTGCGGATTTTTGCTCGCCGCCGTAATTCCTGCCATTTCTAACCCTTTTGAATTAATCCACATAGAATGTGATGTTTGTTCCATAATAATTACTGGCCTATCTGAAACTGCTTCATCTATAATTTCTAACGGACTTCTTTGAGTTTCAAATAATGCTCCTATTGAATGTCCAAAACCTATTAACCACTTTACATTTGGATTATCTTGAGCTGCTTTTTTTATTGTTGATATATAGTTTTCTGCATCACTTTCGTTTTCATTTAATGTAAAAACAGTAGTTGTCGATCCTACTTCCATTGGATGCATATGAACGTCATGAAAACCTGGTAATACTAACTTTCCTTGTAAATTAATTTTTTCAGCTCCTTTATCTATCTTTTGTTCTGCTTCTGAATTAGAACCTATAAAAACTATTTTATTTTTTTCAATAATTAAGGCTTCTGCCCATGGTTGAGCTTCATTTACTGTAAATATTTTTCCGTTATAATACATTTTTTGTGTACTAGAATTGTCTTTTATTACAGCTATAGCTTCTTTTTTACTACAAGAATTTGAAGTTAGTATTAAGCTAAAAAATATGATTAATAATTTCATTTTCTTCATTTTAATGTCGATTTTAAAAATCAACCTTTTAAGGGTACATAAATTTCTGTTTCGTATTCTTTTGGATTCTCTGTATGAGATTCGTGCTTTGTATAAAATTCTAAAAAAGGATCTTCTGATATTTCTTTGTCAGTTGCAAATAACCAACTACTAAATATTTTATCGTAGGTTTTACTTATTGATTTATAATCTCCTACATGTGTAAATACAGCATATTTCTTACTTGGTATGTTCTTTATTTTAAATTTTTTATCTGATATTTTTAAAGTATCATCAATTACTAAACAAGCATCGTAATTATAGTTTATACTTTCTGAAATAATAGGTTCGTCCCAAATTATTCCAAAAGATTCTAGATCGTCTATTTCTACTTTGTAACTTTCAACTTCTTCTAATAACTGATCCCAAATTTCATCAACCTTAGTACTATAATAATCTCCTTTATACGTTTTATACACTACTTTTTTGGTTTCTAAAACAGTAATTCTGTCTTCATAAAAAGGCATATTTGTATTTGTTTTTTTACTATTTTTCTTAAGAATTTCTTCTTTTCTATTTCTATAAATAGCTGGGGTAATACCAAAATGTTTTTTAAAAGATTTACTAAAAGATTGCACATCTGAATAGCCTACATTTTCTGCTATTTGTTTGATTTCATCTTTTGTAAATAACAACATTTTAGCACCATTTTCTATTTTTAATCTTGTTACATAAGCTCCTATAGTTTCATTATAATATGCTTTGAAAATACGTTGAAGATTTCTGTACGAGAAATTAGATAGCTCTTCCAATTCTTCTATTGAAATCTGTTCATTGTATTGGGTTCTTACATAGGAAACTACCTGTTGCAATCGGTTTTTATAGAATTCTTTTGTTTCCATACTGCAAATGTAAAAGGAAGATTTAGTTTAGGTTTTGTCTTAAATTGACAACTTAAAATATACAAAAAAAAGCTGTTGAAATATTTCAACAGCTTCTTAGTAGTAGTTTGAACTTTTAATTTAAAACTTATTCTTGATTTTCAATAGCATCTTTAATTTTTCCTTCAAGTTCTTCAGCTAATTCTGGGTTGTCTTTAATTAAATTTTTAACTGCATCTCTACCTTGACCTAACTTAGTGTCTCCATAACTGAACCACGAACCACTTTTCTTTATAATACCATATTCTACACCAATATCTAATACCTCTCCTACTTTTGATATTCCTTCTCCATACATAATATCAAACTCTGTCATTTGGAAAGGTGGTGCTACTTTATTTTTAACAATTTTTACTTTAGTACTGTTACCAATTACTCTATCGCCATCTTTTATTTGTGTTCTACGACGAATATCTAAACGAACTGAAGCATAGAATTTTAAAGCGTTACCTCCAGTTGTTGTTTCTGGATTTCCAAACATTACTCCAATTTTTTCACGTAATTGGTTAATGAATATAACTGTACATTTTGTTTTACTAATTGTACCTGTTAATTTACGTAACGCTTGAGACATTAAACGGGCATGTAATCCCATTTTAGAATCTCCCATTTCACCTTCAATTTCAGACTTTGGTGTTAAAGCTGCTACGGAGTCAATTACAACAATATCAATAGCTCCAGAACGGATTAAGTTATCCGCAATTTCTAATGCTTGCTCACCATGATCTGGTTGTGAAATAATTAAATTATCAACATCTACTCCTAAACTTTCTGCATAAAAACGATCAAAAGCATGCTCTGCATCAATAAATGCTGCAATACCTCCAGCTTTTTGCGCTTCTGCAATTGCATGGATTGTTAAAGTTGTTTTACCTGATGATTCTGGTCCGTAAATTTCTATAATTCTACCACGAGGATATCCTCCTACTCCTAAAGCTAAATCTAACCCTAAAGATCCTGATGATATTGCATCTACATCTTCTACCTGGCTATCACCTAACTTCATTACCGTTCCCTTACCGTAAGTCTTATCTAACTTATCTAAAGTAAGTTGAAGCGCTTTTAATTTTGCTTCTTTTTCTTTATCTGCTGCCATAAATCGTGCTAATTATATTATAAAATAAGAGTCGCTAAGTTATGAAAAACTCCTCTTATTTTCCTATCTTTTTTATGCTACATTTTGTAATATTGTTTTCCTTAATCATTTTTAAAAATGAGTTTTAATATTTTTTTAAAAAGTACCAATAGTTCTGCTAACATTGCCAATGGTGAACTTGTTAGTTTTATTGTTCATAATGAAGAGCTTATTCACTCTAAAGATGCACCTGGATGGAATGCTTCTGACATTGAAATGTTTCCTGTTATTGGCCCTACAAAACTTAACAATTATACTATTGAAACAATACAAGGTTTTGGTAAGCAAGACCAACATGGTTTGTTAAGAGAATTTGAGTATAAATTAGTTTTTAGTGATGATACTAAAGCTATTTTTGAAAAAAAATATGAGAAAAATACTCAAATAAAAAATTCAAAATTTCCTAAAAAATCTACTCAAGAACATTTGTTTTGGCCTTATGACTTTGTGTTTAGAAAAATAATTTCACTATCAAATTCTTCTTTACATATTGATTTTGAAATTATAAGTGATAAAGGAATGCCTTTTATGATCGGCTATCATCCTAGTTTTAAACTTTCTGGTTCTGGAAATGAAATTATAAAAACTAAAGAAGAAGAAATTAGTTTAAAAACTATTTTAGATGTTGGTTCTGCTGCTTATAAAGTTTTAAATACCAACGAAATTTTTTTAGTTAAAAACAATACACCTAGTGTAAAAATTACCACTGAAAACTTTAACAATTTTATGTTATGGACCGAGGTTAATAATATGGTTTGTATTGAACCAATAAGCCATTATCCATTGTTAACAACTCAAAAATATTCAGAAAAAAATATGAGAATAAGCACTGGTAAAGATTTATTTTCTGTAACCATTAGTGCTTTATAAAATACTTATGAAACATCGTCATTTTATTATTTATAAACCTTATGGTTTTCTATCTCAGTTTATTACAAATCAAAAGAAAGGTGGTAAACATAAATTATTAGGTGAGCTTTTTGACTTTCCTGAAAAGACCATGGCAGTTGGTAGACTCGATGTAAAATCGGAGGGTTTATTATTGTTAACAACTGATGGAAAAGTAAGTGATTTTATTACTACTAGAGGAAAAGTTGAAAAGGAATATTATGTACAAGTTAACGGTCAGATAACAGCTACCGAAATTGAGCAATTAGAAAACGGTGTTCAAATTGGTTTTGACGGAAAAAAATATATGACTAAACCTTGCAAAGTTAGTATGATAGATATTCCTGAATTTCCTGAGCGTTCGAAAAAAATACGAGACGACCGTCATGGACCAACTTCTTGGATTTCTGTTACTTTAACAGAAGGTAAGTTTAGACAAGTTCGAAAAATGACTTCTGCTGTTGGTTTTCCTACACTTCGTTTAGTTAGAGTTCGTGTAGGTGATATTGAATTAAGTAAAATGGAATCTGGTGAAGTTATAGAGGTGGAAAATTTAATATAATATTTTTGTATTATTGTGACCTTAAAAAATTAACTATGAAAAAAATATTTTCGCTTGCATTTCTATGCATGCTTACCGCATTTTCGTTTTCCCAAGAATTAACTGAAGAAGAACAAAAAATTTATTTGCAAAAACTAGATAGTGTAAACAATTCTTTTACTTACCAATACGGTAAAATATCTTTACAAAATGGCTTAGCTGAAATAAATATTCCAGATGGATACAAATTTTTAGATGCTAAACAGAGTAAATTTGTTTTAAGTGAATTATGGGGGAATCCGCCATCAGAAGTTTTAGGTTTATTACTACCTAAAGATATTTCTCCTATTGATGATAATTTTACATATGCAGTTGAAATTACTTATTCTGATGAAGGTTTTATTGATGATGAAGATGCTAAAAATTTAGATTATTCTGATTTATTAAAAGAAATGCAAGAAGATACTAATTCTATTAATCCAGAAAGAATAAAGCAAGGATATCCTGCTATAGATTTAGTTGGTTGGGCTTCTTCTCCATTTTATGATGAAGAAAATAAAAAACTACATTGGGCAAAAGAATTAAATTTTGAAGGAGAAGATATAAATACTTTAAATTATAATATAAGAGTTTTAGGTAGAAAAGGTTATTTAAATTTAAATGCTATAGGTACAATAGACGTTTTACCTTTATTTAAAAAAGATGTTGACAATATTTTAAATAGTGTCTCTTTTTCTAAAGGAAATACTTATCACGACTTTAATCCAAATGTTGATAAAGTTGCTGCTTACGGTATAGGTGGTTTAATAGCAGGAAAAGTTCTTGCTAAAGCTGGTTTTTTTGCTTTACTTTTAAAATTTTGGAAAGTAATTGCCATAGCCATTATAGGTTTATTTACAGCTTTTAAAAATAAAATTTTAGGAAAACCTGATTCAGAAGATGTTTCGTAAACAAACATAAATACTAACAAAAAAGTGGGGATAATCCCCACTTTTTTTATCTCTTCATTTTTGAATATGCTATATTTTATCTCCTAAAGATTCTTCTCTTTTTATAAGACTTCTTTGTTAAACCTTTCTCTGATAAAGGTTATTAACAGTATCATTTAATTCTTTCACTCCAACCTTATTAAATCCCTGTTTTTCATAATATTTACAAAGTTTTACATTTGTTGAAACTGCATCTAATCTTAGGTATTTATATTGCTTTTGTTGAGCTAAACTTTCTACTTTATCTAAAATAATTTTTCCTAATCCTTTTTTATTGAAATGTTCTCTTACTACTAACGAATGAACATACAACGATTTATCCTCTTGCTTTCCCCAATACAACAGGTCTTCCTCTAAAATCCTTACCATTCCTATAATCTCATTATCAGTATTTTTAATAAAATAGAACTCTTTATTTTCAATACCTTCTTCAACCCATTTAATTTTTTCTAAAGGTGGATTTTTCCAATATTGCCAATGATCTACGTTCATTTTGGCAATTTTTATAGCAGCTTCCTTGAATAAGGATAAAACAACATCTTTGTTGTTAATTTCTATTTGATAAAATTCAATAAACACGCAACAATGTTTTATTTAATCATTTTTATATGTGGAATATCATCTTCTAAATACTCATCTCCTTCTTTTTCAAAGCCATGAGATTCATAAAATTTTTGAAGATAACTTTGTGCAGAAATGGTAATTTTAGTTTCCTTATAGTTATCAACAATTGCTTGAACAGAAGCTTTAATTAAATCGTGACCATAGCCATATTTTCGCTCTGTTTCCTTTATAATAACTCTACCAAAGCTTGGTGTATCAAAATATTCACCACTGTTAAACAAACGTGTATACGCTATAATAGTACCTTCTTTGATACCAATAACATGTAATGCTTTTTGATCTTTTCCGTCAATATCCTGGTATACACAGTTTTGCTCAACAACAAAAACTTCAGAACGTAATTGAAGTATCTCATACAGTTCTGAAGTTGTTAACTCTTGAAATTTTTTTACTTTAAAATTCACTTAAATATTTCTTATGCTATACTAATTAACAATTAGTAGGTATTTTATTTACTCTGTTTGCATGACGTCCACCTTCAAACTCTGTAGATAGAAAAATCTTAACAAAACCTAAAGCTTGTTGTAAAGAAACAAAACGAGCTGGAATTGTTAAAATATTAGCATTGTTATGCTGACGCGTCAATTCAACCAATTCATTATTCCAGCATAGTGCAGCTCTTACTCCTTGGTGCTTATTTGCAGTCATTTGAGCGCCGTTTCCACTTCCGCATAGTATTATACCCATTTCTGCCTGTTCGGTCTCTACAGCTTCTGCTGTTGGATGAATAGCATCAGGATAATCCATACTATCGTTTGTATTCGTTCCAAAATTAATAAACTTGTGTCCTAATTCTTCTAAAAGTTTAATGATTTCAAACTTATATTCAGTACCTGCATGGTCATTTCCTATGGCAATTGTCATAATTTGTTGATTTTAATTTAGTTGTGAACTACAAAAATACAGTTATTCACGGTTATCAACAGTAATTAACAATGCTTTTTTTAGCGTTCTTAATAACCTCTTTAAAAACAAGGACTTAAACCATATTAAGCAATTGTTAAGAACTGGTAGTATATTTTCAAAAATATATTTGATTATTTACATTTTTTTTACAATACAAGAACCAACTTTAATTATGCAACTTTTTTTTTGAGTTTTTAACTAACATTTATCAACATAAAATTAACGCTTTATTTACACTGAAATTAAAATTAACTATTCATAATTTTTAGTGAACTACTGTTTATAAGTTTTGTTAATAACTCTAAATTATAATTGATTTTTAAGAAATTATGATCTTAATAACCTGTTTATTTTATTTAATAAGTGATAAGTCCAAATATTAAAACAGAAATTTATTCCACATATTAACACACTATAATAACAATCATTTCTTTTTTTAAATTTTAAAATATCTTTTATTAATATATAGTATATGTTAATAACAACTCTTTTTGAAAATTTGTGATGAAACTAATTTTAGATGAAGTAATGTTTCTTTTGAGAATAAAAAAAGAGTTATACGGTTAGCTATAACTCTAGTTTTGTTTATAAGTGAGAACAATTGGACGAGAAAAAGCTCTTAAGCTGTTTTCTGTGATTTTTTGATAAGGTATACACTGTCTTTAGCCTTGACTAATTCAGTTGGAGTCTTTTTATTCAACGTTGAGTTGATGCTTATTACAGTAACGATGATTCCTGTAATAAAGATGAATAAAAATAAAGCGATAATTTTTCTTAATTTTTTCATTATTAACGACTTTCTATTATAAAGACGTTAAATTTTAAGAAATGTTACATTTTTCTTAAGATTTATTTAACTTATTTAGGTACAATGAATTGCAAAGCCTTATGAATGAGTGTTACTTTTATGGCTCCCTGCCCTATTAATTCTCCGTCTGCTTGAATAAATGGTTTGTCTTTTTTTGATTTTGGAGTTATTAACAAAGTGTTTGATAAATGTGTTTCTACCTTAGTATGTTTGACTATCAGACCATTATATAACTTCTTAATATTTAATATTAAGTCGCTTAAATTCAGGTTTTTAGCTATAGTTATATCAAATAACCCGTTTGTAGAATCTTCATAATCAGTTAGTTGCATACCTCCTGCTGAGTACTTACAAATACCAAATAAAGTCATTAAACACTTCGTTTCAACAAGCTTATTGTTAACTTCTATAGCAAAAGTTGTCTTTTTATAAAATAATAAACCTGCAATTCCGCTCAATAAGTATGCTATAGCACCAAAACGTTTTAATTTATTCAACTTATTAACAACATAACCGTCATAGCCTATTCCTGCTACGTTGTTAAAGTATGAGAGCTCATTATTTAACTCTATACAACCAATATCTTGATGTATTTTATTCTCAGTCTTTATCAAAACGACTGCTTCTTTTATATTTTTTGAAATTCCATAGGTTTTAATCCAGTCATTTCCAGTACCTAAAGGTATTACAGCTACTGTAACTTCTTTAGGATCAGTAATTTTCTGTTTCATTATGCCGTTTACAACATGATGTAAAGTACCATCTCCACCTACTGAAATTATGTTTCTAAATCCTTTACTAATAGCGTTTTCAACTAATTCTAATTCATGTTTAGAATGTGTTGTTTTAGCATGTTGATAAGTGATTTGATAATAATTTAATTGTTTTTGAATTTCATTCCATAGTTCATTAAAATTACCATTTCCTGCAATAGGATTAACAATTACAAACCAAGATTTTTGCATAAAAGAATAAATTAAGGTGCGACAAAGTACAAAATAGAATTGATAACTCTTATTTAATTAACAAGGTGTAATTTTATTCGTACTTTGGTGGAAAATTATTTAAGACGAAAGATTAATGACTAGAAAGAAAAAAATCTACAAGAAAAAAGGGAAAATTATAAAAGATCTTACCCGAAACATTTTTAGAATTCTTAACGAAGACAGCTCTAAATTTTATAATTATAAACAAATTGCTAGTAAAATGGGAATTTCCGATACTGATGGAAAAACTCAAATTTTAAAAAAATTAGCAGAACTAACAGCCAGTCAAAAAATAAAAGAAATTGATAGAGGAAAATATCAAATCAATGAAGATAGAAAGTATCATATTGGTACACTTGATGTTACTTCTAACGGTAATGCTTATTTTATTTCTGATGATTTCGAAAACGACATATTTGTTCCTTCAGTTAATTTAGGCAAAGGTTTGCATGACGATACTGTAAGAGTATATGTTTATAAAAAAAGAAGAAGTAATAAGTTAGAAGCTGATGTTGTTGAAATTATAGATAGAGCCAAAACAGAGTTTGTTGGAGTTTTACAAATGAATAAAAACTTCGGATTTGTAGTGCCAGACAGTACTAAGATGTATGCTGATATTTTTATATCGCAAAACAAATTAAACAATGCTCAAGATGGCGATAAAGTTGTTGCTAAAATCACAGATTGGCCAGAAAATTCTAAAAATCCATTTGGTAAAATAACAGAGGTTTTAGGTAAACCAGGAGACCATAATACAGAAATTCATTCAATTTTGTTAGAATATGGTTTACCATATGAATTTCCAAAAGAAGTTGAAGAAGATGCGCAAAAGCTTTCTTTAGAAATAACAGAAGATGAGATTGCTAAAAGACGTGATATGCGAAGCGATTTGACATTTACTATTGATCCTAAAGACGCTAAGGATTTTGATGACGCATTATCATTTACAAAATTAGAAAATAGTAATTATGAAATAGGAATTCATATTGCAGATGTTTCACATTATGTGCAACCAAAAACCATTTTAGATGATGAAGCTTATGACAGAGCAACATCTGTTTATTTAGTTGATAGAGTGGTTCCTATGTTACCTGAAATGTTAAGTAATGGTGCTTGTTCGTTAAGACCTAACGAAGAAAAATTGACGTTTTCAGCAGTTTTTGAAATGAACGATAAAGCTCAAATTATTAACAAATGGTTTGGAAGAACAGTAACTTATTCTGATAAACGTTTTGCTTATGAAGAAGCACAAGCAATTATTGAAAATAAAAATAACATTGTTCCAGCTGATGTATCGCTTACAGGAGAAGAATATATTGTTGATGATGCTATAGTTGAAGCTACTTTAAAATTAGATGAACTTGCTAAGAAAATGCGTAAAAAACGTATGAAATCTGGAGCTATTTCATTTGATAGAGTCGAAGTAAAATTCAATTTAGATGAAGAAGCAAATCCAACTGGAGTTTTCTTTAAAGAATCTAAAGATGCTAATAAACTTATAGAAGAATTCATGCTATTAGCAAACAAAAAGGTAGCTGAGTTTATAGGATTTTCTAAAGGAAAGGCAACTAAGAATACTTTTGTATATCGTGTTCATGATGAGCCTAATATTGAAAAATTAGCTTCATTACAAAACATTATTGGTAAGTTTGGGTATAAGATTAATACAGAAAATAAAGAAACTACTTCCCAGTCTTTAAACCAGTTACTAGCTGATGTTCATGGAAAAGGAGAAGCCAATATGGTTGAAACCTTAGCCATAAGATCAATGAGTAAGGCTGAATATACCACTCAAAATATAGGACATTATGGTTTAGCTTTTAATTACTATAGTCACTTTACTTCACCAATACGTAGATATCCTGACGTAATGACACATCGTCTATTACAGCATTATTTAGACGGAGGAAAATCACCAAAAGCAGAAATTTTTGAAGAAAGATGTAAACATTCTTCAAAAATGGAAGAATTAGCATCTAAAGCAGAGAGAGATTCTATTAAGTATATGCAAGTTAAGTATATGCAGGACCATAAAGATCAAGAATTTGAAGGTGTTGTTTCTGGAGTTACTGAATGGGGAATTTATGTAGAAATTTCTTCAAACAAATGTGAAGGAATGGTTCGTATTAGAGATATAAAAGACGATTATTATATCTATGATGAACAGCAGTATGCTATTGTAGGTCAATCAACTAAAAATTTGATACAACTTGGAGATATTGTTGTAGTAAAAGTTAAAAAGACAGATTTAGAACGTAAGCATTTGGATTTTGACTTAATTTCACATTAATTTTATACATTTTGTAACAATAAAATTTAATATTTGTCTTTATAGTAATGGTATAATTCTTGGTTATACTAACTAACTAATGACGATTAAAATGAAAAAAATAGCATTTTTGAGTTTGTTTTTGATGACCGTTTTAGCATCAGCACAAACAAAGATTGAAAAAAAATTAGGAGATTTTATAACAGTAAAAGTATATAATGGTATTGATCTTAAGCTTGTTAAAAGCGATGAATCTAAAATTATTATAACAGGTGAAAAAGCAGAAAAAGTAAAAATTAAAACTTCTGGAAATACATTAAAAGTATCGCTAAGATTTCCAGAAACTACAGCAGATGGTAAAGTTAAAGCTACGCTTTATTATGCATCAACATTAAAAACTATAGATGCAAATGAAGGAGCTATAATTACAAGTAAAGTTATAGAACAATCCCAAATTGAAATAAAAGCACAAGAAGGAGCTTTTATTAACATGGTGGTTAAGGTTAAGCATTTAAAGGTAAAAAGCTCTTCAGGGGCTGTTATAAGGCTTTCAGGTACATCTAAAAACCAAACTGTTGATGCAGACTTAGGAGGAATGTATCACGGATATAAATTAGAAGTAACAGATATGACTATGGTAAGAGCAGGTTCTGGTTCTAAAGTAGAAGTACAATCAGGAGAAACTTTAGATGCAAAAGTATCTTTTGGAGGATCAATTTTTTATAAAGGAACTCCAGAAGTATTTAAAGATAAAAAAGTAATTGGTGGTGTTATAGAACAGAGAAGTTAATTTTGTATCTTTGTTGAGTAAAATTTAATATAAAATGATTTCACAGACTATATTTTTAGGAATGATTGGCCCTTGGCAAATAGCAATTGTAGTAGCATTAGTTTTATTAATGTTTGGAGGAAAGAAGATTCCAGAACTAATGAAAGGTTTAGGTACTGGTATTAAAGAGTTTAAAGATGCTACTAAAACTGATGAAGAAGAGAAAATAGAAGAAAAGAAATAATAATTTTCTATATATAAAAAAAGCCGATACAATTAAGTATCGGCTTTTTGTTTATATCTTTATTGCTGTTCCAGAGGCGGTTACCATTAACATCCCACCATTTGGACCTACTGTTTCATAGTCTAAATCTACACCAACTATAGCATTAGCTCCCAGAGATTGTGCTCGCTCCTGCATTTCTCTTAAAGAAGTGTCTTTTGCTTCACGTAAAACTTTTTCATAAGAACCAGAACGTCCACCAACAATATCTCTAATACCAGCAAAGAAATCTTTTAAAATATTAGCACCAATAATTGTTTCACCAGTAACAATTCCTAAATATTCTTTAGCTGGCTTATTTTCAATAGTATGTGTTGTTGATATAATCATGATTTATTCTGATTTTTTATTTTTTTTCATGGCTTCACCAATTTGATTACTAGCTGTAAAACTAGCTACCATATCGTTTAACATTTGACTTCCTGCTTGTGGTGAATTAGGTAATAATATTAAGTTACTGTTAGTTTCACCACCAATTGACTGTAAAGTATCATAATGTTGCGTTACAACTATTAAAGCTGAAGCTTCCTGACTGTTGATACCAACTTTATTTAAAACTTCTACAGACTCTTCTAAACCACGTGCAATCTCACGTCTCTGATCTGCAATACCTTGTCCTTGTAAACGCTTACTTTCAGCTTCAGCTTTTGCTTTTTCTACAATTAAAATACGTTGCGCATCTCCTTCGTACTGAGCAGCAACTTTTTCACGTTCAGCAGCATTAATACGGTTCATTGCTTCTTTAACTTGAGCATCTGGATCAATATCTGTTACTAAAGTTTTGATAATATCGTAACCATATTCCATCATTGCATCATTTAATTCAGCTTTTACAGCAATTGCAATATCATCTTTCTTCACAAATACGTCATCTAAGCGCATTTTAGGAACTTCTGCACGTACAACATCAAAAACATAAGAAGTAATCTGATCGTGAGGATAATCTAGCTTATAAAATGCTTCATATACCTTATCTCTAATAACTTTATATTGAACAGATACTTTTAACTTTACAAATACATCATCTAAAGTTTTTGTTTCTACAATAACATCTAATTGTTGAATTTTTAAACTCAACTTTCCAGCGATTCTATCTACTAATGGAATCTTTAAATGTAAACCTGAGTGTCTGATACTGTGGAATTTACCAAACCTTTCTATAATACCAGCAGTTTGCTGTTTTATAATAAAGAAAGAAGAAAGAAAGATTATAATTCCGAAGAATATAACCGGATACATGAAAATAGGCATGATTTTAATTTTTAATAGTTAGTATTTTTTCTTTAAATATATAGCTTATATATGTTATAAGACGCATTTTTTAGAAAATGTTACAACTACATAGAGAGATGAATTATATTTGCTAAAAATCAATTATATGAATCTAATACAAACTCACGCCACAGAAATTTTAATATTACTTTTTTTAACTGTAACTTTTTTACAATCTGGAATTGATAAAGTAAATGATTGGAAAGGAAATGTATCTTTTATAAAAGATCATTTCAAAAATTCACCTTTTAAAAATTCAGTTCCACTTTTATTGGCTATAATTTTAGTGATGGAAATTTTAGCTGGTGCTTTCATGCTTGTTGGAATTTTTAACTTAGCGACAACAGGTGCAAAAGATTTAGCTTTATTAGGAATTGAATTAGCAGCACTGTCTTTAATATTTTTATTAATAGGTCAACGTTTAGCAAAAGATTATGCAGGTGCGATGACATTAGCAGTTTACTTCATAATTGCAATTTTTGGTGTTTATATTTTGAATAGTTAAAATTTATTGTTTTATAGGAATAATAAAAATAATTTATCAAAAAACCTCTTAAAATATAAGTTTTAAGAGGTTTTTATTTTTAACTAAGGTGTTTTATTGTTATTTATATTTACTATCGTTAAAAAGTATTTAAAATAGTTTTTTACTTGTTTTTTATGATATACATTAAAGATGAGTACTCTCCATTCTTTTTAGCTTTCAAATTTGATTTTAAACCAATAAAAAATGCTTTAACAGTTTTACTTTTTTTGTTTTTGTATTTTTCTGATAACAATGAAACATAAAAAGAATCAAACTTCATAGGAAGTATTTTTTCAATATTCATGTTTACATTAGAAAATATTTTTTGAATAGAGTTTTTAGAAAAATGCCATAGGTGTCTTGGAACATCATAAGCTGCCCAAAATTCTTTATAATAATTAGCATCGTAACTTTTGTAATTAGGAACAGCTATTATTAATACACCATTAGGTTTTAATAATTTTTTTAATTGATTTGTATATTCAACTAAATTTGGAATATGTTCTAAAACATGCCACAAAGTAATTACATCAAAAGTTGTATTTTTTATTTCTGTAATTTCTTCGCGTAATTTAATTGATTTTTCTTCTGCAATTTTACGAGCCTTATCTGAAGGTTCTACTCCTTTAATTTCCCAATTATTTTCTTTACATACTTTTAAAAAATCTCCAGTACCTGCTCCAACGTCTAAAATTGTTTTTGATTCTGTATTGAATGAATTAATTAGTTTTAATTTTTTCTTAAGTGTGTAGTTTTTTACTAACTGATATATTTTATCTATAAATCCTTTTTTGCTATCGGTATGTGAAATATACTCTTCACTTAAATAGTATGTTTCTAAATTTGAAGGAACAGGAGAAGTTACTAACATGTCATATTCTTCATTAAGCATTACCTCGTAACTTTCTTTTGAAACTGTGTAATCAATACAATTTAAAAAAGGTTTTAAATCTTTATACAACTCTTTTTTATTACTCAAGTTTTATATTTTTTTGATATTGTTCCATGTGGAACGTAAGTTTAATTATTTGCAATATTACGTAAAAAGAAAAAACGTTCCACATGGAACGTTTTATTTTTAGTTATATTTTATCTACCCATATAAACTAATAGAACAGATATGTCACTTGGAGATACCCCACTTATTCTACTAGCTTGAGAAATTGATGTAGGTTGTATTTTAGATAATTTTTCTCTTGCTTCGAATGATAAAGATTTTACTTTACTATAATCAAATTTAGAAGGTATTGGTACATTTTCTAATCTATTTAATTTGTCAGCATTGTTTTTTTCTTTTTCTATGTATCCAGAATATTTTAAATGTATTTCTACTTGTTCTATAATTTCAGAATCGATATTGTCTTCTGTAAAATAATTTTCAAGTTTTGTAATCGATTTAAAATCATTAATACTTAATTGAGGTCTCGCAGCAATTTTAAAAAGCTTCATTGATTGGTTGATTAAAGTTAAACCTTTGCTTTCTAAAATTGGATTTATTTCTTCTTTCTTTACACTTAAGTTTTCTAAGAAATTAATAACATCTTTAGTTTTTCTTCTCTTCTCTTCTACTCTATTCATTCTCTCTTGAGAAGCTAAACCTAATTGAAATGATTTTTCTGTTAAACGTAAATCAGCATTATCTTGTCTTAAAAGAGTTCTGTATTCAGCTCTCGAAGTAAACATACGATAAGGTTCTTCTGTTCCTTTGGTAATTAAATCGTCAATTAAAACTCCGATATAAGCTTCACTTCTTTTTAAAATAAATGGTTCTTTATTTTGAATTTTAAGAGCAGCATTTACTCCTGCCATTAATCCTTGTGCAGCTGCTTCTTCGTATCCTGTTGTTCCGTTTATTTGTCCTGCAAAAAATAAATTCTCAATTAACTTAGTTTCTAAATTGTGTTTTAATTGTGTTGGTGGAAAATAATCGTATTCTATAGCGTAACCATAACGTAAAAATTTTACATTCTCAAAACCTTCGATAGATCGTATGGCTTTATCTTGAATGTCTTCTGGTAAAGAAGTTGAGAATCCGTTTACATATATTTCAACTGTGTTCCATCCTTCCGGTTCAACGAATATTTGGTGGCGCTCTTTTTCTGCAAAACGATTAATCTTATCTTCTACTGATGGACAATAACGAGGTCCTGTAGATTTAATTCTTCCGTTAAACATTGGAGATCGATCAAAACCTTCTCTAAGTAAATCGTGTACTTTAGGGTTAGTATAAGTTAAATAACAAGAACGTTGTTTAGTTAATGTTTTTGTAATTGGTAAATAAGAGAATTTCTCAGGATTATCATCTCCTGGCTGCTCTGTCATTTTAGTATAATCTAAAGATCGTCCATCAACTCTTGGAGGTGTTCCAGTTTTCATTCTTCCAGATTCAAACCCTTTAGAAACTAAATCTTCTGTAATTCCTGTAGAAGAACCTTCTCCTGCTCTTCCTCCTCCAAATGTTTTATCTCCTATATGAATTAAACCGTTTAAAAAAGTTCCAGCTGTTACAATAACTGTTTTAGCTTTTATGTGTAATCCTAATACGGTTTTTACTCCTACAATTTTATCTCCTTCAAAGATCAAACCGTTTACAGAATCTTGATAGAAATCTAAATTGTCAGTTTGCTCTAGCATGGTTCTCCAACACTCTGCAAATTGCATTCTATCAGATTGAGCTCTTGGACTCCACATAGCAGGTCCTTTCGATTTATTTAGCATTTTAAATTGTATAGCTGTCTTGTCGGTTACGATAGCGCTATAACCTCCTAATGCATCAATCTCACGTACTATTTGTCCTTTAGCAATTCCACCCATAGCAGGGTTACAACTCATTTGAGCTATGTTTTGCAAGTTCATTGTAATTAGAAGTGTGTGTGCACCCATGTTTGCACTTGCGGCTGCAGCTTCACTTCCAGCATGACCTCCTCCTACTACAATTACATCGTATGTTGTATTAAATAAACTCATTTTATATTCAGTTCCACGTGGAACGGTTTTAATTATTTTCTAATTTCTTTAAACAGTCGTTTTCTTTATTTCGCATAATTTCTTTCTCTTCTTCTGTTTTATCCTTGTATTTCATGTAGTGCAAAATACCATGAATAATTACTCGGTGTAATTCGTTTTCAAAAGAAGTTTTAAATAAGTCAGCGTTTTCTTTTACGCGTTCTACTGAGATAAAAATATCTCCACCAACTAATTTACCAAGTGTGTAGTCGAAACTAATTATATCAGTAAAAGTATCGTGTTGTAAAAACTCAACGTTTATTTTGTGTAAATAAGAATCGTCACAAAATATATAGTTTACTTCGCCTAATTCAAAGCCTTCTTCTTCTATGCAGCTCTGAATCCATTTAGAAGTTTTTTCTTCGTTTTCTAACTGAAAATTGGTTTCGTAATTAAAGTCAATCATTCTTTATTTATCAGGATAATTAATTTATTAATTAAGTAACAAATCAATTTAATAAATAAAAAGTATTGTTTTAAATACTAAATTGACTCTATTACTTTTCTTTTTTAGGAAGGCTAAAATACTCTTGAACCTTCTTTTTATAATTTTGGCGCAAAGGTAGTGATTGTCTGTTTAATATCTCTGTTTGGTTATAAAACAGCTTTTTGAATTTTAATTCTTTAGTTGAATTATTATTAAATTCTTGTAAGTTGGTGTTTGATTTTCGTTTCTTATCACGATTCTGTTCAAAGGTAGCTTTATCTAATTTTAGTAATTCATAGTTTAATCGTTGCATTCTATTAATGCTTTGTTGCGTAAAACCTTTTTCTAAAATTTCATTTTCTAACTGCTCCATTTCTTTTAAAGCTTGCTTAGCTTTTCCATTTGAATCTTTACCTTCTTTAATCGCATTTTCTAGTTGTTGTCTTAGTTCTGATTGTTCTTTATAAATTTGATATAATTCACCATCTAAGCCTTCACCTTGCTCCCCTTTTTTACCTTCTTTTTTACCTTTGTCTCCACCCTTCTTTCCATCTTTTCCATCTTTTGGTTTTCCTTGATTTTTCTTTTTCATACCATTCTTCATCTTTTCCATTAATTCATTTTGTTTTTGAATAATGTCTGGTAAGCTAAAAGATTTACCTTTCCCCTTACCTTTTCCGCTGCTTGGTAATGGATTTTGCATAGCGTCTAAAGCATTACTTAACATGTCTGCTAAAGTGTTTGCAGAAGTCATTACATAGCGTTGATTTGAAATACCATTTCTAAATTTGTTATCAGCAAAGTTTTCTAATGATTGATCTAAGTTATAATGAGCCAATGCAAGTTGATCTTGAACCTTAGAAGATATCTTTGGAGATTTCATTGATAATACAAATAAGCTATCATCTATGTGTTCAAAATAAGTTTTAAGCAGATGTTGTTTTTGTAAGTTCTTACCAAAGTTTGGATGTGATGAATTAGTACTTGAAAAGATATTCATTAGTCTTTCTTGGTCAAAAGAAAATGTAATTAGGTTTTCTAATACTTGACGTAAACCTTCCATGTTTTCTTGTTCCATATCGGCGCTCATTTGTTGCATTGAGTCTTGCATTTTTTGACTCATTTCTTTCATCTTTTTAGCTGCCTTTTTTTGGTTTTCTTTTGCCTCTTGTTGTTTACCGCTATCTAATTTTTTATCTGCGTTGTTTAATTCTTTTTGGATTTCTTCAGAAGGCTTTTCTAAAGATGGAAGTTTCATAGGAGCTTTTAATTTGTTGTTATCTTTTTTTAATTCATTAAGATCTTTTTTAATCTTTTGAAACTCCTTATTGATTTTGTTTTGCTCTTCTTTTGTAGCTTCTTTCTTATTAAGCTCTTCTTGTTTTTTTGCCAAATCTTTTATGTCGTCAGCAACTTTTTGCATCTTTTGTTCAACATAATAACGTTTGGTCATTTCCAAAATACGCTCTAAACTTTTTTCTTGTTGCTTATTTTGTTCTGCTAATTCTTTTGTTTTTTTAATTAAATCTTCTTTGTTAAGCTTCTCAGCAAGCTTCTTTAATTCATCTAATAACTTTTGTTGCTTTTCTAACTTCTTTAGCTCTTCTATTCTCTTTTTTAAATCTTCTTTTTTCTCTTGAAGTGTTTCGTTTTTCTCTTTTTTCTCAGAGAAATTCTCTTGTAATTTTTGAGCTTGACGTTGCATCATTTCTTTATACTGGTCTTGACGCTTAATTAAATTTTTAATTTTTTTCTGATCGTTCCAGTTAATATTTTTTTTGTTTTGCAGATCGAATTGAATCTTCTCTAATTCTTTTTTACTCTTTTCTTGCTTGCTTAATGAGTTCTCTAAATTTTGAATATAATTACGTTGTTCTTGTAATAATTCGTTTTCAATTTCATTAGATGTTTTCTGTCTATATGAAAACTTTCTACTAACAGCTTTTTTGCTTCCATTAATAATATCATTGTCAAAAACCTGAAAATACATTTCATAATTAACTCCTTCTTTTAAGTCTAATTTGTTTGGGAACTCAAAAAAGAAAGTCTGAATATTATTCTTGTTTATGTTTATTAAAGTGTTTTTAGATTCGCTAATATTGTTTTTATCATAATACACTAACTCTAATTTTTTAAAGCCGTAGTCGTCTGAAATCTGTCCTACAAATTGAGCATTACCTCTACTAATACTATCTATGTTTGAATTCACATTTATAGTTGGAAATTCATCTTTAGTAACATCAATAGAAAACTGTAACTGTTCGTAATCTTTTAAATTTTTATTAGTAGTTGTTATCTGGTAATTGATTGATTCTTTCAATTGTTTATTCAATTGAAAGAGATCAGAGTTTTCTTTAGAAAAATTAAAACGTTTTTGATTTAGTAGTAAACTAACTGTATCGGTTTCAGTTGTTTTTACCTTCCATTGAACAATTGTTCCTTGTGGAACATTTATGTTTCCCGTGTTTTCAATCGTCTCATTTTTCTTTTTAGTATATGCTGGATATTTTAAGTTTAAAGAGATGTTTTGAATAGATGGAGTGTTTATAACAGATAAGTTAAATGTATTCGATTCAATACCGTTTGCGCTTGTATAAAAATTAATTGCCTCTTGAACTTCTACAAATGTGTAAGAGAAAAGACCGTTCCCTTCGTTCTCTAAATAATATTGTTGATTGTTGAAATGGATTTTAGCTTCTTGAGGAATCACCTCCCCTGTTGCTTGAATATATACAGTAATATCTTTTCCTTTAATTACATTTAAATCTTTAGAAGTTAAATTAAAATAAAAAGGAGCTGGAGGTGTATAAGCAACAGAATGATTTACCATACGATTAAAACTCTGTGAAAGTTTACTTGTAGTTCCAGTTAAAAAAGTAAAGCCCCAAATTAAAAGAGGAATTAAAGCATACTTTAAATACTTTTTATTCTTTTTAAAGTCTATCGCTTTATTAAAAGAAATAGGTTGTAATACACCTGATTTTTGTTCTATACTAGCTAATAGTAAATCAGAATTATCGCTATTTTCTTTTAATTGAAGTACGTTTAAAAGTTTGTCTTTAACTTCAGGAAAATGATTTCCGATAATTTTTGAAGCATCTTCAAAAGAAATTCCTTTTTGTAAACCAGTAATTTTAAAAATAGGAAAGCAAATAAAACGGAAAAATAGAAATAGTTCTACAGCAATAAATAGCCAAAATAAAATGGTTCTTGCATTAGGTTTAAGCCATAAAAAGTATTCAATGAATAGGGTAAAGAAAAGATATATTAACCCTAAAGAAACAAATAGTATGCTTCCTCTTATTAATTCATTCGTGTAGTATTTTTTACTAAATTGTAGTAACTTCTGTTCTATTATATTAAATTTCTCCATATCAACTATAAAAGTACTATTTTTAAAAGTAAATTATTGTTAAAGATATGTGTAAGAAAATATTATTAATAGCTACTAAAGCCTTGAAATAATTATTTTTTTTAAAAATTAAATACGTTAAACATGAAAAAACTATCTATTTTACTTTTATTCTTTTCAGTAAATCTTATAGCTCAAAGTCCATGGACGAAAAAGAAAAACGAGGGATATGTACAATTATCTTTTACTACAATTTCTAATTATGATGCATTGTACGGTAACCCAGATTACAGCACTAATCGTAAAATAACAGATAATACTTTACAATTGTATGGAGAGTATGGTCTTTCAGATAAAACAACTTTAATAGCTTCTGTACCTTTAAAAATGGTTAAATCTGGAGCTTTAGTACAACCAATTTCATTTACTACTGAGGAATCAAAAACATCATTAGGAAATATTCAAATAGGAGTTAAGCATAACTTCTATAACAAAAAATGGTTATTAACAGGGCAATTAACAGTTGAGGCTAACACAAGTAGTTTTTCAATAGCTTCAGGTTTAAGAACTGGTTATGATGCTTGGACTGTTACACCATTATTTATTGCAGGTAGAGGATTTGATAGATGGTATATTCAAGCTTCAACAGGATTTGATATTAGAACTAATGATTATAGTAGTACATATAAGTTAGGTGGAGAAATAGGATATAAAGCTATAGATTGGTTATGGGTTGCAGGATTTTTAGATGGAGTTGCTTCTCTTAAAAACGGAGATGTTGCTTTACCACTTCAAAATGTTGCTACTGGATTATACGTAAATGATCAAAGTTTTGCTGCATTTGGATTAAAACTAATTGGAGAAATTAGCGATAAAACAGGAGTTAATTTTGGTTTTGGAGGAGCATTTGCAGGAAGAAATGTACCTAAAAAGGCAGCATTAACTTTTGGATTATATCATAAATTTTAAAAAGTAAGGAAAACCCTTACTTTTTTTATGGCAAAAAAAAACGATGAAACATAAAAATAAAGTAGTTTGCGTTATCAACTAACCAAACTTAAACTTTAATCATGTTAAAAAACATTTCAAAACTAGGTGTTGCTTTAAATAAAAAGGAACAAAAATTAGTGAACGGAGGATGGAGAAACATTAGATGCTTTACATACAAAGATTGCCCACCTTGGGATTCTTTTTGTTTAAATGGTTTCTGCCAATTCAAATAATACAAAGCGAGCTTAGGCTCGCTTTTTTTATGATTATATTAAAACTATCTTTGCGCTTTCAAATTAAAAACAATGACTGATAACGTAAGAGTACGCTTTGCTCCTAGTCCAACAGGACCATTACACATGGGTGGTGTTAGAACCGCATTATTCAATTATTTATTTGCAAAAAAATATAACGGAACTTTTGTTTTACGTATTGAAGATACAGATCAAACTCGTTATGTAGCAAATGCAGAACAATACATCATAGATTCTTTAGAATGGTGTAACATACCATTTGATGAAGGACCAGGGAAAAATGAAAAATTCGGACCATACCGTCAGTCAGAACGAAAAGAATTATATAAGCAGTATGCCGATTTATTAATTGAAAAAGGATGGGCATATTACGCTTTTGATACGGCTGAAGAATTAGATGCACACCGTAAAAACCATGAAGAAAATGGTAAAACATTTATCTACAATTGGCATAATCGCGAAAAATTGCAAAACTCTTTAGCGCTTTCAGAAGAAGAAGTAACATCTAAAATTGCTGCTGGTGATAAATATGTAGTTCGTTTTAAAACACCTCAAGATGAAACATTAATCATGCAAGATGAAATACGTGGGACTATTAAAATCGACACAAATACTTTAGATGATAAAGTATTATTTAAGTCAGATGGAATGCCAACGTATCATTTAGCAAACATTGTTGATGATCATTTAATGGAAATATCACATGTAATTCGTGGAGAAGAATGGTTACCTTCTCTCCCACTTCACATGTTATTATATAAAGCTTTTGGTTGGGACGCACCAAAATTTGCACATTTACCATTAATTTTAAAGCCAGTTGGAAAAGGAAAATTAAGCAAACGTGATGGAGATAAATTAGGTTTTCCAGTATTCCCATTAGAATATACTAACGAAGAATCAGGAGATGTTTCTAGAGGGTATAAAGAAGATGGATATTTTAACGATGCATTTATTAATATGCTTGCTTTCTTAGGATGGAATCCTGGTACAGAGCAAGAAATTTTCTCTTTAGAAGAATTAGTAAAAACATTCGATTTAGCAAGAGTTAGTAAGTCTGGAGCCAAGTTTAGTCCAGATAAAACAAAATGGTTTAATCAGCAGTATTTACAGCTTAAAACTGATAAAGAATTAACAGATTTATACTTGCCAATTCTTGAAGAAAAAGGAATCAATAGTGATGTAGATTATACAAAAAAAGTGGTTTCTTTAATAAAAGAAAGAGCCGTTTTTGTAGCTGATTTCTGGGATTTATCAAGTTTCTTCTTTGAAAATCCTACAGAATATGATGCAAAAGCAGCAAAAAAACAATGGAAAGAAACAACTGGAGCTTTAATGACTGAATTAACAGAAGTTATTTCTAACATTGAAGATTTTTCAATTGAAAATGCACAAACTGAAATTAAAGGATGGATTACTTCCAAAGAAATTGGGTTTGGTAAAGTAATGCAACCACTTCGTTTGAGTTTAGTAGGTAAATTGGCAGGACCAGATTTGTTTGAAATTATGACAATGATAGGAAAAGAAACTACTTTACAACGCATAAAAAATGCAATTGAGAAGTTATCATAAATAAAAAAATCCGGTTTAAAACCGGATTTTTTTATGTGTTTAGTTTTGTATTAAAACTGATTGTAATAACAAGAAGCATTTGATTTATTTGGTGAATTACCACCAGACATATTATTCCAATTCAACCTAAATACAACACTTAGTGTTCCTTGAATATGAGAACGCATACTTTCAAAGTTTTCTAATGAATGCTTGTAATATACTTGAGGATTTATACCTATAGTGTCGGTTAACCAGTAAATACCACCCGCACCAATATTAAGCGTTGGTGTCATTTTTCTTTCAGAATCAACCACACTTCCACCCGCAAAAACATAAGGACTAAAATTTTCAAAAAGTGGATTTAAATTATAACGAAAAGATGCATCAAATGAAAAATACTTAGCTGAATTTTTGATTAATCCAATATCATCAATTGTATTAAATGACATAGCTCCGTCTAAAGAAAAGCGTTCACCAATAGGCATGGTTAAACTAACTACTGGTACTTGAAATAGATATTCATCGCCAATAAAAGCAGCATCACTAGAACTAAATTTTGTAACCCCCATACCAATACCAATTTGCCAGGTATCGTTCAAATTTTGGGAAAATAAATTAATAGAACAACAAAGTACGGCTATAAGTAAAATTTTATTCTTCATTAAATAGTAGATTTATTATAATAACTTGGTTAGCGCGAATTTAGTATAAATCTGTTTAAATAGCGTTTACTTTTTTTATTGCGTTAGTAAAATCATCCAAGTCATTATCGTTCAATACTAAGTGCAAAGCTTCATCGCATACTTTTTCAACATTATCAGTTGGAAAATGTAAAGCAACAGCTATTTTTTGCATTAAAATCACCTGATCTTTGTCCACGTGTTCATCAGCAAAAATCATTTTAGTTAATCGATATAAACGTTCAATACGCTCATCGTAGCTCACAGGAGGGTTAACAGGAAATTTTTCAGGACTCTTTAAAATTTCATCATACTCACTTTTATTAATGTGTAATTTTTTAGCAGCTCTATCTAAAAGTTTCTGCTCCCCTTCTGAAATAATTCCATCAGTCTTTGCAATTTTTACAACACTAGCAAAATGACCTTTTTCTTGTTTGTGTTTTCCGCTTGAATATAAATCTGAAATAGCCATATCTAAATTTTTTAAGATTAATAAGTTTTTAATATTTAGAAGCAGGGATTAAAAAAAAGTCACGAGTAACTTTTCTATTAAATTTAAGAAATTTGTCAAAAAAACAAGAATTGATTTTTTTTATGTTATTGTTTTTAGATATAAATTTTAGTAATTAAAACGACTCTCTCAAGATTTTTTTAAGCGTGTTTTAAAAATGGCCTTATAGAATTGTTGTTATTTGTTTAAAATAGCCTAAAAACCACCTAAAATTAAGTTTTTATATTTTTTTGACTTAAAAATTCACTTTTGAGTGTTTTTTGAAAATTTAAATAAAATTTTATGATCAAGTTAAAAATTAGATAAAAAAATTCTATTATTAAAAAATAAATCCTAAACAATGTTTCACATGAAATTTTTTCATGTGGAACATTTCAATTAATAATCCCAAATAGGATTTGGAAATTTTTTTTGTTGATGAAGATCACCTCCATCGATACGATCCCAAAATTTTCCACCAACTTTTTGTTCGGCGTCATAGGTAACAACTAAATAGTTTTCTAATTCACCACTCAGTTGTCTATTCTCCATTTCAAAAGTCCATAAAGACAGACGACCTTTATCATCTTCGGCTAAAACACTTTTAACAAAAGCATGAGGAATAGGAACATCGATACCATATTCGTTAGAAGAATCGCCAATAGTTTTAATTTTTTGATCAAAATAGAAAACAGGAGCGGTAAGCACATAAGTTTCTAAAATTTCAGGTTTGTCGTTGAGTTTTCTGATAGCTTCTTCTAGTTTTCTCCAAATTCTACGATTAAAATATGGTTTTTGAGGAGACATATTCGATAGTAAAAAGGTTTCGCTATTTTGGATTTCCAGAATATCACTATTTGCACTGGCTACAAGGTGTCCACGGTCGTAACCACTATTTTTATAAGCCCCTAAACCAGCACGAAAACGTTTAGGAATTCTAGTATCAGCACGAAAGTTATTCATACGATCGGCTTTGGTTAGTAAATACTTATTTCTGTTAATAATTTCTAGTGTCCATTTGGCTTGTCTGAAATACCAAGAGTAACCAATAGTAAAATAACGGCCTACTAAAATTTCATCACATACAGGAGCACCATAACGAAGTTCTGGTTGGATTTGAAATGGATTATTCATTTTTCTTTTTTATAAAATTTAGTTGTTAAATTACTGAAAATAAGTTAATTAAATATTTGTAAAACGTTAGTTTTAAGAGGTTTATAAAATATATGTCTGAAGAAAAATTGTATTTACACAATGAAAAGTTCCAAGTGCTTTAAGTTTAAAAACAAACAAATTTCTATATTTTAAACGTTTTTCTACATGTAAAATTGGAAGAACTATTTTGCTCCTCTCCTATTAAATAACTAAGTTTAATGACAGAAAAGAAAAGGTTTTTAACAATGGAAAACGTAGAAATATTTGAAGATAAAAGAGCTACTAATTACAATGAATTTGTTGAAGCTTGGATACCAAACTACCACTATTTTTTAAGCAAATTACCACAGATTTTAAGTGAAACTACCAACAAAAAATTACTAGTAGCAGGTTGTGGAACAGGTAATGAAATAGCCTATTTTATAGAGAATTCTAAGCAATGGGAAATTTTAGGAGTAGATCCGTCGCCAGAAATGATAGCACAAGCTAGAAAAAAGCTACAAGAATATAAAAATGTAACTTTAATCGAAGGATTGGTAAGTGATTTAAATCAATCGCAAAAATTTGGAGCTGCTACCCTACTATTGGTACTGCATTTTATGGAAGATGATGGTACGAAGCTAAACTTACTAAAAAGCATAGCAGAGAGGTTAGAAAACAACGCTCCATTGGTGTTATTAGACATTACAGGAACTAAAAAACAACTCAAAGAAAACTTACAAATATTAAGACAGCTTTTACCAAAAACAATTACGGAAGAAGAGATAAACAATCGCTTGTATCGTATAGAAAATAAGTTAAAAGCAGTATCGGAAGTACGGTTAAGCGAATTGCTTATAGAAGCTGGATTTGAAGCACCTTTACGCTTTTTTCAAACATCTATTTATATGGGTTGGATAACTACAAAAAGAACGAATTAAATTATATAAAATGCTAAAGAAAATAGACAAAGTTTTAGCTGCTTTTGGAAACATTAGAGCTATGAAAAGAACACATGTTGATACTTATACAGAAGGAAGGATAAACGAAATAAAAGGTGATCAAATTGCAGGAAATAATCTATTAGGTATTTGGATTACATTCAACGAATTAGCTGGTTATAAGTTTTTAGAATTAGCTATGCTTAGCAGAACAGAAATAAAAACATTTAAAGGTGTAGAGTTATCTTTTTTGGGAAGGGATGTAGAAATGTATATAGATTCTGATACTAAAGAAATAAGTTCTGATTTTTCTAATATTTCCAATAGATGGTTAACACATATAAGTTTTGAAGTAAGTGATGAAGACATAGATTTTATAACAAAAAAAGAGTATGAAATTGTTCAAATAGAGAGTAAAAAGAAGCAAATTAGATTTAAAACAACTAACAATAGTTAAAAGCAACTAATTTTAGAAAAATTTAAAATTAGAAAAAAAATAATACTCGTATTTTAGCTCAAAATTTTTTAGGTTGAGTAAGCAAACTATTGTAAATTATTACCAACAATCGGATAATGTAAACCAGATTGTTAGTGCACTTCAACAAGAACAACACCATTTTCAAATAACGAATTTGGTTGGTTCTTCGTTGTCTTTTGTTATTTCAGAATCATTTAAAAAAGCCGATAAACCTTACTTGTTAGTACTAAACGATAAGGAAGAAGCCGCTTATTATTTAAACGATTTAGAGCAATTATTAGGCGATAAAAATGTACTGTTTTACCCAGGTTCTTATCGAAGACCCTATCAGATAGAAGAAACGGATAATGCGAATGTATTACTGCGTTCTGAGGTATTAAACCGAATTAATTCTCGAAAGAAACCAGCCATTATAGTTACTTATCCAACTGCTCTATTTGAAAAAGTAGTAACTAAAAAAGAACTAGAAAAAAACACACTAAAAATTACGGTTAGTGAAAATGTTTCACCAGATTTTGTCAACGAAGTACTGTTTGAATACAATTTCAATCGAGTAGATTTTGTTACAGAACCAGGAGAATTCTCGGTACGTGGAGGAATTATTGATGTGTTTTCATTTTCCAATGACGAACCGTATCGTATAGAGTTTTTTGGCGACGAAGTTGATAGTATTCGAACCTTTGATGTAGAAACTCAACTATCAAAAGAAAAGCTGAAGAAAGTAAGTATAATGCCAAATGTTGAAAACAAGGCATTACAAGAAAAAAGAGAGAGTTTTTTAAAGTACATCTCATCAAAAACAGCCATTTTTGTCAAGAATGTTGATATTCTTACAGGAAATTTAGATAAGTTTTATAGAAAAGCAGAGCTATCATTTGCCGAATTATCAACAGAAATAAAACATTCGGAGCCTAAAGAGTTATTTTGTAATGGAGAACTCATAAAAAATCAATTACAAGAGTTTACAACCGTAAAAATTGGAACAACAGTAGATGAAAAACTAACAAAAGTTAGTTTTGATACTCACCCACAACCATCATTCAATAAAAAATTCGATTTATTAATTCAGAATTTTAACGAGTTTTCGGCTAAAGGATTTACCAATTATATTTTTTGTGCCAATGAAAAACAAGCACAAAGGTTCCACGATATTTTTGAAGATGGAGAACAAGATGTTTCATATGAAACAATTGTATTCCCTTTGTATCAGGGATTTGTTGATTTAGAAAACAAAATAGTTTGTTATACAGATCATCAAATATTTGAGCGTTATTACAAGTTCCGTTTAAAGAATGGATATGCTAAAAAGCAGTCAATAACCCTAAAAGAACTAACAAAATTAGATATTGGCGACTATGTAACTCACATAGACCACGGAATAGGGAAGTTTGGAGGTTTACAAAAAATAGACGTAGAAGGAAAAAAGCAAGAAGCTATTAAATTAGTTTATGGCGATCGCGATATTTTGTATGTAAGCATCCATTCGTTGCATAAAATCTCGAAGTTTAACGGAAAGGATGGTAAGCCACCTAAGGTATATAAACTAGGCTCAGGTGCTTGGAAAAAGGTAAAACAGAAAACCAAGGCAAGAGTAAAACATATAGCATTTAACCTAATTCAGTTATATGCAAAGAGAAAGCTACAAAAGGGATTTGCTTTTGGGCCAGATACTCACATGCAGCATGAGCTAGAAGCAAGTTTCTTGTATGAAGATACACCAGATCAGTATACATCTACTCAAGATGTAAAGGCCGATATGGAAAAAGAACAACCTATGGATCGTTTGGTTTGTGGAGATGTTGGTTTTGGAAAAACAGAAGTAGCCGTGCGTGCAGCATTTAAGGCAGTAGATAACGGAAAACAAGTAGCTGTTTTAGTACCAACAACAGTTTTGGCGTTTCAGCACTTTAAAACCTTCTCTGAGCGATTAAAAGACTTTCCGGTTAGTATTGACTATTTAAACCGATTTAGAACTGCAAAACAGCGAAAAGGCGTTTTAGAAGGAGTTACCGATGGTAGTGTTGATATTGTAATAGGAACACATCAATTAACCAACAAGAGTATAAAATTTAAAGATTTAGGACTGTTAATTATTGATGAAGAACAAAAGTTTGGAGTAGCTGTAAAAGACAAGTTAAAAACAATTAAAGAAAACGTAGATACATTAACCTTAACTGCAACACCAATTCCAAGAACATTGCAGTTTAGTTTAATGGCTGCACGTGATTTATCGGTAATAAAAACCCCACCACCTAACCGTCACCCAATAGAAACCAATGTAATTCGCTTTAGCGAAGAAAGCATTCGAGATGCAATTTCTTATGAGGTTTCACGTGGAGGACAGGTGTTTTTTATTCACAATAGAATAGAAAATATAAAGGAAGTAGCTGGTTTGTTACAACGATTGGTGCCTAGTGCTAAAATTGGTATAGGCCACGGTCAAATGGAAGGAAAAAAGCTAGAAGAATTGATGCTTGGTTTTATGAACAATGAGTTTGATGTATTAGTATCAACTACCATTATTGAAAGTGGATTGGATGTACCTAATGCAAATACCATTTTTATAAACAATGCAAATAATTTTGGACTGTCTGACCTTCACCAAATGCGTGGACGTGTAGGGCGTTCAAACAAAAAAGCTTTTTGCTACTTTATTACACCTCCATATCATATGATGACAGACGATGCTCGTAAGCGTATACAAGCCTTAGAGCTGTTTTCTGAATTAGGTAGTGGATTGAATATAGCCATGAAAGATTTAGAAATTCGTGGAGCTGGAGACTTATTAGGAGGTGAACAAAGCGGATTTATTAATGATATTGGTTTTGATGCTTATCAGAAGATATTACAAGAAGCTATAGAAGAGCTGAAAGAAAACGAGTTTAAAGAATTATATCCGGTAGATGAAAATGCACCAAAAGAATATGTAAAAGAGGTGCAAATTGACACCGATTTTGAGATTCTTTTCCCTGACGATTATGTGAATTCTGTAACTGAACGTTTAAGCTTGTATAACAAGTTATCTACCTTAACTACAGAAGAAGAATTACTAGAGTTTGAGAGTCAAATTACCGATCGTTTTGGAGAATATCCAACACAAGTTCAAGATTTATTTGACAGTGTTCGTATCAAGTGGTTAGCAAAAGAATTAGGGATTGAAAAGATAATCTTAAAGCAAAAACGAATGATTGGATATTTTGTATCGGATCAGCAAAGTGCTTTTTATCAAACAGAAGCATTTACTAAGATGCTACAGTATGTACAACGTAATTCTAAAAGCTGTGTAATGAAGGAAAAACAAACCAAAAATGGTTTACGTTTACTTATTACATTTATAAAAATAGATTCGGTTCATAAAGCCTTAGAAACCTTAAAAAGAGTGTAAATAAGAGACTGTATTTTTATTAATTAAATGATTCAAACTATAAATAGAATAAAACCTACTAAAGAGCACTGTTCATTAAAATACGTGCTCTTTTTGCTTTTGTTTATTAATTCTGTGGTTTTTTCGCAAGAAAGAGAAAAAATTATAGAAAAAGGACTTGCAGCATATTTTAAAAAAGATACGATAGTACTTAAGGAATCAACGAATAAGTTATTAAACTTATATAACCAAACAAATGATTCTATCGCTTTAGCTAAATATTATCATTTTAAAGCTTTATATTATAAAATTATACATAAAAATGAAAACGCATACTATCATTATCAATTATCCAAAAACATATCTATTAAATTAAAAGATTCCCTAGCTATAGGAAAAAGATTAATTGGAATTTCTGTTTTACAAAGATTAAGTAAAGATTTTTTAGGAAGTGAAATTAATACGATTGAAGCCTTAAAATATCTAGAACCCATAAGAGCTAATAAGTTTCTCGTTAATGCATACAATAATCTAGGCTTGGTTTCAGAGGAGTTAAATAAAGGAAAAGAAGCCTTAAAATGTTATAATAAAGCTTTAGAAACTAATAAATTAACAAACAAGTCTTACTGGAGAGAAAAAAGAGACTTAAACTCTATAAATAATATAGGTTTACTTTATCAAAGAATGAAAGAACAAAAAAAAGCAATTCCTTATTTTAATTTAGGTTTAACTTATGATAGTATCAAGGAGAAACATCCTTTACAGTATACATATTTATTAGAGAACTTAGCAGCAAGTAATTTTTTTTTAGGAAATAAAAAAGATGTATTAAGACAATATGAAGAAGTAATTAATGTTAGAAATAAAATAAATAATCTACATAATTTATCAACTACTTATATTAATGTATCTAATTATTACAGTGATATAAATCAAAATGAAAAAGCAAAATTTTATTCTATTGAAGCTTTAAAATATGCTAAACAAACACATAATAATAAACGTTGGTTAGAAGCTTTAGAAAATCTTTCTGAATTAACAAAAGGAGAAGAAGCAAAAGAATTTTTTAGAAAATATATAAAGTTGAATGATAGTTTAATTGAAAAAGAAAGAAAATTAAAAAACCAGTTTGCTAGAATTCAATATGAAACTGGAAAAAAAGAAAAAGAGAATATAATTTTAAGGTCAGAAAAAGCTCATCAACAAGAAGAAATCACCTATCAGAAGCAGCAAAAAACTATTGGTTGGTTATTAGCTATTATTAGCATGTTAGGCTTAGGTTTAAGTACATTGTTTTTTGTATTAAAAAGAAGAAAAACACTACACCAAAACCAATTACAAAAAGTAGAAACAACTTATAAGGAGCGTGATAGGATTTCTAGAGAATTACACGATGGTATTTTAGGAAGGCTTTTTGGAACTCGTTTTGGCCTTGGTTTTTTAAACATTCAAGGAGATAGCGAAACTATTAAGCAACATCAACGCTTTTTAAAAGAACTTCAAGAAATAGAAAAAGAAATTAGAGATGTTTCTCATAAATTAAGTTATAAAACAAAGGAAGAATTAAGTGATTTTACACTGTTAATAGAACAGCTATTAATAGAAAAAAGTATGATAGGAAATTTTGATTATAAACTACAAATAGCGCCAAATTTCTCATGGAGTTTTATCACAGAAAAAGAAAAAAACAATCTTTATAGAGTACTTCAAGAAGTTATACAAAATGTGATTAAACATTCTAAAGCGAAGAGTGTTACTGTAAGTATTGAAACTAAAAATAATAATGTTGAAATACAGATAGAAGATGATGGAATTGGTTTTAAAAAAGATACTTCCAAAAAAGGGATAGGGATTACGAACATAACATCACGTGTAGAAGAGCTAAAAGGAAAGCTACTAATTGAATCAACAGAAAACATAGGAACAATTATTTGTATTACTATTCCTACTAAAAAACTAATAAATAAATTACTCAAATAATTAAAAACTCCTCTATTTAAAGAGGAGTTTTTTTAGTTTTTAAAGTATTTAGAACCTTAATAAAAAAGTGTTTACTTTTGTGGTGAATGAAGATATACTCAACGCTCCAGAGAGGAGAATTTCACACCCATTACTGCGAAGATTTTTTAATAAACGAAGAACTGTCCAATAATCAGAGATTAATAGCTGTTATGGATGGATGTTCCACGGGAAAAGAAGCTGTTTTTTCATCTATATTGTTTGGTAAAATCTTAAGAAGTATAGCTAAAAAGACAGGATATAAGTTTTTTGTAGAGAAAGAAGTTACAGGACCTAAACTAACACTTGAAAACGTTTTAAAAGAGCTTTTTGAAGAATTAAAAATTATTAGAAATAAGTTAGATTTAGAATTTAATGAGCTGTTATCTACTTTAATTTTAGGAATAGTGAATCCTAATGATGCTAGGGCAGAAATTATAGTTGTAGGTGACGGATTGGTTTGTGTTGATGGAAAAGAATATCATTTTGAACAAGAAGACAAACCTGATTATCTGGGTTATCATTTGAATAAAGATTTTAATTTGTGGTTTGAGCAACAAAAACAACGAATTTCAATAGAAATGTTCCACGATTTATCTATCTGTACAGATGGAATTTATTCTTTTAAAAATCTTAAAAACAAAGAAAGTCAAAAGGAAGAATCAGAAATAATTCAAATATTATTAAAAGATATCCCAGAAGCGTCTGCTACCAATTTTTTAGATAGAAAATTGATAGAGTTATCCAAAGAAAACCAGATTCCAACAGACGATTTAGCTATTTTAAGATTAGTGATTTAATAATTCTAGTTACTTACCAAGTCTTTTTGCTGAGGTAATTTATCTTTAATAATTTTTATTAAAAATCTTAGTACTTCATCTCTTCTATATTTCCATGAGACATAAGAAATAGGGATTATTTGTATTCCTACTCTGTGCAAAATACGATACCTTTCAATATCAAAAGCATGAATAAAACTACCAGGATACCCTATTAAATCAATACCAAGGTACTTTTTATCCTTTTCTAGCAATAAATCTATACTTAAACCTGCAATAACGTATCCAACATGAATAGTTGCGTTAAACGGCTTTAAAAAGGCTTGTATTTCTTTACTGAAGATATCTTCTTCAATTTTTAAAGTAGTGGTCTGTTCAGAAATTTGTTTCTCAAAAGAGCTTAAATAATGCTTCAATAGTGATTTTTCAGGTAAGGATTGAGAAGTTACTGAATAAAATACGTGTTGTTCATGTCGAGCACGGGTAATAGCTACATTAAATACATCTTCTTTATTTAAATAATTTAAACTAGCAAAATGAGATTGATTACTAACGGTCATAGATAATAACATAACATCGCGTTCTTCTCCTTGAAAATGATACGGAGTACCAAGTTTTATTTGATGTTTTTTAATCTGTCGTAACGTAAATGCTTCTTTAATAGCCTTAGTTAAATAGTCCGTTTGTTGTCTAAAAGGTGATAAAATACCAATACTGGTAGCCTTACTTTTGTGTGTTTCTTTTTCTTTAACAACAATACCTTTTACATGGTTAATGATGAGGTTTATTTCTTCATTATTAACACCATTTTCTTCTTGTTTTCCTGAAGTTTTATGTAAAAAAACGGCTTGTTTATGAGTATTTGAAGGTGTTTGAGTCATAATACGAAGGGCTTCTCCGTAAAATGTAGCATTACTAAAACGTATAATGTCAGGTAAAGAACGATAATGCTCGTCTAATAATACTATTTGATTTCCTTTTTCAGTGCTTTCTAAGGTGAAATCTAACAAACTTTTTTTACGATAATTAAAACGCAAAGCATCGGTAATGTTATGTTGCTTTTGATAACGATGCATTTGAGTTTTTGATAAGAAACTAATATGATGTAATTGATTTGTATCTCCAGCAACCACAACTTTTTTAGCTCTTTGCATAATAGGTAAGCAAGAAGCAATATCGCATTGGGTAGCCTCATCAACAATAGCAATGTCAAAAAGATCTTTTTGCATTGGTAAACAAGAAGAAACTTCGTCTATTTTTACTAACCAAATAGGTAAGAAATGTGTAAGAGGCGTAGCATCTAAATTTTGTATATGTTGGTTTTTTAAAGATTTTTCTTCTGTTTCTAATATATTTGTTAGGGTAATTAACTTCCTTATTTCGCTGTTTGAATAAATGTTAATTTTACTTATTAAGTTTTTAAATAATGCTTCATCAGCCTTTTTTTCAAATGAACTTAATGTATCAAAGTATTTTAATATAATATCCCACTCTTCGGCTTCAAAAGATCGAATAAAATTGATATCAATTTTTGAAAGAGTTCTTTGTAGAAAACTATCTGAAAATAACTTTTCAACACGATCTATTTCTTTTGTAGCTTTTTCGGTAAAGTTAGTTTCCAAAGATTTTAAAGAATTGTACAAAGTATTCTTCTTTAAATTAGCATTGGTTGCTTGTTCTAGATGATTATGGCGATAATAACGACCACTACTTATTCTTTTTAGTTTAGCTAAAACAGTTCTTTTATAGTAGTTACCTCCTACTTTAATAGCAAATTCACCTATTTTAGAACTCATTAATTTGTCTGAAACTACTTGTAAAGCTTGTGGAGTTTTAGTAACAATCAATACACTTTTTCCTTTACTTACATAATCTTGAGCAATGGCATTGATAGTATATGTTTTCCCTGTTCCTGGAGGTCCAAAAATGACTGATTTATGATATTTAGATGCATTGTAAACAATACGTTCTTGTGCTGTGTTTAACAGTAAAGGAATTTGTATGTTTCTATCTACATTCGATTGTTCTTGAGGTACATGTGAGAAAAAAGCTTGAATAGCTTGTGAATAATCGGAACTATTTTTTAATAATTCTAATTCGTTAACTACAGCATTAACATTGTTAATTCTACTAGATATAAAAACTCCAGAACTAGCTACCAGAGTATATTTTTCTGATTCCTCGGTATTTTGAAGTTTTTTCTTTAAAAATGTTTGATTTTTCAACTTAGGAAAAAGTAAAAAATCATTGTCAATATTTAAGTTTTTAATGTGCTTTTCAAGGATTCTTTTAAACTGACTTAACGCTTCAAAAGTTAAATGTAAATTGTATTCTAAAAACTGCTCTATTTCTGTTAAAAAATCTTCAAAAGAAGTTTCATATAATAAGTTTCTACAAAAAGCAATATTCAATTGCCTAGTTTGTTGATCAATTTTTATAAAATAATCTTCCTCTTTTTCTATAATTTCAGCCTTATATAAAAATAATGGAGCAGCTATAGAATTAACTCTCTTTCTAAATTTTTTTTTCTTTCCTAAACAAAATAAACTTCCATACCATAGTTCTTTATCATTTTTAAATAAGGTAAGTGTTTGTAAGCATTGTTCAGCTTGTTTTTTAACTATAAACTGAATAGGATAAAGATTATTAACAAGCTCTTCTTTAGGTTTTATAATAAACTGGTTTTCATATTTAGATGAAAAAAAATTAAGAATACCAGTTTCATTATTGTCAGCTTTATAACAAGAATGAAAATAAGAAATATAGTTCGTTATCATAGTTTTTTTAAGAACAGCTAACTTAAGTAAAAATTACCTATCATTGCACAAAATAGATAATGCCTTGAATAATAATCAAAATTATTTTAAAAGCCTATCTGGCTTATTATTAGCAACATTTTTTATCAGTACTTCAGGTGTTTTAGGTAAATACATTGCCATGCCTTCTGAAGTAATTGTTTGGTTTCGATCGGCTTTTGCTATGGTGTTTTTATATGTGTTTTGCCGTTATAAGAAAATAACAGTTACTATTAAATCAAGGAGGCATTTAGTACCGTTTATTATTAGCGGGATTTTTATGGCAATTCATTGGATTACTTATTTCTATGCTTTAAAAAAATCGAGTGTTGCTATTGGAATGTTATCATTGTACACATTTCCAGTTATGATTGCTTTTTTAGAACCTTTATTTTTAAAGGTTAAATTCAATCCTATATATATTGTTTTAGGAATTATGGTGTTATTAGGAATTTATATTCTTGCACCCGATTTTAACTTAGAAAGTTCTAATGTACAAGGAGTTTTATTTGGACTTTTATCAGCGCTATGTTATTCTATTAGAATCTTAATATTAAAGCAATATGTTACTCAATATGATGGAGTATTACTCATGTTTTTTCAAACCTTAATAATTACTGTTTGTTTGGTACCTGTTCTGTTTTTTATGGATGTATCAGGATTCGAAAGTCAATTTCCATTTTTATTATTATTAGCTTTATTAACTACAGCTATTGGACATAGTTTAATGGTACATTCGTTGCAGTTTTTCTCAGTATCTACAGCAAGTATCATTAGTAGCGTACAACCTATTTTTGGAATTATTTTAGCTTTTTTATTTTTAAATGAAATCCCCACGTGGAATACTTATTTGGGAGGAAGTTTAATTTTAGCTACTGTAATTATAGAAAGTATTAGAAGTAAAAAATAATCGATTAGATTACTCTCATATTTTCATAATTACGTTTTACAAATTCTAAAGCAGTATCTAGTATTTCACCCATATTGTTACTCTTTTTAAAATGAACATCTTTGGTAAAATCAAAAATTTGTTGTTTTAATAAACTAATGTTTTTTTCGGTTGAAATTACATCGTTTTTCATACAATAAACGAGTTGGTCTACCCTACTTTCAGAACTTAAAATACGCTTAGCAACAATAGAGCGTTCTTCAATTTTGTATTGGTTAATAGAAGTTTCTTGAAGCTTCTGCCCTACTAAGGTTACCATTGAAAAGTTTTCTTTAAAAAATTGAGGATAATACACTTTGAATTTTCCTTCAAAACATTGTTGATCAAAATCTATTGCACGAATTTTATACACTACATGATCAAAATCGTGAGTAGGCACAATTACGTAGTTATATGAACGCATATCGCCCAATAAACGAATCATACAACGTTCGTTAAACTTCACAAACTCTTTAGCTATCTGAGCTTTTTCAGACTCAGTACATTTTGGTAAAAAATCTTTAATAAAAACATCACCAGGAATTCCAGCAATATGTTCTTCAATTAGCGTGTCTTTATACACTAAAAAGTTGAGATTGTAAGGCGATAAAATATGTTCTAATTCAAGCCCATAAATACGAGAAGCATCGGTTTTTTTTACATAAAAATACGTATAGTTATCGTTTAAAATATTACGAACTTTTACACGGAAAGGTTTAGAATTACCAAAGGTACAGTAGTCTATAGCATCAATATTTAAAAAAGGAATGGTTTCTTCGTTACCATTTGAATGTAAAATAGTGTATACTTTTTTAAGACTTAAATCAATTTCTTCACGATCAAATTCAGAATAATAGGTGCGTACCCAAAGTGTGTCAACATCATTGTTGTCATATACAACTACAGATCCTTGAAATCGCAACAAATCATCATAAAAAATAGGAATTTTAATGTTTCTACTATGCTCATTTAAATAAGTATGCAGCTCTTCAGTTACTGGAAAAGCAGGTTTTTTTTGAGACATTAATTTTTCTTCTGATGACATTCGGATGGTTAATATTTTGATGTTAGCTAATTTAAATTATTTCTTTGGAATAGTCTTTGTTACTTTTTACAAAACGATTAACTATGAAAAATTTTAAACTACGTATTCCAAAACCTTGTCATGAAGATTGGGAAGAAATGACTGCTAATGAAAAAGGAAAATTTTGTGCTTCTTGTTCTAAGACTGTAATAGATTTCACTAAGAACTCAACATATGAAATTAAAAAATATTTAATTGAAAATGTAAACCAAAGAGTTTGCGGACACTTTCATAGAAAACAGTTAGATAGTATAGTTATTCAGCTACCAGAAAATAGTTTTAAGCAACAGTTGACATTTCAAAAACTATTTTTATTGACTTTATTATTAGTAATGGGAACAACTTTATTTAGTTGTAAAACAGACACTGGTAAGATTCAAAAAATAGAGAAAGTTGAAATAATAGATAGTTTATTGGTTGATATAAAAGTTGATACTATAAAATATTTGAACTCAAAAGATTCAATAGTAAAAAGGAGTTCTTTATGTGCAACGAAAGAAAATAATGAAGATGATGTAATGATTGATGGATTAATTGAAATTACTGGAAAAATAAGAATAGAAGAAGCTGTATCTGAAGAAAATAAGGTATATTCTATTCATTCAGTTGATGAATATATTAGGTTTAAAGAAGATAAACAACTTTCAGAAAATAAAGCAAAAAAGTCATTTGAAAAAAAAATTAGATTATTCGTGAAGAATAACTTTAAAATGGATATAACCAATAATCTTGGTTTACATTCTGGAAAATATAAAATTTTCACACAAATTATAATTGATAAAAAAGGAATTGTATCCAATATAAAAGTAAGAGCGCCTCATCAAAAGTTGATAGAACATACCAAAGAAGTTTTAAAAGAACTACCACAGTTTATACCAGGAAAAATAGAAGAAAAAGATGTAAGTGTTAAATATACTTTTCCAATAACTTTTAAAATAAATTAAACTTCAAACATTTTACCTGGTAAAGGTTTTACAATATCTTTTAATTCCATTTGTAATAATATAGAAGATAGCTGATATATGGGAATTTCGCAGTTGATAGCAATAGTATCCATAAGTTGCTTACCGTGTTGCTGTAAGTAATCATAAATCTTTTTTTCAGTATCATTTAAACTTACAAATAATTGTTTTTGTATGGCCTGTACTTTTTTAGTTTGTTGAATATCCCAATTCAACATTTTTACAATATCCTCAGCTGAGGTTAATAAATGTGCTTGATTGTTTTTTATTAAGTTATTACAACCTTTGCTATAGGTGTCAGTATATTTCCCTGGTAAAGCAAAAACATCTCTGTTATAAGAATTAGCAATGTCAGCAGTAACTAATGAACCTCCTTTTTCAGCAGATTCTACAATAATTGTGGCTTTAGAAAGTCCAGCAACAATACGATTACGCTTTAAAAAGTTTTCTCGTTGAGGTTTTTCCTGATGCCAAAACTCAGTAATAAAACCACCATTTTTATGTAATTGAGAAATATATTTTTTATGAGTTTTTGGATAAACATCTTCTAAGCCATGTGCTAAAACTGCTATGGTTTGTAAGTTGTTTTTTATGGCTGCTTTATATGCATAAATATCAACACCATAGGCAAAACCACTAACTATTATAGGGTTATAAGTTTTTAAATCTTCAATCAATTGATTACAAAAATCACGTCCATACGAAGTACACTTCCTAGTTCCTACAATTGAAATAACTTTTTGATTGTTTAAATTCATGTCTCCATCTTTAAAAATAAGAATGGGCTGGTCTACAGAATTTTTTAAGTTATGAGGATAATCTTCTTCTAAAAAATATGAATATTGAATGTTTTTTTGCTGTATATATTTTAACTCCTCTTCTGCCCTTTTTTGATTTTTAGTATCTAATAAATGCGTTGTAATATTTGGACCAATTCCATGAATTTTATGAAGTGAATTTTTATGTTCTTTAAATACATTTTCTACACCTCCAGTAGTACTAATTAGCTTTTTTGCTAAGACACTACCAATGTTTTTTGTAGCCTGTAGCCTAAGAATGGCCAGTAATTTTTCTTCTTTCATATAGCAATATTTTGATTATCAATATACAAAAAAACTGTTGATAAATTTTAGAAGGAACCTTGACAAGAAACGCTAAAAAAGCTATCTTTGTTTTTATGACATTAGCCAACTATATAAACGATTTATTATACAGATACGATTGCGTAATTGTTCCTAACTTTGGTGGATTTGTAACCAACAAAATAGGTGCTAAAGTGAATAACTTTACCCATACTTTTTCTCCACCTAAGAAACAAATTACTTTTAATTCGTATTTGCAACATAATGATGGTTTATTGGCTAATTATATAGCTTCTAACAAAAACATTTCTTTTGAGAAAGCAAATGTGTTTATTGCTAGTGAAGTAGCAAAGTGGAAAAAGGAGTTAGCGTCTAAAACTATTACTGTTGCTTCAGTAGGTGCTTTATCTTTAAACGAAGCAAAGCAAGTAGTTTTTGAACCTAATACTTCTAGTAACTTTTTAGCAGAATCTTTTGGTCTAGCTGAGGTAGAAAGTCCTACTATAAAAAGATTTAAAGAAGAAGTTAAAACATTACCAGCTACTGCTGAAGAAAAAGAAAGAAGAATGCCTATTTTATTAAAGCGTGCTGCTGTAGCTGCCGCTGTTGTAGGTATTGCTTATGTTGGTTGGAATGGAGTTCAAAACCAACAGCAAAAAGAAGTTTTAGCAAATCAAGAGAAATCTTTACAAAAGAAACTACAATCTGCAACTTTTGTAATTGATAATCCGTTACCAACAATCAATTTAAATGTAGCAAAGGCTGAGGATAATAACTTTCATATTATTGCTGGTGCTTTTCAAGAAGTTGAAAATGCTGAAAATAAGTTACAAGAGTTAAAAGACTTAGGTTATGATGCGAGTATCATTGGTGAAAATGCCTATGGTTTAACTCAAGTTGCTTTTGCTAGTTATAGCAACAAATCAGATGCAAGAAAAGCATTAGAATTGATTAAAGAAAAGGTAAGCGAAGACGCTTGGTTATTGGCTAAATAATCACATTTAAAATTACTCGTTTTTTTGGCTTTATGTATATCTTTGCATCAAAATTTAATTGATGAGAGTTAAAACGCCAAAAGAGTCATTAACTGTACTTACCGATCTTGTTTTACCAGGTGAAACAAATTATTTAGATAACCTTTTTGGAGGTGAATTATTAGCACGTATGGATAGAGCTTGTAGTATCTCAGCTCGTCGCCATTCAAGAAGAATTGTGGTTACTGCATCCGTAAATCATGTAGCGTTTACTAAATCAGTTCCTGTGGGAAGTGTTGTAACAGTAGAAGCGAAGGTTTCAAGAGCTTTTAAATCATCAATGGAGGTTTATGTAGATGTTTGGATAGAAGATCGTCAATCGGGTGAAAAAACAAAGGTAAATGAAGGAATTTACACATTTGTTGCTGTTGACGAAACTGGAAAACCAGTACCTATTGCACAAATTAAACCAGAAACTGAATTGGAAAAGCAACGTTACGACGGAGCTTTACGTAGAAAGCAGCTTAGCTTAGTTTTAGCGAATAAATTAGCGCCTAAAGATGCAACTGAGTTAAAAGCATTGTTTTCTGAATAAAACGAGCTTAAACCTCTTCTAAATCGCCGTTTTCGGATAAGAAAATGGCGATTGTTTTAGTTTTCTCAAACTGTGAGAAAATTATAATCATAATTACAGTAATTGGAACACTTAAAATCATACCTGTAATTCCCCAAATTTTTCCCCACACAGCTAACGATAATATTGTTACAAGCGGACTTAAATTTAACGACTTCCCAAATAGCTTAGGCTCAATTACATTTCCTACGATTACTTGTACGGTACCTACAGCAATTAATACAATTATAAAAGGGGTAAATTCACCAAACTGTATTAAACTAAAAATTGCTGGGAAAACTGTAGCTATTAAAGAACCAATAGTTGGGATATAATTTAATAAGAAGATTAAAAAAGCCCAGAAAGGAGCGCTATCTACCCCTACTACTAGTAAAACAATATAACTTAGAACACCAGTAAGTAAGCTTACATACGTTTTTAAACGAAGATAATTTGAAATTGAAAACTCAATTTTAGATAACATAGATTGCATGCTATCATAACTTGTTTGTTTACCCTGAAACATTTTTACTAGTTTCTTTTTAAAGCTAGTTTCTTCTAAGAAAATAAACAACGCATAGATTACAATCATAAAAGTATCGCCTAATAAACCACTTATTCCATTGGCGATATTTCCTAGTACAGAACCATAATTAAAATCTCCTAAAACAGAAGTAATTGATTTAATTATATCAATATGAAAATAAGTATCTAATTTTTTAATAATTGCCTCAACATTAGGTTCGTATTTTGAATAGGAAGTAGTTAAGTCAGAAATACTGTTTGTTATAATGCCAGAAATAAATCCAAAACTTAAAATTATTAAAGTGAAAACTATAAGGTTACTTAACCAAAAAGGAATAAACTTTTTAGCAAAAGGTATCTTATAAATAGTCTTTCGTATTTCACGAGTTAAAAACCAAAAAATTAAGGCAAAAATGAATGGAATTAGTATTCCTTTTCCAATTACTAATGTTGCAATTAATGCTATGGTTATAATAATAAAGTTAGCTGAGTTTTTCATGTGTTTTTATTTATTACGTATCCAAAGAGCTGGATTTAAACGAACAATATCTTTATATAAAATGAAAATTAATTTAGTCTTACCTGAGATTTTATCAGTAAAAACTTTACCTAATTTATCTCCTGTTTTTACCGGACTACCCTTTTTAACATAGATTTTTTCTAGGTTATTGTAGGCAGAAATATAATTACCGTGCTGTACTAAGACAGATTTTTTTCCTCCTAATTGTGTTTGAATAGCTAATACTTTTCCATTAAAAATACTTTGAGCATCAGTGTTTGCTTTGGTTGTAATATGTAAACCAGGGCTACTAACATTAATTCCAGGAAAAGTTGGATGTGGTTGTACACCGAATTTTCTTGTTATAATTCCGTGTACAGGCCAAGGTAAACGCCCTTTATTTTGTTCAAAATTAGCTAATAATTTCTTTTCAGCAGCATTTAAAACAAAACTAGCGGATGATGATTTTTTCTTATTGCTTTTTTTATTCTTATTGGCACGAGCAATAGCATTTCTAATTAACCTATCAATACGTGCAGTAATGCGTTTTTCTTCTTTTAATTTCTTTTGTAAATCTCTCTTATACTTCTTCTCCTGTCTCTTGATTTTAGAAATTAACTTTTCCTGACTCTTTTTATCAGATTCTATTTTATCCTTCTGATCTTTTTCATCAGTAATTAATAACTCTTTAGATTTTTTTCGCTCAATTAAAGAATCATTTAGCTTTTGTATGTCTTTGGTTTTAACAATAATCTCCTCTCCTTGTTTTTTTCTATAGTCGCTATATTGTTGCATATATTTTATACGCTTATAGGCTTGATAGAAACTTTCAGAAGAAAGTAAAAACATAGTTTTACTTTGTTGCGATTTGCTTTTATGAGTTTTAACTACCATATCAGCATATTCTTTCTTTAGTTTTTTTAGCTGATTATTGTAATCTTTAAGCTGTTTTTCGTTGTTATTTATCTCTTTCGATAATAACTTGCTCTCTAACTCAATAGTTTCAATTAAACGTTCTCTAGCGTTTATTTTTTGACTTAAATCTTTTAAATCATCTAAAGCATTACTTTTTTTCTTTACTGTTTTAATTAGTAAAGTATTTACTTGTTTTATTTCATTTTTTAGCTTCTTACGTTTGTTTTCAAGCGCTTTTCTGCTTTGCCCAAATGAAGAGAAACTAGCCAAAAAAAGGCATAGAAAAGAAAGGGTAAATAGCGTGTGCTTCTTCATTATAGTTTAATTTCTTTATACCCGCTAGGAATTTTAAAATCAGTGTTTAATTTTTTATTAAACTCTACAGAACGAGTTGTAAGGTTGATGTTAGTAAACTTATCTTTTGTTTTGGCGTTTATGATAATTTTTTGTGGAAATAAAACATTCTTTTTGTTTGAATATTTTGGGTAGGAAATATCTAAACGTTGATTTTTTGCTTGGTTTACAATTGATTGTTTATCTAGCTTGTAATGATTCGGGTTTACATAAAAGAAAATATCAAACAATTCAGCCTGTTTTTTAGGTGAAAGTTGATAAGATTGGTCTTTTATAACTACTTCTTGACGTTGCGACTTTACATTCAATATTGATTGCCCTAATAACATATTTTGAAGTTGCTCAAAGTTGATATCAGTACCCAGTATTTTTTTAAGCATAGCAAAATCACCATCAAAATAGTTTTTGTAATAAGAAGAGTAAAACTGAACTTTGGTTGGCGTTATTTTAGCTTTAAAAATATTGATAACCTTAGTTCCTTTTAACCAGATAACTTCATCTTTTATGATTTTCATACGTACAGAAAATCCTATTTTATCTTTAGTGTCTTTATAATTTACTTTCAAACGAGCATCAATGGTCTTCTCATCGAAGTTAGAAGACATATGTTTTTTTGCTACTTTACGAGCAGACATTTTTTTTACTATTGTAGAAGTATTGATTGCTTTTTTACTCGATTTACATGAAGTAAAACCAATGAATAGTATAAATAAGAGAGTATAATATTTCATAAATTAGTAATAGAGAAGTAAATTATTTTAGAACTTTTGCTGCTTTATTTTTATAAGTTTTTACTTTTTCCGGATTGTTTAATCCTTCATAAGCTCTAGCAATCTCTAAATAAAATTTAGCTTCAATTTCATTATTGTCAATTACAAAATCGATGCCATTTTGTAAACTTTGAATTGCCTTTTTAAACTGACTTTTGTTGTTTAATGCTTTTCCATTCATAAAATAAACAAAAGGTTGAGCAGGAAATAAAGCTAACCCTTGTTCACTATATTTTAATAAATCATTATCATTGTCTGATGATAGTTTGTTTAATAAAAGTTTTAAATTATTGAATGATTTTTCTTTTTCAAAATTAGCTCTTAAATCAGTATTAGCAATTGTGTTTTGTTCTTTCTTTTCAGTTGGTTTTGGGGATTTTGTTTCCTCTAGCTTTTCTTGTATTAGCCTTAATCTAGCATTTAATAGCTTGCTCTTTTTTAATTCAGACAAAACTTCTTTTGCTGAAGGAATATCTCTGTTTTGTAAGTGTAAAAAAACTAAAAGACGTTTCTTTTTTGGATACTTATCTGCAATTTTTTCTTGAACTTCAATAGCTTCATCAAAGGCTGCAATTTTTCTTAAAATATAAACTTTATGTTCTAAAAGCCATATATTTTCATTGTCGACTTCTAAGGCAGATTTTATGTATTCTAAAGCTTCGTTATTTCTACCTAGTTTTACATAATTTTTAGAAAGTTCAAATAATACAGCTTTATTATTTGGTTCTAGTTCATTACATTTTTCTAGGTTTTCAATTGCTTTCTGGTAATTGAAAATAGCCTTGTTAGACAGTGCTTTAAAGAAATTTTCTTGGAATTGAATATTGTCACTTTCACTAACATCTTCTGAAGGAGGAATGCTGTCTTGTGCTTTTAAGGAGAGAAAATAAAACAAAAAGAAAAATAGAGACAAAAAGAAGTGCCTTCTTGCCTCTTTAATTTTTCTTCTATTTTTTTTATGTAAGTTCTGTATAATCACCTATACTTACTGATGTATAATTAGCATTGTATTTTGCATGATTACCAATCATGGCGTTATCTAAATTTGCATTAGATATTTGAACATTTGTTTGTATTAATGAATTTACAATAGTAGAGTTTTCAACTACACTATTTTCACCAATAGAAACATAAGGTCCTATTTTTGTGTTTTTTAATGTTACGTTTTTACCAACATAACAAGGTTGAATAATTTCAGCGTTTTCTAATACAACGTCATTAGCTACTAAATTGTTGCCATTATTTTGTTCAAAACCTAAAACTTGTTTGTTTGTATCTACTGTTGGGTCTTTCTTACCGCAATCCATCCAAGCGTCAACAGTACCAGGAATAAACTTAGCTCCTTGTTGTTTTAAGGATTCTAAAACATTAGTTAATTGATATTCACCATTTTCTCTAATATCATTATCTAATAAATATTTTATTTCATTACGAACCTTAGCTCCATCTTTAAAGTAATAAATACCAATAATAGCTAAGTCAGAAACAAAATCTTTTGGTTTCTCTACGAAATCTGTAATAAAACCATCTTTAAGTTTTACAACTCCAAAAGCACTTGGATCTTCTACTCTTTTTACCCAAATAGCACCATCAGCATTTGAATCTAATTTAAAATCGGCTTTAAATAAAGTATCAGCAAAAGCTACTACACAAGGGCCGTCTAAAGATTCTTGAGCACAGTAAATTGCATGAGCTGTTCCTAAAGCTTCTTCCTGAACATATACAGAGCCTTTTGCTCCAAGAGCTTCAGCGATGCTTTTAAGTTTATCTGCAGTGTTTGCAGGGAACCCTTTGGCAGCAGGACCAATAATAAAAGCTATTTCTTCTATAGGTTGGTTTACTACTGAAGTTATATCTTCAACTAAACGTTGTACAATTGATTTACCAGCGATAACGGTTAAAGGTTTAGGAATAGTTAAAGTATGAGGTCTCAAACGAGAACCTATTCCTGCCATTGGGACTATTATTTTCATATTTCTCTTTTCTATTTTTTAACAGCGCAATATACTACTAATATAGTATTGAAAAAAGTTAAAGCCCTTTTGGAACGGCTTCTACTAATGTTTTGGTATACGTTGTTTTTGGGTTATTATATATTTCGTCAGCATCTGCAATTTCCTCTATTTTACCTTTGTTCATTACAACTAATTGATCTGCCATGTATTTAACTACTGATAAATCGTGTGAAATGAATATGTAAGTAAAATTAAATTCTGCTTTTAATTGATTTAATAAGTTCAAAACTTGGGCTTGAACTGATACATCTAAAGCGGAAACGGATTCGTCGCAAATAATTAATTTTGGTTGTAAAGCTATGGTACGTGCAATTCCTATACGTTGCCTTTGTCCTCCAGAAAACTCATGTGGATATCGATAAAAATGTTCTTTTTCGAGTCCTACTTTTTCCAATAAATCCAGTACATAATTTTTTCTTTCTTTTGAAGAATCAAGGATGTTATGAACTTTCATTGGTTCAAGAATTGCATTACCAATAGTAATTCTTGGGTTTAAGGATGAGAAAGGATCTTGAAATATTATTTGAATATCCTTTCTTAGTTTTTTAAACTCTGATTTTGAAAGCTTTGTGATGTCTTTTCCTTTATAAATAATTTCTCCTGAACTAGCTGTTTCTAGTTGTAAAATTGTTCTACTTAATGTAGTTTTTCCACAACCACTTTCACCAACTAAACCTAAGGTTTCTCCTTCATAAATTTTAAAAGAAACATCATTTACTGCTTTTACTATGTTTGGTTTTGAAAACCAAGAAGCATTAGAAATGAAATCCTTGTGTAAATTTTTGATTTCCAGTAATGGAGATTTATTGTATATTTTGTTATGATACTCTTCTCGTTCTTTATTGGTAAATAAAGTAGTATCAACAGAATTGTTTATAAAATTACTAACTGTTGGTAGTAATTTTAAACGATTCTTAGTGTTTGGTTTTGAGTTAATTAATGCTTTGGTGTAATTTTCTTTTGGATTTAGAAATATGTTTTTTGAAGTGCCTTGTTCTATAATTACTCCTTTGTGCATTACTACTACATTATCGGCAATTTCTGAAACTAGTGCTAAATCATGAGAAATAAACAATATTCCCATTTTAAACTCTTTTTGTAGTTCTTTTAGTAGTAATATTATTTCTTTTTGAACCGTAACATCTAGCGCTGTTGTAGGTTCATCGGCAATTAATAATTGAGGTTTACAAGCTATGGCCATGGCAATCATAACTCGCTGTTTTTGACCTCCACTTATTTGATGTGGATAGGAGTTATATATATCATTTGGTCTAGGTAATTTGACTTTGTTAAAAAGTGAAATTACTTCTTCTTTTATCTCGCTATTTGATAGGTTTGTATGTAGTTGTAATATCTCTGCAACCTGATAACCACAAGTTAAAGTTGGATTTAAAGAACTCATTGGTTCTTGAAAAATCATGGCAATTTTACTCCCTCTAATTTTTTGAAATGAATCTTTATTAAATGCTAATAAATCCTGTTGGTTAAAGAGAATTTCTCCTTTAATATCTGCGAACTTAGGAAGTAGTCCTAAGATTGCAAGAGAAGTTATAGATTTTCCACTACCGCTCTCTCCTACTATTCCAAGTATTTCATTTTGCTGTAAATTAAAAGAGATGTTCTTAACGACTGGAGGAGATTTTTTAAAAGCTATTTCTAAGTTTTTAATTTGAAGCATTCGTGTGAAATTTTAATAAAAATACAATTAATCTCATTTAAAAGTTAATGACAGATGTATTTTTTTTAAAAGTTTTAAAAATGCTTTAAGCCTAGTGTAGTGCTGGGTTTATAAAAAAATGAAAAGACTTAAAGGTATTAAAAGTTTTTGTTTTTTGCAAAAAAAATAGCAGAACTAATGTTTTTTTCTATATTTGTTGCCCGTTTAACAAAAATTTAAGAGTTTTTATTGCGAATATGATAATAGGTGATTCTTAAATGAAATATAATTAATTAAAAACCCCTTCAGAAATGAAAAACAAAATTACTCTGGCATTTTTATGCTTATTTTTTATTGGAGCGACATTTGCTCAACAAAAAAGGACCTGCTATGCAATGGAGGACATAGAGGAAAGAAAGGCTACAGACCCTGGTCTTGAAAGTCGAATGAAACAGATTGAAAAATTTACTCAAAAGAGAGTAAAAGAAATGGAAAGCTACCAAGGTAAAGTAAATGGAAGCATTATTACGATTCCTGTTGTAGTTCACGTTTTATATACAAATTCAACAAATAATATTAGTGACGCACAGATTCTTTCTCAGATTGATGTATTGAATAAAGATTTTAGAAGAACTAATACTGATAAAACTAATAAATGGTCGCAAGCAGCTGATACTCAAATTGAGTTTGCTATGGCTAAAGTTGATCCTAATGGAAATGCTACTACTGCAATTACTAGAAAACAAGTAAGTGGAGCTGATTGGGGTACAAAATTCAAAGCGTATAACGCAATGAAAAGTTCTGCAACTGGTGGAGTTAATCCATGGAATACTGCTGAGTATTTAAATATGTGGATTGTTCCAAAAATGACAAATACTAGTCCACAAGGAGACAGAACAATTTTAGGATATGCACAATTCCCAGGTGGAGCTGCTGCAACTGATGGATTAGTAATGATTCACGATGCTTTTGGTTCTACAGGAACACTTAATCCTTCTTTTAACTTAGGAAGAACTACTACTCACGAAATAGGACACTATTTAAATTTACGTCACATTTGGGGAGATGGAGATTGTAGTAAAGATGATTTTGTTTCTGATACTCCAAAATCTGATGCTCCTAACTATGGATGTAAAACTGGACACGTTTCTTGTGGTTCTGAAGATATGGTTCAAAACTATATGGATTATTCTGATGATGCTTGTATGAACTTATTTACTGTAGGACAAAAAAATAGAATGCGTGCTGTTTTAGAAGCTGGTGGTTCTAGACGTGCTTTAGCATTATCTGATAAATTTGGAAGTGGTAATTCTGGTGGTGGTTCACAAGATCCTTGTAATGGTGGAGCTACTATAACTGATAATAGCGGTTCTTTTACTGATGGAAGTGGAAGCCAAAACTATGGAAATGGTAAAAACTGTACTTGGTTAATTAAACCAGCTAACGGAGGAAAAGTTACTTTAAACTTTAGTAGTTTCAATACTGAAAGTGGTTATGATTTTGTAACTGTTTATGATGGTTCTAGTGCTAGTGCAACTCAATTAGGTAAGTTCTCAGGAACTTCTACTCCAAATGCAGTAACTTCTACTGGAAACGCAATGTTTGTTAAGTTTACTTCTGATGGATCTGTAAATGCTGCTGGATGGGCTGCAAACTATACTTCTGCAACTTCTAGTGTTGATACTACTGCGCCAACTGCACCATCAAGTTTAGCTGCTTCAAACGTAGCACAAACTACTTTAACTTTAAACTGGTCTGCCTCTTCTGATAATGTAGGAGTAACTGGATATGATGTGTACCGTGGTTCTACAAAATTAGGAACTACTGCTAATACATCTGTAAATATTACTGGATTAACAGCGGGAACTGCTTATACATTCTCTGTAAGAGCTAAAGACGCTGCTGGAAATATATCTTCAAGTAGTAATACTGTAAGTGTTTCAACTTTATCTAACTCTGTATCTTACTGTTCTTATAAAGGAACTACTTCTTACGAGTGGATTGATTATGTATCATTCGGAGGAATGACTAATTCTACAGGAGCTAATGGTGGTTATGGAGATTTTACTTCTAAAGTAGCTACTGTTGCTAAAGGAAGTACTAGTAAAATTGTATTGAGTGTTGGATATGCAAGTACTGTTTATAAAGAGTACTGGTCTGTTTGGATTGATTTTAACAAAAATGGAACTTTTGAATCTAGCGAAAGAGTTGTTGCAGGATCTGCATCTAGTGCAGGAAATGTTTCAGCAGATATTACTATCCCTGCATCAGCATTATTAGGTCAAACTAGAATGCGTGTTGCAATGAAAGATACTGCTCAACACACTACTTCTTGTGGAACTTATAACTATGGAGAAGTAGAAGATTATACTGTAAATATTACAGCAAGTACTACTAGAGATTCTGATGTAGTAAGAGCTGTAAGTTTAGGAAACGATACAAGCTTAGGTTTAATGGCTTACCCTAACCCTTCATCTGATTTTGTTCAAGTAGAATTAGCTTCTAAGTCTAGTGATATTGCTTATAGAGTTGTAAACACTATAGGTAAAGTAGTAAAAGCTGGACGTTTAGATAACTCTCGTAGTTTAGATGTATCTAAATTAAATACTGGAATCTATATTTTAGAAGTTAATGATGGACAAAAATTATTAAAAACTAAAATTATCAAAAAATAGCTTATTAAAAATTAATAAAGCTAAGTATACCCCAGGCGAAAACCTGGGGTTTTTTATCGAATTTATTTATTAACAATTAACCCCCCCTTTAAAATGAATAACAATTTAAAGTTATTAATTGGTGGTTTGTCTTTAGCCTTAGTCTCGTCTATAGGTTATAAGCATTTCTCTGATAGAAGTGATATGCTAAATGTTGAAAAACAACGACAAACACACGCAGAGTTCTTAAAGAACAGCCCTTATCAAGAAACCTTGAAATGGGATAAAAAAAAGAGAAAAAATTATGGTTTACCTCCTAATCGATATTTCGAGCAAATGTGGGGACTAACTATAAACCCTTCTACTGGTGAATTAGAAGATGGCTCTTTAAATGAATTGAGAAATAGATTAATAGCAGAGAGAAAAGCTCAGAAAAACCCAGGAACTAATACGAATGCTTGGGTAGAAAGAGGTCCAAATAATGTTGGAGGAAGAACAAGGGCTATTATGTTTGATCCTAATGACGCTACCAACAACCGCGTTTATGCCGGTGGTGTTAGTGGTGGTTTATGGGTAAATAATAACATTAGTAACTCAAATTCTCAATGGCAAAGAGTTCAAAATGTACCAGGAAACTTATCGGTAACTTCTATTACCGTAGATCCAAGAAATTCTAATACTTGGTATGTTGGTACTGGAGAACAGTACACTGCTGGTGATGTAGTAGGAAATGGAGTATATAGAACAACTGATGGTGGTACTACTTGGGTTGCTATAAATATTCCTGCTGCTGGAACTGCTGTTATTAATCATAATGCAAGCAATGTTTTTCTTTCTGGTATTCACTATGTAAACGATGTTTTAGCATGGGATAATGGAAATTCTACTGAATTATTTGTAGCGGTTGGAGCACATGTTTATGGTGATTCATCAAGTCCAAAAAATTGGTTAGGATTACAATCTGCTGGTTTATATCGTTCTACTGATGGTGGTGTTAACTGGAATAGAATTGAGTCTGATAACATGAAGTATACTTTTAGTGGTAATGATTATTATTATACTCCTAATGATTTAGAGGTAAGTGCTAACAATACTATTTGGATGGGTACTATTAAATCTGTATTAAGTTCTACTAGTGGTGGTAGAGTATTTAGCTCTGCAAATGGTTCTACTTGGACAGAAGCAGCAGCTTCTCCTTTAACTGATTCGAATAGAGTTGAGTTAGAGCCTTCTGCTACGGATGCTAATAAGATTTATGCGCTTACTGAAGGTTTGGCTAGAGATGCTCAAAATAGGTTAATAGACCCTGTTCATATTTATAAAACAACGAATGGTTTTGCTACGATTTCTGCTACTTCTTTACCTAATGATGTTGATAATGGTATACCAGCTAAAGATTTTACAAGAGGTCAATCTTTTTATAATTTAGTAGTTGAGGCAGATCCTACTGATGATGATATTGTATATGTTGGTGGTATAGATTTGTTTAAATCTACAAATGGTGGTACTTCTTGGTCTCAAATATCTAAGTGGTCTAATAATAACAATTTAGCTGCTTTAAATGTCTCTGTAGTTCATTCTGATCAGCATGCTATTGCTTTTGGTAATAATGATTCTTCTAAAATATTATTTGGAAACGATGGAGGTATTTATTATTCAGGAAATTCTGGAGGTATATTAGGTGCTAGAAATAAAGGGTATAATGTCACTCAGTTTGTAAAAGCTGGTATTGGTCCTGATGGTGTTGGTGATGTTGATGGTATTTTTAGTGCAGGTGCTCAAGATAACGGTACTCAAGGTTTTAGAAATGCGGTTGCTGGTGTAAATAGTTCTACGGAAGTTTCTGGTGGTGATGGTTTTTATACTTTTATTGATAAAGACGGTCAGTATATGATTTCTACGTATACAAATAATGTTATCTATAGGTTTAGTTTACCTTGGAATGGTATAAGTAAAATCCAAGGAGGAGGAACAACAATATTAAATGAGCGTAACACAGGTGACTTCGTAAATCCAATGGGATATGATAGTCAAGCGAATCGTTTATTATCAAATGCTTCTGCTGCTTCTAAATCTATTAAAAGTATTAATGTAGCTTCTAATACTAAAGGGAATATTACAAATGCTCTTTTAGATGCAAGTCCTACTGCTTTTAGAGCTTCTCCTTTTGCTAATAATACTTGGTATGTTGGTTTATCTAATGGTAAATTATTAAAGTTAACTAATGTTACTAATAGCAGTGCTACTTGGACTAATGTTGTTACCCCTTTTGTAGGGTCGGTTTCTTCTGTTCGTTTTGGTGCTACTGATGATGATATTTTTGTTACTATTCATAACTATGGTGTAACTAGTGTTTGGGCAACTACCGATGGTGGTACTAATTGGGTAAATAAAGAAGGTGATTTACCTAATATTCCTGTAAGAGATATTTTACAAAACCCATTAGACAGAACTGAAGCTATTTTAGCAACTCAATTAGGAGTATGGTCTACTACAAATTTTAACGAAGCGAATCCAACTTGGACACAAGCTTATAATGGTATGAGTGACGTTAGTGTTACTTCTTTCGATTACTGGAATATTAATGGTAATCATGCTCAAAATAAAATCATAGCATCTACTTATGGTAGAGGTGTATTTACTGGTTCTTTTACTGCTAATGCTGTAAATGATACGCAAGCACCAACTGCTCCAAGTAATTTAGCTGCTTCTAATGTAGTATCTATTTCTTTAACTTTAAATTGGACAGGTTCTACTGATAACGTAGCTGTATCTGGTTATGATGTATATCAAGGTTCTACTAAGTTAGGAACTACTACAAATACAACTTATAATGTAACAGGATTAACTGCTTCTACGGCTTATACGTTCTCTATAAAAGCTAAAGATGCTGCTGGAAACGAATCTTCAGCTAGTAATGTTGTTAGTGTAACTACGCCTGCTAAAACTGTTTCTTACTGTAATGCTAGCGGTAATACTTCTTATAATACAGGAATTACTAGAGTTGTTTTTGGTTCTATTAACAATACTGATGGTCCTGCTAAGGATAAAGGTTATGAAGATTTCACGAGCATAAGTACTACAGTTTCTCAGTCTTCTATTGAAAATCTTACGGTATCTGTAAATACTGATGGTAACTATAGAATTGATGTTATTGCATGGATTGACTGGAACCAAGATGGTGATTTTACTGATGCTGGTGAAGATTTTGATTTAGGTAATATTAGTAATGTGCCAAATGGTGCTTTACCTACAAAAGCTATTGCTGTTCCTGCTAGTGCTAAAGCTGGTGCTACTCGAATGAGAGTTGTAGCTAGGTATAACACAAATCCTACTTCTTGTGGAACTAACTTTGATGGTGAAGTTGAAGATTATACGGTTAATATTCAGCCAGCTATTACTGATACTACTGAACCAATTGCTCCTAGTAATTTATCGGCTACTAGTGTTACTCAAACTACTTTAACGTTAAACTGGACTGCAGCTACTGATAATGTTGCTGTAACTAGTTATGATGTTTATAGAGGAGCTACGAAGATTGGATCAACTACTTCTGAAACTACATATGATGTAACTGGATTAACTGCTGGAACTGCTTATACATTCTCTGTAAAAGCTAAAGACACTGCTGGAAATGTATCGGCAAGTAGTAATATTTTAAATATTTCAACTTTACCAAATTCTGTGTCATATTGTTCATATAAAGGAACTACTTCTTACGAATGGATTGATTATGTATCGTTTGGAGGAATGACTAATACTTCTGGAGCCAATGGAGGTTATGGTGATTTTACTTCTAAAATAGCTACCGTAGCTAAAGGAAGTACAAGTAAGATTGTATTAAGTGTAGGATATGCTAGTACTGTTTACAAAGAATACTGGTCTGTTTGGATTGATTTTAATAAAAACGGAACTTTTGAATCTAGTGAAAGAGTTGTTACTGGCTCAGCGTCTAGTGCAGGAAATGTTTCAGCAGATATTACTATCCCTGCATCAGCATTATTAGGTCAAACTAGAATGCGTGTAGCAATGAAAGATACTGCTCAACATACAACTTCTTGTGGTACTTATAATTATGGCGAGGTTGAAGATTATACAGTTAATATTACTGAAACTTCTTCTTCATCTGCTGAGATTATTAGTGCTAATCCTTTAGGTGAATCAAATGATATAGATTTAATGACATATCCTAATCCCGCAAAAGATTTTGTTCGTGTTAAAATGGCTTCTAAAGCTACTAATATGATTTATAAAATTATAAACACTGCTGGAAAAGTTGTTCAATCTGGTTCTTTAGACGCTTCTAATTTAGATGTGTCTAATTTGAATAGTGGTATTTATATTTTAGAGGTTAATGATGGTCAAAAATCATTAAAAACTAAAATAATGAAGAAATAATTTGAGTTTCAGGGGCTTATATTTTTATATGAGCCCTTTTTATATAAAACCTCATAAACCTACATAAACACTAGGTTTATGAGGTTTTTTAATTGTGTTTTGTTTAATATAATTTTGTGTTTTTAATGTTTGATTAGGAATAATTCATTTTTTTAGTATATTTGTCGACGAAATGATAAAATGTTAAGAGTATTTTATATTTATTTCACAATTAAATAACTAATCAAAATAACCCTTCAAATGAAACAGAAGTACTTTAAAAGTATTGCTTTGGCTGGTGCTATTTTGGGATTAAGTTTCCAAGCGCAAGCTCAAACCAAGCGGGATGTTGAAAAAATTAGAAGTCAATATGACTTAGGAAAACTTCAAACAATTCAAAAATCTTTAAAAACTAAAGAAGATTCTGAAAGAAAACAAGCCTTAAGAATTGCAAAACAAAAAGGTTGGAAAACTACTATCGAAGCTGCTGATGGTAGTTTAATGTCTTTACAACGCGTAGTAAATGGAAAACCTATTTATTACACTACATTTAACGTTGATGCTGCAAAATCAACAAGAACAAATCACTTAAATTCTGGTGGTTCATTAGGTTTAAACTTAATGGGTCAAGGAATGACAGCCTACGTATGGGATGGTGGTATTGCGAGAGCCTCACATCAAGAGTATGATGGTGCAGGAGGAAATAACAGATATTCTGTAAACGATGGAAGTTCTTCATTAAACTTTCACGCAGCTCACGTAACAGGAACTATTATGGCTTCTGGTGTTGTTGCTAATGCAAAAGGAATGGCTCCACACTCTAAAGTAAGAGGTAATGATTGGAATAGTGATAAATCTGAAGCTACTACTGCAGCTTCAAATGGTATGATTTTATCTAATCACTCTTATGGATTTAGAGTTAGAAACCCAAACACAGGAGCGGTTTTATTACCTCAACATTATTTTGGAGGTTATATTACTGAATCTCGTGCATGGGATGAAATTATGTTTAACGCTCCTAACTATTTAATGGTTGTGGCTGCTGGTAATGATGGTAATGATAACACTGCAAATAATAATCCTACTGGAGGTTCTGGATGGGATAAGTTAACAGGGCACTCTACTTCTAAGAACAATTTAGTTGTTGCAAATGCTCAAGATGCAAATGTTAGTTCTAATGGTAACTTAGTTTCTGTTTCTATAAATAGTTCTAGTAGTGAGGGACCAACGGATGATATGCGTATTAAGCCAGATATTACAGGTAACGGTACGGGTGTATATTCTACTTATGAAAGTAGTGATACTGCTTATCAATCTATCACAGGTACTTCTATGGCTTCGCCTAACGTAACTGGATCGTTATTATTATTACAACAACATTATAAAAACTTAAACAGCGGAAGCTTAATGAAAGCAGCAACTTTAAAAGGTTTAGCTTTACATACTGCTGATGACGCTGGTGCTTCTGGTCCTGATGCCGTTTTTGGATGGGGATTATTAAACACTAAGAGAGCTGCTGAAACGATTACTAAAAAAGGGAATCAAGCTAAAATTGAGGAGTTAACATTAACTTCAGGTCAAACTTACACAATTACAGTTGATTCTGATGGTACTAGTCCATTATTAGCATCTATTTCTTGGACTGATAGACCTGGTACTGCTAATACTACTGTAAACTCTACAACTCCTGTATTAGTAAACGACTTAGATATTAGAGTATCTAAAGGAGGAACTACTCATTTACCATATGAGTTAACAGGTCCTACTACTTCTGCTAAGAGAGATAACAATGTTGATCCTTATGAAAGAGTTGATGTTGCTAATGCTTCTGGAACATATACTATAACAGTTACTCATAAAGGTTCTTTAACTGGTGGTAGCCAAAACTATTCTTTAATTGTAACTGGAATTACTGGTACTCCTGTAGTATGTAACGCTACAGTACCAACAGGTGTTTCTACTGGTTCTGTAACTGCTTCTGGAGCTTCAGTTTCTTGGACTGCTGTTGCTGGTGCTTCTTACGATGTACGTTACCGTCAAGTAGGTACTTCTTCTTGGACTACTAACGCTGTTACTGGTACTTCTACTACTTTAAGTGGTTTATCGGCTTCTACTCAATATGAAGTACAAGTTCGTTCTAAGTGTTCTTCAGGAAATTCTAACTATAGTTCTTCAGTAAACTTTACAACTACTGCTGTTCAAATTAACTATTGTGCTTCTAGTGGTAATACTTCGTATGCTACAGGTGTAACTAGAGTTCGTTTTGGTTCTATTGACAATGCAGATGGTACTGCTAAAGATAAAGGTTATGAGGACTTTACAAGCATGAGTACTACAGTATCTCAATCGTCTAATGTAAACCTTACTGTAAATGTAAACACAGACGGTAATTATAGAGTTGATGCAATTGCATGGATTGACTGGAACCGTGATGGTGATTTCTCAGATGCTGGTGAAACAATTGATTTAGGAAATGTAAGTAATGTATCTAATGGAGCGTTACCAACTAAAGCTGTAGCTGTTCCTGCGAATGCTGTAGTAGGAGCTACTCGTATGAGAGTTTCTGCTCGTTACAATGCTAATCCAACATCTTGTGGGACTAATTTTGACGGAGAGGTTGAAGATTATACAGTAAACGTACAAGCAGGTTCTGCAGATACTACTGCACCAAGTGCACCAAGTAGTTTAGCTGCTGCTAGTGTAACTCAAACTACGTTAACTTTAAACTGGTCTGCTTCTACAGATAATGTAGGTGTAACTGGATATGATGTATTTAGAGGTTCTACCAAAATTGGATCAACTACTTCTGCTACTACTTATAATGTAACAGGATTAACAGCTGCTACTGCTTATACATTCTCTGTAAAAGCTAAGGATGCTGCAGGAAATGAGTCAGCTTCAAGTAATGTAGTAAATGTAACTACGTTATCAAATGCTGTTTCTTACTGTGCTTCTAAAGGAACTCGTGTTACTTATGAGTGGATTGATTATGTATCATTCGGAGGAATGACAAATTCAACTGGTGCTAATGGAGGATATGGAGACTTTACTTCTACTAAAATAGCTAACGTATCTCGAGGAAGTACTAACCAATTAGTTGTAAGTGCTGGATTTAGAAGTACTGCTTATAACGAGTACTTTGTAATTTGGATTGACTATAATGGTGATGGTGATTTCTCTGATAGTGGAGAACAAGTTACTTCTGGTAACTCTACTAGCTCTGGAAACAGAACAGCTAACATTACAATTCCTGCAAGTGCAAAATTAGGTCAAACAAGAATGCGTGTATCTATGAAGTATAACTCTGCACCAACTGCTTGTGAGGCTAACTTAGGAGACGGTGAGGTTGAAGATTATACTGTAAACATTACTGCTTCTTCATCTTCTAGTTTGAATGTAATTTTTGCTGATGTATCTGGAGAGAAAATTCAAAATAATAATATATCTGAGTTAATGGCGTATCCTAATCCAGCTATTAACAATGTACAAGTTAAAATAGCTTCTAAAGCTGATGCTGTAAACTATAGAATTATAAATACTATAGGTAAAGTAGTACAAGCAGGTAAATTAACTTCATCTAACATTAATATTTCTGATTTAAATACTGGAATGTATATTTTAGAAGTTAATGATGGTCAAAAATTATTAAAGACCAAGTTGATGAAAAAATAAGCAAATACGACATATTTGAATATTTAAAACCTGAGCAATTTGCTCAGGTTTTTTTGTTCTGTTTTTCGTTGTTTTTTCGTTGTTTTTCGTTGTTGAAATTTTATTTTTTTAATACATTTATTAGGTGAGGATTAGAGTTTTATGTTGAAATTTTAGTTGTCACATATTTTATTAACAAAAACCCCCCGAAACAATGAAACACAATTGTATTAAAAATGTGTTTTTAGCATCTTTCATGCTCGCTGGTTTCTTAACAACCACAGCACAAGAAAGTAGAAGTCTAAAGCGAATCAAGATGGTTGAATCTTCTAAATCATCTTTAGAAAAAGCCCCCGAAATTCTTCGAAAAAAACTTCAACTCTCCTCCAACGATGGTTTGGAAAAAATTAAGGAGAAACGTGATGACCTCGGTTTTACTCACAAGAAATTTCAACAAAAATTTAAGGGGCTTAAAGTCGAATTTGCCACCTATTCTGCGCATGCAAAAAACGGCAGATTAACAAGTATGAATGGTCAGTTTTATGATGTAGGAAAAGTAAATGTGATTCCTAAATTATCGAACCAACAGGCCTTTCAAAAAGCGTTGGATCATACTGGCGCTGAAAAATACCTTTGGGAGTATCCAAAAGCTGCTAAAGAAATGGATAATTACCAAAAACCAGAAGGTGAATTGGTTATTTTACCTAGAGAAGTATTGAGAACTGATGCTCCTAAATTAGCATATAAGTTTGACATTTTTGCTGCTAAACCTATGAGTCGTGGATATTTATATATCGATGCTCATACTGGTGAAGCTTTATTTTACAATGCTATTATTAAGCATGCTGATAACTTTGGTCATGTTGATGAACATGTAAAGTCTGCTTCACATAGTGTAAATGCTGAAGAAACTTTAAAAGCGTTATTTGTTGCTGGGTCTGCTCAAACTCGTTATAGTGGTACCAGAACTATTGATACCAGAAAAGATGGTGATGTATATACTTTGAATGATGAATCGAGAAAGGTATATACTAGAGATGCTAAGCATCAAACCAATATTGGATATCCTTACGTAAGTAATTACGATGAATTTGAGGATAACGATAATAATTGGACTACTGCCGAACATAGTGCTAATAAAGACAATGCTGCTTTAGATGCGCATTGGGGTGCTATGATGACCTATGATTATTTTCAGGCGGAGCATAATAGAAATAGTTTTGACGATAACGGAGCTTCTATTCGTAGTTATGTTCATGTAAAAACTAATTATGACAATGCTTTTTGGAATGGATCGGTTATGTCATACGGTGACGGTTCTTCTAATGGAGCAGAAGGAAATGGTCGTTTTGATGCTTTGACTTCTATTGATGTTGCTGCTCATGAAATTGGGCATGCGATATGTACGAACACTGCTGATTTAGCTTACCAACGTGAATCTGGTGCCTTGAATGAAGGTTTTTCTGATATTTGGGGTGCTGCTGTTGAGCACTTTGCTAAAGGTAATGGTAACGATATGGCTCCTGATGCTTCTGTTTGGTTAATTGGTGATGAAATTGATAGACGTGTTGGCGCCGTTGCTTTACGCTCTATGAGTAATCCTAACGAGAGAGGTCAACCTGATACTCATGGTGGTGCATATTGGAAAGATCCTAATTGTGCTTTCCCTAGTCAATTTAATGATTATTGTGGTGTGCATACCAATTCTGGTGTTTTAAATTATTGGTTCTACTTGCTTACGGTTGGTGGTTCTGGTACAAACGATATTGGTAATAATTTTAATGTTGCTGGTATTGGTATGACGAAGGCTGCTAAGATTTCGTACCGTTTGGAAGCAAATTACTTATCGGCGAACTCTACTTTTGCCGATGCTAGAGAAGGTGCTATTATTGCTGCTTCTGATTTGTATGGTGAAGATAGTGCTGAGGTTATTTCAGTTATTAATGCTTGGTATGCTGTAGGAGTTGGAGAACTTTGTTTCTTAGATGCTCCTGATAACTTTATAGCTTCTAGTATTAATGACGCTGCTTTTTCTTTATCATGGAATGCCGTTCCTAGTGCTTTGTCTTATACAATTGACATTAAAGGTACTATTGATGGTGTTACAAACCCTGGTGAATTTACGGTTACGGGTACTTCTTTGGCAGTACCTAATTTAGATCCTGGTACTGTTTATGTTTGTTCTATTAAAGCAAATTGTACAGACGGTGGTAGTGGTAAACTTGCTACGCTTTCTGTTACTACTACGGGTACTCCTCCATTGCGTTACTGTATTTCTGAAGGAAATAATGTTGACGATGAATATATTGGTAGAGTTCAAATTGGTAGTATTGATAATACAACTCCTAAAGGTAGTGGTTATACAGATCATACAGACCTTTCTACCGATTTAGCTAGAGGTAGTTCTCAAACTATTACAGTTACTCCTGTGTGGCGTGCTACTGCTTATGAGGAAGGTTATGGTGTTTGGATTGACTATAATAAAGATGGTGATTTTTCCGATCCTGGCGAAAATGTTTGGCTTAAAGATAAATCGAATGAAACTCCCGTTAGTGGTACGTTTACCGTTCCTACAGACGCTTCTTTAGGTGCTACTCGTATGCGTGTTGTTATGAAATATAATGCTACGCCTACTGCTTGTGAAAAGTTATTTTCGTACGGAGAAGTTGAGGATTATACAGTAGTAATTACTGCTATGGCTGCTGATACGGAAGCGCCTACGGTTCCTACAAACTTTATGGCTAGCGACGTTACGTTGTCGTCTGCTACTTTAAGTTGGGATGCTGCTACTGATAATGTTGGTGTTGTTGGCTATGATGTTTACCAAGGTACTACTTTGGTTGAATCTACGGCTAATACTTCTATTGCTGTTAGTGGTTTGAATATGAATTCTTCGTATACCTATTCTGTAAGTGCTAAAGATGCGGCTGGTAATTCTTCTACTGCTGTTGAACTTACGTTTATGACCTTAAACGATACGGAAGCTCCTAGTGTTCCTTTAAATGTTGTTGCTTCTAATATTACCATGTCTTCTGCTACTTTAAGTTGGGATGCTTCTACGGATAATGTTGGTGTTGTTGGTTATGATGTTTATTTAGGTACTGACTTGGTGAGTTCTGTTACCAATACTTCTATTGACCTTAGTGGTTTAACTATGGATTCTTCTTATACGTATTCTGTAAGTGCTAGAGATGCTGTTGGTAATGTTTCTACTAAGACTGATGTTTCTTTTTCTACTTTAGCTGATACGGAAGCTCCTTCTAAACCTGGAAACTTAACAGCTTCTGGTATTACTAAAACGAAAGCTACCTTAAATTGGAACCCTTCTATTGATAATGTTGGTGTTGTTGGTTATGATATTTTTAGAGGTGCTACTTTAGTAAGTTCTACCACAAATACTTCTTTTGCTTTGTCTAGCTTATCTGCGGGTACTTCATATACCTATTCTGTAAAGGCTAAAGATGCGGCTGGTAACATTTCTGCTACTGCTACTGTTACGTTTAAAACAGTGGATAATGGTCCGACCTATTGTGCTGCTCAAGGTAATAGCACGAGCACTGCTTGGATTGATTATGTTGCTGTTGGTGGTATGTCTAAATCTTCTGGTTCTAATGGTGGTTATGCTAACTTTACAAACAAGGTTGGAAATCTTGGTAAAGGTGGTAGTTCTTTAATTACGGTAAGTGCTGGCTATGCTAGTAGTAATAACAGACCTACCATGTTTTTTGCTGTTTGGATTGACTTTAATCAAAATGGTTCTTTTGATAATAACGAGCGTATTATGACGAATGCTTCTAGTCAGCAAGGTAATCGTTCTACTAGTTTCTCTATTCCTCATTCGGCTAAATCTGGTAAAACGAGAATGCGTGTTGCTATGCGTCATAATAGAGAGCCTAACCCTTGTGGTTCTTTTTCTAGCGGTGAAGTTGAAGACTATTCTATTAAGATTGGTTCTGGTGGCTTTATTGTTGGTTTAGATGGTACTCCTCAAGATGATGCTATTTCTAAAATGTTGGTGTATCCTAACCCTGGAACTGATGAAATCCAAGTTAAACTTCCTGATACTGGTAAAATGATGCATTATAGAATTGTAAATTCGATAGGAAAAGTTGTGTTGTTTGGTGATTTGAATTCTCCTCGTATTAACATTTCTAGTTTGAATTCTGGTATGTATTTTATTGAAGTTTCTAACGGTGAAAAATCGTTTAAATCTAAATTGATGAAGAAATAATAAGTTGTACTTATTATCTGATAGAAAACCCAAGCTTTTGCTTGGGTTTTTGTTTCTTTGCATAAATTTTAGCAAATGAATTACCTATCTGTAGAAAACATATCGAAAGCATATGGCGAAAAAATATTGTTTCAAGACATTTCTTTTGGAATTAACAAAGACCAAAAGATTGCTTTTGTTGCGAAAAATGGTAGTGGTAAAACTTCTATTTTAAATATTGTTGCTGGTGTTGATGAGTCGGATACAGGACAGGTAGTGAGCAGAAAAGGTATTGATATTGCTTATTTATCGCAAGATGATAAATTAGATCCTTCTTTATCTATTGAAGAGACCATTTCTTCTACAGATAATAAAGTTCTAGATATTATTAAGCAATATGAAAAGGCTTTGGAGAATCCGGATAATACGGAAGCTTATCAAGAAGCTTTTGAATTGATGGAGCAACATAATGCCTGGGATTTTGAAACGCAGTACAAGCAAATTTTATCGAAGTTAAAACTGGATAATTTACAGCAAAAGGTTGGTTTGCTTTCAGGTGGTCAGAAGAAACGTTTGTCGTTGGCTCTTGTTTTAATTCAGAAACCTGATTTACTTATTTTAGATGAGCCTACAAACCATTTAGATTTAGAAATGATTGAATGGTTGGAAGCTTTTTTTGCTAAAGAAAAGATTACTTTGTTTATGGTTACGCACGACCGTTACTTTTTAGAGCGTGTGTGTAATGAAATTATTGAACTTGACAATGGTCAGTTGTATAAATACAAAGGAAATTACTCGTATTATTTACAAAACAAAGAAGAACGTTTGGCCTTGGAAGCTACCAATTTGAGTAAGGCTAAAAGTTTATTTAAAAAGGAGTTGGATTGGATGCGTCGTCAGCCAAAAGCTCGTACTACGAAGTCTAAATCTCGTATTGATGACTTTTTTGAGATTAAGAAGAAAGCGCATAAGCGTAGAACTGAGCATGAAGTTCAGTTAGAGATTAACATGGAGCGTTTAGGGAGTAAAATAGTAGAGCTTCATAAGATGAAAAAATCGTTTGGTGATAAAGTTATCTTAGATGGTTTTGACTATGTATTTAAACGTGGTGAGCGTATTGGTGTTATTGGTAAAAATGGTACTGGTAAGTCTTCTTTTTTAAATATGTTGACTGGTGCTATTTCGTTAGATGGTGGTAAAGTTGTTGTTGGTGAAACGGTTAAGTTTGGTTACTATACTCAAAAAGGAATTGTAATTAAAGAAGGGCAAAAGGTTATTGAAGTTATTAAGGAATTTGGTGAATATATTCCGTTGAGTAAAGGTCGAAAGATTTCTGCTGGACAACTTCTTGAACGCTTTTTGTTTGACCGTAAAAAGCAGCACGATTTTGTTGAGAAATTGAGTGGTGGTGAGCAAAAGCGTTTGTACTTATGTGCGGTGTTGATTCAGAATCCGAACTTTTTGATTTTGGATGAGCCTACGAACGATTTGGATGTGGTTACACTAAATGTTTTAGAGAATTTTTTATTAGATTATCCGGGTAACTTGATTGTGGTTTCTCACGACCGTTATTTTATGGATAAGATTGTTGATAACTTATTTGTGTTTAGAGGAGAGGGTGCTGTTGACAACTTTCCTGGTAATTATTCTGATTTTAGAGCTTATGAGGATTCTAAACCAAAAGAAGAGAAAGAAGTAAAGAAAGAAGTGGTTGCTCCTGTTAAAACTCCTAAAAAAGGTGTTTTAAGCTATAATGAGAAACGCGAATGGGGCTTACTTGAAAAAGACATTGATAGATTGCAGAAGAAAAAGGCTGCTCTTGAAGAGAAGTTTATGAATGTTGAGTTTTCTGCCGATGAGATTAATGAAAAATCTAAGGAACTTCAAGATATTATTGAAAGTATTGAAGAAAAGGAAGAACGCTGGTTTGAACTTTCTATGAAATTGGAAGGGGAGTAGTTCTTCCTTTTCTTTTGTTTTAGATTGCTTGTTTTATAGGTTTGCTATGAATCTAATTTTAGTAATGTTTTGGTATTCTGGTGATGTTGCTCCATAAATATTTTTGACATATTTTTTTACGTTTTGTGCTGTTGAATATAAGCTTGTTCCGTTTTTATAAAGCACTGCATTTCTTTCTATCAGTTTAGTACTAAATGCTGTTTCTGTTTGATTTACCTTTTTAGTGCTTTCTACCAATGAAATATGTAAATCTTTTAAGGTTTCTAGTTTTAGCTCTGTTAAGTTTGGGTTGTAGGTGGATATGGATGTTAAGAGATGTATAAGTTTAGCAAAATTGTCTGCTAATTGGGTGTAGGAACGATGTGAGGATAATATTGTTTTCTTTGTTTCTCCTTGTATAAGCCTGTTTAAATGTTTTGCTTCTGCTAGTACATCTTCTGTGAGCTCTAAGATTTCTAATTGGTTAATTATTCTTGTTGAGGTTTTTTTTAGAATGTTATGTTTTTCTTGTCGGATTGATATAGCGTTTTTGTTTGCACTTCGTTTTTCTTCTACTTCTTTTAATACATTTTGTGCTTTTGTATATAATAGGTTTAGGTTTTTTATTGTAAGATTTTCTAGTGGTGGATTGTAGTTAGTGTATAAACTTATGGATTCTATTAGCTTTTGCAGATTTATTACATTTTTAGCATTTTCTGTTTTATATTGTTTGTTCATTTTTGAAGGTTTTTAAAGTAAGTCTTATACACTGTATTTTGATTTACTTGTAGTAAATACAGCTTATAATTTAGCTGTATTATTTGCTTTTTACTAAGACTAATGAACAAACGGTAGGTTTTATGTAATAAACGGTTGTATTTTTTGTTTTTTGGGCTTGTGTGGAGGTTTTGTTATTAGTTTTTTATTTTTATATACGTGAATTGTTAACTATTTCAATAGTTGTTGTTATATCCAAAACTCTTTGTTTTTTTATTTTCATGGAAATAATATATGTGATTCTTTTTTATTCCACATTTTACAATCTCTTTTTCAATTTTTATTAAGTATTCTTTTAAAGTTTTTTTATCGATATGTATTAAAACATTGTACTCTGAAATGTTACAATGGTAACAACTAATAAAATATTTAAGTTCTTTAGTACCTGTAATTTTATCATTTAGTTGAATATAAGTACTATCTTGATTTAAATGTTTATATCTATTGACAATATTAGATTTTAGTTTTCCTACGAAAATGTGGTATTCGATTGTATTATTTTGATTTTTATAATCGAATTCATTCTTGTTAGTTTCAAAAGGCTGAATTTCTAGCAATATATCTTTTCTGGATTCTAGATAATTTTTGTTATTAGTTTTATAACATGATAAAAGACTTAATAGTGTTATACCAAGTAGGATTTTCTTTTTCATAGCTAATAATGGAATTTTATAAGATTTTTGAGTTGATGTAGGAACTAAATTAGTTAATAAAAAGAATAGTAAAACTGTGAGGATTTTTATAGATAGAAACAAGCAATTATTTATATGGATTGTTCTGTGTGGTTTTATCTCCTAAAAAACTTCCACCATTTTTTGTTATTCTTATCTAAAGTTTTAAATCCAGTGGATTTATTTTGATTTTCGGTACTATTTGTTTTCTCTTTTTTCCTATTTAAATCATCTATCACACAGTCGATGGCGCCATCAATATCAGAATTTATCTCTTCTGGTATAAGTGTTTTAATATGATTTAAGTCTTTCAAACTAATCTTATTAACAGAAATTTTTAACCAATTTAAGTTTGATATTTGGGTAAATATAGATTCAGGGAACTTTTTAATTTCATTAAATCTTATATCGAATGATTCTAGATTTTTAAGCTTGCTTATCGACTGGTTAAGGGTATTGATTTTATTATTTGAAAAATCTAAAATTTTCAGACTTTGAATACTAAAAATAGAATCTGGTATACTTGTAAACTTATTATAATTCAATTTTATATCTTCTAAAACCTTAAGATTTGAAAATGATTGAGGTAAGTTCGAAAACTTATTGGATCCTAAATTTAAATCCTTTAGGTTGGTTAGTAACCCAATTTCTTTTGGAATTGATTCCAATTTATTACCATTGAGATTTAAATATTTTAAATTTATTAAAGATGAAATTTCAACAGGTATGTGTTCTATCTTATTATTACTAATAGTAAGTTTTTCTAGTGCTATTAATTTAGTTACTTGTATAGGAAAAGTCTTCAGTTTGTTGAACGACAAATGCAAAGATGTTAAGTTCTTTAATAAGTTAATTCCTGAAGGAATTTGATCGATATGGTTTCCATGAAAACTAAGTTCTTTGATTTCGTTTAATAGTACTATAATTTCTTTCGCGGTTAAATCAGAATTTCTATTTCGGTAACCATAGATCATTTTAAGATCTACTAACCAATTAAAAATCTCTTGATAAGGCGCTGTATTTTCGACTTCAACAGATTGACTTAATTTTGCTAACCGAGATTTACGTTCGTTTAAATTTTCGAGCAGATGGAATTTTGTGAAATAATGGGTTAAAAAATGATTATCTTCATCTTTACTATTAGCCCAACTAGGACTATTACCATATTCCCAATCGGCAACATGTAAAAGTTTTTGGCCATGAAACGCTGCCCCAAAACCATGCTCACATTCCCATGTGCAAGAACCAGAAAACCCTATGAATGCTATATCATCTTCATCTGAATCGCTAATATTTATAGAATCAATAGTAATATAATTTATAAATTCTATTGGGTCTCTAACTAATGGAAATCCTGAATAGCTTGTGTTATTGTACTCTTTTTCTTTATTGTAGAAAGGTTTGTGCTCAATTTCTCTGTAAACACCATGGAAATCGAAGAAGTATTCTTCATCTTGTTTTAGGTATTGAATGATGTTATTCATCATTTTATTTGCGCTTGATACTAGAATTTTATGAGTTTGTAGTTGTATCTCGCTTGGTTGGTTGTCTTCGTCAGTGAAACTAAAATTAATTGCTATATAATGGCTTTTACTTTTCTTGTAAAAAGGTGTAAAATCTGTAAATAAATCTTCAAACTTTATATAATAACCTAGTTCATCTGATTCTGTAAGTTCTAATTCAGGAAGCATTTAAAAGTTTTTATTATGATTGTTGTTTCAATTGCATACAATTTGTTTATATGAGGAACTTTTATGGACTCATAGTCAATTTATATATTAAATATGTAGCGCTGTTTTTTTTAGTATTTCTTTTCCAATTTTCGCGAGTCTAATGTACTTAATGTATGTTGGTTTTGCAAGAGGACTACTGGCTGTTGTTTTTTAAATGTTTGATATAATTATTTAAAAGCCCTTTTATTTGTTCAGATGCTACTGGATTTGCTGAATGAACTTTAAATTTTAAGTTTCGTAAATCAAGTCCTGATTCATAAACTAACCATTTAGCGCAAGCCAAACCATCCAAAGCTACAACTCCGTTTTTGTCAAGACCAAGGTCATTGTCAAAACTTATATAATTAGGCAATCCATTCTTATTTATGTAAGTAACAAATTCATCATAAGTTCTAACGATATCGAATTCAGATTCCATTGATTTATCATAAATCATTTCGATGGTTCTTATATCGTCTAAAAAAAGCTTTTTCATATTTTTATTTTGGAATAACTAGGTACTCTTTCTCCTAAGTTTAATATTTCTTTTTCAATTTTTGTGAGTCTAATGTACTCAATGTGTGTTGGTTTTAAAAGTGGGGTTGAAGGGATATGTTTTTTGTATTGATTTAGTTATGCTGTTAGACATTAAACTTTATACAATGTAAACCATTGTATTCCAAAAGACATGAAAGACAATAGATGGTCCAATAGATTTCGATTTGAAATATAGGAATCCTGATATTATTCCGCCAAAAAATGTTAAATAGAATAGATGCCAATCTTGATTTGACGATTCTTAGGATTAAGTTATAATTAATTGTGTGTTTTTGCACTCAACATTGCAATTAAACAGGGTGTTATAGTTATTTTATTTCTTCTTTTTTAGTTTTTGAGATTAAGAACCTTTATTCAGTTATTTCAGTAAGTTTTAAATCTAGTTCCCTGATAACTTGATCAATATTAAATTCAAAGTTTTTAGGAATGTTTACTGTTGCAATACTTCCAAGGTCGACTTGCCAAAAACCACCTCTTTTATTCAATTCCTCTCCAAGCATTCTATAGTCTGATTCTTTATATTTAGGTGTTAATCTAAATCTACGAGTAATAAATTCTGATTCCTTTGTTATTTTTGTAACCTCGTGTACATTTTCAGAATTAATTTTGGTTTCAAATTCAGTACCTAAAGTTAGTTGATAATTGAATAGATGATTATCAATCATTCGAAATTGGTTTACTGATATTTGTTCAACCCAAAGAGTAGTTGTTACTTTTTTTCTTTTGTTATGAACTTGAATTTCAACTTTTTTCACTTTTTTTAGACTTCTAATTTTTACTTGTTGCTAACGTTCCACCTAAACTACATTTTAATGCAGTTTAGATTTTATTGTAGCCAGATTTTATTCTATTTGGTCTGATAGTAGGGCTCGAACCTACGTCCATCCGGTCCTAGAGCCGGACGCTCTACCACTGAGCTATATCAGACTTAGATAGGTACAGGGCTCGAACCTGTGTCCATTCGGATATAGAGCCGAACGTTCTACCACTGAACTAACCTATCTAATTTCTTTCAGGAAATAATTGTTTCATGTTTTACCTGAAAAAACTTTATGTTTTTTAAGAACTGTTGCTAAAAATGGATTAGAAACTTTTACTCCGTGAACAAGTTCTGGTGTAGGTTTGAATTCTACTACCCCGTGAACTCTAGGTGCAATCCAACCTGATTTTTCAGGATTAACCCCTGCTTGATTACAATATTTTACAACCAATTCTTTATTACAATTCTCTTTTCCTTGAAACACTTCCCAAGGTAATGGTATTTTATTCCAAATATTAGTATTTGGGTCAAGTTTTCCACCTGTAGAATAGTGCCAAGAAACAACATCTGCGGCCATTAACCTAAGAACTTTACCAAAACATATTTCATCTAAAATATAATCCATTCCCAAAGCATAAATGATATTCATCCAATTATCTCTTGCTTTATTCCAAGCTCCAGCTGTATTGTTCCAAGTAGTAGAATCGTTGCCTATTTTTACAATCATTGTTTGCCTATCAATATCATTTTTCGACCATATTTCAGCAAGTAAATCTGCTATTCCTTGTAAAACTCCTGTCCATTTTCCTAGCAGTTCTCCCTTATGTTTATCAGAAAGATTATTTAATACTTCTTGACTAGTATAAATATGTGAAATTGCCCACCAATTAGTTTTATTAGTTCGTTCTAACTTATTTTCGTTTTTAAAAAAAACTAGAGTTGTATTTGTAGAAATTCCTCTACAGCGATTTAACAGCATTTGAGAAATTTTATCAAATGATCTTTCCTGACTTGTATTTGTAAAAACACTTCTAAGATTACATCTTGAATTATAATAGGCTATGAAACAGGCAGAATCAAGGTCTTTTTGAAATTCCTCAAATTCTATTGTATGTGCAAGTCCGTGCTTTCCTACTTTTTGAAATTCAATTTTTTTAATTTCTCTTCTATATTTAAGAATTTTATTTTCTAATCGTTTCAAAAGTCTCCATTTCTTATTGTAGCTCCTTTTACTTAAATCTATACCTTTTTCTTTACGTTGTTCTTTATTTAACCTATCAGAAAGAAAGTTATTTGCACCTACTACTTTGTTAATTAATGGAGAAACTTCTTCAATAAACTTTTTAATATCGTCTACATTGTTGTAATCAATAGATTTTTTATTGTCTAATTTAAAGATTTCAATTGTTTTTTTAATCTGCTTTTCTGCACCTATAGCTGTTGCAAATTCCTGTATCATTGAAGTGTAACCAAAAAAAGTTTTTTTTAGAGAACCATTAGCTGCTCTTTTCAGAATACCTTTTTCTTTTGAAGAAAGTTTATCTTCGAGTATTTCAAAAACTATTTGAGCAACATCTTCAGGACGTTTCCTTTGACTTAGCGTTTTATGTAATTTTTTTATTAGTTCCATTTATGTGACTTCAAATATTATGCAAGTCTACAACTTAAGTACGCATTCTTTTTGCGTAGATGTTTTAATTAACTAGAACTTGTTTATAAGAAAAACTTTTATACCTGTATTTGTCTAATTTGATTGGCGATGAGCAATTTTTAGGTACTCATAAACTTCTTTATCGATATTAAATGTTTAAGTATGTAGCATTATTTTTTAATGTCTCTTTTTCAATTTAGCAAGTGTAATGTAATCAATATGTGTTGGATTTGCAAGAGGGGGTGGAGGGGGATGTTTTTTGTATTGATTTAGTTATGACATTAGACTTTATACAATGTAAACCATTGTATTCCAAAAGACATGAAAGACAATAGATGGTCCAATAGATTTCGATTTGAAATATAGGAATCCAGATATTATTCCGCCAAAAAATGTTAAATAGAATAGATGTCAATCTTGATTTGACGATTCTAGGATTAAGTTATAATTAATTGTGTGTTTTTGCACTCAACATTGCAATTAAACGGGATACTATCGCTATTTTATTTTTTCTTTTTTAGATTAAGAACCTTTATTCAGTTATTTCAGTAAGATTTAATCTAACTATTTGATGACTTGATTAAAGTCAAATTCAGCTCTTAATTCCGTCAGATTTCGATTAGCATAATTTTCTATATTCCATTCTGAAATTCCGATAGATTTTCTTCCTTTTTTAAAGTCCGAGTATAAAGTTAGCCACAAGTCTGGAAGTAGAATTGCTCCAAAAATCAAAATAGTAAAAGAAGGAATGGAGTAATTTCCATTTCCTACCATAAAAGCTTACATTCTTATTTCATCTTCTGCTGTCATTTGATAATTAAGTAAAACGTGTTTTAAATCGTGACTTTCGTATTTAGGAACTAAAGTCAAATTATGCTTATCAAGGCAATTCGCTATTTCTTTCCCTAAAGTTCCATTTTCAAGCTTTCTTAATTCTGAAACCTTTTCCCTATAAGGCTCCATTTTACTAAAGAATTCGATTGTTGAAACAGAAAGGTCAAATGATTGTTTTATAATTTTTCTAGCTATTTTTTGTAGTATGTTCATTTATTTAACTTTTTAAATTAACGTCAGAGTCAAACCATTTATTTCCACAAAGTCTACACTGTTTTGCTTTAGGCGTTCTTGCTAATTTTTGACAAATTGAGCAATTATTTAGGAAGATTTCTTTTTTGTGTTTTTTGAATTGATTAAGCTATTTTATTTCTTCTTTTAATAATTCTTTTACTAGTCTTTCGAGGTGTTGTTTGTATTTTACTTCTACTTCCAGTTCTTCTTTTTTATTGAAATTAGCATACATTTTCATTTGATTATTACCTAAGAAATATATTCCTATATGTGGTGTATCATCATTTATAATATGTCTTCTAGTTCGAGATATAATTAACCAAGATAATCGAGTGCCTATTCTTAATGATTCATTAAGCCCTTCCTTTCTCATTTCTTTGGTTAATCTAATTATATCTTTGTTAATATGATATTCTTCGTCGTTGACAGATAAATATTTATAGCAATTTTCTTCTGTGTCATTCCAACTCTCTATAAATTCACCTTTTATTCCTTCTCCTCTTTCATAATATTTTGCAAGTTTATTTAACTTTATTTCAGGGAACTGTGCTTGTATTTCTGATGGCATTACTTTTTTTAATATCCAACTTTTTAATATTTCTACTTGCCTTTTAACGTCACTGCTTGTTATTTTAAAAATAATACAGCCATCCCATTCGAACTCATATATTGGAATTTCACTAAAATAAAATGGATATATCTTACAACCTCTGTCTTTGTTTTTTAATTCAATATGGGATTCGTTACCAAAATCAGGTATAATAACTATTTTATTACTATCTATTTTTTGTAATTCATTACAGTTCCTATTGAGTTCTGATTGTAATAGTTCTAACTGGTTACTCATTTCAATCTTGACTTTTTCTTAATTATATTGTTATTTCCATAACTCAAATTGTCCGTTTTTTAATTCGAAAATTTTATCAGAAACTATGTGGTCTCCTGTTTTATTAATTTCGTTTATAGTTTTCTTTAGCTTTTCAACATTTTCTTTATCATTTGTTCCAGTAATAAGAACTACGTCTCTAGCTGGAATTCCAACAATTAAATTACCGTTAACTGGAAAATTTTCTTTATTCCAAATATCTAGTAAAATCAAACTTGCTTCATAAGCTCCACCAGCTGTTAGCATAAAATATCCATTTTCTCCGTGTTTTTCTATTTTAGAAATTGTTGAATTTAGATTTTTGATTGCTGTTTCTTTAATAGATTTAAAATCAATATTTAACTCCGAATATTCTTCTTTGGTGAAATAACTAATTGAGTTTTCTTTATCTTCTGCATAAAAAATATATAGCTCTGAATTGTACTTTTCGAAAACGTGTGTGTTTTCAAAGTTCTCAATTATTTTAGAACTCTCAGTTAAATATCTTTTGTCTTTAATAACAGGAACTATTCGATTTGGTTTAATCGGTTCTTTTGGAAGAAATATGTCTTTAGAAGCGAATACATATTTTTCAATTATGTTTTTTAAGTCTTTTGGGTCATTCTTGTATTCAGCGTAAGAGTTGTTCAAAAAGTGTTGGTAATTATCAGAGTTTTCAAATTTTGTAACAACTTCAAGCCCGTTGATAGAGACTAATTCTAAGCCCTTAATTTTCTTTTTTAGTTTAGCGAAAAATTTTTCAGCAAACTCCGTTTCAGTTAAGTTAGATTTTGATTTAAAAAATGAAAGCATTAATGTTTAGTATTTGGTTTTTTATATTATTGGAAGCTTGTTTGTAAGAGTAACTTTATTCTTTATATATTAAATGTTTAAGTATCTAGTATTGTTTTTTAATGCTTCTTTTTCAATTTAGCAGGTGTAATGTACTCAATGTATGTTGGTTTTACAAGTTGGTAAGAGGGATTTGTTATGGTAGAAGATGTTATATGTTTTAGGCAATCCATACCTGAGTTGATGAGCATATTTCCCAATCATTTTTAATTTTTTTAAATACTAACAAATATCCGCCACCATTTGTATTATTAGACTGATTGGAATAATATAATAAAGCTTTATTTTTTTTCTTGTTAAAACCTATTCTGGATAATGTTAATAAACCTTGAGCTTCTTCTCCGTAAGTTTCGTAAAACTTTTTCCAGCCAGTATAAATTGAATTTTTTAAAACTTCATTTATTTGTTGATTTTCTAGTATAACGATGTTTTTTTGAGTATAAAAATTGCCTTTAATTTTAACAGGAGATTGATTTTTAAGAAGAAAATTATCAAAAGTTTCTTTATCTAAACAAGGTAACCTGTAATTAAAATTACCGAATTCTATTTGTTCTGTATCCTGAGTTATATCAACAATTGTTGTTTTTTCTGTAATTACAATTTTTTTTGCTTTATGAAATGAATTTATGATTTTGGATAATATCTTTTTATTATCATTAACTGTAATTGTTGAATCAGAGTTATTTAAGTTTAAAGTGTTTTTTGAAGGTTCTTTTTCTATCTTTTTGCAACTAAAAGTTAAATGCAATATGAATACTAAATAGAAGTATTTTTTCATTTTATGCTAGGTAAGGACTTTGTGTAATTACAAAATTAAATTTAATGCTTTTTGATTTAGACTTTTGTTAGTATTTCCGATTATAGATTGTAGGGAACTAGCAATTATTTTTTTCGTACTCTTAGCTTTTCAACTTCTTCAATTGATAATCCAGTTGATTCAGATATTGTCTTTTCATCAATACCTTTTCTTTTCAACTGTTTAGCAATTTCGATTGTTTTCTTTTTTTCGGCAATTTCTGTGGCTTCTTTTTTTATTCGTTCGGCCAATACATATGGTGGAACATACTTTGTACTTTTTTCTAATTCTTCTAAAAGTCCAATATCCTTAAAACTCAAATAGCTTTTGTTTGATACAATTAAATGATCAATCACTTTTAAGTCAACAATAATACCCACTTGTATCAGTCTGTCTGTAATATCTTTATCGTCTTCAGAAGGTTTTAATTCGCCACTTGGATGATTATGGCAAAGAATGATATTAACAGCTCTTTTTTGTAAAGCAAAGCTAAAAACCTCCATAGGTTCAACTAATGTTTTATTAACTGTTCCTAAGCTGATTAATTCGATAAAAAGAATTCGATTGTTATTTTCCAATCCAATTACCCAGAAGTGTTCTCGGTTTTGGTCAATTTTTTGTTCTCGAAGCAGAATCTTTTGCATAATTCCGTAGATATCATCGGAATTGAGCACTTTGATTTTTTCAGATTCTGTTAGTTTTATATTCATAGCATAAATGTAATGCTTTATTTTAAAACCGAAGAGGGATTTTTATGCTTGTGTTTAACGATTTTGTATAATTGTTTGTTATGTGAAAGTTAGCGGTTTATTTCGGGTTTAGCATTAGCCGTATTTGTGTTTATATATTGTTGTTATGTCGTTTTATTTTCAAAAAAACCATTTTAGAACTGTTATTACTCCAATAATTGAACATATTGCTAAAAAAACAAAAACCCCGATAATTGGATAAATAGTTAGTTTATCTCTGAAAGTCCTTTTTGAACTTTCTTTTTTTTGTCTTTGTTTATTACTCTTTGGCCTGAATTTAGGGATATAATCAACTTTCTTTTTACTGTCAGCCTCTAATTCTGATAACTTATTTTGAGCAAATTCAGAAAGTTTTGATTTGTCTCCTCGAAATACAATTTCTTGTAAAATCTGATATCCTGAATAGTTTACTGATTTTTCATAAATATCAACACATTTTTTAATTCGCTGGTCAGTTGGTTCAGTCAGAATCCAATATTTTCCAGCAGAGTCCAAAAATCCGCTTTCATAATAAAGTTCAGCGAGTTTATTCCATAATTCAATTTCATTCGGGTTTTCCTGTATCAAATTCCGTAACCTGTTAGCGGCTTTGAATTTCAGTCCAATTTTAATTTCTGAATCTATTTTATCTAATTTTTCTTTTAAATTCATAATGTTTTTCTCAATTCTTTTCCGAGCATTTGGTAGTTTGACTTTTTGGTTTTATTCTTTTGCATAGAGAAAACCAAAATAACCAATTTTCATTTTTTTTGTAAACTTTTGACCTTGCAAATAATGGTTGGTTGGAACATCTAATTTTATAGTGTCTAGTTCTATTTCTCTTTTTATTTCAATTGAATATTTATTTCCTATTTTCTTATCTTTTGGATAATCAAGGCTCACTATTTTCCCTTGTAACTGGTATTCTTTATGATCGCCTAAATTGTTATTAATCAAAATAATTAAACCTTGAAATGAAATAAAAAATACCATTCCCATAATAAATGTCATTATAACAAACCCAACGATATTTCTCCATATTTCAGCACTTTTGTGATATGCAAATGTTGATTTGAAAGCATAATATAGAGCTAGCAAGAGTATTGGTACTCCACACCATTTGAGTGTAAAATTGATTGTTTCTTTACCTACTATAAATTCAATGGAATTGATACCATAAATACCTATTGAAACAAAAACTAATAAAAGAATAATAATAGTTAAATCGCTTTTTGTTATTCTCATAGACTCTTAAATTAAGGTTGCTGTTAAGGTAATTGTATAAGATTAGTTGTGTGTTTTTATTCCATTTCTACTTTATTGTTCACAATTTTAGTTCGAAAAGGATTTCCTCTTTCAGAAGGATTCCAACCTAATTTTAAAGCTTGTTTTATCCAATTAGAAATATCAGAAGGCTTTATTGGGGTTACTATTTCGGTTTCTATGTCGTTTGGGTGCTTTCGATCTGTATAGATAAATAAGCTCGTTCCTGGATTTTCTTCCAATTCGATTGCTACATGTAATTTTCCAGTTCCATAAACGGACTCAGTGTAGGTAACCTTTTTTCGAATTAGCTATCTAAAATTCAATTCGTTAACAGATATTTTTCTTGTTCCTTTTTTTGGTATTGCCATTTTCTAACTAATACATTGTTGTAATGCGTTATTTTTTATTTTGATAGAGTTCAATTGCTTTTAAGTATTTTATTCCACCAGTTTCTGTTTGGTTGTGAATAAACCCATTCAATTCTGGATGATTTTTGTCAATCCAATTCAAAAGTTTATCTCGATTTTTAACAAAAATGGAATCATTGAAAATCACATTTTTTGCCGTTTCAATACTTGTTATTTTATCATTATCGAAATAGATGATTTGTTCGCTAACAATAGGCTCTTTATGAAGGAAAGAGATTCTTTTATCTGTTTTTGAAATTTTAGCTTTTACAGTTTTATTTTCTTGTTTTATTTCGAGGATTTTGTAAGTTGGTTCAAACACAGAATCCCATTTTAACCATTTGATGTATTCTTTTTTAGAAAATGTTTGCTCATAATCATATTCGGTTTCCTTTATTAATAGGCTATCGGTAAGCAAAATTTCGATTTCAGAAACATTTGATTTATCAAGAACGTTATAATATTTCTTAGCAATTTCCAATTTATCAAATTTCTTTTCAGAATTTTTACAGGAATTGATTACTATTGCTATGAGTAGTAAAAAAACTGTGAATTTATTCATTTTATGTTCTTTGAATTGATTTAGTTATTATTACATACACTGTTGGGCGTAGTTTTATTTACTTAGTTTTTTAATCATTTTCTTAGAATAATTAATTAAGCGTTGTTTTTTATGTGGTGTTAATTCAATTGCTTTTTTATAATATTCAACTGCTTTTTCATTATTCCCTTCAGTTTTATAGGCATAGTATTGAGCTAGTCCAAAATAACCTCCATAAAAATCTGGAAATTCCATTTTAATTAATTCGAATATTTTAAGTGATTTTTCTGGTTCTTTTTTGAAATAACTAAAGCCCAAAGCACGTAAATCTTCTTTTTCAATGTCATATTTAGTATTGTTGTTTTTAAGTTGATTAAACTTAGCTGTTATATTATTTATTCCATTTTCCTCAATATCTTTTTTAATTAAAAAATAGGCTGGAAAAGGAATTTTACCATCAGAAAAGTAACTTGCTAAATACAAAGCTTTTCTTTTTAAACCACCTTTACTTCCGTTATTAGTGAAAATTGCCACCGTAATTTTTTCAGAAGGAATTCGTAATACAGTATTAAGGAAACCTGATGTAGAACCACCATGAAGTAAATACTTTTTACCGTTTTTTTCGTCAATTTGCCAGCCAAACCCATAGCCTTTTCCATTAGTTTTTCCTTTTTCATTCCAATTTGAAAATGCATCATTTAACAGCTCCTTACTCACAAGGGTTTCGTTATATAAAATTTTATCCCATTTAGCATAATCACTTACAGATGAATAAATTCCTCCATCTCCTTGAATGGCTGTATATTTTGTTTGGTCTTTGTTTTCATATTTGTTTTTTATGAATTTATATCCGTATGCACGATTTTTAATATTTAAATCCTTTAAGTACACAGTAGTATTAGTCATTCCTAATTTTTCAAAAACTTCTTCATCCATAAATTCTTTAAAACTTTTACCAGAAACTCTTTCTATAATTGTAGCCAAAACAGCATATCCAGAATTACTATATCTGAATTTAGAATTTGCAGGAAATAAAAGGCTGTCTTGTTTTATTAAAAGATTAAGCACGTCTTTATCAACAAGCTGTTTTTTCCAATCTTTTGGATATAATCTATTATAAGACTGTAAACCAGACCTATGCAGCATTAGGTTTTTAATTGTTATTTCTTTTCCATAATCTGGAAATTCTGGTATTATTTCAGTTAGTTTAGAATCGTAATTTAATTTCCCTTGATTTATTAATATTAAAATTCCCATTGCAGTAAACTGTTTTGTTACTGATGCAATTCTGTAATTAGTTTCGCAATTGGCAAGGGTTTGATTCTCTAAATTAGCATATCCAAAACTTTGACAATGCTTTATTTTACCATTTTTTATAACAATAAAACTTGCACTCGGTTTTTCTCCAATATAATCTTGAAATAGATAGTTTATTAAGTTTTTGTCTTGGTTAGTTTGCTCTATTGTTTTACGTGAAGATTTACACCCACAGAACATTAATAAAAGAACTAAAGTTAAAAGTTTATACTTCATTTTTCTCAATTGTGTCTAATTTGTTTATAAGAGGAATTTGTTCCTTAGTATTTATCTAATTCACTTGATTATGAGGAAGTTTTAGATAATCATAATTTATTTATTGATATTTAAGTGAGGTGTTTATTTCTGTTTTAGCTTTTCTTTCAGGTTACCTTTTTTATAAGCTTTGTAATATTTTTTCGTTTTTGAATTCATAGGAATGTTATTTTTTCTATTTCCAATATATTCTAATAGAATTTTAGCCCCTCCTAATTGTACTTCTTTTACATCTTCTTGTTCACTATATTTTTTTCCTTCTATTGGTAAACATTTTAGGATTCTATTTTTATTTACTTTCTGGTCAAGTCCATAATTTATCATTGCAACTGTATAAAGAAATTGTTGGTTTTGTTTATTGGTTAATGATTTATAAAACTCCCCACCTAAAGGTATTCCCATTCCTATATCTTTATTCATCCAGAAGCTCACTATTTTTGCTGCTGCTATAAATTCAGTAGATCTTGGATTAGCAGGGTTATTGAAAATATATGATGTAGCTTTAAATAATAAAGGCTCATATTTTTTAAATTCAATATTCTTGTCATTTTGCATTTTTTTTAAAGATTCTGCTAATTGGCCAAATGAAGTTAATGGTATAATTAAAAATAATGTTAAGTAGATAGTTTTATTCATAATTTTCTATATGTTGCTATAATATGTTTAGCTTATTTATTGATGGGAAATGTTGGAATGGTATAAGGTATTAATGTTTCTTTTTCAATTTTAGCGAGTCTAATGTACTCAATGTGCTTTGGTTTTGCAAATAAAGTAGAAGAATTGGTTATGAGAGGTTTTGTTGTAAGTTTTTGTATTTAAATACTAATAGTGCCAATAGCAATATTGATATTATTTCTATTGGCACTATTCAATGCTTTTTATATTATTTGATTATACGATAATCTATATTTTTAATTTGAATTGGGCTGAATGTCGAAATACTTTAAATAACCCTCTATTGGTTCCATTCCCATTTCCTTTCTTCTTTCGTTTACTGTTTCTGGATTTTCTAATTTATATAATTTACCATTCTTTATTTGTGAACCATATATTTGTGGTTTGTCTTCGTCCATTAACATTCTATCTTTCATTAAAGCATATTGCTGTTTGGATAAGTCCCCATTTTCTACCGCTTTTTCTATTTGTGGAAAATACTTTTTTCTGATTTTTTTAGTGCTATGTTGAAGTCCCAACCAGATAGCATTCATTTGTTTTTGAGACACCTCCTTTAATGTTGGCATTCCACATTTTTCAATAATGCTTATTACTAATTCCTGATTTCTGTGATCTTCTTTAGCATACTTGATGAGGTCATTTGCTTTTCTAATCCTTTGATCGCTTTCATATACTTCACTCAAGATTTGTTGTTTTTTACTACAGTCTACTTCAATAACATCTACTGAACCTACATAGACAAATTTGTCCCAATTTATATATAGAAATGTTGAAATTGCTACTATTAAAACAGTAAATATGCTCAGGAATACTTTTCTCTTTTTCATTTTTTAGAATTTCATTTTTGATTTAATGTAATTCATAACGTTTTGGTTATAAATAGTGTGAAATCAAATTTCAATAACTGAACCAAGTAAAAATGTAAGACAATTTGTCTTTTTAAACGACTTATTGACTGGGGATTTGAATTTCCTAAATCAATTATTTTGCTGTATTCTATGAAGAATTTGTACAAAGTAATATTATACTTTGTCTCTTTTATTTATTGCTCTTATTATTTTGTAGTTTTTTTAATGCTATATAACTTATTCCTAGTATTATAATTAATAATAATATTTGTCCAATGATATCAATTGTTGTTGTAGGTACTCCCATTGCGGTATGTCCAGATATAATTAATCTCTGAAAACCAAACCACCCATAGGTTAAAATAGCGCCAGTAGCTGCTGTAACTATATGTTGTGTTTTCCATTTTTTTTGACGAATCCAAGTTGTAAATATCATTATTGTTAAAACATCAATTGCTATAAATACAAAAAGTCCAAGCAATGGATTTAGTTTATGATTTGGTGCGTAATGAAACCATATTTGAAATATGCTAGATAATACAAATGCGGTAATAAGAACTAGCCAAATTGATATAGTTTTTGTTTTTTCGGTTTTTTTTGTTGATGTTTTAACTACTTTAAATGCTATATATATGAGTAATAGTATAATAACAATTACAGCAGTATATTGCGAAACTGATGCTACAAAATTAAATCGTTTTATAGTTGAAATTGCAGTTCCAACTAAACCAAGAAGACTTAATATTCCAATAATAATAAGTTCAGAAGTATGTAACCAAGGTTTTTTTGAGCGTTTGCCTGCTATTCCTTCTGCAAGAGCTATTGGCACACTCATACTCCAGATTGTATGTAGAGTAATTATAAAAACTGCATAGTTAAATGATGTTCCTAGCTGTGGAATAAACCCGTATTTTAAGAGCGTTGCTCCTGCATAATGAGGGTTGAACAATGTTAAGTTTATTAAACCTTCAGCAATTAATCCAAATACAATACTTAATAAAATGATTGTTTTCCAATTTCTCCCAGTTCGTCTTACAATTTCCCTAATGAAAAGTGCTGATGCACCATATAGAGGTATAAAGATGCCTAAATAACCAAGCTGTTGTATGTTAAAATCTCCCAACAAAAACTCTGCTATTAAAGGAGAAATTAATAGTAGTACTATTGCTGGGGCTACTCTTTTTAAAATATTCATATTTTATTTTTTAGATTGAATTATTGATAATATTTATCTACAAGTTTATATGTTAAGAATCTAAAAAAAAGGAAATAGAGAATTATTGTTTTCAAAGGCTTTATATGTGTCTAATGTACTAAAAGTTTGTTTTTTAATTAGGTATAACTTATTTACGGAGGTTTAGGGATAATAATTGAAATTAATGTTTTTCAGAGTCATTAAACTGCCATAAAACATTTACAAGCTGCCATTTTCCATTGAGTTTTATAATATGCATGTAATCTACCCAATCATTAGCTATCAGTTTTACTGAAGCTACTTTATTAAAAATATCTAGAATGATAACCTTTTTTTTTGGTTCTTTTGGAAATTTTGTTCCGTCTTTATTGTAGGTTTCTGCTAGTAAAATCATGGCGTCGGTAAAAGTTTCTTTCAAATATTCTTTTCCTGTTTTTTTATCTGTCCAGAAAGTCCTTTTTACCATTCTTGGATGTGCAGCTCGTTCAAATTGCCTAGGTTTTGCATTATGTTGAGATTCAATATAATCTAATGCTACTTTTTTTATTTCTATAGAATCTTTCTTTGTTTGTCCACAAAGAGAAAAATTAATTAGATAAAGGATAGAGCTTAAAATAAATATGTTTTTTTTCATTTTATATATTGTTTGAAAAATACTTTTTAATGTTTCTTTTTCAATTTTTATGAATCCAATTTACTAAATGTGGATTGGTGTTGCAAGTAGTTTGTTAGTTGTTATTATAATTCTTTGGTTTTCGTTTTTCTGTACTTGTTAAAACTTAGTTTTTTGTCGGAATAATATGCTACTGATACTTACTACTAGAAATACTGTGAACAATTTCATTTTATTACTTAAAAAAAAGATATGTAGTCAATTGTAGAATTCATGTTATCAAATACTAGTATTTTTATTTAGATAGGAGATATCATGATTATGTATAAAACCGTTTATTTTGTATTCTTTTTTTATAGTAAAATTTATTCCTAACTTTTAAGACGAATCTATTTTAATTTATTCATTATATCCCTTGCTTTATAATTATCTGTTTTAGTTTTATTAAGCAAGTCTTTATATTTTTTACAAGGGTTAATTAAATGGATAATATTGGTTTTGTATATGAAATTAACAGACTTAATGTTCTATTGTTTTCAGTTTAAGAATAAAAAGCTAGCAGAAAGAACAAACTTTGTAGTTTGCACTTAACTGCTATTTTTATACATCGTGTCATGTATTTTTTCTATTCCTCTTAAAGTTAGTCAAAAGATATCTTAATAAATAAATAATGCTTCCAAACGGGAATATTATTATCATTATTATCCATAAAAAGACTGAAATACCTTTTTCTTTTTTTAAACAAAGAACTAAACTTGTAATTAATAAAATACAATATATAATAATGAGTACTAAAAATTCTTTAGGTGCTAGTATGCTGTTTACTATCATAATATTAACTTTAATTACAACAAACAGCTTGTGAAGATAAACACATATGTTGTCCCCAAGCACAACTAGTATTAATACCTCCAATTCTAGAACAACCCCCTAATTCTCCAGCCACTATTTCATATGCTGCTTCTTGGTCAACATTTGCTTCTGAAACACTTTGATTCCCCCAAAAACTATACACATAATAAGTATTCCAAAAACTACAAGCCTGTTTTGATGGTAGTGTTTTATGTATTACTGCTTCTGTATTTACAAGCGTGACTCTATTTTGTGTATTTTCATTAAAATATAAAAGCAAAATTGATAGTTCATTTTTTCTAATATCTTTAGTGTTAGTAGTATAAAAAGGCTCATTATTTTGATTAGTTTTAGAAAGTTTTTTCATTTTAAGGTAAATCACTAGTTATTTAGATATTAGCAATATGAATTGTAACGGTAACGTATAAGCATAGTAAGGGATTGATAAGCGATTAGTTTCGGTTTAAACTACTTTTGATTTTAGCTTTTTAGCCCTTATTATACTTATACAATGTTGTGGTTTCATATTTATTTCAAATCAGAATCATTAATCTCCAATATCTTTTTTATCCAAAGATTATTTTCAACATATTCTTGCCAATTATCTTTAAAGTTATATCCTTCTTTTTCTAATTTTTGGTAAAACCATTTCGTTCTTGAGAAAAACACCATATTTAGGAAATCTATATGTGAAGCACCTTCAAACCATATTTTATCAATTTTTTCGATACATTCGTTTAATGGCAAATCAAAATATTCATAAGTTTCGGCACTTCCTACTCGTAATATTTTTTTTGATAAAAGAATTTTGATAATATTAAGAACTTTGCTTTTAATTTCTTGTTCTTTTAAATTTGGATAAAACTCTTTCACGTTTTCTATAAAACTATATAAATATTCAAAATGACAGGAATTATCGATTATTATAGATTGTATTTTTTCTATTTCAGTCATTATTTTATGAATTTTAATTCTTTTGTTTTTGCCCAAATTGAAGGGAATTTTAAACCAATGTTAGCAACTAAATTAGCTGTACCTGAATTATCAAAATTTATAAATGTAATATAATTTCCGATATGATATCTGCAACTTTAATTTTTGATTCAACTCGCTTCTTTCTTCCATCTTGTAAACCGTCTAAATAATCATCTCCAAACCTGATAAAATCTTTTTTGTTTCTAATATGAATAGCGTAAATGGTGTTTTGTGCTGTTGTAACAGAAAAACAAAATCACTATGGTTTTTAACGTGATTATGAATAAAACCATGCTGCTGTACTATGAAATTATAAAGGAGGAGGTATGTTCGATATTTTAGTTAAAATTAAACTGGTAGGAATGCTGAAATCTAAAGTAAAGGTACCTCCACTTCTAATCCCCATAGGTCTATTAATTAGTTTTAAGGACATTTTTAAGGGTTGTGTTGAATTAGTAATTTTCAATTTAGCATCTGCTCTTTTACCTTCACTTATAGAGCCATCAGAATTTTTTCCTTTAATACCATAGTCTATAAATCTAGCATTTGTAATTGTTAAACCATCTTTAGTAAAACCAAAAAAAGGGCCATATTGCTTTTTATTAGGAACACGTGGATTTAATAACCATTTTTTAGAATTCATTTTTACAATTCCTTTTTCTTTGTATATATAATATCCCATAATACCATCTTTAAATTGAAGCCCTTGAGGTCCATATAAACCATTAGGTACTTTATCTAATTTATATAAATACATAGTAAATTCTTTAGTTCCTTGTTTAGCTTTCCAAACTCCTATAAAAGGGTTTCTAATATTGTTTATATCTTTAGTATGCCAAGGTTTAGGGTCTTCTATTGTACCATAAGGACCTTCTAAAGGATATATAGTTTGAGCTTTACAGTTTATACTTATTATAGAAATAGTTAATAATAAAAATAAATTTTTCATAGTTTTTAGTTTTCAATTAATTACAAGGAGTTATTGAGGTGTTTTTAGTTTTAGGGTTATATTTAATTTTAGACCACTTATTAAAGTTGGTATTTGTCTTATATAGTTCTAAACCAGTATCTCCTTGGCCGCCTCCAAAAAACAGCATTTTTGTAAAATGTTTTTCATTTAAGACATTACTATTTGAATTTTTTATACCACCTTTGAAAAACTTATCATCTTCACCATCATATACAAAGGGTAAAAAATCGTTACTTCCATCTTGTAAACCGTCCAAATAATCATCTCCAAACCTGATAAAATCTTTTTTGTTTCTAATATGAATAGCGTAAGTAGTGTTTTGTGCTGTTGTAACTGCAAAAACAAAGTTACTATGGTTTTTAACGTGATTATGAATAAAACCATGCTGCTATACTATGAAATTATAAAGGAGGAGGTATGTTCGATATTTTAGTTAAAATTAAATTGGTAGGAATACTGAAATTATAATTATCCGGTTCGATTTTACCAGAAGTATGTATTACAATACCTTCAAAATTATTAATTAGTTTTAAGGACATTTTTAAGGGTTGTGTTGAATTAGTAATTTTCAATTCGGCATCTGCTCTTTTACCTTCACTTATAGAGCCATCAGAATTTTTTCCTTTAATACCATAGTCTATAAATCTAGCATTTGTAATTGTTAAACCATCTTTAGTAAAACCAAAAAAAGGTCCATATTGCTTTTTATTAGGAACATGTGGATTTAATAACCATTTTTTAGAATTAATTTTTACAATTCCGTTTTCTTTATATATATAACATCCCATAATGCCATCTTTAAATTGAAGCCCTTGAGGTCCATATAAACCATTAGGAACTTTATCTAATTTATATAAATACATAGTAAATTCTTTAGTTCCTTGTTTAGCTTTCCAAACTCCTATAAAAGAGTTTCTGATATTGTTTATATCTTTAGTATATATAGGAGGCTTGGGGTCTTCTATTGTACTGTAAGGACCTTCTAAAGGATATATAGTTTGAGCTTTACAGTTTATGCTTATTATAGAAATAGTTAATAATAAAAATAAATTTTTCATAGTTTTTAGTTTTCAATTAATTACAAGGAGTTATTGAGGTATTTTTAGTTTTAGGGTTATATTTAATTTTAGACCACTTATTAAAGTTGGTATTTGTCTTATATAGTTCTAAACCAGTATCTCCTTGGCCACCTCCAAAAAACAGCATTTTTGTAAAATGTTTTTCATTTAAGGCATTACTATTTGAATTTTTTATACCACCTTTGAAAAAATAATCATCTTCACCACCATATACAAAGGGTAAAAAATCGTTATTTCCATCTTGTAAACCGTCTAAATAATCATCTCCAAACCTGATAAAATCTTTTTTGTTTCTAATATGAATAGCGTAAACGGTGTTTTGTGCTGTTGTAACTGCAAAAACAAAATTACTATGGTCATTGATATTATTATTTTTTAATAATAGATATAAGCTGTATAAATCTTTAGGGCTAAAAACAGATAAATCTTTGTTGTTATTTGAATCATAATGATTATGTATAAAACCGTCTATTTTGTATCCATTTTTTATAGTAAAATTTATCCCTAATTTTTCAGGCATACCTATTTTAATATTATAATTATATTCATTATTAGAGAGTTTCATTATATACCCTGTTTCATAATTATCTGTTTTAGTTTTATTAAGCAAGTCTTTAAGTTTGTCTTTGAACTTTTTATTTTGGGCTAGTTTTTTAAAATTTTTACAAGGGTTAATTAAATGGCTAATATCTGTAGGAATAAAAGCTACATCTCCATTTTCTGTAGGACAGTTGTTATTATTTTTCATAAGTACAACAACATCAAGTTTTCCATTGGAGCATGAAGTAACTTTAGTTATAGATGCTCTATCACTACCTTCTCCCTTACAATTTTCGCCAGGTAAATGATTTCCTCCTGCAGTACATCTTCTTACATGTAAAGTAGTAGTACAAACAGGTGCACTACCAGAAATTGAACCTCCTCCTAATGTAATGTCATTATCATTTGGAGAACTACTTACACCGTTAGAGTTATTAGGAGAAATGTTATCTGATGGATTAAAATCTTGAGGGTCGCAATTCCCTAACTTGCTTTTTAAGTTATTATTAAAATTTTCTAAATAGAACTTATAAAGTTTTCCTTTAAAAAATGCTAAATCAAAATTATGTTCTTTAAAAATAGGATATTGCTCTGGAGCACAAACATATTTTCTTATATATGGTTTAGCCTTTTTACCATTTTTATCTTCAGGTATAATCAGATTATAAAAAGTGAATTTATTTGCTGTTGGAACATTTAAGAAAAAACTATAATTACTGTAACCATCAACATCTTTTACCTTTATAATTTCTTTAGTGTTAATAGTATAAAAAGGCTCATTATTTTGATTAGTTTTAGAAAGTTTTTTATTTATACTTTGTATTTCAAGCTTTAGTTTAGGAAATTCAATTATGTTAACAAATTCGTATGTTCCCTTATAAGAATTTATATTATTTGTGGGAGTAATAAGTATTTGATCTTTATTACAAGCAGAACAAAAAATTAATAATAGAAATAATTTTAGGTAGTTTATTTTTCTCTTTTTCATAGATGTTAAAAGTTTTTTTCATTTTAAGGTAAATCACTAGTTACTTAGATATCAGCAATATGAACTGTAACTTACTTATAATGAGAACTATTTTCTTTATTAAGGTATCTAAAAATGAGGTTTTTACATAGGTAAAATGAATAAGCGGTAACTATGATGTAATAAACGGTTAGATTTTTTGTTTTATCGGTTTAAAACAAGTTTTATGAGTTAATTTAAAAGAATAGTTTTATTCTTGTTAAAACATTATAGTACGAAAATGCAAGTTTTAAACATTATTATTTAGTATAATTATAACAAACCAAAGTATATACATATGAGTGCTATGGTGTCAAAAAAACCATGTACTGCTATAATAAACCATAAATCGTATTTACGTAAGTAATATATGAGTGCTAAGAGTGCTCCTACTGTTCCTGTAACTAATTGCCCTGTAATTCCTTGATAACTGTGCATAAAGCCAAAAAAACAAGCTAAAAGAATAATATTAAGAGCAATGCTGATTTTACTTTCTCCAAAGAATTTTACAAATTGTCGCATGAAATAACTTTGGTCATAGATGCTCTATCACTACTTTGTCCTTTGCAATTTTCGCTAGGTAAATTATTTCCTCTTGCAGTACATCTTCTTACATGTAAAGTAGTAATAAAAACAATTGTACTATCAGAAATTGAAGCTCCTTCTAATGTAATGTCATTATCATTTGGAGAACTACTTTCACCGTTAGAGTTATTAGGAAAAATGTTATCTGATGGATTAAAACTTTAAGGGTCGAAATTCCCTAACTTGCTTTGTAAGTTATTATTAAAATTTTCTAAATAGAACTTATAAAGTTTTCCTTTAAAAAACGCTAAATCAAAATTATGTTCTTTAAAAATAGGATATTGCTCTGGAGTACAAACATATTTTCTTATATATGGTTTAGCTTTTTTACCATTTTTATCATAAGGTATAATCAGATTATAAAAAGTGAATTTATTTGCTGTTGGGACATTTAAGAAAAAACTATAATTTCTTTAGTGTTAATAGTATAAAAAAGGCTCATTATTTTGATTAGTTTTAGAAAGTTTTTTTATTTTAAGGTAAATCACTAGCTGTTTAGATATCAGCAATATGAATTGTATACGGTGTTGGTCGCCGTTTTTATTCCGTTCCGATGTCAAAATCTGTATTCCAATTTTAAAAGTACAAATTTTGGTAGTAATCTATATTCAGTTGTTGATGTTCCAATATCGCTGACTGAAAAATTTCTAAACCTTTTGGCATTGAACAAGTTTTTGCCAGTGAGTCCTAATGTTAGTTTATTTTCGATAAGTTTGTACCTTGCATCAAGGTCCAAAAAATAATAAATATTATCGTTTTGTAAATTTCCAAAATAATAACATTCTGATTGAATTTTTACATCGAATTTTTTATTAAGTACAAAAAATAAATCAAGGAAACTTACATTGTCTGTAAACGAATTACTAATAGTTGTTTCTATTTCGGTTGTTGCCCATTTTGTGCCAATATGGTAGTTAAAAACACCTCTAAAACCAGAACGAAATTCTAAACCATAATTGTAATTATTTGAGGTTACTTGTCTTAAATTAGAGTTGTTTACAATATTTTTAAACTCACTTTTGGTATAACCTAAATCTAACTTTAAGTTTGAAGATATGAATTTAAAAAAATAATTGAGTTTAGAATTGATGCTGATAAAATCACGGTCTTTAATCAGTATTTTCACTGCTTGTGTAAAATTTTGTTCAATGCTAGTATTTGTTGAAAAGAAATCGTGGTTTTTGCTATACAGTATAAATGTGTTGGCAAAAAAGCGGTCGCTCCAATTACCAAGTTGGTAATTAAAAACCAAACTAGAAGCATCTAACTGATTAATACCACCTGTTCCTTTTGAAAAAGAGTGAAAGCCTGTCAAAACAAAATCGCTAAATACGTCCAAAACTCTAGCGTTTGTTGTATTGTAGGAATACGATGATGTAATTTTATTTTTATCATTAATTTTCCAATTAAAACCTAAACTTGGATTGATAAAAAAAGGATTTTGTGTGTTTGATATGTTATTGTTTTCTAAACGATTGAATAGTTGATGAACATTTAGTTTTCCAACAATACCGAAATCATTAATTTTTAAACGGTACTTACTTTTTAGATACAAGTCGTTAACTTGATAACTTGTTTGGTTTTGATAACCATTTGGATTGTTTAAAACTGAATTATCTTCTAAAAGAGAAAACTCTGTTATCAGTTTATCTTTTCTATATTCGTTACCTAATTGAAGTTCCAATAAATGACCGTTTGTTTTACGGTTTAACAAATGTGCATTTATTCCTGCAAATTGCATTAGATTGGTACTTTGCTGACTTACATTATTAGCATTACTATTTGCTGGAAATAAGTCTTGATAAAAGAATTGATTTAAGCTATAGTTCTGCGGTGACTTTTCATGAATATAACGTCCTGTTATTAAAAATACTTTTTTGTCTTTAAACTTATTGGTATAACTTATTTTTTGGTCGAAAAGTGTGTTTTGGTGTTGTAAATTTTCAATGGTGGAATTACCATTGAAGAATAAATTAGAATTATCATTAAAATCTCCGTCATTATATTTGGTGCTAGCCTTTAGCATTTTAGTTTTAGAAATGTTGTATGTAAAATCTAGTTTACCAAAAACAACTCTATTTTTATTTCTTAGTTGAAGTTTTTGGGTATTGGTGAAATTTGTTCCATTAATATCTATTATATCAATGTTATTTCTAAAAAAGTCCGTTTCGTCCCAATTAAAAAAAACTAAGGTTTTGATTTTTAACTTTTCGGTAGGATTAAAAATAGCGTTTAGTGATACTAATTCCGCATTATTAAAATTGGTTTTACTTTCTCTAAAATTCAGATTGTCTGCCGATAAATTAAGTATTGAATTTACCTTTTGGTTGTCGCCAGTGCTTGCTAGCTCATTAATTCGAAAAGGTCTTACTAAATTTTCTATATCTCCTATGGCATCGTAACCTATATTGTTAAGATTAGTGAAAAAATAATATTTATTTTTTTTACCAAAATTCATTAAATTTCCTTTTAGTTGATAAAAACTATCATTTCCAATATTAGTTTCGATATTACCAAACCAAATGCGTTTGGATTTCTCATCAAGTTTTAAGTTTAAAGCTACTTTATTAGTTTCTTCAACACCTTTTAATAAACGGTTATTAGAATAATTTTTTAAAACTTCAACTTCTTCAATAGGATAAGAAGGCATATTTTTAGAAAGAGTTTTATACCCTTTTTCAAAAAAATCGTCACCATCTACCATTAATTTTTCAATTTCTTGATTTCCTATTTTTATTGTACCATCAGAGCTAATATTAATTCCCGGAATTATTTTTAATAAATCTTCAATTGTTTGTTCGGTTCCTTTAACATAATATTTTGTTTTAAATTTAATAGTATCCTTTTTAATAGATATTGGTAATTCAGATTGAATAATTACTTCATCCAAGTCCATTATTTTTTCTTTTAAAATTGCATCGATTTTTAATTGCTTTTGTTTTGAATTTAGAACTAAAGGAATAGTTTTGGTTTCATAACCAAGCGAAGTAAATATTAGATTGAATTTACCTGATTTATTAGGTTTTAAATTATAAATACCTTTTTGATTAGAATAAGAATAAGCAACAATAGATTTAGAAATACTATCTTTTAAAACAACATTTGTGTACATTAAAGGTTTGTTTTTTGTATCCAAAATCAAACCTTTTATATCGAAGAATGTTTGAGCATTTAATTTTGGATAAAAAAGCATTAATAATAAAATTATAGATAACCTATTCATAAATTATTCTATTTCTATTGATTTTATAACAGGTACACTTATTTTCATTTTATATCCTCTGCCTATTTTACTTGACATTTTTTTTTCTAAATCAGAGAAGAATTTTTTTACATCTTTATTATATTTTTCTTTGGTACTAAATTTAGCCTCTTTTCTTATATTTATTAATTTTGGAATTGTTGTATGAGAATTAGTTATTTTTTTAGCTATGAAAAATACTTCTTTTGTATCGTCAAAAATCTCTAAAATTAAACCAGGTAATCCGTGAAATTTAAACGGGCCAAAAAATGTAGGTATTTCTAAAGTATACCAAGCAGTGTATTTCCTACCTCTAAACTCACAAAAAGCTTTATAACATTCGTAGTCTTTGATAGTCTTTGTTTCATTACTTAATTTCCATTTTATAATAGGTGTCTTTTCTCCTATTATAAAATATTTTTTTATTGAGAATCCTTCTTTTAATTCATATAAAGAATCTTTTTTTTTATCAGTCAGTACAATATTGTGTGCTTTACTATGTATTTTTACATTAAAATAGTAGGAAGTATCAGTTTCTTGCATTTTACTAGATTTTTTTTCAGATTCTATAAAATCTTCTATACTAATAAAATAAGATGATTCGTTATTGAAAATTAATCTAGAATTATATTGACTAGAGCCTAAAAAATTTAATACCATATCATATTCAACTTCTATATTTGTTTTGTTTTGACTTATAGATATGTTAGAAATAAACATAAAAGTTATTAATATTATTTTTTTCATATTGTTTTAAATTAAATAGGAGAGATGATTTTTTAAATCATCTCTCCATTATTATTAAAATTAAATTGGAATCATTAATTACCTATTATTTCATAGCATTTTTAACTTCCTTAAGAATTTCATTTGCAATTGCTTGACCTTTTTTTCTAATTTCACTACAAGGACCTGAAACTTCAACACTAATTTCAACATAATTTCTACCAATACCAACGCTACCTTTAGCAGTTACTTTACATTGAAGTTCATCATCTACATTTTTTAGTTCTTTCTCAAGAAATTTTCCTATAAGGGTATTAATTTCTTTTGCTGTTTTTTTGGTTAAATTCCCTAAGTCAATAGTTAAAATAAGTTCATTCGATACACTTACTGTATCTGAACTATTAAATTTAGTAGTATTGCTGTTAGCAAATACAATTGTTCCAATTAGCATAAAAGCTAAAGCAAAAATTACATTTTTCATAGATTTCTATTTTTAAACGATTATGTTACCAAATTGTACATCTTTTGGGTCTTTGTAATTTGGTAAACGGATTATTCCGCACTTTTTAGACCTTTGGTATTCATTTTTTTTACTTTTCGATTACCAATTCACAATTTTATTTCCTCTTTTTGAGATTCCGTAAATCGGATGGTTATTGAATTATTCTTTCGGTGTCCAAATGACTACCAACTTACTCATAATAAGTAACTGTTTACTTCATCAAGATATCTAAAAATGAGGTTTTTACATAGGTAAAATGAATAAGCGGTAACTATGATGTAATAAACGGTTAGATTTTTTGTTTTATCGGTTTAAAACAGGTTTTATGAGTTAATTTAAAAGAATAGTTTTATTCTTGTTAAAACATGATAGTACTAAAATGTAAGTTTTAAACATTATTATTTAGTATAATTATACCAAACCAAAGTATATGCATATGAGTGCTATGGTGTCAAAAAAGCCATGTACTGCTATAATAAACCATAAATCGTATTTACGCAAGTAATATATGAGTGCTAAGAGTGCTCCTACTATTCCTGTAACTAATTGCCCTGTAATTCCTTGATAACTGTGCATAAAGCCAAAAAAACAAGCTAAAAGAATAATATTAAGAGCAATACTGATTTTGCTTTCTCCAAAGAATTTTACAAATTGTCGCATGAAATAACCACGAAAGATAATTTCTTCTCCAAATCCGGCCGTTGCCCACACTAATAATAAAGCTACTAAACAGGCTGGAAGATTTCCTTTTAATTGATCAAAAGCTGAATAATCTATTGGTGCTTCTGTAAGTTTTGTAATTCCAGGAACTAATATAAATATATAGAAAATAAAGAGTGCTAGTGCAACTAATGGTGCTAGTATAAAGATGTTTTTGGTGGTAAATTTTTTGCGTTGAAAACCAAGTTCTAAAAATGCTTCTTTTTTATATTCTATATAGTTTGCTATAATAATTAAAATTGAAATAACGATGTTTTCTATGTAACCTATACTAATGGGACCAAACCATAAAGTGCAGATAATTGTAATGGTAATTAATGGGATTAATGTTTGTTTTAAGGTGATTTTGTTCATTGTTTTGGGTTTTAAATTTGAAACGAAATAATGAACTAATTTTTTGAAATCCCTTTTAAATACTGATGTTTTTGCTGAGTGGTCGTGAATTTTTACTGAATAGTCGATATCTTTTATTGATACCAATTTAAAAATGCTTTTCGTTTGTAACGACTGATATTAATTTCGGCTATTGCATCATTTTCAAATGTTGTTTTTAATTTAATTAGCAACTTACCATTTTCAATTTTTTTAACTAAATCTACTGCATTTTTATGAATGATAATTTTACGATTGGCTCTAAAAAATAACTGGTCGTTTATTTTTTCCTCTAGTTCATTTAATGTAAAATCGGTATTAATTGTTGTTCCATCATTTTGTACTGCAAAAACAATTTTATTTTCAATATAAAAACATCTAATATTTTCATAAGTAAGCTTTGTTATTTTTGTGGCGTTTTCTATAGTTATTTCTGCATCTTTTAAAGAAAACTTATATAAATTATAGATGTCTTGTGCGTAGAATAAGCTGATGAAAATAAAACATATTAATAAAGTGATTAGTAATCCGATTAATAAATAATAAAATACTCCTATTTGTCCTACTGCAATTATATTTAAAAGGATATTTACAGGTATATACATGATTGCTATATACCCTAGTGTTGAAATTATAAACCGGGCTATAGTTTTTATATCTACCTTTTTTGAGAAATGTTTTTTCTTATAGAATTTGAAATTAAAGTCTGCTATGATTCCAATAAGAATTGATAAAATAATTGTTGAAAGAAACCCTTCTATAGGAAATCTATATGATTCACTAGTTGGAAAACTTTCTCGTTTAGCTAAATGATTTACTACTAAAGAGAAAATAATTAATATAACTACTTTCTGAAACCAATACCATGTAGTACTATTGATAAATTTATGCCATGTTGTTTTTATTGTACTCTTGGTTGGTTGTATAGAACTCATGGATTAGAAGCTATTTTTAATCCAAAAATAAAGAATAATTTTTGCTATGTTAATATTGTAAATGTATAATAGAAATGCTTTGTTTTTAATCTTTTATTAAGTGTTCAATATCTTGGGAAGTAAAAATGTAAGAAAATCCATTTCCATCTGCTCCCATTGCTTCTGCATTTGCAATAACTATTTTGAGTTCTTTGATTAGGTAATTTCCTTCCTCTATTTCTTTAAATTCATATCCTTGAGAGTTTAGTTGATTTAAATAGCTGGTGATATTTTTTCCAAACTCCATTTCTATTTTATTGATTTTAATCTTAATACCCCAATGAACTTCTAATTCTTGTAGTTGATTGTTTTTATTATAATTTAAAAAGGAATAGCTTTTTTCTTCACTAATGTTTTGATATACATCTCTTTTTTGTTCTATGTTATGACTTGTATCTCCATCAAAGAATTGTGATACTTCTATAGTTTCATCTTCTTCTTTGTGCTTATTCTTTAACTTTTGTCTGACTATTTTTCTGTCTTCATTCCAGTTGAATATATCTGTATGTATTTTAAATCCTTTATTTGGTAATATTTCTAATATCATCCTTTGTTTGGTTTAGACGATTGTTTTAATACTTATAAGTAAAGTATTCTTCTAATTTTTCAGAATCATATTCTATTATTTCTCCTGTTGTAGCATTCATTTTAAAATGATGTTTTACTTCTGGAAAACAACTAGGCCCAAAAATACTTCCATTTCTAACTAATGTATTTGTCTCCCAAATAAAAGATTTAGTTTTTTTATCGAACCATAATTCTATACTGAGTTTTTTATATGGAATTTTTCTACGAATTAACTCTGAATGTACTGAGTCTATTGGTATTGTTTTATTGAATACTTCAGTTATAGGGAATTGAATGTCCTTAATTATTTTTCCATTTTTGTCTATCATTAAGTTCAATCCAATTTTTTCGATTCCGATTTCTGGTTTTTTTAAGTGATATGTTGCTGAATATACAGGAAATGCCATGATTGTATCACACTCTTCTTTTTCTTTTTGTTGTCCTAAAAGAGATACGATATCATCTGAATTTCTCTTAATTTTAATTGGCTTATTTGAAAATACATCAACGTTTTTAAATTCCAGTTTTTGAAAGATTGAATCTCCTAACCTTTTTTTGAAGTAAGCTTTTATGTTATTCTGTATGTCAGTTGGAATTTTGTCTAAAGTATTTAATTCAGCAGAATAACAGCTGTTAATGTTTTTATAGGATTCTAACTTTGAAACTAATTGGGGATATTTATCTCGTGAGTATTTATTACACGATATAAGAATAATGGTAATAAATAAGAAATGTAATATTTTATTTTTCATTTAGGAAGTAGCAATTTGTTATAAACAAAGTTTTATTTCTAAAGGGTATTTTTTCCCGTTGATATAGGTTTCTCCTAAAATTATAATCCAATTATTAAGAATACTTATATTAACAACAACATCATTATGTTCCATAAAATATAATGCTACTTCATAGTTATTTTGATTTTGCTCGTTGATAATAATTTGTTTGCTTTTACCTAAATCTATTTGATGTGCATAAAATTCTGGTGGATATAATCCATAGCTGAATTCAAAATTCTCTTTATCACATAACTGATCGAAGATATTTTCATCTGCTTTTATGGTTAAATCAATTATTTGATTTCCATTTATTTCAATAGTACTTTCGTTACGATTTATGGAGAAATTATAATCTCCTATTGAAAACCTTTCTTTCATTCGTATATTTTTACTCCTTCTAATATTGTTTTGAAGTTTTGCCAGGTAGGCTTGTCTGCATCAATATTCATTTTCATATTATCATAATAACCTTGAATATCTTCTGTATATACCTCCATTGCCTCTATGAAATCTTCTAAGGTCTTATTCTCCCAATTAGATTTATTTTCTTTTAAATCTTTTCTAAACTCTTTTAAAAAATCTATAAATTCAATTCTAGTCATTGTATTTTCTAATATTTCTTTTTCAATTTTTGTAAGTCCAATATACCTAATGTATGTTAGTATTTCAAGCACAGAATTTTAGTGTTAATTTTAAAAAATATTTCTAATTTTTATTTCCTATAATTCTTATTTCATTTGCTTTTTTAATATTCTCTGCTGTTTTAGTTGTTATTTGTATTAAGTTGATTTCTATTTTATTATTTGATGTTTTTATTTGGGTCGGAATAATTTTTAAAATAAATTTTTCATCTATTAGAAACTCGGTCTCATTACTTTCTAATACTTTTTCGTTTATTTGATAGAGTATTGGATTTTTATTTAGTGTCAAATATTTTTCTGTAAGACTTTTTAATGTTACAAATTTTGGTTTATAGTCTGGTTTCATTTCTACTAGAATCTTACCATTGTAGTTTATTCCATTTTTTTCAAACCTCTTCTTTTCTACTTTTAATGTTGTTATTTTATCGGAATTTATGAAGTCTAAAGACGATTGATTTCCTATCAATTCTCCATCAGCAAAAATTCCTATAGGACTTTGATTTAGATAGGTGCTTTTTATATTTCTTAATATTTTTATTTCTGAATTTCTTGAGTAGATTGGTTTGCTTTTTAGTTGTTTTCCTTTAATGTTTTGATTAAATAAATTGAAATTTTGTAGTATTGTAACTAAGGTAGAATTGTTTTTTTTCATAGCTTTTTTGTTAATGCTTATTCAAATGTAAACTATGCTTCCCTTTTTTTGTACTGTAAATGAGTGAACCCTATTTTTCAATTAGTTTTGCTGTCTTTTTTTCAATAATTCTTTATTCCAATAAATAGGTATTGATAATCCAATTATAAAAAGACCTAAAATTAGCTTTCCTTTTGATAGAGATATTAGGTTGTTAATAGTATTGGTATAGAATAAAATTCCAATAAAAATTATAGCAATAGCAGAAGAAAACCATATTGCTTTTCCTTTCAGGTTTTGTTTGTTTTTTGCTTTCCAGGTTATAAGTGCTATTGGAATTATAACTGTAGGATAATAAATAAATCCTGTTGCATAAGATAGAAAACCTAGTCGAACTATTAAATCTTTTCGATTAGTACTTATAAATTCTTGATAGGTGTAATGATAATAACCATTTATCAATACTATTAAAAAACCAAAAGAAAATATAGCTGATGCTAAAAAGAAAAAATATGGTTGTAAATTATCTTTTTTCATTACTCCATTTCATAATTTCCATTAGCCCATTTTGTTGCTGGTTCTATCCATTCTTTTAATGGTTTGAACAGAAAACCATGTTTCATTCCCGTATGTAGCTCTATTTCTTTAAAATGTGCTATTTCGCATGTTGAATTTTGTTTTCGTTTGATGGCTGATTGCCCAAATGGATCTGTTTTTTCATAAATATTTAAAATATTTCCACAGAAGTTTATTTCTGGAATATTTTCTAAATCACTGTTTTGAAAACTTGCCACAAATACAAAATTCAATTTTGGATTGTTTGCCAAGGTTGATACATACTGTGCTATATAGCCTCCTTTTGAAGTTCCTACAACTGTTATATGCTCTGGTTTAACTCCGTTTGTTACTAAACTGTCTATTTGATTAACAACCTTCGTAGCATATTCTCTTGCATTTACATTGCCTTTTCTTTGTTCACTTATTACAGTTAATTTTCTTTTTTTGAATGCTGCTATTATTTCTTTGTATTCTGTTCTTCCATATTCTGGATGTGATTCTTCTAAATCGTGTTCTTCTAAAAATCGATTATGTAAGAAGAATACATATTTTTTCTTCTCTTTTTCGAATAGGTTTATGGTATAATCTAAGAGTTCTGTTCCGCCGCTTTTTCCATGTCCTGGTATAACTACTTTTATATCTGTTAGTTCTTTTTTTAGTTTTTTTACACTTGTTGGCCATGCTGAGGTATTGGCATCTTCTAAGTTTCCTTTTGGTGCTTTTACTTGTTTTATAAAGCAACCTCCAAACAGTACTTTTTCTGATGGTACATAACCAACAATATTATCTTTAGTATGTCCTTCTCCATAGTATTTTGCTAGTATTGTTTTATTACCTATTTGAAATTCTTTTTCTTTTTCAAAACCATTTTGCGGCAGTACTTTTTCGTTGTTTGCTCTGGCAAGTTCAATTGTTTGTTTGGTTGCATAAGATTTTATTCCTTTTTCATGAAATTGTTCTAAAGTTGCCAAACAATCAATATGAAAATGCGTTGCTATTACTGCTTTAACTTTTCTCTTTCCTATCCAGTTTATTAGTTCTTCTGTTGCTTTTTTATTGGTTGGAGTGTCAAATATAATTGCTTCGTTTCCATTTAAATATATCATTCCATTGCATGGAACTGAACCCCAGCTTTCTGTTTCTAAGTATGATATATGTTGATAAACATTGTTTGCTACTTGTTTAATTTTTAATGTTTCCGATTCATAGTTTTTTGGCTCTTTTTTACATGAAGAAATAAAAAAGATTATAAATAAAGTGAAAAGTAATTTCGATTTCATTTTGCTATCTTTTGTTTATAGCGAATATACTTAAAAAGCAGTTTTAATTGATTACTTTTTCGAGGTGCCATATTTTAGAAACTATTTGCCATCCTTCTTCTCCATTTACAAATCCTAGGTGATCTACAAATACGTTTTTATGTGCTCTAATTCTTATTTTGACTGTTGCACATGCTGGCGATAACCAATCAATCATTAAAATTTCAGCTGCTAATTTTTGCCCTTTGCTCGCTGGCGATATTCTTCCTCCTACATCTTTGCTAAAACTTGCTATTGGTTCTACAAAAAGCTTTCCTTCATCTACATCAAAAAGGCTGGAGCTTTTATGAAATACTTGGTTTAGTTTTTTAGTGTCGCAATAATGAATAGCATCGAAATAGGTTTGTACTGCTTTTAGTAAGCTGTTTGTTGTATTGTTTTTTTGCTTGGACATAATTTTAATTTTTTTGTAAAATTAGTTTGAATGTTGTGGTGTTTTGAATTTAGAAATTGAAGGTTTTTATTTCTTAACTGAATTTTTTTCAACTAAGCTTTAACCTCTAAATCGTTAACTTTGTGTGACATGGAAATCAAGTATTTTAGACTTATTAAAACAATTGTTGAAGAAGGTAGTATTGCCAATTCTGCCAATAAGTTGTTTTTAACACAATCGGCTTTGAGTCATCAATTAAGAGAATTAGAAGAACGTTTAGGTTTTAAGGTTTTTCTTAGAAGTCGAAATAGATGGAAATTGACTGATGAGGGTGCTGAACTATACAAACTAGGTAACGAAATCCTTGAAAGTATTGAAAATGGTTTTCGAAATATTGAGCAGTTAAGAATGGGGTCTGTTGGTACCATTAAAATGAGTACTGAGTGTTATAGTTTTTATCAAGGTCTTCCTGTTTTTGTACAAAAAATGGGACTTCTATATCCTGAAATTACTATTGATTTAATTTTAGAAGCTACACATCAACCTATATCTAAAATTTTATCTAACGAAATTGATATTGCTATTGTTACTTCCAAACCTGAGAATGATACTTTATCGAGTATTGAAGTTTATGAAGATGAGGTTTTTGCTATTATGCATAAAGAAAACCCTTTTAGTAAAAAAGATTATTTAGATGTAAATGATTTCACTAACCTCCACTTAATTATTCATTCTTTTCCTTTAGAAACCGTTTCTGTGTATGAACGCTTTTTAAAACCAAATAAAATCATTCCTCAAAAGATCTCAGCGATTCCATTAACTGAAGTTGCCTTGGAAATGGTTAATGCAAATATGGGAATAATATGCATGCCTCAATGGGCGGTTAAATCGTTTAAAATTTCTGATAATTTGGTTTTTAAACGAATTAGCAAGAATGGATTAAAAAGAAAACACTATTTGGTTTTTCGTACAGCAGATACATCGAAGAAATTTATTCACGATTTTATCTCTAACTTTCAAGATAGTTTTTCGAAGGACTAGATATTTTCTGCTCGTAATTTTAATTCGTTATTCATTTGTTCAAAACCTGCTTTAGTATTTGTATCTAAACTTTTTGAAAATAAAGCAACCAAAATTCCACTGAAGCTTTCACTTTGTTCAAAATAAGTAGTTCCATTTCCGTTGTCTGTAAGTTTGAATTTATGCTCTCCATCAAAAAGCCCTTTAAACAAGAGACTACCAAGCCATTTTAATTCTAGGTTTTTATCAAATGTTTTAATTATAGGATTGAAAGTCATTCCTGATAGTTCCACATGAATTCTGTTTCCAACCTTAATTTCTCCAGAAATAACTTTAATAAAGGAATTCCATTTCGAGTAATTCTCAAAATCCATAAGAATACTCCAAACCTTCTCTTTGCTAGCGTTAATTGTAATTGATGTTGTAATTTGCTTTGCCATATTGTTTGAATTATATAACAAAGCTAGATTGAAATTGAAGTGATGCTCTTGATAAAAATCAAGAATTTTTCTTGTTTCGTATTCTACTAAATGTTTCTGGTGACATTCCTAACATTGAAGCTAGATACTGTAAAGGAACTTGATTAAAGAGCTCTTTGTTATTCTCAAAAAATTGATGATAGCGTTCTTCTGCATTAAGTGATAAATGACTGAAAATTCTATCTTCTAATTGGATAAAACAATTTGCCATAAATTGCTTTTCTATTTCAGTCCAGTTTGGAACTATATTATTCAAAAGAGCATAATTTTCTTTATTTATGGTATATAGTTCGCAGTCGGTTAGTGCTTGTATATTCCATCTAGCTCTTTGTTTAAAATTAAAACTGTATAACTCTGTTAAGAAATGTCCTTTGGTAGCAATCCATTGTGTTACTTCTTTGTCATTAGCCTTAGCAAAAAGCCTAACATATCCACTTTTTACAAAACTTAGTTTTTCGCAGTATTGTCCTGATTTAGTATAATATTCTCCTTTTTTAAGCTCAGACTCGTTAAAAAGCGATGTTATTTTGTCTAAGTTTTGGTTTGTTATTCCAAAGTAGGATTTAATATAATTTTCTAGTTCGGTCAATTTTGAGTAAAATTTATGTTGTCAGGATTCCCATGTAGTAAGTTAAATATTTATTCAATTAAGAATTTCAATTCCTCGCAAGTTTTACTTGGTATAAATTCAGTGAATTCATAGTCAGCTAGCTCATTTTTCTTAAAAGGGTCTTTTTCGATAATCTTTTCTAATGTTTCTTTTGATGTAATATTGGATAATATTATGCCTCCTGTTCTTGGTATTTTTCGTCCTGAAGCTAAGAAGTGACCTAACTCATATTGTTTATTTAAAAATTCAATATGTTCGCTTAGAAATTGATCTACTTTTTCTAATTCTGTTTTATAAGTTAGATTTATTATGAACATCAATTTTGTGTTTGTTTCTTTTCGATTTGTTTATTCATTTGGGTTACTAATAATTCAGTTTTTTTTTCAAGTTGTTCTAAATCATTTCCAGTTTTTTCTATAGTTGGACCCAATGTATGAGTTAAAGTTATTTTCCAAATAGAATTAGATATTTCATCAATTTCTTTTTTCCAATTAGCAAACTTATTTTTCATAATATTTTTTGGTTTATACAATTAAAAATATCAGGTCAGCTATCAATAAGATTTGAAGTACAAATAACAGTGTATTCATTTTCTTTTTATATCGATAAGCTATAAATATTGAAAGAACAACTAATAATGGAAGTACTAGTCCTGATGCTATTCTTAAAGAATAATATGATTTGCCATCTGAACTAGGTTGTTTATACCAGTTTATCTTTTTAAAAATTTGAGAAACTGAATATTCTATTTCTTCATTTTCTTTTACCAATACAGCAAATTCTTCTGTAACCGAAAACTCGTGTTTATTAGTGCTTATTTTATATGAATAATGATAGTTTCCACCTGCATTGTAATATTCCTCTAAACTCTTTTGAATCTTAGCAATTTTGTCAGTTATAACTTTTCCTGGTAAAGCAAAATCAGCTATGATTACAAGCGCAATCAAAATAGATATTACATATACAGTTAAACGTAGTTTATGTTGAGCTTCATTCATCTTTTAATGTTGTTTTTCGTATTCTAAGTCTTTTACGCCTTCGCCTAAAAATAATTTGAGAGTATCATCATCACATAGTTCATTTATTAAAGGAATAAATTCTTTTTCTGTTCCGAATGAAATACTTTTAATTTTCTTAATTCCATTCGTATGAACGTAGTTTTTTGGTTTTGGATCAATATTGAAATAAGTCATTAAAAAAGGTATTTTTAATTCATTAGGAAATAATACTTTAAACTTTAATAACCTGTTTTTGATGTCAAGCCTTTTGCTAGGACGTTCAAAATATTTTTGATTGTACTTCGTTAATATTTTCTTTTCTTGACTTAAATTGGTTTTGTAATTTTCAAGACAAACAGCTATTAATCCTTCCTTCGAATAATGCCAATTATTTATTCTTTCTACTACTTTTCCTTTACCAAATAATTTCATTAAAAAACTTATGATACTAGGAAGTTTGATAGCTCCAATTAATTCCAAATAAGGGCCTTCTGAAAAATAAATAATAGCATTGTAAGGCTTTTTTTTTGTACCATATTCAACCGTAAAGCCTTCTTGTCTGAATTTTTCTACGCCAGCATCTAGGTTTTTAACTTTATATAATATATGACTAACTTTCATTTTATTAGGGGGTTAAATTTTTTATGAAGTTTTGATTGGAGAAAAATTTTGTGTTATATCGTTACAATGTTTTTAGTTTCTAAAATAGGTTTGTTTAAAAATCGTAATAAAAGTTGTGCTACTGCTACGGTATCACGTTCGCAATATTCAACAATACGAGGTAAGTTTTTCTCTTTATAATATACATTAGCTACTTCGCTTCCATCAATATCCTGTTTGGGTGATGGAATGTCTAAAATAGAAGTTAATAATTTTAGAGAAGTATAATGTTTATAATCGCCAAACTTCCATAAATCTAAGGTGTCTAAATGAGGAACTTCCCATGGTTTTTTACCAAATAAGTTAAGTTTTTTAGGCAATTCAATGCGATTAATTATCATTCTACGAGCTATGTAAGGAAAATCAAATTCTTTTCCATTGTGAGCACATAAGAGATGTTTGTTTTGATTAAAATGTTGATTAAGTAAATTTTTAAAATCATTTAATATTTTAACTTCATTATCGCCATAAAAAGAAGTTACTCTAAACTGATTTTCTTCTTTTTTGTCAACAAAATATCCAACAGAAATACATATTATTTTTCCAAATTCTGCCCATATACCTGCTCGATGGTAAAAATCTTCGGCACTGATTTCATCTTTTCGCTGGTATTGTGTTTTTAAAGCGTATAATTCTTTTTTTTCTTCCGATAAATCAGAAAACAATTCTACTTCTGGAACTGTTTCAATATCTAAAAACAAGATATTTTGAAGATTAATTTTATTCAACATTTTTTCTTTTTATTAAAATGTAAACACTCGTGTTTTAAAGATAATTTTCGTCTTTTTTGTGGAGGTTTGATAAACTAAATAATATTAAAGAAGGGTTTTGTTTTCAGATTAGGAGTTCCTTGCCTTAACTTATAAATAAACAATTCTTTAGTTTTATAAGATATTTCGCCAAATAAAGGAATAAGTTTCATCGTAAACAATTTTTATAAAGATACAAAAACAAAAAATTACAGATTAATTTTTCTATTAACTATTTAAGCGAAGGTTTATTAAAGATTAAATGAATGTTAAGTTAAATAAGAGAGCCAACGATTTATAATTTTATGGTTACTTTTGGGTAACACAATACAAATAATCTATGAATACGAATGATATTAAAATTTTATTAGTTGATGACGAACCTGATATTTTAGAAATAGTAGGTTATAACTTAAAATCAGAAGGCTATCAGGTTTTTACTGCCAGTAATGGGCATGAAGCAGTAAAGACTGCTAAAAAGATACATCCTCATTTAATATTATTAGATATAATGATGCCAGAAATGGATGGTATTGAAGCATGTGAAAAGATTAGAAACATTAAACCATTAGAAGATGTTATCATTTCTTTTCTAACAGCTAGAGGTGAAGATTATTCACAAGTAGCAGGTTTTGATGCAGGTGCAGACGATTATATTACCAAACCAGTAAAACCAAAAGTTTTGGTAAGTAAGGTGAAATCGTTGTTAAGACGTTTGAAAACTGAAGAATCTGTTGATACAACAACTAAGATTGGAGATATTATTATTAATAGAGATGAGTATGTTGTGTTTAAAGGAGATAAAAAAATAGCTTTGCCAAGAAAAGAATTTGAATTATTCTCATTATTAACATCTAAACCAGGAAAAGTATTTAAAAGAGAAGTTATTTTAGATAGTGTTTGGGGTAATGAAGTTGTAGTAGGAGGTCGTACAATTGATGTGCATATTCGAAAACTTAGAGAAAAAATTGGTGACGATTATTTTAAAACTGTAAAAGGAGTTGGTTATAAATTTGTTTTGGAAGGAGCAGAAAAATAAATTAAACTTTAAAATATTTATATAGATTGCTGAACTGGCAATCTATTTTTTTATAATGAAGAAAATTAAAAAAACATACAAATACGCACTTTGGTCGGCATTATATTCTACATCTATTTCTGTTGTAATTGCTTTACTTTCTTATTTGTTTCTAATTAATTTATTAGGAATAGGGACTGTTCTTGTCTTTGGTGTTGTAATGTTTATCATATCATTTTTTATTATTCAGTACCGAGCTGAATATTTTATTTATCAAAGAGTTAAAAGACTTTATGAGGACATTTCCATTTTAGATGTAAATGATTTGGAAAGGAAAAAAGTAACTACCGATGTTGAAGCTCTTACTAAAAGTGTTCAAAAATATGTTGAAGGTAAAAGTGAGGAAATAGCATTGTTAACTCAAAGAGATTCTTTCCGTAGAGATTTTTTAGGGAATGTTGCTCACGAGTTAAAAACACCTCTTTTTACTGTTCAAGGATATATTTTAACTTTGATTGAAGGAGCTGCTGAAGATGAAGAAATTCGTACAAAGTATTTAAATAGAGCGAATAAAGGTGTTGAAAGGTTAACATCTATTATCAAAGATTTAGATATGATTGCTAAGTTAGAAACAGAAGGAATGAAAATGAATATTGAAACCTTTAATATTCTTGAACTGATTCAAAATGTTTTTGATTTATTTGAGATGAAAGCAAAAAAGAGAAACATAACTTTAATGTTTGATCGAATTTATGAATTCCCTCATTTTGTAAAAGGTGATGTAGAACGTATAGAACAGGTTTTAATTAACTTAATTGTAAATTCTATAAAATACGGAAAAGTTGGAGGAGCAACTACAGTTAGTATAGAAACATACAATCCTAATAAGTTCATTATTAAAATTTCCGATAATGGAGAAGGTATAAAACAAGAACATGTTTCTCGTTTATTTGAGCGTTTTTATCGTGTAGATCAAAGTCGTTCAAGAGAGCAAGGTGGTTCTGGTTTAGGATTATCTATTGTGAAGCATATTATTGAAGCCCATAATGAGACAATTTTATTAAAAAGTGATTTTGGTAAAGGATCAGAATTCTCTTTTACTTTAGAAAAAGCAATGTAAAAAAGAAGGAGTTGATTTTTCAACTCCTTCTTTTTTATTTATACTAAATCAAATCCAATATCTTTTCGATAATTAATTTTATCGAAAGTTATTTTATCAATATTCTTATATGATTTTTTTAGAGCATCTTCAATAGAATCACCAAAAGAGGTAATTGCCATTACTCTTCCTCCATTTGTTACTACTTCTCCATCTTTTACAGTTGTTCCAGCATGAAAAACAATTGAATCATCAATAGTATCAAAACCTGTAATAGTTTTTCCTTTTTCGTAAGCTTCTGGATATCCACCAGAAACTAGCATTACTGTAGTTGCAGTTTGCGGTGTTACTTCGTATGATTTCTCATTTAAAGTCTGATTAGCAACTCCTTCAAATAAATCGACTAAATCCGATTCTATTCTTGGTAAAACTACTTCTGTTTCTGGATCCCCCATACGAACATTGTATTCAACTACTGAAGGATTTCCATTATCGTTCATTAATCCAATAAAAATAAATCCTCGATAATCTATTCCTTCTTTCTGTAAACCATTTATTGTTGGTTTTACGACTAGTTCTTCTACTTTTTGAAGGAAATCATCAGTAGCAAAAGGAACTGGGGAAATAGCACCCATTCCGCCTGTATTTAAACCTGTGTCTCCTTCTCCAATTCTTTTATAGTCTTTTGCAGAAGGTAATATTTTATAACTCTTACCATCTGTTAACACAAATACAGAAAGTTCTATTCCTTTTAAAAACTCTTCAATAACTACTGTTGATGATGCTTCTCCAAATTTTTGATTTGAAAGCATTTCTTCAAGTTCCGATTTTGCTTCTTCTAAATCGTTTAAAATTAAAACACCTTTACCAGCAGCTAAACCATCAGCTTTCAGTACATAAGGAGGTGTTAAGGTTTCTAAAAAGCTTTTTCCTTGCGCCAAAGTATCACTTGTAAACGATTCATATTTAGCAGTTGGAACATTATGCTTAATCATGAATTGTTTTGAGAAGTCTTTACTTCCTTCTAATAAGGCTCCGTCTTTTTTAGGACCAATTACAGGGATGTTTTTTAAATCATCATCAGCTAAGAAGAAATCATGAACACCTGCTACTAATGGCGCTTCTGGACCTACCACAACCATATTAATATTGTGTTGTAATACTGTTTCTTTTACTTGCTGAAAATTGGTTGGATTGATATTAATATTTGTAGCTATTGAGTCTGTTCCTGCATTACCAGGTGCTACAAATAAGTTTTGAATTTTATTACTTTCAGAAAGCTTCTTTGCAAAGGCGTGCTCTCTACCACCTGATCCTAAAATTAGAATGTTCATTTTATGTGTTGTTGTGTTGTTGTTGCAAATATAGAATAAGAAAAAAGGCTATTTGAAAAAATAGCCTTTTAATTGTTTAAAATATTTGTTCTAATATTTTTTGTGTAATTGCATATGTTGGTGTTACTCCGCTCATTCCTAAACCACCCGAAGCTAGTGTTGCACCAGTTTCTAATGGATTATCCGAAGCATAATATGCATATCTTACTTTGATATCTTCTCTAACGTTTCCTCTAATTTTTGAAGCCGATTGGATTGCTTTTTGATAGTGAGCTCCTTCCATTTCTAATCCAATTACATTCCATGTAGAATCGTGGAAGAATTTTAACAAGTCTTTGTTTTGTAATGATGTTCCTAGTACACTTACCATAGCTCCATCAAATACTTGTACTCCAAATCCTTCTAAATCTTCTTTGGTTAATTCGTTTTTGAAAGGATAATTGTCGGCAGTACCTTCAAAAATATGAGAAGAAGGAATCATAATGTCTCCTTTACCTCCTTCTAAAATACCAGCTTTACCCATTATAGAAACAGAAACTACATCTAAATGAACAGATTTATCTCCTATTTTATATGGTTTTAATAACTCGTCCATTGTTTCATATGCTTGCTCTCCAAATGCATAATCCATTACAATGATTACTGGTTTCTCTCCAACAGAGTTCTTCTTTTCAAAAGAAGTCGTGTCAAAGTTTATTTTTTCAGTATCAATAACTTGAACATTAATGTTTGTTCCAGATGTATCTTTAATGTATATCAACCCATTTTCTGAAGCATAGTTTTTAACTGCTTTTTGTAATGGTTGACTGTTAGCATTACTTAATACTTCAAAAAGCTCAAAACCTTTATGTTTTTTAACTTCATCAGGTAAGGCATTTTGAGCATAAATACTATTCATAACACTGTGCATGTTTGCACTAATAATATGAATAGGACGCTTTAATAAATCATTATCTACTAGAACTTTTTTGATGCTGTTTGCCCAAATTTCTCCATAAAAGTGGTGTCCTATTTCTTCAATTAATACTGAACTGAATTTTACCGAACGTTTTTGTTCGTATAATTCTTCGTTAATAGCTAGTTTTCCTAACCAGTAAATTAAATGGAAAAATCTATTAGGGTTTTCTTCTGTAGAAAAAGTATTATAAACATCATATACCTCGTCGTAAGTTCTACCTAAGATGTTTCCTAGATGCACAACAATTACATCTTTTTCTTCATCGGTAAGTGTTTTGTTATTTAAAACAATGTCTTCTAATTGAAGCCATTCTCTAATAAAACTTTCACCGTTATTAATAATTACACGGTCTTTTATCTTATGAGATTCAATAAATAAAAAGGTAAGATGTGTAAGTATATCATAAATTTCAGAGCGACCACGAGTAATTTCAATATTCATTTGGTCCTTGTCAATACGATAACAATTTCTTCTTCTCTTTGGAGGAACTATTGCTTTGAATTTTGAATTTCTATATCCTTCATCTGCAGTTAAGTAGATGTATTGACATTCTTCAATACCTTCAGGTAATCGCTCAATAATATAAACCAAACCATTTAATTCAGTTTTGTTTTCAGCGATTGATCCATAAATTTCAGGACGTAATTGTAATAAGGATTTACGTAACGTTTCTCCAGAAACTCCCATTGGCTTATAAAATCCACGACTAAATAAATGACGCATTGAAATGTATAACTTTTCTATGGCATTTGTAGATTCTTGAGCTCTGGTACGTTCTTTATGATTAGGTTTTGACATATATTTTTTTAAAAGGCAAAGATACAAATTATGTAATGCATATTATTTGGTTAAAATACCGCTATATTTTTGCTGGTTTTTTAACAAATTAACTGCATTTTTGATAGTAGGGTCATTGTTAAGTTGGTGCTTAAACATTCCTTCCTGATAGGTGTATCTCTTTACTATTTCATTTTGAATCTTATTAGATATAATATCTTCGTTTACAGCGATTTTTTGAACTTTCTCCTTTTTTAATTTTTTAAGAATAGCATTGTATTCAGATGAAAGTTTCTCTTCATTTTTTACTGATGAATAAGCTTTTTTGAAAAGTTTTTCACTCTTTGTTACAAAAGCGGTGTCTTGTATAAGTAAATAGTTTTTAAAGGTATTAAAATCTGCCGATTTAAAAGTGTAGTTTTCTGTAGAGAAACTAGGATTTTTATAAGTGAAATCTGTCACGAAATTAAATATAGCTTTCGATTTTAAAAGTTTGTTTGTTTCCTCAGATTTTTCAGATATATCGATGCGAATATCTGGAGTTACTCCACCACCATCGTATACTTTACGCCCATTTTTTGTAGTAAATGTATTTACAGGACCGTCGGAAAATTTTGGAACTTTTCCTGTTTTTGAATCTCTATTAGCATAATCTAATTCCTGTATACAACGACCACTAGGAGTATAGTATTTAGAAATAGTTGCTTTCATTTGAGTTCCATAATTCAAGGTAAAATAACGTTGTACTAAACCTTTACCAAATGAACGTTCTCCCATAATTACAGCACGATCATAATCTTGTAATGCTCCTGATACAATTTCTGAAGCAGACGCAGAACGATCGTTAATTAAAACAACGATTGGGATTTGTGCATCTAAAGGCTCTCTACTAGTTTTATAAGTTCTACTGTTTTTCTTAATTTTTCCACGAGTATCTACAACTTTTAAACCTTTTGGAATAAATAAATTTGTAATGTTTACTGCATCAAATAATGAACCTCCAGGATTACTACGCAAGTCAAAAACTAGTTTTTTCATTCCTCTATCTTTTAACTCATTAAAAGCTTCTTTAACTCCTTGTGTAGCTTTTTGATTTGTAAATCTGGTTAAAATAATGTAGCCTGTTTCCTCATCAATCATGTCATAAAAAGGAACAGGATTTACAATAACTTTATCTAATTTTAAATTAACTGTTTGATTTTTATTATTTCTACTAACAATTAATGAAAGTTCTTTGTCTGGTGTTCCTTTCAACAGTTGTGAATATTGACTTTTTTCTAAATCAGCTAATTTTTGACCATTGACACCAGTAATAATGTCTCCAGCTTTCATACCTGCTTTGTCTGCCGAAAAACCTTTATATACTTCAGCAATTACAATTCCTTGTTTTGTGTAAAAAGTAGAAACGCCAATACCTCCATATTCTCCTTCTCTACGAATACGAGCATCTTCTACATCTTGTTCGTTGTAAAAATTAGTATAAGGGTCTAAGTTTTTTAAGGTGTTTTTAATAGCCTTATCGGTTAAATCACCAGGGTTAATTTCATCAATATAATTGATGTTTAATTCCTTAAACAAATTGTTGTAAATTTCTATTTGCTTAGCAATCTCAAAAAAGCGAGACTGAAACGAGAATAAAAATGAAATAACAATTAGGGAACCAAAAAAAAGTATTTTTTTATTTTTCATCTTTGGTAATTTCTTCTGTAAAAAGCGTTAATAACTTCTTCATTTTATGCTCAATATCGGCATATTTCCATTCATCTCTTGCAATATAAGAAATCATAAACACATAAGGCTTATCTATTCCGTTGTAAACGGTATGTTTTTCTTTTCGGTAAATCTCTCTTAATAAGCGTTTTATTCGATTTCTGTCAACAGCTTTTTTAAAGTTTCTTTTAGGAACCGATACACCTACTTGAGCGGGAAATTTTGAAGTATGTTCCGTTTGTATGTATACCATTCTAAGAGGAAATACTTTTATCGCTTTTCCCTCTTCATAAAGTTTCCCTAATAACTTTTTACTCTTTAATCGTTCTTGCTGTCCTAATGTAAATCTCATCTAATACAAACATACGTAAACCTATACTAATAACCATTTTTTTGAGTATTTTTGAGTCTATACTATTAAATAAAACTAGGATAATTAATTTATCAATCATCAACACATACAAAATCAGTATTTAACGTTAAAAAAAACTTATGAAACCAGATTTATTTCAAGCACCTGATTATTATCAAGCTGATGATTTGTTAACAGATGAACATAAACTTGTTCGTGATACTGCCCGTGAATGGGTAAAGAAAAATTTATCTCCAATTATTGAAGATGCTGCGCAAAACGCAACTTTTCCAACTCAATTAATTAGTGGATTAGCTGAAGTTGGAGCTTTTGGTTCGTATATACCTGAAGAATATGGAGGAGCAGGATTAGATCAAATTTCTTATGGGTTAATTATGCAAGAATTAGAACGTGGTGATAGTGGTATTAGATCCACAGCCTCAGTTCAATCTTCTTTAGTAATGGGACCTATTTTTAATTATGGAACGGAAACGCAACGTCAAAAATATTTACCAAAATTAGCATCTGGTGAATGGATGGGAAGTTTTGGATTAACTGAACCTAACCATGGATCGAATCCAGGAGGAATGGAAACCAAATTTAAAGATATGGGCGACCATTATTTATTAAATGGTGCTAAAATGTGGATTTCTAATGCCCCTATTTGTGATGTTGCTGTAGTTTGGGCAAAAAATGAAGAAGGACGCATTCATGGTTTGATTGTAGAAAGAGGAATGGAAGGTTTTTCAACTCCTGAAACTCATAATAAATGGTCACTAAGAGCTTCTATTACTGGAGAGCTTATTTTTGATAATGTTAAGGTCCCTAAAGAAAATTTATTACCCAACAAATCTGGTTTAGGTGCACCATTATTGTGTTTAGATTCTGCTCGTTACGGAATTGCTTGGGGTGCTATAGGCGCTGCAATGGATTGTTATGATACCGCTTTACGTTATGCTAAAGAGCGTACTCAGTTTGGTAAGCCAATTGGACAGTTTCAATTACAACAAAAGAAATTGGCTGAGATGATTACCGAAATAACCAAAGCACAATTGCTAACATGGAGATTAGGAGTTTTAAAAAATGAAGGACGTGCTACTTCTGCTCAAATATCAATGGCAAAACGAAATAATGTAGAAATGGCTTTACAAATAGCTAGAGAAGCAAGACAAGTTTTAGGAGCTATGGGAATTTCAGGTGAATATTCTATTATGAGACATTCAATGAACTTAGAAAGTGTAATTACTTATGAAGGAACCCACGATGTTCATTTGCTAATTACAGGTTTAGATATTACAGGATTAAATGCCTTTAAATAGTAAGAAGAAGTGCTCTTGAGTTAAACCACCAACACATCAAAAACGAGCACTTCTTCTAAATCAACTATTAAAAACTAAAAATACAACCCGTAACTACTTCTTTTTTTTCTCACCACCATTTACGAGAATTAAGAGAGTAGTAATTAATCCTACACAAACAACTCCAAATATTGCAATCATAATTGTGCCGTTTGTCCAAGAAACTAAAGGAGTATTAAAAAATTGTATCATTTTATTTACTTTAATACCCCAAAAGTAGTTGTATGTGTTTACTTAAAATATGATTTTTATCAGGGTTTGAAGTAAATTGTGAAAAAGTGCGATTTATGTTATGCTTACTCTTTAAACTTCGTGTTTAAACCATCTATACTTACTTGGTTGCGGTTTTTCCAGTATTGTTCAATACCGTTTTCACCTTTTTCCTCTGCCCAATCTAGTAACTGATTTCTCTCCTCTTTATATTCATAAAAAGGAATAGACATACCACATGATGTTTGAACACTTTCTATGGTTACATCAAAAATTTGTCGCGTTCCAGAAAGCTTTGGAAATAATGAGATTAATGAGTTCCATTCAGTATCATCTGGTAAAATTTCTTTAGCTTTTCCATATAAACGTAGAATATTAGGAGCTCCTTCTAAAGCACAAAACATAATAGTAATTCTATTGTCTTCTAGTAAGTGTGCTGAGGTTTCATTACCACTACCTGTTACACTTAACCAAGCAACTTTATTTTCGTTTAGTACACGGAAAGAGTCCATTCCTTTTGGGGATAAATTAATGCGCCCATTTTTTGGTGCCGTAGCTACAAAAAAGACTTTTTGTGCTTCTATAAACTTCTGAATTCTAGAATTTATTTTGTTATAAAACTTTGCCATGTTATTCTTTTAATTTATTTAAAAAAGTTGATTTGTATTTTTGACCTAGAGGTATGTTTTTCGAGTTAATAACCGCTAAATTTCCTTCTATATAATCAAGTCTGTTTTTATTAATAATATACGATTTATGTACTTGTACAAAATATGATTTTGGTAACAAATCAGTTATTTTTTTCAAGGTTTTATATGTTATTAAAAAAGTATCTTTTAAATGTACTTTAATATAGTCTCCTAAGCCTTCAATATAATAAATGTCGTTTACTTTTATTTGATGTAGCTTTTTTTCAGATTTTATAATAATATAGTCAATACTATTATCTTTTAAGTTTTTAATTTTAGAAACAGCTTTTAAAAAACGATCAAAGGAGAAAGGTTTTAATAGGTAGTCTATTGCATCAACTTCAAAACCGTCAAGTGCATATTCTGAATAGGCTGTAGTAAAAATAACTTTTGGAGGGTTTTTTAACGATTTGTAAAAAGAAATTCCCGAAAGTTGAGGCATATTTATATCTAAAAAAAGTAAATCTATATCGTTGCTTTTCAAAAAATCTAAAGCTTCTAAAGCATCATTACAAATATGTATTAATTCTAAATATTCTATTTTATTGATAAATAGTTTTAATACGTTTTGAGAAGATGGCTCGTCATCAATTATTAAACAGCGGATATTCATTTTTCTAAATATATTGTGAGATTTACAGTAAAAACAGTACTCTTGTTTTCAATTAATAAATGATACTTTTCAGGATAAACAACAGTTAAGTTTTCTTGAATATTTTTTAAACCAATTCCTTTAAAATCAGAGTTTATTTTTTCTTTAAAATTATTAGAAATTTGAAAATCTAATTTTTTACTTGTTGCCTTTAACTTGATATTAATATAAGGATTACTAACTCCACTTTTTAAACCATGTTTAAAGCTGTTTTCTAGTAAGGGTAATAACAGCATAGGGTAAATTTCAAGATTATCGTTTATACTATAATTAAACTCAATATTTGAATTAGGAACATGTCTGTTTTTCTCAAATTCAATGTAGTTTTTAATTAATTCGACTTCTTTGTGAATAGAAATTTTCTTTAAATCTAAATCATAAATAACATACCTTAAAATTTCTGATAATTGTAAAATGGCATTTGTAACCTCTTGCTTTTTTTCAATAGAAAGAGCATATAAAACATTCAGTGAATTGAATAAAAAATGTGGGTTTATTTGACCTTTTAAATAATGTAATTGTTTTTCTATTTGTTGGTTTTTAATCTTTAATTTTTTGTTTTCTAACTGATTTAAATACACCCAGTTTTTAGCAAGTTTCATAAGTATTGTTAAAACAAAAAACACAAAAAATATAAAGTATACTTCTAGAGTATTATGATAAGAAATAAAGAAATAGTCATTAAAAAAAGTATTGACAAATAGCTCAAACAGAAAGCTATTTAATTCAGCAAAAATTATTAGGTTTAAAATAAATAAAAGACTAAAAAGAAGATATTTTTCTTTTTTTAAATAAGTAGGAACTAACCAATATAAATTCAAACAAACAGGAAAAAATAGATTTATAATAAAAAAAGAAGTATATATATAATCAATTTTTGAAGGTGAAGAGCTCTTAGAAAAAAGAAATAAAAAAATTAAAAAGGAACAACACCATAAAATGGTTTTTAAAACCAAGTTAGTTAATATTGTTCCTTTTAAAAAAGATCTATTGTCTTCCATTTAGTTTAGATAATGTGAATTTTGTTGATGTTTTCCATTTTTTAGAGTTATTAGAACCCATATATTTTTTTATAAACTTTTGAAGTTCGTTAGAACTCGCAGTTAATAAATATTTATCTTTTGCTAAACCAACAGTTTCGTGCTTTATTTTAATTTTTTTATCCTTAAAAAGTAGACCTACTTTTTCTTCATCTAACCAACGTATTTCGATTTCTCCATTTTTTTTAACATCATATTTTACCAAACTATGTGTGTAAATAGAATGACTTTCTAATAGATTATCAACATCATCTTGATGGTCTAAAGGAATAAAATCTAAAAACTTTTGATTTTTAATTTTAAAGGGAGTTGCAATAAATATAACCTCTTTATTTTTATAGTTTCGTTGAATATAATAACTGTCTTTATATTCGTTATAAAGCTTTTTATCATCGGGTTTCATCTTTTCATATGGGTTGTTTTTAGATATTTCATTCCTGAATGAAACAACCTTCCAAATTCCTTTTTTAGAATCTTCCCATTCACCAATAAAGTTTTTATCAAAAGAGATTGTATCTTGAGTATAAAATGGATGTAATGATTTTACAACACAAGAGCTTAATAAAAGAATACAAAAGCCTAAAATTACTTTTCTAATTTTCATAAGTATCAAATTTAAAATTATTTAAAGTAAATAAAGGGCAGAAGTAGATTAAAGAAAAATATTTTAGATAAACGCTATTATTTTCTCGGTAAACAAAGTTTTTAATTTAAATCAATCAATCCAATCTTTGGTACGCTCCACGGCTTTTTGCCACTTTTTATATAGCCTATCTCTTTTTTCTAAAGTGAAGTTGGGAGAGAATACACTATTAATTTTTCTTCTATTTAAAATGTCTTCTTGTTTCCATAAACCAACGCAAATACCCGCTAAATATGCAGCACCCATTACGGTAGTTTCGATAATTTCTGGTCGTTCAACTTTTGTATTTAAAATATCTGATTGAAATTGCATTAGATAATTGTTAGCACATGCGCCACCATCTACCTTTAATGAAGTTAATTCAATAGCGCTATCTTTTTGCATAACATCTAATATGTCTTTTGTTTGATAAGCAAGAGCATCAAGAGTTGCTTTTATTAAATGATTTTTACCAGTATCTCTAGTCAAACCAAAAACAGCACCTCTAGCATACATATCCCAATAAGGAGCTCCCAAGCCAGCAAAAGCAGGAACTACATATACAGGGTTTTCATCTTCTATACTTTTTGCGAAAACCTCACTTTCTTTAGCGTTGTTTATAATTTGTAAACCATCACGTAACCATTGTATGGCTGATCCAGCTACAAAAACACTTCCTTCAAGGGCATAGTTTATTTTATTGTCAATTCCCCAGGCAATTGTCGTTAATAAGCCATTTTTAGAAAACTCTAAGTTTTCTCCAGTATTCATCAACATAAAGCAACCTGTACCATAGGTGTTTTTTGCTTCACCTTTATGAAAACAAGCTTGTCCAAATAAAGCAGCTTGTTGATCACCAGCAATCCCAGCAATTGGAATTTGATGTTTTTCTAATTCATAATTTCCAAAGTGAAATGAAGAAGGTTTTACTTCTGGAAGCATAGAAATTGGGATGTTTAATTCTTGTAATAATTTATCATCCCAACATAAATTTTTAATGTCATATAACATTGTACGTGAAGCATTGCTATAATCTGTTGCATGAACTTTTCCTTTTGTTAAATTCCAAAGTAACCATGTGTCAATTGTTCCAAATAATAGGTTTCCTTTTTCTGCTTCTGCTTTTGCTCCTTTTACATTGTTTAATATCCAGTTAATTTTTGTAGCAGAAAAATAACTGTCAATTACCAATCCAGTGGTTTTATGAACATGATTTTCTAGGCCCTTTTCTTTTAAAGACTCACAAATATTTGCAGTTCTTTTATCTTGCCAAACGATAGCATTATATATTGGTTTTCCTGTGTTTTTATCCCATACCACAGTTGTTTCTCTCTGATTTGTAATGCCAATTCCAGCAATTTCATTTGGGTGTATGTTTGCGTTCTGAATAACTTTTTTTAAAGTAGAAAGTTGCGTAGTTAAAATTTCTTCTGCATCATGCTCTACCCACCCAGATTGTGGAAATATTTGAGAAAACTCTTGTTGATTTATTCCAATAATTTCTCCAGATTCATTGATGATAACAGAACGAGAACTTGTAGTACCTTGGTCTAATGCTAGAATATACTTTGCCATTTAACAATTTTGATGAGTAATTTAAAATAGCAATTTACAATTTAAAGTTTGGGAAATAAAAAACCTTCCTGATAATTTTATCAGGAAGGTTTTTATCCCTTAGTTAGTTACTACTAGTGTCTTAAAGCATAGCTAGCTCCTTTACCAAGTTCTGATAAAGATGATAAAAATGCATTTAAAATCTCAGTAGCTTTTTGTAAAAATTTCCCCATTTTTTACTGGTTTTTAATAATTCCCCTTAATGTTTTGTTCAAAAGAACATTACAAATGTAAGTCAGGTATTTTGTTTTATAAAGGGGATAACCGCAATGTAAGATGTGAATTTCCGTAGGTAAATTATTGATGGTGAGTTTTTTAAATAAAAAAACCTTCCAGGTGTGCCTAGAAGGTTTAATTTCCCCTTTAAATATCATTTTCCGTTATGAATCGAAATTTGATGTTACAAATGTATAACAGCTTTAGGGTTATAAAAAGGGGATTAACGAATTAAAAATTGTGGATTTCCGCAATTGATAAAACTTTTAAAATATATGTTGTTGTAAAAAAAAACCTTCCAGACACATCTAGAAGGTTTAGTTTTCCCCTTAAAAATCGTTTTTCAATTATGAGTTGAAACTCGATATAACAAATATACGAGAGATTTTTATTTATTTGAAAGAGAATGATATAATAAAAGACAGATTTAAGCTAAGTTTATGACTTTTTTTGAAAAAATTAACCATAAAAAAACCTTCCAGATTTAATTATCTAGAAGGTTTAGTTTTTTCCCCTTAAATATCGTTTTCCTATGAGTTGAAATTCGATGTTACAAATGTATGATAGAATTGAGTTTGTAAAAAGGGGATTTATGCATTGTTTGGTGTGGATTTCCGCAAAAGTTTATTTTTTGAAAACTCTCTTTTATATAAGTTTATTGTATAAAAAAACCTTCCAGATTTTTTTTATCTAGAAGGTTTAATTTTTTCCCCTTAAATATCGTTTTTCACTATGAGTTGAAATTCGATGTTACAAATGTATGATAGAATTGAGTTTGTAAAAAGGGGATTTATGTATTGTTTGATGTGGATTTCCGCAAAAGTTTAATTTTTTGAAAACTCTCTTTTATATAAGTTTATTGTAAAAAAAACCTTCTAGATACATTTGTCTAGAAGGTTTAGTTTTTTCCCCTTAAATATCGTTTTCCTATGAGTTGAAATTCGATATTACAAATGTATGACAGGTTTGAGTTTGTAAAAAGGGGATTTATGCATTGTTTGTTGTGGATTTCCGCAACGTTTTATTTTTTGAAAAACTCTCTTTTATATAAGTTTAGAGTATAAAAAAACCTTCCAGATAAAAAAAATCTAGAAGGTTTAGTTTTTCCCCTTAAATATCGATTTTCGCTAAGAAATGAAATTCGACATTACAAATATATGATAGGTTTGAGTTTGTAAAAAGGGGATTTATGTAATAAAAAATGTGGATTTCCGCAAAAGCGTAAGTATTTGTTTATGTGGTGTTTATTGTGTAAAAAAACCTTCCAGACTTAGCCGGAAGGTTTAGTTTTTCCCCTTAAATATCGTTTTTCACTATGAGTTGAAATTCGATGCTACAAATGTATGATAGATTTGAATTTATAAAAAGGGGATTTATGCAGTGTCGAGTGTGGATTTCCGCAATTGATAAATAAATAATAATATGGATCTTAAAACGAACAAACCTTTCAGATTTATACCTGAAAGGTTTGTTCTATTTCTTTTTTCCTTTTTTCAGAATTTTCCCCAAGAGTAGTTTAATTCTGATACAAAGATATAAGTAGTCTTTTTAGTATAAAAATGGATATCCGCAGCAAAAAATGTGGATTTCCGCAAAAATTAGTCTAATATGCCTAATTCTTTAGCTTTTAGTACTAAATCAGTATTATTATTTGCTTGTAAATCGGTACGAAGTTTCGCTAATTTACTTTCTATAGAACGTACTTTTATAGCCGAACCATCTCTCTTTTTTATCAATCCTTCTAAATTACCAATTTTTGCATGCTTAGGTAACTCTTTTAAGATTTGAATAGCAACTTCATCCATTTGAATTTCTATCAAAGCTCTTTTTAAAAGCTTTTGATGAATTTCGTGAGTATAATATATTTCGCCTTTTAATATTTTTTTAATGGCAAAGGTTAATTCGTCTGTACTACAATTTCCTTTTAGGATATAAGCAGATGGATTTAAATTATGTATTACATTAAATACACGATTAGTTTCCGAATGCCCAGTAATCACACCAATTTTAATATCAATCTTTTCTTGTTGAAGGGCTTTTATTAAAGATTCACCTCCATCAAGAGTGTTATTCTCCTGTTGGTTATCAAAACTTAAATCGGTAAAAACAATATGAAAAGGATTATTACTAAGACTTGTTTTGATTTTAGAAAAAGCCTCATCACAAGAATTAGCTGTTTCTATTTCTAAATTGTCAATATCTCTTAAATAGGAGAGTATTCCTTCAATTATTAATTGATGGTCATCAACGAGGAGTATTTTTATTGGTTCAGGCATTTAAGGGTATTTGAATATTAGTTTTGGTACCGTTACCTACTTCACTACTAATGTTTAAAGTTCCTCTAAGATCTCTTACACGTTCCTGAAGGTTACGTAAACCTATTCCTTTTTTACTGATTTTAGTATCAAATCCGATGCCATTATCAGTAATATTCAAAAGTACATAATTTTTCTGTATGGTAAGATCAATAATTATTTTACTTGCCTGAGCATATTTTTTACAGTTTTGTATGCTTTCACGAATTCCCAAATAAAGTAACCTTTTTATAGGGCTGTTTACTTCTTGCCATTCGTATTCATGCAATCCGTTTACAGATATTTTAAAGTCTAATTCAAAATAATCGCTTACTAAATTAATTATTTGATCTTTAAAAGAGACTTCATCAAAACTTACACTACTTAATTGATGCGATAAATTTCGAACGTTTTCTTTTACGCTATTTAATTTTTTCGCTTCTGTTAATAAATTAGATTTTTCTAGCTTTTGATATAACATACGCAAATCTCCAGCAACTTCATCGTGCAATGATTTCGCAATTTGTTGGCGTTCATTTTCTCTAGCTCTAGCTGCCTCTAATTGCGCTTGGTATAATAGCTTTTTTCTTCTATGCAAAAAGAAAGTAATACTTAAAATAAGTAATAATAAAATACTAGCCGAAGTTAACCATCCAATAGTTTCTTGTTGTTGGTGATAAGCAATTTGTGCTTGTTTTTTTTCATTTTCGGTTTTTAAAACAGCATTTTCTTTTTCTTTTTTACCTGTTTCATATCTGATTTTAGCAAACTGATTTTTTAACAAACGTTCTTTTTGAAATAAACTATCATTAAGTGTAATATATTCTCGTAAGTATTGTTTTGATTGTTCCCCAGTAGTTAATTCAGAAAGGTTTTTCAAAGCTTCTAACCAACGTTTGTTGTAGTGAATTTGTTTAGCATATTCTAAAGCTTGATTAGCATGATATTTTGCTTTGTTTTTTTGACTAGTATCTTTATAATAATTTGATAAATTGGTGTGGATTGTACTTAAGCCACTTAAACTATTTAGTTTTTTCCTAATATTTAGTACAATATTATATTGTTTTAATACTTTTTGTATATTCCCTATCTTGTAATTACTATAAGCTAGGTTTTCTAGTAAAAGAGCATATTGAATAGGAAATTTTTCTTTAATTTTATCAAAAGCTAATCCTTTTTTAAAATAAGAAGTAGCTTTTTTATGAAAATTTTGCTTTTGGTATAATAAGCCAATATTGTTAATTATAAATAAATACGTAGTTGATGTTCTGGGGCTTTTATTTGTTTTTTTATTGCATGATAAAGCTAATTGGTAATTTTTTAAAGATTCGTCCATGTTTCTTAATTCCTGAGAAATTAAACCTAAATTATTATAAATACTTTCTAAATATTTATAAGACTGTATAGGTTCTAAGTATTGAAGAGCTTCTATAGAACTAATTTCACTTCCTAAATAATCTTTTACTTCTCGTTGCAAATTAGCGATACTCAACAAACGTCTACCAACCTCTAAAGAATCACCTATTTTTTTAGAAATATTCTTAGATTGATGATAATAATAATATGCACTGTCTTTTTTATATTTTATTTCAAAAAACATTGCTTTATATTGATAATGCTTGGCTAAAATAACTGAATCATTATTTGTCTTATGAAAAGAAAATAGATGCTTGTATGAATTTTTTAATGTAGAAGTATCTCTTTTAAAATAAGCAGATAAACCTACTTCGATTGCTTTAAGTTTTTTGTTTTTTGGTAAAGAGTCAGTTTGTTGACTGTAAGTGAGATTTATAAAGAAAAGAAAAAATAAAATGAACTTCATAATGAATCATTATTAAAAAACGGACAAAAACCCTTAATTTATAATATAAAAAATTAAGAGTTTTTAATTTGTTTAGAAGTATTGGGGTTATCCGTTACCACCAGTGTTGCCACCATCATTACCAGTTCCACCAGTAGAATCACCACCTCCATCAGCTTTTGGGCTATCTTCGTCTATATTTTGTAAGTTTAACGAAATATCCGTTTCTTGAGTTTTTCTGTTTTCCATATTATAAGAGTGTTTAGATTACTAAGTTTGTTTGGGGGGATAATTAAAGACCCTAAATTAAAAGGTTTCAAGGAGAATGCCAAGTAAATAAACTAGTTTTTATTTATTCTTTGTTGAGATTACTCTTGTTATTGCTCATAATTATGAAAGAAAAATGTGTTTGTTTACTTAAAATTAAGAGATTGCTATGGTTTATTAAACAATGATTGGTCTAACGTTAAAAAATTCTAAAATAAAATAGAACTTCATTTTTTAGATAAAAAGTAGGCCTACAAAGAAACTTTATTAAATAAATCCCATAATACAACTCCACAGCTTACAGAGATATTTAAAGAATGTTTGGTTCCTAATTGAGGTATTTCAATACAAACATCGGAAGCAGAAACTACCTCTTGTTGTACTCCTTTTACCTCATTTCCCATAACTATAGCATACTTCTGATTGTTTTCAGGAGTAAATTCATTTAACATGGTGCTGTTTTCTGCTTGTTCAATAGCCAAAACTTTTACCTTGTCTTTTTTTAAGGACTCAACTAAATCAATAGTGTTTTCTACATACTCCCAGGCAACAGATTCTGTAGCACCTAGAGCAGTTTTATGAATTTCTTTGTTAGGTGGTGTAGCAGTAATACCACACAAATAGATTTTTTCAATTAAAAAAGCATCCGATGTTCTAAAAACAGAACCAATATTATTTAAACTTCTAATATTGTCTAAGACAACAATAATTGGCGTTTTTTTGGTTTGTTTAAACTCATCAACTGAAATTCTACCTAACTCACTATTCTTTAGTTTTCTCATAAAAAATGTTAACTTTAAATTCGAATATTTATCTTCGCAAAACTAATTGAAAAAATCTAGAAACTTGGCAAAAACAAAGGCAAAAAAGGTAACTCCACTAATGCAACAGTATAACGGAATTAAAGCTAAATATCCGGACGCTATGTTACTTTTTAGAGTAGGTGATTTTTATGAAACCTTTGGTGAAGATGCTATAAAAGCTTCTGAAGTTTTAGGGATAATTTTAACCAAAAGAGGAGCTGGTAGTGAAAGCGAAACTGCTTTGGCTGGTTTTCCACATCATTCGTTAAACACCTATTTACCTAAATTAGTGAAATCAGGTTTACGAGTTGCTATTTGCGATCAATTAGAAGATCCTAAAATGACTAAGAAGATTGTGAAACGTGGTGTTACCGAATTGGTAACTCCAGGAGTGGCTTTAAACGATGAAGTGCTACAATCGAAGTCGAACAATTTTTTAGCAGCGGTACATTTTGGTAAAAAATTGTTAGGAGTTTCTTTTTTAGATGTTTCTACAGGTGAGTTTTTAATAGCACAAGGAAATGAAGAATATGTAGATAAGCTTTTACAAAACTTTACTCCAAGTGAGGTTTTAGTAGAGAAAAAACACAAGCAACGTTTTTTAGAACTATTCACAAATCGTTTTCATACTTTTTATTTAGATGATTGGGTTTTTCAAAAAGAATATGGAAATGAATTGTTAAGTAATCATTTCAAGGTTAAAAACTTAAAAGGTTTTGGTGTTGATGAATTAGAACACGGGATTATAGCTGGAGGTGCTGCCATGTATTATTTGTCAGAAACCCAGCATAACAAAATAGAACACATACAATCAATTAGTAGAATTGCTGAAGATAACTATGTTTGGATGGATCGTTTTACGGTTAAAAACTTAGAATTGTATGGAGGTAATTCGGTAAACTCGGTTTCTTTATTAGATGTTATAGATAAAACAATTTCTCCTATGGGAGGAAGATTGTTAAAGCGTTGGTTGGCCTTGCCATTAAAAGATTTGGAGCAAATTCAGCAACGTCATGAAATGGTCAAGTTTTTAATTGATAATGACGATTTCTTTGAAACGGTTTCTTATCAGTTAAAGCAGGTTTCAGATATTGAGCGATTGATATCAAAAGTTGCTACAGGTAAAGTATCGCCACGCGAGGTGATTTTATTAAAAAACTCGTTAAAAGCAATTTTACCTATAAAGGAAGCTGCTGAGAAAAGTAAAAATAAAACGGTTAAAGAATTAGGAAAACAATTATACGATTGTAAGCCTTTAATAGATAAAATTATTGAAACTGTTTTAGAAGAGGCTCCTGTAAATATTAATAAAGGAAATGCAATAGCAAGTGGTGTTTCTAGTGAATTAGATGAATTAAGAAATATATCTAATTCAGGAAAAGAATACTTAGATAATATGCTTGCTCGTGAAACTGAAAGAACAGGAATTACGAGTTTAAAAATAGCGTTTAATAATGTTTTTGGATATTATATTGAAGTTCGAAATACACATAAAGATAAAGTCCCAGAAGAATGGATTCGTAAACAAACATTGGTAAATGCCGAACGTTATATTACGGAAGAACTGAAAGAATACGAAGCAAAAATATTAGGAGCAGAAGAAAAAATTCAACAAATAGAAGTTGAGATTTTTGCAAAACTTGTTCAGTATATTATCGATTTTGTACAACCTGTTCAACAGAATGCACAAAGCATAGCTAAAATAGATGTGTTATTATCATTTGCAACCTTGGCAATGGATAATAATTATGTGCGTCCTTTAATGGATAATACTACAGACCTTGAAATTAAAAATGGTCGCCATCCTGTAATAGAAAAGCAATTGCCAATAGGCGAGGAATATATTGCTAATGATGTAGTTTTAAACTGCAATCAACAGCAAATAATTATGATTACAGGACCAAACATGTCGGGTAAGTCGGCAATATTACGTCAAACAGCATTAATTGTTTTACTGGCTCAAATGGGAAGTTATATCCCTGCTCAAAATGCTCGTATAGGTATTGTAGATAAAATCTTTACAAGAGTAGGAGCGAGTGATAATATTTCTATGGGAGAATCAACTTTTATGGTTGAAATGAATGAAACGGCTTCTATTTTGAATAATATTTCGGAACGTAGTTTGGTTTTATTAGACGAAATTGGTCGTGGAACTTCTACTTATGATGGTATTTCAATAGCTTGGGCTATAGCTGAATATTTGCATGAACATCCAGCAAAAGGAAAAACTTTGTTTGCTACACATTATCATGAGTTAAATGAAATGACTACGACATTTGAGCGTATTAAAAACTTTAATGTCTCTGTAAAAGAGTTAGATAATAGTATAATTTTCTTACGTAAACTTGTTGCTGGAGGTAGTAATCATAGTTTTGGTATTCATGTAGCAAAATTAGCAGGAATGCCAAATATGGTAATTCATAGAGCACAAAAAATATTAAAGCAATTAGAAGAGAATCATTCACATAAAGAGGTAAAAGACACTTTGAAAGAAACACAGCATGAAGAAATGCAAATGAGCTTTTTTCAATTAGATGATCCTTTATTGGAGGATATCAGAGAAGAGATTTTAGCAACCAATATTGATACACTTACACCAATTGAAGCCTTAATGAAGTTAAATGAAATTAAGAGAATGTTGGTGAAAAAGTAAATAAAAAAGGAAGCGATTAAGCTTCCTTTTTTAATATATTTAAGTCATTTCCTTTTTATTAAGAAGCAAAAAACTTTTGCAAATTATAATTTACCTCTTAAAACAAGAACAGGAATATTACAATGAAATTCTTTTTTTAGAATTGTATTACTTTCCCAAAGTTTTTGAAAGAAACCTCTATTTCTTCTAAAAACACACAGTAAATCCGGGTTATGTGATTGGAAATGCTCTAAAACTCCTTGGAATGTTGTTGCGTTTTCAGTAATAGTCAATTCTGATTTTATAGCTTCTAATCCTGAATCTAATTTTAAATCATTATCAGTATAAGAAGGAGTTTTTACTAATAACAAGTTAGATGTTGCTGAGAAAGCTGTTAATACCTTTTGTAAAGGAGTTAAAACACCTTCTTTATTTATAATCCCCGATTTAAATGCTGTTAATACCTTTTTAATAGGAGAAAAAGCATAGTTTTCAGGAACAATTAACATAGGAATATCAGTTTGTTTTAAAACACTTCCCGACGTATTTCCTAAAAATACCTCTTCTTTAATAGAGTTACTTTTAGGTCCCATAATAATTAAATCGATATTTAATTCTCTGTTAATAGAAGTAATACTTTCCAAAACATTTCCTTTGGCAGTAATCATTTTAATATCTACATTCTTTCTATCAACAGAATTAATCATAGTTCGCAAATACAAATTGGTTTCTCTTTGCATAGTATCATCCGCATTTACAAAAGCACCCGCTTTAGACAATATCTTATAAGCACGCATAACCAATAGTTTTGCATTCACAGCTTCAGCAAAGTTTATTGCATATTGTAATGTGTTTATTGAATTGTCTGAAGAACCAATTGGAACTAATATATGTTTCATAAAAATCTTTTTTTAAATAATAATCGTGTTTTTTGATACACAAGGGTGCAAAGATAATTAATATTTAAAACTCTTAATTTTAAGTGTTTTGTTTCTTAATATAACAGAATAGCCGTTTTTTTGTGGTGAATATTAGAATATGAATCACGATATAAGTTTTAAAAGGATTAATCAATTAGCAATACCAGCTTTAATTGCTGGAGTTGCAGAGCCTTTATTATCTACCACCGATTTAGCTATTGTAGGAAATATAAAATATAATGCCACTGAAAGTATTGCTGCAATTGGTATTGTAGGTGCTTTTTTATCAATGTTAATTTGGGTGTTTGGACAAACCCGTAGTGGAATATCTTCTATAATTTCACAATATGTTGGAGCTAATAAATTAAATGAAGTAAAAGATTTACCAGCACAAGCAATAGTTTTAGTAATTACCACTAGTTTAATTATTTTGGGTATAAGCTACCCTTTTGCAAAAGAAATATTTGAATTTTACAATGCTACTGGAACTATTTTAGAATATTCTATAGAGTATTATAAAATTCGTGTTTTTGGTTTTCCGTTTACGCTTTATGTAATTGCTGTTTTTGGAATATTTAGAGGGTTACAAAATACCTATTACCCAATGCTTATTGCTATTATAGGAACGGTAGCTAATATTATTTTAGATATTGTATTGGTTTATGGTATTGAAGGATATTTACCAGCAATGAATATTCAAGGAGCAGCTTATGCTAGTGTTTTTGCGCAAATTATTATGGCAATAATAGCAACATATTTATTGCTTACAAAAACAGAAATTTCACTACAGTTTAAATTACCTTTTAATAAAGAAATCCCTCGTTTTGTAGTCATGATTTTAAACTTGTTTGTTAGAACTATTGCTTTAAACGTAGCTTTATATTTCGCCACATCTTACGCAGCTTCTTATGGAAAGGAATATATTGCTGCTTATACCATAGGATTGAACCTATGGTTAATGGGAGCTTTTATGATTGATGGATATTCATCTGCAGGAAACATCTTGTCAGGTAAATTATTAGGCGCAAAAGCTTATAAAACGTTGGTTAAGCTGGGTAAGAATTTAATTGTTTACGGATTTGTATTTGGTGGTTTTTTAGCATTGGTAGGATTTGTGTTTTACGATTTTATTGGAAGAATTTTTACTCAAGAAAAAGAGGTTTTAGAGCAGTTTTATAGTGCTTTTTGGATTATTCTACTGATGCAGCCGGTTTGTTCGATTGCTTTTATTTACGATGGAATGTTTAAAGGAATGGGAGAAATGAAATACTTACGAAATGTATTGTTGTTGTCAACAGCTTTTGTTTTCATTCCAGTATTGTTGTTTTTTGATTCTATGGATTATAAGTTATATGCAATTTGGACAGCTTTTTACGCATGGATAATAGCAAGAGGAATTCCGTTGATTGTAAAGTTTAGAAATAAATTTTCCTCTCTAGTTGTAGATGCTTAAATAGATTTTTCAAAAACAATTTTGGTTTGACCTTTTTCATTGGTGTAAACTTGAATAATATCAAACCCGTTTTTTAAATTAAGAATCAACATTGGTTTAAATTTATTCATTGATTTTGTTCTTAATTTTTTAAAACCGTTTTGTAAAGCCCAATTTTCTTGTAGTTTAGCTAGTTTACTAGCAATTCCTTTTTTTCTGTATTGTGCTAGTACTCCACCAACCCAACTATAAAAAGTGTTTGTGTCGTATTGATATCCAATTTTAAAACCAACAGGATTATTGTTGTAATAAGCTATTATCGAAAACACTTTTTCTTTACTTTGAATTCTTTCTAGGAAGAATTCAGCAATAGCATCATTAAAAATAGAAGTATATAAAGTTAATAGTTCTTCTAAACCCTTTTTATCTGGAATACCTTCTATTTGGTTAAAAAACAGGTTTTGATCTTTCATAATTTTTTAAAAACTAAAATTAAGATTATTTTTGAACAAAGAACAAAAATGACGACAACAAGAGAAAACGGAAGTTTATATACACATATAGAAAATAAGGTAGCTACTATCGAATTTGGTCATCCAGCGAGTAATTCATTTCCAAGTGAATTATTAGAAAGACTGGCTAAAGAACTTGATAAAGTCTCAGAAAATGATGAGGTAGCAATTATTATATTAAAATCTGAAGGAGAGCGTGCTTTTTGTGCAGGAGCTTCTTTTGATGAATTAGTTGCTATTGATAATTTGGAAGACGGAAAAAGTTTCTTTTCTGGATTTGCAAATGTGATTAATGCAATGCGTCGTTGCTCTAAACTAATTGTAGGTCGTGTACAAGGAAAAACTGTAGGAGGTGGAGTTGGATTAGCAGCTGCTTGCGACTATGTATTTGCTACAGAGCATGCTTCTATTAAACTTTCTGAGTTTACAATAGGTATTGGTCCATTTGTTATAGCACCTGCTGTAGAACGTAAAATAAGCGTTAGTGGATTAGCTGAATTAACTTTAGATGCTACTAATTGGAAAAATGCTTATTGGGCAAAAGAGAAAGGTTTGTATGCTCGTGTTTTTGAATCTATTTCTGATTTAGATAAAGAGCTTGAGATTTTTTCTGAAAAGCTAGCATCTTATAATCCTGAAGCTTTAAAAGAGATGAAAAAAGCTTTGTGGAAAGGTACAGAACACTGGGAAGAGTTGTTGATAGAAAGAGCGGTTACTTCAGGAAAATTGGTGTTATCTGATTTTACTAAAAAAGCACTAGCTAAGTTTAAAAAGTAAATTATGTTTTTATTTCAAGAGGTAAAAGGGGATAAAAGTTATCAATTTGGGTATGAAGTTGGTAAATGGATACATCATAACCCAAAGCTTGTTATTCTATTAGGAATTGTTATTTCTTTAGGTTTCGTATGGTTATTAACTAAAGTTGTCAAACAAATTCGTACATTCGGCGAATAAAAAATTTAGAATTATGGGTGGAGATTATTTATTTGCCATTTTAGCAGCTGGAGTAGCAGTAGTATACTTTTATAATAAATACAGAAGTAATAAAAAATTTAAAAGATAGTGAGCAACATTAGAATAACAAAGCAGTTTACTTTTGAAACAGGGCATGCTTTATACGGTTATGATGGAAAGTGTAAAAATGTTCACGGGCATAGTTATAAACTTTCAGTAACTGTTTTAGGGCAACCAATTACCGATACGTCTAACGTAAAATACGGAATGGTAATTGACTTTGGAGATCTAAAAAAGATTGTTAAAGAAGAAATTGTTGATGTTTTTGATCATGCAACAGTGTTTAATAAAAATACACCGCATGTTGAATTAGCTAAAGAGTTAAAAGATAGAGGACATCATGTTATTTTAGTCGATTATCAACCTACAAGTGAAATGATGGTAATCGATTTTGCTGAAAAAATTAAGAAACGTTTACCAGAAGGTCTTCAGTTACATGCTATAAAATTACAAGAAACAGATACTAGCTTTGCAGAGTGGTTTGCTTCAGATAATTAATTAGAATGTAACATTTGTTCATATTTAATTACTAATTAGTATAAATGAAATAGAACAATATGAAAGAATTATTAAAAAAATGGAGTGATTTTTATAAATGTGAAATAAGAACATTTAATAAATTACTAGGAATTAAATAAAAAAAGCCAAGGTTTTTCCTTGGCTTTTTTAGTTTTTATATGAGTTTTACTTTCCATTAAATTCATTCATGGTATTGGCTAAACCTGCAGTAATAAAAGAAGTAACTGCTTTTACCGAAGTAGGAATACGTTCAATCATTTCGCTTTCTTCTTCATTAGACCATTCACCTAATACAAAATCAACTTGACGTCCTCTGCCATAATTAGCTCCTACACCAAAACGAAAACGAGGATAAGCACCTGTATTAAATTTATCTTGGATATCTTTTAATCCATTATGTCCACCAGAGCTACCTTTGGCTTTAATACGAATTTTACCAAAATCGATATTTAAATCATCAGTAATTACCAATAGGTTTTCTACTTTGATATTTTCTTGTTTCATCCAGTATTGAACTGCTTTTCCACTTAAATTCATATAAGTGCTAGGTTTCAATACAATTACAGTTTTTCCTTTAATTCTTAGCCTAGCAATGTCTCCAAGCTTTTCAGTTTCAAAACTACCTTCGTGTTCTTTTACAAAAGCATCAACGATTTTAAAACCTATATTATGACGTGTATTGTGGTATTTCTCACCAATGTTACCCAATCCTACCACTAAAAATTTCTTCATTGTATTCTTTTCTGTATTTGTTGATTGTGTTCTAAAAAAGCTTTTTAATTTAGAAAAACAAGAGTTTAAAAACATGTGTCAAAAATAAAAAAAAGCGTTACACAACGGTAACGCTTTTATATTTTAGTGTAAAAACTGATTATGCTTCAGCTTCTGCAGCAGCTTTAGCAGCATTACGAGACATACGTACTTGAGCTACTACTGTGTTATCTGGGTGTAGTATTTCAAATTTATCATTCTTTAACTCAGTAACGTATAATTTATTACCAATTTGTAATTCAGTAATATCAGCTTCGATAAAGTCAGGTAAGTTAGCTGGTAAAGCTTTAACTCTTAATTTACGTAAGTTGTGACGTAAAGCACCACCTACCATAACACCTTTTGCACTACCTACTAAACGTACAGGGATTTCCATAGTTACAGCTTTATCTTCAAATAACTGGTAGAAATCTACGTGTAAGATATTGTCAGTTACTGGGTGAAACTGAATGTCTTGTAATACAGCGCTGTATTTTGTTCCATCTAATTCAATCGCAGCAGTAAATACGTCTGGAGTATATACTAATGGCGTGAACATTTTTGCATCAGCTGAAAAGTGTACAGGCTTATCTCCTCCGTATAATACGCAAGGAACCTTTCCAGCATTACGTAAGGCTTTTGTTGCTTTTTTACCTACGCTTTCTCTTTGAGATCCGTTGATTGTAATTGATTTCATTACTTTCTATTTATTATATTTATTTACATTAAAAATTGATCGCTAATAGATGTATTGTCTTGAACTTTATGCATCACATCAGCAAACAAAGCGGCGCAAGTTACAACTTTTATTTTAGATACACTCTTTTTTAAAGGAATTGTATCTGAAACAATTAACTCGGTTAGCTGTGAATTTTGAATTTTTTCATAAGCATTACCCGAAAGTATAGGGTGAGTACAAATAGCACGTACACTTATTGCCCCTCTTTCCATCATTAAATCTGCTGCTTTTGTAAGTGTTCCTCCCGTGTCAATCATATCATCAACAAGAATAACATTCTTACCTTCTACGTTACCAATTAATTCCATATGAGAAATTACATTAGCTTTTTGACGTTGTTTATAACATATTACTACATCACTTTCTAAATATTTAGAATAAGCATAGGCTCTTTTTGAACCTCCCATATCTGGCGAAGCTACTGTAAGATTGTCTAACTGTAAGCTTTTGATGTATGGAAGAAAAATAGTAGAAGCAAATAAGTGATCTACTGGTTTTTCAAAGAAACCTTGAATTTGATCAGCATGTAAATCCATTGTCATAATTCGAGTAGCACCAGCAGCTTCTAATAGTTTAGCAGCTAATTTTGCTCCAATGGCTACACGTGGTTTGTCTTTTCTGTCTTGACGAGCCCAACCAAAATATGGCATAACAGCTGTAATGTGTCTTGCAGAAGCACGCTTGGCAGCGTCGCACATTAGTAACATTTCCATTAAATTGTCTGCATTTGGAAAAGTTGAACCAATAAGAAAAACTCTACGTCCTCTTACAGATTCTTCAAAAGCAGGTTGAAATTCACCGTCACTAAAATGAGTTGTTTTTACATTTCCTAATTCTGCTCCGTATTCTTTAGCAATTTCTTCTGCCAATTCCATACTTTGAGAGCATGCAAAAATCTTCGGGCTTAATTGATTTATAGCCATTTATAAAAGTGTATTTATAGTTAATGTTGTTGTTAGGGCAAAAGTAAAACTATTTTGAGAGTTTAAAAGTTATTTTTAAACGAATTAATTAAAATATTTTTTAGATTTGCAGTGCACTTTAACGCTCGAGTGGCGGAATTGGTAGACGCGCTGGATTCAAAATCCAGTTCTTTCGGGAGTGTGGGTTCGATTCCCACCTCGAGTACAAAAAAAACGTAATTCATTTTTTTAATGATTACGTTTTTTTTAAATGTAGAAAATTACAATAGTTTAGGAATTTGTTGTTGCCATAAATCATAATATTTTCCTTGTTTATTATATAGTAAATTATGATTTCCTTGCTCTAATACTTTTCCTTTTTGTAGAACTACAATATCATCTGCATTTACTACTGTACTTAATCTATGAGCAATAATTATAATTGTTTTATTTTGTTCACGTAAGGTTTCTACTGCTTTTTGAATATAATTCTCAGAAGAAGAATCTAAAGAAGAAGTTGCCTCATCTAGTACCAAAACTTCTGGTTGCTTATATAATGCTCTAGCAATAGCAATTCGTTGCTTTTGTCCGCCAGATAAAGTAGCTCCATTTTCTCCTAAGTATGTATTAAACCCATTAGGTAAACTTTCTATAAACTCTAAAATTCCAATTGATTTACAAATGTCTATTATCAATTCCATATTAGGGGCAAAATCTCCAACGGCAATATTATCAATTACATTACCTGCGAATAAGTCTATTTTTTGAGGTACAACGCTTACCAACTCACGTAAGCTCTCATGTTGTATATATTTTAAATCTAAATCTCCAATGGTTATTTGTCCTTTTTGTAAAGGATATAAGTTTTGTAATAAGGATATTAATGTTGATTTACCTGAACCACTTTCTCCAACAATAGCTGTAATATTTCCTTTTTTAATTTTTAAGTTAAAATCAGTAAATACTTGTACTCTTGTACCATATCTAAAAGCTACGTTTTTAAATTCGATATCTTCAATTTTATCTTTTCTTAATACAATTTTGTTTTCATTTTCTTCTCGTTCTAAATCCATGATTTCAAACAAACGGTCGGCTGCGATTAATGCATTTTGTATTTGTTTATTCGCTCCAATTAAACTTGCTACTGGACTCATAAAATATCCTATAATAGCATAAAAAGACATTAATTCTCCTGCAGTAATTTCTCTCTCAATAACAAAATAAGAACCAGACCATAATAAAATAATAGTAAATAACTGTGCTATAAAGGTTGTTGAAGTTCCTGAGAAAATTGAGTTTAAAGCAGATTTATATCCAACGTTTAATAAACTTATAAAACGCGTTTCTGTTTTAACGTTAGCAAAACTTTCTAGACCAAAACGTTTAATAGTTCCCACAGAGTTTAAAGATTCTACTAACTGGCTTTCCAAATCAGCAGAACTCTCCATTATTTTACGTTCTGTTTTTTTATTTAATTTATTTATAATTAAATATATCACTAGATACAAAGGGATAACTAATAACATGATTAATGCTAATTTCCAATAATACATAAACATAATACCAAAAGAGAAAAATAGGATAAGAATATTAACCGTTAAACTCAATGAAACATCGTTTATAAAAGTTCTAATTTTTACTGCATCGTTAATACGAGAAATAATTTCTCCTACACGCATGGTATCAAAAAACTGCTGTGGTAATTTTAATAAGTGTTTGTAATAGCCCAGAATTAAACGAGCATCTATTTGCTGTCCACTTTTAATAAGAAATACATCTTTAAAAATACCAATTACAATTTGTAATACCAGTAATGCAAGCATTACAATGCTTAATAAGTTTAATAATTTGGTGTTGCCTCCAATTAAGACATGATCGGTAATTTTCTGTATATAAATAGAGGTAGAAAACCCTAATAATGTATAAACAACCGCTCCTATTAAGGCTTGCAATAAAACAAATTTGTGAGGCTTTAATAAAAACCAAAAGCGTTTTAAAACAGACACTTTTTCATTACCTGTAGTAAATTCTTCTTTTGGTAATAATAAAACTAAAACACCTGTCCATTCTTTTAAAAATTCTTCATGTGTTTTTTTATGGATTTTCCCATCTCCAGGATCCATAATTTTTATATACTCTTTGGTTACTTCGTAAATAACTACGTAGTGGTGTAATTGTTCTTTAACAATTATATGTGCAATAGTAGGTTTAGGTACCTTAAACAAACTATCTAATTCACCACGTACACCTTTAGCTTCAAAACCTAGTTTTTCTGCTGCTTCAATAAGACCTAATAGATTTGTGCCTTTTTTATCTGTACCTGCATACTGACGTATACGAGCTATAGGTAATTGTAAATTATAATGAGCTGATATAGATGCTAAGCATGCTGCTCCACAATCAGTAATATCATGTTGTTTTATTGTTGTCTTTGCCATTTATTTTGAATATCTAAACAAATAAAAAAATGTTTACTGTAATAAAATTGCAGTAAACATTTTTTAGTCAAACATTTTTATGTTTTAATAAAAGTGTTGGTATAATATTTTAACCATGCCAAGCTCCTCCAGCTTTTAAAGCTCCAGGATTTCCTGTTACACGGCCTTCTCTAACAAAGCCTCTTCCAATAGCCTTAAATAAGTCAAAAATAAGACCTCCTCCATTAGTTTTTTGAATTTCAAAATTATTCAACTCTTTAACCTGAAAATTTTCTAAATTTTTCATAAAATTATTATTTATTGTTAATATTTCAATTATAAATGTATTCACTTCAATTAAATAGCATTGAATAAAACATTTTTCTTTAGTAGAATGTTTTAATTAAAGTTATATCCTTTTTTATATTTAGTATTTTGTATAAAAAACATGAATAAAGGATAAAACAAGTCAGTTTTATAAGTAAAACTGACTTATTGTTTGTTTTTAACCTTGCCAAGACCCATATTTAGTACTAGTCCAGTTACCAGCAGAAGCAGCTCTACCTTCTCTAACTAAACCTTTACCTATAGCTTTGAAGATTTCAAAAATTAAACCACCTCCGTTAATGTTTTTTAATTCGTTGTTTGATAATTCTCTGTAATTTTTCATTTTTCTATTTTTATGTTATTTTAATTTTATCCTTTAGCAGCTTCTTCTTTAATACCAGCGGCTAAACCATCAATAGCATCATATGCTATGATTGCTATTGCTAAATAAGGTAACCAAGGAAATGGATTACCTCCATTAGTTTTTTTAATTTCGTCAGTATTTAGTTCTTTAACTCCAAAACTCTTTAAACTTTTCATAAAATTATATTTTAGATTAATATTTTATATTTTGATTATAGTTTTAAATCATTGTTTGATTAAAGAATATTATATCAATAATTTTTCACCTATAACCTATATTAAAATATTATAATGTGCACCTAATAATATTTTAATACTCCAAATATAGATGCACCCACTGCAACTAACTTGCAATGTGTAATTTTGTTGAAGAAAAATAACTACCACCAAATATTTGGGTTACTTCGTTATTGGTTAATACGTTTACAGAGATAGATACTTGTAAGTCGAAATCTTCACAATAATGGTAAGTTTTCCTGCTTCTACTATAACAAATATTAGCGTTATAATCCTTTAACTGTTCTATTAATAAATGAACAGAACGTTGGCTTATTTGTAATAAATTCGCCAGTTCTTTTGGAGTACCTGTATTTTCATTGGTAATTAAACCGTGTAGTTGTTGTAAGCGTTCTAAGGTTTTTAGATTTTTCATATTTCTTTTTTTTTAAATTTATTTGTCATTACTAGAAGAAGAAATTGCTTTGTACCCTGTAATGATGATAAGTATTAGTTTTTCGCAACTTGAGTTGTTGGATTTAACCAATTGTCCATTTTGTCATAGAGTAAATCAAATAATGTACGTTGGGTGAGTTCGAAACGACTGTTTACAAACATTCCTTTTTTTAAGTGTCCTTTAAACCCGTTTTTTAATTGTAAAAACTCTTGATTTAAAGAGCACAAAACTTTAAACATAGGTGTATTGTTAACCATTTGGACATCGTTACCAATTTCTATTATTTTTCCTGTTGCTACTCCCCATTGATTATAATTAAAAGCACTTACTTGAAAATTAACTTTATTGTCCTTTTTTAATAAACCTATATTGTTAGGGGGTATATAGCATTCTACAATTAAATCGGTTTTTGGTGAAATTTCTGCTAGTTGAAGTCCGTTAGAAATAAAGCTACCATTTTCAATTCCTTTTACATTTAATAATGTGCCAGTAATTGGAGCTTTTATAATAGATAAACTATTGTTTTCTTTTAATTGAGTATTATTGTTTTCTAATTCCTTTAATTGGTTTTGGTAGTTAACCAATTGATTTTGCCAATTACTAAATTGTTGCTTTTTGTATTGAGAAATAGCATTTAAAGCTAAATCATATTCTAACTTACTATTATTAAGTGTTACTTTGGCAATGACTCCTTTTTCAAATAAGCTTTTATTTCTTTTATAATCTTCTTTAATTTTTCTAAAACGAGTTTTTAATTCGTTGAGTTTTTGTCTATAAAAACTTACTTCTTGTTGATATTTTAAAGATTTAAGGTTTTTTACATGAAACGTACCTGTGGTTAATAACTTTAAATCATTAATAAATGTTTTAGTGTCTTCTAATTGACTATCAATGTTTTCAATTTTTTGATTTATTGCTAAATTATTAATTACTATCAACGTGTCTCCTTTCTGTACTTGTAGGTTGTTTTTAAGCTGATGAAAAACAGTTTTACCGCTTGCACTGCTATTTATCGTTATTCTTTCTTTATCTGCTCTAATTAATCCTTGAGAGGTGTTGTAGATTGTGATTTTAATAAAAGGAAGAGAAACAAAAGCAACAATTAAAGCAAGTAAAATAAGACTGTATATAATTTTACTTTTATTAGAATGTTTGAATTGGTGTACTTGAACACTGTTTTCTATAATTTCTTTCGGAAATATTTGCTTAGCCATATTTTTTTAATTTAAAACCTCTCTACTTTTTAGAGTAAAAAATAAAGAGGTTATTTTTCTTTCTCACGTAGAACTTTCCCTACTTATAAATACAGTGTAAATCAACGCAGAAAAAATTCAGTTAACAATTAAAGAGAATCTAAATTCATGAAAAACGAGTCGATATTTATAAATATCTTGCATTTATTTTTTTATTAAACATCTTGTTTTTAGGTGTTTATGTGGGTGCTGGTAAGTTTTGGTTTTTAAGTATATTCGCATCTTCAAAAAATGAATAAATTACGTTGAAAGAGAAAAATCCATATCAAATATTCAATAATTACTGCTTAAGAACCCCACTTTTTTCTTTTTCTAATTATTTAAAACAAATAGAAAAAAATAAAATATTAGAAGAAGATTTTAAACAAATTCTTATGGACCCTATTTTTAGAGAAGCATTGTTTTTAGCTTCTCCTGAATTACTAGTTCAGATTAAAAAATGGGAAGCGGGGTATATAAATGATGCTCAAAAAATTAAAAGATTACAAATAACAATTTTAAAATATTATACTAGAATTTCTACTCGATGTACTCCTTTCGGATTATTTTCTTCTTGTGAACTAGGTGGTTTTGATAGTAAGACAGAAATTGAACTAGGGAGTTTAAATGATTATAAAAGAATTACACGATTTGATACAACTTTTTTAAATAGTTTGTTTCATCAGCTTTTAAAAGAAGAAAATATTAGAGAGAATATTTTGTTTTACCCGAATACAAGTATTTATAAAATTGGAGACCATTATAGATACGTAGAGTATACAATTAAAAATGAAAAGAGATTATATTCATTAGAGGGAGTTCAGTATTCTACATATATAGAGCTGATTTTAAAAGAAGCAAAGAGAGGAAAAAAAATTAGTGAATTAGTAGAACTTATTATTGATGAGGAAGTTACATTTATTGAAGCAAAGGAGTTTATAAATGAGTTAATTGAAAATCAAATTTTAGTTTCTGAATTAGAAATTACAGTTACAGGAAGTGATTATTTATCTAAGTTAATTAAAAAAATAGATTCTCTTTCTGATAAGTATAATTATCGACTTCAAGAAATAAAGAACTCTTTAGAATTTTTAGATTGTAGATTTAGTACTTCTATTGAAAAATACAATGAAATAACAGATAAAGCGAAGTTTTTATTACCAAACTTTAATCATAAATATTTATTTCAAGTAGATTCCTTTTCAAGTAGTTGTAAAAACAGATTAAACAACTCCTGTAAAAAAGATTTATCAGAAGCACTAATAATTTACAATAAAATTTCGATAGATTTTGCAAACTCAAAATTAGAGAATTTTAAGAATAGGTTTTTAAATAGGTATGAAAGTCAATTACTTCCTTTAAATATTGTTTTAGATACCGAGGTAGGAATAGGTTATGGGAATAAAAAAACTAGTAACACATCATTATTAGATGGTATTACTTTAGGAAAAAACTATAATCGTTATGAAGAAATTATTTGGTCAGATATAGATGGAATTTTACAAGAAAAATTGAACTCAGCTCTTTTAAATAATGACAAAATAATTAAATTATCAAAAAAAGATTTTGAAGGTTTACCTATAAAATGGGATGATATTCCAGATACTTTTTCTTCTATTATAGAAGTTTATGGTAATGATACGTTTTTTATAAAGAGTATTGGTGGGGCTAGTGCTACTAATTTACTTGGAAGATTTGGAAATAAAAATAATGATTTTTCTAAATTTTTAAAAGAAATAGGGAAAGTTGAACAACAAATTAATAAAGATAAAATAATAGCAGAAATTATCCATTTACCAGAAGCAAGAACTGGAAATGTATTGCATAGGCCTGAAATTTATGATTATGAAATTCCCTATTTAGGAAAGTCGAACGTAGATAAAGAAAAGCAAATACCTATTGATGATATATTTATTAGGGTAAGAAATGATGAAATTGTTTTATACTCAAAGAAACTTAAAAAAGAAATTATACCAAGATTAAGCAATGCTCATAATTTTGAGCATAGTTCATTACCTATTTATCAGTTTTTATGTGATTTACAAACTCAAGGAAAGAGAAATAGAATAGGATTCTGTTGGAACCCAATTTTTTCAAAGTCCATTTTTTTACCTAGAGTTGAGTTTCAAAATGTTATTTTTTCAAAAGCTCGTTGGAATATTAAAACAGAAGTTTTGAAGAATATGGTAAAAGAAAAGGATATGATGTTTTTGATAGAGAAATGGAAAAAAGACTTAAGATTACCTGATTATGTTCAATTAATATATGGTGATAATAAATTATTAATTTATTTAAAAAATAAAACATCAATAATAATGCTGTATGAAACAGTTAAAAAAGCCAAGTTTTTTTCTGTAGAAGAGTTTTTATTTACCGATAGTGGAGTTGTAAAAAAAGGAGATAAATCATATTGTAATGAGTTTGTTGTTTTATTTTATAACAAGGTTAAGCAATCGAAATATGAAGCATAATTTTATACCTGGAGAAGAATGGCTTTATTATAAAATTTATTGTGGAGTTGAAACTACTGATACAGTGTTAAATAATTGTATAAAACCATTAGTTAATTCTTTTTTTAAAAAGAATATTATAACAAAATGGTTTTTCATAAGATATTCTGATCCCGAAAACCACTTAAGAGTTCGTTTTTTACTTAAAGACACTCGAGATTTAGGATTAATAATTACTGAAATTCAAAAAAAGCTTCATTTTTTTATAGAATCTAAACAAATTTGGAATATTCAGATAGATAGTTATAAAAGAGAGATTGAAAGATATGGGTTAAACTCTATTGAAAAAGCTGAAAGTTATTTTTTTAATGATAGTACAATGGTTCTAAATATAATAAAAGAAGAAAAAAACGATGAAGTTAAATTTATTAAAACTGTAGAGTATATCAAGTTAATTATAAACTTATTTGAGTTTTCTGAAAAAGAATTGTTACATTTTTTATCATTCAATAAAGAAAAATTTAGGAGAGAGTTTAATGCAGATAAAAATACCAATAAGTTTTTAAGTAAGCTGTACCGAAATTTAAAATTTCAATCTTCAAAAATTGAAAAAAAACAAGAAATTAAGAGCCAAAAAGAGATAGTAAATTGGTTTCTAAAATTAAAGAGTATGAATGAACTAGAAGTATCTTTAGAAAGTTTATTAAGTAGTTTTATACATATGACGTTTAACAGAGTTTTTAATAGTGAACAACGAATGTATGAGATGGTTTTTTATGATTTTTATTTCATTAATTTTAAATCGAAAATTTTAAGAAATGAAGTTATTCAATAAAATATTTGCTTTTTGTTTTTTCTTTACAATTTTTCAAATATTTAATAGTAATGCTCAGCAAAAAGATTCTCTAGATTTTAAAAGTTTTAAGGAGTTAGCTAAATTATATTATGATAATGAAAAAGATTCTTTAATAACTAAAAAGGTTGCAGAAAAATATTTACAAAAAGCGAAGTTAAAAGAGGACACCATAAAAATAGCTAATGGTTTTTATTTCTTGACAAATGTTTTTAAGAAAAATGATAAATTATATTTATCATATAATGATAGTATTATTTTTTTGACGAAAAATTCTCATTCGGAGTTTTATCCTGTAATAGGCTATTTTAATAAAGGAGATTATTATTATCAAAAAAGATTTTTTTATAAATCTCTTGAAAATTATTTAGAAGCAGAAAAACATCCTAAAAACGCATATTTATATGATATAAAACATCGGTTAGCATTGTTAAAATCGAGATATGGTAAGGATGAGGAATCATTATTATTATTAAAAGAAGTTTATAATTATTATTCAAAAAAAGGATATGAAAAGAATAGTACGGCTAATTATTTGTCAATTGTCTTTGCTTTAACAGATTCTTATTTAAGGAATAAGAAAATTGATTCTGCTAGTTATTATTGCAAATTGGGATATGATAAAAGTTTAAAAAATAAAAATGTAAGTCTTGTTAATTATTTTAGATTTGAAAAAGGACTAATAGAATTTCATAAAAAAAAATATAAAACAGCAATAGACAGTCTAAAAAAATCTTTACCAATAATTATAAAAGATAAAGATTTAGCAAATGTTTCTTATGCGAATTATTATTTAGGAAAATCATTTCAAGCTATAGGAAAAATAGATAATGCTATTGAATCATACAAAAAGGTTGATAGTATATATCAAATTACAAAAGATATTCACCCAGATTTAAGGTCTGGTTATGAGTTGCTTATTGAATTTTATAAAGAGGAAGGAGATTTAAAAAACGAACTACTTTATATTAGAAAACTTTTAATTATAGATAGGCAGTTAAACGAGAGTTATAATTCAGTAAATAATTTTTTTGTAAAAAATTATGATACTCCTAAATTATTAAATAAACAAAAAGAGTTAATTTCTAAATTAAAAGAAAGATCAGGTTTAAGTATAAAATTAATTATCTTTTTACTAATAGTTTTGATTAGTAGTTCTATTTTTAGTTTTTACCATTTTAAAAGAAAAAACGAGTATAAAAGAAAGTTTAAAGAAATTCTGTTAGAGAAAAAAGATAGTTTTGAGGTTCAATTACCGAAGAAAGAAGAATTGAAAATACCAAAAGATATTTTAGAACATATATTAATAGGCCTGGATAATTTTGAAAAAGAAAATGGCTTTTTGGTTAAGAAAATAACTTTAAATTCTCTAGCAGAGAAATTAGAAACTAACACTTCATATCTCTCAAAAACTATAAATCATTGCAAAGGAGAATCTTTTTCAAATTACTTAAATAGATTACGAATTGATTATGTAATTCAAGAATTAAAAAAGAAAGAAAGTTTATATCTAAAGTATACTATTAAAGCCATTGCTAACGAAGTAGGTTTTAGTAATTCAGAATCTTTTTCTAAAGCTTTTTATAAGTTAAAAGGCGTTAAACCATCTTATTTTATTAATCAATTGAAAAAGAAGGGTGTATACTAGTCTATATTTATAAATACAGACTTATAAAGGTTGTTTATACATATCTAAAAGAAGTAAGTTTGCTACTCATTTTAAATTCAAAAAAGTAAAGTATAATGAAAAGCAAAAAATTAAAACTTGAAAAATTTACGATTACTAAATTAAACAAAAAAAGCCTTTCTTCTATTAATGGAGGGTTTAATAAAGGAACAGATGGAGGAGGACAAGGTGAAACCATTATAAAAACTATTGGAGGAGATTCGCCAACAAGACCAACTGAACTAGATTTTAATTATAAAACAAGATAAAAGGCAATTTATTTAAATTGTCTTTTTATTTTTGATTATTATGAAAAAAATAAATATTCTATTAGTTTCTATTTTGTTTCTGTTCTTTAATTGTTCGAAACAAAAGTTTAAACCAATTACAGTTACTGCTAAAAAATTACTTCAAAAACACATACCTTTAAATAATGAAGAATTAGAAAACTGGTATGTTAAAGACCTTAATCTAGACACAATACCAGGTATTAGTCTTGAAAGAGCTTATAATGATTTATTACAAAATCAAAATGGAAAAAAGGTATTAGTAGCAATAATTGATACTGAAATAGATATAAAGCATAATGATTTAGAAAAAAATATTTGGATTAATAATAATGAGGTACCCAACAATAATATTGATGACGATGGAAATGGGTATATTGATGATGTTAATGGGTGGAATTTTATTGGTAATTTAAAGAATGAAAATATTCTATATTCTAATTTAGAATGTGTAAGAGTTATTCAAGAATATGAAAATAAAATAAAATTTAGTGATTCAATTTTATTAAAAAAAACGAACGAGTTTGAGACATATCAAAAGGCAAAAGAATATTATAAAAAGAGTTTAAAAGCAGCAAAAGATGATCAAGAATATGCTATGTTTTTATATGAAGGTTATCCAAAAGCTAAAAAAGCATTAAAGAAATTATTCCCTAAAGAAAATTACACAAAAAAAGAATTAGATAGTATATATAGTAGCAACAAAAAAAAGAATAAAGAACTAGCAAAAAATGCGTATTTTTTATCTGATTGTATAAAATATGATATATCTAAAGAATGGATTGATAATTATAAAAAAAACATAGATAATAAATTAACTAAGACACTTAATTTAAACTTCTTTGATAAAGAAAATATCGATAAACAACCAGATAATTTAGGGTTCATTAAGTATGGAAATCCTTATGTAAATAAAAATATTTCAGAATTTTATCATGGTACTTTAATTGCTGGTCTAGTTTCATCAAAGTTAAATAATGAAACTTATAATAATATTGAAATTATGCCTTTAGCGATTTCTTCTAATGGAGAAGAACATGATAAAGATATTGCTTTGGCTATTAGATATGCCGTTGATAATGGAGCGAAAGTAATTAATATGAGCTTTGGGAAAATGTTTTCTTTGCATAAAGAATGGGTTTTTGATGCTTTTAAGTACGCTGAAGAGAATAATGTTTTAATTGTTTCTTCTGCTGGAAACTCTAATGTGGATTTAACTATAAGTAATAATTATTATCCTAATGATAACCTTAATAATGGAAAAGAAATAGTTAATAATTTTTTATTGGTTGGTTCTATTTCAAGTAAATTAGATAAATCATTTAAATCATATTTCTCAAATTATAGTAATGAAGATGTGGATATTTTTGCCCCTGGTGAATATATATATACAACTTTACCAAAAAACAAATATAAATTTGATAGTGGAACATCTTTAGCTTCAGCAATTACCAGTAAAGTTGCAGCACTAATTTATTCATATTATCCAAATTTATCTGTTGGTCAAGTAAAAGATATTTTAATGGATTCAGGCTTAAAATATACTTTTGAAGTTTCTACACCGATAAAAAAAGATAAAAACAAGACTACAATTTTTAGCAAGTTATCTAAATCAGGTAAAGTATTAAATGCATATAATGCTTTAATTATGGCAGATAGTATATCTAGAAATTAGATTTTTATTTTTGAAGATATAAATAATGATGACTTGCCTTTTATTAATAAGATAAGTCATCATTATAAGTTTATAAATTATCCTTAATTTTTAAATAAGTAATCGCTATTATTAATACTAGTTTTAGCACCATTTTTACTAATTAATTTAAAGATTTTAGAATTAGGTTTTTTAACTTACTTCTCAACCTAGAATACAAAAGCCTCAACGTATTATGTTGAGGCTTTTTTAAATTGCATAAATATGCACAAGGGGAGACTTAATTTTTTACTGAATGTCTAATGTATTTTTCAACTACGACAGCAGTAATGATCACTATATAGAATTGACCCATTAAGCCTGTTAATATTGATGCTTTTTGAGCAATAGGTGTTAATGGAATAATTTCTCCATATCCTATTGTTAAGAGGGTTATATATGCGTAGTATAACAGTGAATCTATTTTTTGATCTATAGAAACTACATCTAACAAAATTCCTCCAAACGATCCTGGATTGCTAATTTCTACTGTAAGAAACATAAGAAAAGCTATTAATCCTAAGGAAATATAGCCGCTCATTAATCCTATAATTACGTTTTTGTTTACTTTTTTCGCATTCCAAACCTGTTTTATAATCGCTATGGTTACTGTTGTATAAAACAAAAAGTAGAAACCTAAACGAACATACATGTAAGAATCTGTTGTTGTATTCTGAATCATACTTAATCCTAAAACGAAAAGAAGCAGAGTAAAAAGGGAAATAAAAAACCAAAAAAGCTTTTTCTTTTTAGAGATTAATATAATACCAGCTGCAATATTTATAAGAAAAAGAATAGGCATTAGTTTTTCTTGAAAAAATTGAACAGGAAACAATAATGAACCAAATAAAATAGCTAGCAGACTAAAAAAGAAAGTCTCAAAGCGATGTTCGTATAATGTTTTATATAAATCTTTCATGTTATTCTTAATCTTCTAATAAAGCTTCGTTAAACTCGTAGTTTTTGTAATTTACTTTGAATAAAGCACTATATAACGATGGAATAAATAATAAGGTAATAACGGTTCCGAATAATAATCCAATCATAATACTTACAGCCATACCTTCCCACATTTCTCCTCCTGAAAGGTATAATGGTATTAAACCTAGTACAGTGGTAAATGTAGCTAATAAAATTGGTCTAAATCGTTGTAAACAAGCTGCAATAACAGCATCTTGATCGTTTTTACCCAAGCCTTGCTCTACTTCCATTCTGTCTATAAGTACAATAGCATTATTAATTACTATTCCCGCTAAAGATATTACCCCTAAGAAAGGCATAAAACCAAATGGTTCTTGGAAAGTTAATAATCCAACAACAACTCCAATTACCCCTAAAGGAATGGTTAAAACAACCATTGTCATTTTTCTAAAAGAATTGAACTGAATAATTAATAAAAGAACAATGATAAACCCTGAAAGAGGTAAGTAAGAAATAACTGAACCCATACTTTCTGCAGATTGTTTTGCATCTCCACCTAATTCGTAAGTATATCCTTGAGGCCAATTTTTAACTTGTTCATCTAACCATGGTGTTACTTCTGCCATTACAGTAGTAGCGTTACCATCTGCTCTAAGTTTAGAAGAAATATTAATAGTTTTTCTTAAATCTAAACGTTTTACTTTTGAATATTGCCATTGTGGAATAATGTTAGCTACTTGTAATAATGGTACAGTTTTACCAGAATTTTGAGCAAAAATATTTAAAGTTTCTAAAGAAGCTAATGTTTGTTGTTGGCTATCTCCACTTCGCATTAAAATAGGAATTGACTTATTATCTTCTCTATATTCACCAGTATTAAATCCGTCTAAAACTGTTTGTAAAGAAGTAGCAATATCCTGACTTGAAACTCCAGCTGTTTGCGCTCTATTTTGATCTATTTTTATTAAGAACTTTTTACTTTTTGGACCCCAATCATCTTTTACATTTTTTGTTCCTGATGTATTAGATAATTTTGTTTTAATAGTTTCTGAAATTTTAGCTAGCTCATCAGGATTAGGTCCCGATACTTTAATTTCAATCGGAGTTCCTCCTCCACCAGCACCTAAAGCACCTACTTTGATATCAGCATTTGGGAAGTTTTCAAACGTATAACGATCTAATTTTTTAATCATTAATTTGTTTTCGTTGAAAGAACTTGTGTTTACTAAGATATGAGCATAACTTGAATTTGCTTCGTCTTGTGAATATCCTAAATCATACGATTCTGGCCCTTGTCCAATATATGACGACCAATCAGTAATTCCTAAAGTTCTATCTTTTGAAGTTTTTAAAGAATCGAGCATATATTGTTCAATTTTCTCTACTACTTCTTTTGTGCGCTCTATTTTAGTTCCTAATGGCAGATTTACATCGACAGTAATCATATTACGATCACTATCTGGGAAGAAAACAAAATCTACTTTAGTAAAACCATAAAGAGAGATAAAAAAGGCAACAAATATTCCAATAATTACTTTCCATTTGTTACTTAAAGCGATTAAAATTAAATCTTTATAATAGAATTTTAGTTTGTTTATAATTCGATCTATAAAACTAGGTTTTTTCTCTCCTTTTGGTTCAACCTTTAAGAAAAGGAAACAAAACATAGTTATAACGGTTAAAGCAATAATCCATGATGACATTAAGGCTATAGTAATTACCACAAATATTGGTCCTACGATATCTCCCATGGTTGTTGGAGACATATAGAAGGCTAAAAAGGCTGCTGAAGTTGTTAATGTTGAAATTAATAAAGGCATCCATAGTTCAGAAAAGGCATCTACGGCAGCTTTCTTTTTATCAACTCCTTGTTCCATTTTTACCATAATGGTTTCGGCAACCACGATGGCATTATCTACTAGCATTCCTAATGCCATAATTAATGCGGCTAATGTAACCTGATTAAGCCCCATTCCCATAACTCCCATTATCATAAGTGTCATTATGGTTACTATAGGAATTAAACTTGCAATTACAAATCCTGTTCTTATTCCAAGAAAGACAAGCATTACAACTAATACAATTCCTATTGATTGTAATAAGTTTGAGATAAAATTGTTGATTTTATCATCAATATAATTGTCCAAAGATGATACTCGAGTTAATTCTAATCCAACAGGTAGTTTAGCCTTCCATTGTGCTACAATAGTATTTACGGCATTACCTAATTTTATAACATTCGCTCCTTTTTTGAGGTTTACGTGAAGAGAAACGGCACTTTTCCCGTCTACTTTTACAATTTGTGTTGGTGGGTCAATGTAATCTTTCTTTATGGTAGTGATATCACCTAATTTTACTAACTGTGATCCGCTAGTTCCAACAGGAATTAACATTTCTCTGATGTCTTCAACAGAGTTAAAGTTTCCTGTAGGCTCTAAAATGATACGTTCATCTCCCACATTTATTTGTCCACCAGAGCTTAAGATATTTGTTGTAGAAATTATCTGCTGTAATTTTGATGATGATAAGCCGTAGCTTTTTAATCGAGCATTATCAAACTCGATAAAAACACGTTCTTCTTGTATACCTCCTAAAGTTACTTTCGCTGCATCTGGTAATTTTATTAAATCATCTTTAATATCATCAGCATAGTCTTTCATTTCAGCATAACTATATCCGTCTGAAGTTAAACCAACAACAATACCATATACATCACCAATACCATCGTCGTTTAAATTTGGAGTTACTCCTTGAGGAAGTCCTTGCATAGCTGTTAGTTTTCTTCGTAAACGATCCCAAACTGCTTGCATTTTTGTTTTACTAACTTCATCTTTTAAGGTTACAGAAACTACTGATAATCCTGTTCTAGAAGTACTGGTAACCTCTTTAAGTTCTGGTAATTCTTGAGCGATTTTTTCAATTTTATCACTTACCAATTGCTCAACACGTTCTGGACTTGCTCCTGGAAAAGTAGATACCACAGTAGCTACTCTTACAGTATATGGAGGCATACTATCTCGTGATAACCCAGAATACATTACCAATCCCATTAAAATTATGGTAGCTAATACCATAAAAGTAATTCGGTTTTTATCTATAGAAAATTGTGCTAAATTCATTGTTTAATTAGTTTTTCTTTTCCCTATAATGGAAGGTTAATTTTATATGAATTTTCTTATTGAAGTTTTACTTCTTGTCCGTTAAGTAAGGTTTGTAAACCAGCAGTAGCTATTTTTTGACCTTCCGATAATCCAGATTTGATAATAAAACCATCAGGAGTTAAATCACCTATAGTAACCAATTGTTTATTCACTTTAGCGTTTTTACCATCCTCAGTAATTAAGAACACAAATTTTCCACTACTATCTTCTCCTACTGCATTTGCAGGAACTACTAATTCTTTAGCTGTAGTTTTTTTAGCACTTGCAAAATGAAAAATAACGTTTGCAGTCATTCCACTTTTTACTTCATCAGAAGGGTTTATTAATGCCACACGGATTGGATAGGTAGCGGTATTAGAATCTAAAGCTGGTGATATTTCTGTAACTTTTCCTTTAAAAACTTTGCCTTGTAAAGAAGAGAATGTAACATCTACAAGCATATTTTGAGTCACATCATTAATAACGCTTTCTGGTAAGCCTAGAAATATTTCCATATCGGTACCAGCATTTAATGTAGCAATTGTTTGTCCAGGGCTTACATTTTCATCAATTTCAGCTTCTACTGAAGAAATAATTCCGTTTTCAGGAACAACTAAATACCCAAAACGGATTTGCTCTTGCTGCAAGGCTACACTTTGTTTTGCTGAATCATAAGAGTTTTTAGCAGAGTTGTATGAGTTTTTTGCGGACTCATAATTACTCAATGCAGTAGACCCTTTTTCAAAAAGTTTACGAGTTCTTTCTAAACTTAACTTTGCAGTATTCATTGCAGATTCTGAGCTGTTTAATGAAGATAAAGCACTTTGGTAGTTTAAACGAGCTTGTACATTGTCTAAAGTAGCTAATTGTTGTCCTTTACGTACTTTTTGTCCTATCTTAATATTAAACTTTGTTATTATTCCAGAACTTCTAAAACTTAATTTTATAATTTTATCGGTACGCGAAGTTCCACTAAATGAACGAACTTTATCGCCACCAAAAAAGCCAACTGTTTGATACTTTACTGGACGTAATAATTGTACAGTTTCCTTTTTTTCTTCACCACAAGATATAAACAGTACCACTGAAAAGATGAACGTTAAAAATTTGATATTATATTTCATTTTGATGATGTTTTTATGGTTGAGTTGTTATTGTTTGTTTAATAAGTAATTTTGAAAACGTTGTGTAAAATCTTCGTTTTCGGCTTTAGTGTGTAATAGGAAATAGTAACCAATGTTACGCTCTAACTGTACTGCATTAATTAAGAAATTATATACAGCATTTGCTTTTGCTAATTGTGCGTTTAAATAATTGTTTTGCGCATCTATTAGTTGTACAAATGTTACCGCTCCTTCTTGATATGAAGATTGTATTAATTCTAAAGACTCTTTTGCAGTTTCTTCTGATACTTTAGATAATTCAATATTCGAAATTTGATTCACTAAATTCAACACTCCATTTCTTACATTGGCAGCAATATTTAATTCACTGTTTTGACGATTGACCTCTATTTGATCTTTTTGAATTATTGCTGTTTGTTTGTTAATGTTGTTTTGGTTTTGATTAAAAATAGGAATGGTCAAATTAACTCCTGCATTGTAATTTCCATTAATAAATGAAGCACCACCAGGAAGTGTACTTCCAACACCACTTCTGTTAAATGTACGGTTGTATTGCCCTTGCAAAGCTACAGTTGGTAAAAATCGATTACTTCCGCTTAATTTGATGTTGCGTTCTGTTGCTTTTAAGTTATAGTCTAACGATTTTAACTCTGGAGCATTTTTCTTAGCTTCTTCTACTAAGAAAGAAATAAACGGTTCACGAGTTGTAGAGTTATCTAACAATTCTGTAAGTTGTGTGTATTTATAATCTTTGTATAATCCTTTATCTAATTCAGCGTCATCTATTTCAATTCGCATTTCTAAAGGATTGTTTAGTAACTGATTTAAACCTATAAATCCTTGCTCTAATTGATTTATAGCTTGTATCATAGCTTGTGTGTTTTGTGCTAACTCACTACGGAAACGTAATACATCTGATTTATCTGATTGTCCAGCCTCAAAATTTTCTTTAGCTATTTGTAAGTTTTTCTTTGTTAAATCCAAATTACGCATTCTAATTTGCACATTTGTTTTTAGTATCAAAGCATTGAAATATGCATTCGAAGCATTGAAAATTGTATTTAACTGTTCGGCATTATAATTTTCTTCTTCTGCTTTTTTAAGATTCTTTTGTATAGTGATGTTTGCACTAGCAGCTGGAGAAAAAATAGTTTGTTGTAATGTAACATTTCCCCCAGTTGAAAACTCAGGGTTTCCGTTTGAAGCGATTTTAGGGTCAATATAAGTTCCAGTTGCTGTAGCCGTTACATTTGGTAAATAATTGCTTTTAGCGGTTTTTACTTTTTGTTCGCTTAAATCAATATTCTTTTTAGTTGCTTGTAATGTTAAGTTATCACCTAAAACTTGTTTCATTACAGAAAGTAAGTTGTAGTTTCTTTCAGCATTAATGTCGTTAAACTCTCCAACAAAATCAGTATCGTTTAATAAACTGTATTTTATAGGAATACCAATAGCACTTACAGTATTGAAATTAATCGTTAACCTTGGACTAAACTCTATATAAACAGGCATGTCAGCTAAAGGTGTACCATTTATATAACTTTCTATTGTTAATGATACACGCCTGAAGAATTGATCAGAATTATCTTCTGATTGATTTGTTGCCATAATACCATTTTCAACATCGTTTATGCTGTTTATGGTAAATGATGGTAGTTTTTTATCAATTAATGCATTTGCTATTTGTTTTGTTTCGTTTTCAGTTAAGAAAAATCCACCAGCGATATATACAGCATCTACATCATCAAGGTTAGAAGTAATATCATTTACCGTTTTAAAAGGAATTAGTTTGTAAGTAGCTCCAACTTCTTTTAGTTCTCTATCAAAAGTTTCTTTTAAAGGAAGAAGATTAGCAAAAGGAGCTTCTACAACAATACCTACCTTTTTAAAATCAGTAAGTTGTTTTAACTTTTTTAAATCGTCTAAATAGGATTGCGAGTTTATTAAATAGGTAAAATTCTTAACTCCAGAAGTAACCTTTGTAACATCTATTGAATTAAAATCTTTATTAATAGCACCAAATAAAATAGTTGGTTTTTTGTATGCAGTTTGTGCTTCAATTATTTTACTATTTACAACACCAAATGCTAAAATAATATCAGTAGTGTTGTTTAGTAGCGTGTTGTAGTTTTGTTTAGCTTTTTCTAAATTGTAATCGTTAACTAGTAAGCAATTTGTTGGGAATGTAATTGTAGCATCTTCCCCTACTACTGTTTTAATTTGGGTTTTTAATTTTTGTAGCAGAGGTTCTAACTCAGTGGTTGCATTATCCAATAAGATACCAATGTTGTAGTTTTTCTTTTTTTGAGCGTAGGAAAATGTTACACTTAAAAATAATAGAAAAAGAAAAAATTTTCTCATTTTTAGTTTTTTTTAATTGATTTTTATTCAACAGGGAGATAAGAGGGGAGAAATATTGTAAGTGTTCAATTATAAATATAATAATAAAAAACTTAGGGGCAAAACTAGGACTTTGTAACGAGTTTGAAGTTTAACTTTATAATATTAGATAAAATTGAGTTTTATGTAAGTACCTGGTAGTTAATGGTTAATGTGTTTTTGGTGTGTAATTTTATAATAATAGATAAAATTATATTTAGAAGTGTATTTTTGTAAATGAATTTAATGAGTCTATGAGTATAATAAAAGCCTTTCCCATTATAAGTGCCCTTTTAGGGTGTTTTTTAACTTTCTTTATAGTGCAAACTAAAAATAGTTTTGGGAAAAATAATGTAGCAAAATATAGTTTAGCCTTAGTTGTATTTCTTTATACTATGATTTCTATTGGAAACTATATTGATACAAATCATTATGAGGCTCCATTATATATAAGTTTTATTTCTTTCATCTCTTTTACTTTTGTTGGAATCTCATTTTATTATTTCTGTGCGTCGGTTATTGATAGAAAAATAAGATTTAAACCTATTGTATTATTAGTACTTGTTTATGGTATTTTTAAAACTTGGTTTTTTCTTTATATAGTAAAAGTGGTTGGTAATCGAGAAGCGATGGATTTGTTATTAAAGAAGCCTTATACACCTATTATAATCTATGCTATTTACGATTATATAGCTTCTTGTTTATTAAACATATTTTTTATCTACCGAGCATTTGTTTTGTTTAAAACAACTCCACTTATTGTATCATTAAATACCAAACGAGAGGTTTATTTTAAATGGATTAATCTGTTGTTTTTTATCAACTTTGCGGTAATCTTGTTTTTAATGATTCAAGCTATATTGGTATTATTTGATATAGGTAGCTTGGATATTATTTTTATGATAGAGCCTATTGTTTATACTGTCTATTTCTTTGTGTTTGTGTATTCTCTGATGTATTTTCCAGTATTTGCTTTTACTGGTGATTATAATGACTTACCTAAAAACGTTAAGGAAAAATACAGGAATTCTTCATTAAGTAATTCTGAAGAGCTGTTTCAAAAGGTTGATATGTTAGTTACCGAAGAAAAAATGTTCTTGTCACCTGAATTAAAGATAAATACACTATCAGAGAGGCTAGAAACCTCTGTACCACATATTTCTCAAGCAATTAATGAGAATAAAAATATTAGTTTCTCCGATTATATTAACGGTTTCAGAATTGATGAGGCAAAAAAGAGATTGCTAGTTAAAAAACCAGACACCATTTTTGCTATTGCAATTGATGTTGGTTTTAACAGTAAAGCTACTTTTTATCATGCATTTAAAAAATTAACGAATACCACACCTACTGAGTTTAGAAAACATCATGTAAAAGATATGGTAGCGTAATTTTTTAATTGGTTAAAGCGTCTTTTAAGTATCTGAATTTGTTAGTAAACTCATCATATTTGAAAAGGCTATTTTTTGTAGCATAAGCTTCCCAGCACTTTTGTAAGTATTCTAAGTTTGGTAAAGTAATTTTTACTTTATAGTTGTATAGAATAGGAAATTCTGATGAGGTATAATTAGTTAGTTTTTGAAGTGTTGACTTTCCTTTATGTTTTCCTGAGCAAACTAAGAAGTATTGCGTGTTTTTTGAAAAATTTTGAGCTAAGAAACTTCCCAAAGCTACTAAGTTAATTTGAGAAGCCTTAGTGTAGTCTAACCATAATACAACTTCAGAGTATTCGTTTACATCTTCTAATTGTAATATGGGTTTTATGGTAGCATCAAAATATGCTATTCTTGGAGTTTCATACGTGTTTTCAAAAAATGAATAGCGTTCAGACCAAAATTCATCTGAAAAAATATCTTTTGTTAGAGGGCCTTCAGTAAGTTTTTCATTAAAAAACAAGGTATCCCCATTAATAGACGATTCTTTAAAAATAGTTAAGGCTTCTTCAGAACTAAATACATGTAATGCTTTACCCATTAATCTCTTTTTTAGCAAGTTCAAATTCTTCTGGAGTATTAATATTTCTAATTAGATTGTCATCTACTTCAATAATTTCTACTTCAGAATTGATCAACATTTTACGAGGGCATGAATAACCTTGAGCTAAATATTGTAATAATTTACTATAGGCTTTTGGTTCGTATATGGTAATTAATGGCTCAGGAAATTCCTTATCCTTTCCTTTTATAGCTGTTGCTAATTTGCTAGGATTTCTTTTTTCTAACAATAACTGAATTAATGTGTTATTTACAAAAGGAAGATCGGTAGCTAAAACCAACCAAGCTGAATTTGGATCTTTTTGAAATGCTGAACAAATACCACCAAAAGGGCCTAGATTTAAAAAGGTATCATGGATTTCATCAGTGTGTTCAGAATTTGTTCTAACTGAAAAATAGGTTTCTAAACTATTAGATTCTAATAATTCTTTAGCAAACTGTTTTTGAGGTTTGCCATAATAATTTAACTCAGATTTATCTGTGCCCATACGAGTACTTTTACCACCCGTTAATACCAATCCTTTAACAGGAGCAATATTCTCTTTAATTAAATTATGAATGTGTTTTGTAATTTTATCTACTTCATCAATTGAATAACTTGTAATGTTTTCTATATGAGGAAACTTTTCTTTTAAACAATCGAAATAAGGAGTATCTGGATTCAATTTTATAACAAATTGAATGTTTGTTATTTGATCCATTCGCTTTTTTATAGAAGCCTCTTTTTCTCTATCTAAAATTAATATTTGTTTTGATCCTTGATAGTGATTACCATTTATGAAAACAAAGTCGTGATTTATAAACTGTAATCGTTGTTCAAATTTATTAATGCTAGATACAGTATTCAACTGTAAATTTCCCTCATGATGAAAGGTATATTCTGATAAAATATTTAATGATACATCTTTAGCGTGTGAAGCATCAAAATAAGCTAAGTTATAAGTAGCTAAATTTTCAGAAACTTTATATACTAAATCGGCAATTATACCACATTTAGCTCCTAAAATTGCAACTTCATTGGTAGCAAAAGTGTCATTATACTTTTTGGTAATATTTGCGTGTTTTTGATGTTTTTTATCCATTTTTAATATCAGATTTACCCCCAGTTTTTTCTAATAGTTTCACTTCTTTAATCACCATTTCTTGATTAATGGCTTTACACATATCGTAAATTGTTAAACAAGTTGCAGAAGCTCCAGTTAATGCTTCCATTTCTACACCTGTTTTCCCTTCAATAGTAACTTTACAAAGCACTTCAATATGTTCTGTATCGGTTATATTAATATTAATATCAACTCCATTGATTAATAATGGATGGCACATAGGAATGATATCTGATGTTTTTTTTACCGCTTGTATACCAGCAATAATAGCTGTTTGAAAAACTGGCCCTTTTTTAGTAATTAATTCTTCATTGTTAAAATGAGAAATTATTTCGGAGCCTAAATACATAGTTGCTTTTGCAATAGCAGTTCGTTTCGTGATTTTTTTATCAGAAACGTTGACCATTTTAGGCTGATTTTGTTCGTTTATATGGGTAAAGTTGTTCACTTTGTAAAATTAAAATTTTTAGTGTTGAGTTATTAGTTTTTAGTTGTGTTTTGTTGAGATGTTTTTACTATAGCTGTTAGTAACCTTATTAATTCATGAGCATCTGAAAGTAAATCATTGACATTAATATTTGTTAAATCACTTTCTTTTAATAAACGCAACCAATATTTAGTTTCTCTAGCTTCTTTAGATGAAATAGACATTTTAGCAATAAAGTCACGTTTACTCTGACCAGCTAAAGCTTCTTCAATGTTTGCTCCAATCGAAGTTCCACTTCTCAATAATTGTTTTGAAATTATAAATTCTTTTTCTTGCTGTAATTTTTTGTACAGTGAAATAACTTTTAAAGAAAACTGAAAACTCTTATTTTGAACAATGCTTTCTTTCATTTCTGATTTTTTAACTCAAAACTAAACATTAATAATTAAAAACATCGATAGGTAATTATCGGAAAAACGCTCCCTTTCTTAAATATTACCTCTTCGGTTTTAGGAAGTTCTATAAAACCATCTGCAGCAACCAAACTAGCTAAATCACCAGAACCATTCCCTTTTATAGGCTTAGCGAATAATGTTCCGTTTTTGTTTTCTAATTTGACTTGTAAATAATATGTCAGATTTGGTTTAAAAGTTACATCTTCAGGTAGTATTGCTTCTTGTATGTTATCTTCTATGGCTACCGATTTTTTATACCATGGATAAAAATAAACCATACAGTTTACAAAGGTAGATACTGGATTTCCCGGGAAAGCAAAAACAACTGTATTTTTTTTGTTTTCTGAGTTTTGATAAACATTTTTCTCTCCCATATCTAAAGCATCTGCAAAGCCAAACCAAAATGGTTTTCCTGGTCGTTGAGCCACCTTATGAAATAGCTTTTCTACTTTTAACTCTGATAATACTTCTGGTAAAAAATCAAACTTTCCTTTACTTACAGCTCCGCTAAATAATAGTACATCGTATTCTTGTAGGTAGCTATAAATCTTTTCCTTTAAAACCTGTTTGTTATCTGTTAAGTGTTTGGTTTCTGAAGGAATATTCAGATTACTTAATAAAGATACTAAGGTATAAACATTTGATCTTCTTATTTGATAATCTAAAGGAGTTTCGTGTACATCAACTAGTTCGTCACCAGTAGAAATAATAAGTACTTTGGGTTGTTTGGCAACTTTTACATTAGCTTTTCCCACAGTTGCAATTACTCCAATTTCCGCAGGAGAAATAATAGTGTTTTCAGAAACCAAAATTGCTCCTTGTTTTTTGTCTTTTCCTTTTTGATGAATGTTTTGCTGACTGTTTATTGTATCCACATTAATGGTTGCAATTCCATCTACTATATCAACATCTTCATAACGAATTACAGTGTCACAATTGTTAGGTAAAACAGCTCCAGTCATAACTTCTATACAGTTATTATCTTGTTGCATGGATAATTGTTTACTGCCAGCAGGCTGTATTCCTTCAACTTTAAAGTTTCTTTGTCCGTTTTTAAAAAAGGAATAATTAATTGCAATTCCATCCATAGCAACACGATTGAAAGGAGGGAAGTCTCTATCGGCAACAATATTTTCTTTTAAAACACGACCAGCAGATTGCATAAAAGGAATTTCTTCAATACCAAAATTCTGAGTGTTTTCTAATATGATATGTTTTGCTTCTTGTGTTGTTATCATTTGTAAGTTATGATATTGTATTTTGATTAACTATGTTTTCAGCAACTTTAGTTAATTTTAATTGTTCATTATTAAATCCGAGAAGAGATTTTAATTTATCTAAAAACGATTTTGGTTCTGGTTTAACAATATCCCATATTTCATTTCCTTTAAATTTTGTTGGATATAATATATTAGACTTCCATTCTATAGAAGTAAATAAAGTCCCATAAAGCTCAAACCCCATTAATTCTCCAAGTTCAGCCAAAGACTCTGTGATATTGTTAGCATACATAGAAATTTCATAATATTCTAAATCGTCATTGTAAATAACCAAAAACCAATCATCCATTAAAGGGCCATTAGCATTTGTAAACTCTCCAATTAATTTAATTTTCTCATACGGGACTTTTACAACTTCATTGTCTTCAAATCTCCATATGATATTTCCTTTTTCTATTGTTACTTTTCCTGATCTGCTTTTTTCATCCATGTTTTTTCAAGTTACCCACCAATAGTACTCATACTTTCGCTTACATTTCCTTTTTTACGATTGGCTTCGGCAACAAAACCGTTTTCTGGCTTTTCTTTAATTAAGGATAAAAACAATTCTTTTAAATCTTCATTACTAGCACCATTTCTAATAAAATCGCGCAGATTAAAAACACCATCGTCAAACAAACAATTTTTAAAAGTTCCTGTTGAAGTAATTCTTATTCGGTTGCAATCGTTGCAAATTATTCGTGTAAAAGCAGGAATAATTCCTACTGTCCCTTGGTGATTTTCAATAGAAAAATTACGTGATGTTGATGATTTTTCTGAAAGAACTGCTTTTACATCGTATGCCGACTGTATTTCGTTTAAAATCTTAGTGTAATTCCAGTTTTCTTGAGTGTCGCGTTGCCCTTTTCCGTTAAAAGGCATTTCTTCAATAAAACGAACAGCTATATTTCTGTCTTTAGTTAAAGCAACAAAATCATTAATCTCATCAGTATTAAATCCTGATTGTACTACTACATTTAGTTTTAAATTCAACGAACTTTTTTCTAATAGTTCAAAAGTTTTATATACTTCAGGAAATACATCACGACGCGTAATCTTAGCAAATTTATCAGAATGTAAACTATCAATACTTAAATTGATATTCTTAATTTTTTCAAGTTTTTCTAAGGTAGGAATGTGTTTTGAAACTAAAGCTCCGTTTGTAGTAATGTTAATAGCATCTAACAAATCGTTATAAGATAACATTTCTAAGAAAGACATGAAGTCTTTGCGAGCAAATGGTTCTCCTCCTGTTAATCTTACTTTATTAACGCCTAATTCAGTAAGTACACGAATAATTCGGTACATTTCTTTATAGCTCAAAAGCTCTTTTCTAGGAACAATATCTATTCCATGAGCAGGCATACAATATTGGCAACGAAGGTTACAACGATCGGTTACAGCCAATCGAACATAACTAATTTGTCTTCCAAAATTGTCAATAAGTTTACTCATACTGTAAAGATATGGATTAATGAGTCAATTATTTGCTGTCATTTATCATAGTTATATAAAAATTAACTTATGATATAGCGATGTTATATGATTTCCATTTTGTTGAGTAAAAAAGAAGCATTCATATTTTTACAAACCCCATCTTTCATTTTATAATCAAAATGAAGTTCGTTATTTAAAATTTCAGCATCAAAATAATAGTTCTCAATAGTTTTATATTCACTAGCTAATTCGCATAAACTCACATCATGTGTTGCTATAATTCCAGTTGAATTTGAATTGTTTAGTTTTTCAACAAATTTTTTAGATCCTATGGCTTTATCTTTACTATTAGTTCCTTTTAAAATTTCATCTAAAATGATAAAATAGTTTTCGTTTTTGATTTCGTTTACTATAAATTTTAAGCGTTTCAATTCAGCATAAAAATATGATTCATCTTCACTTAATGAATCTGAAGTTCGCATGCTAGTAATTAGTTTTATAGGATTATAATTAAATTCACTAGCACAAACAGGGAGACCGCAATTAGCCATAACTATAGATAAAGAAACTGTTCTTAAAAAAGTACTTTTACCAGCCATATTTGCTCCAGTAACAATAAAAAATTGTTCTTTATCTATGGTGAAGTTATTATCAACCCTTTTAGAAGAATCTAATAATGGATGTCCTAGGCTTTTAGCGTTTATAACGTTTTTTTCTTTTTTAATACTTGGGAATACATAATCGTATTTATTAAAAGTAAAATTTGCTAATGAGTTTTGTGCATCAAAAAAAGAAACTACACTAAACCATTCTTCAACAGTGTTTTTATAGGTGGAAATCCATTTTTCTATTTGAATAGAATTACGAATATCCCATAAAAACAAACCGTTACCTATTAGAGCAATTATAATATTATTTCGTTGGTCAAAGGCATCTAACTTTTTAGAAAACTCTTTAAAAATAGCTGAAGCTTTCTTGTCTTTTAATCGAATTTTTTCTTGTTTTTCCTTTAGTGTTATATTAGAAAATTGTTCATTTTCTATTTGTTCTAGGAGTTGATAATATTGATTAAATGTCTCTTTTGCTTTTCCTGTTTCTATTGATAATTGTTGAGTGTTTTTAATAAAAGAAACGGTAACTGATAAACCAATAAAAAACCAAATCAAAAGAACAGAAAATGGAATGAAGCTAAAACTTAATAAACCAATTAAAACAAGTGATGTAAATGAAAATACGTACGATGAAACTTTTAAAAAAGATGGAAGTTTTTGTTCGTAGTTGTGTATCCAGTTTACAATTGCAGATGTTGAGGTTTTTGTTTGAATTAAGCTAGCAAGGGCTGTAAAATGTTGACGCCATTTTGCTTTTAATGATAGCTCTTTTATTATTTGCTGTTTCTCTTCAATATTAGAAATATCATTACTTGTTAAAGTAGTTGCTAGTAATTTTTTTCCTTCTAGTGTTGCAGTTCTGTTGAGGTATTGAAAAAAAGAACCATCTCCAAATAAGTCAATATCATTACTAAAATAATGTTCGGGATTTGTAAATTCATATCCTTCATATAAATCATAGTAATTGCCATCTAAAACATCAATTTCATTTTGGTTGATTTTAAGTTTAGATTCCGTAAGTCTAATATTTTCTTTTAATTGATTGTGTTTAAGAATTAAAAAAACAAAGCAAATTATAGCCAAAAAACTACCAATAAAAAGCATTTTTAATCCTGTTAATGCAAAATAGATAGAAAAAGCAATAAATAGAAAAGTAATAAGTCTTAAAATACGGGTGTAAAACAACTGTTTTTTAAGTTTGGCAAGTGCTGTATTTAAGCTATTTATTTCTTCTTTATAAAATGAAATAGGTTGTTGCATTGTTTTGTGAATGAAAATTGGTGTAAAAGTACGTATAGCAACGTAAATATCTGTATAAAATCGTATTTTCGTTGTATGCCAACTTCATTAGAACTTCAAGTAAAAACGCTGCCTACATCTCCAGGAGTTTATCAATATTTTGATAAGGATGATGTAATTATTTATGTGGGTAAAGCAAAAAATTTAAAAAAGCGTGTTTCATCATATTTTACAAAGAATCATGAAAATGGTAAAACGAGAGTTTTAGTTAAAAAAATTGTACGAATAGAGCATGTTGTTGTTGATACTGAGACAGATGCTTTGTTGCTTGAAAATAACTTAATAAAAAAATACAAACCTAGATATAACGTTTTGCTAAAAGACGATAAATCATATCCATGGATTTGTATTAAGAAAGAACGTTTTCCTAGAGTGTTTTCAACTAGAAGAGTTATTAAAGATGGTTCTGAATATTTTGGTCCCTATACCAATATGAGAACTGTACATGCTCTGTTAGATTTAATTAAGGAATTGTATCCTCTAAGAACTTGTAATTACGATTTACATCAAGAGAAAATAGATTCAGGTAAGTATAAGGTTTGTTTAGAGTATCACTTAGGTAATTGTAAAGGTGCTTGTGAAGGGTATCAACATGAAGATGCTTACATGGATGATATTAGAGGTATTAGAAACATTATTAAAGGAAACTTTAAAGAAAGTTTAGAGCGATTACAAAATATTATGTTCGATTTTGCTTCTGAAATGAAATTTGAAGAGGCGCAAAAAATTAAAGATAAATTAGCTTCATTACAAAACTATCAAGCAAAGTCAACAATTGTAAATCCATCAATAAATAATGTAGATGTGTTCTCAATTATTTCTGATGAAACTCACGGGTATGCAAATTTCTTTAAGGTAATGAATGGTTCTATAGTTCAATCCTATACAACTGAAATCAAAAAGAAATTAGATGAAACTGATAAGGAGTTGTTAGAATTGTTTATTGTTGAAACACGTAATCGATTCAATTCTTTATCAAGAGAAGTATTTGTGCCTTTTAAAGTAGATTTAGGTGAGAAAATAAAAGTTACGGTACCTAAGTTAGGGGATAAAAAACGAATTGTTGAATTGTCTGAACGCAATGCAAAATATTATAGACAAGAACAATTTAAACAAATAAAGATTGTAGACCCTGATCGTCATGTAAAACGAATTATGGCTCAAATGCAAAAGGATTTACGTTTGCATGTAGAGCCAAGACATATTGAGTGTTTTGATAATTCAAACATTCAAGGAACGAATCCGGTAGCAGCTTGTGTTGTTTTTAAAGATGGTAAGCCAAGCAAAAAAGATTACCGTCATTTCAATATTAAAACAGTTGAAGGGCCAGACGATTTTGCTTCTATGGAAGAAGTTGTTTATCGTAGATATAAACGATTGTTAGATGAAAATCAATCCTTACCTCAATTAATTGTAATAGATGGTGGAAAAGGGCAATTATCATCTGCATTAAAGAGTTTAGATGCATTAGGATTAAGAGGGAAAATAGCTATTATAGGAATTGCTAAAAGATTGGAGGAAATTTATTATCCAGGAGATAGTGTTCCACTATATTTAGATAAAAAGTCAGAGAGTCTAAAAATAATTCAATACTTGCGTAATGAAGCCCACAGGTTTGGAATTACTTTTCATAGAAATAAAAGAAGTAAAAGTGCTATTCAGTCGGAATTAGAACAAATTCCAGATATAGGTAAACAAACGATAACGAATCTTTTACGTAAATTTAAATCAGCCAAAAGAGTAAAAGAAGCTACCTTAGATGATTTAAAAGAAGTAGTTGGTTTATCGAGAGCACAAAAGATTTATCAATACTATCAAAAAGAGAAAGAAAAAGGATGAGAAAATTATTGCTGTTATTATTTTTTCCAATGTTTATGCTAGGGCAAAATCAACCTAAGGTTGGTTTAGTGTTAAGTGGAGGTGGGGCAAAAGGATTTGCACATATTGGAATATTAAAAGAAATAGAAAAATCTGGATTACACTTAGATTATATTGGAGGAACTAGTATGGGATCAATAGTTGGAGGATTGTACGCTTCTGGTTACTCGGCAAGTCAAATAGAAAAAATAGTTTTAGATACTGATTTTATAACATTACTTCAAGATAAAATTTCAAGAAGAGAAAAATCTCTTTTTAATAAAGAGCATGGAGAAAAGTATGCGATTACATTGCCAATTAAAGGAGGTAGTATTGGGTTGCCATTAGGTTTGTCGAAAGGGCAAAATGTACTTAATTACTTAACAGAATTATTAGCCCCAGTAGATGAAATTAATGATTTTTCTAAGCTTCCAATTCCATTTTATTGTATTGCTACAAATATAGAATCAGGTGAGGAAGAGGTTTTAGAAAAAGGTTCTTTGCCTTTGGCTTTAAGAGCTAGTGCAGCTTTTCCTTCTTTACTTAACCCAGTAGAAATTGATGGGAAATTGTTGGTTGATGGAGGAGTGGTAAATAATTTTCCTGTTGATGTAATGAGGAAAAAAGGTTTAGACCTTGTTATTGGAGTTAGTGTGCAAGGACAATTGTTAAAAAGAGAAGAATTGTCTTCAATAGCATCTTTATTGATGCAAATTGTAAATTTTCAGATGTATAAGAAATCTGATGAACAAACACGATTATTGAATGTTTATATACGTCCTGATATTTTAGAGTATAGTGTAATTTCTTTTGATCAAAAAGGAGAAATTATAGAGAAAGGAATTGAAAAAGCAAAATCTTATAAAGTTGTTTTCGATAGTATTGCAAAATTACAAGCGTATAAAAAGAAAAGACCTTTACTTAAATTAACTAAGGAAAAATTTTTAATAGATAAAGTTGTTATTGAAGGGAATAAAAATTACACGAATAATCACATCTTAGGAAAAATGCAACTAAGAGAAGGTGATAGTGTTTCGTATAAAGATATTTCTAAGAAAATAAATACATTAACAGCCTCAAAAAACTTTAAAAGGATAGATTATCACTTTGAAAAATCTTTTAAAGGAAAGAAGCTTGTTTTAACTGTAAAAGAGGAAAAAATACAATCTTATTTACGTTTTGGAGTTCATTACGATTTGCTTTATAAATCTGCTGTATTGCTAAATTATAATTATAAAAAGTTATTTCTTCAAAATGATGAATTATCGTTAGATATTGGTATTGGAGATAAAATTAGGTATGATTTTGAGTATTTTGTTGATAATGGTTTGATTCCAAGTTATGGATTTAAATCTAGGTATAACAATTTCACTAGTGACTTTTTATTTAATAATAACTTAATTAATATTAGATATAGAGATTTTAGTAATAAAATTTATTTGCAAACAACAATGGATAAAAAGTTTGCTATTGGTGTTGGAGTAGAACATAAAAACATAAAAGTAAGTTCTGAGAATGTTCTAACAAATGGACAAGAAACAATATTTGATTATAGTAATTATGTAAATGGGTATGCTTTTTTAAAATTAGATACTTATAATAAAGCAATGTTTCCTACAGAAGGTTTCTATGCTGATATAGGATTTAAATGGTTTGTATGGTCAGATAGAAATAGTAGGCTTTCTAGATTTGCGCAAGGAAGTGACCCTTTTAGACAGTTTTCACAAATAAAAGGAACCTTAGGTTTTGCAACTACTTTCTATGATAAATTAACCTTTCAATATATTTCAGAAGCAGGTCTTACACTTGGGAAAAAATCTTCTCAAATGTTTGATTTCCGATTAGGGGGTTACAATCAAAATTACATTAATAATTTCACACCTTTCTATGGTTATGATACAGGGATGTTAAATGATCAATCATTTTTAAGGTCTGAATTTAATCTTAGGTATCAGATTTTTAATAACTATAAACATTATGCTGTCCTTATAGCTAACTATGCTCGTGTTGAAGAAAATGTATTTAAAGGAGCTAGTTTGTTCGATAACACCAAGTCAGGTTATGCAGTAGGTTATAGTGTAGAAACACTTATAGGCCCTATAGAGTTAAAGTACAGTTGGTCGCCAGATCATAGAGAGAAATACTGGTTATTCAATTTAGGTTTCTGGTTTTAAGACATAAAAAAACCTCATTTTAACTAATAAAATGAGGTTTTATTTCATAATAAGATTGCCTTACTTACTTTTCTTTTTCTTCTTTAAAAAGAATTTATATTGTAGGTATTGATAAGCGTCTCTCGGTAATATTTTAATCCACTTTTTGTGTTGAACAAACCATTTAAAACGAATAGAATTAACGCCTTTTGTTAAATACGCAGCTATAAAAGGATGTACATTTAAAGTAATTTCCTTGTACTTTTTACCGCTATTAATTATGCGTTCTAATTCAGCTTCTATTTTATCTACTAAAACAATAGGAGCTTCAACTTCACCGTTTTTGTTAGGATTTGGTTCACGTGTTTTTATGTGTAATTCAGGTCGTACACGTTGTCTTGTAATTTGTACTAAACCAAATTTACTCGGAGGTAAAATTTTGTGTTTTGTACGATCTAAAGACATAGCTTCTTTTAAATGTTGATATAATTTCTGTCTGTTTTCGGCAGTTTTCATATCAATAAAGTCAACAACTATAATTCCACCCATATCTCGTAACTGTAACTGACGAGCTATTTCGCTAGCGGCTATTAAATTGACTTCTAATGCAGTTTCTTCTTGGCTTAAAGCTTTGTTAGAACGATTTCCACTATTTACATCAATAACATGTAGTGCTTCAGTATGTTCTATAACTAAATAAGCTCCCTTACTCATGGAAACTGTTTTTCCAAATGATGTTTTTATTTGACGTTCGATACCATATTTCTCAAAAATTGGTGTGTCAGATTTGTGTAGTTTCACAATGTTTTCCTTGTCAGGTGATATTTCTTGTAAATATTCTTTAATTTCAACCTTTAGGGCTTCATCATTGGTGATAATACTTGTAAAAGAATCATTCATTACATCTCTTAAAATAGAAGATGCTCTGTTTAATTCACTTAGTATTTTTGTTGGAGTATTTTGGTTTGCAATACTATTGCACATTGTTTTCCAACGGTCAAGTGAATTCTGTAAATCTTTATCCAGTTCTGCTACCTTCTTTCCTTGGGCAACAGTACGTAAAATAAGTCCAAACCCTTTTGGTTTGATACTTTTTGCTAATTTTTTTAAACGTTCTTTTTCTTTTGGATCAGCTATTTTTTGCGATACTGATACTCTGTTTGAAAAAGGAACTAAAACTAAAAATCTACCAGCTATTGATAGTTCCGAACTAATTCTCGGACCTTTGGTAGAAATAGGTTCTTTTACAATTTGTACTAATAAATTTTGACCTGATTTTAGTACATCATTAATACTTCCATCTTTGTTGATATCATCTTCAAAGCGAAAGTTTTTTAAAGTGAATTCTTTATAATTACCTGTGCTTACTTTCTTAATGAATTTGTTTAAAGATTGTACTTGTGGACCTAAATCGTGGTAGTGTAAAAAACCATCTTTAGGATATCCAACATTTACAAAAGAAGCGTTAAGACCAGTCATTACCTTTCCTATCTTAGCAAGAAAAATATCTCCGACTGAAAATTTATTATCGCTTGTTTCTTTATTTAATTCAGTAAGTCTACCATCTCTTAATAAGGCGAAATCAATATCAGAAGAATTTGAACGAATTATTAATTCTGTTTTCATTCTGAATTTGGTTTTGTGCCAACGATTAATCGTAGACGGGTTAATTTGTAAACAGGTATAAATTATATACCATTTTAAGGTGTTAAAACCTTAATGTCAATGAACGTAAGCTATAAAAGCAACGAAAAAGTAAGCGTTAGCTTACTTTTTCTTATGACGATTTGCTCTTGCTCTTTTCTTTCTTTTGTGAGTAGAGATCTTTGCTCTCTTTCTTTTTTTACCACTTGGCATAATTGAAATGTTTTGTAAAACCTTTAAATAAAGGTTTTGGTTAATATTGTTTTATTATTTTACAGATACTTTAGTCTTAACACCCTCTGTAAACACTTTTGAAGGTTTAAAAGCAGGAATGTTGTGTGCAGGTATTTTGATAGTAGTATTCTTAGAGATGTTTCTACCAGTCTTTTCTGCTCTAGTCTTGATGATAAAGCTACCAAAACCTCTTAAATATACATTATCTCCACTCTCAAGTGCATCTTTTACTTCGTCCATAAATGCTTCAACAGTTGCTAAAACATCTGCTTTTTCAATTCCACTCTTATCTGAAATCTTAGATACGATATCTGCTTTTGTCATTCTATATATATTTTGAATTTATTTTTAAAAATGAGGGTGCAAATATATGATAATTAATCTATTCCGAAAAAAATAAGAATAAAAAAATCTAAATAAAATGCACTATTTTCGCTTACCCAATTTACATAAATGATTTTACCTAAACAACTAATTTACTGGTATTTACAAAATAAAAGAGACTTGCCTTGGCGTAAAACAAAGGACCCTTATAAGGTTTGGTTGAGTGAAATTATGCTTCAGCAAACTCGAGTTGCTCAAGGTTTACCGTATTTTTTAAAATTTACCGAAGCATTTCCAACAGTGTTTGATTTAGCTAAATCAGATGAAAGTACAGTGCTTAAATTATGGCAAGGATTGGGGTATTATTCAAGAGCAAGAAATCTACATTTTACCTCTAAATATATAAGTAATGAATTGAAAGGAGTTTTTCCAAATAATTATAAGGAGTTACTAAAATTAAAAGGTGTAGGTGATTATACTGCATCTGCTATTGCGTCTATTTGTTATGATGAACCAGTAGCTGTAGTTGATGGTAATGTATATAGAGTTTTGTCTCGTTTTTTTGGGATAAGTACACCTATTAATTCTACTAAAGGAATAAAGGAATTTAAGGAATTAGCAGGGACATTAATTGATGTAACTCAGCCAGGAACCTATAATCAGGCAATTATGGATTTTGGTGCCCTACATTGTAAACCACAAAATCCATTATGTAATGAGTGTCCAGTATCAGAAAGTTGTGTAGCGTTTGGAAAAAACTTGATTAAAGAGTTGCCTGTTAAAGAGAAGAAAATTAAAGTTAAAAAGCGTTATTTTAATTATTTAGTAGTAGTTACTGATGATAATAAAACCGTATTTAATGAAAGAATTGGTAAAGGTATTTGGCAAGGTTTATATGAGTTTCCTCTTTTAGAAACTAAAATGTCTATTTCAGAAGAAGAACTAATAGAACATAAACAGTTTTTAGAATTATTTCCTAATAAAACAACAATGTCTTTATTTAATAGAGAAGATATAGTGCATAAACTGTCGCATCAACATTTGTTTACTAAGTTTTGGATTGTAAAAACAAAGAAAGTAGAAGGAGAAACAGTAAATTGGAATCAGGTGAAAAAATATCCTACACCTATATTAATAGATAAGTTTTTAAATGAATATTTAAGTGAGGCATTGTAATTTTTGTATATTTGATTTTACACTAATTTTTTAGCTATGGCAGGAACAATTAATAAGGTAATTTTAATAGGTCATTTAGGAGATGAAGTAAAAATGCATTATTTCGAAGGAGGTAATTCTGTAGGGCGTTTTCCTTTAGCTACAAATGAAACATATACCAATAGACAAACAGGAGAAAGAATAACAAATGTAGAATGGCATAATATTGTAGTACGTAATAAATTAGCTGAAATTTGTGAGAAATATTTAACAAAAGGAGACCGTGTATATTGTGAAGGACGAATTAAAACACGTCAGTACGAAGTAGATGGTCAAAAAAGATATACTACAGAGATTCAGGTGCAAGACATGACTTTTTTATCAACTAAAAAAGACCCTAATAGTGTACCTTCAAATATGAATCCTACACCAACTCAAGAAAGTAGTAAACCAACTCCTAATGTAGCTCCACAAGAAGACGATGATTTACCATTTTAGTTTAATTAAAATTTAAAAATTGGACCCAGAACCCGAATCTTTATTTTTAGCATTATCAAGTATCGACTTATTAACAACTCTTAACTGTTTACTGTTACTCTCATTGTTAATTTGTTCGGCCTTAGTGTCTGGTACAGAAATAGCCTTTTTTTCAATATCTCAAACGGAATTGGATGACTTAAAATCTAGTTCAAAAGGAGAAAATATTGTTGTAAAACTATTAAATAAACCTAAGAAGTTATTAGGAACTATTTTAATAACGAACAACTTTATTAATATTCTTATTGTTTTAATTTTTGCGTCTTTAGGGGAAGTGTTTTTCAAAGGACTTACAGGCTGGGTTAAGTTTTTTGTTGAAGTGGTTTTTGTAACGTTTTTAATTTTACTATTTGGAGAAGTATTGCCTAAGGTATATGCGAGTAGAAAATCGTTACAGTTTGCTAGTTTTATGGCAAGGCCATTGCAGTTTTTAAATGTTATTTTAACACCTTTAAGTACGCCTTTAATTAAGCTTACTAGTATTGTTGAAAATAAGTTAGGTAATAAAAATAATAATTTATCTGTAGAACGCTTATCACAAGCATTAGAGTTAACCTCTGAAGGAGCAACAACAAAAGATGAACAAAAGATACTAGAAGGAATTGTAAGTTTTGGTAATACTGAAACTGTACAAATTATGAAGCCAAGAACAGATGTTTGTGCTATTGCTGATGATGCGTCATACGAAGAAGTTTTAAAAACTATTTTGCAGAATGGTTACTCCAGAAACCCTGTGTATAATGAAAACATAGATAATATTAGAGGGGTTTTATATGCAAAAGATTTATTAGAGCATCTGAATAAGAAAACATTCAAATGGCAAAAATTAATTAGAGACCCATTTTTTGTTCCAGAAAATAAAAAACTTGATGATTTGTTAAGCGAATTTCAAGAACAGAAAAAACACTTAGCTATTGTTGTTGATGAATATGGAGGAACAAGTGGGATAGTTACTTTAGAAGATGTTATTGAAGAAATAGTTGGAGATATAAATGATGAGTTTGATGATGATGATTTAACCTATTCTAAACTAGATGAAGATAATTATGTTTTTGAAGGGAAAATAACGATTAAAGATTTTTGTAGAGTTTTAGAAGATGATGATGTAGATAAGTTTGAAGAAGCAAAAGGAGAAAGTGAAACAATAGCTGGTTTTATTCTAGAAATATCAGGTAAGTTTCCTAAGAAAGGAGAGAAAATAAATTTTAGTAAGTATACGTTTACTATAGAGGTAATTGATAAAAAACGTATAAAACAAGTAAAAGCAACACGAAATGCATAAATTATTATTACTAATTTTAGCAATGTTATTAGTAAGCTGTGGTAATGAAACGTTACCAAAACCAAAAGGATATTTAAGTTTGGAGTACCCACAATTAGGGTATAATAAGTTAAATGATAATAGACCTTATCGTTTTGATGTTGCTAAAAACACAACAATTAAAAATTTACCTCAAAATTGGATTAAAGTTCAGTATCCTAAGTTGAAAGCTTCAGTTGATATTACATATCGTCCAATACAAAACAACTTAAGAGAATTGTTAATGGAGTCTGAAAAGCTAGTTTTTGAACATGCTATTAAAGCCGATCAGATTACCGCACCAGTAGAGTATTCTAACCCTAATAAAAAAGTTTACGGAAGTGTGTATCAAATATTAGGAAATGCAGCTTCTCAAGTACAGTTCCATGCTACTGATAGTAGTAAACACTTTTTAAAAGGGTCTTTGTTTTTTTATACCAAACCTAATTATGATTCTATCTTACCAGCAGTTGAATATATTAAGAATGATATGATTCATATGATGGAAACATTAGAGTGGAATAATTAAAAGAAGTAGCTTAAAATTATAAAAGTAATAAAGTAAAAAAGAACACCTAAAGCTCTTGCTGTATAGGATTGTTTTAGTTTTTTATCAAAGTTAAATCTTTTAAACCTTTCCTCTTCAGTATCATTAAAATCATCAGTAGCAAACATGTTTATTTTTCCTTTTGATTTTGATAGGTTAACAGGAACAAAGAAAAAACCTAACCATTCTTCGGTAGTTAAGGGTGTTGTTCTTCTAATTTCTCTATTTTTTTCTTCTTCAGTCATGAATTAAATTCTTCTACTTTGAACCCATAAATAAAACTGCAATCCAAATAAAATAGCTCCGGATAATAAGTGTACTGCTTGTGTTCCTAATGGAAACTCAGCATAATACATTAAAATACCTGTAATAGTTTCTAAAAAGATTAAGAAAACAATCCAATTCACAAGTTTAAAACCTAAGTCTTTAATTTGATTTAGATAAAACATTCCTAAGTTTACCAACACAATAGCAATGGTAAATGATCGGTGGAAATAAAATTTAAAATTAGGTTCTAATAAACTATACTGTTTGTTTTCAAAACCATACAATTTTACTTGCTCATCTATAAATTGACGTACTTGCGTTCCCATGGCAATTTGAATTAACGAAAATACTGCTGAAGCAATTACCAATTTGTTAAATAAAGAATTGTATTTAAAAGTTGTTTTTTTACGATCGGAAACTATGTGCAATAACCAAAGTAATAGCGCAATTATAAGTAAGCCAGCTACCATATGAATGGTAATGATAGTTGGTTTTAAATGAGTATCTACAACAGTTTTTCCCAACCAAGCCTCAAAAAGCATTAAAAAGAATGCGCCAAAAGCTAGTAGTGTAATTTGTTTTTTCTCTTTCCAAAATGAAACAGAAGTAAAAATTAAGAATAGAAAAGGAATACCTGCAAGCGCTGAAGATAATCGGTTAATGTATTCAGTCCAAGTATGGTACTTATTAAACTTAGCGTAGCTGTGTTTAGTGTATTTAGACCAATTACTGTTATTAAATTCACTAGAAGTTGTTAAATCACTTTCAGCAACAAATAAGGCTTCATCTTTTATAATAATCATGCCTTTTTCATAGGAGGTATTAGGTTGCCAAGTAATTTGTTCTTCAGAGGTTGGAGGGATATAATAACCAAAACACTTTGGCCAATCTGGACATCCCATTCCAGAGCCTGTCATACGAACAACAGAACCTGCTAAAAAAATAAGATATACCGATATTAATGATATTTTTACTAGGAGAGGAAAGTGTTTTTTCATTACAAGAAATGTTTTTGCAAAGATAAGGTAAAACACAAAAAAAGCTTCTCAAATGAGAAGCTTGATTTTATTAATTTAAAGTAGAACTATGCTTTTTCAGTTTCACTACAGCATTCTTTTTTACAATCTGTAGCGCAAGCTTGTTTGTTGCTTTCTTTTTTATCTGAATCACCTTCTTTTGTTTCTTTTTTTGCTGCTTCTGAAGCTTTGTACATATCTCCACTTCCAATTCCTTCTACAAAAGAAATTAAGTCTTCTTTGTTAGTAATATTAGCGTCGTATTTTACAGTAGCAATACTATCTTTAAATATAACTTTTGCTTCTAATACACCTTCTTTTTTAGATAAATCAGAAGCTATCTTTTTTGCACAACCTATTTCGCAAGTCATTCCAGAAATGTTTAAAGAAAGTTCTTTAGCATCTGCTGCAACTACAGTTTTAGGAGCTTTGTTAGTGTCTTCTTTTTTTGCTTCGTTTTTACATCCTACAGCTAAAAAGCTAACTAAAGTTAAGGCTAAAAGTATTTTTTGAATTTTCATCATTTCTATTTATTGGTTTATTTGACAAAGTTATTAATAAAATCAAATTTTTAAATGAAAATAGTCGATTTTTGTCGTTAAATGAATTGAAAATGAGTAATCAACAACAAAAATGGTTGTATTTAATAGTGCTTTCGCTAGTTTGGGGAAGCTCTTTTATTTTGATAAAGAAAGCATTAATTGGTTTAACTCCAATACAATTAGGTGCTCTACGAATGTTAATTACTGCCGTATTTTTATTATTGATAGGTTTTAAAAGTATCAAAAAGATTCAAAAAAAGCATTGGATTTATATCTTGTATACAGCATTATTAGGAACATTTTTTCCAGCCTTTTTATTTGCTTTTGCAATACAGGGAATAGATAGTTCAATTTCGGCAATTTTAAACTCTTTGACTCCATTTAATACTTTTATTTTTGGAGCATTAGTTTTTGGATTTTCTTTTAAAAGAAAACAGTTTATAGGTATTTTAATTGGGCTTATTGGAACGCTGATTTTAATTTTAAAAGGAGCTGAATTAAATCCAAATCAGAATTATTGGTATGCTTTATTAGTTATAATTTCTTCTATAGGATATGCTTTTAATGTAAATATTGTAAAAAAGTATTTACATGATTTAGATGCTTTGGCTATTACAACAGGAAACTTCTTGTTGCTAATTGTTCCAGCCTTTTTGGTGTTATTATTTTCAGGTTTTTTCTCTTCTTTTGAAGTAAATCAAGAAACTACAAGCGCGTTAGGATATATAACAATTTTATCGGTAGTTGGTACTGGAATAGCAAAAGTATTGTTTAATAAAATGGTGCATTTATCGTCACCTATTTTTGCTTCATCGGTAACCTATTTAATACCAATTGTAGCAGTAATGTGGGGAATTATTGATGGAGAAAAATTAAGCTTAATTCAACTGTTAGCAGGAGGAGTTATTCTGTTTGGAGTTTGGTTAGTAAATAAAGCTAAATAGTATATTTTAGATATAAAATGAAAGAGCCAAAACAATTTGTTTTGGCTCTTTTTAATTTTACTTAAGTAAAATTTTATTTAAAATCAGCGTCAGAAACACCTTCGTTTATTTTTACTTCTGTAGTTATAAAGTCAACTTTTTGTGGTCCAAATGACCTAGTAACTTTATGAGGAAATTTGATTCCATTTACTTCCTTATAATCCAAAAATAGAGTTGGAGATTTTATTTCTCCTTGAGGAGTTTTAATGGTTTCTATTTCTTTAATTTTTAAACCAGAAGTAGTATCGTAAAATATTTCACTATCACCGTACTTAATAACATATGCACTCTTTCCTTCAACAGGTTCGATTCTTTCTAATTTTCCTTTTTTATATGCGCTATCTGCAAAAGGAGCAGATTCTCCCTTAACTTTTTCAAGTTCTTTACCTTCAAGCTCCTTTTTTTGTCCACGGGCTTCTTGATATCCTTTAGTTCCGTCGAAAACTATTTTCTGCATAACATTCCCCATAACAGAAACTACTACAGATGATTTGTTAGGCGCTGCATTTTTTTGAACTAAACTTAACTGCATTCCTTGAAGTTTAGCATTAGAAGAAATCATAGTAGATTTTACATTTCCTACTTTGTTTTTACCTCCAATAGCTTTAAAGTAATTATCTATAACTGTAGTTGCTGTAACACCTGCAGGAATAGGTAAGCTCATTTCTGGCTTTGTAGTAGGGTTACCTTTCTTGTCGAAATAATTGATTTTATAGTCAGAATTCTTTTCTAAATTCTTTAAAACATCAATTCCTTTACCTGTAATGATAATACGTGCTTTATCTCCTCTAAAATACTTAATAGCTGCATTTTGAACATCCTCTAATGTAACAGCATTAATATTAGCTAAGTAATTTTCGTAAAAATCGGCAGGTAAATTATATCGAGCAATATTTAAGGCATATCTAGCTGCTGTTCTAGGTTTTTGAACATCCATTACAAAATTACCAATATATTTTGCTTTAGCATTCTTAAGCTCTTCTGGACTAACTTTTTGATAGCGAATTTTATTAATTTCTTTCTGTAATTCTACTACAGAACTATCTGTTACCATATTTCTAACAGCAGCTGTAGCTCTAAAAGTAGCAGCATTTCTGCTTTGTCTTACACTAGAGTAAGAACCATATGTGTATCCTTTATCTTCACGTAAATTCATGAATAAACGTGCAGTTCCACCTCCACCTAAAATGTTATTTGCTAATAATGCTGCGTAATAATCTTTATCACCTAATACTAAATCAATATTGTTAATTACTGCAATTTCAGACTGTACAGCATTTGGCATATCGATAAAATCGATTTCAGTAGTAGCAGGGTTTGTTGGTTTTGGTAAAGTAGCTGAAGGTACATTTCCAGCTTTCCATCCGCTAAATAATTTAGTAACTAATTTTTTTGTTTTAGCAGGATTAATATCTCCAACAATTACTAAATAAGAATTGTTAGGGCGATAGTATGTGTTGTAATTGTTTTTTACATCAGCTAAAGTAACACTTTTGATACTTTCAGGTGTTGTAAATTCTCCATATGGATGATTTTTACCGTAGGTTAAAACGTCTTGAACTCTAGAAGCAATAGCAGATACGCTTTTCTCATTAGATTTTAATCCATCTAAAGTACGAGCTACAGCTTTATCGAATTCTTCTTGCGTAAAAACAGGGTTTTTAACTCCGTCAGCCATTAATCCTAATACTTCAGAAAAGTATTTTTTTAATGATGATGCATATGCTCCATCTTTACTATAGCTTACAAAAGCTCCTAAATAATCTACTTTTTCGTTGAAATCATCTTTAGAAATAGAAGTAGTTCCATTTCCTAGTAAACCACCCATTAAATCTGCTAATCCAGCTTTAGAACCTTCAGCTACAGGTTTATTATCAATAGTTAAACTAGCTGAGGCTCTAGGTAATTTATGATTTTCAACCATAATTACTTGTAAACCGTTAGGTAATTTAAATTTCTCGGCTTTTCCCAGTTGAACTTTAGGAGCAGGCCCTGGTTTTGGTTGTTTATTTAAATCGCGTTGTGCATTTACAGCAAAAGACATTGCTAAAATCGCGACTAATGATAAAATTTTTGTCTTCATAATTCTTTTATATTGTCTTTTGATGTTACTTTTTACTTTCTGGTAAATATTCCATTAACAAACGCTTGTTTGTTTGTAAGTACTTTTTAGCTACATCTCTAATTTCTTCTCGTGTAATTGAACGATAAATATCAATTTCTGTGTTAATTAGGTTTGTGTCACCGTATAATACATTATAACGAGCTAATGAATTTGCAATTCCTTCTACACTAGAGTTTGAGTTTACAAATTGATTTTCAAACTTATTTTGTAGTTTTTGATAATCTTTTTCGGAAATTAAATTTGTTTGAAGTTTTACAACTTCTTCATCAATTTCTTTTACTAAATCGCTTAACGAAGTTTTACCTAAAGGAAGTGCATAAATAATATATGTTCCGTAGTCTTCTTGACTTAAATTTATAGCTCCTGCTTGTAAAGCCATTTTCTTTTTGTCAACTAATTTTTTATATAAAACTGAACTTTTTCCACTGCTTAAATATGAAGATATCATGTCTAATACTCTAGAATCACGTGTTTTCATAGATGGTGTTCTATAAGCTTCCATAATTGCAGGAATCTGAATATTTGGATCGTAAGCTTTAGCTTCTATTTGAGTGGTAATTGGATCTTCTTTAGGGAAATTTCTTTCAATATCTTTTCCTCTAGGAATTCTTTCAAAATATTCCTTTATCCATTTCTTAGCTTGTTTTACATCAATATCTCCAGCAACTACTAATGTTGCATTATTAGGAACATAAAACTTTTTGTTAAAAGCAATAAACTCTTCTAAAGTAGCATCGTCTAAATGCTTCATTTTTCCGATTGTAGTCCCTTTATATGGGTGCTTTTTAAACATATTCTTTTTTACGTTTTCTAAAAAACGAGAATATGGTTGATTGTCTACACGTAAACGTTTTTCCTCTTTTACAACCTCATTTTGAGTATCTACACCTTCTTGTCCAATAATTGGATGTAATAACCTTTCAGATTCCATCCATAGTCCTAACTCCAAATTATTTGATGGAAATATTTCATAGTAATATGTTCTATCGTCAGTAGTATTAGCATTATTTTTTCCTCCATTAGAAGAAACAATTTTAAACCAATCACCTTTTTTAATATTCTTAGTTCCTTCAAACAATAAGTGTTCAAAAAAATGAGCCATACCTGTACGATCAGGTTGTTCATCTTTTGCGCCTACATGGTACATAACAGCTGTTGTAACAACAGGAGCAGAGTTGTCTTTATGCAAAATAACATGCATCCCGTTACTTAAATCGTACTCTTCAAACTCCACTTTTTGTGCATTTGTAGCGAATACAAATAACATAGCTGAAGCAAGAGATAAAATACTTTTTTTCATTAATTAATTTATTAGTTCTTGACTGATTTTGACATATGTGACGTGAATTTAAGGTATTTGTTACATAGTGAGGGAAATATTTTTTAACTCATTAAGTATTAAAAGATTAATTTTCTGTGTTATAGATTGTTTTCTGTGCTAAAAAACGTATATTTGCACCCGCATTTTCATTAAGAAGATGCATAAAAGTATAACGCAAAACAAAAAGTATGTACGCAATCGTAGAGATAGCAGGGCAGCAATTTAAAGTAGCAAAAGACCAAAAAGTATACGTACACCGTTTACAAGAGGCTGAAGGATCAAAAGTAACTTTTGATAATGTAATGCTTATTGAAGATAAAGGTAACGTAACTATTGGCGCCCCAGCTATAGAAGGAGCAGGAGTAACTGCTAAGGTATTAGGTCACTTAAAAGGTGATAAAGTAATCGTTTTCAAAAAGAAAAGAAGAAAAGGTTACAAAAAGAAAAATGGACACAGACAGTCTTTAACTGAGATTCAAATCGAAGGTATTTCTGCTTCTGGTGTAAAAAAGGCGGCTGCTAAGAAAGAAGCTCCTAAGGCAGAAGTTAAAGCTGAATCTAAGGATATTAGTTCAATGACTGTTGCAGAATTAAAAGCTTTAGCTAAAGAAAAAGGTATTTCTGGATACACTTCTTTAAAGAAAGCTGAATTAATTGAAGCATTAAGTAAATAATTAACTTTAAAAACTTACAGAAATGGCTCATAAAAAAGGTGTTGGTAGTTCGAAGAATGGTAGAGAATCAGAATCGAAACGACTAGGAGTAAAGATTTTTGGAGGACAAGCTGCTATTGCAGGTAACATTATTGTTCGTCAAAGAGGAACAACTCACAATCCAGGTGAAAACGTTTACATGGGTAAAGATCATACTTTACATGCTAAAGTTGACGGTGTAGTTGAATTCAGAAAGAAAAGAGACAACAAGTCTTATGTTTCTATAGTTCCTTTCGAGGCTTAAGAAACTACTTGATTAAATAAGAAAAAGCTCAAACAATTTTGTTTGAGCTTTTTTTTATATATAAACTAAACTTATTTCAAATAAAAAAGCATCTCTTTATTAAAGTGATGCTTTTTAGTTTAATATCATTATTGATTAATCCCCTAATTTATCATAATGATTCCCCTTGTGTATTATGATGCAAATATGAGACGAAAATATATTTTTTTCGATAACATATGTATAAATAGTAGGAAATTGTGTGTAAATGGTTGGTCTTTGGTTTTTTTAGGTGAAAAAGAAGTCTTTTTTCCTGTATAAATGGTTTATCTTGATTTTAATTTTACAATTATAAAAGTTACATTTGGTTGCAAATCCCACTTTATGTTAAAAGCAGTTATTGTCGACGATGAACCAAAAGCTATTAAGAGTCTTTTGTGGGAGTTATCGAATTTTAATGATGATTTAGAAATCATACAAACATTTACAGAAGCCGACAAGGCTATAAAATATATAAACGAAAACACTATTGATTGTCTTTTTTTAGATATTGAAATGCCTACAATGGATGGTTTTCAGCTGCTTGAAAAATTAGAAAAAACAGATTTTGCTGTTGTCATAACTACCGCTTATAATGAGTATGCTATTAAAGCATTAAAAAATCAGGCTATAGATTATTTACTAAAACCTATAGATACTGATGATTTGGAAGAAACATTGAACAGAATAAAAAAGCATTATTCAAAAAACAATAGCTACGATGATAAGTTTGAAAAAATACTTTCAAGCTTCAATAAAAAATTCAATAGAAGAAAAATAACAATAAATACAGATGGTAAACTTATTTTTTTAGAGCAATTTGAAATATTATTTGTTGAATCTGATGGTAATTATTGCTCAATTCATACTACAAATAATAAGAAAATAGTAGTTACTAAAAAATTGAAAGAAATTAACCTATTGTTACCTGAAGAACATTTTTTTAGAATTCATAATTCCTACATCATAAACTTAAATAAAATTAAAGAGTTTTTAAAGTCAGATGGATATGTAATTATTGAAAATAATCATAAAATCCCTGTGTCAAGACAACGAAAATCGGATCTGTTAGAAAAGTTTTAGGATGAAAAAAATCTTCACATTAGTATTGTTCTTTTTGTTCAGCATTATATGTTTATCTCAAAAAAATGTTGATAGTTTAATAGTTAAAGCTATTGAAATAAAAGAAACTAATTATTTTGAACTTCAAAAGCATTTCAAAAGAATTCGATTTACTAGTGAAGAATTAAATTTGCTTTTAAATGAAAGTAAAAAAAACGATTATGTCTTAGGCCAGATTTTTGCCAAAAATGTTCAAGGACGATCTCATAGAAATGTTACAGAATATAATAAAGCAATAAAAAAATATAAAGAAGCTTTAGAGTTAGCCAAAGAGATTAAAAGTGTTGAGGCAGAAGTTGTAACATTAAACCAACTAGGTGTTGTTTATAGAAGGCAAGATAAAATAAGGATGGCTCTGAATTACCATCAATCTGCTTTAGAAATTATTTCAAAAATAGATAAGCCTAATAAGGATATTAAAATTAGTCATAGTATTTCAATTAATAGCTTAGGAAATATCTATTTAGCCTTAAAGCAATATGAAAAAGCACTAGAGAAATTTAGTAAGTCTATTGCTATTCAAAAAGATTTAGATGATAAAAGAGGTTTGGCTATTAATCATCAAAATATTGGTTATGCTTATAAAAACATCGGAGACCTAAATCAAGCTTTAGACAACTATCAAAAATCATTAAAATATAATAACCTAAATAAAGATCAGTTAGGAAAAGTAATTTGTCATAATAGTATAAGTGGTATTTTAATTAAACAATCTAAATATGAGGAAGCTCATAAGTATATAAAAGAAGTTGTTGAACTTGCTGAATCTATAGGAAACAGGTATTATTTATCTGAAGTGTACAATACTTTAGGGTGTGCTCTTTTAAAATTGAATAGACTAAATGAGGCTAAAATTTACATCAATAAAGCACTAAGAATATCTTTGAAGAATAATATTCCTTCGAGTTTAACGGTGTCTTATGATCATTTATCTGAACTATATCAAAAACAAAAGAAATACAAGAAGTCTTTAGAGTATTACAAAATGGCAATTGAATTAGAAAAAAAGACATTCAATGCTAAAAATATTCGTTATGTAAATAGCTTAATTAGCAAATACGATAATGAAGTTAAGAGTAATAAAATCAAAGATCTTGCAAAGCAAAATGAAATAGGTAAGTTAAAACTTACTAGAAATCGTAATATTCTAATTATAGCTTTGGTTTCTATAGCTTTATTTGGTGTTTTATTGTATTCAATATATAGACAACGTTTGTTAAAAAACGATAAACAAATTTTACTTTTAGAGCAAGAGGCATTAAGAATTCAAATGAATCCACATTTTGTATTCAATGCCTTGAATTCTATTAAGCTTTATATTATAAATAATGAGCAAAAGAATGCGGTTTATTATTTAAATAAGTTTTCAAAGTTAATTCGTAGCATTTTAGATTCTTCTAGAGTGAAAGAGGTAACATTGGGAGAAGAGTTGAAAACCATGAATTTGTATATGAGTATTGAAAATATTAGGTTTTCAAATGAAATAGAATATGAGGAAAATATTAGTTCGAATTTAGAATTAGAGAGAATAAAAATACCACCATTAATATTACAGCCGTTTTTAGAGAATTCTATTTGGCATGGATTGTCTTCAAAAAAAGGAAGTAAAAAAGTAGAGTTATCTGTAGAAAAAATTTCGGATGAGTTTATTCAAATTGATATATCAGATAATGGAATAGGAAGAGATGCTGCTTTAAAAATTAAAAAGAATAAATCCTTGAATAGAGATTCTATAGGGATAGAATTAACTACGGAAAGGTTGAAAAACTTCGCTAATCAGTATCAAAATGATTTTTCCTTAGTTTACATAGATTTGGTTGATGAAAAAGGCAAATCTATTGGAACAAGAGTTACTTTAAGGCTTCCAATAATCTAAAAATTAAATTTTAGTTGTACCCAAATTGGCTCTTTCTTTTCGGTATTTAAATTACTAAAAGAAATTCCTAATAAGCGAACAGAGTTTTTTAAAGCTTCCTGAAATAATAATTCCTTAATTATAGGGTAAAAGTCTCTTTTTTGATAAATATAATGGTTGGTGGTTTTGCTTCGAGTTTGTTGAGTAAAGTCGCTATATTTTATTTTTAAAGTAATGGTTTTACCTTTAGTGTTCGACTTTTTCATTCTGCGTTCTAATTCATCAGCAATTTTATCTAAACGTTCTAGCATAAACACTTCAGAAGATAAATTTTCATTAAAAGTACGTTCGGCTGCTATTGATTTTCTTATTCTATTAGGTTTTACTTGGCTATTGTGAATCCCTCTAACGATATTATAATAATGTAAGCCAGACTTTCCAAATAATTTAGAAAGCTCTTCTATTGATTTTTTCTTTAAATCTAAACCTGTGAAAATTCCTAGATTATGCATTTTAGCAGCAGTTACTCTTCCAACGCCGTAAAATTTATTGATAGGTAATTCTTCTAAAAAACTAATTACTTCTTCCGGATTTATGGTTTTTTGACCATTTGGCTTGTTAATGTCTGAAGCGACTTTTGCTATAAATTTATTTATAGAGATGCCAGCAGAAGCTCTTAATTCTAGTTCATCCCAAATGCGTTTTCTTATTTCTTCTGCAATTAAACTGGCAGATAAAATTCCTTTTTTATTTTCAGTAACATCTAAGTAAGCTTCGTCAAGAGAAAGAGGCTCTACTAAATCAGTATAATCATAAAATATTTTTCTAATCTTAGAAGAAATTTCTTTGTATCTGTCAAACCTAGGATGCACAAAGATTATGTGTGGGCATTTTCTTTTAGCAAGTACTCCACTCATAGCAGAACGGACACCGTATTTTCTGGCTTCGTAGCTAGCAGCAGAAACCACTCCTCTAATTTCACTTCCACCAACAGCAACAGGTTTATTCCTTAAATCAGGATTATCTAGTTGCTCTACCGATGCATAAAAAGCATCCATATCTACATGAATAATTTTACGATATGGTGGTTGTAATTCCATTTTACAAAACTAAAAACTATTAGAAAGATTTGTTAATACTTCGATGGTTTTAGCTTCATCTTTTTTTGCCACAAAAATATGATCGTGATAATAGCCGGCAACAACATTGCAGCTAATGTTGTTTTTTGCAAGTTCTGTTGAAAAAGCAGCTGTGAGTCCTACAGCATCTAATGCAGAATGTATTTTTAAAGTAATCCAAGAAGCTATAAAGCTATATGGTAGATTTAAATTGTCGGCAACAGACTTTTTTAAAACAAGTGTTATACCTTCTTGCTCTTTAAAAAGACTAATAATTTCTTCTTTGTTAATATTAGAAATGTTTGAAACAGAAGTAAAAACAAATTCTCCTTTATTAACAAAAGGTTTCATTTCTTTAATTAAGGTAGTTAAATTATTTTCTCCAGACATTTAAATTATTTAGTATAAAATTACATTATTTAAAATAAAAAAGCTCTCAGAAGAGAGCTTTGATATATAGTAATAAGTATTTAGAGTTGTTTTACTTCTATAATTTTAACTGGACAAGCCTTTTTGGCTTCATATGATGCTTCGTAAATAGAATCATCGTGAGTTTTTATTGTGAAAAAACCTTTTTTTTCAGAAGAATGTAAAAGAACTGATTTTCCGTCTTTTTTCGACATCTGAAATTGTGCTGGAGCTACCTCTACACAATAATTACAACCAATACATTTCTTTCTTTGTAAAGTAACTACTACCATTAGGCTTGTGCAAATTCGGTTTTTACAATTTTATATAACTTATCTGAAGAGCGAATTTTAAAATCTAATTTCATTGTTACTTCATCACCTTTGGTAGCTTTTTCAGCAGGAGCATCATTTACAAACATTTGTTTTAGCTCCATTTCCTTAGCTCCTGTAGTTGGACCTGTAATTAAAATTGTATCACCTACATTTACATCATAAGCTTCAATTTTAAATTCACCAACTTGAGCTTTTTGGAAATAATGAACTCCTTTACCTAAGTATACTTTCTTTTGAGTAGCATGAGAACCTGGTTCTTTACTCCACTCTCCTAATTTTTGTCCTAAATAATATCCATTCCAAAAACCGCGATTATATACTTTTTCTAGTTCTTGCATCCAGCTAATCACTTTCTCTTTATCATAAGTACCATTGGATAAGCTATCAATAGCATCACGATAACATTTAATTACTTTAGCAACATATTCAGGAGCTCTTCCTCTACCTTCAATTTTTAATACTTTAATACCAGCATCGGCAACCTGATCTAAGAAATCAATTGTACATAAATCTTTTGGAGACATGATATACTCGTTATCTAGTTCCATTTCAAATCCTGATTCTTGATCAATTACCGTATATTTTTTACGGCAGTTTTGCTTGCAAGCACCTCTGTTTGCTGAAGAATTGTGAGAGTGTAAACTCATATAGCATTTACCTGAAACAGCCATGCATAATGCACCATGTCCAAAAATTTCTATTTCAAGTAAACGACCTGATGGCCCTTTAATTTCTTCTTTTTCTATTTGTTCGGTAATCTTTTTTACCTGACGTAAACTAAGTTCTCTACTCAATACAACTGTATCAGCAAACATTGCATAAAACTTTACAGTTTCAATATTTGTAATATTTATTTGTGTAGAAATATGAACTTCCATTCCTTCAGCTCTTGCCATAGCAATTACCGCTTGGTCCATAGCGATTACCGCAGTAATATCTGCCTCTTTTGCTCTTTTTATCAATGTTTTTACAATTGATAAATCATGATCGTAAACAATGGTGTTTAAGGTTAGATAAGTACGAACATTTTTCTCTTTACATCTTTGTGAGATTTCTTCTAAATCGTCAAGAGTAAAATTAATAGACGCTCTAGCACGCATATTTAATTGTTCAACACCAAAATACACAGAGTCACATCCATTGTCTAACGCTGCTTGTAACGATTCAAAGTTACCAGCAGGCGCCATCAATTCTATCTTTTGCATTTGTATTTATCTATTTTTTAAACTTTAATGCTTCAGATCGGCCCTTTTTAAAAATCTTGTTGCTGTTGCCTTTACCTCTTCGTAGTTCTTTTTGTTCTTCGTAAGGTAATGCAGCTACTTCTTTACATTCATCTGAACAACATGTGTTCATTTTTTCTCTACAAGAAGCGCATTGGATGAATAATAAATGACAAGCTTGATTTTCACAGTTTACATGCTCGTCACATGGTTCGCCACATTGATGACAATTAGAAATTACATCATCTGAAATACGTTCAGCACGTCTATGATCGAAAACGAAATTCTTTCCTAAGAATTTATTTTCAATTCCTTCAGCTTTTACTTGACGTGTATATTCTATAATTCCACCTTCTAATTGGAATACATTTTTAAAACCTTTATGCTTGTAGTAAGCTGATGCTTTCTCGCAACGGATTCCACCAGTACAATACATTAGTAGGTTTTTATCTTCTTTGTTATCTTTTAAATCTTCTTCAATAATATCTAAAGAGTCTCTGAATGTATCTACATCTGGAGTTACAGCTCCTTCGAAATGTCCTATTTCACTTTCATAATGATTACGCATATCTACACAAACAGTGTTTGGATCTGCTAACATTTCATTAAAATCCTTTGCTGATAAGTGAACTCCTTTATCAGTTACATCAAAAGAGTCATCATTTAATCCATCAGCAACAATTTTATTACGAACTTTTACTTTTAGTTTTAAAAATGATTTATTGTCTTGTTCAACGGCAACATTTAAACGAATATCCTTTAAAAACGAAATAGCATCTAATTGCTCTTTTAATGCTAAAAAGTTTTCTGCAGGAACAGAAATTTGTGCGTTAATTCCTTCATTAGCAACATAGGTTCTTCCTAATACATCTAACTCGTTCCATTCTAGGAATAATTTGTTTCTAAATAAGGTTGGATTTTCTATCTTAAAATATTGATAGAATGAAATTGTTAAACGGTCTTTTCCCGCTTCGTCTATTAATGCAGCGCGTTCACTTGCGCTTAACTTGTTGTACAGTTGCATGCTATACTTTTTTAGTTAAACAAAATATGTTATGATTTTATACAAAATCGCTGCAAAAGTACATAATTTTTATTTTTTATGTTTAAAATAATACATTTAGTATCAAATTGATAGGAATTCAAATTTTTCGGAAAATTTAGTGGTAAAACAGATACAACTAATCTCATTTTTTTGAACCTTTGTACTAGTATTTCAAAGAAATGATACGAAGCGTAACTATAAATGATGCTGAAGCTATAACTAACATTTACAATTACTATGTTGTAAGTCATATTGCTACGTTTGTAGAGGAGCCTGTTTCTGTAACTTACTTTAAAAATAAAATAGAAAAAATAACAAAGGACTTTCCTTGGTTTGTTTTTGAAGAAGATAATAGAATTGTAGGCTATGCACATGGAAATTTTTGGAATACAAGAAGTGCATATGGTAAAACAGCTGAAGTTTCTATTTATTTAGATGTTAATGTTGGAGGTAAAGGAATAGGTTCTCAGTTGTACAATAGTTTAATTAGAGTGTTAATTGAAAAAGGATTTCATGTGTTAATAGGCGGAATATCATTGCCTAATAAAGCAAGTGTTGCTTTGCATGAAAAGTTTGGTTTTACCAAAGTAGCACACTTTAAAGAAGTTGGATATAAGTTTAATAAATGGGTAGATGTTGGTTATTGGCAACTTACCGTAAATAATAATAAATAAATGAGAGTAGCAGTAGTAGGAGCTACCGGAATGGTAGGTAATGTAATGTTACAAGTGTTAGCAGAACGTAACTTTCCTGTAACAGAATTAATTCCTGTAGCATCAGAACGTTCAGTTGGAAAACAAATTGAATTTAAAGGAACAAATTATACCATTGTTGGATTAGAAACCGCTGTTTCTATGAAACCAGATGTAGCGTTGTTTTCTGCAGGAGGAAGTACATCTTTAGAATGGGCTCCTAAATTTGCAGAGGCTGGAACAACTGTAATTGATAATTCTTCGGCATGGAGAATGGATACTACCAAAAAACTAGTAGTACCAGAAATTAATGCTTCTGAATTAACGGAGAATGATAAAATTATAGCAAATCCAAATTGTTCTACAATTCAAATGGTTTTAGCTTTGGCTCCATTACATAAAAAATATGGTATCAAACGTTTGGTAATTTCTACATATCAATCAATTACAGGAACAGGAGTTAAAGCTGTACAACAATTAGAAAATGAATCTAAAGGAATAGAGGGAGAAACAGCATATCCATATCAAATTCATAAAAATGCTTTGCCTCATTGTGATGTTTTTGAGGAAGCAGGTTATACTAAAGAGGAATTGAAATTGGTAAGAGAAACTCATAAGATTTTAAACGACCCTAGTATTGGTATTACAGCTACATCAGTAAGAATACCTGTTGTAGGTGGCCATAGTGAGGCTGTAAATATTGAATTTGATAATCATTTTGAGGTAGAGGATATTCGCAAAATTTTATCGGAAACAGATGGAGTTGTTGTACAAGATGATATTGAGAATAATGTATATCCTATGCCATTCTATTCTGAAGGAAAAGATGAAGTTTTTGTAGGTAGAATTAGAAGAGATTTATCGCAACCAAATAGTTTAAATATGTGGATTGTTTCTGATAACTTACGAAAAGGGGCAGCTACAAATACAATTCAAATAGCTGAATATTTAGTAGCTAATAACTTAATAGGAAAAGAAGTTACAGCTTAAAAGTAATTTGAACATAATTTTTCAAAACCTGTATTTATTTAAATGCAGGTTTTTTATTTTTGAACCTATGAATAGAACGCAAGTTATACAGGATACTATTGAGTTTGTAAAAGAAACTTTGAAAGGAGCAGAGGGAGGACATGATTATTTTCATGTAGAACGAGTATATAAAAATGCATTATTAATTGCAAAGACAGAAAAAGTAGATGAATTCATAGTGGCTTTAGGTGCTTTATTACATGATATTGCCGATAGTAAGTTTTATAATGGGGATGAAACTGTTGGCCCTAAAAAGGCACGAGTATTTTTAGAGTCTCAAAATGTAAGTGAAGAAATAATTGTTCATGTTGAAAAGATTATTCAAAATATATCTTTTAAAGGAGGTAATTTCGAACAAAAGTTCACATCACCAGAATTAGAAGTTATTCAAGATGCTGATAGATTAGATGCGATAGGCGCCATAGGAATAGCTCGTTGTTTTAACTATGGAGGTTATAAAAATAGAGAGTTATATAATCCGAGTATTCTTCCAAATCTAAACATGACCAAAGAAGAATATAAAAAGTCTACAGCACCAACGATAAATCACTTTTATGAAAAACTATTGTTGTTAAAAGATAAAATGAATACAGCTACAGGTAAAAGTATTGCAGCAAAAAGACATGAGTTTATGGAGCAATTTTTACAACAGTTCTATAATGAATGGGACGGAACTGTTTAATTAACTTTTAAGATAGTATCGAATAATCCTGTATTTAAAATATCGCTAATACTAAATTTAATAGTAATTGTGCTATTTCTAAAATGATGGTTGTTATTATAATTATCATGATGTTTGGTTTTATTTAATGATTCCTTTTTTTATTAAGACTACTTTACTTTCGTTTTGGTTAATAAATTCTAACTCTAATAAGTCTATTTCTTTAAAATCTTTTATTTCAGATTCTAATAAAGATTGAATTCTTTTAGCTTCAGCTTCTATTGACTCAAAATTGCAGTCAACTAATTGGTATTCTCCTTTTTCGGTTGAAAGACCATTTTCCCCAAATTGAATTCCTTTTGCATAAATGATTTGGTTAACCTCTTTACAATCGCAATTTTCTTTTAACGTATGGAAAATTTTATCAGACTTATTAGAACTTTTTATAGAAGAAACTACTGTGTAACCAAATAGTCCTCCAAGTAAAAAGAATAAGATGATAATAATTAAAGTTTTTGTTGATTTTTTCATTTCTCAATAAATTTTATATAAGCTTAATTGCTGATACAAAGATTCTACTTTAAAAGAGCCATTCCAAGTAAAGTATACCCAGTTTTAGGAAAATAGGGTTGTGTTTTTGTGGTTTAAACTGTTGTTTTACAGTTGATTGGCTTGTTTTTTGTGAAAGAAAGATATCAAAAATGAAAAAGCCCCAAATTTATAAATTTAGGGCTTTTGTAACGTCTTTTTAATGTTGATTTAAGAAATAGAATTCAATTTTTTGATATAAACAGAAGGTAATAAACCAGTTCTTTTTTTAAAGTATTTGGTAAAAGAATCTGGACTTTTATAACCTATTTCTTCTGAAATTGATTGAATAGAATAGGATCTAAATTTGCTACTTTCTTTTAATTTTAAAATGATGTAATTAATTCTTAAATCGTTTATGTATGTATTAAAGTTTTTCTGATAATGCGCATTGATTACTTTCGATAAATACGAAGTATTTGTTTTTATTTTCTTTGCTACGTTATATGAATTACATTCTTGTTTTAAATAATAATGCTGTTCTTCTATTTTTAGTAAGCCAGCTAAAATCTCATTAAAAGTTTCTTGATTAATATCTGAAGTAGTATTCTTTTCTTCTAATGAAATGTCTTTAGTGTCTACAAGAGTTTGTTGTTTTTCTAAAGATTCTATTTTAGTCAATAATTCATTAAACCTCTTGGTAGTTTTTGCTCTTCTTTTTGATGTAATAAACAAGAAAAGTAGCAAAAGTGCAATGACAAAAGAGCCTCCTATAAGTAAAAGAGAAGTTTTATTTTGTTGCTTTTGTTTAGCTGTTTCTAAATCAGAAATTTTCTTTTTATGAAAAGAGTCTACAATATGTTTTCTGTTTTTTTCTAATGCAGTTTGATTTAAAACATATTTTTCAAAATACTCATTTGATTTTTCAATGTTTCCAGCTTTTTTATAAATTTTAGCAAGCTTTTTATAGTCTTCTACTAAATTGAATTCTTTGGTTTTGTTTTTTATTTTGTCAATACCTTTAAGCATTATAGCTATTGCTTTATCATAGTTTTTTAAATTACTATTGGCTTCTGCTAATTCTTTATAGTAGTACGTTTCCCCTGAATTTGTATCGTATTTATGACTTAAATCTTTTAATTTTTCTAATACAATTAAAGCTTCTTCGTTTTTATTTTCAGCAATTAAGATTTTACTTTTTTGAGACAAGTAGTTTAATCGAATAACATCATTAATGGTATCTAAGTGTTTTTCAATTCCTTTATTTAAATAAAAGTTAGCTGAATCTAATTTTTTTAGTTTAAGATAAGAGTCACTGATGCTTGCAATAGTGAGTGAGCTATTGAACTTTCTATTTATTTCATCTATATCTTTTGCAGATTCTAAAAGTTGTAAGCCTTTTTTATATTGTTTTATGGCTTCTTCATATTCTCCTGCAGTATTATTCATTCCGCCAATTAAAACTGGTATTACAGCTTTATAAAAACCTAAGTCTTCTTTTTCAGCAATGGCTTCACCAATAGAATAATAATTCAACCCTATTTTAGTTTCTCCTATGGCAGCATAGCTGTTTCCAAGTTGTACTTGTATTTCTATAGGAGTTATTTTAGCTAAGAGTATGGCTTTTTTTTCTTTCTTGCTAAATTGATACCTGTTGTATAAATCTAATTCTTTTTTATAAGATTTAATAGATGTGTAATGTTCATTAATGAATTGACTTTGTCTAGCAATTCTGTGTAATAGAAGAATTGTTCTAAAGGTATCTTTTTGTTCTTCGGCAAGAACTAACATTTTGTTCATTAAAAGAACTCTTTCTCTACTCCCTTCCTCTACTCTTAAAGAATCAGAAAGTGTTTTTAGACTTTTTACATAGAGACTATCAATAGTTTTTTGTGCAAAAAAACTATAGCTAAAGAGAAAAAGAATTAGAAAAAGAGTTTTCTTTACTGTCATATGTTATGCTCCAGGAAAATTAGGTTTTCTTTTTTCTAAAAAGGCAGTAGTCCCTTCTTTAAAATCTTCTGTACCAAAACATTTTCCAAATTCAGTAATTTCTGTTTCGAAACCATTAATACCGTCTTTAAAATTATCGTTTACAGCTTTAATAGCAGCACTAATCGCAACAGATGAATTTCTCATTATTTTGCTAGCTAATTTCTCAGCTAATGGAATTAATTCTTCTTGTGTTGTAACGTGATTTACTAATCCAGAATTTTTAGCTTCCTCGGCAGAAATCATTCCAGCTGTCATTACCATTTCCATAGCTTTTCCTTTACCTACAAGCTGTGGTAAACGCTGTGTACCTCCATAGCCTGGTATTACACCTAATGATACTTCTGGTAATCCCATTTTAGCATTGTCAGAAGCAACTCTGAAATGACACGACATTGCTAGTTCTAATCCACCACCTAATGCAAATCCATTAACAGCAGCGATTACTGGAGTAGATAAATTTTCTACAAAATCAAATAAAGTTTCTTGTCCTTTTCTGGCTAATTCAGCACCTTCTGCTACTGAGAAATCAGCAAATTCAGAAATGTCTGCACCGGCAACAAAAGCTTTTTCTCCACTACCTGTAATAATGATTGCTTTTATTGAAGAATCATTATTTAAGCTGTCAAAAGCTGTATGTAATTCCTCAATAGTTGCTTTGTTTAAAGCATTTAATTTTTTTGGACGATTAATAGTTATTGTAGCTAATCCGTTAGAAGTATCAACTAAGATGTTTTCGAAATTCATTTGATTATGTTTTGGGTAAAATTACATTAAAAACAGTTCCTATACCCTCAGTTGAGGTAAAAGTAATAGAACCGTCATATGCTTCAATTATATTTTTTATCATTGGTAAACCTAATCCCATTCCACTAGTTTTAGTAGTAAACTTAGGTTCAAAAATTAATTCTTTATTTTTTTCAGTAATACCTTTTCCATTATCAGAAACAGAAATTTTAACGTTATTACCTTCTGAGGTGACTTTTACTTCAACTCTAGGATTTTGTTCGTTTTCTTTTATTGCCTGTGTTGCATTTTTTACTAGGTTGGTTACTATTCTAATCAATTGTGTTTTATCTAGATTGGCAAATAACTCTGTTTCTTGTGGAATGTAATGTATATATCCTTCTGTAAATATGTCTAACGAGTGTTTTACAACATCTACTACATCCAATTTTTCACGTCGTTGTGTAGGCATTTTAGCAAAATCAGAGAATGCAGAGGCAATAGAACTCATTACATCTATTTGCTGAATAAGTGTTTCACTATATTCAGACATTTTTTCTTTAATTTTAGGGTCGTCTGGATTGAACTTTCTTTCAAAACTTTGAACAGAAAGTCGCATAGGAGTCAATGGATTTTTAATTTCATGAGCAACCTGTTTTGCCATTTCTCTCCATGCTTGTTCACGCTCGCTCATAGCTAATTTTACAGCACTTTCTTCTAGTTGGTCAATCATGTTATTATAAGAATCAACCAAAGAATTGATTTCCGAACTAGCAGAGTTTAAAGTGATTTTTTCGTTTCGTTTGTTTAAACGAGTCTCTTTAATTTTTTCTGAAATTGTTTGAATTGATCGCGTAATATAACTTGATAAAAAGTATGCTAATGCAATTGCTACTAAGAACATAAGGATGTATACAAGTGATAAACGAGAAATAAATTCTTGTAACTCCTTTTTTTGTTCTTCGTTATTTTGCGCTATTTGTATTTCAAGTATTCCAATACGTTTAAAGCGTAAATCGTTTATATACGTATAGGAAGATTGGTATGTAATTCCGTTTTTACTTCGGCTTTTTAAAATTTTATGATCAGAATTATTAGCTAATTCCATAGTTATTTCACTAGAAAGAGGCTTATCTTCTACTTTTTCAAAATTATAAGGTTTTGACGATTTTAAAAACCTCCCATCCATACCATACATTGTAATTGTAAGTTTATGAACAGCAGCCATTTCATAAATTCTATCCTGAAAAATTTTAGATAAATTCTCCGTAGTAACTGGATATGTTGTTCTACGTTTTAATTCAATTTCAATAGCTTGTTTTATAGTGGTTTCTTTTCTTCCGAAACGATGAGTGTTATAATCTTTGGTTTGCTCACCATATTGATAAACAGTTACTAATACAATTAAAACAGAAGCCAATAATACAAGAAGTATCATTGACAAAAATATTCGGATACGTAAGGATATGTTGTTAACGTTTAGCAATTTTATTCTTTTATTCTTTTAGTTTTCATAATTAAAGTATCGTCAAATTCACCATCATTATCCCAATCGTACACTGCTTTACCTTCAAAACCTTCTTTTGTTTTAGTTATTTTATACCAAGCTTGAACTTGTTTTCCTAAATAAGGATAGTCTACATACAAACTATCATTTTTTGTTTTCCATTTACCATTAGTTTCTCCTTTTTTTTCACCGTTAGGTTGTTGAAACCAAGCTTTAAAAGTCCCGTCTTTTTTATAAGTAGATTGAGCTCTACCGGTATTAGGGTTGATAAAATTATCTTCAAAAACAGAGGTGCTGTCAGTTTTATTAATTGTTGGCATTTCAATTTTGAGATATTCAGTTTGCCAACTTCCAACCATATAATCGTTTAAAGCAGCTTTTTTTTCCTGTTTACATGCAGCAAAAAGTATTCCGAAAATAATAACCGTAATTATATAAGATGTTCTCATGTTTTAAGCATTAATTTTTTCTTCTTTGGTATGCAAAAGACGAGTTAATTTGATTGATAAATCTAATAAAATAATTTTTGCATTTCCATTTCGTTCAATATGATATAAAGCATCGCTAACTTCTTTCTCTATAGTTAAGATATTTGCACTATTTATAAAAGGAGCAAATTTTTCTAATTTGAAGTTATTCGTTTTTGTTTCTAAAAAAACTAAATCAGGGGTGCCATAATTTAATAATAAGGCTTGTCTAAAGAATTGTAAACAATATTGTAAGAATTGTTTTTGTGTTTCTCTTCCCGATTTTGCAATGGTTTCCGACCAGCCTATTAAGTCTTGAATTACAGCCGCATTACCTTTAGCTTTAAAAGCTGCTCGAATCCAAGTTATAAACCATTCTTCAAAAATTAAATCGTTAGAATTATTGTTTAATAACTGAAGTGCTTTGTTGTAATTACCTTCTGCTTGATAAGCTATTTTTGTTGCTTCATTTTCAGAAACGTTTTCCTGTTGAATTAAAGTATTTGCTATATCAGCACTACTTAATGAAGGGAAATGCAATGCTTGACATCTAGATTTGATAGTATTGATAATTTGTCCTTCATCTTCAGTAACTAATAAAAAGATAGTTTGACTAGGTGGTTCTTCAATAAGTTTTAATAATTTATTGGAGGCAGCTACATTCATTTTTTCAGCCATCCAAATTATCATTACTTTAAAACCTCCTTCGTATGATTTTAGTTGTAATTTTTTTACAATATCTTCAGCTTCATCTACTCCAATTTGTCCTTGCTTATTTTCAACCCCAATATGTTGCAACCAATTAAATAAACTTCCATAAGGTTGTTTTTCAATAAAGTCTCTCCAATCGTTTAAAAATAAATTACTTACTGGATGTTTCTTTACAGAATCATTTGTAGTTACTGGAAAAGCAAAATGTAAATCAGGGTGCTGTAGTTTACTACATTTTAAATTACAAGCCTCGGCATTTGCAGAGGAACTACATAATAAATATTGAGCATATGCAATGGCAGTAGCTAAAGTACCAGAACCTTCTTTACCAACAAAAAGTTGAGCATGAGGTATTCTGTTGTTTTTAACAGATTGTTGTAAATGCTTTTTAATATGTTCTTGTCCGATGATTTGGTCGAAAGTCATAGCACAAATATAAGGTTTCATATACATAGGACAATTAATAAATGAAGCTTGAGCTTATAATTAACAAAGCTTGTTGTTTAGAATTGTTCTATTTTAATATATTTGTAGGTTAATTTATACATGTCGTTTGAATTCAATTGCAACTTTACAAATCGGAGAAAGAGGAATTATATCTGAAGAAAGCCTAGATGTTATACCGTTAAAATTATTAGAAATGGGATGTTTACCAGGTACGGAAGTGGAACTATTACAAATAGCCCCTTTAAAAGACCCAATTTACATTTGTGTAAATGGTAGTCATTTAGCAATAAGAAAAGAAACAGCTAGTAAAATTATAGTTACTAAAATTTAACTGATGAGTAAACGTATTAAAGTAGCATTAATAGGTAATCCTAATACAGGAAAAACATCATTATTTAATCAGTTAACCGGTTTAAACCAAAAAGTTGGGAATTATCCAGGAGTTACTGTTGATAAAAAACAAGGTGTATGTAAATTACCAAATAAACAATCGGCTATAATTACCGATTTGCCTGGTACTTATAGTATTAATCCAACTTCGATTGATGAAAGTATTGTTTTAAAAAACTTATTAACTTCTAATGAAGATGATAAGCCAGAAGTAATTGTAGTGGTTGCTGATGTAGAGAATTTGAAAAGGAACCTACTATTGTTTACTCAAATTCAAGATTTAGAGATTCCAGTAATTTTGGCTTTGAATATGGCTGATCAATTAGAACGAAAAGGAATTTCAATTGATATTGATAGTTTAGAAAAGGAATTACACACAAGAGTGGTTTTAATTTCAGCAAGAAACAATCAAGGAATTGACGATTTAAAAGAAGAAATTGCAAATTATAAAGGGATAACACCATATTCAAACTTTGAAGAAATTTCATCTAGAATTGATGCTGATTATTTTAAAGAGTTATCAGAAAAAAGTCAAAGATTTTCTATTTACGAATTATGGTTAATGTATACCAAGCAATATACATCGTTGCTTTCAAGTAAAGAGGAAGAGGAAATAGAACAGTTTGGTCATGATGTGTCTAAACAGAAAAAGTATCAGCATAAAGAAACGATTTATAGATACCAAAAAATCAATTCGATTTTAAAGAAAACTTATGAGGTAGATAGTTCTAAAGGAACTGATATAAGGTCTAAATTAGATAGTGTTTTTACTCATAAAATATTTGGATATGTTATTTTCTTTGGACTGCTGTTATTGATTTTTCAATCGATTTTTGAATGGGCATCAGCTCCAATGGATTTTATAGACGGCTTGTTTGCTAACATTGCAGAGTTTACTAAATCTAAACTACCAGAAGGTATGTTTACTGATTTACTAACTGATGGAATTATTCCAGGTATAGGAGGCGTTGTAATTTTTATTCCACAAATAGCCATTTTGTTTTTATTCATTGCTCTTTTAGAGGAAACGGGATATATGAGTAGAGTTGTCTTTTTAATGGATAAAATTATGAGACGATTTGGTATGAGTGGTAAAAGTGTAATTCCTTTAATTTCAGGAACTGCATGTGCAATACCAGCAGTAATGGCAACACGTACTATTTCTAGTTGGAAAGAACGTTTAATTACAATCTTAGTTACACCATTTACCACATGTTCTGCTCGTTTACCAGTATATGCAATTTTAATTGCTTTAATTATTCCTAATACTAAAGTTTTAGGCTTTGTAAGTTTACAAGGACTTACATTATTAGGTTTGTATGTTCTTGGTTTTGGAGCGGCAATAATAGCAGCATTTATTTTACATAAAACACTAAAAATTAAAAGTAATTCGTTTTTTGTAATAGAGATGCCAGATTATAAAGTGCCTTCAGTAAAAAATGTCTTTTTAGATGTATTAGAAAAAACAAAAGCATTTGTATTTGGAGCAGGAAAAATAATATTAGCAATCTCTATAGTTTTATGGTTTTTGGCATCGCATGGGCCTTCGTCATTCGATAATATTGAAAAAGACATAGCCCAAAAAACAATGAACCAACAGTTATCAGAGCAAGAGCTAGAACAAAAAATAGCTTCAGCTAAGTTGGAGAATTCTTATATAGGTATTGCAGGAAAAACAATTGAGCCAATTGTAAAACCATTAGGTTACGATTGGAAAATAGGAATTGGTTTAATAGCGTCTTTTGCTGCAAGAGAAGTTTTTGTAGGAACTTTAGCTACTATTTATAGTGTAGAGAATAATGATGAAGATATAACTACAATTAAGGAAAAAATGGCTTCAGAGATAAATCCAGAAACAGGTAAAAGCCGATTTAACTTTGCTACAGGGATATCTTTATTGTTGTTTTATGCATTTGCAATGCAGTGTATGGCTACATTGGCTATTGTTAAAAGAGAAACTAAAAGCTGGAAATGGCCGTTAATACAATTAGTAGGAATGGGAGTTTTAGCATATTTATCGGCATTAGGAGCCTATCAATTTTTAAGTTAATGCAAGAAGTTTTAACATATATAGTTGTTTTACTGGCAGTTGTTTTTTTGATTAAAAAGTTTTTTATAAAATCAAAAAAGAAAAATAATTGTGATACAAACTGCAATTGTTCATAGCTGTAAAATGTTGTTGTAAGTTTTTACCGCATTAAACAATTAATGTATGTTTGTGGTACTATAATTGATAGGTAATTTAAATCAATAAAAAGTAAAAGATGAAAAAAATAATATTAGTTGCTGTGATATTTATCAGCGCATTTGCTCAAGCACAACAAGAGGTAAAAGTTGACATATTTGATGCTTTAGCACTTAAAACCTTAGACGTATCTTACGAGTATTATACAAGCGAACAATCTTCTGTTGGGGTTTCTGCATTATTTAATTTTGAGAAGAGATCAGCAGATTTTAGATACAATGAAAAAAGAATGATTACACCATTTTTCCGTCACTATTTTACAAATAATAGAAACTGGAATTATTTTGGAGAAGTTTTTTTAGGAATTAACACTGGTGAAAGAAAAATTGGAACAAATCAATACAAAGAATATACAGATGGAGCTTTAGGTATAGCTGTTGGATCTAAGTATGTATCTTCAGGAGGTTTTGTTATTGATGTTCATGGAGGTTTAGGTAGAAATATGTTTTCTTCAGATTCAAGATCTATTGTACCAAGAGTAGGTATTAATTTAGGGTATAGATTTTAATAACTCTTTTAAATAAAATAAAAAACCGAACTTAAACTAGTTCGGTTTTTTTATGGATTAATCTATTAAAGAAAATTTAGGTTTTGATTGCCAGATGATATTGATAGACTTCCAGCCATCTTTAGTTTTTACCATATTCAAATAATCTATCCCCCAAACTGCCGTAACCTTTACTACAGCAATTTTATCGGAAACCTCTAAAACGTTTATTTTTCTAATTGAATTTTCATTGGCTCTATTGCCTTTAGCATTCCATTTTTTAGCCAATGCAATTAGTTTATGAAAAGGCATTTCAGATTTATTTGAAAATTTTCCTTTTTTCTTGTCAAACCACCAGCCTACTTTCCTGAGGTCTTTATGAACACTTTTGTAAGCTAAAGTAGTATCAGCTTTGTAAAAAGTATCAATGTAATTATAGGCAGCTTGCTTTACGTCCTTAATTGCTTGCTCTTTCTCTTGAGCAGTGAGTTGAGTTGTAATAAATAAAATGATTAACAAATAAAAAGTTTTCATGACTTTTGGTTTTGTTAAAAATAATCAATTTACTGATTTTTAGATTTTAAACAATTGTTTCTTTTGTTAAGTTAATACCAACAAAACTTAAAATAGCTGGTAATACCCACCCCAAGTGATTATTAGCTAAAGGAATTATGTTTTTTACATCAACTAAACTTTCTTTAGGGACAATAAAACCTAAAAAATCTGGAACACTAAAAATAAAAGTAATTATAACAACTACTCTAAAAACTCTAGCAGATGTATATTTGTTAGGAAGTACATTTAAGATGATTAAAACAATGGTTATAGGATATATAAACATTAATGCAGGTAGTGCAATGTTTATAATATAATGTACATCAAACTGTCCAACTAAAACACCTAAAATACAACTAATAACCGCAGTAATCGTATAAGCCTTTTGCGAATTATTTGTAATTCCTTTAATATAATCTGCTGTACCAGTTATAATACCTACAGCAGTAGTAAAACAAGCCAAGGCTACTAAAATACCTAAGAAAACAGTTCCTATATTTCCTAATGTTTGTGTACTTAATGTATTTAAAACATCTGTTCTAGTAGCATCATTGCTAAAAATACCATTGTGTATAGCTCCATTATAAATAAGTCCAGCATATATAATTAAAAGACCAATACCAGCTATGATACCAGCTTTTGTAATTAACTCTTTTTTAGTTTCAAAAGAAGTATTCTTGTTAAAGTTCATTGAAATAACTAGAATTCCACCTACTACCACAGCTCCAATGGCATCAAAAGTTTGATAGCCTTCAAGAAGCCCACCGACAAAAGGAGAATTAAAAGTAGAAGGATTTGTAGCTACAGGAGCTGTAAACATTCCAATAAATATAATAGCAAGTAGTATTAATATGATTAATGGAGTTAAAAATTTACCTAATAAATTTAAAATTTTGGTTCTATTCATTACAAATAAAAAAACCAATCCAAAATATATTGTACTTGTAATTATTGAGTTGATATCAAAGTATGGTGCTATAGCCATTTCGTGAGTAACAGAAGCAGTTCTGGGAGCAGGTAAAGCAATGGAAATAGTGTATACAATAAAACAATAAATAGTACTGAATAAAGGAGAAACCTTTTTGCCGAAATCATACATAGTTCCTTGTAATTTAGCATGTGCCAAAATTCCTAAAATAGGTATAAAAACAGCAGTTATAAAAAAACCTAGAGTAACCCAAGACCAATTATCTCCAGCATTTTTTCCTAAAAAAGGAGGAAGAATTAAGTTTCCAGCCCCAAAGAACATAGAAAATAAAGCAAAACCGGTAATCAATACTTCTTTTGAGAGTTTCATCTAAATATATTTTTTGATTAACAAATAAACAAAATTGAAAAGAATATAAAGGATACCAATTAAAATTATTATAAACTTAGGTACAGCAAAATAATAGGCTATTGAACTCCAAGTTTGTTTTAGGTTTCCCAATAATAGTTGAATAAGTCCAATATTCTCGATAGCATCAAATAATGCAGTAAAAAACAATGAAAGTATTAGAACTACTCCAAAACTATAAAGCCGTGTATTCTTCCATAAATGAGAGTTGAGTTTATGAATTAAAATAGCAATTAGAGAAGAGTAAGAAATTAAAAATAGAAAATCGAGTCCTAAACTAATACCTGCACTAATTTTTGAAGTTTCATCCCATGAATTGATAATTCTTTCAGAGACTTTTAAATCTTTAGCTAATTCAAAACTAACAATACCATGCTTACATATAGAATTGGTAAGAAAACTATCTAAATAAAGCATACAGATAATTAGAACCATAGTAGAAAAAACAAGCAGGTAGGTAAGTCTGTTTTCTTGAGTTTTAGTTAATTTATTGAAGGGAGAAAGAAGCATTTTTTATAATATAGAATTTTTAACTAGTGAAAGATACATATTTTTGCAGGATGCAAGAATTTATCAATTATAAAAACAGTAAAATAGCATATTCAGATATAGGAAAAGGAGGAGCTATAGTTTTACTTCATGGGTTTCTAGAAAACGCTGCTATGTGGAATGAAATAGCCAATGAACTAAAAAAAAATAATCGTGTAATTTGTATTGATTTATTAGGTCATGGTAATTCTGAATGTATAGGTTATATGCATTCTATGGAAGATATGGCAGAAGCTGTTAAAGCAGTTTTAAAGCATTTGAGAGTTAGAAGGTTTTTTATAATTGGACATTCTATGGGAGGGTATGTTTCTTTAGTTTTTGCAGAAAAATATTCAGATAATATCAAAGGATTGTGTTTACTTAACTCAACATCGCAAGCAGATTCAGAAGAACGAAAAGAAATACGTTTGAAAGCATGTGAAGTAGCACAAAGAAACTATACAGGTTTGATAAAAATGTCTATTGCAAATTTATTTGCAGAAGAAACTAGACAAGAGTTTTTGTTTGAAATTGATGAGGTTAAAAAGGAAGCGTTAAAAACTCCGCTTCAAGGTTATATAGCAGCAACACAAGGAATGCGTCTAAGGAAGAATAAAGAAAATGTTTTGAAGCAGATTGAGAAACGTTTAATTATTTCAGGAGAAAATGACCCTATTATCAATGAGGAATCAATTAGAGAGGAAGCGAAAAGAACAAAAACACCAATTCAGTTTTTATCCAATGGACATATGAGTCATATTGAAAACAAGGATGAAGTTATAAAAATGTTAAAGTCGTTTGTAAAATAATAGCTGGCATTAAACTTGGTTTTTCAAAAGAACTATATAGCTAAAAGGTCTTTAGGAGGAAATTGGTTATTCAATGCACATGTAGGATTAGGATTTGCTAAAGATTTTGATACACCAAAATGGATTGATAGTTTAGCAATCTATCTAGCAGTAGGAGTTAAATTTTGTATGTTGTTTTTTAATAATTTAAAACCCCATCATTCAAGATGGAGTTTTTCTTTTTTGTAATTTCGCAGGAAATAATTTAAAATATGCACATTCATCACCTAGCCCAAGAAAACTCTATACTTAATAAATTTTTAGCAGAAATTAGAGACGTTAACGTACAAAAAGATTCAATGCGTTTTCGTAGAAATATAGAAAGAATTGGAGAGGTTTTAGGTTATGAATTAAGTAAAAAATTATCTTTCGAAAATAAGGATGTTAAAACTCCTTTGGGAATTAAACCAACAAACTTACCAGTTAACAATACAGTTTTATGTTCAATTCTAAGAGCAGGACTGCCTTTGCATAATGGATTATTGAACTATTTTGATGATGCAGAAAATGCTTTTATCTCTGCGTACCGTCATCACCCAAATAATGATGAAGAATTTGAAATCGTAGTAGAATATTTTGCTTCACCATCAATAGATGGAAAAACATTATTATTGGTGGATCCAATGTTAGCAACAGGACGTTCGTTAGTAGCAGTTTATGAAGCCATAAAAAAATATGGAACTCCTAAAGAAATTAAAATTGTTTCAGTGATAGGTTCATCGGAAGGAGTTGATTATATTAAAGAATTCTTTCCAGACGATACTGAATTATGGATTGCTGATATTGACAAAAAACTTAACGACAAAGGATACATCATTCCAGGATTAGGAGATGCAGGAGATTTAGCCTTTGGAACAAAAATGTAATTCTATATAAAATATAGAACAATTGAACATGCTAATGCGGCTATAACAAATAAATCTGCAAACCATCTTTTTTGGAATAATTCCAAACCATTAGCTAGTACTACAGAAATAGGAAAGAAAGAGAATAATAATTCACTACCTACCTTATCTTTAATTAAGAAAATTATAGATAAAGAAATAGTTAGATGAGTTAAAGTTAGTATCCAGTTTTTTCTAAAAGTGTTAAGAACACCTAATGCTTTTGGACTTTTTAACAGTATTGAAGATAATGTTAAAAAGGAAATGAAAATAATTGGGAATAAATATTTAGTATTTAAATAGAAATCCAATTTGTAAGAGAAGTTCCAGTTAAAAAGAAGTTGGAAGTCTTCAGTTTTATCATACCAAAAACAATAAGTAAAATATAAAAAAACAGGACTGCTAAATCCAATAATAGGAATTAGTAATGTTTGATACGTAAAACGCTGATGTAAGAATATAGAAAGATATAATAAAAGAATAAATATGGCAGTATAAGGTTCAATTAAAAAAGAAAACCCAAGCCATAAACCACCATCAAATATTTTATGAAAAACATTCTTTGACGATTGCAAACTATATACTTTACGTAAAAAGAGTAATACAGTTAAACAAGCATAAAAAGTATTGTTAATGTTTAAGGTATCTGGGAAAAACCCCAGAAGAATTACAAAGAATAAAAAAGCATAAGAATTATCAAAAGTGAGTTGATTCTTTGCAATAATGAAATTATAAACAGAAAAAACCACAATAAACCAAAGAAGTTCTTTAAAAAGACCAAAGGATAACTCTTTAGAAAATAGGCTTAAAGAAAAATAAATTAAAAAGAGTGCAAAAAGCACTACGAAATTTACAGGTTTAGATTTACCGAAAAAATTGGCTAACATCGTTTCTTTTTATATTTTTGCAAACGTAAAGATAATCAAGTTATGTTAGGATTAAATATTTTTAGATTAATAGGAGATTTATTTGAAGTATTATTCGTCCCTTTTAAGTGGTTACGATTAGAAGTAGCTAAAGGAGATGCAGGATGGTGGACTTCTAATACCATTAATTGGATTTTCTTAGGAGTCTTATTAGTGTTATTTGCTTATTGGATGAACCAATCAGCTACTTTCTTACGTGAAGGAACTGAAGATAGAGCTTAATTTCTATATACATTGGGAAGTAAAAACAAATTAAAACGTTTCAAAGAAAATGAAACGTTTGCTAATGTACTCCAACCATCAAGGGAAGAAGTAATCAATAATTTTTCTTTAAAAGGAAAATGGAACACTTTTTTTAAGAATGATAATCCTATTGTTTTAGAATTAGGATGTGGTAAAGGAGAATACACTATTGCATTAGCTGAAAAAAATCCAGATAAAAATTTTATTGGTATCGATATAAAGGGTGCTCGTTTTTGGCGTGGAGCTAAAACAGCTTTAGAAAACAACATGGATAATGTTGCCTTTATTAGAACCCAAATAGAATTAGTCGATTACATTTTTGCAGAAAATGAAGTTGATGAAATATGGATTACTTTCCCAGACCCACAAATAAAGTACCAACGTACCAAACATCGTATGACAAATGCTGCCTTCTTAAGAAGATATTACCATATCTTAAAAGAAGGAGGTTTTATGAATTTAAAAACCGATAGCGAGTTTATGCATGGATATACATTAGGTTTGTTACATGGAGAAGGACATGAAATAATACATGCAAACCACAATGTGTATAAAAATGAAGGAGCTCCTGAGGAAGTAACTTCAACACAAACTTTTTACGAAAAACAATACTTAGAAATTGGTAAACCAATTACTTATATCCGTTTTAAATTAAAATACTAGATAAATTCAATTTATAAAGAGTTTTTAAGCTATTTTTGAGAAAGGATTGCTCGTTCTTTCCGTCCAACACAATAGTAAAACAAAACTCGTAAGAAATGATATTATCACACTTGGCACTAGGATTTATAACTTCCTATATAGGTTATACACCACCAAGTATGTTAAATATTACAGCGAGTAAAATCTGTATTGAAAATAATAGAAAAATTGCCTATCAATTTGCTCTTGGAGCTTCGGTAATTGTTTTAATTCAGGTTTTATTAGCAGTTTTATTATCATCTTTTTTGAAAGAATACCCTGAAATAATAATTTGGGTTAAAAAAATAGCAATCTTTGTTTTTGCTATTATTTCTGCAACTTTTATATATAAAGGGCTGTCAAAGTCTAAACAGAAAGAAAACAAACCTATCCGAAATGGTTTTTTCTTTGGCTTGTCATTGTCTTCTGTTAATATGTTTGCAATTCCTTTTTTTGCAGTAGCGCATTCATCATTTGTAATGCACGGATGGGCAATGTCTGGACTTGTTTGTACTTCAGTTTTTGGGTTGGGTACCGTTCTTGGGACTTTTGCTATTTTAAGTAGTTATCTTTTTTTAGCACAAAAGTTTGAGAATAAACTTATAGAGTATTCTAAATATTTTACAATATTAATAGGGGTAATCACGGGATTTATTGCAATTTATTCAGCTGTCAAATTATATTTTTAATAAGTGGGAAAATCAGATAATTTTTTTGAAAGAGTCTACGAAGTAGCACGTTTAATACCATACGGTAGAGTTACTAGTTATGGAGCTATAGCAACGTATTTAGGAGCAGCGCGTTCTGCAAGAATGGTGGGTTGGGCGATGAACAATTCCAGTGCTAAAAATGTTCCTGCGCATAGAGTTGTAAATAGAATAGGCTTGCTAACAGGTAAACAACATTTTGATGGAACAAACCTTATGCAGCAACTTTTAGAAAGTGAAGGTATAAAGGTTAAAGAAAATCAAATTCAAGATTTTGATAAGGTTTTTTGGAACCCATCTGAAGAATTATAGTTTTTTATCACCAAGACTTTTCCTCAGTTCTTTTGTAGTTAAAGTACTCTTATCATGACTCCAACCCGGAGGCATTAATAAATACTTAATTCCATTAAGTAAACTCCCACTATTAAAAGCTCTAGTAAGCATGCTTTTCCATTCATGAAACTCAACTTTAAATAAGTTATGAGTTTTAATATTAGAAGTTAATCCATAAGTAGGAGTTTCTTCTTCTTTTTGAAAAGTACCAAACATACGATCCCAAATAATTAAAACGCCAGCATGATTTTTGTCTAAATATTTTAAGTTAGAGCCATGATGTACTCTATGATGAGAAGGTGTGTTGAAAACAAATTCAAACCAAGAAGGAAGCTTTTTAATTTTTTCTGTGTGAATCCAATATTGATAAATAAAATTTAAAGTTTTAATAGCAAATATTTGTAGAGGATGAAAACCTACTAAAGGCAACCAAATCCAAAATAAAAAATGTCCTGTAACATCATAGGTCCAAGTTTTTCGTAAAGCAGTTGAAAAATTGAAACGTTCAGAAGAGTGATGTACCACATGACTAGCCCAATAAAAGGATACGGTATGAGAAATTCTATGTCCCCAATAAAAAACAAAATCATCTAAAAAGAATAAAACTATCCATGATGGCCAAGAGTTATACCCAATTGTAAATAGCCTTAAATTATCATACACAAAAAAGAATAGTAATAGTTTTAATGATTTTGTAAATAATGAAATTATAAAAAAGATTAATCCCGAAAGAATATTTACACCAGAGTCCTTGAATTCATGATTCTGATTTCGGTCTTTCCAGCCAAGATATATTTCTACTAAAATTAAGAGAATAAATATAGGAATAGCTATAGGGTAAGCCAGTAAGTTTATTTGATTTATTAGATCCATAGGTTAACGAAAATACTAAAAATAAATATCGCTTATAAATCTATAAATAATCACGATGTAAACGCTTTATTTTATGAGGGCTAAAGCGTATCTTTGTAATTTAGAATTAATTTAATTTATTACTCTAATGAGTTTTAAGAAACAAGATATATACAAAGCGTTAGAAACTATTACTGCACCTGGAGAAGGTAAAAGTTTGGTTGAAAACGAAAATATAAAAAACGTAGTAGCTTTTGGCGATGAGGTTATTGTTGATGTAACAATTTCTAATCCGACATTACAAGCTAAAAAGAAAGTTGAAGTTGAGATAATGAAAGCAATTCACCAACACGTTGATCAAAAGATTGACGTAAAAGTGAATGTGAAGGTAGAAGTTCAACAAAAAGAAAATCCAAATCAGATAAGAGGAAAAGAAATTCCTAATATTCAAAATATTATTGCAGTAGCATCTGGTAAAGGAGGAGTAGGAAAATCTACTATTACTTCTAACATGGCAGTATCTTTAGCAAAGATGGGGTTCAAAGTTGGAGTTTTAGATGCCGATGTTTATGGGCCATCACAACATTTAATGTTTGATGTAGAATTAGAAAAGCCATTAGCAGTTAATGTGAATGGACGTTCGAAAATGAAACCAGTAGAAAACTATGGTGTTAAATTATTATCTCTAGGTTTTTTTACAAACCCAAACCAAGCAGTAATTTGGCGTGGACCAATGGCATCAAAAGCATTAAACCAATTAATTTTTGATGCAGATTGGGGAGAGCTAGATTTTCTATTAATTGATTTACCTCCAGGAACAGGAGATGTACATTTATCAATTGTACAAGCAGTTCCAATTAATGGAGCAGTAGTAGTAAGTACACCACAAAACATTGCCTTAGCAGATGCTAAAAAAGGAGTAGCAATGTTCCAACAAGAAAGTATTAATGTGCCGGTTTTAGGTATTGTGGAAAACATGGCGTATTTTACACCAGCTGAATTGCCAGATAATAAATATTACATTTTTGGAGAAGGAGGCGCAAAAAATTTAGCTGAAGATATTGAAACTAGTTTCTTAGGAGAAATTCCATTGGTGCAAAGTATTCGTGAAGCAGGAGACGCAGGACGTCCAGTAGCTTTACAAGAAAACTCACCATTAGAAAAAGCATTTACTGATGTAACAAAAGAAATGGTTTCTCAATTATTAAAAAGAAATGCAAATTTACCACCAACTGAAGTAGTTCGTATTACGACAATGAGTGGTTGTAGCACAAAATAATCAAAGATTATGACAGCAACAGAAACAAAAAATAACGTAGAGAAGGCGTTAGAAGAAATCCGCCCGTTTTTAGTAAGCGATGGAGGAAATATTAAGTTATTATCTATTGAAAATAATACAGTAAAAGTACAATTAGAAGGAGCGTGTAGTGGTTGTTCAGTAAATCAAATGACGTTAAAAAACGGAGTTGAGGCAACAATTAAAAAATACGCACCAGAAATTGAAGAAGTAATTAATGTTGAATAACTGATAAAAATCAGTATTTAAAAAAATTACAACTAATAAATTTACTCGATTTTATTATTTGAAAATGATTAAGACAGATATACTAATTATCGGTGCTGGTCCCACTGGACTGTTCACCGTTTTTGAAGCAGGATTATTAAAGTTAAAATGTCACTTAATTGATGCATTGCCACAACCAGGAGGGCAATGTTCAGAAATATATCCTAAAAAACCAATATTCGATATTCCAGCTTATCCAGAAATTTTAGCAGGTGATTTAACCGATAAATTGATGGAACAAATAAAGCAATTTGAACCAGGTTTTACTTTAGGAGAGCGTGCAGATACTATCGAAAAACAAGACGATGGATCTTTTATTGTAACTACAAATAAAGGAACAAAACACCAAGCACCTGTGGTAGCTATTGCAGGAGGATTAGGAAGTTTTGAACCTCGTAAACCACCTATTCCAAATATTGCTGATTTTGAAGATAATGGAGTAGAATATATGATCCGTGAACCAGAATTATATCGTGATAAAGATGTAGTTATTGCTGGTGGAGGAGATTCTGCATTAGACTGGTCTATTTTCTTGGCAGACGTAGCTTCTTCAGTTACACTAATCCATAGAAGAAATGAATTTAGAGGAGCTTTAGATTCGGTAGATAAAGTTCAGGAATTAAAGAACGAAGGAAAGATTAATCTAATAACACCAGCTGAGGTTAAAGGAATTGTTGGAGAAGGCAAAGTGGAAGGTGTTATGGTAGAACAAAAAGATAAAGAACCATTTACTTTAGCATGTGATCATTTCATTCCATTATTCGGATTAGCTCCTAAATTAGGACCTATAGCTAACTGGGGATTAGAGATTGAGAAAAATGCAATTAAAGTAAATAATGCATTAGATTATCAAACAAATATTCCTGGGATTTATGCTATTGGAGATGTGAATACATATCCAGGAAAATTAAAGTTAATTTTATGTGGTTTTCACGAAGCAACTTTAATGTGTCAGAGTGCATTTCAGCGTATTTTTCCAGACAAAAAGTATGTAATGAAATATACTACAGTTGGAGGGGTAACAGGTTTTGATGGAACTAAAAAAGAAGCACCAAAAGCTGTTGTAAAAGCGATTAACTAAAAAATGACTAAGACATTATATGATTTGACAAGAGAAGATTGGAATACACTTTTTCCTATTCAATTGTCAAATCATAATAAAAATTGGAAACACATTTTTGAAAGAGAAAAAGCCAATATTATTAAGAATGTCGATAATTCATATTTTAATAGAATAGAGCATTTTGGTAGTACTTCAATACCAAATATAAAATCAAAAGCTTATATTGATTTATTTATTGAGATTCCAAAAGAGCTTTTATTCAATAAAGAAGTAATAAAAAGCTTCGAAAATTTAGGTTATGCTTATTTTGAAGTGCCAGAAAGAGAAAATATACAAGCGTATATGTCTTTTGGTAAAGGGTATAATTTAGAAGGTAAAAAAGAACAAATTTACCATATTCATATGTGTCCTAAGGGCAATGAAATGACTCAACAATTAAAGTTTAGAGACTATTTAATTGATAATCCAAAAAGAGCAAAAGAATACGAGAGACTAAAAGTAGAATTAGCATCTAAGCATAAAAACGATAGAGGCGCTTATGTATTAGGAAAAACTAATTTTGTAAAAGAAACTCTTAAATTATATTACAAAAAAGAATAGAGAATTGACATTAACAGATTACATACAACAACTTTCAGAAGATAAATTATTATACTTTGCTTTACCCATTTTTTTTATTTCCATGCTGGTCGAATATCAGTTTGCAAAAGAAAAATATTACGGTAAAGATACAGGTGTTTCTTTATTGATGATGATATTTTCTGCTATTGTTGAGTTTATTCCTAAAATTTTAGCCTTTGTAGCTTTCTTTTACTTATATGAAATAAGTCCATTAAAAGGTGTTGTAGGACGTCAATGGTGGGCATGGATTGTGTTATTATTTGCAGATGATTTAGCATATTATTGGTTTCATAGATTGAATCATGAAGTACGATTATTCTGGGCAGGTCATGTACCACATCATTCATCAGTACACATGAATTTAGGGACAGCTTTACGTCAGGGAGTTGGAGAGCGTATTCACAAATTTTTCTTTTGGATGTGGATACCTTTATTAGGTTTCGATCCATTAATGATGTTCACTATGATGGGTATTAGTTTAATTTATCAATTCTTTGTACATACAGAACTAGTTGATAAGTTGCCAAAGCCAATAGAGTTTATTTTTAATACACCTTCTCATCACAGAGTACACCATGCTTCTAATATTCGCTATTTAGATTGTAATCACGCAGGAATTTTGATCATTTGGGATCGTATGTTTGGAACATTTTCTGAAGAATTAAAAGAAGTAGATAAACCTGTTTATGGCTTAACAGTAAACATAGAAACATACAATCCAGTTAAAGTAGCAACACATGAGTATGCCGCTATATGGAAAGATGTAAAGCGTGCAGATTCATGGAGTGATAAATTAAACTATATTTTCAACTCACCAGGTTGGAGTCATGATGGAGAAGATAAAAGAGCCAAAGTATTAAGAAGACAATTAAAAGAAGAAGAAAATATTTAATTTATATTTTTAAAGAAAAATATAGTTATGATTGAATTAAATTTATTTGGAAACAATATTTTCAATTATCCATTCACTTGGAGTGCTTTATTTGCGTTTGCTTTATTTGTAGTAGTCTTTTGTATGATTTTATCATGGTACTATAGTAAAATAAAAAGTAGAAGTATAGGATATATCAAAAGAGAAGAACCTATTTACGGTTCAAAAGACATTTTATTGCAAGAAAAGAAATTAGGTTTAGAGTTAATTCCTTTAGAAAAAATAACTTCAGTTTGGGTAAAAGCTGTTGTATTCATTTTAATTTTTTTGGTTACAATAACTCCGTTGTACCAATTGTTAGGTACTGATTATTTTATATAAGAAAATGGAACAAGATATTACAATAAAAATTACAGATAGAGAAGGTGTGACGCATGAAATACAAGCACCTACAGACATGGCTATGAATTTAATGGAAGTAGTTCGTTCCTATGAGTTAGCACCAGAAGGAACTATTGGAATTTGTGGAGGTATGGCAATGTGTGCTTCATGTCAGTGCTATATCAAATCAGATCATGAATTGCCAGAAATGGGAGATGATGAAGACGCAATGCTTGCAGAAGCTTTTTATGTAGAAGATAATAGCCGTTTAGGTTGTCAAATACAAATGACACCTGAATTAGAAGGACTAGAAGTAGAACTAGCACCAGAGAGTTAAAAATATTTAAATAGCTTAAGTTTAATCAAACTTAAGCTATTAATTTTTCTTTCAATATCGATAACCAAGTAGATAATCTTTCTTGTGTTAATTCTGGTTGATTGTCTTCATCCAAAGCTAAACCATAAAACAACTCCTCACCATCTATTTTTGCTTTAGATTCAGTGTAATCATAACCATCCGTAGGCCATTGCCCTATAATTTTTCCACCATTTTCTAAAACTACTTCAGCTAACATTCCTACACCATCAATAAAATATTCACCATAACCATATTGATCACCTAAACCAAATAAAGCTATTGTTTTGTTTGTAAAATCAATGGTTTTAAACTCATCAAAGTACGATTCCCAATCGCTTTGTAAATCACCATCATACCAAGTAGATAATCCTAAAAACAGAATATCCATTCTTTCAAAATCAGATTTTGATACTTGCGATACTTCAATTACTTCAATTTCACTTTCATTCCACTCATCTACAATGGTATGCGTTATTTCTTCTGTCATTCCAGTATCAGAGCCATAAATTAAGCCAATATTTTTATTCATTTTTAGTGGTTTTAAAAATTGTAATCCTTTTTTGTTTTGCGTCTTTTTAATTTCTAATCGCGTCATTTTTTTTATGAAGCGAGATATATTTTTGCAATATAAAAACTATTAAGACTAAATAAAAATAATGATTCTTAAAGAAAGCCCTTCACTAAAAGAATTGTCATTAAATAATCACCTATTTAATGATGAGTCAGTGAAATTATACGAAGAGTATACACTAAAAACGCTAAACTACATTCAAAAGTTTTTATCAAACAGAAAATTCTACAAAGGAGATGAGTTAGCAGAAATTCAAAACGACAAACTTAATGCAAAGTTAGATAATATTGAAGATATTCAATCATTAGATACCGTTTTAGAAGAGCTGAATGAGTTGTACATACAAAAAGCAATTGCATTCCATAATCCGAATTATGTAGCACATTTAAACTGTCCTATAACATTACCGTCAATAGTAGCAGAAATGATAGCCACCACTATTAATACTGCTGTAGAAACATGGGATCAAAGTACATCAGCAACTTTTATAGAGCAAGAAGTTATTCGTTGGATTTGTAACGAGTTTAATTTTTCTGAAAATTCAGATGGTGTATTTACAAGTGGAGGAACTCAATCGAACTTTATGGCTTTATTAATGGCTAGAGATCATTATGCTTTTGAGAATTATGGTGTTAATATCAAGCAGAATGGTTGGTCAGATGAAATAAGTAAATTTCGTTTCTTCTGTTCAGAAAAAGCACACTTTAGTATTCAGAAAAATGCAGCTTTGTTAGGAATGGGTTATGATGCCGTTATTCCTGTTAAGGCTGATTCTAAAATGAGAATGGATGCCAATGAATTAGTGCTAGCAATTGAAAAAGTTAAGCAGGAAGGAAATATTCCAGTAGCAGTTGTTGCCACTTTAGGAACTACAGATTATGGTAGTTTTGATCCATTGCAAACCATAGGAAAGATTGCTAAAGAACACAATATGTGGTTACATATTGATGGAGCTTATGGAGGATGTTATGTACTTACAGACACGCATAAACATCATTTTAAAGGATCAGAAATAGCAGATTCTATAACCATAGATTTCCACAAAACATTATTCCAACCTGTTAGTTGTAGTGCGTTTTTAGCCAATAATAAAAAGCACTTTCAGTATATTTCGTATTACGCCGATTATTTAAACCCACTTGAAAACAAGGATCAAGAACGTCCAAATTTAATAGAGAAATCAATACAAACCACCCGCCGATTTGATGCTTTAAAAGTTTGGTTAACCCTTAAAACTTTAGGAACTAAAACAATTGCATCTTATTTAGAAGAAGTACATAACTTAACGAAGCGTGTACATGAAAAAATGAATGCTAATCCAAACTTCGAATTAGCACATGTACCAGAGTTAAGTACGCTTGTTTTTAGATATAAAAACTCAGAAGCCGCACATGAACCAACACATGATATGGTAAACTTGCATATTAAAAATACGTTGTATGCAGCAGGTAAAGCTTCTATAGCGAGTACAAAATTGAATGGTAGTATTTATTTAAAATTCACATTGCTAAACCCAAAGAATACGCTAAACAATCTTCTAAATATTATTGAAATGATAGAAGACACAGGAAAGAAGTTTCAACCAAAAACAGAATTATTATAATGCAAAGTACAGTAGCAGATTTTATAGCAATAGGAGTAGGACCTTTTAATTTAGGTTTGGCATGTTTAACAGAACCAATAGAAGGGTTAAATGGTATTTTTTTAGATAGAAAAGATAAGTTCGATTGGCACCCAGGAATGTTATTAGAAGATACAACATTACAGGTTCCATTTATGGCAGATTTAGTTACACTTGCCGATCCAACAAATCCGTTTAGTTTTTTAAATTACATAAAAGAGCAGGGAAGAATTTACTCGTTTTATATACGTGAAAACTTTTTGTTATTACGAAATGAGTACAATCAATATTGCCAATGGGCAATTAGTAAATTATCTAATGTTTATTTTAATACCAATGTTACAGATATTAATTACGATGAAATTCAAGGAATTTATATTGTAACAAGCATTTGTACTAAAACAGATGAGATTAAAATATATAAAGCTAAAAAGTTAGTTCTTGGTACAGGAACTCAACCATATATACCTGAGTGTAGTAAAAAATTAAAAGGAAAAGCATTGCACTCATCTAAGTACTTAGAGTACAAAGAGAGTTTACAAGAAAAAGAGAAGATTACCATTTTAGGAAGTGGACAAAGTGCTGCCGAAATATTTTATGATTTACTACAAGAAGTAGATACTAGAGGGTATGAATTAAATTGGATAACACGTTCTCCACGTTTCTTCCCACTAGAATATTCTAAGTTAACATTAGAAATGACATCTCCTGAATATGTAGATTACTTCTATAATTTACCTCCTCAGAAGAGAGACCATCTAATTAAGAATCAAAAACATTTATACAAAGGTGTAAACCAAGATTTAATAGGAGCTATTCACGATACGTTATATGCTAAGAGAGTTGTAGCTAAGGGACCATTAAAAGTTTCTTTAAGAACAAATACTGAGCTAAAGGAAACTGAATTAAATGACAATTCTATTAGCTTAGAATTACATCAAGTTGAGCAAGATAAATACTTCAAACACGAAACAGAAGGTTTGGTTTTAGCAACAGGATATAGCTATTATTTACCAGAATTCTTACGTGAAATTTCAGATAGAATTCAATGGGACGAACAAAGTCGTTTTGACGTAAATAGAAACTATAGTATTGATAAAAATAGTAGTGAAATTTTTGTGCAAAATGCAGAATTACATACACATGGATTTGTAACTCCAGATTTAGGAATGGTAGCTTATAGAAACTCTTACATAATTAAAGAAATGACAGGAGTTGAGCACTACCCTATTGAACAAAAAATAGCCTTTCAACAGTTTGATGTTACTAAGGAAGAAGAAATTCAATTAAATGTTTTAGCATAGAAATATGAAGCTAAAAACATTTTTAATAGTAATGACATTGGTTGCAGTAGTAAGTGATTATCTACTGCATCCATTTTATCCGCAGTTTTTTGAGCTTCGATTTGGTATGACCAATCCCAAAAACGTAGGATATTATTTCGCTGCTATTTGTTTTATGGTTATGATAGCATTTCCATTCTGGGCATATGTTTCTAAAAAGGTTTCAGAACTTAATATTTTAGTATATACCCAAGCAATGGCAGGTGTATTAGCCCTGTATTGCTATTATACAACATCATATATAAATTTCTGGATAGTATCATTAATTATGGTATTGTTTAAGGGAAGTTATTTATTGGTGTACCCTTATATTCTTAAAATTATAACCAAAGAAGAACATCCAAGTACTATTGGGTTACTTTCGGTAGTTGTGCACTTAGGAGGAATATTAGGAGCAGTACTAGGAGGAATAACCGTAGACTATATAGCACCAAGTAGTATCTTTTTAATTATGGCTGGAGGCGATTTTATACAAATGGCAATGAGTGCTTATTTACTAAAAAGTAAAAAGTACGCTACAGATTTAATCATTTCAGAAGAGTCAGAGAATACAGAAAAGAAGTTTATTCCTAAAGGCTTTATTTTAAAATTAGGACTAATTACGTTGATTTTATATTTCAGTGACTTTTTAATTAGACCTTTCTTTTCATCGTATTGGGAAAGTTTTTCAGCTTATAAAAGCAAGTTAGTTTCAGGAACTATTTATGCAATTCCTGGTTTTGTTGCTTTAGTAGCCTTATGGATTAATAACAGAAGAAAATCAGAAGGACATCAAGGAATTATAAATGCATTATTTATAGGCTTAATTGGTCTTTTATTGCAAGGAATACCTTATGACGGGATTGTGATTTTAGGAAGAATTGTTTATGGATGGGCAATTTTTCAAGGGGTAGTAAAATTCGATATTTTATTATTTGAATTAAGTACTCCAGAATCATATTCTGTAGACTATAGTAAAATACATTTCTTTCAAAATTTAGGAGTTTTATTAGCTTCTTTAAATGTAGGAATTATAGTAGATGAATTTGGTTTACAGATGCCTTTTGCAATTGCTTTAGGAGGGTTTTTACTAACCTTAGTATTATATTTTTTTGTGTTTAAGTCGGTAAGAAAAGTTCATAAACAACTAGCAAAAGCTTAAGAAATGTCAACAACACAAACCACCACAGTTTTTTCAAAAGAATATAACGATTTTGGAACGATTACTATTCGTCCTTTTCAAGTAAAAGAAGATAGTGTCTTTTTGCAAAAATGGGTAACTAAAGAGTATGCTGTTTTTTGGGGAATGCCAAATGCTACATTAGAAGATGTAGAAAAAGAGTATACAGAATTAACTGCTCCTGAACATTATGATGTTTTCGTTGGAATGTTTAATAACGAACCTGCATTTGTTTTAGAGCGTTACAATCCTCAATTAGACATTATCAATAATTTTTATAAAACCAAAGATTCAGATTGTGGAGTACACATTATTGTAGCTCCGCCAAAAGAGCCAAAAACTCCAAATTTTACTTGGTTTATGTTTCAATCAATTATGGATTTTGTTTTTACAAATTCAGCAATTAATAGAATAGTTGTTGAGCCAGATATTCGAAACAAAAAAATGTTTGCACTATGCCAAAGAATAGGATTTCAATTGGCTAATGTAATTGAGTTACCTAATAAAACAGCTCAGTTAGCATTTTTAACCAAAATCAACTATAAAAACCAAATTCAATCTTTTTCACCATCAAAAAGAAGTGCCATGAACACCTTAGATAATGTGGTATCGCCACAACAATCAACTCAACATATACAATCAAACGTTTGGAAACAAGCGAACTTATTATTAGTAAAAAAAGCATTGTGTGAATTTTCACACGAACTATTAATAAAACCCGAAATAATAGAAGAATTAAGTAATGGATATAAACACTACAAAGTTTATACAGATTCTTTAGATATACGATACGAGTTTAATGCAAAGCCAATGGCATTAAATCATTTTATGATAGACGAAAAGTCAATTAAAAAGTATGTAAAAGATGCTATTACTGAAGTAGATGCTATTTATTTTATAAAAGAGTTTAGAAAAATATTAGGCATTGCAGATGAGAAAATGCCAGTATACTTAGAAGAAATTATTAGTACATTATACGGAAGTGCTTTTAAAATAACGAAGGGAAATCCAACAGCCCAAGAATTAGCTAAGGCCGATTTTCAAACTATAGAGCAATCTATGACAGAAGGACATCCAGGCTTTGTTGCTAATAATGGAAGAATAGGTTTTGATAGTAGCGATTACCGTTCATATGCACCAGAAGCAGGAAATTCATTTTCTTTATTATGGTTAGCAGGACATAAATCGAAAGCAGTTTTCTCTGCTATAGAGTCGCTTCCTTATGAAACATTAATACAAAAAGAATTAGATGCAGAGACCATTGCACAATTCAATCAAATCATAGAAGGAAAGGGATACAAAGCAGAAGATTATTTATTCTTACCAATTCACCCTTGGCAATGGTTTAACAAGCTTGCAAATATATTTTCTCCAGAAGTAGCAAAAGGAGATTTAATTTGCTTAGGATATGGACCAGATCAATATTTAGCACAGCAATCTATTAGAACATTATTCAATGTTACTAATCCGCAAAAATTCTATACAAAATCGGCGTTGTCTATTTTAAATATGGGATTCATGAGAGGATTGCCTTTATATTACTTAGGCACAGCACCTAAAATGGCAGTTTGGTTAGAAGATTTATTATACAACGATAGCTATATCCAAGAAAATGGATTTAGAATGCTTAGCGAAATAGGTTCAGTAAGTTATGTGAATCCTTATTTTGATGAGTTCGGACCTCATAACGATTATAACAAAATGTTAGCTTCTTTATGGAGAGAAAGTCCTTATTCAGTAGTTAAAGAAAATCAGAAGCCTTTAACTATGGCAGCCTTACTTCATATTGATCATCATGGAAATGCATTATTACCAGAAATTATTAAAGATTCAGGAATTTCAATTGATAATTGGTTACGTAAATACTTACAGGCATATTTAAGTCCAATGTTACATTGTTTCTATTACTACGATTTAGTGTTTATGCCACATGGAGAAAACTTAATTATGGTGTTAGAAGATAATATTCCTGTGTATGCATTATTAAAAGATATTACAGAGGAAGCTTGTATTTTAAATCCAGAGGTTGAATTGCCAGAACATTTAAAGAGAATGTATGCTCCAGTGCCAGAAGACGTAAAATTACTATCAATTTTTACTGATATGTTTGATGGGTTCTTCCGTTTCTTATCACCTATTTTAGAAGAGCATGCAGATTATAATGAAAATCGTTTTTGGGAATTAGTGGCAGAAAACATTCAAGAATATCAAGCAAAATTCCCACAACTAGCAGCAAAGTTTGAACAATACGATTTATTTGCAGAAGATTTCAAATTGTCATGTTTAAATAGGTTACAGTTAAATAATCATAAACAAATGATTGATTTAGATGACCCAGTAGCCTTATTACAATTTGCTGGGAAACTGCAAAACCCATTAGCAGTATTTAAAACGCAAGAAGTTTAATCATGGTACAAACGAATCAAGAAGTATTTAGCAAAGAAATTGCTGGATTGGGAGTTTTAAGTATTCGCCCATTTCATGTAGATACAGATTCACCAATGTTGCATACTTGGGTTACACAACCCTATGCTAAATATTGGGGAATGTTAGATAAATCTTTAGAAGAAGTACGTGCCGAGTATCAGGAGATAGAAGAAAATCCAAATCATCATACTTACATAGGAATGTTAAATAATATTCCTGTGTTTTTAATGGAACGTTATAAAGCTTCAACAGATATCATAGCGAAACACTACGAAGCGCAAGAGAGTGATTATGGGATGCACATATTAGTTGCTCCAATAGAAAAAAGAATACCTCAATTTACTTGGCATGTGTTTTCAACCATTATCGATTATTTTTTCAGTTTACCACAAGTAGCAAGAGTTGTTGTAGAACCAGATGTAAACAATGAAAAAATTCACAAGTTAAATAAGAAAGCAGGTTTTGTTTATCAAAAAGAAATAGACTTGTCTTATAAGAAAGCAGCTTTGGCTTTTTGTACTAAAAAAATGTACAAGGAAGCTTTAAACCAATTAGAGAACAAGAATGAAAAATAATATAGAACATTTACAACCTCAGGTATGGGAATTTGTAAATCGTCAATTAATAAAAAAAGCGATTAGTGAGTTTTCTCATGAGCTTATTTTAGTTCCAGAATTTCTTGAAGAGCAAGATGGATGGAATTTATATAAAATACAATCAGACGCTAAAGAGTTTAACTATCAATTTAAAGCAAAAAAATATTTGTTAGATCATTGGTTGGTAGATACTGATAGTATTAAAAAAACAAAAGAAGATTCAAAAGATGTATTGTATTTAGATGCATTACATTTCATTGTTGAGTTTAAAACTACATTAGGAATTCCTGATGAGTTTTTAGCAACCTATTTAGAAGAGATAACAAGCACACTTTCAGGAGCTGCTTATAAATATCTAAATGAAAAATTTTCAGCAAAAGAATTAGCAGAGAAAAGTTTCCAAGAGATAGAGCATGGTATGACCGAAGGACATCCTTGTTTTGTAGCTAATAATGGTCGAATAGGTTTCAATATTGACGACTATCATGCATATGCACCAGAAAGTAATCATCCTTTCCAAATTTTATGGATAGCAGGACATAAAAAATACGCAACTTATACAGCAGTTGAGGGGTATGATTATGAGCAGTTATTATTAAGTGAATTAGGAAAAGATAAAATTACTGGTTTTAATGAGGTGTTACATCAAAATAATTTAGCGCCTGAAGATTATATTTTTATGCCAGTGCACCCATGGCAATGGAAAAATAAAATAGTAGCAGTTTTTGGAGCAGACATTGCACAGAAAAATATTGTTTTAGTTGGAGAAAGTGACGATAAGTTTTCGGCGCAACAATCTATTAGAACATTGTTTAATGCTTCACATCCAGAAAAGTTATATACAAAAACAGCATTATCCATTCTAAATATGGGGTTCATGAGAGGTTTGTCGCCATATTATATGCAAAGTACTCCGCATATTACTACATGGATAACAAATTTACTAGCAGAAGACACCTACTTGAATGAGAATGGCTTTACAATGTTAGGAGAAGTTGCTACCGTAGGATATCATAACCATTATTATGAAGTATTAGGAAAAACAAATCCACACAATAAAATGTTGTCTGCATTATGGAGAGAAAGTCCGTTTATTAAGATAGCCTCTAATCAACGAGTATTTACAATGGCAGCTTTGTTGCATGTAGATTACCAAGGGAATTCGTTATTAGGATCGTTGATAGAGGCCTCTCCATATGGTGCAACTACTTGGGTACAACGATATTTAAAAGCGTATTTAGCGCCATTATTACATTGCTTTTATAAATACGAGTTTGTGTTCATGCCCCATGGAGAAAACCTAATAATGGTATTAGAAGAAAATACTCCTGTACATGTATTAATGAAAGATATTACAGAGGAAGTAATTGTTTTCAACGAAACAATGCATTTACCTGAACATGCAGATAGGCTGTTTACGAAGACTTCTGATAAAATGAAAATACTATCAATTTTCACAGATGTTTTTGATTGTATTTTCCGTTTTATGGGACAACAATTAGATACTCATGCGAATTTTTCTGAATATAATTTTTGGCAATTAGTAGCAGAATGTGTCTATGAATATCAAGAAGAACATCCAGAGTTTTCAGAAAAATACGAACGATATGATTTATTCGTAAATGAGTTTGATCGTTGTTGCTTAAATAGATTACAGTTAGGGAATACAAAGCAAATGTTAACCTTGGCCGATCCAATAGAAAGCTTAAAGTTAGAAGGAACTTTAATAAATCCACTCGCTCAATTTAAAAAAGAAGTAGCTGGAATAAATAAAGTAGCAGAAACTTTTTAAGATGAATTTCGAAGAGCTTACAAAAGTTATACATACGCGTAAAAGTACTTACGCGTATGATTATGCAAACAAAAAAATTGAAAAAGAAACGATAGAAGCTATAGTTACAAACGCATTATGGGCACCAACTCATTTAGTAACACAGCCATGGCGTTTTGTAGTTTTAGAAGGTAAGCATCAATTGGATTTAAGTGAGTTTATGGCATCTTATTATAGAGAGTTGTATATCGAAAAACAATTTTCTAACGAGCGTTATGAAGCTACTAAAACCTATGCTAAAAATGCAACTTTAATAGGAATTGTGTTTACACCAAATAAAAAAGCAAAACTATCTGAATGGGAAGAGTTAGCTGCTGTTTCTTGTGCTGTACAAAACATGTGGCTGAGTTGTACTTCTTTAGGTTTGGGTAGTTATTGGGATTCTTCTCCAGCAACTTTAGAGTATGGAAAAGAATACGTAAACCTAGAAAAGGACGAGCAGTTTTTAGGAATCTTTTTTATGGGATACAAAAAAGAAAATATTCCAGAGCCTAGAAGAAAAAGAAAATCATTATCGAAGAAATTAAGTTGGAATAAAAAATAGTAAAAGATAAAAAATGAAAACAAAAAATAGAGTAAGAGCTGTAGACTTTGTAAGAGGTTTTAGTGTTCTTATGATGATTCCTGTACATGTTTTAATGATTTTTTCAAGTATGGAAACTTGGGAAAATACAGTTACAGGAAATATAGGGCAGTTATTAGAAAGAGGATCTCCTGTATTTCTTATTGTAATGGGAATTTCATTTGCATTCTCAAGAAATGCAAACAAAAATGGAATCTTAAAAAAAGCATTAATGATTATTGCTTTAGGATATATTTTAAATTTTTTAAGATTTATCATACCAGTTTTGTTTTTTGGAGGATTTCCAGAGAGTTTTGTAAAAGCTAGTGGGCTTGAATTAAGTAACTTTAGTAGTTTATTAAACTATTTCTTAAAAGGTGATATGTTTCAGCTAGTAGGAATATCATTGTTCTTAATAGGGCTATCTTTTAAGTTTTTAATAAAAAATAAGGGAGTACTAATTTTTATAGCATTAGTTATAATGTGGCTTTCAAAAATTGTGAGTGGAATACAATTAGGTGTTCCTGGTGTAGATTATATTTTGAATTTGATTTGGGGTAATAATTTCGATGTGTACTTTCCATTATTTCCTTGGCTTTCATTTATTCTAATGGGATTATACTTAGGGTTACGTTATCAAGAAAATCCTGAAAATGCAGATAAATCTTTATTTAGACCTATGCTCTATTTAGGTTTAATTTTTCTAGTGATTGGAAAACTACTATGCGATTATAATTACGAATACCATTTTGGAGATTATTATCATTTAGGTCCAGGAGGAAGTATGGGATTAATGGGAATTATTTTAGTGCTTTTTTGGGTGTATTATTTAATAGAAAAAGCATTGCCTGAAAATAATTACATAAGCAGATTATTTTTTTACTGTAGTAAAAATGTAACTACTTTCTATATGATACAATGGATTTTAATTTATTGGTTGTTAGTGTTTTTAGATTTTTCAGCATACAATGAGCCAGTTGTTTTGTTAATAATGCTAGGCATTAATGTAGGAACATTTACACTATTGTATCTATTTAACAATTATGTAATTTCTAAAAGAAGTAAAAAAAGAAAAGTACTACAACAAGCAGCATAGTATGAGAAAGTTATTAGTTATTATAATTGTTTTATTACAATTTACATCCATAGCTCAAACAAAACTAGCTGGAAGTTATGGTTTAGATTCTAAAGTTCAGAAATTTCTGGAAGCAGTACATTCCTATGATGGAGCACCATTGCAAGAATTACCATTGGATGTTGGTAGAAATGCTATGGAGTATATGCAGCAAGATTCAACATTAACTTATACAAAAGTAACCTTTACTAAGGCGGTTTTTAAACAAGAAAATAAAGATGTCAAGGTAGTAATAGTAAAGCCTAAAAAAAGAAGGAAACTACTACCTACTTTAATTTATTTCCATGGAGGAGGATGGGTATTCAATAGTTTTGAGACTCACAAAAGATTAATGAGAGATATTGCTTTAAAAGCAAATATAGGAGTTGTTTTTGTTGATTATTCAAGAGCGCCAGAGGTGCAATATCCAGTAGCCAACGAAGAAGGTTATTTAGCAACATTATTTGTTTCAAAATATGGAAAAAAATATGGTTTAGACCCTACTAAAATTATAGTAGGAGGAGATAGTGCTGGAGGAAATATGGCAACAGCTGTTGCTATGATGGCAAAAGAGAAAGGTGTTCCTAAGCTTAAAGGTCAAATATTATTGTACCCAGTAACGGATACGAATCTGAATACAGGGTCTTACGAACAATTTTCTAAAGGACACTATTTAACAAGAGATACAATGAAATGGTTTTGGAAAGTGTATGCACCTAAAAAGGAAACACATTTATTTTCAACAGTAGCACCTTTAAGAGCAAGTTTAGAAGAGCTTAAAAATTTACCTAAAACACTTTTAATTACAGCAGAGTATGATGTGTTAAGAGATGAAGGAGAAGCATATGCTAAAAAATTAAGAATGGCTGAGGTACCAGTAATTTCAACAAGATATGGAGGAACTATTCATGATTTTATTGTGCTGAATCCTTTGAGAGAAACAGAAGCTTCTAAAGCGGCAGTAATGCAAATATGTACTTTTTTAAATAATAATTTATAGAAATGGATTTATCATCTATAGAAAAAATAGTAGGGCAGTTAGAGCATATGAGTGTAATAGTACTTGCACTTATGTTGGTAGAATGGGGAATCCTTATTTTAACTAATTATGTTGAAAGAAAAAAAGAAGGAGTGGTTAGTATATTATCATATATAGTACAAAGTATTCCTTACTTTTTATTATCTAAAGTATTCATTGTTGGTACAATGTTTTTGTTATACGAACATAGGTTGTTTGACCTAGGTTTTCAATGGTATGTATGGATTATAGCTTATTTATTATATGATTTTACAGTGTTTTTTATTCATTTTTTAGGGCACAAAGTTCGTGTTTTATGGTGTATTCACGGAGTACATCATACAGCGGAAGATATGAATTTAACTGTGGTTGCTAGAGGTTCCATATTCGATGTGTTTTTTACACCATTTAACTTTATATGGTTACCTATATTAGGTTTTCATCCATTAATGATATTTATCATCGAGCCTATTGCACGTTTGTATGCAACTTTAACGCATGTAAACGAAAAAGTTATAGGGAAACAAAAATGGTTAGATAAAATATTAATAACACCTTCAGTTCATAGGGTTCACCATGCAAAAAACCATATTTATTTAGATAGAAATTATGGAGAAACATTTAGTATTTGGGACCGCATTTTCAAAACATTTCAGAAAGAGTTAGATAATGAGAAAATTTCTTATGGAATTATGCATGATACTTTGAATAGTGAGAGTTTTTCGGATGTGCAATTTTTAATGTGGAAAGAGTTATGGAATGACGTTAAAAAAGCGCCTACTTTTTCAGATAAAGTAAAATACATTTTTATGCCACCAGGTTGGAATCATATTGATGGTGGGAAAAAAGCCAAAGCTTATAGAGATGAAGCTTGGTTAAATAAATGTAAAACAGATGTGTCTTAGAATACATCTAAAAAAATAGGACAATGATAAAACAATATGAAAATTTTAAAGTAAACTATTATCCAGAGTATGAGCTTGTGCTTTGGAGTATCAAATCAGAAGGAGTTCCTAATTTTTCAATCGGTATATTGAGAGAGTTTAATGAGTTGAAGAAAGACTTAAAAATGATGTTTTCAGACAATGGGTACCCATTAAAATACATTGTGTCAGCATCAACTCATGATGAGGTATATAATATGGGAGGCGATTTACCTTACTTTTTAAAAAATATAAAATCTCATAATAAAACAGCTTTAGAGGAGTATGCTAATTTATGTATAGATGCTATTTATAACATTTATAATACGTTTGATTTACCTGTTTTAAGCATTGCTTTGGTTGAAGGAAATGCCTATGGAGGTGGATTTGAATGTGCAATGGCGCATGACATTATATTATCTCATGAATCAGCAAAGTTTTGCTTACCAGAAAATAAATTTCACCTTTTTCCAGGGATGGGAGCCTATAGTTTTTTATGTAGAAAATTAAATATAAAAACGGCTCTAGAAGTTTTAAATACAGGAAATGTATACAAAGCAAAAGAAGTTGAAGAAATGGGGCTGGTGGACAATATTTTTACAAATGAATCAGGAATAGAAGCTGTAGTTAATTATTTAAATAAATCGAGTTTTAGTTTTAAATACAACCACTATAAATGCATTAAAAGAGTTTTTCCTCTACAAAAAAGTGAACTAGGAGATATTACAAATATGTGGGTAGATGCTTGTATGAGTTTAGAGAGTGAAAGCTTACGTAGAATGGAACTTATGATTAACGCTCAGTTAAGAAAATTAAAGCAGGAATGTAAATCCTAGTTTAAGGAATATAAACATGGTTTTTACGAAATTCTTTGGGAGTTATTTTCTCAAACTTTTTAAAAGCAGCAGTAAAATGGGTAGGATTTTTATATCCTACCATGTCTGCTATTTCATAAACAGGTTTTTGAGTATGGATTAGAAAGTTTTTAGCTTTACTCATTCTTAACTTTTTAGTGTAATTAAAAATAGTTTCACCAAACAATTTCTTAAATTCATTTTTTAAAACATTCTGATTTAACAACACCATTCGAGCTAATTGCTCAATAGATATTTGTTTGTGTAGATTGGTTTGAAGTATGGTTTCTACTCTATATATTTTCTTTAAAATATTATCTGAATTATAGGTTTTCTTTGCTTGAAAATTTAACTGAAGATGTAACAATTCTAACGTTTTAGATTCTAAAAAAATCCTTTTTAGTAATCCTTTTTGAGAATTTGAAAGTATTTCAGAAACAACTTCTTCCATTTTTGAAGTTAGCTGATGTGTGAAATTTCGATTAGATTTTTTTAAACTAAGTGTTTTATCGTTTGATAAAAGAACTTGCATTTGATGCTTTTTAATGAAGTCATCATACATCCTAATTTTTACTTCTTTGAGAGGTTTGTCTTTATAAAAAATAATCTTTTTACTTTCACAATCATCGTATAAAAGATAGCTTTCATTTTTTTCAAGAATCAAATCACTTTTAAAGTTTGAAGAGCGAATAATTTTTTCACCTTCCATTAAAACAGAGAGTTCTAAAGCACTTAAGTTGTGTTTAGATATAAATAAAAAGTCCTCTTTAAATTTAGCGCTGATAATATTGATTAATAAGCCGTCAAAAAAGTAGCTTATAATAAAACCTTCGCCATATACAGGATTAATAGTATAGACTGAAGTTTTAATACCACAGTCTATACTTTTAGATTGAAGTTGCAGTATTTTTTTTAACTGCGATGTTTGGTTGTTGGCTATTAGAATTTCCATAAACGGGGGACAAAAGGAAATAGATAATAGGCCTATAAATAATTAATAAGCCTTTATCTAACTTTTAATCCATTTATTAATATTAATAACTAAAAGAGTACTTGCTATTGCAACTAGCGTAAGCATAAAGATTTCTGAAATATTACTTGATTCATGCATAATAGCTTCAAAAAAGTGATAAATGTTATAGATAGCAGCAATGCTAGCCCAAACAATAGAGGCAATTTTGAACCATTTTTTAGAAATTTCTATAGACAATAAAGCAAATAATAAACACATACCTTCAAATAAAATTCGGTATATATGATGAATCAGAGGAGCTTCACCAGTAGCATCTTTCATTACTAAAGTTTCATTGTAGTAAATGTTAAATAATCCATACATATGATGAACAATCCAGCCAATAGCTAAAAAGATCCATAGAATAATAATTTTTGTTCTTAGAGATAAAGAACCTTGTTGTATAGTCGTGTTTTCCATAATTTTTGGTTTTGTTTGTTGTAATTTATTTTTCTCTTCTAATTTTAAAGTCTTAATGTTTTTGTAGTCAATTTTATGTTTGTTAAAAGCGCTTTGCTCTTGTACAGATAGCTTTATTTTAAAGTATATAAATAGTGCTGTAGCAGATAGAATTATCCATAATAAATCAATAGTTAAGATATCAAATTGGTTGTTTTTATAAGTATTCCAAATCCAATTGTTTGATTTAATTCCACTGGCAATAGGAACTAAGAATCCTAAAATAGCACCAGTTAGTAAGGTTACTTTATTAGTGAAATAGTTATTGCGTTTAAATCTGAAGAATAGAATACATATAAGCCAAACAATAAAAAACCAGTTGTTTAAGATTGACATTTTTTGAGTTAAATATTCTTCAGGAAGTATTTTAACTATTAAAAAGAATAAAGCAATTACTGGAAATAAAGAAAGACAAATAGCCATATAAATATGTCCAACTTTTGCTGTATATAATCGTTGACGTAAAGTCATGCTCTTTTTATTACGAGCTTCAATCCAGATTAATACTCCAGTTATAATTACAAAACAAGTAATTAAAGCTAATATGAAATAGATGATTTTAACAGCAACGCCACCAAAATTACCAAAATGCAAACGTCCCATTGACAATTGAATATCATCAGTATATTTAGCTTCATTTGGGTCTCTATTAACAGTAGTTTTTCCAGTTTCAAAATCATAAATAACATTTCCAGAACTTAGAAGACGTTCTTTAGGATCTAATGCGCCTAAAAGAACATATTTCATATTTGTGCCTCCATAGTTTTTTATAAGCACATATTCAGGATTAAAATCATCCCAGCGATTAGTATTCTTTTCAACGAAATCATTAACACTAGGAAGCTGCTTATCGGTTTTTTGAACCCATTCATACACTTTTCGATCAGGACGTAAATCTTCCATTAATTTATCTTGATCTCCATTGTATAAAAAGTTAGCAGGAATTAAAACCAAAATACTTAAGCAGAAGTAAGCTCCAGTAACGGCATACATAAATTGAAAAGGCAAACCAATCACACCTAATGCTGTATGTGCATCAGTCCAAACTCGCTTTAAAGCATTTTTGGGGTTGAATTGATAAAAGTTTGAAACAATTTTTTTCCAATGAACTATAACTCCAGTTACAATAGCAAACAAAAAGAATAATGAAATAAAACCGGCTAAATAAACACCTATTACGGGTATTTGTGTTAAGAAGTGCAAGCGATATAAAAACTCACCTAAACTATATTTTTCGGTATAAGTAGCAGTTTCACCAGTATGAATGTTTATCGATTCATAGCTTTGATATTTTGCTTTTTCAGGAATGTCTATAGTATCCTTAGCAGGAGTAGTTAATACATAAATATTATCGTCTTTATGACCTAAATAAAAACGAATATCTCTACTAGTTAAATGATTGTTTTCAGATAATTTATTTAATAAAAAATCGTAGTCTATTTTTTCTCTAGCTATATTTTTAGAATGCTTTCCGTTTTCCCATATTTCAATTTCGTCTTTAAATAAAGCAAAAGCTCCAGCAAAAAAGATAACGTATAAAGCTACACTAATAACAATACCACTTACTGTATGTGTATTAAAAAATACATTGTAGTTTCTTTTACTCATTATACAAAAGGGTTTTGTTGATTACCATAATAATAAATCACATAAAGAACTATCGATATAAGAATATATAGTCCCCATGCTTTCCATCCATTTTTAAAAAGGAAAGGAACAATGAGCAATACACACCAAATTATAAAATGTGTATAAATAGAGGTTATTAAAACTTCTCTTGAGTTCGGTAGCCATAGAGCCAAACACATATGAAATAAAGCAGTAACAATATATCCACCAAGAATACCAGAAGATATTTTTGCAAATTGTTGCCAAGGAGACGATGTTAGATGTTTTGGATTTGCAGGCATATTAAAAAATGAATTCGATTAATAAGAGAACAAAAAAAAGAGCAACTAAAGTTTTATAGTTTATAAGCTTTAGTGGAGCTATAACTATTAGTAAACTCATTAGCATTGTTAAAGCTACTAGCCAAAAAAGAATACCTGAGAATAGTCCAAAATGAATACCTGCTATTATCAAGGTAATTAGTAAGAAACTTCCACCTACAATTTTTGATATTTGCTCGTTGCTACGTATCCTTTTTTCTAAATAACTATTTGAAACAATAGTTGTTTTTTGTGAAGTATTGTAAAATAGGTAGCAGCCTAAAAATAGTATGGCTATTAAAATACTTATCATTATTTATTTTTTAATTACAAAACCCTCAGCCATAAAATGACTAAGAGTTTTGAAGCATTTATTTAAATAGATTAATTTATACTACACAAAGTGTTTAGTTTTAAAATTTATAGGTTACAGTACCTAAGAAAGCTCTTGGAGCTTGTGCATTAACAGTACTCCATCCTTTGTAGTAAGTTTCGTTAGTTAAATTATTTACTTTTAACGCAACTCTAAACTTATCAGTATCATAATATGCACCAGCATTAAATACAGTATAGCTTGGTAATGTAAAAGTTCCAGAAATAGCATTGTTAATTGTTAAATGCTCTGAAGCTCCATTAAATCCAGCTCCTAAACCAATGTTCTTTAAGAATTTTCCTTGTTGGAATTTATAATCTGCCCAAAAGTTATATGTAGTTTTTGGACCAGCTTCTTCAGGTCTCCTGTTTAAAAGTTCAGCAACATTTCTATTAGCAAATACACTGTTAGCATCTGTAACTTTACTATCGTTATAAGCATAAGAAGCTCTTAAGTTTAACCCTACAAAAGGACTTGAGTTTGCTTCTAATTCGATTCCTTTACTTACAACCTCTTTAAGATCTATTTGATTTGTTGTTAAGAAAGCAGTTGGATCTGTTGTAGTAACGTTGTTAGCTATAATATGGTAATAAGAAGCACCTAAGTTTAACTTGTTATTGAATAAATTTGTTTTTACTCCTCCTTCAAATTGATTTGCTTTTATAGGTTTAAAGTTTTGTATACCAGTTTGAGTAATAACAGGGTCTTTATTTACAAAACCAGTTTGGTAATTACCAAATACAGATAATTCATTAGGGATTACTTGATATACTACTCCAGCTTTTGGAGAAAAAGTAGTTTTGGTATAATCATCAGCAGTAGTAGCTGTATTACCATCTTGATCAAAGTGATCTACACGTAATCCTAAATTTACAGTTAATTCTGGAGTAACATTTAATACATTTGAAATGTAAGCTGCATAAGTCTTAGAATTTGTTCTAAAGTCATTAACAGGAACGTTACTAAATATATTTTCTAAACTTGCTTTTGTAGGTGAGTATACAGCATTAGGTGTAAATGTTGATGTTTTTACATTTCCTTGTGCATCTAAAAACGCATCGAAATATGGAAGTGCATTAAATCCTCCTCCAACTTGTTGTCCTGTTGCTTGTAATGCACCGACCACAGCTGGATCTAAAGGAAATGGTATAAATGCTTGTGGATTATTAAAGAACCCTAATAATTGTGCAAAACCTGGAGTAGAAGTTATTGTTGGATTTCCATTTTGATTTCTTGAATGTTGAGATCTGCTTACAAAATCTAAACCACCTACAAAACGATTTCTTAAATCACCAATTTTAAAATCACCAATAAAGTTTTGTTGAATATTGTAGTTAGTTGCATTAGCATTACGCTTATCAAAAATTCTTGTAAAAGAAGGTGAAGCTAATAAAGTACCAGACTCAATAAGCATTGGAGTAATGATTGGCGATATAATTGGGTTTACAGGAGCCAATCTTGGGTCAGATAATAGAGGTGCTAATTGTAAAATTGCTGCAGCACCACCATCAATATTATATTGATAAAAACCTTTCGTTCTTGCATAGCTACTTGCAAAAATTGTTTGAGAACTCCATTCGTTAGAAATTTTATAATCTACAATAGTTCTTGTGTTAAAGTTCAAGCTGTTTAAAGCAACATCATTAGACGTAAAAGATTTTTTAGGATTTACATTTAATTCAGTAACATTAGTCGGTACAGTTGGAGTAATTCCAAATGGAGCTAACATAGCTGTTAATCTTCCTTGACCTAATCTGTTAACAAATAACATAGATGGGTTTGTTTGCGAAGTTTTTGCAAATTCAAGACCAAAAGATATGTTTAAACGATTGTTTACTTTATGTATAATTGACGGAGCTACAAAGAAAGAATCTTTAAATCCAGCATCCTGAAAACTATTTTGAGATAAGTTTGTTGCATTTAATCTGAAGTATGTTTTTTCATCATCAGATAAAGGAGTATTGTAGTCTAAAGAAAGTCTGTTAAGTCCAAAAGAGCCAGCAGTAAAAGATACACTACCACCTAATCCTTTGTAAGGTTTTTTAGTAACAATATTAATTAATCCTCCTAAAGAAGTAGCTGTACTACCAAATAAAGTTGCCGAAGGTCCTTTTACCACCTCAATTCTTTCAATATAAGAAGGATCAAGTGCGCTTAAAGTAAAACCTGGCATTCCGTCAACTAATTGTGATTGTGTAGCAAAACCACGTACAGCAAAATAACCAGTTCCCTCACCAGGAGCTCTTCCGGTTGCTTCCCATAATTTACTAATACCTGTAGAATTTACTAGGGCATCTTCAACATTAGTTATAATTTGGGATTCTAATAATTCAGAAGTAACGGTCGAATAAACTTGAGAGTTTTCTAAGTCTTTTAAAGGTAATTTAGAAACATAGGCTGTTTTCTTACGAGAAAACTTATTGTTTCTTGAAGTTACCTCTACTTCTTGTAATAATTCATTTCCTTCATATAAAGTTACTGTTAAATTATTTGAAGCAGTTGCATCAATTACCTTAGTTTTAAAACCAATAAAAGAAATTACTAATTTAAAATTACCAGAAGGAACATTTTTAATTTCAAACTTTCCATCCATGTCAGTTTGTACCCCCTTGTCTGTCCCTTGAATTATGACGTTAACACCTACAATAGATTCGTTGTTATTGTCAACTATAGTACCAGAAATAGAATTCTGAGCTACTAAAACTACCGTAGCTAAGAATAATAGCGCGGTTGTCATTATTGTTTTCATAGTTTTTATTTAGATTTAATTAATTTAGAAAAACAGGGACAAAGATATTTCACAAAAAATTAACAACAAACTTTATTTAGATTAATTTTAGATAATTTTTTATCTCTATTATATTTTAACTGTTTTTTTATATTTATTTTGAAAAGTCAAGTAATTATTTAATGGTTCTACTAAAAAAAAGCCACTTATATATAAGTGACTTTCTTTAATAATGATTTTAAAATAAATTATAATTTATTGATAACCTCCCGTTAATACCAGGTTCTGATTGCCAGTATAAATAACTTCCGTAATTTGCTCCTGAGTATAAATGTTCATTTAAGATGTTGTTTATGTTTAAGCCAATACGAAGTTTATCGTTTTTCCAATGAATTGCACCATCTAATCTGAAATAGTTAGGTAAATCTGTCTGATTATTTGCATTCCAAGTCCAAGAAGATCTATCTACTAAATATTGGTAACCTAATGAAATACCAAATCCTTTTAAAGTACTGTTTTTATTAAATTTGTAGTTAAGCCACCCATTTGTAATATGTTTGGCATGCCCAGCAATTCTATTTCCTACCATAGAAGGAATAGTAGATTTTGTAGTCTTAGCATTCGTATTAGCATAGTTTAATAAAACATCAAATTCTTCTGTGATTTGTGCTGTCATATCAAATTCAAATCCTTTAGATTCTACTTCTCCTAGTTGTACACTAAATTGTTCACCTGTAATATTATTTGGGTCTGGAACTGATAAGTTATTTTTAGTAATCATATATGCAGATAAAGAAGCAGTAATTTTATTATCCATAAGCTTCGTTTTTATTCCTGCTTCAATAATATTACCTGAAATTGGATCAAAAGTTACTCCGTTACGAGGAATACCAGTTGGAGCTAAAAATGATTGATCATATAATCCATAAACAGTTAATTTTGAATTTATATCAGCACTTAAACCAATTCTTGGAGTTATTTTCGATATTTTATTAGCTCCTTTAGGTGTTAGTTCAGTATATCTACCAGCTAAAGTCAGTCTAATTTTATTGTCAATAAAACCTAATTCATCTTGTAAGTACAATGAATTGATTTTTGTACCATAGGTATATACTCCTTGTCTTTCTTTTAAAGGAGTACTTCTATTAAATACTGGAATTACTCTATTTCCATAGGTAGGATTATATATGTTGAAAGGATTGGTTGGTAAGTCTACTAAGACACTTTGACTAAAATCCGCAAAATATTCTTTATCAGTATAATCATAACCTCCTAAAATTTTATGACTAATGTTTCCTGTGTTAAATTTACCATTAGTATATAACTGGAAATATTCACTTTCAGAAATAGCATCCCAAATACCAGTAGTTCTTATTGCATCTCCGTTATTTTGCAAAGAAGCAATCCATGCTGAAGCTCCTTCTTGATCATAACGCATAACAGAATACTGTGCTTCTATTGACCAGTTATCGTTAAAATTATGAGTTAAACGATTTAGCAAGCTAACTTCTTTAATGTCTGTGCTTGGAAAGTTACTATCTATCATAGTAAAGTTTTTATCTAAACTACCATAACCTCTGTCAACAGAACCAAAAACATATGCCGCTCCAATTAAAGTGTTTAGTTTTTGGTAAGTAAACTCTGTAAGAAATGTTGTTTTATCACTTATTTTATAAGAAATAGATGGTGCGATTCCAAAACGCTCTGTATCTTCAAACTTTCTATGACTACCAGTATTTTGATACATTACATTTAATCTAGCTAATAAACGTTTGTCTTCAGTTAATGCACCACCAACATCAGCAGCTGCTCTATAAGTATCAAAGCTACCTCCCATAAAACTAATATTAGCTATTTTTTGTTCAGTAGGTTTTTTTGTTACTACATTATAAAAACCACCAGGTTCCCCCGCAGACATCATAAATCCTGAAGGACCTTTCACAAATTCAATACGATCTACCATAAACATGTCTTCAGATAATGGACCCCAAGAATCTTGGATGTTAAATCCATTTCTAAACGCAGGAAGTCTAAAACCTCTCATGTTAATTCTAGCGAAATGTCCCCAGTGCTCAATATTACTAACACCACTAACGTTTCTAAAAGCTCCATCTAGCATATTGGTTATCATTTGAGTTTCCAATAATTCATTATCAACAACTTGAATGTTTTGTGGTAATTGAGTTATAGGTGTTTTTAAACGTAATGAAGAAGATACCTTATTTTTACTTTTTTTATTACCGTTAATAGTAACTTCGTCTAGTTGATTTAAACTTTCATTTAGTATGATGTCGCCAAGGTTATTCACAGAATTGGGTTTACAACTAAATTCTATTGTTTTAGTTTCATACCCAAGCATTGAAATAGTTATCGAATAATTAGTTGCATTTAAATTCTTGATTTCAAAAGAACCATTATTACCAGTAGTTGCACCTTTATTTGTTCCTTTTAATTTAATATTTACAGAACTAATTGGTGTCTTGTTTTTTTGTAAAACAGTCCCCCTTATAATACTGTTTTGTGCTATTATTGAAGTTGTAAGCAGCAATAATAACGATGTTAAAACATTTTTAATCATTTTGTTTTTATTTAGATTTATTTAAAATAATTGACAAATGTATTTCATAATTTTTCGTAAACAAAGGTTATTTAGAATTATTTTAAATAACTTAGTGTATTTTTTTGAATTCTAAGAAGATATAATGTGTTTTTAAATTTGGTATATTTGTAAGCACACAACAAAAACTAATGAAAATGCATTGGGAAGGTCTTTTAGCGCATTTAAAATATATGATAAAACGCAATCCAGAATAATTACCTTATAAATATTAACGATTAGTAAAAAGAGTAGTGTTTCTTATGAAGAGCACTATATAAAAAATCATTAAAAATATAAGGTTATGCCATTTTATCATAAATTAGGGAAAATCCCACCAAAACGACACACACAATTTCGTAAAGAAGATGGAAGCTTGTATTACGAACAGCTTTTCGGTACCATTGGTTTCGACGGTATGTCAACCAATAGTTATCATGAGCACAGGCCTACCATGGTTAAAGAAATTCGTAAACAATATTCTGTTGCGCCAAAAATAGCGAAAGCTAATAATATACAATCATATCGTTTTAGAGGGTTTCAAGTACCGCCTGAAAACGATTATTTAGAGAGTAGAAAAGTAGTTTTAACAAACTCAGATTGTAATATTATATTATCAGCACCAAAGCATTCAACAAAAGACTATTTTTATAAAAATACCGATGCAGATGAGGTAATTTTCATTCATAAAGGGTCTGGAAAATTACGTACAATGTTAGGTAATATCGATTTTAAATATGGAGATTATCTAGTAATTCCTAGAGGAATAATATATAAATTAGATTTCGATGATGAGAATAATAGACTTTTTATAGTAGAGTCTTACTCTCCAGTATATACACCTAAACGTTATAGAAACTGGTTTGGTCAATTATTAGAGCATTCACCATTTTGTGAACGTGATTTGAGAAGGCCTGAAGAATTAGAAACCTATAATGAATTAGGAGACTTCTTAATTAAAGTAAAAAAACAAGGAGAAATTATAGAAATGGTATATGCTTCACATCCTTTTGATGTGGTAGGTTATGATGGATATAATTTCCCGTATGCGTTTTCAATTCACGATTTTGAACCAATTACTGGTCGTATTCACCAACCGCCACCAGTGCATCAAACATTTGAAACAAACGCATTTGTAATTTGCAGTTTTGTACCAAGATTATACGACTATCATCCGAATGCAATTCCAGCTCCATACAATCATAGTAATATAGACTCTGATGAGGTATTATATTATGTAGATGGTGATTTTATGAGTAGAAACGATATCGATGCAGGGCATATTTCATTACACCCAGCAGGAATCCCTCATGGACCACACCCAGGAGCTACGGAAAGAAGTATTGGAGAAACAGTAACAGAAGAATTGGCTGTAATGGTAGATACTTTTAAACCATTACAAGTAACAGAAGAGGCGATGAAGATTGCAGACGAAGATTATTATAAGTCTTGGTTGGAATAACAATAACTAACAAAACAACATCATGAGTAAAGAGATAAAATCAGTAAACTACGGTTTAGAAAAAATATTTGAAGGAGCACAAGACTTCTTACCACTTTTAGGAACAGATTATGTAGAGTTTTATGTAGGTAATGCAAAACAATCTGCTCACTTTTATAAAACAGCATTTGGTTTTCAGTCATATGCATATAAAGGATTAGAAACAGGATCTACAGATTCTGTAAGCTACGTGTTAACACAAGACAAAATTAAATTAATTTTAACAACACCATTAAATAGTAAATCGCCAATTAACGATCATATCGTAAAGCATGGTGATGGTGTAAAAGTTGTAGCACTATGGGTAGAAGATGCTCGTAAAGCTTGGGAAGAAACAACTTCAAGAGGAGCAAAATCATACATGGAACCTACTGTTGAAACTGATGAGCATGGAGAGGTAGTTCGTGCAGGGATTTATACCTACGGAGAAACAGTACATATGTTTGTAGAACGTAAAAACTACAATGGAGTGTTCTTACCAGGATTTCAAGAATGGAAAACAGATTACAATCCACCAAATGCAGGTTTAAAATACATTGACCACATGGTTGGAAATGTAGGATGGAATCAAATGGATAAATGGGTAAAATGGTATGAAGATGTAATGGGATTTGTAAACTTTTTATCGTTTGATGATAAACAAATTCATACAGAATATTCAGCTTTAATGAGTAAGGTAATGTCTAACGGAAACGGAAGAATTAAGTTTCCAATCAACGAGCCAGCAAAAGCAGCAAAACGTTCTCAAATTGAAGAATATTTAGATTTCTACGAAGGTGAAGGAGTTCAGCATATTGCTGTAGCTACTGATGATATAATTAAAACAGTATCTCAGTTAAAAGCTAATGGAGTTGAGTTTTTACCGCCACCACCACAATCATATTATGATATGATTCCAGAGCGTTTAGGAGAGCATATGGAAATTATGAAAGAAGATATTTCTGAATTACAAAAGTTATCAATACTAGTAGATGCTGATGAAGAGGGATATTTATTACAAATTTTTACAAAACCAGTAGAAGATAGGCCAACTTTATTCTTTGAAATAATTCAACGAATGGGAGCCCGTGGTTTTGGAGCAGGAAACTTCAAAGCATTGTTTGAATCTATTGAAAGAGAACAACAATTAAGAGGTACGCTATAGAGACAAAAGTCTAATCAAAAACAAAAAACCAAGAATCAAAACTTACATGTTATGTTTCTTGGTTTTTAGTTGAAAAAATGGATCGATATTTAAATATAAAATCTCCCTTCTCGTAAAATTCACTAACAAAATCGAAAGTGAATTTTATACCTATTTTTAATAAACAAAACAATGAGTAAAGAAGAAATATTAAAGTCAATAGAAAATAAATACGAAGAATTAGGAGTGCCAGTAGAAGCAATGTTAGAAGGCTTACTGTGGAGTAAACCTATAACCTATTGGGATTATATACAAACCGATGCACTTTTAGGATTACAAATCCCTAGAACAACACAACCAGATGAAATGGTATTTATCATGTATCATCAAGTAAATGAGTTGTTGTTCAAAATGATTCTATGGGAAATAGATCAAGTTGCAAAATCAAATGAAATATCTGCAGAAAAATTTACTAAACATCTAATGAGAATTAGTAGGTATTTTGATGTTTTAAGTAGTTCTTTTTCAGTAATGGGAGAAGGAATGGATGTGGAGCAATATTTAAAATTTAGAAATACCTTAACTCCAGCAAGTGGTTTCCAAAGTGCACAATACAGAAAAATAGAATTTGCATCAACAGAGTTAATCAACTTAATTGATGCCCGTTTTAGAGATACCATTGATAGGGATTCTTCATTTAAGAATGCTTACGATCATTTGTATTGGCAAGCAGCAGGTAAAAATTATTCAACAGGACAAAAAACTACCTTATTAAAGTTATTTGAAAAGAAATATATGGGTGAGTTTATTGATTTTATGGAAGATTATAACGATTGTAATCTTTCAAAAAAGTTTAAGCAATTGCCTAAAGAAGTTCAAGAGAATAAAGAGTTAATAGAAGCAATGCGTCATTACGATTATACAGTTAATGTAAAGTGGGTAATGGCACATTATAATGCAGCAGGTAAATATTTAGGAGGAGATGATACGGCACTTGAAGCAACAGGTGGAAGTAATTGGAGAAAATATTTACACCCAAAATATCAGCGAAGAATTTTCTTTCCATATTTATGGAGTGAAGAAGAGCTGAAAAACTGGGGTACATTTTAGTTTTAACATTATAATAAGTTTAAAAAGAGGTTAGTTTTAATCTCTTTTTTTATTTTGGAATGGTAATTGTCTATCATTTTTCATAAGTTTGAATGTCATGAAGAAAAAGATACTTTTTATTTCCATATTGTTTTTTGCTATACAAAGTTTTAGTCAAGAAAAAATAACAGCATTTAAAGACGGTGAATGGTTAAAGTTTAAAATGAGTTACAGCGGCTTTTTAAAAGCTGGTAATGCTACGTTATCATTAAAGGAAGAAAACTTGAAGGGTGAAAAGGTGTTGCATGCTACAGGAAAAGGATGGACAACAGGGATGATTAAATGGTTTTTTAAAGTAGATGATAATTACCAATCATATTTTGATAAGAATACAGGGAAACCATATTTATTCAAAAGAAAAATAGATGAGGGAGGTTATAAAAAGAATCGTCAAGTAACATTTAACCATAAAAATAATACAGCATATGTACAGGACTTTCTAAAACAAAAAGATAGTATTATTTCTATAAAAGGTCCACAGGATATGATTTCTACTTTCTATTTTTTAAGAAGTCACGATACCCAAAAGATGAAAAAAGGGGAAGAGATAAAAGTAGATATGTTTATGGATGATAAAACCTATCCTTTTAAATTACGTTTTTTAGGGTTTGAAATTTTAAAAACAAAATTTGGTAAGGTAAGGACACAAAAGTTTAGACCTTTGGTACAAGCAGGAAGAGTTTTTAAAGCTCAAGAAAGTGTAACTGTTTGGATTACTGCCGATGATAATAAGATTCCAATAAAAATGAAAGCATCATTGTCTGTTGGCTCACTACGTGCTGAATTAGAAGCCTATAAAGGTTTAGCAAATCCATTTGAAATTATAGTTGATTAATAGTAAGTTATAAGATGTTTAGATATTGTTAAAGTGTTAAAAGCAAAAGTTTTTATTTGTACTTTTGCGCACAAACTCAATTTTAAAACAACTTTTTTGAAAAAACACATCCTCCCATTTCTTGGTCTCGTATTTTTATTTTTTATCTCGTGTAAAGAAGAAAAGAAAGCTCCCGTAGAACCAGTTGTTAAAATTGAAAAACCTAAGCCAGTCTATGTATTTGGATACAATTTAGATGATTACAATATTGTCAATGATACCATTAAAAATGGAGAGAGTTTTGGTATTATATTAGATAGACATCATGTGATGTATCCAAAAATTAATCAAATTGCGACAAAAATAAAAGACACTTTTGATGTAAGAAGGATTCGTTCAGGAAAAGCATATACTATTTTAACATCTAAAGATTCATTAGCAAAAGCACAAGTTTTTATTTATAAACAGGATAAGGTAAATGCAATGATAGTAGACTTTAAAGACTCTATTATATCTGCATATAGATTTAAGAAAAAAGTAAAAACGGTTGAAAAGGAAATAGCCGGAGAAATATATTCAAGTTTATCAGTAACTATGGATAGCTTAGGATTAAGACCTACTTTAACAAATACTGTTGCCGATATTTATGCATGGACTCTTGATTTTTACAGATTACAAAAAGGAGACAAATTTAAATTAATTTACGAAGAGCGTTTTATTAATGATACTACGTTTGTTGGATATGGAGAAATAAAAGCAGCCGTTTTCAATCATAAAGGAGAAGATTTACACGCTTATAAGTTTGTGGCAGATTCTATTAAGAATATTGCAGAATATTATGATGAAAAAGGAAATATGCTAAGACGTGCTTTTCTAAAGTCACCAATAAAATTTCAATATAGAATCTCTTCTAGATATAATTTAAGAAGACGTATTAAGTTATACGGAAATAGAATTAGAGCACATAGAGGAACCGATTTTGCAGCTAAATATGGAACACCTATTATGACCACGGCTAGTGGAACGGTTGTTGAATCTGCCAGAAGAGGAGGAAACGGTAACTACGTAAAAGTAAAACATAATAGTACTTACTCAACACAATACTTACATATGAAACGAAGAAATGTAAGAGTAGGTGATTATGTAAAACAAGGAGATATTATAGGTTGGGTAGGAATGACAGGAAATACAAGTGGACCACATGTATGTTATCGTTTTTGGAAATATGGAAGACAAGTCGATCCTTTTAGACAAAAACTACCATCTGCAGAACCATTAGATCCAAAAATAAAACCAACTTTTTTTAAGTTTATAGAACCATTAAAAAAACAGTTGGATACTATATCTTTTCCAGAAAAGAAACCTAAAATAGCAGAAGAAAAAAAAGATACACTTTTAGCTAAGAAATTAGAAGTAATAGAAAAACACTAAATCAATTATGCCTTTACCAAACATAAATCCAACTCAAACTGAGTCATGGAAAAAGTTGACAGAACATTTTAACGAAGCAAAAAACAATAGTTTAAAAGAGTTATTTCTAAAGGATAAGAATAGGAAGAAAAATTTTTCTATTTGTTATAATGATTTTGAAGTAGATTATTCAAAAAACCATATAACAGAAGAAACAATTAGTTTATTGGTTTCTCTAGCAAAAGAAGTAGGTTTAGAAGAAGCAATAGAAAAATGTTTTTCAGGAGAAAAAATAAATGAAACAGAAAATAGAGCAGTATTACATACAGCTTTAAGAAGTAATTCTGAAGAGCCTATCCTTGTAGATGGTAAAGATATAAAGCCTAAAGTACAAACAGCTTTAAGAAAAATAAAAAGCTTTAGTAATAAAGTTATTTCAGGAAAGTGGAAAGGATATACAGGTAAGTCAATTACCGATGTAGTTAATATTGGTATAGGAGGTTCAGATCTTGGTCCTGATATGGTAGTGGAAGCATTACAATATTATAAGAACAAACTAAATACACATTTTGTTTCTAATATAGATGGTGATCATGTTTCAGAAATATTAAAAAAGTTAGACCCTAAAACTACATTATTTGTAATAGTATCAAAAACGTTTACAACTCAAGAAACATTAACTAATGCAAATACTATTAGAGATTGGTTTTTAAAATCAGCTACAGTTTTTGATATTACTAAACATTTCGTTGCGGTATCTACCAATTTAGAGGCAGTAAATAGTTTTGGTATAGACAAGAAAAATATTTTCCCAATGTGGGATTGGGTTGGTGGAAGATTTTCTTTATGGTCAGCCGTTGGTTTATCAATAAGTTTATCGGTAGGTTATGATAACTTTAAAGAGTTATTGAATGGAGCTGAAGAAATGGATGTTCATTTTAAAACAGCTGATTTCGATAAAAACATTCCCGTAATTTTAGCACTGTTAAGTATTTGGTATAATAATTTTTATGGAAGTGAAACAGAGGCAGTACTTCCATATAGTCAATACTTATCCAAACTTCCTGCATATTTACAACAAGCTATTATGGAAAGTAATGGTAAAGGAGTGGATAGAAATGGAGAAGAAATAGATTATCAAACAGGAACAATTGTTTGGGGAAGTACAGGAACGAATATGCAACATGCATTTATGCAATTAGTTCATCAAGGAACAAAATTGATTCCAACTGACTTTATTGGATATGAAGAATCATTATATGGTTTAACAGATCACCATAAAAAGTTAATGGCTAATTATTATGCACAAATGGATGCATTAGCTTATGGAAAGACAAAAGAAGAGGTACACTTGGAGTTAAAGACAGAAAATAAGCTAGACCAAATAAATAAATTACTTCCTTATAAAGTATTTAAAGGAAATAGACCAAGTAACTCACTTTTGTTTAAAAAATTGACTCCAAAAACATTAGGAATGTTAATTTCAACTTATGAACATAAAATATTTACACAAGGAATAGTGTGGAATATATACTCTTTTGATCAGTTTGGTGTTGAATTAGGGAAAGAACTTGCTAAAAAAATGCTAAAAAACTAAAAAAAGCATTAAAATTTAACTTCTTGTTTATCAGGTATTGTTAAGCCAATGTTAAAAAACTTAACATTAAGTTAATATTAACAAGGTATAAAAGCAAGACCTTTGCCTCCGCATTTAATAACAATTAGATTAAACAATGAGAAAATTTAAAAATGTTTTACTTGTGGCCTTATTCTTTGTATCGGCTACAATTTTAGGACAGGGAGTTACTTCCTCTTCAATGGGAGGAAAAGTAATTGATGGTTTCGATGAAGCATTACCAGGGGCTAATATTTTAGTTGTACACATGCCTACAGGTACTAAGTATGGAGCATCAACAAATTTAGATGGATTTTACAGAATTTCAAATATGAGATCTGGTGGACCTTATAAAGTTACAATTTCTTTTGTAGGGTATAAAACTTATGAAAAAGAAGGTTTGTTTTTAAGCTTAGGTGATTCAGAAACTGTAAACGCTAAATTAGCTGAGGATTCAAACATGTTAACAGAAATTGTAGTAGTAGCTAATACTACTAATCAAAAGGATGGTTCAGAAACAAAAGTATCTAGAAAACAAATTTCTGCTTTACCATCTATTTCGAGATCTATTTCTGATTTTGCTAGATTAACACCACAAGCTCAGATAAGTGGAGATAATACGATTTCAATTGGAGGTCAAAATAATAGATATAACGCTATTTATTTAGATGGAGCTGTTAATAATGATGTATTTGGTTTAGCTAGTTCAGGAACAAATGGAGGGCAAACAGGAGTTAGTCCTATATCTTTAGATGCAATTGATCAGTTTCAGATTAATATAGCACCTTTCGACGTAAGACAATCTGGTTTTGCTGGAGGATCTATTAACGCAATAACAAAGTCAGGTACTAATCAAACACAAGCATCTGTTTATTCTTTTTTCAGAAATGAAAAATTAGCAGGTAAAACACCAGTTGATATTGCTGGTACTAACGAAAGAGTTAGATTAGCTGAATTTACAGCTTTAACTTATGGAGCTAGAATTGGAGGAGCAATTAAAAAGGATAAATTATTCTATTTTGTTAACTACGAAAGACAAGATAATGAAACTCCTAGAGCTTTTTTCACAGATAATTATACTGGAGATACTGACGCAGCTGGTTTAGCTAACTTATCTCAATTTATAGCAAACGAATACGGATATAACGTAGGAGGATTTAATAATGCAATTTCTTCATTAAAAAGTGATAAGTTAATTGCTAAGATAGATTGGAACATTAACGATAACCACAAGTTATCTTTAAAGCACTCTTATGTAAAAGGAGTAAATAATAATGCAAATTCATCTTCTACAAGAAGTATCAATTTTTCAAATGGTAACCAAGTTTTCGAATCAGTTACTAATACATCTACTTTAGAATTAAACTCTACTTTTGGTAGTAAATATTCTAACAACTTAGTAGTAGGTTATACAAAAGTTAAAGATGATAGAGGATTTAATGGTAGTCCTTTTCCTAATGTAAGAATTAGAGATGGTAGAGGTAGTATTACTTTTGGATCAGAGCCTTTTTCTACAGCAAACTTATTAGAGACAGATATATTAACAATTACTGATAATTTTGAAATTTACGCTGGAGCTCATAAAGTTACTATAGGTACTCACAATGAATTTTCATCTATTAACAATGTTTTCTTTGGAAGAAACTTTGGATATTATGAATTTAGTAATGTAAATGATTTCTTAGCAAAACAAAAAGCTATTAGATATCGTTTAGGTTATTCTTTAATTGGAGGTAATGGAGATACTTCATTAGGAGCTGCAAAATTTGATGCTTATCAATTAGGTGTATATTTCCAAGATGAAATTACATTTTCTGACAGACTTAAAGTAACAGCAGGTTTACGTTTTGATGTTCCTTTCTGGGAAAATGGAAGAACAAATGCAGACTTTAACACTAGAACAGTTAATTTATTAACTGCTGCTGGTAAAAATTTACAAGGAGCTAGAGTAGGTAAAGGAATTGACTCTAAGTTACATATTTCTCCAAGAGTTGGATTTACATGGGATGTTAAAGGAGATAAGAGTACAAAAATCCGTGGAGGATTTGGTATCTTTACTTCAAGAGTACCTTTAGTATGGCCAGGAGGAGCTTATAACAATAATGGAGTTACATCAGGAAGAATTGATAACCGTTCTAGTAGAGGTGACTTTATACCAGATTTTAATCCTGACGTTAATTCTCAATATAAAGATCCAGCACCTGGTTCAGGTTCTACAGGAGGTGTAGTTGATTTATTTGCAGCAGACTTTATGTTACCTCAAGTTTTTAAAACAAACTTAGCAATTGATCAAAAATTACCAGCTAATTTTAATATCTCTGCAGATTTTATCTGGAATGATAATATCAGAGCTATTAAATATGAAAACTTAAATATAGAAGGACCTCAGTTTAAAACTACTGAACCAGGAAGTAGACCAAATTATGGATACAAGAGAGTAGATAATGCTTATCAAGGAGTGTATTTAGCATCTAATACAAATGAAGGTCACTCATGGAACTTCTCAACAACATTAAGTAAAAACTTTTATTCAGATTTTATTGATGTAAGAGCACAAGCTTCATATTCTTATGGTGATTCTTATGTAATCAATGATGGAACTTCTTCTCAAAACAGTTCTCAATGGGCAAGAGTAGAAAATATTAATGGAGCTAACGATTTAGGTTTATCAAGATCTGATTTTGCTCAAGGACATAGAGTATTATCTAATGCATCTATTGATTTCAAATGGAATGATTGGAATAAAACAACTTTAGGGTTATTTTATGATGCAGGTCAAGGAAATGTATTTAGTTACATATACAACGATAGAGGAGCATTAGCTTCTGATTCTGGAGCATCTAATTCATTAATTTATGTACCTTCTAGCGCATCTGAAATTAATTTAATCGACGATGGTACTTATACAGCAGCTCAGCAATGGACAGATTTAAACAACTTTATTGAAAGTAATGATTATCTTAGAAGTAGAAGAGGTCAGTTTGCTGAAAGAAATGGAGATAGATCTAGATGGAGCCATGTAGTAGATTTAAAATTTGCTCATGAGTTTAAATTAAAAGGAAAGAAAAATTCTCACGCAATAGAATTAACTGCAGATATTTTTAACTTCACAAACTTATTAAATAAGAATTGGGGTAAAAGATATTTCTCAGGAAGTTTCAATGCTGTACAGTTAATAAACTTCGAAGGATTTGAAGCGGATGGTACTACTCCAAGATATACTTATGATCCAAGAGCAGAAACATCACTTAATAGATCTGATGATAGTGGATTAAACTCATCAAGATGGCAAATGCAATTAGGAGTTAGATATAAGTTTAATTAAAACTTAGTTTAATAAAATTTAAAACCACCTCAATTGAGGTGGTTTTTTTATGCATAAAAAACAGTAACTTTGCAAGCAACAAAAACTAACAAATTTTGATGTAATTATTAGTTGCATCACTCTATAAAATTAAGTGAAGATATGATGAAAACAATACATTCTTATTGGGCGTATATAGTATTAGCCGTATTAGTTTATACAGTTGTAAATGCAATAATTGGTTTAGTACAAAAAAAAGAATTTACTCATAAAGAATTCCGTTTAGGTTTATTTACTTTAATAACGGCCCACATTCAATTATTAATAGGTTTAGGATGGTATTTTATGTCTCCTTGGTATAAAGCCTTAAAAAGTAATGGAGGAGAGGTAATGAAAGATTCTGGAGCACGTTTGTTGGCTTTAGAGCATCCAATAATGATGATTATAGCTATTGTTTTAATAACAATTGGTTGGTCAAAACATAAAAAGCAAGTTAAGAGTGAAGCAAAATTTAAAACTTTTGCAATTTTTTATGGATTAGCATTAGTAATAGTGCTATCGAGAATTCCATGGAATAATTGGTTTTAACACAGATATATAGTCCCGCTTTCGCGGGATTTTTTATTTTTGCAGATTATTAAAAATAAAACAATGAAATTCTTAAGCTATATATTGTCATCAATTTTTGCATTGGTGTTCTTTTCTCTACTATTAATATTCCATCCTTTGCAATGGATTGGCCTAAAATTATTTGGTCAAAAAGGGCATCAAAACGTGGTAGATATTATGAATTGGTTTTTAATTAAATCACTTCTAATCTTAGGAATTAGAGTAAAAGTTGAGAATAAACAAAATTTACCTGAAGACACAACACTAATTTTTGTTGCAAATCATCAAAGTACATTTGATATTCCGCCAATTATTTGGTATTTTAGGAAACACTACCCAAAATTTGTATCCAAAAAAGAACTAGGAAAAGGAATTCCAAGTATCTCTTTCAATTTAAAACATGGAGGAGCAGCTTTAATTGATCGAAAAGATTCTAGACAAGCTTTAACAGAGTTAGCAAGTTTTTCAAAAAGAATTAATAAAAATAAATGGTCTGCAGCTATATTTCCAGAAGGAACAAGAAGTAGAACAGGAAAACCTAAATCATTTTCAGTTAATGGTCTTAAAATGATTACAAAATATAATCCTGAAGCGTATATTGTACCACTAACAATTAACAATTCATGGAAAGTGTTTAAGTATGGTAAATTTCCATTAGGATTAGGAAGTCCCATAAAAATTAAAACACACCAACCAATAAAAATTGATAGTTTACCGTTTGATGAGTTGATAGCAAATGTAGAGACCACCATCAAAGAGTCAATTGAATAACCCCCTTATAAAAATTAAAATTAAATATAATTATGTCATTACAAAACATTCGAAAGGAAGTAATGCAAACGCTGGAAAAAAATATTGACAGTTTTGTAGACAAATTCTTAATCCCAATTGAAAAAATTTGGCAACCAACAGATTTTTTACCAAATTCTCAAAAAGATTCTTTTATAGAAGAAGTAAAAGAAATTCAAGAGCTTTCTAAAGAGCTTGATGATGATTTTTGGGTAGTTTTGGTTGGAGACACAATCACAGAAGAAGCTTTACCAACATATGAGTCTTGGTTATTAGATTTAGATGGAGTAACACAGCAACCAGATAATGGTTGGGCAAAATGGGTTCGCGCTTGGACAGCAGAAGAAAATCGTCATGGAGACGTATTAAACAAGTATTTATACCTTTCTGGAAGAGTAAATATGCGTGAAGTTGAAATTTCTACTCAGCATTTAATTGCTGATGGTTTTGATATTGGAACAGCTACTGATCCATATAAAAACTTTGTGTATACAAGCTTCCAAGAATTAGCAACATACATTTCACATAATAATGTAGCTAAGATAGCTAAGAAAAAAGGACATAAAGCTTTAGCAAAAATGTCTAAAATTATAGCAGGAGACGAAATGCGTCATCACATTGCTTATACAGATTTTGTGAAGGAAATATTTAAAATAGATCCGAGTGAAATGATGTTAGCTTTTCAACACATGATGAAACACAAAATAGTAATGCCTGCAATGCATTTAAGAGAGTCTTTTGGAGAAAAAGGAAGTTTATTTGATGATTTCTCTACAGTAGCTCAAAGAATAGGTGTATACACAGGTTTTGACTATGTTGACATTTTAAGGAAGTTAAACAAAGCTTGGGAGATTGATAAAATCACCGGTTTAACTCCAGAGGCAGAAAAAGCAAGAGACTACTTAATGAAGTTGCCAGATAGAATGTATCGAATTACAGAACGTATTGTAGTTCCAGATACCAAGTTTAATTTTAAGTGGATGATACCAGCTTAAAACAAAAAAGCAACCTTTAAAAGGTTGCTTTTTTTATTGAAATATAAAATTGTCTTGATCTTCTAAAAAACGAAATCTATTTCTAATTTTAAGTTGAGATTTTTTATCAAGTTCAATCATTATAGAAACTTCTTCGTTATTATTCTTTTTGTCTATACAGTTTCCTAGCATATCATAAGCAACGGAGTTACCATTATATTCATAGTTGTTAGCATCAACCCCTACTCTATTTACACCAATAGTATAACTCATATTTTCAATAGCACGAGCTTTTAGTAAAGAATCCCATGCCTCAACACGAGGTTTAGGCCAGCTGGCTACATATAATAATAAATCATAGTTTTCAGTATTCCTAGCCCATACAGGAAAGCGTAAATCATAACAAATTAAAGGACATATTTTCCATCCTTTATAATCAATAATATTTTTAGTTTTTCCAGCAGTATATACTTCATGTTCACCAGCTAATGTAAACGTATGTTTTTTATCGTAAGAATCTATTTTCCCCGAAGGATGAACAAAAAGTAATCTATTATAATAATTATTGTTTTCAGTAATAATAATACTTCCAGTAATAGCACAGTTTTTCTCTTTAGCTAATTTAAGCATCCAATTCACCGTATTTCCTTCCATAGTTTCAGCAATATTTTCTGGCGTCATAGAAAAACCAGTAGTAAACATTTCAGGAAGAATAATTAAATCGATAGTATCAGAAATAGCCATAATTTTCTCTTGAAAGCGATTTTTGTTTTCAGTTGGATTTTCCCATACAAGGTCAGATTGTATAAGAGCAATCTTAAGTTTATTAGATGAATTCATTGCTAAAAATTGAAAGTATTATCATCTCAAAAATAAGATAAAAATTGTACTTTGCTTATACTAAAATTAGCTTATGCAATCGTTTATTTCAGAAACTTTAGATGCTATTGCGCAAACAACAAAAACGTTTGAAAATGTAGTGTTTATATTACCATCTCAAAGAGCAGGTGTATTTGTTAAACAAGATTTTAAGAATAAAATTTTAGCAGGTTTTTTACCTCGTATAGTTAATATTGGCGATTTTGTTGAAGAAATTTCTGAAATAAAAAAAGCAGATAGTGTTCAGTTATTATTTCACTTTTATACAATTTATAAAGAAATAGTAAAAGATCCGGATTCATTTGATAAATTTTCTTCTTGGGCATTTACGGTATTACAAGATTTTAATGAGATAGATCAACATTTAATTAATCCTCGCGATATTTTTGTGTATTTGAGAGATATACATCGTTTAAAAAAATGGTCAGTAAAAGGAGAGTTTAAGGAAACTGAACTAATGAAAGATCACTTTTCTTTTATGGAAGAGTTGGAAAAATTATACGAATCTTTATATCATTTTTTAACAGACAATAAAATAGGTTATCAAGGAGTACTGTACAGAGAAGCAACTAAAAAAGTAGCTGATTATGTTCAAAGAAATAAAGATAAGAAGTATGTTTTTATAGGGTTCAATGCATTGAATAGTGCTGAAGAATATATATTTCAAGAGTTTTTAACTAGTGAAACTACTGAAGTATATTGGGATATTGAAAAAACGTTTTATGAAGGAACTCATCAAGCAGGAAGTTTTCTAAGGAAATATAAAACTACTTGGAAGCATTATGAAAACAATCCAATTCAAACGATTAAAGATTATTTTTCTGAATCCAAAAACATCCAAGTAATTGGAGCGTCAAAAAATATTACTCAAATAAAATATACTGGTGAGATTTTATCAAAATTACCAAGTTATAATAATACAGCATTGGTGTTGGCTGATGAAACTTTATTACCAATTACTCTAAACTCCTTACCAAAAAATGTAGATGCAATAAATATAACAATGGGATATCCGTTAAAAGATATTCCAACAACAAGTTTAATTTTTGCTGTTTTTCAATTGTTTATCAATCAAGAAAAATTACAAAAACAAGAAGAAGGGTTATTCTACCATAAAGATGTTGTTCGGTTGGTAAAAGACGCAACCATATATAGACTTTTACAAGTAGAAGAGCAAAAAAATATTGCAGATGTAATTTCAGAAGCTATCGTAAAAGAGAACAACACGTTTGTAGACAAAGAGAAAATTAATGAGTTTCTTCTTCCTTTAGAGGATAAAATAAAGGAGGTAATCGATAATGTTTTTAAACCATTTACATCAATAAGCGATTTTTTATCAAGAATATTAGAGCTCATCAATGTTTTAAAAGATACAGCAAACGATTTAGAGAAAGAATACTTGTTTAGATTTTATACAGCATTTACGCAATTACAAAACTTGCATAACGAGTTTAATTATGTACAAGATTTAAAAACATTACATCAGTTTTTTAAACAATTAATTCAATCAGAAAGTTTGTCTTTTCAGGGAGAACCTTTACAAGGATTGCAACTTATGGGAGTACTAGAAACACGTATGTTAGATTTTGAAAACGTAATTATAACTTCAGTAAATGAAGGAGTATTGCCAGCTAGTAGTCAACAAAATACATTCATTCCTTTTGATGTTAAAATAGCATTTGGGCTTCCAACATATAAGGAAAAAGATGCTCTTTTTTCGTATCACTTTTTTAGATTATTACAAAGAGCAAAGAACATTTATATACTGTATAATACAGAACATGATGTATTTGGAAGTGGAGAAAAAAGTCGTTTTGTAACACAGTTAGAAATGATGAGAGATGATATTACTGAGGAAACAATAAGTCCAAAAGTAGTAACATCGCCAGTAAAATTAAAAGAAATACAAAAAGATGAAAAAGCTTTAGAACGATTGCAAGAACTGGCAAGGAAAGGAATTTCACCATCTGCATTAACAAACTACTTATACAATCCGATAGCTTTTTATAAACAAAAAGTTTTAAAAATAAATGAGTTTGAAAATGTAGAAGAAACTGTGGCAGCGAATACAATGGGAACAGTAGTTCATGATACTTTGGAAGAATTATATAAGCCGTATTTAAATAAGTTTTTACAATTAGAGGATGTACAGCAAATGCATAAGAAAAGAGAAGACCTTGTTGTCTTTTTCTTTTCAAAGCATTTTAGAAACGGAGATATAAAAACGGGTAAAAATAGATTGGTTTTTGAAGTTGCAAATCGTTTTGTAAAAAATTTTTTAGCAAAAGAAGAACAATTACTAAAAGATAAAAATAACCAATTAAAAATTATAGCAACAGAGCAAAACTTAGCTGCTGAAATAGCTGTTGAAGGAATAGAGTTTCCGATAAAAATACATGGACAGGTTGATAGAATTGATGAACTAAACGGAGTAACCCGAATTATTGATTATAAAACTGGTATGGTTAGTTCAACCAATTTGAAAGTTATAGATTTTGATAGCATTCGAGAGTTAAAGTATCATAAAGCAATACAAGTTATGTTATATGCTTTTTTATATACTCAAAATACTAAGTTTGATTTTTCTAAAGAAATAGAAGCAGGAATAATTTCTTTCAAGAATTTAAAAAGTGGGTTTTTGAAAATGAATTTTTCATCAAATTATAGAAAGCCTGATAATTTAGTAACAAAAGAGAAATTGAGCGAGTTTATGGAAGAGATAAAAGAGGTTTTAAAAGAAATGTATAACCCAGAAGTTAGTTTTATGGAGCCAGCAGATTTACCGTATTAAATACCCATATAAACAATAATCCAATTTTGGTTGTTAGATTTATAAATAGATAATTCTTTAAAACCAATTGCTTTATGTGCATTTAAAGACCGAGTATTGTTAGCATCAATTTCAGTAATAATAGCATCATAAGTGTTAGAAAATGCATTTTTCATTTCTTCATATAAGCTTCTAAAAATTCCTTTGCCTCTGTAATTTTTATCAATACAAACTTGTCCCATCAAAATATAGTTGTCCTCTTTTTTAGAAGATTTATCAATTTCATTAAACATAGGAACTAAAACAGGAATTTCATTCCTAAAAATTTTAGACATGGATAAAGCATAACCAATAACTTGTTCTCCATGTTTAGCAATAATATGAGGATGTATATCATGCATTTTTGTTAAAACCTCAATAGAATGTTGTACAGTTACAAAACCTTGCTCCTTTTTCTCAATATCAGTTAAGTTTTGAGGTAAGTTACTAAGCTGTAAATCTATAATTTGGTTTAGTTCTTCAATACTTGATGTTGTTTTGTACTGTATCATAAAAAAGAGTTATGGATGAGCATTTACCCAAACTTCACCATCTTCAAAGTATTCTTTTTTCCAAATAGGTACAGTTTCTTTTAAAGTATCGATAGCATACTGGCAAGCATCGAAAGCGGCTTTTCTATGAGGAGAAGAAACGGTAATAATAACAGGAATATCTTCTATTTGTAGTAAACCTTCGGCATGATGAATGGCAATTTTCTTAATAGAGAACTTATCCAAAGCTATGTTGGCAATTTTTTGCATTTCTTTAATAGCCATGGGTTTATATGTTGAAAAATCTAGTTGAGTAACACTTTTGTTTTGAGTGGCATTTCTTACGGTTCCAACAAAAACAGCAATACCACCACAAGAAGGATCGGAAACAAAATTGTAACATTCTTGTAGATTTAATTTTTCTGATTTTATTAGTACAGAAGTGTTTTCCATATTGATTAAAATAAGGTTAAATGTATTGCTAAAATATAGTATTTTCGACAACTAAATTTATCAAAACACAATTGCAATGAAAAAAACACTTTTTTTAGTATTATTTATTCTTATTGCCTTAAAAATAAAGGCACAAGAAAGCCCAATAGATGTTGCTTTGTTTAAAAGTGACGTTCAAAAAGAAAAACAATCAAATATTTTAAGAACTATTTTTAAAGACGAGTCTAATAAGTTATATGTACTTAAAACTTCAGAAAATGAAAAATACTTTTATATAGATGTTTTTGATAATGATTTTAAAAAGATAAAATCATTTGAACATAAAATGGAAAAAAGACGAAGAGTATCTGCAAGTTTTTTAAATGGAGATATTCTAGGCTTTATTGAGTATTATAGAAATAAAAAAGAAAAAAAGATAGAGGCTTTTTTATATACTTCAGCAAAAGAAGAATTTGATTTTACCAAAAGAAAAATTTTCGAGGTAACTACAGATAGGTATCCATCATTTTTTGCATCTATTTTTTCAGGGTCTAAAATAGATAGGGATTTTGAAGGTAATTTATCTTTTTCAAAATCAGGGAAATATAATGTGTTTAATATAGATTCTTCTGATAAAAAAAATGAACATCACAGTATCTTAGTTTTTGATGAAGATTTTAATCAACTTTGGGAGAAGGAGTTTGAGTTACCTTATAAAGACAAACAATTTAAACTTCAAGATGTAAAAGTATCAGATGAAGGAGAAGTATCTGTCTTAGGGAAAGTATATCCTAAAAAGAAGAAAAAGAAAAAAGGAGGAAATTATCATTATGAGTTATTTAAAATCACAGAAAACAATGTAATTTCAACAAAATTGTCTGTAGAAGATCATTTTGTAGCAACTTTGGAATTAGATTTTACACCAGAAAATAAATTAAGTTGTATAGGTTTTTATTCAGATAGAAATGAGTTTAGATTTAAGGGAGTATGTTCTTTTATTATTGATCCAGAAAATTTGAATATAGAAAACTCTAAATTTTCTCCATTTACTGAGCAGTTTTTAATGGACAAATACGGGAAATCGAAAGATAAAGAGTTGAGTAATATTAGGTTTAAAAGCGTTTCATATCCAGACGGAGGAGGAATGATTATTACAGCAGAAGAATTTTTTATAACAACAACGTATGTTTACAATAGGTTTGGAGGGTATTCAAGAATATCATACAATTTTGACGATATAATTACATTGAAATTAAGTGATGAAGGAGATCTTTTGTGGGCTAGAAATATCAATAAAGCACAAACGTCAGGATATTTTTCAAATCCATTAATGTCTTTTGGTACAGCTCAATATAACAATAATGAGTATCTTATTTTAAACGCTCATAAGAAAATGGGAGAATTATCAGGAGGTAGAATAAAATTTAGAGAAAGTTTCTTATGGAAAGCAACAAGGAATAATACCAATTTATATATTGTTAAATTTGACACCGATGGAAACTTTATTTATAAAACTTTATTAGCTAATAAAGAAGAAGTAGCACCTTTTAATTGCCGATATGTACAACAAGTTTCAGAGAATGAGTTAATTTTATACGGTGAAAGAAGAAAGAAAAGACAATTTTTAAAAATAACAATCAACTAAATTTAAGTAATGAAAACACTTAACGATTTTAATTTCGAAAATAAAAAAGCATTAATAAGAGTAGATTTTAATGTTCCTTTAAACGATAGTTTTGAAGTAACTGATGATACCAGAATACAAGCAGCTAAGAAAACGATTATAAAGATTTTAGAAGATGGAGGAAGCTGTGTGTTAATGTCACATTTAGGAAGACCAAAAGGAAAGGAAGATAAATTTTCATTAGGTCATATTGTAGACAAAGTAACCGAAGTAATAGGGGTACAAGTTAAGTTTGTTGACGATTGTGTTGGTGATAAAGTATCAGCTGCTGTTGCTGATTTAAAAAACGGGGAGATTTTATTATTAGAAAATTTACGTTTTTATTCAGAAGAAAAAGCTGGAGATGTTGCTTTTGCTGAGCAATTATCTAAATTAGGAGATGTGTATGTAAACGATGCTTTTGGAACTGCACACAGAGCACATGCATCTACAGCAGTAATAGCACAGTTTTTTCCTGAGAATAAATGTTTTGGAAATTTATTAGCTACCGAAATTGAAAGTATTGACAAGGTTTTAAATAATTCAGAAAAGCCAGTAACAGCAATTTTAGGTGGAGCTAAAGTATCGTCTAAAATAGGAGTGATTGAAAATATTATTGAAAAAGTAGACCACATTATTGTAGGTGGAGGAATGACATTCACTTTTATTAAAGCTTTAGGAGGAACTATTGGAAATTCGTTAGTAGAAGATGATAAGTTAGATTTAGCTTTAGAAATATTAGAAAAAGCGAAAGCGAATAATACAGAAATACATTTACCAGTAGACGCAGTAATTGCAGATGCCTTTTCAAAGGACGCCAATACTCAAGAAGTAGATACAACTAAAATTCCTGAAGGATGGATGGGATTAGATTGTGGACCAAAAACATCAGAAAAATTTGCAGAAGTAATTGCAAAATCAAAAACTATTTTATGGAACGGACCATTAGGAGTTTTTGAAATGGAAAAATTTGCTACAGGTACAATAGAACTTGGAAATGCAATTGCAGAAGCAACAGCGAATGGAGCATTCTCTTTAGTAGGAGGAGGAGACTCGGTAGCAGCAGTTAAGCAGTTTGGTTTTGGAGATAAGGTAAGTTATGTGTCTACAGGAGGAGGAGCTATGTTAGAAATGTTAGAAGGACAAACTTTACCAGGAATCGAAGCTATTTTGAAATAATAAATAGCTAAAAGAAAAAGAAAATTAGATGAAATATTGGTTCTGTAATAATAACAATTTTATAGTTGTTACAAATGAATTTATTTATATAGGTAAAACAAATAAATATATAAAATCTGAGTTAGTTACAGGTTTTGAAAAATCAATAATACCAGAAGATATTTTTAATATCCCTTTTTCATATATAAAAAGTATTGAAAACCCAGAAGAAGACAATAAAATGAAAGTTTTTTATGGAGGTAGTTCTGAAGAAGAAATAATTATAAATGATGAAAAAATAAAAAGAGAAGTTTTTCTTTATTTGAAAGAGAGTTTGTTTAGGTTTAATTATTTCAAAGAAAAACCTTCTTTTATGAAGTATATAAAACCACAAGCTTTTGCTATATTGTTTTCAACAGCGATATTTTTATGGATATTTTTTTTAGCAGGAGAAATAGAAAAAGGTTACGAATATGAAGTAAGAGGAAGACAAGGTTTGGGAGGTCTTATTTTAGGATTAGCTCAATTTGGTACTGTTAAAGTAATTTTAGGATATTTAATAATTCTTTCAATAGCAGTGTTTGCATTGATTAAAAAACTTAAAAAAAGAAGATTAACTGAATATTTAGTCAGATAATTAAATAAGAATCCCGCAATTAGCGGGATTTTTTTGTGTTAATTTTAAGAAGAAAAAAATATAAAAACCTTGTATTTTTACAAGGATAATATTTGAGAATTAACTTATGAAATATACAACACTACCAAATACAGATATAAAAGTTTCTAAAATATGTTTAGGAACAATGACTTGGGGAAATCAGAATACAGAGGCTGATGGACACGAACAAATGGATTATGCCTTAGAACAAGGAGTAAACTTTTTTGATACTGCTGAATTATATTCCGTTCCAGCAACTCCTGAAACTTATGGAGCTACAGAAAAAATTATTGGGTCTTGGTTTAAAAAAACAGGAAACAGAGACAAAGTAGTATTGGCTTCAAAAATAGCAGGAAGTGGTGCTTATACGGCTCATATTCGTGAAGGAAGATTTGGAAGGGAAAATATAAAAGAAGCTGTAGAAGGGAGCTTAAAAAGGCTACAAACGGATTATATAGACTTATATCAATTACACTGGCCTGATAGAGGTGTAAATTGTTTTGGTGTTCGCGATTATCCTTATGAAACTTCAACCAAAGAAGCAGAAAATCACTTAGAGATTTTAGAAACCTTAAACGACTTAGTAAAAGAAGGTAAAATTAAGCAAGTAGGGTTGTCAAATGAGACGCCTTGGGGAACCATGAAGTATTTACAAACAGCAGAAGAAAAAGGACTACCAAGAATGGTTACAATTCAAAATTCATATTCATTAATCCATAGAGGTTATGAGTATGGAATGTCTGAAGTGTCTATGAGAGAAAATATAGGATTGTTAGCATATTCACCATTAGCACAAGGAGTGTTGTCTGGTAAATATTTAAATGGACAAACACCGGAAGGAGCAAGAGGAACTTTGTTTCCAAGATTTATAGCAAGATATATGTCTGAAGGTTCTTTAAAAGCAGTGGAAGAATATCAGAAAATAGCTGTAAAACATGGATTAACACTTTCTGAATTATCATTGGCATATATCAATCAGTTACCATTTGTAACGAGTAATATTATTGGTGCAACAAAAATGAGCCAATTAAAAGAAAACATTAATTCTATTAATATTGATTTAAGCAAAGAGATTTTAGGAGAAATTGAAGCGGTACACGCGGTTATTCCGAATCCAGCACCTTAAAGGGAAAAGAATATGAGGATATTAAAAAAATTGCTAGGAAAGGAAAAAAATGAATCAATTAATAGTTATGAAGATTTTTGGAATTGGTTTATTGAAAACGAGAAAAAGTTCTTTAATGTAATTAAAAGAGGAGGGGCTGAAAATATTTCATTAAATTTTTTTGATAAAATATCACCAAAATTAGATCAATTAAAAGAAGGAATATGGTATTTAACAGGAATGGTAAATGATGATATTGCAGATTTGATACTTACTTCTGATGGAGATATTAAAAATTATTATCTTATTGAAGAGTTAATAGCTGCAGCACCCAAATTACCTAACTGGAAATTTCAAGCTCATAAACCAAGTTCTGATATAGACGATGTAGTCATAAATATGGGCGGGTTTAAGTTTAGAAAAGAGAATATGTTTTTTTATGAAAATGAAGTAAAGGACTGTCCAGATGAAATAGATATAACTATTGTTCATAAGGATTACTCGGAGAAAAATAAGAATGAAATTATTAATGGAAGTTATATTTTTTTAGAAAACTTTTTAGGAGAATTAAAAGTGGTTACTGTTATAGATAATATAGAATTTACATCTAATGAAGAACAAGAAAAAGAGTTAGTGCCAATTGAAAAATTAAAAGATTTTTTAATATGGAGAGAAAAAGAATTTGTTGAAAAATATGATGGCGTAAGATATAATACAAGTGAGGATAGTTATATAAGTTTAGAAGCAAAGTTGAAAAATGGTAATACTTTGTTAGCGATAATGAATTCAGATTTGTTGGCATGGGATGAGACAGCGTCACACCCATGGATTATGAAGATTAAGATTCCATATGAAGGAGAGAAAACAAGAGGATTTCCAAATGATAGTACTTACAGTCTTTTAAATAATATAGAAGAAGATATAATGTTAGACTTGAAAGATTATGAGGGTTTTTTAAATGTAGGAAGAGAAACAGGAGACAACATTGGAGAAGTTTTTTTTGCTTGTAAAGATTATAGAAAAGCAAGTAAGGTAATAGACCAAATCAAGATTAAATATCAATCAAAAATTGAGATTAATTATGAGGTTTTTAAAGATAAATATTGGACATGTTTTAATTGGCATAGAAAATCTTTATAAAAACAAAAACCGAAGTAATTAACTTCGGTTTTTGTTTTTATGATATTATATAAAGTTATTCTACTATTTTAAAAGTACTAACTTTAAATTTTTCGTTTTCTAATTTACCAGTAACTTCTACTTTTCTAATTGTATTACAAAAACCAATGTTTTCATCGTGTGCATCACCATAATCATCAATATGAGCCCCTTCAACAAAATAAGCTTGGTCATCAACTTTTATAGCTAAATCACAACCACGTTGGGTTTTTAGCCCAAACTGACATTGTCCGCAAGAAGCTTCTGTTACAAAAGTTTTTTCCTTTGGTTGTGCACATGAAAGTAATAAAAGTATACTACTAAAAGTAAAAAGAGATTTCATAATTAGTTTTTTTAGTAACCTACTTTATCACGTACTCTTTTTAAAACATCTTTTGCAATTGCACGAGCTTTTTCAGCACCAATAGCTAAAGCTTCATCAATTTCGTTACGATTTTCCATGTAGTGGTAATATTTCGCACGAACATCTGAGAACTTTTCAAGAATTAACTCATACAAAGCCTGTTTAGCATGACCATATCCATAATTTCCTCCTTCGTAGTTAGCGCGCATTTGAGCAATTTGCTCATCTGAAGCTAATAATTTATATAAGGCAAAAACATTATCGGTATCAGGGTCTTTAGGATCTTCAAGAGCTAAACTATCGGTTTTAATACCCATAATTTGTTTACGTAACTTCTTTTCAGGTAAAAAGATATCGATAAAGTTATCTCTAGACTTACTCATTTTTTCACCATCGGTACCAGGAACTAGTTTAGTGTTCTCATTAATTTTAGCTTGAGGTAAAACCAAAGTATCACCAATAATATTATTTAGTCTACTAGCCACATCACGTGTCATTTCTAAATGCTGTAATTGATCTTTACCAACAGGAACAACTTCAGCATCGTATAATAAAATATCGGCAGCCATTAACATTGGATAAGTAAATAATCCAGCGTTTACATCCGATAATCTGTCAGCTTTATCTTTAAAACTGTGTGCTAAGGTTAAACGTTGGTATGGAAAATAACAACTTAAATACCAAGTTAACTCGGTAACCTCAGGAATATCACTTTGACGATAAAAAACTGTTTTAGAAATATCAATTCCACAAGCAAGCCAAGTAGCAGCAGTACTGTAGGTGTTTTCACGTAATTGCTCACCATCTTTAATTTGTGTTAAAGAATGCATGTCGGCAATAAATAAAAACGATTCATTTTTAGGATCGTTAGCCATTTCAATGGCAGGTAAGATAGCTCCTAATAAATTCCCTAAATGTGGGGTTCCTGTACTTTGTACTCCAGTTAAAACTCTTGACATATTTCTTCTTGAAATGTTTTGTGTAATTATTAAATAATGCTAGCAAAAATAAGGTTAAAAATCATCAAACAAAAGAAATTACTACATTCGCAGTTATGATTAAATATTTACTATTTCCTTTTCGATTGATTTGGCGCTTATGGTTTTATGTGTTGATTTTAGTTTCAGTAGTAGTAATGTCGCCTTTTTTACTCATATTAACTTCTAGCGAAAAATATTACCCGGTATTTTGGAAACTAATTAGAGCTTGGTCTTTTCTTCTGATTTATGGAATGGGTTTCCGATTAAAAATTGATAGAAAAGAAGAAATAAAAAGAGATCAAAGCTATATGTTTTGTGCAAATCATGCGTCTTTATTAGATGGATGGGTAATGTGTGCAATGAGTAAAAACCCAATTGTATTTGTAGGAAAGAAAGAATTAGTGAAAATTCCAATCTTTGGGTTTTTCTACAAAAAAGTGGTAATTATGGTTGATAGAAGTGATGCAGAGAGTAGAAAGCGAGTATATGAACAAGCAAAAAGAAGACTTAAAAACGGAACAAGTATTGCAATTTTTCCAGAAGGAATGGTGCCTACTGAGAATATAACTTTAGCACCATTTAAAAATGGAGCATTTAGTTTAGCCATCGAGCATCAAATACCTATAGTGCCTCAGTTGTATTTAGATTGTAAACGATTATTTTCATGGGACTTTTTCAAAGGAGCTCCTGGAACTTTTAGAATTAAACAATGTGAGTTTATAAATACAAAAGGACTTACAATGGATGATAAGGATACTCTTAAAAAGAGTACTTTTGACATTATGTACAATGAATTGACTAATGATGAGTTGTATATGAAAGACACAAATAGACCAAATAATGAGCGAGAATATAAATCACCGTTATAGCGAAAAAGAAGAGAAACTAAATGTTTTAACTCACGGATTTGGGTTGCTGTTAAGTTTTCTAGTTTTTCCATTTTTAATATCAAAGTCTATTACATATACTAGTTTTTGGGAAGTGTCAAGTTTTATTATTTATGGTGTAAGTCTAATAATATTATATGCAGCTTCTACTTTTTATCATGCTACAAAAGAACCTAGGCTAAGAAGAAAATTAAATATTTTTGACCATGCTGCTATTTATGTTTTAATAGCAGGTAGTTACACTCCTTTTTGTTTAATTGTTTTGCCTGAGGAAACAGGGTGGTATTTATTTGTATTTGTTTGGTTGTTTGCGTTAACAGGAGTTGTTTTAAAGTTGTTTTTTACAGGTAAGTTTGATAAGTTATCTACAGCATTATATTTAATAATGGGTTGGCAAGTTGTTTTCTTAATTAAGCCCTTGATGGAAAATTTATCTTCAGAAGGATTGTTTTATTTAATGGCAGGAGGTGTCTTTTACACAGTAGGAGCACTATTTTATTCAATAGGGAAAATAAAATATAATCACGCAATTTTTCATGTATTTGTGCTTTTAGGAAGCTTTAGTCATTTTTTGACCATATTTTTTTATGTGTAAAAATTAAAGACTAGAATAATTGATTTATTTCCAGTTGCAAAATGGGTCTTTACTGAGATTAGAATTATAGTATTTAGCTATTCCTGTAACTTCCTCACCTAACCATTGAGGTTTGGTAAAACTTTCGTTTTCATTAATAAGTTCAACTTCAGCAATTAATAAACCTTCATTAATTCCTAAAAATTCATCGACTTCAAAAGTATGTTGGTTTACCTTTACTAAGTATCGGTATTTTTCAATAATACCTTCTTCACATAATTCTAATAAGTTTTCAGCTTCAGTTCTGGTAATTTCTTTTTCCCATTCAAATCGAGTAGTTCCATTTTTATTAGAAGGTCCTTTAATAGTTAAAAAACCGGAGTCGTTTTTAATTCGAACTCTTACAACACGCTCTTTTTTCGAATTTAGGAAACCTTGTTTTATATAGCTCTTTTTGTATGCTAATTGTTTATAAATATTAGAGTTTACAAGAAATTTTCTTTCTATTTCAAAAGTCATAAGAAGTTGAATCAAATTTATACGAAAGTATCATTTTTGTAATTAATATTAAATACCTTTGATGACGGTTTTAAAAATCAATTATAAAAATTGTTAATTAATGGCAATGATTACTACAAAAGCCATTGTTTTAAGTGCTCTTAAATATGGTGATACAAGCTTAATTGTAAAATGCTTTACTCTAGAAGAAGGAGTAAGCTCTTACATTATAAGAGGAGTTTTAAGTTCTAAAAGAGGAAAATTAAAACCAGCTTATTTTCAACCATTAACACAATTAGAGCTAACAGCAAATCATAGCAATAAAAATTCATTAAACTCGATAAGAGAAGCTAGAGTTATTTATTCTTATGAAAATATTTATACATCGGTTGTTAAACAAACAATTGTAATGTTTTTGTCAGAGGTGTTATCTAGCATTATTCAGGAAGAAGAAAAAAATGAAGTCTTGTATAAGTACATAGAAACGGGGCTTATTTGGTTAGATACTCATGATAATATTGCGAATTTTCACTTGCTTTTTATACTGAATTTATCAAGGTTTTTAGGTTTTTATCCAGACTTAGCAGATATCGAAAAATTAGGTTTTAGTTTACTAGAAGGAAGGTTTACGGATACAACTTATGAAAAACTAGTAATTACTGGTAAAGAATTAAATCTTTTTAAAAGCCTTTTAGGCATAAATTTTGATGCAATAGATTCAATTTCGTACAATAAAAACGAAAGACAAGTAATACTGAGAATAATAATTCAATATTTTGAATTACATTTGGAAGGGTTTAAAAAACCTAAATCTTTAGACGTTTTAGAAACGGTGTTTAGTTGATATATGAAGCAAATTATAACTGTATATTTTTTACTGATAATAGGATCAGTTTTTTCACAAAACCTTACTGTAATTGATGCCGAAACAGGTAAGCCAATTGAAGGAGTGGCTGTGTTTAATAAAAGTAAAACAAAGTCGGGAGTAAGTGATGAAGAAGGAAAAGTAAATATTTCAGAATTTCAGAAAAATGAGATATTAATTTTATCTCATGTGGTTTACGCTAAATTTCAAGAAAGAAAGTCTAATTTAGAAAAGAACAGATATCAAGTTTTCTTATCAAAACAATCAGAACAATTAGATGAAGTAGTTGTTTCTGTATTTAAGAAGCAAGAAAAAGCAAATAGAATAGCGGAACAAATAGCTTTAATATCTTCCAAAGAAATTAAAAAAGTATCTCCCCAAACATCAGCAGATTTATTAGCAAATGTGCCTGGAATTAAAGTTCAAAAATCTCAATTTGGAGGAGGTAGTCCGGTTTTAAGAGGTATGGAAAGTAACCGTGTCTTGCTTGTAGTGGATGGAGTTCGAATGAATAATGCTATTTATCGTAAAGGGCACCTACAAAATTCTATTACTGTAAGTCCTAATTTGTTAGATAAAACAGAAGTAGTGTTTGGACCATCATCTGTAATATATGGATCTGATGCACTAGGAGGAGTAATACATTACTATACAAAAACACCAAGAATTTCTGATAAAGGCCAAATTAAAGGAGATGCTTTTTTAAGATATAGTTCAGTGAATAATGAGGTAACTAACGCCGTTTCTGTAGAATTACAATTTAAAAAATGGGCCTCTTTAACAAGTGTTACACATAGCACATTTGGCGATTTGAGAATGGGAAAAAATCGTTCGCATGGGTTTGATGATTGGGGAAAAGTATTTTTCTATTCAGATAATATGAATGGGAATTATAGTGAGAACCCAACCACTAACCCAAATCCAAACATTCAAAGAAATACAGGATTTAGTCAAACAGATGTATTACAAAAGTTTTACGTACCGTTATCTAGAAATACCGATTTAAAATTCAATATTCAATATTCAACATCTACAGATGTTCCTCGTTTTGATAGATTAACAGAATTAAAAAATGGAACACTTAAGTTTGCAGAGTGGAATTATGGACCACAAAACAGGTTTTTAGCATCTTCACAATTAGAAATTAATCCGAAGAAAAATTGGATTGAGAATGGTGTTATTACTCTAGCATACCAAAATATTCAAGAAAGTCGTATTCAAAGAAAGTTTGGAACATTAGAAAGAACATACAGAGAAGAAGATGTAGATGTTTTTAGTTTAAATGGAGACTTTTCTGTTTCATTAGCTAAAAAAAGAAATTTAGGCTATGGGTTTGAAGTAACATACAACGATGTACAATCTAATTCTTATGGAAGAATTTTAAGAGTTAATAATAATAAAGTTGTAGGTTTTAATGGAAGTTTTCCAGTACAGTCTAGATATCCAGATGGAGGAAGTAGTTATTTTAGTTCTGCTATATATGTAGATTACCGTCAAGATATTTCAAGTAATTCTACATTAAATACAGGGGTTAGATTAACAAATACAAACCTGCAAGCTAAATGGGATAGTGAAACTTTTATAGTGTTACCAAATAATGATATTGGTTTAAATAATACAGCTTTAACAGCAACCATTGGTTATGTTTACAAACCAACTAATACTTGGCAATTAAATACTGTACTTTCATCAGGTTTTAGATCACCAAATATTGATGATGTAGGTAAGGTGGGAGAAAAAAATGGAAATGTAACCGTACCCAATGTAAATTTAAGACCAGAACATGCTTATAATATTGAGGTAGGAGCTCAAAAATATTTTAATGATAAAAAATTTAGAATTGGTGCAAACGTATATTATACTTTACTGAATAATTATATATATAGAGAAGCTTTCGAATTAATTCCTGGAAATCAAACAATAACTTACGATGGTGACGATGGTAATATTGTAGCCAATGTAAATAAAGGTCAAGCTTATGTTACAGGAGCTACATTAAGTTATCAAGGTAAGTTATTTAAAAATTGGAATACCTCAGGTTCTTTAACTTATACCAAAGGAGAAACATATGATACAAACATGCCTTTGTCATCTATTCCACCATTGTTTGGTAGATTTGAGATAAACTATTCAAAAGCTAATTTTGAAGGAGGAGCAAACCTTATTTTCAATGCTAAAAAAGGAATCGATACTTATAATACAGAAGAAGGTATAGACAACCATGTGCAGACACCAATTGTTGATGAAAATGCTTCTTTAGCTGAAAATAAATATTATGGAACTCCTGCTTGGATGACTGTTGGAGTTTTTGGAAAATATCAATTGAACACGAATATTTCAATTCAAACACAAATCACTAACCTATTTGATGTTCATTATAAAGAGTTTGCTTCTGGAATTTCTGCTCCAGGACGTAATTTTTCTTTATCGTTAACAACAAGTTTTTAAAAAAATAAATATGATTAACATATTTAAAATTGTAAGTTTATTAGAAGGAGTATCTTACATTTTATTACTTTTTATTGCAACTCCAATTAAATATTTACAAGATAATCCAGCATATGTAAAAATGTTAGGAATGCCTCATGGGCTATTATTTGTAGTATACATAATCATGGCAATAATGCTAAAATATGAGTTAGATTGGAAAGGTAAAACTTTCGGAATAGTATGCTTACTATCAATTTTACCTTTTGGAACTTTCTTCGTAGGGAAATATCTTAAAAAAGAGTAAGCCACATAATGATGTGTTTTTTGAGAATTAAGAAGTTTTCTATAAAATTACTTTTTTGTGTTTTTCTTAATTTGAAATTATTGTTTATGTTTGCTATGTATTAAAAAAATGATCAATTTTTAATACAAGCTAGCTAGTTAAAGAAAGAACAATGTTTTAAAAATTGCGCACATTTTTCTTTTTTCTTTTTAATGTTCACTCATCTATACAAGTGGGGGAGATTTTTTGTGTAAAAAAAGTACAATTAACAATTAAATTAAAATTTAAAAAATGAAAAAAGTAATTTTAGCAGTAGCAATGGTTTTTGCTACTAGTAGTTTAGTTAATGCAAATTCAAGTGTAGAGAAAAAAACTATTTTAGAAGATGGTGGTGCTAGTCAATGTGCTCAATATGCAAGAGGAATAATATTAGATGCAGCAGAAAAAAATAATATTGATATTTCAAGAGGAAGTAGCCATTTTAGAATTATGATGGAGGCTTATCATGCTATTTATTTAGACTGTTATAATAATAATTAAAATCAAAATGCCCAGTGATATCAATATTACTGGGCTATTCAAAAGTATATGAAATTAAAAAGAATACTATTTTTTGCAGGATTATTTTTTTCAATAATGACTGTATTTAGCCAAAATAAAGGAAGTGTTTTATATAAAGTTGTAAGTAACAATAAAAAGATAAATAGTTATAAATCAAAAAAATTGGAGGCCTTTTTTAAGGCAACTGCCAGCTTTGAGTTGTTGTTTAAAGAAGATAAATCTATTTATAAATTAAAACCAAACTTTGATAAAAACGGAGAAAGAAAGAAAATAAATTTTTTTGAAATTGTAGGAGGAGGAGATGGTGTCTTTTATAGTGAAAAAGGAAAAGTAATAGAATCGGTAAATAAATATGATGAACTTTTTTTAATAGAATATCCCCATATTGAATGGGATATAACTCAAGAAAAAAAGAAGATAGGAAATTATATTTGTTACAAAGCAATATCTAAAGATAAAACTGTAGCATGGTTTACGCCTCAAGTCCCTTTAAACTTAGGTCCTAATAAGTATAATGGACTACCTGGGTTAATTTTAGAAGTAGAAATAGGAAAAATAAGTATAAGGGCTTTAAAAATAAACTTTAAAAAACTTCAAGATATTGATATTCAAAAACCTACTAAAGGAAAAAAAATCACAGAAAAAGAGTATTTGAGTAAGCTGAAGAAAATAGCTAAAGAAATTGGCTTTTAGGTTGAGCAAGAAATTAAGTTTGATAGAATGAAAAAAGAAATGATATTCATCTTGTTTTTATTTACAAAACTAGTTTTCTCTCAAAATATAAGCGGCAAAGTATTTTATACAACGTCTTTAAAAGTACTTAGTGAAGAGCAAGTAGATTCAATATTAAACAAGAAAAAAACACCAAAAGCAGCTAGGGTTCATGTTAGGAAAATGCTAATGAATGCTGAAGATGTTACAAGTGTCTTAGAATTTTCTCAAAGTGAATCGTTATATAAAGCACAAGATGAAATGAGTAATGGAGCTAGAAAAGGAATGAATATTACATCTACAATTGCCGGAAAGAATAGTACTTATTATATAAATACTGCGGAAAAAGATTATTTTAAACAACTAAATATGGATTCTTTTCTAAGAATAGATTTGTTAGAAAATCAATGGGAAATAACACAAGAATCTAAAAAAATAGGAAATTATCAATGTTTCAAAGCTATTGCTTTAAAAAAAGCAAGAAAAGATAAACCATCTATTGTTATAACTGCCTGGTTTACTCCCACAATTCCTGTAAGTTTTGGGCCTAAAAACTTTTTTGGACTTCCAGGGCTCATTTTAGAAATCTCTTACAAAAAAGTCAATATTAGAGCTTCAAAAATTATTTTAAATCCTAAAGAAAAGATTGTCATTAAAAAACCTAGAAAAGGAAAAAGAATGTCCCATAAAGAATACGAAGAAATGAATCGTAATTTCTTTAAAGGGTTAAAGTAGTTTTTATGTTGAAAAAAATATTATTTGTTTTATTTATTACTTTATTAAGTACTGTTTGTAAAGCCCAAATAATTGTACTAAAAGGTACAGTAAAAGATAGTTTACAAAACCCGTTAGCATTTGCTAATATCATAGCAAAACCAAAAGATGTAACTAAAAACATGGGGTTTGCTATTACAGATGAAAATGGACGTTATCGTCTAGAGCTAACCAAAAACAAATCATACACAATTAGTATTAGTTATTTGGGGTATGAAAAAATAGATTTTACACTTACAGCTAAAGAGAATATAGTTAAAGACTTTCAATTAAAAGAAGTTAAAAACCAATTAGATGAAGTCGTCATAGAATTGCCTGTCACAGTTAAAGAAGATACAATCATTTACGATACTAAAAAGTTTGTAAATGGAAGTGAACGGAAATTAAAAAACGTATTAAAAAAATTACCTGGAGTTGAGGTTAATAAGAATGGAGGAGTTACAGTACAAGGAAAGAAAGTAACCAAGCTGTTAGTGGATGGAAAAAAATTCTTTGGAGGAGGAACTAAGTTAGGTGTAGAGAACATACCTGCCAATGCTGTAGATAAAGTTGAAGTTATTGATAATTATAACGAAGTAGCTTTTTTGAAGAATCTCTCTGATTCCGATGAGATGGCGATGAATATTAGGTTAAAAGAAGATAAAAAACGTTTTCTTTTTGGAGATCTAGAAGGAGGGAAAGGAAATAAAAGTTTTTATAAAGCAAATGCAAACTTATTTTATTATTCACCTAAAACCAATGTGAATTTTATAGGAAACGTAAATAATATTGGAGAAAAAACATTCACTTTTAAAGATTACCTAAATTTTCAAGGAGGAGTAAATGCCGTTTTTAATGGTAATTTTAATTGGAAAGGAGGAGATTTTTCTCAGTTTTTAGAAAATACAGATGTATTGATGAGTAAGCAGCGTTTTGCTGCTTTGAATATAACAAAAGCAGTAGCTAGTAAACTAGATATTTCTGGTTATGCAATTTTTTCACATAATAATACTAGAAGTTTTACAGAAGAGTTAAATCAGTACACAGCTTTTCTAGAAGAAAAAAAGAGCGAAGAAACAACAAAAGATGTTTTAGCTATAGGGAAATTAAATATTGAATATGCTCCAAATAATAAGGAGCAATGGTATGTTAGAACTCAACTTAAAAAATCTGACATTAACAGAATAAATGCTATTTCTTCATTAGTAAATAATAATTCAGATAGAATAAATACAAACACGAAAAATGACACTTGGTATCTAAATCAAAATTTTGAATGGCATAAAGATCAATCTGAAGAGCATACTTTTTCAACAATAATTAATTATACATTTGATAAAAATAATCCAGTAACTTTTTGGGAAGCTTCAGCGTCTTTTTTAGACAGAATTAAATCAATTATTCAGCCTTTAAATACAAATCAGCTCTCATTACAAATTCAACAGTTAAATCAAACGAAAAAACATTATTTACATACTGTTTTTAAAGATTTTTGGGTACTAAATAGCAATAACCATATTTATACAACAATAGGTAATACACACCAACAAGAAAAATTTATTAGTAATGATTTTCAAGTGTTAGATGATAGTTCTATTAACCCTTTTTCTAATAGCGGATTTAATAATACTACTGTTTTAAAGCACAACGATTTTTTTGCTGGATTACATTATAAATTTAAAACAGGAATTTTTACTCTAAAACAAGGAGTGTATTTGCATAATTATAATTGGGAAGTAAACCAATTAAATTTAGTAAAGAAAAATAAATGGGTGTTATTACCAGATTTTTTAATGAAAATCGAATTCAATAAATCAAAAAAAATTCAACTGAAATATAATTTAAAAACAAACTTTTCAGATGCTTCTAGACTTGCAAGTCGTTTTTATTTGCAATCATATAATTCAGTATTTAGAGGAAATTCAGATTTAGAGAATGAATTATACCATTCTGCAAATATCCAATACAGTCGTTTTAGTTTGTATCGTGGATTAATGTTGTTAGCTAGTGCAAACTATACTAAGAAAGTAAAGGGGTATCGAAATTCGGTTAATTTTGATGGAATCAATCAATTTTTGACTATAGATATGCTAACAAATCCGAATGAAAATTGGAGTGTAAGAGGGGCGATAAGGAAAAAGATTAAAAAAATAAGATATAATATAGAAGGGAGTTATAATGATTCAAAGTTTAAACAAAGTATAAACAACAGTTTTGTTACCAATAGAAGCAAAAACTATTCTTTAGATCTAGGGATAGAAACGTTATTTGAAAAATTACCAACATTTGAGTTTGGCTTTAGGAAAAGTATAGGAAATTATATTTCAAACAATTCAGTATCAAAATTTATAACTAATGAACCTTATCTTAATATAGACTATAATTTTCTTAAAGGTTTTGTTTTTAATTTTGATTATACACATTTCAATTATCAAAACAAATCACAGGGAGTTGACAATAAATATGATGTAGCAAACGCGATATTATCATATCAAAAAGAAGATAGCCCTTGGGAATATAAATTGACAACACAAAACTTGTTTAATACTACATTTAAACAGGATAATAGTTTTTCAGATTATTTAATTTCCGATTCTAAAACATATGTACTGCCAAGAGTAGTGTTATTAAGTATAGCTTATAATTTATAATATTATAACTTTTTAACGAAGAATGATTATATGATTAATAATTCTGAAGATTTAAATGGATTTATCCTCCACTTACAGGTGGGATAATAGCAACTATATCAGATTCTTTTATAATTGTTTCGTCAGAAGCATAACTTTCATTAATAGCCACAGCATAAGTGCTCATTTCTTTTAATGATTCATTTTTACTAACAAGAATCTCTTTAAAAGTGGCTACTGAACAATTAATAGGAAGTTCTATCTGTAAAGAAGAACTTCCTATTAAGTCAGTTGCAATACCAAAAAGTAGTACATTAATATTCATATTACGAAATTACAATTTAATTCCGAATACTACTCTATTTTCACTACGTCCATTAAAGTTAGATCTAGCAAAGTCTACACGTAAAAAACGCCATTTTCCAAATCCAATATTATCTAAACCTACTGAATATTCAGAATATGGTTTGTTGCCTGCTGTAAACAGTCCTTTGGCTCCCGTAACTAAATGGAAATTAAGTTTGTTAAGAAGAGGAACTTTACTTAATAAAGCACCTTTAAAGTTGTATTCTCCATGCAATTCACCATATTTATCATTTGTACTTAATTGATAGTATGGCAACATATAGAAGTTGTTTAGATAATTGCTATTTGGAGCTACTAACAAACGATTTCCATTAAAGTGAGCATAATCTATAAAAGGAATGTCTTTCTTCTCTAAAAAGATGCCTCCTTTGGCTTTGTATTTAAATTCTCCCCAGTTTCCTAAAGAAATTCTTTGGTTTAATTGTGAATAAATAACATCTGAATTCCATTCAGAATTATCTGCTCCAAAATTCTTTTTGTAACCAATAAATAACGAAGGGTATTTTCTACTACTTACATTATATTTTCCATTAGGATATGACAAGTATTTTTGACCAAACTGAATATTCGCTCCAAGAGTAAACGACCATATTTTATGTGGTGTAAATGAAGAGGTAAAATTAGTCGGGTCTTGTGGATTGTTAGACGTGTATTCTACATTGCTTTTTGGAAACATTACATAATCTGTAGTGTTAAATAATGGCTTTCTGTTTGCATATTCTAATGAAGTAGACATACGTAAACCATTAACAACTTCTTGTGAAAAAGAAACTCTAGCAAAATCTTTTTCATAAATTTTCATGTAATTTCTTTCAAAAAGTACTGAACTAATAGTATTCCAAAATCTAGAAATAGGTCTTTTTGCATTAAACTGGGCAGTTGTTCTACCTCCAGAAATATTTAATATTGGTCGAGTAGTATTGTTCCATTTGTAATAAAAATAACCAGTAGGTCTTATTTTTTTATCTGAGACACCATAATTGATGTTTGCACCAGCACCAAAGTTTTTACCTTTTTTATTTAGTGTTTTATAGTAGTTAATACCAATAGACGAATTCCATCCTTGAACAGTATTGAAGCTTAAATCTTCAATAGGAGAAGAAAAGCTAAGTCCCCATTTTTTATAGGTATTATTATAAGAATAACCCGAAAGAGCATTTAAAATTTTAAACTTATTCTGTTTGGTATCTACCGAGTCCAAATATTTTTTAGATTTTCTTTTGGTTTTAATACTATCTTTTAATTTGTAGTCGGCTGTTTCTTCACTGGTTAAGGCTACAGGACGTATTTTATTCCAGTAAAGAGTATCTTTTTCGGTAGCATTTTCAGCAAAAGATAAAATTTCACTTCCAAAGTACTTGTTAGAAAAATTAGGTTCAAAATTATAATTAGAATACGCAGCAGAAAAACGTCCGTTAAAATTAAAACCAAACATTCCTGCTTTAAAATCTATAGTTTGAGTTACTGGAACCCAAGCTTTATTTTTATTAGAGTAATTATAGTTTTGTTTAATTTTTAAAGTGTCAATCATTGGCATACTTACTTGTGCACCAGTAACAATAACATCGGCTCCATAAATAGCCCAATCATCTTCAACAATATAAATATGACCACTAAAAACTCGATCGTTTTTTCTTTTGGGTAATAATTGAATTTTACTAATCAAATTACCATTTTTATCATAAAAAGTTCCAGCTAATTTGTAGTTGTAATAACCAAAAGCACCGTTAGCAATTGGAGAAACCATTTGAGCTTCAGCTAGATTAAAAGAGTTTTCATAAAAATTAAAATTAACTTCCTCTGCTTGATTAAAGCTAATTCCGTTATCACTACCAGAAACTTTAGAAGCTATGATATGTTCTTTGAAGTTTTTAGGTCTTTTCTGAAACGAAATTTTAGAAATAGTTTCAGATAAATATACGATACCACTTCTGGTAGAATCTAAACCACCTCCCATGTCGCCAATTTCTTGACCTAAGAATTTTTTTGGAAGATTTTTTACTTTAAATAATCCACGAGAATAAAAATCGGCTTTGTATTGACCAAATTTATCTGTGTTCTTGCCTTTGTTAGCAATAGCATTTCTAATAATTCTATTAGCGGGATTTTCTTTAGACGAAACCAATACTTCATCTAAAGCTACTTCTTCTTCTGAAAGTTGGACATCTAAACTATAAGGAAAAGAGTTAATATTAACTTTCTTTTTAACAGTTTTGTATCCTAAGATTTGATAAACAATAGTATGTTCTCCTTTTTTCTTGAGAACTAATTCATAATCACCATTGTCATTTGTAGTTGTTCCAGTAATAGAATTTTCTAAATAGACACTAACAAAAGATAAAGGTTTGTGAGTACTACTAGTTACTTTTCCTCTAATTTGAGAAAAAGTAATACTAGTAAGAGTTAAAAACAGTAGCGTAATTGTTTTTTTCATAGTTGGGTTTAATTGAAATTCAAAACAAACATATAGGTTGCAAATTTCGATTTATGTTTATAAGCTGTTAAATAATTGACAAAGAATTATTAAAGTTATAGACGCTAATCTTTTTAAAACAGTTGCCTGAGTTTTTAATTATCTCCTTTTTTCTTTTTTTTCTTTCCAAATAAACCACCTAAAACATCAGATACTTTCTTTACAGTTTTATCAGTTTTACTAGTTGAATCTTTCTTTTTGTTACCTAACAAATTTCCTAGAGTATTTTTAACAAGGTTTTCCTTTTGTCTTTGTACTAACTCTTGAGTTAACTTAGTAACTGAAGAAGATAAATCTGTTTTTATTGTAGGACTAGTCATACTACCTGTTAGGTTTGCTGTAACAGGAACTGTAATGTTTTGATCTTTTGCACTAAGTTTTGATAATAAACCTTGAACATCACTTCCTAAATACTTAGCAGGAACATCAAACGTTACATTATAATTCATTGTTTGATCAAAACCATGAGTACCGCCAACATTAATACCAATATCTTTATATTTTAATTTAAAAGGTGATACTTGTACTTGTCCCTTTTTAAAAGATAAATGAGTTTTAATATCTGTTAAATCTAATTTAGTTAAATCGATAAAAGATAATTTATCGTTTAATAAACTTAAAGCTTTTGTTTTTTCTGGATTAATCTTAGTAGTTAACAATTCAGCTAAGGCTTTACCAGAAATAGAAGTTAAATTCGGAGTAAAATCAGTATTTAAATCTCCTGATAAATTAATGTCTGAATTTAATTTACCATTCATAGCTCCAGCAATTGGGCTTAATGATTGCAATAAATCTAAACTATTAAATGATTGGGCAATATCAAACGATTTGATTCCTAGTTTTACATCAAAAGTTGGTTGTTTTTTCTGTGTGTTCACTTCACCATTTAAGGCTATTTTACCATTAAAAATACCAGCATTTACATTTTGTAAAGTAGCTTTTTCATCTTTCAATAATAAAGTACCTTTTACATTTCGTAGTTTTAAATTATCGTAATAAACTGTTTTAGCATCAGCAAATATTTTACAATCTAAAAAAGCAGGAATCTTTAAAGATTCTGTTGGTTTTTCTTCTTTTGGAGTGTCTTGTTTCTTTTCTGTTGGAGCAGTGTTTTCTTGCATAAAATCACTAACATAAAAAGAGTTTGAATTTACTTTAAAATCACCTTGTAATTTTTTGTTTGAAAGTAAAAAACCTAATAGATTTTGAATTTTACCAGTTGCATTAATATCACTTTTACCTGTATTTGCGTCAAACTTCGTTAAAGAAATTGTTGTTGGAGTAAAATCTACTTTGGTGTTTTTTATATTAATTGGGTTAACAATGTCTTTAGAAGAAAACACAAAATCACTTACTTCAATATGTCCATTATTTTTAATTCTATTCAAGTTGCTTTTTTGAATTGCATCTAAATCGAATTTGGTATGTAAGTTTGCTTTTAAAATACCTCTTAATTCATTTTTTAAATCTACAGGGTAAGCCTTGTTTATGTTAGCTAAGTTTAATGTTCCGTTTAGTGTAGCATTTATAAGAGGATTTGTAGTTAAATTATGTACACTACCTTTTCCAGAAAAAGTATCTTCATCAATTTTAAATGATAAGCCTTCGATGTTTACATACGTATTTTGCGTTTTACCTGTAGTGTTTTTTATTTGTGCATCAATATTGATGTTTCTTACAGTTTTAGGTAAATCTGGATACTTAAATGATGCATTTTTTGATGAAAGTGTAATATCTAATTTAGGAATATTAGAGTTATCAATAATACCATTAACTTTTCCGTTAACGCTAAAATTACCTGAAGTGGTAACGTTGGCAATATTTTTAGTATATGCTTCAGGAATTAAACCTAAAAAGTTTTTAAAATCAGATGAAGGAGTTTTAAAGTTAATATCAACTTCTTGATTGTTCTTATTTATTTGAACATACCCATCAAAAATTAAAGGTAGGTTATTCAGTTTTGCTTCATTCTTTAAGAATGAAAATTTCTGATTTACCAAATCCATCCCCAAAATAGCATCTAATTGTATTTTCTGATTTTTAGCATATGAAGTACCATCCATACCAAAAGAAATTAGAGTAGATGTTTTGGTGTCTAATTCCATATTAGACTGAGAAAAATCACCGCTTCCAGAATGATTAAAATCATTTAAGCTAAGATGCATTTTTCCTTTCTTATCAGTATACTTAATGGTTGCATTTGAAATATTATAAGAATCAATAGAAAGTCCAAAATTAGAAGAACTAGTGTTTTCTGTAGTTGTTTCTTGTGTTACTTCTTTAGGTTTAGAAATGTCATAGTTTGCATTTCCATTTTTATCAACCAAAACATTCACTTTTGCATTATCAATAGAAAAAGATTTTATATTCAGTTGATCTGTACTACTTTTAAAAAGCTCAGTTAATCTTAAGTTTAAACGGATATCGTTTGCATATAATAAAGTGTCACCTTCAAAAGGTTTGTTATTTATAACAGTTGTGTTTGAAAGTTGAACAGATATATTAGGGAAGTTTCTAATTAAACTTAGATTAGCATCACTAAAATCAACTTTAGCATAAACATTATTGTTTACGGTTTGTTTAACCAAGCCAATTATCTTGTCTTGGAACAATAAAGGAATACTTACAAGAATAACAAAGATTGCTATTACAACTCCTAAAACTATTTTATAAATCTTTTTCATGATTAAAAAGGTTGATTTTATATACTAACGAACAAAGGTCTGCATTTATTTGTTAAACAAAAGTGAATAAAATAATAAAATAAAACTTTTGTTAATTTTGCGCAATAAAATAAGTGTTTTGAACCATAAAGAGCAATATTCTAAATTTATTAAAGAACAGGCAAAACGATTGGGTTTTTTGGCTTGTGGTATTGCTAAAGCCGATTTTTTAGAAGAGGAAGCTCCACGCTTAGAAGAATGGTTAAATAATAATAACCATGGTGAAATGCGATATATGGAAAACCACTTTGATAAACGTTTAGATCCTAGGTTGTTAGTTGAAGGAGCTAAATCTGTTATATCATTGTCATATAATTATTTTCCAGAAAAGGTTCAGAGTGATGATAGTTATAAGATTTCTAAATATGCTTATGGTCAGGATTATCATCATGTAATTAAAGAAAAACTTAGAGAGTTGTTATCGCTAATTAATGATGAAATTGGAGAAGTTTCTGGCCGTTGTTTTGTTGATTCAGCTCCAGTGTTAGAAAGAGCTTGGGCAGAAAAAGCTGGTTTAGGTTGGAATGGAAAGCATACGTTGTTAATTCAAAAACAACAAGGCTCATTTTTCTTCTTGGCAGAATTAATAATTGATTTAGAACTTGAATACGATCATGCTTTTCAAACAGATCATTGTGGAAAGTGTACTCGTTGTATAGATGCTTGTCCAACTCAAGCAATTTTACCAAATAACACTGTGGATGGAAGTAAATGTATTTCCTACTTTACTATTGAGTTAAAAGATGCTATTCCAACAGAATTTAAAGGAATGAATGAGGATTGGATGTTTGGTTGTGATGTTTGTCAGGATGTATGTCCATGGAATCGTTTTTCAAAACCACATTCAGAACCTTTATTTGCACCACAGGGGGACTTGTTAGAAATGACGCAACGAGATTGGAAAGAATTAACACAAGAAACGTTTAGTAAAGTGTTTAAAAAGTCTGCGGTGAAAAGGACTAAATTTTCTGGTTTAACAAGAAATATCTCTTTTTTAAGTGAATAAATAAAAGCTACCTGAATGTGAAATTCAGATAGCTCTCATTTCTCTTAGAGAAAATCACCAAAGAAAAACCAGTTTAAACTTTTTTTAATTTTACTTGGTTGTTCTTCTGTTTCGTTTTGTGTTTGTGCCTGATTGTTTTTCTTTTCCTTTAAAGATTCTTGTTCAAATAAGTCTACAACAAATTCATCATAGGTCTTACCTTCTTCTTTCAAATAAGCATCAAAATATAATTCACTTGCTTTTTCACCTTTTATTTTTTCAATATCTAAAAGGGTTTTGTAAAGAGGTTCAATCTTTTTAATAACACTTTCTGGTACGGCTTTTCTACGACCTGTGTAACCAGTCATTTTGCCATTATCATCTTTGTCAATAGTAAAGTCGGTAATTACCCAGTAATACCTTCCCGTTCTAGTTAGGTTTTTTACAATAGCATGAAAGTTTTCACCTTTTTTTAAAGAATCCCATAAAACTTTGAATGCAACTTTAGGCATGTCGGGATGTCTAATGATATTGTGAGGTTCACCTATCAGTTCAATTTTGTTGTATTCAGAAACTTCTTCAAAAGTATCATTCATGTATAAAATTGTTCCGTGAAGGTCGGTTTTACTAATAATTGTTTCGCTTTTGTTCCATTTAACTTCTTCATTAATAATGGTTGTTGGCCTGAGGGATATTTTTGTCATTTAACACTAATTTAGTCTAAACAAAAATAATAAAACTAACAGAACAGTAACCTTAAATTTTAGATAAAAAGTTACTGTTTTTTACTATTATGAAAAGTTTAAAGATTAAAGGAAATCACCGAAGAAAAACCAATTTAATCCTTTTTTTAGTTTACTTGTTTCTTCCTCCTCCTCTACTTTTTGACTATCTGCGATTGCTTTTTGTTCTTTAGATTTCTCTTTCTCAAATAAATCTACAACAAACTCATCATAGCTTTTACCAACTTCTTCTTTTAGATAAGCTTCAAAATATAATTCACTTGCTTTTTCACCTTTCATATTTTCTATGTCTAATAGAGTTTTATATAAAGATTCAATTTTCTTTACAACACTATCAGGTACAGCTTTTCTTCTTGCAGTATATCCAGTAACTTCTCCATCATCATTTTTGTCAATAACAAAATCAGTAATAACCCAATAATATCTTCCAGTTCTGGTTAGGTTTTTTACAATGGCGTGATAGTTTTCTTCTCTTTTTAAGGCATCCCATAATGCTTTAAAAGCAACTTTAGGCATATCGGGATGTCTAATAATGTTATGTGGTTCGCCAATTAATTCAATAGGACTGTATTCACATGTGTTAGCAAAAACATCATTAGCATATAAAATGGTACCATAAGTATCGGTTTTACTTACAATGGTTTTGGTTTTATCCCATTTAACCTCTTCGTCGATTATTTGTCGTGGGGGAGTATTCATAGTTTTGAAAATTTAGATTGAATAATACTGCAAAATTAAATTGAAAATTAAACCACAAACATGATTTTTATCATGTTAGAAATTATTTTTACTAAATAACAAAAACGTATATTTGTGGGTTCAAACAAACAATATCAAACCTATGAGTGATTCTAGAAAAAGGCGCGAAGCTTTACTATATCATGCAAAACCAAAACCGGGGAAAATAGCTGTAGTACCTACTAAAAAGTATGCTACACAGCACGATTTATCTTTAGCTTATTCGCCAGGAGTAGCAGAACCTTGTTTAGAAATAGCAAAAGATAAAAATAACGTTTACAAATACACAGCAAAAAGTAACCTTGTAGCTGTTATTTCTAATGGAACAGCGGTTTTAGGTTTAGGAGATATAGGGCCAGAGGCGTCTAAGCCTGTAATGGAGGGAAAAGGTTTACTATTTAAGATTTTTGCCGATATCGATGTTTTTGATATCGAAGTTGATGCAACAGACGTAGATAAATTTGTAGAAACAGTTAAAGCTATTGCTCCAACTTTTGGAGGAATTAACTTAGAAGATATCAAGGCTCCTGAAGCCTTTGAAATAGAAAGAAGATTAAAAGAGGAATTAGATATTCCTGTAATGCATGATGATCAGCACGGAACGGCTATTATATCAGCAGCAGCATTGAAAAATGCTTTAGAAATAATCAAAAAAGATATTTCTAAAGTTCAAATAGTAGTGAATGGAGCAGGAGCAGCTGCAATTTCATGTACACGTTTGTATTTAGCATTAGGAGCTAAAAGAGAAAACGTTGTAATGTGTGATAGTAAAGGAGTTATTAGAAAAGATAGAGGTAATTTAACTCCACAAAAAGAAGAGTTTGCAACTGATAAAGATGTAAATACTTTAGAAGAGGCAATGCATAATGCCGATGTTTTTATAGGATTGTCAAAAGGAAATGTAGTATCTCCAGAGATGTTATTATCAATGGCAAAAGACCCTATTGTATTTGCAATGGCGAATCCTGAACCAGAAATAGCCTATGACTTAGCAGTTGACACTAGGGATGATATAATAATGGCTACCGGTAGATCTGATCATCCTAATCAAGTTAATAACGTACTTGGATTTCCATTTATTTTTAGAGGGGCTTTAGATGTTAGAGCAACTAAGATTAATGAAGAAATGAAGATGGCTGCTGTGCATGCTTTGGCAGATTTAGCTAAAAAATCAGTGCCAGAACAAGTTAATATTGTATACGATGAAGTAAGTTTATCGTTTGGTAGAGATTATATTATTCCAAAACCATTTGACCCAAGATTAATTTATGAAATTCCACCAGCAATTGCTAAAGCAGCAATAGAGTCTGGAGTAGCTCAAGAGCCAATAACAGATTGGGATAAATATCGTGATGAGTTAATGGATCGTTCTGGAACAGGAAGTAAAGAAATTCGTTTATTACATAATAGAGCTAAGAAAGATCCTAAGAAAGTTGTTTTTGCAGAAGCAGATCATTTAGATGTTTTAAAAGCAGCACAAAGAGTTCATGATGAAAAAATAGGGATACCTATTTTATTAGGAAGAAAAGAAGTTATTTTAGAATTGAAAAAAGAATTAGGTTTTGATGCCGATGTTCTTATCATCGATCCTAAAACTGATATAGAAAAAGAGAGAAGAGAACGTTATGCTGAAGCTTTCTGGAAAACAAGACAGCGTAAAGGAGTTACATTGTTAGAAGCAAAAAAATGGATGCGTGAGCGCAATTATTTTGCAGCAATGATGGTGAATACAGGAGAAGCGGATGCTTTAATTACTGGATACTCAAGGTCATATTCTTCGGTAGTAAAACCAATGTTAACTTTAATAGAGAAAGACAAAGGTGTTACTCGTGTAGCAGCAACTAATATGATGCTAACTAAGCAAGGGCCAATGTTCTTAGCAGATACAACGATAAATATTAATCCAACAGCAAAAGACTTATCAAAAATTAGTCAATTAACATCAGTGTTAGCAAAAATGTTTGGTATGAAACCACACATAGCAATGCTAGGTTTTTCTAATTTTGGTTCATCAATATCTGAAACTTCTGTAAAAATTAGAGAGGCTGTTTCGTACATTCACCGTCATAATCCAAATGTAATTGTAGATGGAGAGTTACAAGCAGATTTTGCTTTAAATCCAGAGTTGTTAGCAAAAGAGTTTCCATTTTCAAAACTAAATGGTAAAAGAGCAAATATTTTAATTTTCCCTAATCTAGAGTCAGCAAACATTACTTATAAGTTAATGAAACAAGTTGATGGAGTAGAATCAATAGGGCCTATTTTATTAGGAATGAGTAAACCAGTTCATATTTTACAGTTAGGAGCAAGTGTAGATGAAATGGTTAATATGGCAGCTGTAGCTGTTGTTGATGCTCAGAATAAGGCAAGAAAACAGAATAAATAAAATAATAGAAGTTTAAAGTCTTGATAAATAAGGTTTTCAAAAAGAAATAATTTTATTTATTTTAGACAACTAGAAAATCAGCTGAATGATTACACAAATTAAGGGGAAACTTGTTGAGAAAAATCCAACATATGCAGTAGTAGACTGTAATGGAGTTGGTTACCTAATGCATATTTCTTTAAATACATACTCATCTTTACCAGATGATGAAAACGTATTATTGTATACTCATTTATCGGTAAGAGAAGATGCCCATACTTTATATGGGTTCTCTAATAAAATTGAACGAGAAGTCTTTCGTTTGTTAACGTCTGTGTCAGGAGTAGGTCCTAGTACAGCAAGAACAATGTTATCTTCAATGACATCTGAAGAAATACAGCAAGCTATAGCATCAGAAAACGTAAAACTGATTCAATCAGTAAAAGGTATTGGTGCTAAAACTGCTCAGCGTGTTATAGTAGATTTGAAAGACAAAATATTAAAAACGTTCGATTTAGATGAAGTTTCTGTTGTACAAAACAATACAAATAAAGAAGAAGCGTTATCTGCATTAGAGGTTCTTGGCTTTGCCCGTAAACAAGCTGATAAAGTAGTTGGAAATATATTAAAAGAAACGCCTGATGCTAGTGTTGAAAAGCTTATAAAGCAGGCGTTGAAAAACTTATAAACAAGGTTGGAAAAAAAGGTTATGAATAGATTACTGGCAACACTTACTCTTTTGGTAAGTGTTGTTTCGTTTTCGCAAAATACTCCGGGGAATAGTACAAATACAGTAAAAAAAGATACAGTTATACCTTTAAAGTATAATTTTGGTTATACCAAAAACGGAGCGTTGTATTTAAATAATCCGGTCAAGAAAATTGTAACTTACGATAAAGCAATAAATAAATTTGTTTTAGTAGAGAAAATAGGAGATTATTACGTTGGAACTCCCATTTTCATGACCCCTGAAGAGTATGATAAATACCTTTTAAAAAGTGATATAAAAGATTACTTTAAAGAAAAAGTAGATGCTACCAACCCAAAGAAAAAAGGAAATAAAAACGCAAGAAAAAACTTATTACCTAAATATTATGTAAACTCTAAATTCTTTGAATCTGTTTTTGGTGGAAATACAGTTGAGGTTATTCCTTCAGGTCAGGTAAATATAAAATTAGGAGGAGTTTATCAGAAAAATGAAAACCCACAAATATCTATAGAAAATCAAAGTAGTTTTACTTTTGATTTTGATCAGCAAATTAGTGCAAGTTTACAAGCAAAGGTTGGAAAGCGTTTAAAAGTTACAGCAAACTATGATACTCAATCTACTTTCGATTTTCAAAATATTATAAAATTAGAATATACTCCTACTGAGGATGATATTATAAGAAATATTGAAGCGGGTAATATTAGTATGCCAATTAAAAACTCATTAATAAATGGAGCACAGTCTTTATTTGGTGTAAAAACAGAGTTGCAATTTGGTAAAACATATATAACAGCAGCATTTTCGCAACAAAATTCGCAATCTAAAACTGTAATAGCAGAAGGAGGAGCAACGATTGAGCCTTTTGAGTTAAGAGCATCAGATTATGATAATGATCGACACTTTTTCTTATCTCAATATTTTAGAGAGAATTATAAGGAGGCATTAAGTAATTATCCATTAGTGAGTAGTCCTATAAATATTACAAGAGTTGAGGTTTGGATAACTAATAGAACTCAAAATGTAAATGATTACCGTAGTATAGTAGCTCTTGCCGATTTAGGAGAATCTAGTGATGCAAATGAGGTAAACCCAACAGAAATTAATGCAATTCCAGGAGCTGTATCGGTTAATTCTAAAATAATACCATATAATGGTGTTAATAATTTAAACCCATTATTAGCAACAACAGTTGGAGGTATTAGAGATGTAGCAACAGTAGATAATGCAATTACAGGTATAGGGATTACCCCACAGCAAGGATTTAACTATTCGTACTTACAAAATGCACGTAAGTTACAAGCTAACGAGTTTAGATTACATCCTCAATTAGGATTCATTTCTTTAAATAGAAGATTAAATGATGGAGAGGTTTTAGCTGTAGCGTTTGAGTATACTGTAGTTGGAGCATCCAACCAAGAAACTGTGTTTAAAGTCGGAGAGTTCTCAAACGATGGAGTTGTAGCACCTTCAAACTTAGTAGTAAAGTTATTACGTAGTGAAATTTTAAATACGGTTCGACCAGGTACAGGAGGGACTCCAGGTGTGCCAGCTGAGGCATTTCCAACTTGGCGTTTAATGATGAAAAACGTATATGCTTTGGGAGCATTCCCATTACAAAGAGATGGCTTCCGTTTTGAGTTATTATATCGAGATGATGAAACGGGTACTTTACAAAATACGCTGCAAAATGCTCAAACTCCTGATATAAAAAATAAGCCTTTACTGCGAATCTTAAATTTGGATAAATTAGATCAAAGTCAATACGCAATCCCTAATGGAGATGGTTTCTTCGATTATGTGGAAGGAATTACTGTTAACTCAGAAAGAGGATATGTACTATTCCCAGAACCAGAACCGTTTGGTATTGATTTAAGAGATGAATTAACAAATACTGCAGATCAAGACAAGTACTTATTTGAAGAGTTATATTTAACTACAAAGATTCAGGCAAAAAACGAATATCAAAATAAAGATAAATTCTTTTTAAAAGGATATTTTAAATCTGAAACTAGTAGAGGAATTTCATTAGGAGCCTTCAATGTTCCTAGAGGTTCGGTTCGTGTTACAGCTGGAGGAAGACAGTTAGTTGAAGGTATTGATTATGTGGTCGATTATCAATTAGGTCGTGTTCAGATTTTAGACCCAGGATTGGAAGCTTCTGGAACACCTATTAATGCTACAGTAGAAAATAACACATTCTTTAATCAACAAAGAAAAACTTTTATAGGAATTGATGTAGAGCACCGTTTTTCAGAAAAGTTTATATTAGGAGGTACTTTTTTAAATGTAAGTGAAAGACCAATTACTCCAAAAGTAAACTTTGGAGGAGAGCCTATAGATAATGTTATGTTAGGTTTAAACTTAGATTATTCAGCAGAGGTTCCTTATTTAACAAAATTAGCAAACAAATTACCATTTGTAGAAACTGATGCGCCATCTAATGTATCGGTAAGAGCAGATATGGCTTATTTACTGCCAGGTTCACCTAGTGGAATTAATGTAGATGGAACAGCCACGTCTTATTTAGATGATTTTGAAGCATCGCAAATACCAATTAATTTAAGTTCACCACAACAATGGTTTTTAGCAAGTACACCAGAGTCGCAAGGTTTTGATGGAGGTAAAATTGATGATTTATCTTATAATTATAAAAGAGGAAAATTAGCATGGTATAATATTGACCAACTTTTTTACGGAAGTGGAAATAGACCAGGTAATATTGATGAGAATGAATTATCTAGAAATGAGGTACGTCAAATACGTTATGATGAATTATTTTCAAATACGGAGTTGGACATTACGCAACAAAATTTAGTACGTACTTTAGATTTAGCTTATTATCCATCTGAAAGAGGTCCTTATAACTATAACCAAAATGCAAATACTGTAGCACCAGAAGAACGTTGGGGAGGAATTATGCGAGCTTTAACGACCAATAATTTTGAACAAGCGAATGTTGAGTATATACAATTTTGGTTAATGGATCCATATGAAAACTACTCAATTAATCAAGAAGAAGGGTTGCCAGCTGGAGTAAACCCACAAGATCCAACCAATAAGGTAGGGAAATTGTTTATAAACTTAGGAAGTGTATCGGAAGATATCTTGAAGGATGGTAGAAAGCAATATGAAAATGGTTTGCCAGCAGATGGAAATAAAAATGCTTCTAATACAAATAGTACCAATTGGGGTAACACTCCTATAAACCCATCAATATTATATGCTTTTGATTCTAGTAATGAAGCAAGAGTGAATCAAGATATTGGATTAGACGGGTTAACAGATGCAGAAGAAAAAGCATTGTATCCTGCATTTGCTTCTTTAGATGATCCAGCAGGAGATAACTTTCAGTTTTTTAGAGGTGGAGCTATAGAGGCAACAAACCCTTCAGTTTTATCACGTTATAAAAACTATAATGGAACACAAGGAAATTCACCAACAGCAAGCCAATCTACAGAAGCATTTCCTACATCATCTACAACATATCCAGATGTAGAAGATATTAACAAGGATCAAACAATGAATCCTGTGAATAGTTATTTTGAGTATGAAGTTTCATTAAACGAAAGTGACTTACAGGTAGGGAAAAATCATATTATAGATGCAAAGAGTAAATCTGTGCAATTAGCAAATGGAACTGAAAGAGTTACTACTTGGTATCAATTTAGAATTCCAATTAGAAATGTAACAGATGCTCAGAAAATAAATGGTATTACCGATTTTAATAGTATTCGTTTTATTAGAATGTTCCTTGCTCAATTTAAAATGCCAATAGTTTTACGTTTTGGAGAATTAGAATTGGTAAGAGGAGACTGGCGTCGATATACGAAAGTATTACCTAGTACGGTAGCTCCAGTTGAATTAGGTGCTTCCGAATTAAATAAATTTGAAGTTGGAGTAGTGAGTATAGAGCAAAATGAGGATAAGTATACTTTACCTCCTGGTATTCTTAGAGAGCAGTTGCAAGGAACAAATAGAATTCAACAACAAAATGAACAATCAGTAACCTTAAAAGTTACCGATTTACCAGCTGATCAAATAAGAACTATTTATAAAAATATTAGTATAGATATGCGTAGGTATAAGAAGTTACGTATGTTCTTACATGCTGAAAACCCTGATGAAGTAGTAGCTCAAGGTGAAGCAGCAAATGCAGTAGCGATTATTCGTTTAGGTACAGACTTAAATGATAATTATTATGAAGTTCATAAACCTTTAGTGTATAGTAAACAAACACCTGGTACAACACCAGTGCCAGAAGAAGTTTGGCCTACAGAAAATGATTTAGAAATACCATTACAAGAGTTAGCAAATTTAAAAATACAAAGACCTTTAGGACAAAATATAACAGATGTATTTTCTTCAACTAGTTCAAATGGATTGAAGATTTTTGTAAGAGGTAATCCAACATTAGCACAAATAAGAACAGTAATGTTAGGAGTTAAAAATACTGAAGTAACAGATAAAAAATCTATAGAGGTTTGGTTTAACGAATTACGTGCTGTAGGTTTTGATAACAAAGGAGGATGGGCAGCTGTTGTAAATGCAGATGCTAATCTTGCTGATGTAATGAATCTTTCATTAGCAGGAAGAATGTCTACAATTGGTTTTGGTAATGTAGAAGACCGAGTTCAGCAAAGAAGTATTGAAGAAACAAAACAATATAGTGTAGCAACAAATATTCAATTAGGTAAAATGATGCCTAAAAAATGGAATATGCAAATACCTATGAGTTATAGTTATGGAGAAGAGTTTAGAGATCCAAAATATGATCCACAATTTCAAGATGTTGAATTAAAAGACGCATTAGATAAAAACCCTAATAGTAAGAATGCTCAAGATTATACTCGTAGGCAAAGTATTAGTTTTATTAATGTAAAAAAGAATAAGAACCCAGAAAGTAAAAAGAAACCAAAGTTTTACGATGTAGAAAACTTCTCTGTTTCATATTCTCATAGTGAAGAGTTTCATAAAGATTATAACATTGAAAAATATATAAATAGAAATGTTATGGCTGGAGCAAGCTATAACTTTACTTTCAAACCTTTTGTTATTGAACCGTTTAAAAGTTCTAAGCTATTTAAAAGTAGATATTTACGATTTATTAGGGATTTAAATATTAATCCTGTTCCGAAAAATATAGCAGTTAATTCTAGAATTAATAGAAATTATAATTCACAACAATCAAGAAATCTAGTACAAAACATTGGTTTATCTGCTCAACCAGAATTAATACAACGTAGATTTTTGTTTAATTGGGATTACACTATAGGGTTTGATTTGACAAAATCTTTACAATTAAATTTCAATGCAGCCAATAACTATATATATGATAGTTTTGGGCAAGATGAGAACTTAGAAATTTATGATAAGTTTTTTAATGTAGGTAGACCGGATAATTATCACCAAAAATTAAATGCTACTTATAAACTACCAATTAATAAATTGCCTTATTTAAGTTTTGTTACTGCCGATTACGGATATACTGCCGATTTTGATTGGAAAGCTAGTGCTCAAAGTAATTTAGATTTACCAAATGGTCAAAGTGTAAGTTATGTAGATGTAGTAGGTAATATGATTCAAAATGCCAATACACATAATTTAAATACGAATATAGATTTTGGTCGTTTCTACAAAACTTTGAAATTAGATAAGTTGTTATTGAAAGGGACAAAGAAAAGGCCAACTAAAAAAGGAACCGTTGCTTTAGGAGTCAAAACAACAGCAACAAAAGCGAAGTTAAAAAAGAATGCTTCTTTTGGTCATAAGGTAATGAAAGGATTATATGACGTTTTAACCTCAGTAAAAAGAGCAAAAATTAGTTATTCACAAAATAATGGAACCTTATTACAAGGTTATAAACCATCTGTAGGATTCTTAGGAAGAAACTCTTATGGTGGAGGTTTAGCACCTACATTAGGATTTGTGTTTGGAAGTCAAACAGATATTTTAAATACGGCCATAGAAAATGGTTGGTTAGTAACAAGAACGAGTCAAGATGACCCAAATCAACCTTATTATAATAAGAATTATGGTAAAAATAGTTACAAAAAGCTGGATTATAATATTTCAGTAAAACCAATTAAAAACTTAACAATAGATTTAACTGGTAGAAGAATTCAAACAAGTAGACTAAATCAGCAGTTAGATATAATTTCTGATGGAAGTGGAGGTTTCCGTCAAGACCCTAACATAAAGGCATTCGAAACTGGTGATTACAGTATTAGTCATTTCATGTTAGGAACTATATTTACCGATAATGAAACTCTATATCAAAACTTCTTAGATAATAGAAATATCATAGCAGATAGATTATCTAACGAAACAGGATTGCCAAACACACCTAATGGAGCAGGTTTCAAAACAACTGGGCAACAAGTAATGTTACCAGCATTCCTTGCAGCATACTCAGGTACGAGCCCTAATTCAGTAAGTACAGGAATATTTAAAAATATACCAATACCAAATTGGAGATTACGTTTTAATGGATTTATGAAGTATAAATGGTTTAAGAAAACATTCTCTTCATTTACGTTATCACATGGTTATAAATCATCTTATACCATAGGAAATTATACCAATAATTTACAATATGATGCTTCTTCACTAACTAATACAAATACTTCTGGTAATTATCAATCAGAACTATTACTTTCGTCGGCAACTTTAATAGATGAATTCTCTCCACTTGTAAAAGTTGATTTTAGAATGAAGAATTCATTCTCATTTAAAGGGGAAGTAAGAAAAGATAGAAGTTTAACATTAAATTTCAATAATAACACATTAACTGATATAAAAGGAACAGAATATGTTGTTGGATTTGGATATAAGATTAGAGATGTTAAATTTGTAACTCGATTTACAGGAAAAAAGGAAACATTAAAAGGAGATATTAATTTAAGAGCAGACATTTCGTTAAGAGATAATTTAACCCTAATACGAAGTGTTGATAAGGAAAATAGTCAGATAACAGGAGGAGAAAAATTATTCGGATTAAAGTTTATGGCCGATTATAATTTAAGTAGCAACTTAACAGCTTCATTTTATTATAACCATCAAACATTCCAATATGCTGTTTCAACTACTTTTCCAAGACAATCAATTAATGCTGGAATTAATATAATTTATAATTTAGGAAAGTAAAACAAACACAATAAAAATAAAATAATGAACATTCCAACAGAATTAAAATACACAAAAGACCACGAGTGGGTAAAAATAGAAGACGGTGTAGCTACAATTGGGATTACTGATTTTGCTCAAGGTGAATTAGGTGATATCGTATACGTTGACGTTGATACTTTAGACGATACTTTAGAAGTAGAAGAGGTTTTCGGATCAGTAGAAGCTGTAAAAACAGTATCAGATCTTTTTATGCCATTATCTGGTGAAGTAATTGAGTTTAATGAGGCATTAGAAGACGAGCCTGAAATGGTAAATTCTGATCCTTACGGTAACGGTTGGATGATAAAAGTTAAATTATCAGACGATTCTCAAATAGCAAGTTTATTAAGTGCTGAAGATTATCAAGAGCTTATTAAAGGATAATTTTATAACAATAGCAATATTTGTAACTGCAAGTATTGCTATTCTTAGTTTAATAAAGATAGGTCCTCAGCCAATCCAAATAAATAATTTAGATAAATATGAGCATCTTATAGCTTATTTTGTTTTAGGTTTTTTTTGGTTATTAGCATTAAGAAAGACAAAAATTAATGATTTAATTATTGTTTTTGCTTGTGTATTTTACGGCATAATTATTGAGGCTCTTCAAGTTATAGTAACATCTTACCGAACAGGGGATGTTTTAGATATTATAGCAAATACGACGGGTATTTTAATAGCTTACATTATTTACTTTCTTTTTTTTAAGAAAAATGAGGCTATTTAAAGATTTAGCTTGTAAAAGTTGAAATAAATTAATTAAATTAGCGAACTGTTAAAAACATTTAGGATGGAAATTAAGAAAAATCCAAAATCAAACTTAGAAAATTATAGCAAGCTGTTTATGCAGTTAGGTTTGGTTTTAGCTTTATTTGTAACATATGTTGCGATTGAAAATAAAACATATGATAAAACATATGGAGATTTAGGTTCAGCAAACATGGCTTCTGATATTGAAGAAGAAACTATAGAACTTCAAATTGAACCACCAAAACCAAAACCAAATACGCCACCGCCACCAGCTCCTGAGAAGATTGAGGTAGTAGAAGACGAAAAAGAAGTTGAGGAAACTATTATAGAGTCTACTGAAACTGATGAATCTGAGGCAGTAGAGGTTGAAGAGATTGTTGAGGTTGAGGAAGAAGAAGAAGTAGTAGAAGATGTACCTTTTTCTATTATTGAAGAAGTACCAGTTTTCCCTGGATGTAAAGGAACAAAAGCTCAAAAGAAAGCATGTTTAAATAAAAAATTAACTAAGCACGTACAACGTTATTTTGATGCTGAATTAGCAAACGAATTAGGATTAGCTCCTGGTAAGAAAAGAATTTATGTTCAATTTAAAATTGATAAAGACGGTTCTATTACTAACATCAATGCAAGAGCACCACATCCAAGATTAAAAAAAGAAGCTGTTCGTATAGCTAAAAAAATACCAAAAATGAAGCCTGGTAAACAAAGAGGTAGACCAGTAAGAGTTGGTTATACTTTACCTATTACATTTAATGTAGAGTAGTTTAAAGTATTTACAAAATATAAAAAAGCAATCCAATTTTGGATTGCTTTTTTTATTGGCATATTTCTTGTTTCATATATAATAACAATTTAAAAATTTTATTACTATGGAAACACAAAAGAAAAAACCAAGAAAGCAATTAGAGAAATTTTCTGCAATATTTATGCAGTTAGGATTAGTATTAACTTTATTTGTGGTTTTTATTACTTTAGAACATGAAACAGAAAAAGATATGGCTGTAGTAAGCGAACCGTATTATGAGTTTACAGATCCAGTTTTTACTTTTCAAAAAGAAATAATTGTAAAAAAGCAACCAAAGGCCGTTGTAAAACCTCAAAAGAAGCAAATTATAAAAAGAGTTATCAGTAAGCCAGTAGTTGTAGAGAATGTAACCAACACTCCAGAAACTGTTATTGATTTGCCAGTAGAAAATACTCCAGTAGTAGTTTCTAAGCCTACAAATGTTATTTCAAAAGTAGATGAGTCAATTGAAAAAACAATATCTATAAATAGTGTGCAAAATACACCTGTTTTTAAAGGTTGTGAAGGTTTATCAGAAGAAGAGAATAGAATATGTTTTGAAAGAAAAATTCAGAAGCATATACAAAGATATTTTAATGCAGAGATTGCACAAGATGTTGGATTGAGATCTGGAAAGTATAAAATCGTTACGCAGTTTGTAATTGATAAAACAGGTAAAGTATCAGATATAAAAATTAGAGCACCTCATAAAAAGTTAGAAAAAGAAACAGATAAGGTGGTAAATAAGATACCACAATTTACTCCGGGTAAGCAAAACAATAAGCCTGTAAAAGTAAAGTATACTCTACCAATTACATTTAAAGTAGAATAAAAACAAAAACTCAATCATTTAGGTTGAGTTTTTTATTTTTGTTGATATGGATATAACAAACTCATTTTTTGCACACGAAACAGCAGTAATAGATGCTGGGAGTACTATTGGTACAGGAACTAAAATTTGGCATTTTAGCCATATTATGCCTGATTGTATCATTGGAAAGGATTGTAATATTGGACAAAACGTAGTGGTTTCTCCTAAAGTAAAATTAGGAAACAATGTTAAGGTTCAAAATAATGTTTCTATTTATACGGGAGTAATTTGTGAAGATGACGTTTTTCTAGGTCCCTCAATGGTGTTTACTAATGTAATAAATCCAAGAAGTGCTATAAAAAGGCAAGATCAGTATTTAGCAACAGTTGTTAAGAAAGGAGCTAGTATAGGAGCAAATGCAACAATTGTTTGTGGAAACAATATTGGAGAATATGCTTTTATAGGGGCTGGTGCAGTAGTAACAAAAGAGGTATTACCATATGCGTTAGTGGTAGGTAACCCATCAAAACAAATAGGGTGGATAAGCGAATATGGACATCGGTTAGAGTTTGATGAAAATAATGAAGCTATTTGTATAGAAAGCAAAGAAAAATATAAGCTAGAAAACAATAAAGTCTTTAAAATTTGATATAAGTCAAATTTTTTTAAAAAGTTTTTGTTGTAAAGAAAATGTTATTTATATTTGAGCAGTGGTTGTAAAACCACTTTCTTTTTCTTTTTCATAGCAATTTTTCCCACTCAATTTTATGAGTGGGTTTTTTTATGAATAATTCCCATAATAAACAACCATATACTATCACATATTCTAAACCTACAAACCATAGGTTCTCTTTCCAAGGTGTGTTTGAGTAGGCTTGATAACTTAAGATAATTGCGATACTCCAAATAATAGGGAAACGATATTTGGTAAAAATAGACAGAATTATTAAGGTTGCTAGGTACCAAGGATGTAAAGTTGTAGTCGTAAAATAATAAAAAGATAAACCAAATAACATTGCAGTTATAAGCTCTAAGATAGATTTGTTTTTCCTGAAGAAAGTAACTCCAATTAAAAATAAAATGGTCAGAATAGGCATTATTTTTCCAATTACAGCTATTTCATTGTAACCTCTAAACAAATACCCAATTTCCCTTGCGATGTAATAAAAACTGGCATTAAATTCAAAATTACGGAACCAAAGTCCTACAGAGTTAGAGTAATTTGAAATTAATTGAGATGAATAAAAAGGTAGAAAGAGTAATAAAACAGTAACTACGACAATTACATAAAAAGCAATAAGCTTTAGTAAACCTTTAAATTTTGAATCTTTTGTGACAAATCTTTGATAGAATAAAGGTAAAAAAAGTAATGGGATTAACTTTACTGAAACAGAGCAAGCTAATAATATAGCAGCCCAAACCCATTTTTTTTGATACAACATATATAAACTCCAAACCACAAAAAATAGCATAACAGGTTCAAAGTGTAAATTACCTGTCATCTCAATTATGATAAATGGGTTTAAAGCATATAGAAAAATGTTATGAGTAGAAATTTTTAAACCTTCTAATAACTTTTTTCCAAAGTAAATGATACCAACATCAGCTAAAATGATGATAACTCGCATTACAGCTGCACTACCTATAATGCTTTTATTAGCTAAAACTGCAGCAATTAAGAAGCATAATTGATTTATTGGAGGGTAGTTTGTATAATGACTTCCATTCATACTTCCCATTCCTTGATATAAATCTAAGGCTTGATTAATTGGATATTTATGCTGTTCGATAAAAGTTTCTGGTAATGATAAATATGGATTAAAGCCTTCTAAAATCATTCTTCCATCCCAAATAAAACGATAAAAATCTTGAGATAAATTTGGAATAGCAAAAAGAAAGACCAATCTAAATAGAATGGATACCCCTACTAAGAAAAGAAAATTATTTTTACTGTTTTTCCATAAAAAATATGAAGTAGTAAATAATGAAAACCACAAAAAAAGTAGTTTAGAAAATTCAGTTCTTTCTAAAAAATAAGCAAAGAAAAAATAAAGTAAAAGACTAACAAAAGTTAGACTTATAGCACTATATTTTCTTTCAAGAAGCATTAGGCTTTTGAAAAAATAGATTTAAAAAACACATAACCAAAACCAAAAAATAGCATAAAGTGAAATGGAAATAAACCAAAATCACCTCCTTGGTCACCAACAATAAAGGCGCTGTACATTCCAAATGCAAAATAAATAGCAAGTAATCCTTCTATTACTACATTCATTGAAGGTCTTTTACGAATGTACTTGTTGTTTTTCCAACTATCTTTTAATGATTTTATATTGAATTTTGGAGTTCTAATAAATTCACTTTTCTTACCTATATGTCCTTCTAAAACAGCAATTGTATTGTGCAATGAGAATCCCATAGCAATAGAGAAAAAAGAAAAGAAAGCTCCAATGTATTTGATAAAATTTAAAAATCCACCACCATAGGTTCGTTTATACATAAACCAATAGCAAACAAAGAAAATTAAGGTACTTACAATAAAGAAACTCATTACAATAAAGTAAACCTTTAAATGAGTGTATTCATTTTTTATATATAGCATAGGAATACTTAAAATAGCTACTAAGAAAATACAAGTAAACATAGAACTATTTAATAAGTGTAGCATTCCGTGAACTTTTGTTTTAAGAGAAATGTTTTTATTGGTAATAATTCTCCTTAACATTTTCTGGAAGTTTTCAGCCCCACCTTTATTCCATCTAAATTGTTGAGATCTAGCTGCGCTAATTATAACAGGTAATTCTGCAGGAGTTTCAACATTTTCTAGGTATTTAAATTTCCATTTTTTTAATTGAGCTCTATAACTTAAATCTAGGTCTTCAGTTAAAGTATCTCCTTCCCAATTACCAGCATCGTAAATACACTCTTTACGCCAAATACCAGCAGTACCATTAAAATTAATAAAATGTCCTTGGCTATTTCTACCTACTTGCTCTAAAGTAAAATGAGCGTCTAAAGCAAAAGCTTGAATTTTAGTAAGTGTAGAGTAATTTCTATTAATATGTCCCCATCTTGTTTGTACAACACCAATTTCTGGGTTTTTAAAATAAGGCACAGTTTGTAATAACCAATTTTCTTGAGGTAAAAAGTCAGCATCAAAAATAGCAATGAACTCTCCTTTAGCTATTTTTAAACCTTCTTTTAAAGCACCGGCCTTAAAACCTTGACGGTTTTCTCTTCTAATATGCTGAATATCTAATCCTTTTTTTTGTAATTCTTCAATGTGTTTTCCTGTGCTAATAACAGATTCATCAGTAGAATCATCTAAAACTTGGATTTCTAATTTATCACTTGGATATTTTAGTTTAGCTATGTTATCTAACAAACGTTCCATAACATACAGTTCATTGTATACAGGAAGTTGTATTGTTACGTAAGGGATTTCTTCCTCATTAGAAAAGTCAAATTTAGGAGAAGTATCTTCTTTTCTTTGAGCTTTTAAATAATTAAAAAGTAAATTTAATTGAGCTAAAGCGTATAGTAATATTAGTACTAATGAAATAGTATATATTGCAATTATAACGTATTCTAAAATCATTATTTAAAGCTATATTTAAATATCCAACCTAAAATTTTTATGCCGGCTAAGATACTACCTTTTACGGTTCCTGAAACTTTTGAAACGCCGATTCTATTTCTATATTTCATAGGGACTTCAACATAAGTCATTTTTTGTTTTAACGCTTTTAATTGCATTTCAACAGTCCAACCGTATGTTTTGTCTTCCATATTAAGAGCTAGCAATTTATCATATTTTATAGCCCTAAATGGTCCTAAGTCTGTAAACTTAGCGTTAAAAAATAGTTTCATTAAAAAGGTAGCTAACCAATTACCAAAAACTTGTTGAGGGGTCATAGAACCTTGTTCTCGTAGTCGTTTTACACGTGCTCCAATTACAAAATCTATGTTATCATTTATTATAGGGCTGACTAGTTCTGTTAATTGTTGAGGATAATCGGAATAATCACCATCTAAAAAAACAATTATATCTGGTTTTATATCTTGCTTAGCAACATAATCCATACCTTTTAAACAAGCATAGCCATAGCCTCTTCTACTTTCCTTTAATACAGTAGCTCCAGAATTTTTTGCGTTTATTTCAGTGTTGTCAGTAGAATTATTACTAACAACTATTATTTCATTTACAAAAGGGGGGATATCGTTAATTACATTTGCAATAGAATCTTGCTCGTTGTAAGCAGGAATAATAACCTTAATATTTTGATTCATTGATTATTTTAAATCATTTAAACTATTTTCTTCTTTAAAGGAAGAAAAGTCGGACCATTCTTTAATTTTTTTGCCGTTTTTAAATTTAACAGCTTTTACTAATTTTTGTTTTTTATAGAGTAAACAATATCCGTTTTTTTGATTGTTTTTTAATTGACATTTATGATTTACCTGCCCATTTTTATCATAAAACAACCACCATTTATTGCGTTTTCCTTTAACAAAATGACCTTCCTTTTCTTTAGAAGAATTTTTTCGGTAAAAGTACCAATATTTTACTTTTATATTATTCTTAAAACGTCCTTCTTTTTTTAGCACGCCATTTTTATAATAAAATTTCCAATACTTTGTTTTTTGATTGTTTTCTATCCAACCTTCTTCTTTCAAAGTACCATTATCGTAATACGATTTGTGATACCTATTTTGAGAAAACATGGTTGCATAGCAGAGAAAGAAAAATAAAAGTACCTTACTTTTCATTTACTAATTTCATTAAATCAACATCATTACCTAATAATACATCAGTAGGATTTATTCTTCCTTTTTCCGGACCGTTTTCTAATTTTAATACTCCACGTGGACAAACAGCTGAACAAACACCACATCCAACACAACTAGACCTAACTATATTTTCTCCTTTTTGTGCATATGCTCTTACATCAATTCCTTGTTCACAATATGTAGAGCAGTTTCCACATGAAATACACTGTCCTCCATTGGTGGTAATTCTAAAACGAGATTTAAAACGTTGTACTAAACCTAAATATGCAGCTAATGGGCAACCAAAACGACACCATACTCTGTTTCCGAATATAGGATAGAAACCAGTACCAATTACACCTGCAAACCAAGATCCAATTAAGAAACTATAGGTGTCTTTTATCCATTCTGATTTGATACCTAAAAAAGATTGTGTTCCAGAAAAATAACAGTATAAAGTAACAATAGTCATAACTAAAGAGAAAACTAAAACTGAATGAATTAACCAGCGTTCTAATTTCCATGCATTTAAGCTTTTGTCAGAGTGTTGTCTATAAGGATCTCCTAAAGTTTCAGCTAAACCACCACAACCACAAACCCAAGAACAGTACCATCTTTTCCCAAAGAAATATACCATTACAGGTACGATAATTAATGTTAAAACAATTCCCCAAACTAAGATGAATAAACCTATTGCACCACTGTTTTTTAAACTATTTAAATTCCAATCGAAAAAGAAATCATAGTCTAAAGGAAAAGCATTTTTAAAATCATATCCAGGCATGTTTAAGCTCGTCATAATCTCAGGAATTAGGAAGGCAAAAACAATTTGAAAGAATAAAACAGAAGTAGTTCTTATTATTTGATATTTATTATGTCTGTATTTAATATACATTCTAGCAGCCATAACTATCATAATAACACAGTATAGGAAACCATAAACAAACCACTGTGAAGCAGCACCGCCATTTAAAGCCTTACTAATAGGATCTAATATATATGTCCAGTTTACAACATAGTCAGGCATAAAGTATAACAGTAAATAAAAAGCAACTAGATATACCAATACCAACCATGCAATTGCACCTCTGTTAGTACTTGATTCTAAGTAAATACCGTTATTTTTAATTCCAGGTCTTCCTAGTAAAATATAATTTGGTAAAATAAATAATAAAGCACCAATAATTCCTAACCCAAAAGTAAGCCACCAAATTAAGCCAGCATTTTCTTTAATGTAACCTTTTCCTGCAATTTTAGCTAAGTTATAACTTAAAGTATGTGGTTTTCCAGAGATTCTATATTGATATTGTTCTCCTTTTTTGTCCCAATTTTTTTCAGCATCATATTTAGCAATTAATGCATCATAATGATCGTTAGAAGCTTTATAAGCATTACGAACACGACTAGAAAAATCAAAAATGTTTAATTTTTCAGAAGTCACAACTGCTTTGCTAAGTTCTTCTTTAATTACTTCACTTTTATAATTTTGGTTCTTAATAAAACTATCTAATTCGCTAGAAGTTAAATTGAATCCTCCAGTAAAAATAGTTCCCGTGAAAATAGATAACCCAATTAAAAAAAGGACTAATCCAATATATTTTATTGCTTTCATATTTTATTACGCGCTAAAAATTCGTTTCCAACTTTTCTTTTTTAGTTGGATGTTTGTATTGTTTTCTTTATTAAATTTTGCTACAATTTCTGGCTCGTGAAGTTTGTAGAACTCTGGATCGAAATTGGCATCTGCTAAATGTTCTAATACGTATTCTATCGAACGTTTTTCTGTTAGAACTTTATCGAAAAACTCATGACGCATTCTAATACCAAAATTGTTTATACCTATAAATTCATGAGTGTTTTTATCATAGTTTATATGGATACATTTTTTGCCATCTTTATGTTCCCAATAAAAACGAGCTTCATTTTCTTTAGGTTGTGCCCAAACCCATCCATAAGTTTGATATTCAATATCAATAAATTTTGCTGAGTTGAACCAATGTCCAGGTTTATATTGAATTCTGTTATCGCATATCGTTTGTGCTACTGTTTCCCCCATCATTCTTCCTGTATACCAAACAGCTTCTATTGGACGTCTTTGTCCTATAGCTTCGTTTTGTTCAGCACAATCACCAATAGCGTAAATATCTTTAATGTTGGTTTCTAAATAACGATTTACTTTTACACCTCTACCAGTTTCAATATCAGAATCTTTAATAAAATCGATATTAGGAGAAACCCCAGCAGTTAAACCAACTACATTACAAGTTATTTCTTCTCCCGTTTCAGCTATTATAACCGATTTTACTTTTCCGTTTTCATCAGATTTAATTTCTTTTAAATTCACACCTAAACGAAGATCAATATGATTATCTATAATTTCTTGGTTAATCATTGCCGATTCTTGTGCAGGCAAAACTCCGTTCCAAAAACTTTTTTCACGAACTAGAAAAGTAACAGGGATATTTCTACTATGCAGCATTTCAGCTAATTCAATACCAATTAACCCTCCACCAACAATTACAGCTCTTTCACATGTTTTATTATCAGGTGCATATTTTTCCAAGTTTTCTAAATCTTGTTTATGGTACATTCCCATAACACCATCTAAATCTTGTCCTGGCCAACCAAACTTATTTGGTTTAGAGCCAGTAGCTATAATTAGTTTGTCGTACGCAAGTGTATCACCTTCAGCAAAAAAAAGTTCTTTTTTATCAGTATTGATTTCTGAGACATAACCTTTTTTCAAGTTAATTCTATTCTTTTTCCAAAACCAAGGCTCATAAGGTTGAGTATGTTCAAACTTCATGTGTCCCATATATATGTACATTAGGGCTGTACGAGAAAAAAAATAATCGGTCTCTGCAGATACAATAGTAATTTTTTTATCAGATAGTTTTCGAATGTGCCTAGCGGCAGTTACACCAGATATTCCATTACCAATAATAACAACGTGTTCCATAAAAAGTTGATTTGCGAGTTATGTCGTTGTTAAAGTTAATAACTTAATGAACGAAATAAATTTAGAATGAATTTAAATAAAGAGGATGTGTAAGACATTTTACTTTTTATCGACATAGCTGATAATTGAAAAATAATCACCATGAAAAATAATATTAAAAGTATTCTTCTAGTATTTCTATTTATAGGGTTTAGTTCTTATGCCCAAGAAGAAGAAAAAGAAAATGATAAATCAAATATTCAAACCTATACCCCATCCAAATTATTAAATAAAGGTCAATGGGATATTAAGTGGTTTAATAATCTTTATACTGAAACTAAGTTTGCTGATGCTAATGGAAACAGTGTAAATAAAGCAAGAGATAATTTTTTCACTTCAACAATCGAAGCTTTTACAGGTATTTCAGATAATAACAGAATTAATATTGGGGCAATTGTTGAGTTTCGTTCTAATACCATTGGAGGAAGACAAGCTTTATCTGTTTTTAGTTTAGATGATACGAATACTGATAGAAAAGGAATTACTTCAATAGCACCATCTGTTAAATTTCAGCCTTTAAAAAATGTTGCAAATTTTTCTATTCAATCGGCTATTCATATTCCATTAGTTAGTAATGAAACTGAAAATGGTATATTTTTAGACCAAACAGCATGGTCTTTTCAAAATAGATTTTTTTATGATTATACTTTTGCTAGTGGAAACTGGCAATTATTTACTGAGTTAAATACTGAGTATAATTTTGGAGATGATCAAAGTTTTGCGAATAATACATTTTTATTAGTTCCTGGAGTATTTTTAAGTTATTTCCCAAGTGGTAAGTCAACAGTTTTAGGATTTGTTCAACATGCTGAGCGTTTTGGTGATTTTACTCAAGATTATACAGCTCTAGGTTTTGGAGGAAAATATCAGTTATCTAAAGTGTTAAACTTAGAAGTATTGTATAGTAACTTTGTTAGAGGAAATAACAACGGTTTAGGTCAAAGTTTTAATTTAGGTTTACGTGCATTATTTTAAAAAAGAGTAATTTAGGAGTTATGAAAATTTATAAGCTCCTTTTAATATATCTCATCTGTTTGTCTTGTAAGAGTCAAACAAAGAAAATAAATGGAATTAGTTTTGTGGCATCCCCAGAAAAAATTAGTCACGAACATGTATCCCCTTTGATAAAGGCATCAGCGAATTATGTAGCGCTGATGCCTTTTGGTTTTATAAAAGATTTGTCTTCTCCTGAAGTAATTCATAATACTAAAAGACAGTGGTTTGGTGAAACGGAAGAAGGTATAATTCAATATGCAAAAGAGTTTCAGAAAAAAGGAATCAGTTTAATGATAAAACCTCAAATTTGGGTTTGGAGAGGTGAGTTTACAGGTTATATAAAAATGAATTCTGAAGAAAACTGGAAAATTTTGGAAGCTTCATATTTAGAGTTTATTTTAACCTATGCAAAAACAGCGCAACGATTAAAAGCTGATGTTTTTTGTATTGGTACAGAATTGGAAAATTTTGTAATTAATAGACCAGAATTCTGGAATAAGTTAATTAAAGAAGTAAGAAAAGTATATAAAGGAAAATTAACCTATGCTGCGAATTGGGATGAGTTTAAAAGAGTGCCGTTTTGGAAAGATATAGATTATATAGGTATTGATGCATATTTTCCTTTAAGTGAAAAAAAATCACCTACTTTAGAAGATTTTGAAAAAGGATGGGAGCCACATAAGAAAGAAATTTTGAAAGTTAGGGAGAAGGTAAATAAACCTGTTTTATTTACAGAGTATGGTTATAGAAGTATAAATTATGCGGGGAAGAAACCATGGGAGGCTCATAGGGTTGAAGGTGAAATAAACTTAGAAAACCAAAAGAATGCAACACAAGCATTGTACAACCAATTTTGGAAAGAAGATTGGTTTGCAGGAGGTTTTATTTGGAAATGGTTTCATAAACATAAAGAAGTTGGAGGTAAAAATAATAACCGATTTACGCCTCAGAATAAACCTACAGAAGAATTAATTAGAAAGTTATATGCGCAATAAGTTTTTATTTTTACTATTTTCCTCACTTGTTTTTCTTTCTTGCTCAGAGAATAATGAGAAAGTGATGCCTGTAACGCTACAAGATTATCTTAATCTAAATTCTAGTTTATTAGTGGATGAAGTAATTGCTTGTGCAGCTAGTAAAGAATCAGAAAATAATACATCATATATATTTTATTATCCAGAAGTAGGAGCTACAGAGATTAAATATTTTGAAACAACTAATGTTGAAGATGATAAAAATAATTTTTCACTTTATAAAGAAAAAGAGTTGCCTAAGGAAGATGTTTTTAATGGATATTTAGGTAGGTTTTTGAAAACTTCATCAACTGAAACATGGTGTATAGTAACTTATAAAACTGAAGGGAAATTCCATAAGTCCAACCCAATCCGGTTAAAGAACATAACAAAACCTACTGAATGGACAGATATGGTTACTTTAAATACTTCACAAAATTTAATGCCTAAGTTTTCATGGATAGATGGAATGGTAAAAGAAAATGCTATTTACTTTCAAGTAATTACAGATGCTGAAAATAATCTATTGTCAGGTACTTATACCTATGAAAAATGTTTTCAATATTATAATCTATCTAATGTGGTTTTAAATGTAACAAGAAATACACCACCTAGTTTAATTAAAGGAAAAGATTATGGATTTACAATGATGGGAGTTAGTGAAGATAATTGGGTGAATTTAGTTATTCAAAAAAAAATTAAAGCGGAATAATGAAAAAGAAACTATTTTTTTTAATTGTAATATTTTATAGTCTTGTCACTTTTTCACAAGAAAAAATTATTGTTGATATAAAAGTTAAAGGAGCTAAAAAAACTAAAGTATCAGAAATTAAAAAAATAATAGAAACAAAGGTAAATACTAAAATCGATTCGGTTTTATTAGTTAAGGATATGATTCGATTAAAAAGATTACCTGCAATATCACATGCTTATTTTCAAGTCTTTTATTCTCACGATAATAAATACAATGTTTTTATTAATGTAGAAGAGAATTTTACAATAATACCAGAGTTTAATCTTTGGACAACAACCAATAGAAAAACTGCCTATAAAATAGGACTGTATGAGTATAATTTTTTAGGTAGAAATATAGCTTTTGGAGGTTTTTATCAGAATAATGGATTCAATTCTTATGGAATCAACTTTCGAGCACCCACACTATTTTCTAATAAGTGGGGACTTGCTCTAAATCATCAAAACTGGATAAGTGAAGAACCTTTATATTTTGATGATAAAACAGCTAATTATAAGTATCAAAACACGTCTTATGAAGTTTTAGGTTTGTACCAGATGGATTTCAAAAATAATTTACAATTTGGTGTAAACTATTTTAAAGAGAAATATGATTATTTATCTGGTGATACAGCGCCAAATGTTCCTTTGCAATTGAATGTGAATAAATGGTTGTTTAAAACAATCTATACATATGATGTTTTAGATTATTATTATCAATACATAAGTGGTTTTAAAAATCAATTATACGGTCAGTATGTAATTTCTGAAAATGAGTATCAAGAAGATTTTTTAATTTTTTGGAACGACTTATTCTACTACAAGAGAATTGGAAAAAAAGGAAATTGGGCAAATAGATTACGTATAGGATTATCGTCAAATGTAAAAAGCCCGTTTGCCCCATTTGCCTTAGATAATAATGTGAATTTACGTGGAGTGGGAATTTTAGTTGATAGAGGAACGGGAAGTATTGTATGGAATACAGAGTATAGACATACCTTATATGAAAATAATTGGCTTGTGTTACAAGGTAATGTTTTTAATGATTTTGGTACTTGGAGAACCCCTGGAGGTAGTTTAAATGACTTTTTAAAATCGGAAAATGTTAGAGTTTATTCTGGTGTTGGACTGAGATTTATAAATAAAAAAGTATTTAATGCTGTGTTTAGAATAGATTATGGTGTTGGACTTACCAAAAATGCTTCTAAAGGTTTTGTTTTTGGGATAGGACAATATTTCTAACAAACAAAAAAAGTGAAATTCAATGAAGAACTTCACTTTTATATATTTGTTTGTATTAAATTATTTCTTAGGATGAACTAATTTCATTTCGTCAATTAGATGTTTTGCTCCTGCATATTTATCAACTATAAATAATACATAACGAAGATCAACCATAATGTTTCTACAAATTTCAGGGTCGTAATTAATATCACTCATAGTTCCTTCCCATACACGATCAAAATTTAAACCAACTAAGTTTCCTTCAGCATCAATTGCTGGACTTCCAGAATTTCCTCCAGTTGTATGGTTCGTTCCTAAGAAACATACAGGAACTTTTCCGTTCTTATCGGCATATTGTCCATAGTCTTTAGCGTTATATAAATCACGTAACTTTTTAGGAACGTCAAATTCATAATCACCAGGAACATATTTCTCTATTACACCATCTAAATAGCTTACTGGGTTATAATATACAGCATCTCTTGGCGAATACCCTCTTACTTGTCCGTAAGTTACTCTCAAAGTGCTATTAGCATCTGGAAAATAACGTGCATTAGGTAGAGCTTCCATTAAGGCTTTCATATATTGTTTTTGTAAAGCAGTAATCGGTTGGTTTTTATGCTGGTACTCAGGGTTTATTTTAGTGTAAAATTCCTGAACCATTGGTTTAGCATATATATATGCTGCATCTTTATTTAAATTCTCAACTACTTGTTTAGCATCACCTTCCAATAATTTTAAGGCTTTGTCTAAATCCGTAAAACTAGTTTTGTTATATATCGTAGCATCAACGTTTTTAGAATATAATGGCATTACATTTTTAAAAACACCTTTATCTACGTTTACATCGTAGTTTTTATGAATTCTTTTCAAACGAGCAATATATCCTTTTTTAGCTTTTTCAAAATTTTCAGGTTTATTTAAAGCAACTTGCTCTAATTGATAAGCTCTAAAAGCCATTTGCATTAGTTCATTGGTAACTAAAAATACTTCAATAAAATTTCTTCTTTTAATATTAATAGCAGCAAAATCCTTATATAATTTTTCAAATTCAGGTAAAATCTTACCATACTTGTCTTCCAATCCTTTTTCTTTTAAAGCCTTTTTAAAGGTTTCTTCAAAAGCTTTACGTTGTGCAATAGCATTACTTTTTTTGATACCTAAATTTTCACCAATCCATTTTTTCCAAGCATTTGCAATACGTGCTTGTTTAGATGCATATTTAATTCTAACAGCATCACTGGCTTTCATTTGTGCGTCTATTTCTTTTAAAGCAGCTTCTCTAATAGCAATGTTACTAGGGTTAAATTCTTGTGTAATATGCTGAATTGCTACAGCTGGTAAATATTCATTAGTACGACCAGGAAAACCAAATACCATTGTAAAATCACCTTCTTCAACACCGTCTAAAGAAACAGGTAAATAATGTTTTGGTTTATAAGGAACGTTGTCTTTACTGTATTTAGCTGGACGGTTATTTTTATCAGCATAAATTCTGAATAAAGAAAAATCTCCTGTGTGACGTGGGAAAACCCAGTTGTCAGTATCGCTTCCAAATTTACCAATACTACTTGGTGGAGCCCCAACTAAACGAACATCTTCAAATTTTTCAGTAACAAATAGGAAGTATTGATTTCCTTTATAAAAAGGACGAACTTTTACATTTTGCCAATCTTTCTTTTTTACAGTTTTCTTTAGGTTATTGATGTTTTTATCAATAGTAGATTGTTTTTCACGCTCAGTCATTGCATTTGTAACTCCAGCCAAAGCTTTTTTAGTTACATCATCGATACGTACAATAAATTCAACATATAAACCTTCATTAGGTAATTCTTCTTTTTCATTCATTGCCCAAAAACCATCTTTTAAATAATCGTTTTCTAATGATGAATGTGATTGAATTTGTCCAAAACCACAGTGATGGTTTGTAAGAATTAACCCTTTAGGAGAAATTACTTCACTAGTACAGCCACCGTTAAAGTGCCCTATAGCATCTTTTAAGCTAGATTTGTTTACGTTATAAATATCTTTTGCAGATAATTTACCACCTAAAGATTTCATTTCTTGTTCGTTCATTCCCTTTAAGAGAGAAGGAATCCACATTCCACCTTGTTGAGCAGAAACCTGAACAACAATAAAAAGGAATAGAATTTTTATATATTTCATCGAATGTTAATTTTAATTCGATAAAGATACAAAGACCTAAATTATTTTTTGTTAAGAGGGTATATTTCTTGGCCAATAAAGTCCTTAGGGAAGTCTTCTTCACCTTCAAAACCTATTTCAATATCACGTCCATCATGAGGTATATAATTGGTTTTAAAAATATAATCCCAAATACTCAAGGTAATCCCAAAGTTTACTCCTGTTCTTTTGTTTTCTGGTAGTTCTTTGGCGTGGTGCCAAATATGCATTCTTGGGTTATTTAAAATATATTTCAACCAACCATAATCCCAATTAATATTCGCATGATTTAAATGTCCAATCATAATGTTAAAGAAATGAATTATGGCTACATCTTGAGCGGTAAATCCCCCCATAATAGCTAGTGGAATATATTTCATAGAATTGTATACAACAGGTTCCATCCAATGATAACGTAAATGAGCCGCAAATCCCATTTGTTTTACAGAATGATGTACTTTATGAAAGTTCCATAAAAACTCGTACTTGTGTAAGAGTGTATGTGTAAACCATTGTACAAAATCAATTACTATAAAAAAAACAAATAATCTAGCCCAGTAAGGAAATGTATTGATATCGAATAATTGGAAGTTGTTAATAGAAAGTCCTACCAAGCCAAGAATGTCATTAAATAATTCAGCAGCAGTATTAGACAAGGCAATTAAAACAATAAGATTTAATAAAAAGAAATTAAAGAACATGTAAAATGTATCTAGCCAAAAATCTTTTCTAAAAAGAGGTTGGTTTTTACGCCAAGGAAAGATAATTTCTAAAGCCCAAACAATTAATGAAATTAGAATTAAGCCGTAGAAATAATTTTCCCAATTTAGTTCCATTAAAACAGATTGTTTAATATAGTTCCAGTAATTGGAATAAGAGTTTTTTATGATGTCTAAATATTTATCCATATTCTGTTTTAAAAGAAACGTTTATTTCAAAGTTACTGAAATAAACGTTTTTAAATTGTTACAAGAGTTACAAATACTAGAATTGATATTTCAATCCTAATTGGGCTTTCCAACGTGAGTTAATAGCATCGGTAACCCAAGGTTTTGCATTTTCGTCAATAGTAAATTGATATACTGGTTGATTGTTTTGTACACCTTTAAACTCTAATAAGTTAAAACTAGAGTTTACTACGTTTGGTACATAAACCAATCGACCCCAATCTTTATTTAGTAAGTTTAATACATTAAAAATATCTAAACTCACTTGTAAGTTGTTGTTGTTTTTAAATGGTATGTTGTATAAAAATTTTGCATCTAATTGATGATTCCATGGTGTTCTTGCTCCATTTCGTTCTGCATAAGAACCGCGATTATTTCGTAAATATTCGTTGTTGTTTATAAAGTTATTTAATCGATTCCATTGCTCTTGAGAAGAAACAATTACATTTCCTGTTCCATCAGTAATATCTTGTAAATTGATTTCACTTTGGTTTACAGGTATATATACTAAGTCGTTTCGAGACGAACCATCTCTATTTACATCTCCTTGATATACGATCGAATATGGACTACCAGAAGTTCCTGTATATAATAAAGAAGCTTGTAGTTGGTGTTTGTTTTTAAAATTGAAATTATAACTTTGAGAGGATACTAATTTATGACGTAAGTCGAAGTTAGAAAATGATAGATTAGGGTTATGAGAATTAATAGCTTGATTCCATTCAAAATTAGCTGCAGAGGAATTTCTTACAGTACTTGAAATATCTTTACTTTTCCCATAAGTATACCCAACAAAACCATTGTAGTTTTTGTCTTCTTTGTGTAATCCAAATGTTAGGTTATATCGATAACCTCGGTTGGTATTACTAAGTAAAAAAACATTAGTGAAGTTATTGTTTACTCTAGTTCCGTTGTAAAACTGACGTGTATCTGCTCCAGAATAATTACTAAAATCTAAACGACGATTGATAGATTGAAAGTAAATACCTTTTAAAACTTCTGTATAAGTTGCTTGCGTTGTAAATCGGAAATTTTTAGGAAGTTTAGCTTCAAAACTTAAACGTGTTTTCCACTCTCTAGGTAATTCGAAATCATTATCAATTAAATTAATTTCTGTTAATCCAGGTTGTTGAGCAGCTAATGAACCTAAATTTTCTACTAATTGAACTGTGTTTCCACCAGGTCTAATATCCACATTAAAATAATCGGTTCCAGAAATGTATTCAGCATATGCAAACCATAAATATGGAATACGTCCTGTAAATAATCCACTTCCCCCTTCTATAGTGTATTTTCTATCTTCATCTAAAACATATTTAAAATTAAATCTAGGATTTACATGTGGTTTAGCACTAATTTTATTGGTAAACTGACTAAACTCAGGAGTGTTTTTTACTAAAGGGCTTAAGGGAAGTTCGTCTAATAATAATTGATTGTCTAAACGTAAACCAAAGTTAACAGTTAATTTATCGTTTAAACGAATTTTGTCTTGTACGTAAATAGCTGAGGTTAATACATCAATTGTTGCTGAAGGACGATTGTTTACAAAATCGAAAGAATTATTTGTTACATGGTACACACCACGAATTCTTGAAGGTTTATCATTTAAAAAATCATCAACAGACTTATAAGCCCAACGTCCATTCCAAGCGGTTAAGAAACCGTAATCGATATCATTGTATTGTAATAATAATCCACCAGTAATAGTGTGATTGTTTTTATAATAAGTAAACTTATCTGTTAGTTGAAAAGTATTCAAGTTTGTATTGTAAATAGATGCTTCTCTATAGGTTCCAGCAAAAATTCTGTTAGAAGTATCCGTAATTTCTATATGAGGAAACACTCTTCCATCATAACTTCTGTCTTCTTTTACTTTGGTATAACCAATGGTTAGTATGTTAGAAGTGTTTTCAGATAAAGTTGAATTTAATTCAAAAGTAGTACTGTTTAAAATACTATTGTGTCGATATCCTTGATTGCCAAAGTTGAAAACAGCTTGATTCCATTCTAAATTATCAGCAAAACTTTTTACAAAATTGTTTCTAAAAGTAAGTTTATGTTTCTTAGAAATATTATAATCTAAACGAGCAAAAATTTTAGTAGAAGCAGTTTTTATATCGCTGCTTTCAAAAGCACCAGGATTGTAGTTGTAATCATTTTGAAGTTTGTTAGCAATATCAATTACAGTTTGTTTACTAATATTAGAACCATTAGTTCCTGGAGCGCCAATTAAAGGGGTTTTACTTAATGCTTGTTCTACATTTACATAATAAAATAGTTTGTCTTTTTTTAAAGCACCTCCAATACCGGCACCTAATTGAATATCGTAAAAACTATTTACATCTTGTTTAATTCCGTCAGCATAAGACCCTACCAAAAGTTGATTGTTCCCATAACCATAAACTTCTGTTTTAGTAGTGTTTGTACCGTTTTTGGTAACAACATTAATATTGGCTCCTGTAAAGTTTCCAACACTAACATCAAAAGGAGAAGTTTTTACAGACAACTCTTTAATAGCCCCAAAGCTAATAGGTTGGCTACGAGATAAACTTCCAGGAGTTCCATTTGCAGAAGAGCCAGCAGCACCACTAGCAGGTTCTTGAAATCCAACTACATCATTACTTGCAATACCATCAATATTAAAGTTATTGAAACGATTACTAGCCCCTCCAAAAGAGTTTAAGTTTGCTTCTGGTAAGTTTCTAGTTAAATCTTGTACACTTCTACTAATAGTTGGTGTTTTTAATAATTTTTGAGCATTTATAATAGTACCATTTTTTCTTGAAGAAGTACCAGTAATTACTATTTCTTCTAATGCAGTACTTTCTTCTTTTAGTTCAATGTCTAATAGAGTGGTTTTCCCTAAGTTAATAGTTACATTGTTTAATTTGTATGTGTGAAACCCAACAAAGCTAACCTCCACAATATATTGATTTCCTGGAGGGATATTAGCGATTACATAATGACCTGTTTCTTGAGAGGTGGTTCCGTATATAAAATTGGTTTCAGTATCTTTTATTATTACTGTGGCAAAAGGAATTGCTTCATTGGCAATGTCAACTATTTTTCCTTCTAAATTACCAGTTGTTTCTTGTGCATAAATGCTTACTGTTAAAAGCAACAGTATAATTACATTAATTTTAGTTTTCACGTGAATTAAGTATTGACTTTAATTATTGAATTGATGTAGAGAAGAGTTTCTATTAAGAAAACTTCAATGTAAGTGCGATAATTAAAGAGTAATTGGTGAGCCTTTATTAAAAAAAGAATAAGAATAACTTTTAGACGTATAAAGATTCTCAAGAAATGAGATGACTTTGTTAGCGTTTAACTCAATAAGTTCTCTTAGAACGGAAAAAGAGTTTTTAAATTGATCTATAAAAAAGTAAATGTCTTTTTTTGAGTCAATATCTGCTAAGTAAGCAAGTTGTGTAATGTTGATGTTTCGCTTAACAAAATAATTTTTTAACTCAGAAAATACTTTATAGGTATTCCAAGTTATTTTTTTGAATGCTTCTAAGGAGAACTGTTCTTTATTTAAGGCAATTAAATAAGTACCTCCGTCATAAGAAGGGCCTAAGGTAGCATTTCCATTTTCTAAATTGTGTAAAGCTTTTATAAGGTGTGAAGTCTCTAAATTTGGACTATCATTACCTATAGTAATTATTTGTGAGTAACCTTTATTAAAAACAGTTTGAATAGCATTTGCAAATCGTTCACCGAAACTTGAACCTATTTGTTGCTTCTCGGTAATTACTAAAACGTCAGTTCCAGTTTTTTGTGCTTTTTCAAATGTTTTTTGATTTAATTGCTGAAAGAGCTTCTTACTTTTTTCAAAAACCTTATGATTCGCTTCTTTCTCGGGAGAATAAGCAAATAATAAAATTGCAGTTTGTTTTTGATAATGAATCATTTAAAGAAACTCTGTTTTTACAAGGCTTTAATAGTCGAGTAAAAGGTAGGTTCTTTACAGAAATTCATAAAAAAACCATCAAATTTTTTTGATGGTTTTTTTTATGCTTGTTAAAGTAGTTTTACTTTTTGTTAACTTCTTTAATATATTTATCTAAAGCCATAGTCATAGAAGGAGTTTCTGGAGTTGGTGCAGCAATATCTACACGCAATCCTCTATCCTTAACAGCTTTAATAGTTGTATTACCAAAAACAGCTATTCTTGTATCATTCTGTTTGAAGTTAGGGAAGTTTTTAAATAAACTATCAATACCAGAAGGACTAAAGAATACTAAGATGTCATAAAAAACATTTTCTAAATCAGATAAATCACTTACCACAGTTTTATATAAATCAGCACGTTTCCAATCAACACCTAATTTATCTAATTCAGTAGGAATTAACGGCTTTAATTTATCAGAAGATGGTAATAAGAATTTTTCATCTTTATGTTTCTTAATTAACTTAGTTAATTCAGGAAATGTTCTATTACCTACATAAATTTTACGCTTTCTGTATACTACATATTTTTGTAAATAATATGCAACAGCTTCTGATTGACAGAAATACTTCATATCATCAGGGACAGTAAAACGCATTTCTTCAGCTATTCTAAAGTAATGATCTACAGCATTTCTACTTGTCAAAATAATAGCTGTATAATTGTTTAAATCAATTTTTTGAGCTCTTACTTCTTTTACAGAAATTCCTTCTACATGAATAAACGAGCGGAAATCAATTTTTACTTTTTGTTTTTCAGCTAAGTCAAAATAAGGAGAGGTTTCTGTCTTAGGAGCAGGTTGAGACACTAAAATAGTTTTAACTTTCATATAACTTTCTCTTTACGTAGTTGTTGTTGTTTTATAAAGAATTAATAGCGGTGCTATTTCAAGGACGCAAAAATACAAAATAAAATAGAACAACTTACCTATAACTAATCTTTTGTTATTAAGTAAAATTAAAAAGCCTCTGAAAGCAAATAAAATAAGGAAAAAACTGAGTAAATATAAGTTTTCCTTAAAAGCATATTGATAGAGAATTATAGCAGGAAATAGCCATAAACTTAATGTATAAAGGTAACCAGATTTCGTATATAAGAAATATTTGGTGACTAAGGATAAGCCCAGAATGTTAGAAAAAGAAAAATCTAGTACTCTCCGAATAAAAAAATAAAGACTAACAATAGAGAGTAATATTAGGTAATTTAAAAAGCTTTGATCGTAAATTTTTGGAGTAAATACAAAAAATAGAAACAATGATATTACTATAGAAGAAAAAGAAAATAATAACAAATGAAAAGGTGAATAAATAGAAACGTTATTCTGAACTTTTTTTTGAAAAAAACCAGGAGTAAAAAAAGCCAAAGCATACCCTAATAGTTTATTAGGCTTAATTAATTTCATTATGGCTAATAAGACAATAACAAAAAGAATTACTAAAGTAATCCAGTTATCATTGGTTATTGTACGTTCAATAGCTTGCAATAGTATTTGTTTTTATCGTATTTAATTAACACAAAATTAGTGATTATTTAGTGTATATTTGCCCAGATTTAGATGAAAATTACATGAAGTCAGACGCTTTAGTTATAATTCCTACATACAACGAAAAAGAAAATATTGAAGCAATAATTCGAGAAACTTTTAGTCAAGAGAAAGAATTCGATATTTTAATTGTTGATGATAATTCACCTGATGGGACATCGAGTATAGTTGAAAGTTTACAAGGAGAGTTTGCTGAGAGACTTTATATTGAAAAAAGAATGGGTAAAAACGGTTTAGGTACAGCTTATATCCATGGATTCAAATGGGCTATAAAAAAAGGCTATGATTACATTATAGAAATGGATGCCGATTTTTCTCATAACCCAAAAGATTTGAATAGGTTGTATAAAGCTTGTGCTGTTGATGGGGCAGATGTGTCTATTGGATCGCGTTATTCTATTGGGGTAAATGTTGTTAACTGGCCAATGAGTAGAGTATTATTGTCGTATTTTGCATCTAAATATGTTCGTTTTATTACTAGAATTCCAGTGAATGATACAACGGCAGGTTTTGTATGTTGGAAAAGAAAAGTGTTAGAAACGATTAAGTTAGATAAAATTAAGTTTGTTGGATATGCTTTTCAAATAGAAATGAAGTTTAAAGCGTGGAAACATAAATTTAAAATAAAAGAAGTATCAGTTATTTTTACTGACAGAACTTTAGGAGAATCAAAAATGAGTGGAGGGATTATTTCTGAAGCTTTATTTGGAGTAATAAAAATGAGGTTAAAAGGATTACCAAAATAATTATGAAATCATATCTAATTAAAAACGCAAACATAGTTAACGAAAACAAGGTTTTCAAAGGAGATGTTTTAATAGAAGGAAATTTTATAAAAGAAATTTCAGAGGAGATTGTTAATACATCCGATGCTGAGGTAATTAATGCAGAGGGTAAATATTTAATCCCAGGTATGATAGATGATCAGGTGCATTTCCGTGAGCCTGGTTTAACGCATAAAGCAAATATTGCAACAGAAAGTAAGGCAGCTATTGCAGGTGGAATTACTTCTTTTATAGAAATGCCCAATACAGTACCACAAGCTACTACTCAAGAATTATTAGAAGAAAAGTTTCAGATAGCTTCACAAACCTCATATGCTAATTACTCTTTTATGTTTGGTGGTACAAACGATAATTTAGAAGAGTTGTTAAAAACAGATTCTCAAAATGTAGCAGGAATCAAGTTGTTTTTGGGTTCATCAACAGGAAATATGTTAGTAGATAATGAAGAAGTCTTAGAAAAGATTTTTTCTTCAACAGATATGCTAATTTCTGTGCACTGTGAAGATGAAGCAACGATTAGAAAAAATACTGCAGAATATAAAGAAAAATATGGTGATGATATTCCTGTAAAATACCATCCAATCATTAGAAGTGAAGAAGCTTGTTACCTTTCATCTTCAAAAGCTATAGAACTAGCAAAGAAAACAGGAGCACGTTTACACATTTTTCATTTATCAACTGAAAAGGAAACTCATTTGTTTAGAAATGATATTCCTTTAGAAGAAAAACAAATTACAGCAGAAGTTTGTGTGCATCATTTATGGTTTACAGATGCTGATTATGATAAAAAAGGTACACATATAAAGTGGAATCCAGCTGTAAAAACTCAAAAAGATAAAGATGGGTTATGGAAAGCGCTATTAGATGATAGAATTGACGTAATAGCAACAGACCATGCTCCACATACTTTAGAAGAAAAAGATAATGTATATACCAAAGCACCTAGTGGAGGACCTTTAGTTCAACATGCGGTTTTAGCAATTTTAGAAAAAGTAAAAGAAGGGGTTTTACCTATAGAAAAGGCTGTAGAGAAAATGTGTCATAATCCAGCTAAACTTTTTAAAGTTCATAAAAGAGGATTTATAAAAGAAGGTTTCTATGCTGATTTAGTGTTGGTAGATAACGAGAAATGGACGGTTTCTAAAGATAATATACTATACAAATGTGGATGGTCTCCATTTGAAGGAACTGAGTTTTCAAACAAAATAACTCATACCTTTGTCAATGGAAACTTAATGTACGATAATGGTGTTTTTGATGAGCAGATAAAAGGAGCTCGATTAGAATTCAATAAATAAATGAGAAAAATTTTATACATAACAGTTCTTTTATTTTTAGCTTCTTGTACTAGTAACACTATTTACAAGAAGCCTAAAGATTTAATACCTAAGGATTCTATGATTTCCTTGTTAACCGATATGTATATTGCTTCATCAGCTAAAAACGTTAAGAATAAGTTTTTAAAAAAGGAACAAAATTATGTCGTTCTAGTGTATGAGAAGTACAAGATAGATAGTACGCGTTTTGATACTAGTAATGATTATTATACTTCTAAAATAGAAGAATATACCGATATACTTAATAGTGTAAAGTCTAATCTAGATTCTCTTCAGAATATATATACTGAGAAACAAGAAGCCAAAGATTCTATTAATAATAAGATGCCTCATAAAAAACCTAGTAAAGAAGAATTATCGTTAGAATTAATTAAGAAAAACGAAAAATTATTAAATAATTAATAGGTAAAGTCTTTACAAATTTTTAAAATAGCTGAATTAATTTTGGCAAATTTGAAGTTTAATGCTTCTTCAATTTTTTGAGAAGTATAATAAGATTTATTAAGTGACGATTTAGCTGAATTCTTAGTTAATAAAGGTTTTTTTCCAGTTAATTTGGTTAATAGCCAATCAAGTCTCCAAATAATAGCCATTAATAATTTACTACTTTTTATAGATGGTCTCTTTTTATTAAATCCATCAGCAATAGAAAATAAAATATCTTTAAACGATTTGTTTTCTGAAACTAGAATAAAACGCTCATTTTTAATATTAGACTCCATTAACAGTACCATGGTTTTTACAACGTCTTCTACATGAACAAAACCGGTAACTCCTTCAGTATAAAACTTAAAACCATTATAAACTTGCGAGAATAATTTGCTAGAACCTTCACTCCAAAATCCACTTCCTAAAATAACACCAGGGTTTACAATTACCACATCTAATCCTTCTTGACTACCTCTCCAAACCTCCATTTCAGCACCATATTTTGTAATGGAGTAATCATTATTGTCACTATTATCCGACCACTCATTTTCTTCATTAATAGGTTTACCATTTATAGAATCACCTACGGCAGCAATAGAGCTTACAAAACAGAACTTTTCAATATTATTCTCAATAGAAAAATTAATCATATTGGCAGTACCATCAATATTAACTTGACGCATTTTTCTATAATCTTTTGGGTCAAAAGAAACTAGTGCAGCACAATGATATACTTCAGTTATACCTTTAAAAACGGATTCAAGTGAAAAAACATCAGTAATATCTGAAATCACCCATTCTATTTTAGAAAAGTATTGATCAACATCATCGGTATAATAAGAGAATATTTTTTTAACATATTCTTTTTTCTCATTAGTTCTATATATAGCCCTAATGGCTTTCTCTTTTTGGACTAAATTGAATAATAAATGTGAGCCAACAAGCCCAGTTCCCCCAGTAACTAAAATCATAAAGCGAATTTAGTTTTTTTTGGTTGATAAAGTTATCTTTGCTGACTGATAAATTTATGACGATGAAAAATTTTATTGAAGAGTTAAAATGGAGAGGAATGTTACATGATAGCATGCCTGGAACAGAAGAGCATTTACTAGAGGAAATGCGTAGTGCTTATGTTGGTTTCGATCCAACAGCAGATTCACTTCACATAGGTAACTTAGTTCCTATAATGTTATTGGCACATTATCAGAGATGTGGACATAGACCAATTGCTTTAGTTGGTGGAGCAACAGGTATGATTGGTGATCCTTCAGGAAAATCATCGGAGCGTAATTTATTAGATGAAAAAACATTACGTCATAATCAAGAATGTGTAAAAGCACAATTGCAACATTTCTTAGATTTCGAATCTGATGTAGATAATGCTGCTATTTTAGTAAACAATTATGATTGGATGAAAGAGATTTCATTCTTAGAGTTTATTCGTGATGTTGGTAAGCACATTACAGTAAATTATATGATGGCTAAAGATTCTGTAAAAAACCGAATTGGTTCAGAATCTAAAGAGGGAATGTCTTTTACAGAGTTTACTTATCAAATGGTACAAGGATATGATTTCTTGCACCTTTACAGAGAAAATTCAGCAACTTTACAAATGGGAGGTTCTGATCAGTGGGGTAATATTACTACAGGAACAGAATTAATTAGAAGAATAGGTGGAGGAAAAGGATATGCAATTACATGTCCATTAATTACAAAGTCTGATGGTTCTAAATTTGGAAAGTCTGAAGGAGGAAATGTGTGGTTAGATGCTAAAAGAACTTCAGCTTACAAATTCTACCAATACTGGTTTAATACTTCTGATGAAGATGCTGAAAAGTATATTAAGATATTTACATTCTTAGATAAAGAAACTATAGATGCTTTAGTGGAAGAACATAAGAAAGCACCAGATGTTCGTACCTTACAAAAGCGATTAGGAGAAGAAGTTACTGTATTAGTTCATGGTCGTGAAGAATATGATAAAGCAATTGCTGCTTCTAATATTTTATTTAGAAAATCAACAGCAGAAGATTTAAAATCATTAGATGAACAAACATTCTTAGATGTTTTTGATGGAGTACCACAAGCAGAAGTATCTAAGTCAGATATTTCAGAAGGATTATCTATGATTGATGCTTTAGCGGGTAAAACAAGCTTTTTAAAATCCAATGGAGATGCACGTAGAGCATTAAAAGAGAATGCCGTTTCTGTTAATAAAGAAAAAGTTAAAGACGATTACGTAATTACAGCAAATGATTTAATTGCTGATAAGTATGTGTTATTACAACGTGGAAAAAAGAGTTATTTCTTATTAAAAGTAGCTTAATTAAGAAGCTATTTTTACATTAAAAGTTAAAGGGCATCGCTTACAGTTGATGCCTTTTTTTTGGTACTTATTGCAACATTTACTTTTAGGTTTTATACAGTTGGACGCACAAGCTGTAGAGCATGCTGTTTCTTTTTGAATAGGAACAATTGGTGTAACCTTTTTATTTTCAGTATAAAAGACAATCATATTTCTAAAATCTGGTGCAAATATAGCAATTTATTTAGAACAAATTAAAATAATATTTCTACCTCTTTTTATTGAGAAAAAAAACAACTTGAAGTATCTTTGCACTTCTAAGATTTCAAAATCATTTTGTTACAAAAACTAGGCATATATTTATTTGTTTTGTTGTACACAATTGCGATGTTACGACCAATAACACCGTTTGTTGAGTACGCAATAAACTATGATTATATATCGAAGGTTTTGTGTATTAATAAAGACAAGCCAGACCTAGGATGTAATGGTAAATGTCAATTAATGAAAAAGCTAGAAAAGCAACAAGATGATGATTTTAAATCGTTACGAATAAATATAGAAGAATACCCTATAGGTTTTGTTGAATTACTTTCAGTAAAAGAAGAAAAAGTTCTTTTTAATAATGCAAAACAATTATTTTCTTACAATAATAAGTATTCTTATTTATTTTCAAATACAATTTTCCACCCACCTACTGTATAAATTTTACATAAACGCCTTTAATAAAAAGCTATTTGTCTTAATAGATAAATAGACTAAAATACTATTGTAAAATTTAAAAACATAACTGATGAAATTATCAAAAATCATCTTTACAGGGATTCTTATATCCTTATCACAAATAATAAATGCTCAAGAAGCAACTGAACATAAAAACGAATGGAAATCTAATAGACCAGATGGTCATGCACCAATAAGTGTAATGGGAGACCATTATCACCATAAAGGAGAGGTAATGTTTTCGTATAGATTTATGTATATGAATATGGAGGGATTACAAAAAGGAAGTGATGCTATTTCAAATATAGAAGCACATAATGCTGGCTATATGGTAACACCACTTTCAATGCCAATGAAAATGCATATGCTAGGAGCTATGTATGCACCATCTGATAAAGTTACCTTAATGGCAATGGTAAATTATATTGAAAACGATATGGATTTACAAATGCGCAACATGATGACTGGAATGATTATGCCTTTTTCAACTTCTTCGTCTGGTTTAGGAGATATAAAACTAGGGATGTTATATAAGTTTATCAACGAAAATAGAGGCTCGTTACATGCTAATGTTGGTATTTCTATTCCTACAGGAGAATTAAATGCAAAAGATGTAACACCTATGTCAAATCCAAATAAAATTCAATTACCATATCCAATGCAAATAGGAAGTGGAACTTATGATGCAGACTTAGGGTTAACATACTTGGGGCAAGCAGAAACTGTTTCTTGGGGAAGTCAGTTAAAAGCAACATATCGTTTTGGGAAAAATGAGTATGATTATTCTTTAGGAAATCGTTACAGTTTAAATTCTTGGTTTGCAGTTAAAACTCACCAATGGTTAAGTTTTTCAGCTCGTTTAGAAGGGTTAATTGTAAGTTCAATTAATGGAAGAAATCCTAATTTAAATCCTATGATGGTTACTACTGCAGATACAATGAATTCTGGAGGGAAATTTATCAATGGAGGTTTAGGTTTTAATGTATATGCTTTTAAAGGTTCATTAAAAAACCTTCGATTTGGATTTGAATTTAGTACTCCATTATATCAAAACTTAAACGGAATTCAGTTAAAAAATAAAGAAACAATTACAGCGGGACTACAGTATTCTTTATAGATTTTAATTAAACATATCAAGTTATTTTTCATTATGAAAAAGCAAGCATTATTTATATGCCTAGGGTTACTATTGCCTATACTTAACGGTTTTTCACAAACAATATTCAAAGGTAAAGTAGTAAACAATCAAAATAATCCAATTGTAGGAGCTACAGTTATATCACTAACAAATAAAAACAAAGGAACCATAACGGATATTGAAGGAAACTTCTCTATAAAATTAGAAGAAGGAACTGTTCAAATATCAAGTATAGGTTATGAAACAAAAAAAATGCAGTTAAGCAATAATAACCTTATTGTTTTAAAGCAAGTAATAGAAAGTTTAGAAGAAGTTATTGTTTCAGCAAGTAGAGAAACACAAAAGAGGCAAGAAGTTTCGGCATCTATAGGTTTACTAACTGAAAAACAAATTCAAGAAACCAAAGCTTTCGGAATAGAACAATTAGTAAATCAAGTGCCAGGGGTATTTATGAGCACCTCAAAAGCTTCTAGTAACGAACAACATTTTATGGCAACACGTTCGCCAATATCAACAAAATCGTTGTTTTTATATGTAGAAGATGGTTTGCCAATACGTCCAGTAGCAGTGTTTAATCACAATGCATTATTGGAAATGAACAATACAACTTTTGGTAGAGTTGAAGTATTAAAAGGACCAGCATCGAGTATTTATGGAAGTGAAGCTATTGGAGGAAGTTTCAATTTTATTACTAAAAATCCTAGAAAAGACTTTGGAGGTTCTGTAGGATTTCAAATAAATGATTTGGGACTAACAAAATACGAATTAGAAGCTTCTACAACAGTAAATGAAAAGTATGGTTTTTATGTGGGAGGACATCATATACGTAGAGATAATGGAGTGGTTGGACATTCAGATTATGAAAAAACAGCTGTTTCATTTAAAAATGTAAATGATTTTTCTGAAAGTTTGAAATGGACTAATAGCTTAACTTATATCGATTATAGATCTGATATGTCTGGTTCTATTTCTGAGAAAAATTATACAGATGGAAATTATGAAAGTAATCAAACATTTACTGAAAGAGAAGCTAAAGCATTTAGATTTCGTTCTACATTAGATAAGTATTGGAATGAATCTAATAAAACATCGTTCAATTTCATTTACAGAAATAATGAAATGAACCAAATACCATCATACAGAATTAGACAAAATAGAGTTAGTGGTGTGTTAGATGGAACTGGAAGAGGAGAAATCAATTCTAATAAGTTTAAAAGTTATGTAGGTTTAATTCAGCATAAAATCGATTTTAATTTTGCAAATTCTAGTTTAATAGTTGGAGCAACTACCGATTTTTCACCTCAAACTTATCAGGCAGAAAATATCGATGTTGTTGTAGATGTAGCGACTGCTCAAAATATTGATTACTCGGTTAAAAATGGAGATTATATCTTAAAATATCAAGCAGATATATTTAATTACGCAGGATATGCACAATTTGAAATTTCACCCATAGAAAAAGTAAAACTAACTGGAGCTTTACGTTACGATGGTTTTACATACGATTATGATAATTTAGATGAAGTTAATTCTGGAGTTCAAGATACTAAAGTAACCTATGCAAACTTTTCACCTAAGCTAGGAGTGAATCTAAATTTAACAAAGAGAGCGGGGATTTATTCTAATTACTCAAAAGGATTTACACCACCACAAGTGGGAACTTTATTCAGAAATGGGAAGAATACTACAGGAAATGCATTTACTTTAAAACCAGCAGAATTTCATAATTATGAACTAGGAGCATATTATTCAATACCATCGAAATTAAAGGTAGATATAGCGATATACCAATTAGATGGTATCAATAGATTAGTTTCTATTAGAGATACTTCAGGAAATTTTATTCAAAAAAACGCAGGAAAAACACGTTCTACGGGAGTTGAATTAGGGCTACGATATAATGTGCTGCCTAATTTATTTGTTAATTATAGTGGAAGTTATGCTACACATGGATACTTATCATTTTTTGAAAACAATGTAGATTATTCTAATACAGATATGCAAACGGCTCCAAATTATATAAGTACAGCTTCTTTAAATTATAAGCCAATATCTGATTTGCTTTTAACATTAGAGCATGAGCAAATTGGAGAATATAACACAAGTTTTGAAGGGCAAGCTGTAATAGGAAAAGATACTTCTGGAGGAGACATTTTAGGAACTTCTAAATATGGAGGGCATAATATTTTCAACTTTAGAGCAAATTATACTTACAAGCATTTTGAAATTTGGGGACAAGCATTGAATATTTTTGATAAACTTTATGCAGTTAGAGCTTCATACAGTAGATGGAGTAAGCAAAATACGTATAGTATTGGTAATCCAAGAGCATTTCATTTTGGAGTGAAATATAACTTTTAATACTAAGTAATAGCTAAAAATTAACCTCATAGTAGTAAAACTATGAGGTTAAAAAATATTCAAGATGAAAAATAGAAAATTAAATCAATGGTTGTGGAAATGGCATTTTATTGCTGGAATTATATCACTTCCTTTTGTGTTGATTTTGTCAATAACAGGAGCGGTTTATTTGTTTAATCCTAAAATAGAGAAAGAAGCCAAAAAGAAATTTGAAAATGTAGAAATCATACCTCAAAAACCTATTTCTTTTCAACAACAATGGGAAATAGCAAAGAATCAAATGAAGAAGAAACCCAATAGTATGGTGTTGTCTTTAAATTCAGAAAAAGCTACTGAGTTTGTTTCGGGTAGATTTAGTCATAAAAAATCATTGTTTGTTAACCCATATACAGCTGAGGTTTCTGGGAAATTCTCTCCAAAAGATACTTGGATGTATTCAATTAGAAAGTTGCATGGAGAATTATTAGGAGGTAAAATAGGAACAAAACTAGTTGAGTTGATAGCCAGTTGGATGATAGTATTAATTATAACAGGATTGTATGTTTGGTGGCCATTTCAAAGAGGTATAAAAGGAGTTTTTACAATTAGACTCAAAGAAGGAAGAAGAATTTTGTTTAGAGATTTACATGCAGTAATTGGATTCTGGATTTCGGGATTATTGCTTATTACTTTAGCGGGAGGCTTACCATGGACAGATGTTTTTGGTGCTAATTTTAAGAAAATACAGAAGCTTACAAATACAGGTTATCCGAAAACATGGAGTGGAAGAGGATTTACATCAGTTGTTTCAGAAAAAGCTTTAACTTTAGATGAAATGGTTGCTATTGGAATGCAACAAAACTTGAAAGGAGTTGTAAGTATAGGACTTCCTAAAAATGCTCAAAGTACGTTTAGTGTTTCTAACAAAACATTTGATTTAGAAGCGCAAAAAATGTTACATTTTGATCAGTATTCAGGTAAGTTAGTAAAAAAACATAATTGGAGTGATGTTGGTTTTTTAATGAGAGGAAGGATGTGGGTAATGGCATTCCATCAAGGTCAGTTTGGAGTTTGGAATTGGTGGTTAATGTTTGGAGTTGCAATTTTATTAACTATTATGAGTGTTGGAGCAATAGTCTCATACATTATAAGAAAACCTGAAGGGAAATTAGGAATTCCTAAAGTTTCTAAAAAGTTTACAATAGGTCCAGTTGTTATAGTTTTGTTACTATTATTAGGATTATTGTTACCTCTTTTTGGAGTTAGTTTAATGGTAATTTTGGCTTTTGAATTGATATTAAAAAAACTTGGTATACTTTTAGATGAATAAATTTTATATAATTTTAATGAATTTTTACGTTAGCTTATATAATTTTGACAATTAGAATTCACCTTAAATTAGTACCCCATGAAAAAAACTATTTTAACAGCTTTAGTTTTTATAATTACTTTAGTTTTCTCAAATGAAGTAAATGCACAAAAATTTTCTAAGTTAGATAAAAGCCCAATGGATGCTTCTACATATCCTAGCAAATCTAGAATATTAGATAAACTAATAAAAGTAATTTATAGTCGTCCACATTTAAAGAAGAGACCTTTGTCAAAATTAGCTCCTAATGGAAAAATATGGAGAACGGGAGCTAATGAAGCAGCCGAAATTACTTTTTATAAAGATGTGATTTTTGGAGGAAAAACAGTTGAAGCAGGAACCTATTCAATGTTTACAATTCCAGGAGATAAAGAGTGGACAATAATTTTAAATACTGCTTTAAATGTTTGGGGAGCGTTTTTTTATAATGAGAGTGATGATGTTGTAAGAGTAAAAGCTAAAGTTTCTAAAACAAAAAAAACGATTAAAAATTTCTCAATTGTTTTTGAAGGAAAAGAAAACGATTTGACAATGTATTTAGGTTGGGATAAAACAATTGTATCGCTACCAATAAAAGGTAAAAATGAGTAAACAGTTTAAAAGAAAAAACCTGATAAATGTATCAGGTTTTTTTTATGTTTTATTTTTTAGGAGTTTTACTAATTAAGTAAACACCGATAACCACTAGAAAACAGCTTATTATTTTAATAGGATTAATATCTTGGGCATATTGTGTATAACCTAATACATAAGCATAAATACTAACCATAATAAAACTAACGGCAGGCTGTAAATATATATAGCTACCATTAACAGAAGGAGAAACATAGTTTAAAGCATAAATGTTAAACAAGTAAGCTAAAAAGGTAGTTCCAATAATAACAAAAGAAATTGCTAAGTATGTTTGAGTAGTGAATGCAGAAAAATCAACTGTAACAATATCAGTTGCTCCAAATGGAAACATAAACATAAAACCAAATAAGAATACCCAACTAATAATAGTAATAGAGTTGTATTTCTTCATCAAAGGTTTAACAAGTACTAAATACAAACCATAAGAAATAGCATTAATAAAAATAAAAAGATTACCAAGTAAAGAACTAGTTCCTTTTGACTGATTTCCATACCAAATTAATAATACTGCACCAATACCACCTATGGTAATCCCTAAAAGTTTAAAAAGAGTTATTTTTTCTTTTAAAAGAATAGCGCTAAAAACCACAGCAACAATTGGAACTGCTGTAATAATTATAGAAGCATCAATAGGAGATGTTAAATTCAAACCGTGAAAAAACAATAATTGATTTGCAGCAACTCCTAGCAATCCACAAAGAATTAATTTAGGAAAGTCTTTTTTCTCAATTTTTTCTTTTATAAACGATTTAATAATCCAGAAAAGAATTCCAGCACCTAAAATTCTTAAAAAAACAAAAGCTGAAGGCCCTATTTTATTAGGCATTACTCCTTTAGCAATTAAATAATTAGCGCCATAAATAACATTGGCACTGAGTAAAGCAAGATGAGCTTTTAAAATATTGTTCTTCAAAATAATGAATTTAATCTACTGCAAAGAACATTCATTTTTTTAAAATAAACTATTTCCCAACAAAGATTAACAAGTGTGAAATTTTTGTTCATTTTATATAACATGATAATAATAGTTTAAGCCATTTTTTTACTTTAAACTTCCAAACAATAACCGTAAATTTGCAGCTTCTTAAAAGAGAGACAATGCAATATAATCACCAAGAAATAGAAAAGAGGTGGCAACAGTTTTGGGCAGACAACCAAACATTTAAAGCCAGTAATACATCAGATAAACCTAAATATTATGTTTTAGACATGTTTCCTTATCCATCAGGAGCAGGACTGCATGTAGGACATCCATTAGGATATATTGCTAGTGATATATATGCACGTTATAAACGTCATAAAGGGTTTAATGTATTGCACCCACAAGGATATGATTCTTTTGGGTTGCCGGCTGAGCAATATGCTATTCAAACAGGACAGCATCCAGCGGTTACAACTGAAACGAATATTAAAACGTACCGTCGTCAGTTAGACAATATTGGTTTTTCTTTCGATTGGTCACGTGAGGTTCGTACTTCTAATCCAGAATATTACAAGTGGACACAATGGATTTTTATCCAGTTGTTCAACTCTTGGTACAATAAAGATACAGACAAAGCAGAAGATGTTTCAACTTTAGTTTCAAAATTTGAAACAGAAGGAAATGCAAATACCAATGCAGTTTCAGATGAAGATATTACTGTTTTTTCAGCTGAAGAATGGAAAGGTTTTTCAGTAGAAAAACAACAAGAAATATTATTACAATATCGTTTAACATTTTTATCAGATACGGAAGTAAACTGGTGCCCAGCTTTAGGAACAGTACTTGCAAATGATGAAATAGTAAACGGAGTTTCAGAAAGAGGAGGACATCCAGTAGTACGTAAAAAAATGACCCAATGGTCTATGCGTATTTCTGCTTATGCACAACGTTTATTAGACGGATTACAAAATATAGATTGGCCACAACCATTAAAAGATTCTCAAACAAATTGGATAGGAAGAAGTCAAGGAGCCATGGTTTCTTTTGATGTTGAAAATTACGATGCTAAAATAGATGTGTTTACAACACGTCCTGATACAATTTTTGGAGTAAGCTTTATGACATTAGCTCCAGAGCATGAATTAGTAGCTAAAATAACTACAGAAGAACAACGTGAAGCTGTTGAAGCTTATGTTGAAGCAACGTCAAAACGTTCGGAAAGAGATCGTATGGCAGATGTAAAAACCATCTCGGGAGTATTTACAGGAGCCTATGCTTTACATCCATTTACAGGAAAACAAGTGCCAATCTGGATTGGTGATTATGTATTAGCAAGCTATGGTACAGGTGCTGTTATGGCGGTTCCTTGTGGGGATCAACGTGATTATGATTTTGCAAAACATTTTGGATTAGACATACCAAATATTTTTGCAGATGTAGATATTTCTGAAAAAGCCAATGATGCTAAAGATGGAATTAAATTAGCAAATTCAGATTTCTTAGATGGTTTAAACTATAAAAAAGGAATGAAAACCGTAATCTATGAGTTAGAAAAACGCAGTTTTGGTTACGGAAAAATAAACTATCGTTTGCGTGATGCGGTATTTAGTCGTCAGCGTTATTGGGGAGAACCATTCCCAGTTTATTATAAGAATGGAATGCCTCAAATGATTGAAGCAAAACATTTACCAATAGTATTGCCAGAGGTAGAAAAGTATTTACCAACAGAAGATGGAAAACCACCATTAGGAAATGCTGAGGTTTGGGCTTGGAATACAGAAACTGCTGAGGTAGTTAGCAATGATTTAATAGATAATGAAACTGTTTTCCCACTTGAACTAAATACAATGCCTGGATGGGCTGGAAGTTCATGGTATTTTAACCGTTATATGGATTCAACAAACGAAGGAGAATTTGTAAGTAAAGAAGCGGTTGATTATTGGAAAGAAGTAGATTTATATATTGGTGGGTCTGAGCATGCAACAGGACACTTATTATATGCACGTTTTTGGCAAAAATTCTTATTCGATAGAGGGGTCTTGCCAGTTGATGAGTTTGCTAAAAAACTAATCAACCAAGGAATGATTTTAGGAACTTCTGCTATTGTTTACAGAATTACTGGAACTGATAAATATGTTTCTAAAAACCTTAAAGGAGAATCTGAAACAGATGAAATAAGAGTAGATGTTAAGTTGATTAATACTTCTGATGAGTTAGATATTGAAGCTCTTAAAAAATGGCAACCTCAATTTGAAAATGCAGAATTTGTTTTAGAAGAAGGAAAGTACATTGTAGGTCGTGAGGTAGAAAAAATGTCAAAGCGTTGGTTTAATGTTGTAAACCCTGATGATATTTGTGAAGAATATGGTGCGGATGCATTACGTTTATTCGAAATGTTCTTAGGACCATTAGAGCAAACTAAACCTTGGAAAACATCTGGAATTTCAGGAGTGTATTCTTTCTTAAAGAAATTATGGAAATTATACGTGGGAGAGAACGGAATTAACGTTTCTGATGCTGAGCCAACAAAGGATGAGTTAAAAACTTTACATAAAACAATTAAGAAGGTAGAGGAAGATATAGAAAACTTCTCTTTCAATACTTCAGTTTCTACTTTTATGATTGCGGTAAATGAATTAACGGCGCAAAAATGTAACAAGCGTGCTATTTTAGAACCGTTATTAGTATTAGTTTCTCCATACGCTCCGCATATTTCAGAAGAGTTATGGAGCCAATTAGGACATACTGAATCTATTTCTACAGTAGCATTTCCAAAATTTGAAGCTTCTCATTTGGTAGAGAGTGCTAAGAATTACCCAATTTCATTTAATGGTAAAATGCGTTTTACATTAGAGTTACCATTAGATATGAGTAAAGATGAAATAGAAAAAACGGTAATGGCACATGAAAAAACACAAGCACAATTACAAGGAAGAACACCTAAAAAAGTAATTGTAGTGCCTGGTAAAATAATTAATATAGTAGGTTAATAAAACCTTTATAACAATAAGAAAACCACAAGCATTTTTTGTTTGTGGTTTTTTATTTTTTAAGTACTTTCACGGAAATATTCAAAAAATTAAAATGAAAAACGTAATTAAACTTGCTGCTATTGTATTAGCTGTTGTTTTTGTAGGATGTTCAGATAGTGATTCTGATAATTTAGGAGGAATTGCAAATACTCCTTTAAAAGGAAAAGTACACGGTACTTCATTTGTAGCTCAAGGTGGAAAAGCATTTGTTAGTGGAAATAACTTAAGTATTAACATAACCAATGTTACAGCAGATTGTAATTCTTCTATTTTAGACTACACTTTGTATATTTCAACAAGTGTAGAAAATAAAGTAGCTAGTACAACAAAGGCGAATGTTGTATTTAATAAAAAAGGCGAAACACCTTTAAATGTTTTAAATAGTGAGGTTACTATAGAAAGTTTAACTTCAAATGAAGTTAAAGTAAAAATAAAATCAACTTCTTCTACATCAAAGAATACATTAGAAGGTACCTTTACAGTTCCTTTTTGTAAATAAAAAAACAATCAAATTTAAAAAAAGTCATTACTCTTAGTAATGGCTTTTTTATTCTTTATAAATAATTATGAAAAAGTTTACATTCAATAGCTCTTGGCTTTTTGTATTAATCCCAATAGGAATTGTATTTTTTGTAGTAATGCCTGAAATACAAAAAAAATATCAAGCATATCATAAACAGCAAACAGAATTACATCAAGAAGTTATACAATTAGACTCTTTAAGACAGTTAAAAAGCCCAACTAGAAGAGATTTAAATACAATAAGTCGTTTAGAAACCACAGTTCGTATTAAAACATTAACCTACGGTAAACAACGATACTTATATTATAAACTTGGCGGAATGCTTATTGTTTTTGTCTTCATGTTTGGTGGAATGTTTATCTCAAGTTTTTTAGTTAGAAGAAAAAAGAGTTCGCCCAATAACAAAGAAATAATTTTCAATTTTGGTGATTTTACTCAAGATGCAATAGGACAACAAATATCATGGGAAGCTACAGAAGGTTCTGGTAGTAACTTTTTAAGTGAACACTTAAAGAAAACGAATAAAGGTTATAAAATCAGCTCAAGTTCGTACATGAAGTTTGTGGCTTGGGGATTCTTTTTAGTTGGAGCAAACTTTACTTTATGGTCTTTTGTTGAGTTTTTTGAATTTTCAAAAGAAGCAATGGGGTTTATGCAAGCGGGTAAAATATTTTTTACAACAGGAGGAATATTTTTATTAGTAGGTGTTTTTCTATTAATCAGTACAGGTGCAAAGGCTTATTTTCATACTCGAAAAAGAAAAATGGTTGTTGGAAGCGAGATTATTCCTTTTCAACATGCTTATGCACTTCAAGTACTTGAAAAATTTATACCAGGTAAATCATCAGGAGGATACTTCTGTTATGAAGCAAACTTGGTAACTAATGATGGTAAACGATTTAATTTATTAAATCATGGAGATAAGCAGTACCTTTTAAGTGATACAGTTAAAATAAGCAAAATTTTCAATGTGCCAGTTTGGAATATGAATGTGCAATAGAATTTATTAAATAAAGTTTTAGTATTTTACACTAAAATTAAAGGGGCATACGTGAATATTTTATCTTGTAGTAAAAATCAAAATTCGAATACTAAATACTTTTCTTCAATTAAAGAAGTACCTAATGAAGTATGGGAAGAATTAGGTTGCACGGATAATATCTATTTTACCCCTAAATACTTAGAGGCATTAGAGCAAAACAATAAAACAATACATTTTGCATACATTATATTGTTTGATACTAATAACAAAGCAATTGCTTTAGCTAATATTCAAATAGTCGACTTTTATTTAGACAGTGTTCAAAACGATATGCAATCTATTGTAGAATGGGTAAAGTGTATGGGGAGAAAATTAAGAATTATATCTCCAGAAAAACCATTTAAAGTACTTACTTGTGGTAATACATTTGTAAGTGGAGAGCATGGTGTTTTTATTAAGAACAATCAAAATAAAAAAGAAGTACTTAAACAAATTGCTAAGGCAGTAGTAAATTACTCAAATGCTAGTGCAAAGAATGCAGCTGATGCTTTTATGCTAAAAGACTTTGAAAAAGAATCACTTTATATAACACATGAGTTACATGAAGAAGGATATAATTCGTTTAAAGTAGATCCGAATATGGTTCTAGAATTAGATAATGATTGGAGTTCTATTGAAGATTATTTAGCTGCTTTAAAAACAAAATTTAGAGTAAAAGCAAAAAGAGCATTAAAGTTGAGTAGTCTTTTAAAAGTTGAAGATGTAACTGAAGGCAGATTAAAAGATTTAAAGCCGGAAATGACAGTGTTGTATAAAACGGTGTCTACAAAGTCAAGTTTCAATTTAGGAGATTTTAATATAGAAACCTATAGAACTTTAAAAGAAAATTTAGGAGACAACTATTTTTTAAAAGTCTATTGGTTAGAAGATAAATTGGTAGGTTTCTTATCAGGGATTTTTAATAGGAAATCATTGGATGCCCATTTTGTTGGAATTGATTACGGTTATAATAAAGAATATGCTGTGTATCAAAGAATGTTGTATGATTATATAAGTTTGGGAATAGATAAAAAAGTAAAGACAATTAATTTTGGAAGAACAGCTAGTGAGATAAAAAGTTCCGTTGGAGCTAAACCCCAAGATTTAACAATTTATTTACGACATAAGAATACGATACCAAATCGTATTTTGAGTTTGTTTTTAAAAAGAATTCAACCGTCAGAGTTTAAACACAAACATCCATTTAAAAAGAAAGAATTAAGAGAGCAAGTTAATTTGTAAAAATGAAAAACACACAAGAGTTACTAGATATACTTACTTTAAAAGATATTGGAGATAATAATTTTAATGGAATAAGTAAAGATATTGGAAGTCCAAATGTATTTGGAGGACAAGTATTGGCACAGTCGTTAAATGCTGCTTACAGAACTGTTTCAGAAGAACGTGTATTACATTCTTTGCATTCATATTTTTTAGAAGCAGGTAGTTTAGAAAAACCTATTACCTATAATGTTCAAGTAATACGAGATGGGGGAAGTTTTTCAACTCGCAGGGTAACAGCACATCAAGAAGATAAAACGATTTTTATATTGGCTTGTTCCTTCCATAAAAAGGAAGAAGGATATGAACATCAAATGCCAATAAAAAAAGATATAAAACAACCAGAAGAGTTATATAGTTGGACAGATATGTTAGATCAGTTTGGAGATTTTTTACCTAAAAAACTAAAGGCATTTTTAAGTATAGAAAGACCCATAGATTTTAAACCTGTACAAATTGCCAATCCTCTCGATATGCAAGATTTACCTCCGGTTGTAGATGTTTGGTTTAAATTGAAAGGAGATCAAGTAGATTTATCTTTGGCTTTTAAACAACAAATATTAACTTATATATCCGATTATAATATTTTAACAGCTTGTTTAAATCCAAATGCAAGTGTAGCTAATTTTGGAAATACACAAATGGCAAGTTTAGATCATTCTATGTGGTTTTATAGAGATTTTACTTTTGACGATTGGATGCTGTTTTCTATAGAGAGCCCTAATAGTTTTGGAGCTCGTGGTTTTGCTTGTGGTAATATCTACACCAGAAAAGGTGAGTTAATCGCTTCAGTGGCTCAAGAAGGTCTAATGAGACCAATGAAGGAGAAGTAAAAAGAAGTATAAAAAAAATCCCGAGTAAATTTACTCGGGATTTTTTGTTTTATAAAGTATCAACTAGATATTTTTAGTACTTATATGAAACTCTTCGTAAGTTTCTAATAAGCTCATTAAGCCAGAAACTAAATCTTGAGTTTCTATCAATATACTAAAGTATAATGTAGTGTTTTTAGGACTTGTTTCATCAGTTCTAATACGATCAACTTGCTTTTCAATAGAAGCAGAAACATCTACCAATAATTCTTTCTTTTCGTTAATAATTTGTTCTAAATTATCAAAGCTTCTTTTTTCAAAAGTAGAGCTAATTTCTTCTAATAATTTAGATAATACATTGTCTATATGTTTAAGATCTTTTAATTGTCCTTTCTTTAAGTTTTTGTGGTTGTTATTAACGTGTTTAAAACTTGCTCTAGAAATATAACTAATAGACTGAGCAACGTCTTGTAAATAACCTAAAACTAAAATATAAAATCTACTTGCTTGTACAGAAGAATCATCTAACGACTTAATAAAGTAGAATACTCCATCTTTTAAGCCATCAATTTCATCGTTTAACTTTCCTACGTGCTTATCAGTTTTACGTAATTTATTTAAATCGTGGTTAGCTAAATCGTTAACTACATTTGTATATAATTTATTAACACGTGTTGCAACTTCAGCAATATGATCAGCGCTTTCTTCAATTACCCCATTAATGGTGATTAATTCAGCTCTTTCAATATGCATTTGCTTTTTTTCTTCTTTAGATTTCTTTCTGTGAATTAAAGTATTTCTTCCTATTAATAGTGCAACTACTAATAATAAAACAGGGATCATTACCATATCCCAGCTAATTAAGTAAGCAACTAAAGCTGCGGCAACAAAGGCAGTTAAAGCGGTTAGGAACCAACCTCCAACAACGTTAATTACACCAGCAACTCTATATACAGCACTTTCACGCCCCCAAGCTCTATCAGCTAAAGAAGTACCCATGGCAACCATAAAAGTTACATAAGTAGTAGATAAAGGTAACTGCATAGAGGTAGCTATAGAAATTAAAATACCAGCTACGATTAAGTTTACAGATGCTCTTACTAAGTCAAAAGCAGGCATTTCGTATGTTTTGTCTTTAGGTAATTCTATAACAGGTTTTTGAAATTTAGAATCAACAAAAGCTAATGTTTTTTTAGGTACAACAGAAGTTATAACTGTATTTAATCCCATTGCAATTCTAACAACTATTCTAGATAAAGGATTTGGTTGGAATTTTTCATGTCCATCTCCCTGACGTGATAAGTTAATACCTGTTTCAATTACTTTTTTAGCTTTACTTGAAGTCCATAAAGTAACTACCATAATAGCTCCAGCAAATAATAATAACCATACATTAGAAGGTACTTTTTTTGCTAAGATTCCCATTTTGAAAGCTTCAGGACCTAAATTAGCAGTATTAATTAATGGATCATTTAATGCTTGATATGAGTTCCATGCAGCAACTGGCACTCCAACAAAGTTTACTAAGTCGTTTCCAGAAAAAGCCATTGCTAATGAAAATGTTCCAACTCCAATAATAAGTTTTAAAACATTAAGCTTAAATATGCTAATTAAAGCTTGAGATATTAAACTCCAAACAACAAAACTTCCAATAATTATTTCTAAAGTATTTCCTTCAATTAAGTGTTTTACGTCATTGTAAAATGGAGTTCCTTTTAATCCTTTTATTATTATAAAATAGGTAATAGCAGTAATAGCAAAACCTCCAAAAATGGCGTTTACATAACTAGGTTTTTTCTCAAAATTGAAAGAGTAAATTAAACGAGAAATAAACTGTACAATAGCACCTACAGAAAAGGCTACCACAACGGAGAGTAGTATTCCGTTTATAATTTCTACTGCTTTCTTATGATTAATGTAGCTCCAAATATCAGTTATAGATTGAGCATCGTTTGTAGAAATTTTAATTAAAGAAATACATACTGCTGCTCCTAATAATTCAAATACAATAGATACTGTGGTGGATGTAGGCATTCCTAGAGAGTTAAAGATATCTAGTAATAAAATATCAGTAATCATAACAGCCATAAATATGAACATGATATCTTGAAACATGAACATATTTGGGTTGAAAATACCTTTACGTGCAACTTCCATCATTCCACTAGAGGTAACAGCTCCCATGAACACACCGATACTAGCTATTATCATTATATTTCTAACCTTAATGGCTTTAGAACCAATAGCAGAATTTAAAAAATTAACAGCATCGTTACTTACTCCAACAACTAAATCGACAATAGCTAAAGCAGCTAAAGCGATAAGCATTAAAATATATGGATCTCCCATTTTTTAGTTTTTAATTAAGATTTGCAAATCTACAAACACTGAGCAGTGTTTGTGTTAGGTTTACGTTATTTTTTTTTAAAAATGAACATCTATTTGTAATCGATACATTAACTGATTTGTGCTAGTTGTTATGTCTAAGTAACTTACATCAGTTTGTACCTTTAATTTATGACCTGAAATATATTTTGAAAGTCCTATAGTGTATTGATTTTGAGTGTTTTTGTTCGTTATTTCTTTACTAAAAGAAACATTGGTGTAACGACCAGATAACTCCCAGTTTTTAGGAAATAGGTAACCGGTTTGTAAGTTTAAGGAGTTTCCAACCTGTACAATATCACCAGTTAAAGAACCATCTGAGTTTTTTGCAATAGGGTTTTTAGCATTTCTATGAGCAAATTCACCCATAAAAGAGAAGTTTTTATACTTAAATATTGCATCTAAAAAGTAGGTAGTAATATCTGTTTCGTAAAAGCCAGTATCGTTTTTCATATATGTTCCTAAATTACTTCTATCTTTTACAGCATTATCATTAAAATCATAACTCATTCCTATAGCAAGTTTAGGTTTGTCTTCTCTAAAAAGACTACCACCTATGAAATGACCATTATTAGTGAATTTTCCAAAAGGAAATAGTTCTAAATGAGCTGTATATTGATAACCACCAATGTTACCGGTTGTAACATTACGTCCTTCTCCTTGTGAAAAAGCAAAGGTCTCTTTAATAATAAATTTTTCAGAAATGTGAAATTGATGCCTTAATTGAAATCCTAAATCACGGTCAATATTAAATACAGCATTTAATAAAGAACGATCTACAAATTGCATGTTACCAGAGGAAATTATACGCTCTCTATTTCCTGGTAATTTTGCTTGACCAATCCATAATTCGAAATTTTGATAAAAGTTCCATTTAACAACAGCATCTAAAATATATCTAGGGGCATTGTTTGTAAACTCTGAAGCTCCACCAATATCTGAATTAGAAAAGCCTAATTCTATTTTGTATTTTAACTTTGGAGAAAAAGCAAATCCTTTTAATTTTAAACGAGCTCTTCTTATTTGAAAGGCAGATGAATTATTAGAAAGACCATCAGAGTTTGAATCCCATTTAGAACTGGTTAAAAATTGTATTCTTGCTGAAGCATTCATGGACCAAGTGCTGTCTTTTCCGATTAGGTTAAATAAACCATTTCCAAACTTAGGAGCGTTTAATTTTTGAGAATGTATACTTAATGTTATAAGCATACTAATGATGATAAATAATTTCTCTAATTTCATTAAAATTATATAATTCGACTCTGTTGGTCGTAAAAAACCGGCAATACTAATATAAATATAGGATATATTAAAATTTTAAATATAATGAGACAAGTTTTCAGGACCTTCCAAAATCGTTTTTGAAATTTGCATAATACCATCTTCATTGGTAATTACATGCCATTTAATAAGAGTAATTTGCTGGTTTTCTATTTCAAGTCCAGTAATACATCTTGGATGTACACAACTTCCATCGTTAAAATGAGGTAATTCATTTGGTGAAGGAAATCTTGGACGATGCGTATGGCCAGTTACAATCATTTGATTGTTATTCTTTTGAATCCATTCTTCTAGACGACTTTCAACTTTTATAAGTTCTTTGAAGTTTTTTGCAGGACTTGTTGGGTCATCTATTCCTATTAATTGCAATGGACGCCAGAGTATTTTAACTAAAAACCTACTAAGTTTCCAAAAGTTATAATTAAACCAATCCGCCTGATGTCCATGTAATAAGAAAATAGATTTACCATCTTCTTGTTCTAGCCTTATTGCTTCAGAAAAAGAAGCGTTTTTTAATAGTTCTTTATTTTTTCCATCGACTGTGTCATAGTAATAGTCTAAATTCTTAGCAACTTTTTTAGGATTTCTATAATCCATGTCGTGATTTCCCCAAATAAAATGCAAATGATTTTTTTTATGAAACTCTCTTAAAAGTAAGTATACATTTTTATTCGCATTAAAAATGTTAGAAAATTTATTTTCCCAAAGTTCATCTCCATCACCTAACTCTATATACGTAAAATCCTTTTGTAAATATTGTGACAATGCGTAATGAAATATTTTTCTGTTATGAGCAAAGTCATCTGCAAAACTATTATCACCTCTATGACAATCTGAAAATAAAACATATTTAGATTGTTTAGATAATTCTAATTTCTTGGCCTTTTTAAAAGCTCTTGTTATTCTACGATTAGAAGACATTACTTATTTATAAATATTATAGCATATGAATATGCTAAAATAAAAGTTTTATGCAGAATTAATAGTTTGATGTGTTTATTAAATAATTGAATGTTAGTATGTTTTTAATATAAAAATATTTTTTAAGGTTGATTTTGAGTAAATTAGATATTGTAATAAGCATAAGCTTATTTCTAAGTATAATTAATTTAATCCCCCGTAAAAATGAAAAAAACGTACTTATTAATTCCGTTATTATTGTTATGTGTCCAAGTTTCTAACATTTATAGTCAAGAAAAAATGTTTTATGGAACTATTGAAACCCTCAATGCTTTAGAACTAAAAAAAATTGCTCCAAAGGATATTAAAATTATTTCTTCTTTAAATGGATTTAGTGCTGTGAAGTTAGGAAATGATGCCGCAGAAAAATTGCATCATATGATTTTAACTCATGGTCCAGGATTTATTTATGAATCGTCAGAAGCTGATGCAATTAAAACTATTAGAAAATTAGCTCAAAGAAGTAGAACTTTAAAAAAAGCTAGTTATAGTATTTCAGAAAATCAAAAAGTAAATCAAGCAATTGGATTAGTAAATAATACTAACATAGCAAATCAAATTGTTGAGTTAGAAAACTATGGTACTAGATATCATACGACTCAGAAAGCTAATCAATCTGTTTTAGATTTAAAACAAAAATGGGAAACAATGGCAAATGGTAGAGCTGATGTTTCAGTCAAATTGGTAAATCATAATAGTACTACAATGCCTTCTCTTATTATGACAATTGAAGGAAAAGATATTCCTAATGAGTTTGTTATTTTAGGTGGACATATAGACTCTGTAAGTCCAGAGAGAGAAACCAATGCTCCAGGAGCTGATGATAATGCTTCTGGAATAGCAACAATTACAGAAGTGGCAAGAGTACTTTTAGAAATGAATTTTAAACCTCAAAGGACTATTGAGTTTATGGCATATGCTGCAGAAGAAGTTGGTTTGAGAGGTTCTAAAGAAATTGCACAAGATTATAAAAGTAGAAACGTCAATGTAATCTCATACGTTCAGTTTGATATGACAAACTATAAAGGATCACCTAAAGATGTCTATATTTCAGATGATAGTTATAATAGTAGCACTTTAAATTCTTTTTTAGCTCAATTAATGGATACGTATAATTCTTCTGGTAATCATCAGTTTACTTATGATTATACACGTTGTAATTATGGTTGTTCAGATCATTATAGTTGGGCACAGCAAGGATATGATGCAGCGTTTCCTTTTGAAGCATCTTTTAATGGTTCTAACCCATATATTCATACGGTAAATGATACATTTAATAGATCTGTTACACCAAATGCAACACATGCAGCAAAATTTGCTAAGCTTGGATTGGAATATTTAATTGAGGTAGCTAAAAGTGAAGGAAGTGTGGTGGTACCAACTTATTGTAGTTTAAAAGGAGATAATGTAAATGATGAGTATATACAAAATGTTACTTTAGGAAATATTAATAATAACTCGAATGGTGGAAGTGGATACCAAGATTTTACAAGTTTATTTACAGTATTAAATACAAATAATCAATATACAATTACGATTACGCCTAAATGGACCGGTACAGTTTATAATGAAGGGTATGCAGTTTGGATAGATTACAACCAAGATGCAGATTTTGAAGATTCAGGAGAACAAGTTTGGACTAAAAGTGCTTCAAAAGATACTCCAGTTACTGGTTCTTTTACAATACCAGCTAATGCTAAATTAGGAAAAACAAGAATGAGGATTGCTATGCGTTATAATGCAATTCCAAATTCATGTGGTTCTTTTAATTATGGAGAAGCAGAAGATTATTCAGTAAATATATCAGAAGCTACAATAGTTAATATTTGTGGTGGTATTGCTAATTATGATGCTTCGATAAATTACCAAACTGGTGATAAAGTTGTTTATTCTAATGCATTATATGAACGAACAGCCACTGGATGGAAAAATATAGGAAAGTGTAATAGTAATAAGAGAGAAACAAAAACAGAGGGAAAATTTTTAGTAAACGATAAAGATGTTATTTTATTTTCTCCAAACCCTGTAGAAGGGAATTCTTTTAAAATAAGAGTTTATAATGAACTATGGAAGTATAGAAATGTGAAACTTTATGATTCAAAAGGAAGATTACTTAAAGAAGTTCAAATGAATGTAGAGGAAGAGATAATTAATATTTCAGATTTTGCCACCGGAGTTTATTTTATAACGTTAAATAAAACAGGAAAAAAGTATACACAACAGTTTGTGAAAAAATAGTAGCTACTTTATTTAAAAATAAAAAACCCAAGTTTTAAACTTGGGTTTTTAAATTTATAATAATTAAATATTATCTTTTTCCTACAGAAGAAAAATCATCTTTATTTTTTACTTCCCACTCAGAGTTAGCAGTATCAGTACCTGCACTAGCTGACCAGCTAGTGTTTCCTTCAATGATAGATATTTTTCTAATTAAAGTACGGTCTTTAGTGGCATTTGAAACACCAGCTACTTCCCATCCAGAACCTGGATCGCTATTTGGAGTTCCTATGACATCAATTAATTCATAAGTTCCAGAACCATTGTCTTTAGCTAAACCAATAGCATCATCACCATTGTGGTGAACAGGACTTTCGTAAGGTAATTTTAAATCAGCTTCATCTTGAATTGCAGCAACAGCTTGATTAGTTGAAATAACATAAACATCACCAGTAGCTAAAGTTCCTGATAATTGTAATTGTCTTGCTGCTTTCCATCCACCTCCGTTTGAAGAACCCCAAACTTGGTATTTAGATAAATCTACAGCTGCACCAGTACCATTGTATATCTCAATATACTTATTGTTACTTGATCCTTCAACATATTCAGAAATGAATAAATCATTTGCTTTAGGAGCTCCACCAGTTGAAGTACAAGCATAAGCTTCAGTAAAGTTTACATCAGAAGCATCTCTTAAATAAATTTGTGGCCCGTTAAAATCTGACATGATACCAGTTACAGAACCTTTTTTGTCACTTACATTAGTTGTAGCAAATGCAGCATCAGTTCTAACAAAAGTAGTTAATGTATTAGTACAATCTGAAGTTAAAGTATTTGAACCTGAATATGTTTTTGTGATGTCTTTAAATTGAACACCTTCAATTGTAACTAATTTACTTTCATAATTTCCAGTTAATGCTTGAGCAAAAGTAATAACCTCTGGAGTAGGTAATGTTCCAGCAGCTTTGCTGATAATGTTTGAGTTTGATAAGTTTAATTGTAATAAACCATTATACTCACTTAACTTTGTTCCACCAACAGAAATTTCTACTTCATCTCCAATGTTTAAGTTGTAAGCTTCACTAAAACGTAAAGCAATTGCAGTAGCTCCATCTTGTGCAAAAGCATTTCTGTTTGAAATATTACCTTTTGCTAAATCAGATGTTATAACTACTTTTATCTTATAACTTTCTGTAATTGTAGTTTCACTACCTGTGAATAAAGCTTTAATATCTGCTAAAGATTTTAAAGTAGGATTGTTAAAACAACCATACTCTTGAGTAAAGTCAACATCATCAGTATTTCTCATTACTAATTGATATTTTGAAGAGAACTCAGATAATACAGCAGTTACACTACCTTTAAAATCTGGGATAGAATGCTGCTTGAAGTTTACAAACTTACTATTTGATAGTTCAATCTTTTCGAAAGTTTTACAAGAAGCTAAAGTACGTGTAATATAACTATTAGTTTCAGGAGATGCGTATTGTAATCCTTTTACTTCCGATTGTAAATCATCAATTTTTACAAGAGTACTTATTAAGTTTTGAGAAAGTTCTCCAATGGTTAAAGTCGTTGGTACAATTTCAGCTATTTCAGAAGAACGTTCAATATGATTTCTATATTCTGATAATTCAATTCTATCTACTTTTCCGAATTTGCTTGCACCAATTTGGTATTTAGCATAAGATTTTCCGAAAGCTAAGCCTTTAAGCTTAATGTATACTTTTCGTCCTACATTATATACAGCACTTAAGTTTGTAGCATCAACTATAACTTCAACTCCAATTGTTGGGTTTTCAGCTTTGTCTTGGATAACTAATTTTTTGTAGAAATTTCCTTCTCTATCGTCAGAAATAACATAACCATAAGTGTTAATGTCTTCTAAGTTATTGTCTTTAATATAGTCGTTAAAATCAATATTACTTCCTTTATATAGAGCAACAATGTCGCTTAAAGGAACAAGATTTTTGTATTCTTTATCTTCTCCAGCTGTAGGGATAACGAAATCACCATCCTTAACACATGATGAAAAAGAAATTGCAACAAATAAAATTGCAAATATTTTATATAAGGTTAAATTTTTCATTTTGTTATGTTGTTTTTATTAAAATCTATAATTTACATTTAAGAAGTAAGTAGTACCTCTACCAAACCAGTATTTGTTTCCAAAAGTAGGTGCTCCATTAGCGTTATCATCTCTTAACTCTCTAAAATTAGCATTTCTTCCTTGTTCGAAACCACCAGTTTTATATTCTTCTCCTAATATATTACTTATACTAGCAAAAACACTTATGAATTTGTTGTTTCCTACTTTCCATGATTTACCACCAATAGCATTTAACGTAAAGTAGTCATCAAATTTTTCTTGAGCTAATAATTGTCTAGCTAATACAGGATCGTAATCTGAAAATGGTTGCCCGTCTACATCTGCTACGAAGTTTGAAGTTCTTCTTATAGGAGATATATCAACGTACGCATTATCAAAATAGTTAGCCGTAACACCTACAAACCAATAATCAGGGTCTCTATAGTCGAATCCAAAAGAGTAAGCAGTTTGTGGTCCAGCAGCAACTCTATAATCTTTCAAAAAGGCTTTTCTTCTATCAAAAGAAAAATCTGGATCATCAGATTTAGCTACGATATCAGGATTGTTGTTGTATGTATATTGACCATAGTTAGCAGCACCTCTTAACTTAATAGTTGGAGTTACTTGAGCTTCAATACCGAATTCAACTCCCATATGACGCTTATCTATTCCAGTTAAAATTTCTTGAATAAAAGCAGAAGAATTACCATTTAAACCATCAGCAAAGAAGAAAGAAATTTCAGTTGCATCTTTAATATCAGTATAGTAACCAGTTAATTTAGAAGTAATGAATGGAGTTCTTAAAATATAAGAAGCATCAAAAGACATTATTTTTTCACTATCTAAAGAGCTAACATCAGCTACTGTTAAGTTGTTAATTCTTGAATTAGCAAAAGAATTTCTGATAGATGGAGCTTTTGTAAGGTACCCTCCGTTGAAGTCTAATAAATGACGTCCAGAAATTTTATAAGTTGCTCCTGCTTTTGCACCGAAATTAAAAAAGTTTAATTTTTTAGATTTACCTAATGAATTAGTAGGATGGTAACCATTTTGGTATAAACCTTCTCTTTGGTGAGATGTGTTATGTGCAGAACCAGCAACATAAAAATCTACTTTGTTATACTTAAATTGTAACTGAGCAAAACCTCCATAAACTTGAGACTCTAAATTGTAGTCGTATTTAAAACGATCTCCTTTAGTTACAAATCTATTAGGAGTCAATAAATTACTTTGTTGTTGGTCAAAAGTGTCTCCAAAATTATTGATGTCCTTATAAAAGTTTGCACCTAACATATCTATAATAGTAGCAAAGTTTTGAGAATTTAATCTTCTATATTCTAAACTAGCATTTAAAGTTATGTTATCCGTTAATTCTGAATTAAGAATTGTGTTAGCAGTAATTTGCTTATCATCATTTCTATCTTCATATAAAACAAAGCGAGCATTGTCTTTATTTCCTTCGTTACCAAAATATAATTCATCCCAATTTATTTGACCATTGTTTTGAAAACTAGTTAAAGCATTGTAAGCTCCTTTATAATCAGGTCCGTTAGGATCTGATATAAAATAACTAGGTAATTTTCTATAATATGTTGGGTCAGGGTTATTACCTCCGTTAAAATCTAAACGACTGTTACCTATTTCTCCAAATTGATAAGCAAAACCAGTATTTAATGTAGTAGATTCACCAATGTTCCAGTAGTGATTTAACATTATAATAGGCTCGTTAACTCTTCTAATACGTGAGTTACGAATTTCACCAGCTTGATATCCCCAATATGAGTTGTATTTAATACCTCTTATATCGTATACTTCTTGAGTATGAGGAGCTGCTTTACCTCTTCTATTTTCAGCTTGAATTATAGTTAAGTTTAAACTATGATTGTTATTGATTTGCTTTTCAAGAGAAACAAAAATAGAATGTGCATTGTATAAACTTCCGTCAACAAAACCTTCTTCAGCATATCTTTTACTACCAGAAGCAGCAATAGCCCATCCATTTTCTAATAAACCAGAAGCATATGTTGCCATTAAACGGTGCGTATAACTTCTATTTGAAGAAGCATAAGAAACTCTACCACCTTTTCTGTATTCAGAAGCTCTTGTATTAATGTTAGTAGAACCTAAAACTCCACCAAATGTATAATTAGAAGGTGTTAAACCTGTATTGAATTCTTGATTACGTAAAACATCGTTTAAACCACCCCAGTTACTCCATTGTGGACGACCGTTATACAATTTGTTCATTTCAATACCATTGATAAGAACTTTACCATTTTCAGAATCTAAACCACGAATTCTGTAAAAAGAAGAACTCCACTCAAAAGCAGCAGTACGTAAATATACATCTCTAGAAGATTGTAATAATCCAGAAATGTTGTCGGCAGCACTAGTGTCATCATTTAATTCATCATCAGTAATAGTGATGGTACTTAAATCTTGATCCTCTGATATATCTTCATACATCATTATAGTACCTAAATCGATTGTCTTGCCAGCTAATTGAACAGGGAAGTTTTGGGTTTCAAACCCGTTAAGGGATACAACTACAATTTGTCTTCCGTCTGGTAAACCATTTAATGTAAAAGAACCATTGGCATCAGTAGTACCACTGATATTGGCTTCTCTTACACTTACAGAAACACCTTGTAGAGGTTTTTCAGAATCGCTGTTAATTACGATTCCTTTTACAACGTTCTGCGCATTCATGGCAAATAGGCCAGAGAATACCAACAACATTGTTAGCGTAAAATTTCTCATAAATGTTTGTTTATAAAATATTTAAATATGTTAATTCCAACTTGCCAAAAATATGACAAAAGGGATGCAAAATTAGTAAAATAATAATTAGGTTAATGTTAAGTTAACATTATGAATAAGTGGTTTTATATGTTAAAAAATTAATTGGCTTAAAATTTGTTTTATTTTTGCCGCGTAAATTTTATAAAATGAAGAAAATAATATCCCTTTTTATTGTTGCATTAGTAGTTTCAACTTCTTTTGCTCAAAAGGCCCCTAAAAAGTTTAAGATAAGAACTGTAGGTTTTTATAACTTGGAGAATCTTTTTGATACAGTTAATGATCCTAACAAGAATGATGAGGCTAGTCCTATGATGGAAATGGAAGGAAATCGAGAAGAAGTATATAAGGATAAACTGGAAAAACTTTCTGATGTAATTGTTCAATTAGGTGCAGAAAAAGCTAAAACGAGCCCTGCATTATTAGGAGTAGTGGAAGTTGAGAACAAAAAAGTTTTAGAAGATTTAGTTAATACTGAAAAGTTAAAGAAAAAACGTTACGGAATTATTCATTTTGATTCACCAGATAAGAGAGGAATTGATGTAGCTTTATTATATCAAAAACGTTACTTTAAACCAATTCACTTTGAGCCTTTTAATCCTAATATATATTCAAATAACAAAAAAATATATACTAGAGATATTCTTTTGGTATCTGGTTATTTAGATGATGAATTAGTGCATGTAATTGTAAACCACTGGCCATCTCGTAGAGGAGGAGAAGCAAGAAGTAGGCCTTTACGTGAAAAAGCTGCTTATAAGGTTACTCAAATAATTGAAAACATTAAAAAGACAGATCCAAACCCTAAAGTAATTATTATGGGTGATTTTAATGACGACCCTATTAATTCTAGCTTTAAAACAGTTTTAAAAACGAAAGCGAAAAAGAAGAACGTAAATGAAGGTGATATTTACAACCCTTATGAAAATATGTTCCGTCGTGGATTTAATACATTAGGGTATAGAGATAACATCAATCTTTTTGATCAAGTTCTTATTTCTTCTCCATTATTAGATAAAGGAGAAAAAGATTTTTCGTCTTTTAAAATGTTTAAGTCAGGAATTTTCAATAAAAGATTCTTAACTCAAAAGAAAGGACGTTATAAGGGATATCCATTTAGAAGTTTCTCTTTTGGTAGATATACAGGAGGATATAGTGATCACTATCCAGTATACATGTACTTAATAAAAGAAAAATAAAATTAAAAGAGCTTGCAATTGCAAGCTCTTTTAATTTTTACATATATCAGCTAAATAACTATTTAAACGAAGTTGAAAAAGTGTGCCTTTTAACAAATCGTCAATTTGTCCAAGTTCAACCTGAGATACAGCCATGCTTACTTTTTCTGAAGGTGTTTGTAATAAAATAGATTTACAATTTTCGCCTTTAATACAAGTAGAACAGTTTCTTTGTAACTTAGAATCTACTACTTTTTCCAAAAACTCTTCTATTTCATTTTCTGTTAAATGAAAACCAGTATCGTTAAATATTATTTGTGTTAGACTAGAATCCATGCCTTTCCAACGAAAAGAGATTCCAATATTATTATCGTATATTTTTATAACATTTTCCATATTCAAAATTATTATGGAAACAAATATACGCTTTATTTAGATTTGGTCTAAATAAAATTATCTTAAATCTTTTAAAACTAATTGGAGTGAAGTATAGTTGTTCCAAGTGTTTTGATCTAATGTGTAAACAATATCAAAATCATTTTGGATGGAACTAATTTTTTTACCAAGGTTAAAACCAATAGCGTTATAAGTTTTGTTATCTGAACCGTAAATAATGTTCAGTTTTAAATGGGTTTTGTCAGCTCCAACTTGTTTTCCGTATCCATTATCTCTAACTGATGATGTAGAAAAAACAGGTTTCATATTTAGAGGCCCAAAAGGAGCCATTTGTTGGATAATTCTATAAAATTTGGGGGTAATTTCAGATAAATCAATTTCAGCATCAATACTAACTTCAGGTGTCAATAAATCCTTATCGATTGTTTTGGAAACTACCTCTTCAAATTTAGCTTTGAAATTTTCATATTGTTCAGGAAGAAGTGTTAAACCTGCTGCATATTTATGCCCTCCAAATTGTTCTATAAACTCTGAACATTGTTCTAAAGCATTATATACATCAAAACCTTTGACTGAACGTGCCGAAGCAGCTAGTTTTTCTCCGCTTTTGGTAAATACTAAAGTAGGACGATAGTAAGTTTCAATTAATCGAGAAGCTACAATACCGATAACTCCTTTATGCCAAGATTCATCAAAAACAACAGAAGTGAAATTCTCTTCTTCTTTATTTTCCTCAATTTGCATTAAAGCTTCTTGAGTAATTTTTTTGTCTAAATCTTTTCGGTCTGAATTGAATTTTTCTATTGCACCAGCAAATTCAACTGCTGCATCAAGATTCATTTCTGTAAGTAACTCAACAGCATAATTACCGTGTTTCATTCTACCAGCTGCATTAATTCTTGGAGCAATAATAAATACAACATCAGTAATGGTAAGTTCTTTTTTTTGAGTCTGTTGTATAATTGCTCTAATACCATTTCTTGGTTGGGAGTTAATAACTTGTAAACCGAAATAAGTTAAAGTTCTGTTTTCTCCAGTCATAGGAACAATATCGGCAGCAATAGCGGTAGCAACTAAATCTAAATAAGGAATTAGGTCATTAATGGTTTCCCCTCTTCTAGAAGCCAATGCTTGTATTAGTTTAAAACCAACTCCGCAACCACATAATTCATCATAAGGATAATTGCAGTCTATTTGTTTTGGGTTTAAAACAGCAACAGCTTTTGGAACTTCATTCCCAGGCTTGTGATGATCACAAATAATGAAGTCAATATTTTTAGAGCTTGCATATGCTACTTTGTCTATTGCTTTGATACCACAGTCTAAAGCTATAATAAGAGAAAAGTCATTGTCGTCAGCAAAATCAATTCCGTCATATGATACACCATATCCTTCTTTATATCTGTCTGGGATATAAGTAGAAATGTTAGGGTGAATAGTTTTTAGATAAGAAGACATTAAGGAAACAGCTGTAGTTCCATCAACATCATAATCGCCATATACTAAAATGTTTTCACCTTTATTAATGGCTTCTTCTATTCGTTGGACAGCTATATTCATGTCCTTCATTAAAAAAGGATCATGTAAATCGTTTAAATTAGGACGAAAAAATAATTTAGCTTTATCAAAAGTATCAATGTTTCTTTGAACCAAAATTTTAGCAAGAACTTTGCTTATACCAAGTTCTTTGGCCAATTGATTTACGTTACTAGAGTTTGGCTCTGGCTTTGATTTCCAACGCATAGCAATTTTTTTAATAATTTAATTATTGTGAAAGTGAATGGCAGTTTTTACTTCAGCAAATTTTCTAAACATTTCCATTACGCCACAATACTTATCTATAGATAATTTAACAGCTTTATTTATTTTATCTTCATCTAAATTATCTCCATAAAAATGATAATCTACTGTAACTTTATCGTAATATTTAGGGTGTTCTTCGGTTAATTCTCCAGTAACTTCCATTTTAAAATCGTTTACAGAAGTTCTCATTTTCTTTAATAAAGATACAACATCTAAACCAGAGCATCCTGCTAGCGATGATAACATCATGGCTTTTGGACCTAAACCAGAATTGTTTCCTCCATTTTCTTCTGAAGTGTCAATTAAAACTTTATGCCCGCTTGGATTGTCGGTTTCAAATTGCATGTTTTCTTTCCAAACTGTTGTGACTGTGTGTGATGCCATAATTTGATTATTTTTTTGTTTCTTGCGTAAGTTGTTTTGTGTGTCTGTCGACTTAGAAAGCCGAATTATTACACAAACGTAGTGCAAAAAGTTATTAATAAAAACAAAAATAAAAATATATGCCACTAGTAACACCGTTATCAGCAGATCATGACTTAGAAACAAAAGAATTAGCTGAGTTTTTTAATGAAACATTAGGATTTTGTCCAAACTCAGTTTTAACAATGCAGCGTAGACCAGCCATTTCTAAAGCTTTTATCAATTTGAATAAAGCTGTTATGGCTAATGAAGGGAGAGTAACATCTGCTTTAAAAAGAATGATTGCTTGGGTTTCAAGTAATGCTACAGGTTGTAGATATTGTCAAGCACATGCTATTAGAGCGGCTGAACGTTATGGAGCTGAACAAGAGCAATTAGATAATATTTGGGAGTATAAAACTCACCCTGCATTTTCTGATGCTGAAAGAGCGGCGTTAGATTTTTCTTTAGCTGCATCTATGGTGCCTAACATGGTTGATGAAAAAATAAAGACAGAATTATACAAACATTGGGATGAAGGAGAAATAGTAGAAATGTTAGGTGTAATTTCTTTATTCGGATACCTAAATCGTTGGAATGACTCTATGGGGACTTCTATTGAAGATGGAGCTGTAGAGAGTGGAGAACAGTATTTAGGAAAGCATGGTTGGGAAAAAGGAAAACATATTTAACTGATACTTGACTTAATTTTAAAAATTACGTACATTAGAGCAAAACAAAAGTCTTCTCTCTGGAAAGAGAAGACTTTCTTTTTACTTAAATAGATGTTCCCCCCTGATCACCTAGCATAAGCTTGTTAAACAAATTAATAAGTTTTTATGTTAAGCGTGGTTGTGAATAATGCAAAAGAAAAAATTTCTTTTTGCGGTTTTTAAGAAAAATCTATTGAGTAAAAAGTATGAGTGTAGAAAAAGATAAGCTTTTCAATCTTATAAAAGAAAAGTTGCCAAACAATGTTTTGTTTACTGAGGAGATAGCTGATGTACTTGATATAAGTTATGATGCTGCTTATAGACGAATAAATGGGAAAACATCATTGTCGTTTAAGGAGGCGTTAGAGTTAGCAAGATATTATAAAATTTCATTAAATAAACTGTATAATATAAGTAGTACTTTATCTAAAAGTATTATTAAAAATGATTATGTAAACACTTATGAAGGTGTAAATGATTTTTATAAAGATATAGCTTTTTATGTAGCTACTTATGCATCTGATAAGAATTCAAAAGTATATTATACAGCTAAAAATATTCCAATTTATCATATTCCAGTAAATACATTGTACAGTAAATTTAGGGTTTATGTGTATCTGAATTTTTTATCAAAAAAAGAAGAAAGTAAAATAGAGCCTTTTAGTAAATTTATTGAAAAGCAATTTTTTACAAATGAATCCAAACGTTTTAGAGAAAAATTTAAAGAGGTTTCTATAACTGATGTTTGGAGTGATACTACGATTAATAGTTGCTTACATACAATATATTACTTTTATAAAACTAAGCTGATAACCCGAACTGAGGCTTTACAATTATGTGATGAGATATTATTGCTTATAGAAAGGATTGAAGAAAAAGCGAGAAATAAAGTTTGGAACTCTAAAAAAGATTTGAAATATGAATTGTATTACAATAAATTGGTGAATATTAATCATGTTTTATTTTTAAAGTCTGAGACAAAAAAAGGCTTGTTAGTGCCTTATACATCTCTTTCTTATATGAGAATTGAGGATAAAATAATTTGTAACGAAGTAGATGAGTATTTTCAAAAACAATTACAATTTTCTCAAAATATATCAGGTAGTGCAGAGGTAGAGAGAAGGATGTTTTTTACATTAATGTATGAGAAGATAGAGCAGCTAAAACATCAAATAAATTCAAAGGCTATTATGTCATTTATATAAAAAAAGCACTTGTAATAGATTACAAGTGCTTTTTTAGTATTTGTTCACTTTTAGTAGCTTATTTATCTTTTAATAAGTCTCTAATTTGTGCTAATAATTCTTCTTGAGTTGGACCTTTAGGAGCAGCAGGAGCCGGTTCTTCTTTTTTCTTTAACTTATTAACGGCTTTAACAATCATAAACATTACAAAGGCAACAATGATAAAGTCAATTAAGTTAGTTAGAAATTCACCATAAAGTACAGCTACTTCACCAGTGATTTTTCCAGATTCGTCAGCAACACCATCTTTTATAATGTACTTTAAATCTTTAAAGTCGGCATTAAATAATAGTCCAATAAGAGGAGAAACGATTCCTCCAGTAAAAGAAGCTACTACTTTATTAAAAGCAGCACCCATTACAAAACCTACTGCAATGTCGACTAGGTTCCCTTTCATTGCAAAGTCTTTAAACTCTTTGAGCATTCCCATATTTTTGGTTTTTATAGTTAATTGAGTTGTAAATTAAAAAAAAATTAACTCTTAACCAATCTTTTTACGCGTTGAGAAATAGCGGTTAAGATTTCGTAAGGAATTGTTTCGCAGTTATGTGCAATATATTCGATGTGTTTTTGGTGATTGAAAAGAATAACTTCATCACCTTCTTTACAATCTAGGTCAGTAACATCAACCATAATCATATCCATACAAACATTACCTATAATTGGAACGGGTTGACCATTAATAAAAACATAACCTTTTTTATTGCCTAGTTTTCTTGAAATACCATCGGCATGACCAACAGGAATAGTGGCACTTTGAGTAGGTCTACTAGCAACAAAAGCTCTATTATATCCTACAGTTTCTCCTGGTTGGATTAAGTGTATTTGAGAAATAATTGATTTTAAGGTATGTGTGTTTCTTAATTGACTTGTTTCTTGCTCATTGTTTCCAAAGCCATATAAACCAATTCCAACACGAACCATATCAAATTGTGCTTGAGGATAATTGATAACACCAGATGTGTTTAAAATATGAATCATAGGTTCATATCCTAAATGATCGTAAAATTGTTTTACAATGTAGGCAAAGTTGTTAATTTGTCCAATAGTGAAATTTTGTTCATTAGGGTCTTCACTGGCAGCAAGATGAGAAAAAATAGATTGAACCTTTATATTGTTTGAACTTTTTATCTGTGTAATAATCGTTGGAACATCTGTGTGCCAAAAACCTAACCTGTTTAAGCCAGTATTGAATTTAATATGAATAGGGTAGTTCATTAAAGGAGCTTTGTCGGCTAGTTTAAGAAAAGCATCAAGTATTTTGAAATTATATAAATTAGGTTCTAATCTGTGTTTAACAATTTCTTCTAAGTTTTGAATTTGCGGATGTAAAACTAAAATAGGAGTTTTAATACCGGCTTCACGTAAAATGATACCTTCATTAGAATAAGCAACAGCAAAATAATCTACCTTATCTTGAAGTAATTTAGCTATTTCTGTAGATTCACTTCCGTAACCAAAAGCTTTAACAACAGCTAAAACCTTTGTGTTAGGATTTAGTTTTTGTTTAAAATAAGCGAGGTTATGTTGTAGAGATACAGCATCTATTTCTAAAACGGTAACATGATTATTCATCAGATAAATTTTCTTTCTTATTATTTTGCTCTCGTATTGCTTTGTAGTAAGCAGCTCTGCTAAGAGGTTCGTATTCTTGGGTTTCTCCTAAGAGAACAAGGTCTTCGCTCATAGCTTTTCTATAACTATAATGAGCTAAGTTTCCTGTGTGAGTACAAACAGCATGCACTTTGGTTACATATTCTGCGGTAGCCATAAGAGCTGGCATAGGTCCAAAAGGTTGTCCTTTAAAATCCATGTCTAATCCAGCTACAATAACTCTAATCCCCCTATTTGCTAAATCGTTACAAACTGTAACAATTTCATCGTCAAAAAACTGAGCCTCATCAATGCCAACAACATCTACATCATTTGCTAATAAACGAATGTTAGAAGAAGCAGGAACTGGAGTAGAACGTATTCTATTATAGTTGTGAGATACCACTTCTTCATCGTCATAACGAGTGTCAACTGCTGGTTTAAATATCTCTACACGTTGTTTTGCAAACTGTGCACGTTTTAAACGACGAATTAATTCTTCGGTTTTGCCTGAAAACATTGAGCCACAAATTACCTCAATCCACCCAAATTGTTCTGTATGATTTACTGTATTTTCAAGAAACATTTTGTAATTTTAAGCTCTAATTATTGATATTTGCATTTCTTTCGAAATAGGGAACAAATTTATTAAAATTTAAGAGTAAATATTAATTTCAAACAACAACTTATGCACAAAAAACTTGCATCCGATTTAACTAGTTTAGCACACAGCATTTTAAAAATGAAAAATAAAGAAGATGTGTTTGCGTTGAAGGAAAAAGCACATGAGGTTTATGAAAAACTTTCGGTTTTAGCTTATGTAGAAGAGTATATAAATAATACTCCTAATCCTACAAAAACTAAAGAGGAATTGTTGGAAGATGTTGTGCAGGCGGAGATAAATAAGGTAGAAAAGCTAAATAAAACAGAGGTACCCTTAGTTGAAGAAGATAGAATTGTACATCAATTAGAAGAAGATATTGAAGAAGAAGTAGAAAAAGAAGCTGAAGAAATTGCTGATAAAGTAATTGAAGATATAGCTGAAGAGAAAATGAATTTAGAGGTTGTAGAAGAAATTATGGAGCAGCCTTTTGATGAATTGGAAGAATTACTTTTTAATGATAATGAAGACACAAAGAACGATGTGAAAGATGTTGGTGAGAAAAAGACAACTACTTTAGAGGAAGAGCTAGAAGATACACTTCCAGTTGATGTAATGGCAAACTTATTTGAAAAAGTAGATGTGAAGAAAACACTTAACGATCGTTTGCAAAGTTCAATTCAAATAGGACTTAATGATAGAATAGCTTTTGTTAAACACTTGTTTAATGGAGATCAAGCAGATTTTAACAGAGTGGTTTCTCAGTTGAATACAATGAAAACGGAAAAAGAGGCCAAAAAGTTTGTTGTTAAAATGGTAAAACCAGATTATGATTGGTCTGATAAAGAAGAATACGAAACAAGATTGTTAGAAATTATAGAAAGAAGATTTGCTTAGATGAATTCTGATTTAATAGTTATACATACACATTTTCATAAAAGAAGAACTGGGGTTACAAGAAGTATAGAGAATGTAATGCCCGACTTAAAGAAAATGTGCGAAACATATCTTTATGGTTATGGTATTGAGGGAGATAAAATAAATACAAAAGAGTTAAAAAACTTATTGTTTTCTGAAAAGAAAATAGTTGTTCATTGCCATAGAAATAATGAAGTGTTAAAAATGCTATGGTATCGATTCTTAGGTGCAAAGTTTAAATTAGTTTTAACTCGACATGCCGAAACTGATCCTTCAGGTTTAACAAGGTTTTTACTTAAAAAATCAGATAGTGTTGTTACATTAACAACTTCTATGCATGATAAATTAGGAATAAAAAACACAAAAGTATCTCATGGGGTCGATACAGGTAATTTTGTTCCAAATGAAGAGAAAAGATTAAAAGATGTTTCGCAAAAGAATATAATTCTTTGTGCAGGAAGAGTTAGAAAGGCTAAAGGACAAAAAGTTTTATTAGAAGCCATGGCTCATGAGTTGAAAACTCACAAAGATTGGGCAGTAGTTATTGTTGGTAAGGTAGATAAGCCTGAGTTCTTAGATGAGTTGAAAGAAGTAGCTGTAAATGTAAAGAAGCAAATTTATTTTGTAAACGAAACCAAAGACATAATAACATATTATCAAGCTTCTAAAATAGCAGTAGTTCCTTCGTTCACTGAAGGTTTTTCATTAGTTTGTGCAGAAGCTATGTCTTGTGCTAACACAACAGTTGCTACCAAAAATGTAGGTGTACATTCCGAATTAATAGAGCATGGGAAATCTGGATATTTATTTGAATCTGGAAATGTAGAAGAGCTAAGAGCTGTGCTAAAAGGTTTAATTCAAAATGAATTAGCATACGTTGGTGAGCAGGCAAGGAAGGAAATCGAAAAGAACTGGAGTGCCAAAAAAGAAGCTAAAGAATTGGTAGCAGTATATAACCAACTGTATAGATAAAAAGCACAATAGGGGATGTGCTTTTAGCTAAACTTTAAAGGTTAGCATTGGTTTAATGGAACTCTTAGATAAATTTTTAGTAATACTACCATTAAAAATATGAGATAAACCACTTCTTCCATGAGTAGCTAGTGCTATGATATCAGCATTTTTTTCGTTAGAGAAATTTAAAATTCCGTTCTCAACAGAAGAGTCGTTGTATATGTTTATAGAGTAATCTGAAAAATTGTGCCTATCGGCAAATTCTTTTATTTTTTGTCTTGAAAGCTGGGAGTTTTCAAACTTATGTGGTGTGTTGATTTTTAATAAATGAATTTTACTCTTAAAATTACTTGCGAAATCTAAAAATTTCTCAAAAGCATTATTTTTCTGAGGTTTAAAGCTAGAAGCAAAAACCAAGTTTTTAGGTTTAAATTCTTCTTCGTTTGTTTTAGTAACTAAAACTGGTATTTCAGAATTTCTTACAACTTTTTCAGTATTAGAGCCAATTAACATCTCTTCTAATTCTGTATGTCCTTTGGTTCCCATGGTAATCAAATCGGCATTTATTTTTTTAGAATAATCGCGTATACCTTCGTATGGGTTTTGAAAACGAATAGCATGTTTAATATTTTGAATTTTTGGAAAAAATTGATTTTTATACTTAATCAATTTATCGCGTACTTTTCGTATGTATAGCATGCTTTCAGGTATACTAAAGTTGCTGCCACTCCCCATATCTATTATACCGGTAGGTAATTCAACCATGTGAAGTAAATGGATCTCGCTTTTAGACTTTTTTGCCAAACTTGAAGCTAGCTTCAAAGCATGTTCTGAAGGTATGGAAAAATCAGTGGGTACTAATATTTTTTTCATAATAAAAAATTTAAGGTGGATGTTTTCAATTTACGAAAAACATTTTAAATTAGAAAGTGAAAGACACTTGTGTGTTAATGAATAACTTACTATCTTTGCAGCGAATTTATTAATTAGATGGATGAAGGGGACGAAAGTCCCCTCTTTTTATACCTTAGGATGAATCAAGAAAAAGTAAGAGAGTTATTAGATGAAGCTTTACAAGAAAACGAGTCGTTGTACTTGATAGACTTACAGTTTTTAGCTAATAGTAAAATTAAAGTGATAGTAGATGGAGATTCAGGAGTTCAATTAAGTGAATGTGTTCGTATTAGTAGAAAAATTGAACATAATTTAGATAGAGAAGAAGAGGATTTCTCTTTGGAAGTAACTACTCCAGATATTTCTCATCCACTTATGGTAAAACGTCAGTATAAAAAGAATGTTAATAGAATTCTTAAAGTTAAAACAGCAACGGAAGAGTTTGAAGGAACATTAACTGAAGTAACGGATGAAAATATTACGTTACATTGGAAAGCAAGAGAGCCTAAACCAATAGGTAAAGGAAAGCATACGGTAGAGAAAACAGTAACTTTACAGTATGAAGATATTAAAGAAGCAAAAGTGAAGATCATATTTTAATAAGAGGATGAAATGGAAAATATTGCACTAATAGAGTCATTTTCAGAGTTTAAAGACAATAAGAGTATAGACAGGGTAACACTTATGTCTATCTTAGAAGAAGTATTTCGTGCTGCATTAAAACGTAGGTTTGGTTCAGATGAAAACTTTGATATTATTATCAATCCAGATAAAGGAGATTTAGAGATTTGGAGAAACCGTGTGGTTGTAGCAGATGGATTTTCTGAAGACGATAATGAAGAAATTGAACTTAGTGAAGCAAGAAAAATAGAACCAGATTTTGAAATAGGTGAAGATGTATCAGAAGAAGTGAAGTTAATAGATTTAGGTAGGCGAGCAATTTTAGCGTTACGTCAAAACTTAATTTCTAAAATTCACGAACATGATAGTACTAATATTTTTAAACAGTTCAAGGAGCTAGAAGGAGAAATTTATAGTGCAGAAGTACACCATATTCGTCATAACGCAGTAATCTTATTAGATGATGAAGGAAATGAAATCGTTTTACCAAAAAGCGAGCAAATTCGTTCAGATTTCTTTAGAAAAGGAGATGCAGTTCGTGGAGTAATAAAATCGGTTGAATTAAGAGGTAACAAACCAGCAATCATATTATCAAGAACTTCTCCAGCTTTCTTAGTAAAATTATTTGAACAAGAAATTCCAGAGGTGTTTGATGGATTAATCACTATTGAAGGAGTAGCAAGAATTCCTGGAGATAAAGCAAAAATTGCAGTAGATTCTTATGATGATAGAATTGATCCAGTTGGAGCTTGTGTTGGAGTTAAAGGGTCTCGTATTCATGGTATTGTTCGTGAATTAGGAAATGAGAATATTGATGTAATAAACTATACAAAAAACGAGCAGTTATTTGTAGCTAGAGCATTAAGTCCAGCAAAAGTAACATCTGTTGATATCAAACCTTTTGAAGAGGAAAAGAATGGTAAAAAAGGACGTGTAAATGTTTTATTAAAACCAGAAGAAGTTTCAAAAGCAATTGGACGCTCAGGAGTTAATATTCGTTTAGCAAGTGAATTAACAGGTTATGAAATTGATGTTCAACGTGAAGGAATAGAAGAGGAAGATGTTGAGTTAACAGAATTTTCAGACGAAATAGAAGCTTGGGTAATAGCTGAGTTTAAGAAAATTGGTTTAGAAACAGCAAAGAGTGTACTAGAAAAAGATGTATCTATGTTAGTACAAAGAACCGATTTAGAAGAAGAAACAATTGTAGAAGTACAACGAATTTTAAAAGAAGAATTCGAAGACTAAATTAATAATGGAAGTCAGTCTCCAACGAAATTGATTGGAATCAATATAAAATCTGACAAACAAAGAAAAAGAACATAACTATACCATGTATAAAGTGTGTTTTTTGAATATAAAGTATAAAATAATTTATGGCTGAAGGCAACAAATTAAGACTTAATAAAGTATTAAGAGAATTAAATATTTCTTTAGATAGAGCTGTAGAACACTTGGCTAAAAATGGTCATGAGATAGAAGCACGTCCTACTACTAAAATTTCTGATAAGGAGTATCAAATATTATTTGATGGATTCAAAACAGATAAATCAAAGAAAGTAGCCTCTAAAGAAGTGAGCGAAGAAAAGCGTAAAGAAAAAGAAGCTATTCGTCAGCAATTAGAAGTAGAGCAAGAGAAGAAAAGATTAGAAGACGAAGCTAAAAAACAAGAAGTTTTAAAAGCCAAAGCTGAAAAATTAGAGCTTAAGACTGTAGGTAAGATTGATGTAAAGACTGGTAAAGCGGTTGAAGCTAAAAAAGAAGAACCTAAGAAGGTTGAAGAACCTAAAGAGGTAAAAGAGGTAAAAAAAGAACCTAAAAAGGAAACTCCTATTCAAGAAGCCCCAAAAGTTGAAAAACCAGCAATAAAGGTTGAGGAAAAGAAAGAGAAGCCTGTAAAGGTTGAAAAACCTAAGATAGTGAAACCTGAAGTAGTAAAAACTGAAGCACCTAAAAAAGTCGAAATTAAAGAGACTCCTAAGAAGGTTGTGGAAACAAAAAAAGAGGAAGTAAAAGCAGAAAAGCCTGTTGAAATTACTCCTGAAAATGCTGAGAAAATTAAAACTCAGTACAAAAAGCTTGATGGTCCTAAAATTACAGGTCAAAAAATTGATTTAAAACAATTTGAAAGACCTAAGAAAAAGAAACCAGAAGCGAAAACTGACGGAGATAAAAAGAAACGTAAAAGAATTAGTAAGCCAGGAGCACCAGGAACTGGAAACTCAGCTAAACCAGGGCAAAATAAAGGAGGCCAAAACCGAGGAGGTCAAAACCGAGGTGGTGGAAACCGAGGTGGAAACCGTCAAGGATTTAGAGGTAGAGGTGGACAAAGACCTGTTGTTAAAAAAGAAGAACCTACAGAAGCAGAAGTACAAAAACAAGTACGTGAAACTTTAGAAAGACTTCAAGGTAAATCTAAAAAAGGTAAGGCTGCTAAATATCGTAGAAATAAAAGAGATGCTCACCGTGAACAATCGGAAGCAGATTTACAAGCAGCACAAGCAGAAAGCAAAATCTTAAAAGTAACAGAATTTGTTACTGTTAGTGAGGTTGCTACAATGATGGATGTTCCAGTAACTAACATTATCTCTTCATGTATGATGTTAGGAATGATGGTAACAATGAATCAACGTTTAGATGCTGAAACATTATCAATAGTTGCTGAGGAATTTAATTATACAGTTGAGTTTGTTGGAGCCGAAGTAGAGGAGTCTATAACAGAAGTTGAAGATAAACCAGAAGATTTAGAAACTCGTGCACCAATTATTACAGTAATGGGACACGTAGATCACGGTAAAACTTCGTTGTTAGATTACATTCGTAAAGCAAATGTAATTGAAGGAGAATCTGGAGGAATTACACAACATATTGGTGCTTATGCCGTAAATGTAGGAGATCAAAAAATAGCATTTTTAGATACACCAGGTCACGAGGCCTTTACAGCAATGCGTGCTCGTGGAGCTCAGGTAACAGATTTAGTAATTATCGTAGTTGCTGCTGATGATGATGTGATGCCGCAAACAAAAGAGGCTATATCTCACGCACAAGCAGCTGGTGTTCCAATCATTTTTGCAATCAATAAGATTGATAAGCCAAATGCAAACCCAGATAATATTAAAACACAACTTTCTTCTATGAATTTATTAGTAGAAGATTGGGGAGGTAATATTCAATCTCAAGAGATATCTGCTAAAACAGGTCAAGGAGTTGAAGAATTATTAGAAAAAGTATTATTAGAAGCGGAGGTATTAGAGTTAAAAGCTAATCCTAATAAGAATGCATCTGGAGCTGTTGTAGAAGCATTATTAGATAAAGGAAGAGGATATGTGTCAACAATATTAGTACAAGCTGGTACATTAAAAATTGGTGATTATATCTTAGCAGGTAAACATAGTGGTAAAGTAAGAGCTATGTTTGACGATAAAGGAAATAAAGTAAAAGAAGCTGGTCCTTCTACTCCAGTATCAATTTTAGGATTAGATGGAGCTCCTCAAGCAGGTGATAAGTTTAATGTATTTGAAGACGAACGTGAGGCTAAACAAATAGCAGCAAAACGTTCTCAATTACAACGAGAGCAATCTGTAAGAACTCAAAAGACTTTAACATTAGCAGAAATTGGTCGTCGTATTGCATTAGGAGACTTTAAAGAATTAAATATTATCTTAAAAGGAGATGTTGATGGATCAGTAGAAGCATTAACAGATTCATTCCAAAAATTATCTACGGAAGAAATTCAAGTTAATATCTTACACAAAGGAGTTGGAGCAATTACCGAGTCTGACGTATTATTAGCAACAGCCTCTGATGCAATTATTGTAGGATTTAACGTACGTCCACAAGGTAATGCACGTATAGTAGCAGATAGAGAAGAAGTTGATATTAGAACATATTCTATTATATACGATGCTATCAACGACTTGAAAGATGCAATGGAAGGAATGTTATCGCCAGAAATGAAAGAAGAGGTTCTTGGTAATGTTGAAATTAGAGAAGTTTATAAGATTTCTAAGGTTGGTAACATTGCTGGATGTATGGTAATGAATGGTAAGATAACTAGAGATTCTAAAGTTCGTATTATTAGAGATGGAATTGTAGTTCACGATGGTGTATTAACTTCATTAAAGCGTTTTAAAGATGATGTTAAAGAAGTAACTAAAGGATACGATTGTGGTCTTCAAATTAAAGGATACAACGATATTAAAGAAGGTGATACTATAGAAGCTTATACTGAAATTGCAGTAAGAAAAAAGCTTAAATAATATTTACTTATTTAATTCAATATAAAAAAGGCATCTCATGTGAGATGCCTTTTTTATATTGAAGAAATTTTAAACTTGATAAATGAAATATCTGAAACTAATAACATTGTTTTTTGTTATGATTATTACTAATTGTTCTGCTCAAAAATTTAATAAAATAATTTATAAAGCTCATACTAGAGGAACTGCTATTGAAATAAGAGTTGAAGAAAATACAATTAAGTATCAAAAGAACGGGAAAGAACTGGTGTTTAAGCTTTCTGAAGAAGAAGTTAGCAAATTAGAAAGGTTGGTGAAGAAAATCAATTTAAATGAGATAGAAGCGCTAAAATCACCAACTAATAGAAGACATAGTGATGGAGCTTTGATAGCAAGTTTTATTATTGAAATAGGAAAGAAAGAATATAGTTCTTCAACATTTGATGCAGGAAATCCACCGATAGAATTAAAAAAACTAGAAGATTTATTATATAGTTTTATTAAAATAAATGAATAAAAAAAACCGAGCATTAGCTCGGCTTTTTTATTTTAGAGGGTAAAGAATATATTATTTTCTTGTCCAGTTAGCTCCCCAAGTAGCATAGTCTGTACCAGCAGAAGCAGCATTTTCAGTTAAGAAATCAGCCATTGTAAAGCTAACCCCTGTATCGTTTTTCATTTTAGTAGTAACGTTATCAAATTTAACGTCATTTGCTTTTAAATCACCAGAAGTTACACCAGCACCAGTTGGGTTATCAGTAGCATCACCATCTAAGTCAAATCCTTCAGCAAAACCAACTAATAAAACGTTAGTAAAAATACCTTGTGTACCTGCTCTTAAACGGATAGCTTCATTCCCTGTACCAGAGCCTAATCCTTCAATAGTTAAATTATTTACAGTAGGCTTAGAAAAATATTTAGGGCTAGATAAGTTTCCTATGTCAGTATTGTAACCATCAGCTTCAATACCTTTATCGTGGTCAACACCATGTTTTACATAAGCATTAGTAATAGTTCCAGTATATCCTTCAGTCCAGTCGATAGAATCATCTTGAGCGTTTACAACAGAAACATAGTCTACGTTTACTGTTCCACCAAAGAATTCTACTCCATCATCTTTTCCTTCAAACATTTGGATGTACTCAACTTTAGTTTTGTTACCTACACCGTAGAAAGAAAATCCATTGTTTTCAGATTGACCATCAGCTTTACCTCCAGAGTATTCAACTCTTACATAGCTTAAAGTACCAGAGTTATCATCAGCGATGTTACCTCCATATGGCAAACTTGCAATCTCAGAAGTAGAAGTTGCAGTTCCTCCAGCTACTGAATTGATAGGAGCTTTTCCTAATATAATTAATCCACCCCAGTCACCAGCGTTTGGTGTATTTGCATTAGAAGTAAAAATAATTGGTTGACTAGAAGTTCCTTCAGCCATAATCTTAGCACCTTGTGCAATTGCTAAATAAACATCTGCACCCGTAGCAGCTGCTTTAACTACAGTACCAGCTGGTATTGTTAAAGTAGTACCATTTTCAAAAATAGTTGGTCCAGTAATAAGGTAAGATTTTGAAGAATCTAAAGTTAAATCAGAAGAATAGTTTCCTTTTAATTCAACTGTTTCACCAGTTGTAGAACTACCACCACCGTTGTTGTTTGTAGTACTGTTATCATTAATAACGATGTCAGCAGTACCATCATCTCCACATGAAGTAAATAAAGTAGCAGCTAAAGCTAATCCTAATAAAAAATTATTTTTCATTGTTTTAAAGTTTAAGATATGTTGTGTTTTGTTAAAATTTGTATTTAAGACCTAAGCTAATGTTTGTTCCTCTTTTGTATTCTGAAAGAACTACGTTACCTATAGAAGTATTTTCTCTAATTCTTTTAATTGATGGGTCTAGTAAATTCTTAGCACTTAAGTTTACTTCCCATTTTTCACCAATTTTATTTTTCCAAATAAAATCTAATGTTGGTATTCCTTTTTCTATAATATTTCCTAAAGCACCAGCTCCTAAAGCATCAATTCTGTCTGAGAAGTATGAAAATACTAACGAAGTAATTGGTTTATAGTTTTTAAAGTTTACTGGGCTATAGTTTATGTTAGCATTGATTAATATTGGTGAAGCTCCTTGAAGCTCGTCGCTATCTCTATTAAATGTTGTGCTGTAACGAGAAACTCCTGTAATATTTTGTTTTAAATCTTGCTTAGTACGCATATAAGTAAAGTTGAATCCAGCAGAAATTAATGTTTCATCATCTTCATTTTTTATTAAGTTCTTTCGAGCTTCTAACTCTATTCCTAAAACTGTAGCTTTATCACCAGTTCTAAAATAACGTTGATTACCAGCAGCACTATTTGCTATTACTAAGTTAACAGGGTCATTAATTTGCTTTCCAAAAGCAGCTACAGATAATAACTCATCTTTAGAAATAAACCATTCATATTTCAAGTCAAGATTAAATATCTTTGAGAAAGATGGATTGTCTAATAAGTCTGGATTACCACCAATTCTTTGTCCAATACCTTCATAAATAAATGGAGCAACTTCTTTAAATTCTGGAACAGAAACTGTTTGACTAAAGTTGAAACGTAAGTTTTGATCGTCATTTAATGAATATTTAAGATTTAAACTTGGTAGGAAAAATGTTTCCGATGCATTTCTAAAACCAGGGTCACTTGGGTTAATGTTTATTACATTGTATTTTATGTCTTGAGCAAAAGATTCAACCCTAACACCTGGTACAATTATCCATTTTTCACCTGCTTTTATTTCAGCTGATACATAACCTGCATGTACACTTAATTTACCGTTATATGTGTTTTCATTTACACCTGGTAAACTAGCAATGTTACTATTTTGATAACCAGGTATTTTTCTAAATACATCTAATCTGAAAATTTTACCAGTCTGACTTTTTAATATTTGAGCATTATTAATATTAAATATCGCATCAAAATTATTCACATCAGTTATTTCGTATTGTTTGTTTAAAATATCGTAACCATATCTGATGTTTTCAAAATCTCTTTCTTTAATTCTTCCGTTATAACCGAAGTTTAAAGCTACTTTTTCAGATGCTTGATAAGTTAAGTTTACTCTACTGTTTAATTCCTCATCAATAATTTTTTGGAAATAACGTTGATTGTCAAATGAGTTATTTGTAAAGAATACAGGATTAGTACTTGGGTCATTATCTAATGAATAATGGAAATTTTCTACACTAATTCTTTTTCTGTCTGGTTCGTGAGCGAAAACATTATTGTAACCAATACCCCAAGTTAATTTTAATTTATTGTCTTCAAATCTGTGGTCACCAGTTATTTGATTTACAAAAACTAAATCTTGGTTATACTGAACATTCATTTGATAAAAACCTTTATCAGTATCTTTTAAAGCGTCTCTGTTTTGTCCTAAACCTTTGAATCCGTAATAACCAACTTCATCACCTGAGTTGTTTAAGAATAGTGATGTATATTTTAATTTATGCTCGCTATTAATTCTGTATAATGCACTTAACATAGCAGTTGTAGAAGTGCTGTATGCATATTCTTTTGCGTTAGGAAAACGCTTTTTAAATACATTGGAATAATCAACTAAAGGTCCTTCTCTATATTCGAAAGCTCTACTAAAAGAAGCTGTACCAAAAAGGCTTAATCTAGAACCGTCTTCAAAATCGAAAGATTTACCAGCATTGATTCCAATAGAACTATTAATAGGACTACCTGCACTTACTGGGTCAACACCATGAGAAAGTACTACAGCATATGGGTTGTGCTTAAATCTATTGTAATAACCAAAATATCCAGTTCCTTCACTTTTTTGGAAATCTTCTCCCATAGCTCTAGAGTTAACACCAGAACCAAGGTTAACTTCTACAAAGCCATTTCCTTTATATTCTTTTGAAGAAATATCAATATTACCAGCAGCAAAATCTCCATAAAAACTAGAAGAATAAGCTTTACTAATAGATACATTTTGAATTATATCTGATGGAAATAAATTTAAATCAATGTTTTTCTTAGCAATATTATTTGATGGTAATGAAAGACCATTCATTGTAGTGTTTAGATAGCGATCACCTAAACCACGAACATATACATTGCTTGAACCTTCTTGTTTTGAAACACCAGATATTTTAGATACAGCCCCCGCAGCATCTGAAATTCCTTTTGAAGATAATTCTTCTGCACCAATACTTTCTTTAATAACTACAGCTTTTTTCTGATCAAGTAATAAAGCACTTGCTTTATCTTTACTTGTGGTGGCTTTAATTTCTACTTCGTCTAAAGTTACTCCTTCGTTAGCTCCTAGTTCTTGGTTTATAATTATAGTTTCTCCAGCTTTAACTACAATAGCTTTTTCTATTGTTTGATAACCAACAAAACTAAATACGATAGTTTGATTTCCTACAGGAACATTTAAGGTGTATTTACCATCCATATCGGTAGTTCCACCAATAGTAGTTCCTTTTATAAAAACATTAGCAAAAGGTAATGCTTCTCCATTCATCTCTTTATCTGTAAGGGTACCAGATACAGTTCCTTTGCTTTGAGAAAATGCAAAATTACAAAGGCTTAAAAGAGTAATAAATATTAATTTTTTCATTATAATTACTTGAGTTCTTTAAATACCCTGCAAATGTGAAACTAGATTGTAAAGCTAATGTTACATGTAAATTATCCTTGTTTTATTAGAATGTTTCTTAAATGTTAACAGAATACTGTAATGTTATGAAGACATTAATTTTATATTACTAAAAAAGGAAAGCTTAAAAAATTAGCTTTCCTTTTTTTGTATGAAATGTGAGTTTTTAATTATTTAAATACCTTAAAACCAATCACATAAGTTCTGGGGTTTGCAGGACCGTAAATAAAGTTACTGTCGCGTTCTTTCCCTATATCAAATTTTGTTTGGTAACTATCAAAAATGTTTTTAACACCTGCAGAAAGCTCCAAATTGGTATTTAACTTTTTTAATTCAAATTTGTAACTAGTATTAATTCCTAGATTAAAAAAAGAAGGAGATCTAAAGTATTCATCATTAGTTAAGTTCTGATCTGAAGCTAGGTGTAATACATCCATTTTACCTGTGTATACTAAATTTAAAGCAGTTTTAAATTTTTGATTTGGTGTATATGTAGCAGTTGCATACCCATAAGTATCTGGTGTACGTAAGAATTCTCTTTTAGGTGTAAGTTCATTAGAGTTATTTACAGCTGTATTATATTTACTTGATTGATAGGTAAAACCGGCGTCTAATTGAAAAATTCCATCATAATTTAGTCGAGTTTCTAAAGTAATTCCTTTTACAACAGCTCCATCACCATTTCTTTTTTCAAATACTTCTCCAAATTGATCTGTACCAATAGACTCTAGGTAAAATGCATCATTTAGTTGAGTATAGAAGCTTTCAATGGTAAAACCATATATATAATGTTCAGTAGGTTTGTCGTAATTAAAAGAAACAGTATAACTATTTGAACGTTCTCTTTTTAAATTATCAGCAAGTTGAACTCTAGAAACACCTCCACCAGCAAAAGCAATATGTAAATCAGTATCAAAAGCTTGAGGAGCCCTAAAACCGGTTCCCCAAGTTGCTCTAAATTGAGAATTTTCAAAAGGTCTAAATAATAAAGATATACGAGGGCTTGCAACGTTATTAGTAATTTGTTTTCTGGTTCCATCCTTTTTTAAAGCATCTAGTTTATGATTATCGTAACGAATGCCCGCTAATAAATTCCACTTGTCATTAATTTCCCAATCACTTTGGAAAAAGAAACCATAATTTCTTGTTACTTGATCTACTACATATTGATAAGCCTTGATTTCGTCAAAAACATCATCCTGAACAAACTCACTTCCAATAGTTAACACGTTATTACCCTTTAAGAAGTCTTCTAATTTGTGGTTAAATTGAATTCCTCCTTGAAAAGTTGTAGTTTTTGAATTACCATAAGGTGGATTTGCTAAATGCTGGGTATCTTCAATTGTTCCTATTTCTGGACGAATTCCAGTGTAGTGCTCTCTGCCAGTATATTGTGAGGCAAAATAAGTTATTAATGAACTTTTATCATCATTAAAATTAATTTGATAATCAACATTACCAACATATACATCGTGTGTTCTTTCTTCTGATTGTAAAGCAAAGTGCGGGGCGCCTTTTATTATTTCACCTCCATAACGATATTCGTTCATTTTACTAAAATTAATTTCTAATTTTTGATTTTCCGTAGGTAAGAAAAACATATTAGTACCAAAGGAATTGTTTTTTAATTGTGGTAATTCAGAGAAATTATCACCGTCATGATCATAAATGTCTCGAGCTCTATTATTTATGAAGAATGAAATACCAGCATTTTTTTCTTCATTAACTATAGTTGCATTTCCAGCGATAATATGGTCTGAAGCTCCTTTAAGATTTTGATAAGTATAACTAATGTTATAATCATTTTTTTTAGGAATTTTGGTTATAACATTTACCGTACCACCAATAGCACTTGAACCATATAAAGCAGAACCACCTCCACGAACAATTTCAATACGGTCTATCATGTTGGTCGGAACTTGTTCTAAACCATATAAACCTGTTAATGGACTAAAAATTGGACGCCCATTAATTAATATTTGAGAATATCCTCCAGATAATCCGTTCATGCGTAATTGTGTGTAATTACATGTTTGGCAGTCGGTTTCAACTCTTAAGCCTGTTTGAAATTTCAATCCTTCAGATAAATTGCATGCTTGTACATCTGCTAAAGTTTGACTATTAATAACATTTACAATAACTGGATTTTTAGTACTACGTCTGTCTGTTCTAGTTCCTGTTACCGTTACTTGATCTAACAATTCGGCGTGTTCAGTTAGTGTAAAATTAATAACGGTAGTTTCAGTTTTTGAAATAGTTATTTGTTTTTGAGAAGAAATAAAACCATTAAAAGAAGCTATTAATGTAACTTTCTTATTTTTTATATTTTCAAATATGAAAGTTCCGTTTTCATCAGCATTTGTTCCGTTGTTGCTGTTTTTTATAGTTATACTGGCAAAAGGAAGAATTTCTCCTTTAGAAGTAGTTATTTTTCCTGAGATAGTTTGAGCTTTAGATAAAGCAGATATAAACAAGAACGTAAATAAAATTACCCTTTTCATTGTTTTAATTAATTGTTTTTAGCGATGTCTATTTATAAAATTTCTGCAAATATAAAATAATTTTTAGTCTTGCCTAAAAATTATTTTTTCTAAATCAAAATTTGTATTTTTGTTGAACCAAAAAAATAGAATGTTTAGTCAATCAGAAGAGAATTATATAAAAACAATTTATCATTTAGCGGCAATATCTGATAAAGGGATTAGTACAAATGCTATAGCGAAGAAGTTAGAAACAAAAGCTTCCTCGGTAACAGATATGATTAAAAAATTATCTGATAAAAAAGTATTGGTTTATAAAAAGTACCAAGGGGTTACTTTAACTGATTTTGGTAAGAGAACGGCAGCTAATATTATACGTAAACATAGATTATGGGAAGTTTTCTTAGTGCAGAAGCTTAATTTTACTTGGGATGAAGTTCATGAAGTGGCTGAACAATTAGAGCATATAAAATCGCCAAAATTAATTGATGAGTTAGATGCATTTTTAGGTTATCCTAAAAGTGATCCACATGGAGATCCTATTCCTGATAAAGATGGAAATTTACCACAAATACAAAAAAGCTTGTTGTCTACGTTAGAAAAAAGTGAAAAAGGAGTTTGTGTAGGGGTGAATGATACTTCTTCTGAATTTTTACGTTTTTTAGATAAACAAGAAATAGGTTTAGGAAAAAATATAGAAGTTTTAGATAAAGAACCTTTTGATGATTCGTTCCTAGTGAAAATAAATGGAAAGGAAATGACGATTTCAAACAAAGTGGCAAATAATATTTATATACAAAAAAGTTAAAATGAAAAAAATAGTTGGCTTAATTGCAGTTTTAATACTGGTAAGTTGTAATAATAAGGTAAAAAAGAAAAACGATAAATTGAATGTTGTTACCACTACTACTATGATTACCGATTTGGTGAAAAACATAGGAGGAGATAAAATTGAAGTGAATGGTTTAATGGGAGCAGGTGTTGATCCTCATTTATATAAAGCAAGTGAAGGAGATGTATCTAAACTATTCAATGCTGATGTGGTTATTTATAACGGATTACATTTAGAAGGAAAGCTAGAAGAGGTTTTCGAAAAGATGAAACATCAAAATAAAAAAACAATTGTTGTTTCTGATATTATAGATAAAAATAATTTGATAGGATCTGAAGCTTTTGCATCAAATTATGACCCACATATATGGTTTGATATTAATAATTGGATAAAAATAACATCATATGTGGTTGATAAATTATCAACTCTAGATTCTAAAAATGCAGCGTATTACAAAAGTAATGGAGAAGAATATTTAAATAAATTAAAGGAGTTGAATCAAAATATTAGTGCAAAAATAAATGAGTTACCAATAGATAAAAAAATATTAGTTACAGCGCATGATGCATTTAATTATTTTGGAAGGCAACATAATTTTAATGTGGTAGGATTACAAGGTTTATCAACAGCAACTGAAGCTGGAGTTCAAGATGTGCAAAAACTAGCAAAGTTTATTATAGACAATGATGTTAAAGCCATTTTTGTAGAAAGTTCAGTTCCTAAAAGAACTATAGAAGCTTTGCAAGAAGCAGTGAAGTCAAAAGGAAAAGAAGTTGCAATAGGAGGAACATTATATTCTGATGCATTAGGAAATGCAGGAACAAACGAAGGAACTTACATCGGTATGTATAAAACCAATGTAAATACTATAATAGATGCATTGAAATAGTATGGAAACAAAATATGCAGTAACAGTAGACGATTTAACAGTAGCTTATAATTATAAACCTGTACTTTGGGATATTGACTTAGCTATACCAGAAGGAGTTTTAATGGCAATTGTTGGGCCAAATGGAGCAGGAAAATCTACTTTAATAAAATCAATCTTAGGTATTATAAATCCAATTGCTGGAAGTGTTTCTGTATATGGAAAATCATACGAGAAGCAACGAAAATTAGTAGCATATGTTCCGCAAAAAGGAAGTGTAGATTGGGATTTTCCGACAACAGCATTAGATGTTGTAATGATGGGAACCTATGGAAGTTTAGGATGGATTAAAAGACCAGGAGGAGCTCAAAAGAAAGCAGCATTAGAAGCACTTGAAAAAGTAGGAATGTTACCATTTAAAAACAGGCAAATATCTCAACTTTCAGGAGGGCAACAACAACGTGTTTTTTTAGCAAGAGCTTTAGTACAAAATGCTTCAATCTATTTTATGGATGAACCATTTCAAGGGGTAGATGCAACTACAGAAATAGCAATAATTAATATACTGAAAGAGTTGCGTAAAGCCGGAAAAACCGTAGTTGTAGTACATCATGATTTGCAGACAGTTCCTGAATATTTTGATTGGGTAACCTTTTTGAATGTTAAGAAAATTGCTACTGGTCCTGTTAAAGAAATATTTAATGATGACAACTTAACCAAGACTTACGGAATTAATTATAAAGTAAGTGTGCAGCAATAATGGATTTACAAGAATATTTTAAACTCGTTTTTTCCGATTATACACTTCGTACTATAACAATTGGTACAGCAATTTTGGGGGCTATCTGTGGAATGTTAGGAAGTTTTGCTGTATTAAGAAAACAAAGTTTATTAGGTGATGCAATTTCTCACGCATCTTTACCAGGGATTGCAATAGCGTTTTTAATTACAGGAACAAAAGATACAAATGTGTTATTGTTAGGAGCATTGATTAGCGGTCTTATTGGTGCTTTTTGGATTCGCGGAATCGTTAGAAATACACATTTAAAAACAGATACAGCTTTAGGATTAATTCTTTCAGTGTTTTTTGGGTTTGGAATGTTGTTGTTGACATTTATTCAGAAGCAACCCAATGCAAATCAATCTGGTTTAGATAAGTTTTTATTTGGGCAAGCAGCAACATTATTAGTTAAGGATGTTTGGTTTATGGTAATTGTTACTGGGGTTTGTTTACTAGTGTTGTTACTTTTTTGGAAAGAGTTTAAATTACTATTATTTGATGCAGATTATGCGAAAACCTTAGGTTTCAATATAAAATTTATAGATGCTTTAATTACTGGTTTTATTGTTTTAGCTATTGTTTTAGGATTGCAAACAGTAGGAGTAGTTTTAATGAGTGCTATGTTATTGGCACCAGCTGCTGCTGCAAGGCAATGGACAAATAGTTTAAGTACTATGGTAATACTAGCAGCGGTTTTCGGTTTACTAGCAGGTGTTGTTGGGACTGGAATTAGTGCAAGTCAGTCCAATTTATCAACAGGCCCAGTAATAGTATTAGTAGCAGCAATATTTGTAGTTATTTCATTTGTTTTTTCCCCAACAAGAGGTTTGTTATTTCGTCAAATACGTTTTTTAAAAAACCGACGAGATTTGAAATTGCACAAAACACTATCTTTTATGTTTGATTTAGTAAAAACTCATGAAGATAAATCACATCCGCATGCCGTAAAAATTCTAAATAATTTTCAGGGGTATACAAGAGGAACTTTAAAAAAGTTAGAAGAGAAAAAGTATATCAAAGTTGAAGGTAAAATGTGGTCAATGACAGAAGAAGGTTATCAATTTGCTGGAAACTTATATAATCAAAATATAGAAAATGAGTAGTGCTCAGATAGAAATACAATTAATAGCAAGCTTAGTGGCAATTGCCTGTGCAATACCTGGAGTGTTCTTAGTACTAAGAAAAATGGCATTGATTAGTGATGCTATAAGTCATTCTATTTTGCCAGGGTTGGTAATTGGTTTTTTTATTACACACGATTTAAATTCTCCATTGCTTATTTTAATGGGAGCTTTGTCAGGAATAATAACGGTTGTCTTAGTAGAATATATCCAAAAAACAAAACTAGTTAAAGAAGATACAGCAATTGGGTTAGTGTTTCCTGCATTGTTTAGTATAGGTGTACTTTTAATAGCTAAAAATGCAAACGATGTTCATTTAGATGTTGATGCAGTTTTATTAGGTGAATTAGCTTTTGCTCCTTTTGATAGATTGCTAATAAATGAAGTTGATTTAGGTCCAAAATCGTTATGGATAATTGGTGCTATTTTATTAATTACATTAGGTCTTTTATTAGCTTTTTTTAAAGAATTAAAAGTAAGTACTTTCGATAAAGGATTGGCAACAGCATTAGGTTTTTCACCAGCAATACTTCATTATGGATTGATGAGTGTAGCATCTATAACAACAGTTGGAGCATTTGATGCGGTGGGAGCAATTTTGGTAGTTGCTTTAATGATTGCACCGGCTGCTACTGCTTATTTATTGACTAACGATTTAAAAAAGATGTTAGTGTTATCTGTTGTCTTTGGAGTATTGTCGGCAATTATTGGTTATTGGGTTGCACATTGGTTAGATGCTTCCATATCTGGGTCGATGACAACTATCTTAGGAGTTGTTTTTCTAATGGTGTATTTGTTTGCACCTAGTAAAGGTTTAATTTCTGTTTTGTATAGAAATAAGCAACAACAAAAAGAAGTACAGTTGCTTACTTTTTTATTGCACTTAAATAATCATAGTGAAGAAAAAGAAAGACATATAAATCATTTAAATGAACATATCAATTGGCATAAAGTTAAAGCTAAATCTATTGTGGAATTAGCAGAGAAAAACAACATGATTTTGATAGAAAATAAAATTATATCGCTAACAGAAAAGGGAAAGGCCTTTACAGAGAAAGCAATAGATTATATCATAACAAATGATGATTCTGAAATAGAATCAATGAAAAAAGATTTCTTTTTGTTTAGAGGATAAAAACAAAGGAACTTTATGTAAATTCGTGCAATTAGCATCTAAAAAATAATTGTGCAAGAAGTATCAACATTTCAGGTATATAACGCATCAGCAGGAAGCGGAAAGACTTTTACATTAGTAAAAGAATACTTAAAAGTATTGTTAAATTCTAATGATATTTTTCGTTTTCAAAAAGTACTAGCCATAACTTTTACAAACAAAGCTGCTGGAGAGATGAAAGAACGTGTATTGGAAAATTTACACGATTTTTCAGAGGGAATAGAAAATGATTTGTTCCAACTAATAATTAATGAAATATCAGTTGAGAAATCAATTATTCAAGAAAGGAGTAAAAAGATTATAGAAGCAATTCTACAGAATTATTCAGCTTTTTCAATAACTACAATTGATAGTTTTACTCATAAAATAATAAAAAGCTTTGCATATGACTTAGGACTGTCTTTAAATTTTGAAGTTGAAATGGATGCAATTTCACTGTTGAATGAAGCAGTTGATATTTTAATTTCTAAAATTGGAACAGATAAAGATTTAACGAAGTTATTAATTGATTTTTCTTTAGATAAAGCGGATGATGATAAATCATGGGATATTTCAAGAGAGTTAAGTGAGTTTTCTAGAATTTTATTAAACGAAGATGACACAAAACATTTTAGACAACTAGGAGATAAAAAATTAGAAGACTTTACAGGGCTAAAAAATAAGTTGTCGAAACATGAAAAAGAGATAAAAGAAAATTTGCAAGAAATTGGAAACAAAGGTTTGCAAATTATAGAAGAAGCTCAATTAAGCCATAAAGATTTTTATAGGTCAATGTTACCTAATCATTTTGTGGCATTGTCTGAAAGTCCTGATAAAGCAAAGTTTTTTGAAGATTCAAAACTTAGAGAAAGAATAGAGGAGAATAATTTTTATTCAAAATCTAAATCAGATGATATTAAAACGACTATAGAAGGAATTTTACCAGAATTACTAAATCTGTATATACAATCAGAGAAGTTGTATCAACAACATTTGTTGAATAAGCTGGTGTTAAAAAGTATCATTCCGTTAGCCGTTTTAAATTATATAAACTTAGAATTAACAGAAATAAAAGAAGAAAACAATCTTCGATTAAATGCAGAGTTTAATCAATTAATATCTGATAATATAAAAGACCAACCAGCACCGTTTATTTATGAACGAATTGGTCAGCGATTTATGCATTATTTTATTGATGAAATGCAAGATACATCTGTATTACAGTGGCAAAACTTAATTCCCTTAATAAATAATGCACTGTCTCAAGAAAATGCAAGTTTATTATTGGTAGGAGATGGAAAACAAGCTATTTATCGTTGGCGTGGAGGTAAAGCAGAGCAGTTTATAAACTTAGGGTCAGAAAAAGGAAATCCATTTTATATACCAAAAGAAGTAAAAACATTAGAAAGAAACTATAGGAGTTTTTCAGAGGTAGTAAATTTTAATAATTCATTTTTTCAACATACGGCAAACTTTCTTCAAAATGAAGATTATAAACAATTGTTTATTGAAGGAAATAAACAAGAAGAGAACTCAAAAAAAGGTGGTTTTGTTTCAATATCTTTTTTAGAAAAGGAAGAAGAAAAAGAAAATGAACAGATAAAATACCCAAAGAAAGTTTTGGAAATCATTCGAAGTTTAGAAGATGATTTCTTGTTGAATGAGATTTGTGTGTTGGTGAGAAAAAAGAAAGATGGAATAGCGGTAGCCAATTATTTATCGGAAAATGGGATTAATATTATTTCTTCAGAAACATTGTTGTTGCAAAATAGTACCAAGGTTAATTTTATAGTTAATATATTACGCGTACTTCAATATTCAAATGATAAAGAAACTTTGTTAGAAGTCTTGTATTTTTTGCATAATCATTTAAAGTTTGAAAAAGACAAACATTCATTTATTTCGGAGTTTATTCATCAGTCAAATGAAACAATATTTCAAAATTTAAAAGACTATGGGGTTTTATTTGAGTTATCAACTTTTCATCAATTACCTTTTTATGAAAAAGTAGAAGAAATAATTCGAAGTTTTAAATTAATCAATTCATCAGATGCTTATGTTCAGTTTTTTTTAGATGTTGTATTGGAGCAACAAAGAAAAGGAACTAGCATTCAAGAGTTTTTAGAGTTTTGGGAAGAGAAAAAACAGAATCTGAGTATAGTAGTGCCAGAAAGTGGTAATGCAGTACAAGTAATGACAATTCATAAATCTAAAGGGCTGGAGTTTCCAGTAGTTATTTTTCCTTATGATTTGGATATTTATCGTCAAATAAATCCAAAGATTTGGTTAAATGAATTGCCAGAAAATTTTAATGGTTTTAACGAGTTGTTAGTTCCATTTAGTAAAGATATGAGTTATTTAAATACTACTGGAGCAGAAATTTATAATAATCAGCGAGAGGAATTAGAATTAGATAACTTTAATTTGTTGTATGTGGCCTTAACAAGACCAGTTGAACAGCTACATATCATAACAGAAAAAAGAATTTCAAAAACAGGAGAGAATACAAATTACTATTCTGGAATTTTTATTAATTATTTGAAGAAAATAGAAGAATGGAAAGAAGATGAATTAGAGTATTCTTTTGGAGATAGAGAAAGGCTTATGAAAAAAGAAAAAGAGTTGTCTTCAACAAATATTCAAGAAGCATTTATTTCAACATCTTGGAAAGAACATAACATTCAGATGTTGGCAAGTGCTTCAAAATTATGGAATACAGAACAAGAAGAAGCTATCAAATTTGGTAATCTTATTCATGAGGTTATGTCAAAAATAATAATAAAAGAAGATGTTGGTAAAGTGATAAATCAATATGTTCAGCAGGGAATTATTGATAATAAAGATTCAGATTTTATAAAAGAAGATATAAATAGAATCGTAAATCACCCATTATTAGAAGCTTATTTCTCGGAGGATATAATAGTTTATAATGAAAGAGAAATTGTTGATGTAGATAATCAAATTATGATTCCTGATCGACTTGTTTTTGATAAAAACGGAGAAATTATAATTATAGATTATAAAACAGGTAAGCCATCAAAAAGTTATCATCAACAATTGTTGAGGTATGAACGAGTATTAAAATCTATGGGCTATGTAGTAAAGAAAAAGCTACTCATATATATTAATGAAAAAAATTTGATTGAAGAGGTATAAGAATTAACTTTGACCATTTAAAAAGCAAACAACTTTCAAACATAAATTATGTACGGAAAAATAAAAGAACAATTACAGCAAGAAATTCAAGATATTAAAGATGCTGGATTGTATAAATCTGAACGAATTATTACATCATCACAAGATGCAGTAATTAAAGTTTCAACAGGAGAAGAAGTAATTAACTTTTGTGCAAATAATTATTTAGGGTTGTCAAATCACCCAGAGGTAATTCAGGCAGCAAAAGATACAATGGATACTCATGGATTTGGAATGTCTTCAGTACGATTTATTTGTGGAACTCAAGATATTCATAAAGATTTAGAAAAAAAGATAGCAGATTTTTATACAACAGAAGATACTATTTTATATGCAGCAGCTTTTGATGCAAACGGAGGAGTTTTTGAGCCTTTATTAACAAAAGAAGATGCTATTATATCTGATAGTTTAAATCACGCTTCAATTATTGATGGAGTTCGTTTATGTAAAGCAGCAAGATATCGTTATGCAAATAATGATATGGCTTCGTTAGAAGAACAATTAATAGAAGCAAACAAACATAACCATAGATTTAAAATCATAGTAACTGATGGAGTTTTTTCTATGGATGGAATTGTAGCTAAATTAGATGAGATTTGTGATTTAGCAGATAAATACGATGCGTTAGTAATGGTTGATGAATGCCATGCAGCAGGATTTATTGGAAAGACAGGAAGAGGTACAGTAGAACTGAAAAATGTAATGGGTCGTGTAGATATAGTTACAGGAACATTAGGGAAAGCTCTTGGTGGGGCAATGGGAGGTTATACTACAGGTAAAAAAGAAATTATTGAAATCTTACGTCAACGTTCACGTCCATATTTATTTTCAAATTCATTAGCGCCGACAATAGTAGGAGCTTCTTTGAAAGTATTTGATTTGTTATCAAATGATACTACTTTAAGAGATAAATTAGAGTGGAACACAAATTATTTCAGAACAGAAATGGAAAAAGCTGGTTTTGATTTAGTAGGTGCAGATGCAGCAATTGTACCTGTAATGTTATACGATGCTAAGTTATCACAAATAATGGCTAATAAACTATTAGAGGAAGGAATTTATGTAATTGGATTTTTCTATCCAGTAGTGCCAAAAGAACAAGCTAGAATAAGAGTTCAATTATCAGCTGCACACGAAAAAGAGCATATAGATAAAGCTGTAAATGCTTTTGTTAGAGTAGGAAAAGAGTTAAATGTGATATAAAGATATTAATGTAAAAACTTGTATTTATTATAAGTTTTTGTAGATTTGCTTTTGTAAATAAGTTTTAACAACTTACATTTGCGCTATATATAAACGAACTTTTAATTTAAATTTTTAATAATGAAACAAATCAAATTAGCTGTGATAGCTTTGTTTACGTTCGCTACTGTAGGGACGGTAAACGCACAGGATTCAGACAACCCATGGGCGGTTGGATTTGGTGTCAACGCAGTTGACGTAAGAATCCCAACTAAGTTTGGAGATTATGCAAAAGATTATATCGGTACTAGTGACTGGAACATTTTGCCTTCAATTTCTAGAATTACTGTTGATAGATACTTAAACGATGGGTTTACTTTACAGTTAGCAGGATCTATAAATAAAATTGAAACTGTTAATAAAGAAAACGATACTGATGAGATTTACTGGGCTATCGATGCAAACGTAAAATATGACTTAAATAATTTATTTGGAGATACTTCTTGGTTTGATCCTTATGTATATTTAGGTGGAGGTTATACTAACGGTGTTAGCGCTGCAGGAGCTGAAGGTTCTGAAGGAATGTTAAATGCTGGTTTAGGATTTAACACTTGGTTTAACGAAAATTTAGGTTTAAACTTTCAAACAGGAGCTAAGAAACAATTTGCTGATAAAGTACAAGATCACTTCCAACACTCAGTTGGTTTAGTGTTCAAATTCGGAGGTAAAGATACTGACGGAGATGGTGTATATGACAAAGATGATGCTTGTCCAGAAGTAGCAGGATTAAAAGAATTCAACGGATGTCCTGATACAGACGGTGATGGAATCAAAGATTCTGATGATGCTTGTCCAGAAGTAGCTGGTTTAGCTGCTTTAAACGGATGTCCTGATACAGATGGTGACGGTATTGCTGATAAAGATGATGCTTGTCCAACTGAAAAAGGAACTAAAGCTAACAACGGATGTCCTGATGCTGATGGAGACGGTGTTGTAGATGGTAAAGATAAGTGTCCTAATACTGCAGGACCAGCTGAAAACAATGGATGCCCTTGGCCAGATACTGACGGTGACGGAGTTTTAGACAAAGACGATAAGTGTCCTAAAGTTGCTGGAGTTGCATCTAACAATGGATGTCCTGAGGTTGTAATTAAAGAAGAGGCTGTAAAGAAATTAAATGATTTCGCAAGAGCTATCTACTTTAACTCTGGAAGAACTACTTTTAGAAGAGGAGTAACTGGTAAGTTAGACTTAATTGCTGATATCATGAAAGAATATCCAAAAGCTAACTTTAGTATTCAAGGACATACAGATAGCCAAGGTAGAGCTTCAACTAACATGAAGTTATCTGAAAGAAGAGCTAAGGCTGTATTAGATTACTTAGTAGGTAAAGCTGGTATTCCTGCAAACAGATTATCATCTAAAGGATTTGGTGAAGATTACCCAATCGCTGATAATAAAACTAGAGCTGGTAGAGCACAAAACAGACGTGTAGAGATTAAATTAGTAAAATAATTTAACCAAAAACATACATAATTAAAGCCTCGCATTTGCGAGGCTTTTTTTATATACTTTTTTTTGTGAAAAATAGTTTAAAAGGTTTTTTAAATTCCTTTAAAAAAATTACCTTTGCACCTTGAAAAAAGGAGCTAAAGCTCACATAGCAAATTAAATAACTTTAATTACATATAGTAATGTCTACAATAACAGGTAAAGTTTCTCAAATTATTGGTCCAGTTATCGATGTTGAGTTTAATACAGAAAATGCTGAATTACCAAAGATTTACGATTCATTAGAAATTAAAAAAGCTGATGGTTCAACTTTAGTTTTAGAAGTACAACAACATGTTGGAGAAGATACGGTTCGTACAATCTCTATGGATGCAACTGATGGATTAAGTAGAGGTACGGAAGTAGTAGCTACAGGAAATCCAATTCAAATGCCAATAGGAAATGATATTTATGGTCGTTTATTCAACGTAACTGGTGATGCTATTGATGGATTAGGAGACTTACCAAAAACTGGTGATTCAGGATTATCTATCCACCGTCAAGCACCAAAATTTGATGAATTATCAACATCTACTGAAGTATTATTTACTGGAATTAAAGTAATTGATTTAATTGAGCCTTATGCAAAAGGAGGTAAGATTGGATTATTTGGAGGAGCTGGAGTAGGTAAAACAGTATTAATTCAGGAGTTAATTAATAACATTGCAAAAGGACACGGAGGTTTATCTGTATTTGCAGGAGTTGGAGAGAGAACTCGTGAAGGAAATGATTTATTAAGAGAGATGTTAGAATCTGGAATTATCAAATATGGTGATGATTTCATGCATTCTATGGAAGAAGGAGGATGGGATTTATCTAAAGTTGATAAACCAGGAATGAGAGACTCTAAAGCAACATTCGTATTCGGTCAAATGAATGAGCCACCTGGAGCACGTGCACGTGTAGCTTTATCTGGTTTAACTATTGCTGAATATTTCCGTGATGGTGCAGGAGAAGCTCAAGGAAAAGATGTATTATTCTTCGTTGATAATATTTTCCGTTTTACACAAGCAGGTTCTGAGGTATCGGCTTTATTAGGGCGTATGCCATCAGCGGTAGGTTACCAACCAACATTAGCAACAGAGATGGGAGCAATGCAAGAGCGTATTACTTCTACTAAGAAAGGATCTATTACTTCTGTACAAGCAGTTTATGTACCTGCAGATGATTTAACGGATCCAGCACCAGCTACAACGTTTGCTCACTTAGATGCAACAACTGTATTGTCTCGTAAAATTGCTGAGTTAGGTATTTATCCAGCAGTAGATCCATTAGATTCTACTTCTAGAATTTTATCACCAGAAATTTTAGGTGATGAGCACTATAACACTGCACAAAGAGTAAAAGAAATTTTACAGAGATATAAAGAATTACAAGATATTATCGCAATCTTAGGTATGGAAGAATTATCTGAGGAAGATAAATTAGTAGTTCACAGAGCACGTCGTGTACAACGTTTCTTATCTCAACCTTTCCACGTAGCTGAGCAGTTTACTGGTATCCCAGGATGTTTAGTTGATATTAAAGACACTATTAAAGGATTTAATATGATTATGGATGGAGAGTTAGATAAGTACCCAGAAGCAGCGTTTAACTTAAGAGGTTCTATACAAGAAGCAATTGATGCTGGTGAGAAAATGTTAGCTGAAGCATAATTCAATTAACAATTAACAATAATTAATTCTATTGAAATTATGTTTTTAGAAATTGTAACACCAGAAGCTATTTTGTTTTCATCTGAGGTAGATTCTGTTACTGTACCAGGTATAAATGGTGAATTCCAGATTTTAAATAATCACGCACCGGTTGTATCTATTTTAAACGAAGGAACAGTAAAAGTACATGTACACACTCAAGACCATAAAGTTTTTGATGATTTGCATGGTAGTATTGTAAGTTTACCAGAAGATGATAAAGTTTTAACTTTAAGTATAAAGTCTGGAACTTTAGAGATGAAAGAAAATAAAGCAATTATTCTAGCAGACTAATTGATTTAAATAATAAAAAAGCCAAACATTAAGTTTGGCTTTTTTTGTTTTATAAATAATTAAAATACCTAAATTAATTATCTTTGTACTTATGAACGGAATATTTTTATTTATTGGAGGGCCTGAGATTTTTGTAATCTTATTAATAGTGGTGATGTTATTTGGAGCAGATAAAATTCCTGAAATAGCTAGAGGATTAGGGAAAGGTATGCGACAAATTAAAGATGCAACTAACGATATTAAAAAAGAAATAAACGATAGTGCCAAAAATCAAGGCATTGATACCGATTTTGTAAGAGATATAAACAAAGAAGTAAATGAAGTCAAAGAAAATATAGATGACTTCACAGGGCCTATTAAAAGAAGATAAAAACTTTTATTTTACTCGGCTAATAGTTAGACCGTCTCTAATTGGTAATAATACGGTTTCTAAGCGATTATCTTCATTTAGCTTTCTGTTATATTCTAAAAGAATTTTTGTGTCAATATCTTTAGGATTTAAAGCTTCTACTACTTTGCCACTCCAAAGTACATTGTCAGATAAAATAATTCCACCAGAATTCATTTTATCGATAATCAAATCAAAATAATTTAAATAATTAGATTTATCTGCATCAATAAACACTAAATCAAAGGTGTCATCTATAGAAGGAATAACCTCTATAGCATTTCCTATAATTTGCTTGATTTGTTCTCTATATTCAGATTTTTGAAAGTATTTATATTGAAGTTCTTCCAATTCTTCATTCTTATCAATAGTATAGAGAATTCCATCTTTTTGTAAACCTTCTGCTAAACATAAGGCAGAATATCCAGTATAGGTTCCAATTTCTAAAATTGATTTAGGTTGAATTAATTTCGATATCATAGATAACACTCTACCTTGAAAAGCACCACTTAACATTCTTGGGTTTAATATTTTTTGCCAAGTTTCTCTTGTTAATTCTTGAAGGATTTCAGGCTCTTGTTGAGAGTGATTAACAACGTAATCATCAATTTTTTCAGGAAGAAAATGCATGAATATATTTTTAAATCAAAGGTATAAAAAAACGGAATCTATTATAGCATAAATTCCGTTTCAATCTAACAAAAAATCAAAAATTGATCTTATTCAGATCAAAGTCGTTAATTAAATTGACTTAATTGTTCCTTTAAAGCTTCTTTATCTTTATTAGATAAACACTGTGTTTCGTTTTTACAATCATTAGCTTTCATTTTAAAAATGTGTGTCATCTTTTTATTCTGTTTAGAATATAAAGCACAAACTTTGCAAACTAAAATATGCCAATTAAGTTGTAATTTCTCGTAAAATGAAGCTTCACCATATTGTGCTTTATCACAAATAGTAGTAGCTTCATCGCATGTTATTTTAAAATTTTTAAACATTGTTTTTTACTTATTAAACCAGTTCTTTTCCATACAGTTTCTTAGCTGAGTTCTCGCTCTATGAATAATAACCCATAGGTTCGACGGAGTGATATCTAATTCCTTACAAATTTCTTCAGTTTCAAATTCTTGAATAGTTTTCATCCTAAAAACCATAGCATATTTTTCAGGAAGATGCCCTATACATTCATCTATTTGAGACTTCAATTCGTTGTTTTCAATACTCTTTTCAGCTTCATTATTCCAAGACTGAGGCACACGTTCCTCAATCCAGTTACCTTCATTTTCACCATTATCATAAAAATTCATTCTAACTTCAGCTTGACCCTTTTTAGAATTAATTTTTCGATAATAGTCAATTATTTTTCTCTTTAAAATTGAAACTAACCAAGTTCTCTCGGTTGATTTACCTTCAAAGTTTTTCGCAGATTTAAGCCCAGCAAAAAATGTTTCTTGGACTAAATCTTTAGCTATATTGGAATCATTAACACGAACTATAGCATAATTAAATAAATAATCTGCATAGTTATCTACCCATTTATTTGGAGATAAAGTGTTGGATTTATCAGTTCGGTTCATTGCGTCAAATATAAGCTATTTTTTATTTAAATGTAGTCTGATAAATCCTACTTAATCCATTAGGATTAATATTTATGTAATTAATAATTTCGGTTAATTTTTTTCTCTTTTTAAAGCTTCTAGAAATTGAACTTTTACTAGTGGTGTAATAAAGAATATTATTCTTCATATCCACAAACGGACAATAATCTAATTTTCTTGAATTAATACCATTCTGTAAATGTTCAGCAGGTAACCAATTATTATTTTTATCTTTCCTACTTATGTACAAATCGCCACGTCCTAAATCATCTTTTCTTCCATAAGAAGTAAATATTATAAAACTTTCATCAGGTGCTACAAAAGCATTAAATTCATATTTTTCTGAATTTATCTTATTATTTAAAGAGGTAGGTTTAGTATACTCACCATCTACAAGTCTACTAACATAAATATCTTCTTTTCCTTTTGAATTTTCATATTGAGCTGTAAAAAAAAGATCTCCCTGATTCGTAACAGAAGGATAAAATTCGTCTTTAGAAGTATTAACTATAGCGCCAATATTTTTAGGTTCTGACCAATTATCTGAAAGGTTATTTCTGGTAACATACCATATATCCATATCTTTTTTTACTTCTGAAGAATTATTATTAATCCTATTTGAAGCAAAAAATAGTTTTAAACCATCAGGAGATAAAAAAGGTTCTAAATCTTTATGCTGTCCAGAAAAAACTACAGCTTCAGGTTTGGTCCATTTACCGTTTATTTTTTTAGAAAAAGCAATAAATGAATATTCTTTAGCATAACTTTCTACAGTAAAATAAAATTCATCTCCATTTTTATTTATTGAAAAATCTCTTACGTTAGGCAAATCTTTAAATAAGTTAGGTAAAAACATTTTAGGGTTTTGAGAAAACCCGATACTAGATATTAAAAAACAAAAAAGTAAGTATTTCTTCATTAAACTATTCTTTTACAGATTTACAACTACTTTTACGTCTCATATCCACTAAATAAATAATTTCCCATTTTCCATTATTATTAAATAGTTGAAAAGAATTGGCTCCACAATGACTAAATTTATCATTAAAATAGAATTCATAAGGAGTCCAAACCGAAGCTAAATTACCATCGATTTTAATATCGTATGACAAAAGTTTTTCAAAATATTTGTGCTCAGGTTTTTTACCTGCAATTTTTGCTAGAAGATTTTCTCTACTTTCCGTAGCCAACTTTTTTTTACCCTTTTTGTTGGTAAAAGTCGTTTGTATTTTAACAGAAGAATGAAGTGTGTTGCCAACAATAGCACTATCACCTTTGTGAAGTCCTTCAAAAAAAGTATCAATAGTTTTTTTAATCATATCGTGTTCATTTTTACTTTGAGCATTAGCAACACTTGTAAGAATTAGCACTATTAAAACAGTAGTAATTTTATGCATATTTGTTAGAATTTAGATAGTAAAGCTATTAAAAAAGAAAAGAGAGAAAATATAATTAACAGAAGATTAACTAGTTTTCTATGAATTGAATAATAATGATAGAAGTTCCTTAAAGTAAATTGTTCAATAGAATAAATGTGTATTTTTACAGACTAGAAAATTAAAAACAATGTCAGTAGCTAAAAAACAATACAAAAGAATTACCACAAAATCATTAGTTGAGATGAAAGCTAATGGAGAAAAAATATCCATGCTTACTGCTTATGATTATACAATGGCGAAAATTGTTGATGGAGCTGGAGTTGATGTGATATTAGTTGGAGATTCAGCTTCGAATGTAATGGCTGGACATGAAACAACTTTGCCAATTACATTAGATCAAATGATTTATCATGCAAGTTCTGTAATTAGAGCAGCAGAACGTAGTTTGGTAGTTGTTGATTTACCTTTTGGAACGTATCAAGGAAATTCTAAAAGTGCCTTAGAATCTGCCATTAAAGTAATGAAAGAGTCTGGAGGACATGCAGTAAAGTTAGAAGGAGGAAGTGAGATTGCTGAATCAATTTCTAGAATTTTAACAGCAGGAATTCCTGTTATGGGGCATTTAGGATTAACACCTCAATCTATTTATAAATTTGGTACGTACACAGTAAGAGCAAAAGAAGAAGAGGAAGCTAATAAATTATTAGAAGACGCGAAATTATTACAAGAGTTAGGATGCTTTGCTTTGGTTTTAGAAAAAGTTCCAGCAGTTTTAGCAGAAAAAGTAGCTAAGAGTTTAACGATTCCTGTTATAGGAATTGGAGCAGGTGGAGGAGTAGATGGGCAAGTGTTAGTAACGCACGATATGCTTGGAATGACACATGAGTTTAATCCTCGTTTTTTACGTAGGTATTTAGACTTGTATGCAGAAATGACAAATGCTTTTCAAAGTTATATACAAGATGTGAAGTCGCAAGATTTCCCTAATGAAAAAGAGCAATATTAACTATTACAAGCCTTCTGATTAAGAAGGTTTTTTTATACTTAAAATGAAAATACTTCACTTAGATTCAAATCATTCATTATTATTAAATCAGTTAAACGATTTAGGTTTTATAAATGAGGAAGATTATACTTCAACAAAGTCAGAAATAGAAGCAAAAATTCATCAATACGATGGAATTATTATTCGAAGTAGATTTACAATTGACCAACAATTTTTAGATAAAGCAACAAACTTAAAGTTTATAGGTCGAGTTGGAGCAGGTTTGGAGAATATAGATTGTAATTATGCTGAAGAAAAAGGAGTTTATTTAATCTCAGCACCAGAAGGAAATAGAAATGCTGTAGGAGAACATACATTAGGTATGTTACTTTCTCTTTTCAATAAATTTAATAAAGCAGATGCCGAAGTCAGAAAAGGAAAATGGCTTCGAGAAGATAATAGAGGAATTGAGTTAGATGGAAAAATAGTAGGTTTAATAGGTTATGGAAACATGGGGAAAGCTTTTGCTAAAAAGTTAAGAGGTTTTGATGTAGAAGTAATTTGTTATGATATAAAACCAAATGTGGGAGATGAGAATTGTAAGCAAGTATCTTTAGAAGAATTACAAGAAAAAGCAGATGTTTTAAGTCTTCATACTCCTCAGACAAAATTAACTATAAGCATGGTGGATTCTACATTTATTAATCAATTCTCAAAACCTTTTTGGGTACTTAATACAGCAAGAGGTAAATCAATAGTAACGGAAGATCTAGTAGAAGCTCTAAAAAACAAAAAAGTTTTAGGAGCTGGTTTGGACGTTTTGGAATATGAGAAAAAGTCATTTGAAAATTTATTTCAGAAAAAAGATATATCAGGAAAAGTAGAAATGCCAGAGGCGTTTCAGTATTTAATTAATTCGGAAAATGTAATTCTTTCTCCGCATGTAGCAGGTTGGACTATAGAAAGTAAAGAAAAGTTAGCGCAAACAATAGTTGATAAAATTAAAGCAAAATTTTGTTAACTTAACAGAATGAAAAAGACGGTATTTGTTTTTAGTGCTCTTATTTTAGCATTGTTTTTTCTTTTTGAAATTAGTAAATATGCTGTTGTTTCACAAGGTTTAAGGACTGAAATAATTATAGGTGTTATTGCGGTGGTTTTCTTTTTTGTTGGAATTTACATCAATAAAAAGAGTTTGAATAAACCAAAGTCTTTAACTAAAGAAATAAATCATAAAAAAATAAAAGAACTTAGTATAACCAAAAGAGAGTATGAGGTACTTCAAAAAATAGCAGAAGGATTGTCAAATAAAGAAATAGCAGCGTCTTTATTTTTATCAGAAAGTACTATAAAAACTCATGTATCAAATATTCTTGTAAAACTAAATTCTAAACGAAGAACTCAAGCAGTTCAAGTAGCAAAATCTCTTCAAATTTTATAAAAATATGTTTTTGGTACTTTAGTATGAGCTTGTTTTTGAAGGTATTCTTTAGTTTTATCATAAATTTAAAAAAATACTTAAATGAAAAGCACAATACTAAAGTATGGAGTTTATGGTTTTTTAACAGGCCTTATAATTTTTACTCTTCACCTTGTTTTAGGAATTAAAAATCTAGATTATAGTACAAATGAAATATTAGGATACGTCTCAATATTTATATCACTATCGTTTATTTATTTCGGAATAAAACATTATCGAGAAAATGTTAATAATGGAATTATCTCATTAGGAAAAGCTATAGCTATTGGAACACTTATTTCTTTAATGGTAGGAATAGGAATTGGCATAGCAGATTTTATTTACACACAATTTATAAACCCTGACTTTTTTAAAAGCTATGAAGACATGTTAATAAAACAAGGTAGAGAAGCAGAAATAATTGAAATGACAAGTGCCACTGCAGCTCTATTTATGATAGTTTTAGTTAGTGTAATAGGATTTATTATATCTTTATTGTCAGCCTTATTTTTACAACGTAAATAAAATATTATGCAGTATAAAGCCGATACACCAGAAGAGTATATTGCTCAAATTCCAGAGGAAAGACAAGCAATTATGGAAAGATTACGTAAAACAATTAAAGAGAATCTCCCAAAAGGTTTTGAAGAAGGAATTAATTATAATATGATTGGTTATTACGTGCCACATTCAATTTATCCAGAAGGATATCATTGCGATACCAGTTTACCTTTACCATTTATGAATATTGCTTCACAGAAAAATTCAATTAATTTGTATCACAACGGAATTTATGCTAAGAAAGAATTATTAGATTGGTTTGTAGCTGAATATCCTAAACATTGTAAAAGAAAATTAGATATGGGTAAAAGCTGTATACGATTTAAAAAAACAGAAGAAATTCCATTTGATTTAATAGCAGAATTAGCTACAAAAATGACGGTAGGAGAGTGGATAAATATTTATGAAACAAATGTAAAAAGGAAATAAATGAAGAAGAAAGGTAGAGTAATAGGTATAGGTGGTTTGTTTTTTAAAACAGAAAATCCAAATAAAACGAAAGATTGGTATAAAAATAATTTGGGGTTTAATACTGATGATTGGGGTTGTACATTTTGGTGGAAAGATAATGAAGGAAAAAAAGCATCAACCCAATGGAGTCCATTTCCAAAAGATACAAACTATTTTAAGCCATCGGAGAAAGATTTTATGTTCAACTATCGTGTTGAAAATTTAGTGGAGTTATTAGAAGAGCTTAAAGAAAAAGGAGTAACAGTAATTGATAAAATTGAAGAGTACGATTATGGTAAGTTTGGGTGGATTGTTGATTTAGATGGAAATAAAATTGAATTATGGGAGCCAAAAGATGATGCTTTTTTATAAATTTAGGGCAGTTAATAATTAAAAAGAAAAACATGAATATAATTGATGAAAATGGAAATGCAGTTCCAAACCAAGAAAGTAAAAGAGTTTTAGCAGGTATTTTAGCTATTATTTTAGGGCCTTTAGGAATTCATAAATTTATATTAGGTTATACAAAAGAAGGAATAATAATGTTGGTAGGTACTTTTATTCTTGGAATTATTACTTGTGGTATTGCTAGTTGGGCTATGGGAGTTATTGGTTTAATTGAAGGTATTATCTATTTAACTAAATCAGACGAAGAATTTGTGTATACTTATCAGACAAATAGCAGAGGCTGGTTTTAAATTAACTTAAAAGTTGAAAGAAATGGAAGCAGAAAATAATAAGTTTAAAGATAGTTTAAATGAAGGTTTAGATAAAGCAAAAGATGTTATGGATAAAGTAACGGAAAAAGCTTCAGAACTTGCAGGAGAAACAGGAGAACATGTAGTTGACGCTGTAGAAGATATAAAAGATAAAGTTAGTGATATAGTATCAGAAGAATCTGTACAAAAAATAAAAGAGTCTACTAGCGAATTTATAGATGACGCAAGAGAGGTCATGGAAAATGTAACAGAAAAAGCATCGGATTTTGCTGAAGATGCACAAGAAGAACTTAAAGAAGCTACAACTAAGACAAAAAATTTCTTTCAACGTTTATTTGGAAAATAAAATAAGCAGGATAAAATAAAAAAAGCGCCAATTTTGGCGCTTTTTTTATGCAATCTTATTTGCTTTATTCGTTTTAATAATGGCTTGTTCGTTTTTCCAATCAATCCATTTTTGACCTTTTATACGTCTCATTACATTATCAACAGTACGCATAATAAATACATTATATATCGCTTTTCCTAAGTTTTTAGGATTACGAGCAATAGCACGTAAACTCATAGAAAAACCTGGAGTTACATAACGCATATAGTGCCAATAACCTTCAGGCATGTATAAAACGTTTCCATGTTCTAATTCAGCAATATGACCTTTTGCCTTTTTTAAAGCAGGCCATTTGTCAAAATCAGGGTCGTTAAAATCAATATCTTCTCTTGTAATTAATGAATGAGGTATTTTATATAGGTACTTATTTTGCTTTTGATCAAATAATATACACTTCTTTTTACCTTCAAAATGAAAATGAAAAATATTAGCTAAATCAATATCATAATGCATGAAAGTATAAGAATCTCTACCTCCAAAAAATAACATTGGTAAACCTTTCATTAAACGTAAACCAAAGTCAGGAAATTTAAAATCCTTTTGAAGTATAGGAACTTCTTTTAAAACATTCCATAAGAAAATACGGAATTTTGTAGGCTCTCTTTTTAATAAATCAACATACTCGCTCATTTTCATGGTAGCATGCGGTTCATTAAATCCATCTTTGTAGTCTACTGGTCTGTCGTCGTATAAAGGAACAGTCTTGTCTCCAGCAACTTCCTTCATATATTCTAATGACCATTTGTTAAATGCTGGCCAATCTTCAATAAAACGCTCAATAACTACTGGTTTTTGAGGTTTAAAGTAGTTTTTTATAAAATCTTCTTTTGTTATGGTTTCAACTCTGTCTACTTGTTGTAACTGTAATCCCATGGGCCCAATTTTTAAAGAAGCAAAGTTAAGAAAACGTTTCCAAATTATTTAGAAAGATTCTTGTTAAAAAATGTATTAAAATCAAAGTTGATTTTAAGAGTCTATTTAATCAATAAGCGATTATAGTACAAAGTTATATGTATAAAAAAAGAACTACTAAATAGTAGTTCTTTTTTAAGTTATTTTATAGTTTCTTTTTGAGGTTCATCGGTTAACATTCTCTTAATTTTAAGAGTCTGCTTTTTTATTTCCTTTGCCTCTTCTTTCTTTTTTTCGTTACGCTCAATTTTATGATCAGGACGAGACCATTTTGGTTTTTCACCTAAAGTTTCAAAATTAGAATCTTCAGCCTCAACTGTTCTTGGTTGTACCTTTTTAGTAAATGGCTTTTGTGGGTTTAATCCTAATAACTTAAACATTTTCATGTCTTCATCTACATCAGGATTTGGAGTTGTTAGTAATTTATCTCCAGCAAAAATAGAGTTTGCACCAGCAAAGAAACACATTGCTTGACCTTCTCTACTCATTTGAGTTCTACCAGCCGATAAACGTACTTGCGTTTCTGGTAATACAATTCTCGTAGTAGCTACCATACGAACCATATCCCAAATTTCTACAGGCTTTTCGTCTTCTAAAGGAGTTCCTTCAACAGCAACTAAAGCATTAATCGGAGTAGATTCAGGTTGTGGATCTAAAGTAGATAAAGCAACTAACATTCCAGCTCTATCTTCAGCAGATTCTCCCATACCGATAATACCACCAGAACAAACAGTTACGTTAGTTTTACGAACATTATCAATAGTATCTAATCTATCTTGGTATCCACGTGTAGAAATTACTTCTTTATAGTATTCTTCTGAAGAATCTAAATTGTGATTATAAGCATATAGTCCAGCCTCAGCTAAACGTTGTGCTTGATTTTCAGTTACCATACCTAAAGTACAGCAAACCTCCATGTCAAGTTTGTTAATAGTTCTTACCATTTCTAAAACTTGATCAAACTCAGGTCCGTCTTTTACATTTCTCCAAGCAGCTCCCATACATACACGAGAACTTCCACCAGATTTGGCTCTTAAAGCTTGCGCTTTTACTTGTTGTACAGACATTAAATCGTTTCCATCAACATTAGTATGGTAACGTGCAGCTTGTGGACAATATCCACAGTCTTCAGAACATCCACCAGTTTTTATAGATAATAATGTAGAAACTTGTACTACGTTTGGGTCGTGACTTTTCCTATGAATTGTAGCAGCTTCGTATAAAAGCTCCATCATAGGTTTGTTATATATTTCTAGAATTTCTTCTTTCGTCCAGTTATGTCTTACTTCGCTCATAAATTCAAGTTGTTTGTTGGGGTAAAAATAAGGATATTATTTAGATAGCAATACAGAAACTGCATTTCCTCCAAAACCTACTGCATTTACTAGGATTTTTGTTAGTTTTTTCGGGTGTTTTTGCTTTTCAGCAAACGGTACTTCTATTGTTTTTTGATGTTGTAACATTAAAATAGCTAATTCTAAACTCAATAATCCAGAAGTAGCAAAAGTGTGTCCAACTTTCCATTTATTAGTTGTTAAAAAAGGTTGATTATCTCCAAAAATAGCCTTAATAGCATTTATTTCTGATTGATCGCCTTTTATAGTTCCTGGAGCATGCATAACAATAGCATCTACCTCCTCAGGAGAAATATTTTTCAAAGCCATTTTCATAGATTTCTGAAAACATTCAGCATCTGTAGTAACTGATGTATTGTGTTTTAATACTTCAGTAGCATATCCTACATTATCAATAAAAGCAATTGCATTTTCAGAGATACCTGATTCTAGACAAAAAACAGCAGCTCCTTCTCCTAAAACCATGGTGTTTTTTGTTTTTGTCATATCAAAAGCTCTACAAGGATATTCATCTGTTTCTTTTGAATAGACTTTCAAAGCTTGCATTTGTGCAATAGTAAAGTCAGTTAGAGAAGCTTCACTAGCACCAATCATAAATTTATTAGTCATTCCAGATTGTAACCATGCAACTCCATTTAATAAAGAGTGTAAACCAGTAGAACAAGTAATAGAATGTGAAATTTCAGGGCCATTACTTTGTAAGTCATGTGCAATCCATGAAGAAATGTTTCCTAAAGTTGTTGTAGGAGAACTTAATGTTGATGATTTTCCTGATTCTAAAAATTCTTTGTGGTATTTTTCAAATAAAGAAGTTGCTCCACGTGAAGAACCTATATTGATTCCAAAATTATCTTGAGAATTCCAGTTTGCATCTTTAATAGCTTTTCGTGCTACATATAAAGTATATAAAACTGTTTCGTCTAAGTTTTTGTACTTATTATCGGAATGCTTTAATTGATTTATTTCATTTTTAATGTCATCAGATAATTGAGCTACATGAGCTTTAAAATTATCAAAACTCTTACTACTTAGATAATGTTTCGTATTAAGGTAGTTATTCCAAATTTCATTTTGGGAACTTCCTACCGAAGAAACAGATGCCATTGCTGTTATAGAAATACGTTCTTTCAACACATTTAAAATTTTGACAAAAATAAAGTTAAAATCAGGTATCATGAAGAAATTTAATAGTTATCTTGTCACTAAATATTAAATCTATGGATGAAAAACACGAAAAAAGTTGGTTTGGTAGAAATTGGATGTGGGCAGTTCCTGTTGGAGGCTGTGGATGTGGTTGCCTCTTGATTGTTTTGTTTTTTGTATTTGGAATTGGCGCTGCAATTTTTGGGGTTTCTAAAATGATAGATAATGCAACACCCATAGAATATGCTATGGAACAAGTAAGAAATAATGATAAAGTAGTTTCTTTACTTGGCGATGATATTGAAAAATATAGTATTCCTTCAGGAAATATTTCATTAAGAAATAATGATGGAGATGTTGATTTTTCGATTCCAATTCGTGGTAGTAAAGGAGAAGGAACTTTAATAGTAAAAGGAATTAAAACTGACGGAGAATGGGTTTATGAAGATTTATATGTGCGTATAAAAGAAACTCAAGAAGAAATAAATTTACTGGAAAATGAAAAGGTTCTAGAAAGAATCTAGAACCTCTTCAATAGTTGTATATACCTTTTGTAATTGTTTTTCAGTAATTACATAAGGAGGTTGTATATAAATAGTGTTTCCAAGAGGTCTTAAAAACACACCTTTATCCATAAAAGATTTTAATAGTTGATCTCTTAATGTACCATATCTTCCAGCGTTGGTTTTTAAATCAATAGCTAAAATAACTCCTTTTGAACGTACCTCAGTAACCTTAGCATGATTTGCTATTTGATTTGAAAAATCTTGATGAGTTTTTGAAATTCTTTGAATGTTTTTTTGAATTTCATTACTCTGTAATAATTCAATGCTCGCCAAAGCAGCACTACATGCTATTGGATTCGCAGAATACGTATGACAATGGAAAAAACCTTTGGCAATATCATTACTTAAAAACTCATTGTAAATATCTTCGGTACAAGAAGTAATAGCCATAGGAACCAAACCAGCGGTTAATGCTTTACTTAAACAAATAATATCTGGTTTTGTGGTAATTTCATCAGAAGCAAAATTATTTCCTGTTTTACCAAATCCAGTCATTACTTCATCAGCAATAGTTAAAATATCATTGTTTTTAAAAAATTGTAAAATAGAATCTAAATCTTCTGCTTTATGAATTTTCATACCAGCAGCACCTTGAACTAAAGGTTCGTATATAAAACCAGCAATACTATTCTCACTAACAATTTGTTTTAATAGTCTTAAAATCTCTTGATTGTTGTTTCCATTAGGAACAGGAATACGTTTAATGTCCATTAAGAAATCTTCAAAAGGACCATTGTAAACAGAGAGTCCAGATACAGACATAGCACCAAAAGTATCTCCATGAAAACCGTTTTCAAAAGCAACGAAAGTATTCCTTTTTTCACCTTTGTTAAAATAGTACTGCAAAGCCATTTTAATTCCAGCTTCAACAGCTGTTGAACCATTGTCATTAAAGAATATTCTATTCTGGTTTTTAGGTAATATTTTAATTAATTCTTCCGATAAAGCAACAGCAGGCTCATGTGTAAAGTCACTAAACATTATTTGATCTAATGTTTGCATTTGTTTATAAACCTTATTGGTAATAAAGTCGTTACAGTGACCAAACATACAAGTATACCAAGAAGAAATAGCATCAATATATTCGTTACCGTTCTCATCGGTTAAAATACAACCTTTGGCTTTTACAATACCTAAACTATCTGGATGTGTTTGGTGTTGCTTTAAAGGATGCCATAAGTGTTGTTTATCTCTTTCTTGTAGTGTCATAATTTATCTTTAAAAAGGTCAGCATACTCACGAATAACATTTTGATCGAAATATGGTTCTTCGTCAATTCGTCCAATAACAGAAACGCCTGTCATTTTTTTAATAATTGATTCAGTAGTAGGATGCTCATCACCTGAAAAAATCAAAGAAACATCAAAACCTTTTTCTTTTAAAAGGTTTATGGTTAATAAGGTATGGTTAATACTTCCTAAATAATGGCGAGAAACGACAATTACTTTGTAGTCAGGTTTTATAATGTCTAAAATAGTGTCTGTATTATTTAAAGGTACTAACAATCCACCAGCACCTTCAATAACTAAATTGTTTGAAGTTTTTGGTTCAGTTATGTTAGAAAGTTCAATATTTATATTGTCTATTTCAGCAGCAGCATGTGGGCTCATAGGAGTTTTTAATGCGTATGCGTTAGTATGAATGGTTGTTGTAGAATTAGAAATTAGTTGTTCAACTTTATGAGCATCAGAATTATCTAATTCGCCAGCTTGAACAGGTTTCCAATAATCCGCTTCTAGAGCTTCGGTAACAATAGCAGAAGCTACTGTTTTTCCCACTTCTGTGGAAATACCAGTGATAAAATATTTTTTCATTAAAAGATTGTTTTACAATCGTTACAAATTAATTTTCTACTTTCAAAAAAAGGGAAAAGCATAAAAAAGAAACTTTTGCGTTGAGGTGGAGCAACAAGAATTCTTGATGATTTGCATTTGCCACATTGATAAGATACTCCGTTCTCATCTTTTTCGTATTCTCTAATTTCGTTGTATATGACTAATGCTTTTTCTAAATCATCTTTATGAACTAATAATTTCACTCCTCCTATTGCCTGACTTAATAAAGGGTCAGAATCAATAGTTTTCTCATCCATTAACATGGTTCTAATATTTTCAGAATCCAATTTAGATTTAATTACTTGAGCTTCGGTTGAATACTCAAATACAGTTAGAATTACATGATTATCGTTCATTTATGCTAATTTTATAAAGCAAAAGTAGCAAGGTTCTCTAAAACACTGGTAATTTCTTCAAAAGAATTATAACTATGTAAGCAAAAGCGTAATCTTTCTTCCCCTTTGTTAACAGTAGGAGATAAAATAGGTTTCACATCAAATCCTTTTTTTTGAAGTTTTTGAGCTATCAGTTTTACTTTTTCGTTTCCTGGAATAATACAACAATGGATTGCGGATTCACTCTTAATAAAATTAAGATTTAAACGTTGTGTTTCTTTGATAAAAAAGAGGATGTTCTTTTGTAATTGCTCTTTAAATTTGGGAAGTTCTTTGTAGGCAAAACTAATGGTGGCTAGAGCATGAGGAGATAGACCTGTGGTATAAATAAAACTTCTTGAGAAATTAACGAGATAATTTTTTAATTCTTTAGAAGATATAATTGCAGCACCATGGCATCCTAATGCTTTTCCAAAAGTGACAATCCTAGCAAAAATATCATTATGTATTTCTGTAGTTTCAACTAAACCTTTATTGAAAACACCAATGGCGTGAGCTTCATCAATTATTAAATAGGCTTTGTTAGTTTTACAAATCTGAACAATTTCTTTAAGATTTGGACTGTCTCCATCCATAGAAAAAACAGATTCTGTTATCACATAAATTTCGTTGTTATTATTTAAGTTGTTGAGACGAATAATTTTTTCTTCTAAGTCTAAAGTGTCATTATGTTTAAACTTATAAGCTTTAGCGTTTGAAAGTTGTATACCATCTCTAATAGAAGCATGAATGAATTCGTCATATAAAATAATATCTCCGCGTTGTGGGACAGAAGAGAAAAATCCGATGTTTGCATCATATCCAGAATTAAAAATTAGAGCAGATTCTGAATTGTGAAATTCAGCTAATTGTTTTTCAACTAGTGGGTATAATTTGTGATTTCCAGATAAAAGTCTAGAACCAGTAGCTCCATTTTGTCTGATATTTTGCGCTACTAAAAATTGATGAACATTATTAAAAACAATTTCTGATTTGGCTAAACCTAAATAGTCATTAGAGGAAAAATCAACTAAGTTAATTTCTTTTCCAAGTGATCTTAGAGAATTGTTTTCTTTACGTTGGAGTAATTTAGTAGTAAGTTTCTTAGGAAATGACATAGTGCAAAAATAAAAAAAGACTTACAAATTTGTAAGTCTTTTTGCTCCCCCTCTTGGACTCGAACCAAGGACCCTCTGATTAACAGTCAGATGCTCTAACCAACTGAGCTAAGGAGGAATGTTCTTATAGAACAAAATATGTATGTTGTAGAAATTATCGGCTCCTACGTTGCCTTTAACATTTTAGCTCCCCCTCTTGGACTCGAACCAAGGACCCTCTGATTAACAGTCAGATGCTCTAACCAACTGAGCTAAGGAGGAATTTAAAACGAACTTGTTTTAAAATGCGAGTGCAAATTTAAGGGCTTTTTTTATATCTGCAAATTATTTTTAATAAAAAATACAATTAATTTTATTTGATTCTGGTTTTCAGAAGTTTATTTTTCGTTATTTTTTAGTACAAAGCTTCGAAGAGGGAGATTATGCTAGTTAAAATAAGCAAGAAAAAAAGTCTTGTTTTTACTAAAAGTTGTATTTTTGTCAGCATTATTCTTATTGATAGAAAAGCATAAAAATATATATGGACAAGTTTTCGTTCTTAAACGCAGCACATTCAGGTTTTATAGGTGATTTGTACGAACAATATCAGAAAAATCCTGATGCGGTAGAACCAAGTTGGAGAAGTTTTTTTCAAGGATATGATTTAGCAAACGAAAATTATTCGTTAACGGATGATGAGGTTGCAATCGAAGTTCCTGAAGAAGTACGCAAAGAATTTTTGGTAATCGATTTAATTAATGGTTATCGTACTCGTGGACATTTGTTTACAAAAACAAATCCAGTTCGTGATAGAAGAAAATATACACCTACTTTAGATATTGAAAATTTTGGACTGACAAAAGCTGATTTAAATACAGTTTTTAATGCAGGAGAAATTTTAGGTATGGGGCCAAGCTCTTTATCAGAAATCATTTCACACCTAAAAGCAATTTATTGCGATAGTATTGGAGTGGAATATATGTATCTAAGAAATCCCGAGGAGTTAAAATGGTGGCAAAATCGTTTAAATAAAAATGATAATCATCCTAGTTACGATTTAGAGGCAAAAAAATACATACTTACTAAACTTAATCAAGCTTCTACTTTTGAGAGTTTTTTACAAACAAAATATGTAGGTCAAAAGCGTTTTTCTGTAGAAGGAGGAGAAACATTAATTCCAGGTATAAGTGTTGCACTTCGTGATGCTGCCGAGAAATATGGAGTAGAAGAATGTGTGTTAGGTATGGCACACCGTGGTCGTTTAAATACACTGGTAAATATTTTTAAGAAACCAGTTCGTGATTTATTTAGCGAGTTTGAAGGGAAAGATTTTGAAGATCAAGACATAGATGGAGATGTAAAATACCATTTAGGTTTAACTTTAAGTAAAGAATACAAAGGCGGACAAACAATGAAGATGAATTTGGTTCCAAATCCATCTCACCTAGAAACAGTTGATGCTGTAGCAGAAGGAATTGTTCGTGCTAAAATAGATTTAGATTATAAAGGAGATAATGGTAAGATTTTACCAATCTTAGTTCATGGAGATGCTGCTATTGCTGGACAAGGAATTGTTTATGAAGTAGGGCAAATGATGACTTTAAATGGTTATAAAACTGGAGGTACTATTCATGTGGTAGTGAATAACCAAGTAGGTTTTACAACCAACTATTTAGATGCGCGTTCTAGTACCTATTGTACAGATGTGGCTAAAGTAACATTATCGCCAGTATTACATGTAAATGCAGATGATGCAGAAGCGGTTTGTCATGCAATGGAAATGGCTGTAGAATATAGAACTAAGTTCAAAAAAGATATTTACATAGATCTTTTAGGTTATCGTAAATATGGACATAACGAAGGTGATGAACCTCGTTTTACTCAGCCAAAATTATATAAAGCAATTTCTAAGCATAAAAATGCTAAAGAAATATATGCTGCAAAATTAGTTGAAGAAGGTAGTATTTCAACTGATTATGTAAAGGAAATTACTAGCGAATTTAAAGCACATTTAGAAGCGGAATTTACAGAATCTAAAAAGAAAACAACTTCTAAGATTCAGGAATTCATGCCAGAAGTATGGGATGGATTTGTTCGTAAGCAATTACAAGATATGTTACAACCAGTAGATACTACTTATTCGGTTGAAGCATTAAAAGATATTGCAAGAGTAATATCAACAACTCCAGAAGGGCATAAGTTTGTAAGAAAGGCAGAGCGTATTTTAAAAGGTCGTGATAAAGCCGTTTTTATTGATAATGAATTGGATTGGGGAACTGCTGAGAACTTAGCTTATGGAACTTTATTAGAAGAAGGTTATAATATTCGTATTTCAGGAGAAGATGTAGAAAGAGGAACGTTTTCACATCGTCATGCAATTATGCGTGATGAAGAAACACTAGAGCGTGTTAACTTATTAAATACAAATCCGAAAAATAAAGGAGAGATGACCATATTCAACTCTCATTTATCAGAATACGGTGTATTAGGTTTTGATTATGGTTATGCCATGGCAGCTCCAAATACGTTAACTATTTGGGAGGCTCAGTTTGGTGATTTTGCCAATGGAGCTCAAATTGTATTTGATCAATATATTTCTTCAGCAGAAGATAAATGGAAATTACAAAACGGATTAGTAATGCTATTGCCTCATGGGTACGAAGGTCAAGGACCAGAGCACTCATCGGCAAGAATTGAGCGTTTCTTACAATCGTCGGCAATAGATAACTGGACTGTAGCGAATTGTTCTACGCCAGCAAATATGTATCACATATTACGTCGTCAGATGAAACGTGATTTCAGAAAGCCTTTAGTAGTTTTTACACCTAAGAGTTTATTACGTTTGCCAAAAGCAGTGAACCCTATAGAAGATTTAGCAAATGGAACTTTCCAAGAGGTAATTGATGATACAGTTGATACTGCTAAAGTGAAAAAAATGGTATTCTGTACAGGGAAGTTCTACTATGATATGCTAGAGAAACGAGAAGAGTTAGGAAGAGAGGATGTAGCATTAATTAGAATAGAGCAACTATTTCCATTACATAATGATAAGATAAAGGAAATAATGGATAGATATCCAAATGTAGAGCGTTATGTTTGGGCACAAGAGGAACCAAAAAATATGGGGTCTTGGGGTTATATGTTAGAGCGTTTTGAATTAGCTAAATTAGAGTGTGCTTCGAGAGATTATCATTCGGCACCAGCTGCAGGTTCAAGTGCACGTTATACTCGTCGCCACAATAGAGTATTGGATAAAGTTTTTGATTAAATAAAGAAAGTATTTCAGAATAAAAATAAAAAACATGAGTGTTTTAGAAATGAAAGTTCCTTCTCCGGGGGAATCAATTACAGAAGTAGAAATCGCAACTTGGTTAGTTGAAGATGGAGATTATGTAGAAAAAGATCAACCTATTGCTGAAGTTGATTCTGACAAAGCAACGTTAGAGTTACCAGCTGAAGAGAGTGGAATTATTACTTTAAAAGCTGAAGAAGGTGATGCTGTTGAGGTTGGGGCTGTAGTATGTCATATTGATATGAGTGCTGCTAAACCAGAAGGAGGAGTTGAGAAGAAAGAAGCTCCGAAAGCTGAGGAGAAAAAAGAAGCTCCAAAAGCAGAACCAGCTAAAGAAACTTATGCAACAGGAGCAGCATCTCCAGCAGCTAAGAAAGTTTTGGCAGAAAAAGGAATGGATGCTTCGTCTATTAAAGGAACTGGTAAAGATGGTCGTATAACTAAAGAAGATGCAGTAAAAGCTGTTCCTTCTATGGGAACTCAACCAGTAAATGGTTCTAGAGGTACAGAGCGTAAGAAAATGTCTATGTTACGAAGAAAAGTAGCAGAGCGTTTAGTAGCTGTAAAAAATGAAACAGCAATGTTAACTACGTTCAACGAAGTTAACATGCAACCAATTTTCGATTTACGTAAGGAGTACAAAGAAGATTTTAAAGCGAAACACGGAGTAGGATTAGGATTTATGTCTTTCTTTACTTTAGCAGTTGTAAGAGCATTGAAAATGTACCCAGATGTTAATTCAATGATTGATGGAAAAGAACAAATAAAACACGATTTTCAAGATATCTCAATTGCTGTTTCTGGGCCTAAAGGGTTAATGGTACCAGTAATTAGAAATGCAGAGAACTTATCATTTAGAGGAGTAGAAAGCGAAGTTAAGCGTTTAGCTTTACGTGCTCGTGATGGTCAAATTACTGTTGATGAAATGACAGGAGGAACTTTTACAATTACCAATGGTGGTGTATTCGGTTCTATGTTATCTACACCAATTATCAATCCTCCACAAAGTGGAATTTTAGGAATGCATAATATTGTTAATCGTCCAATGGCAGTTAACGGTGAAGTTGTAATTCAACCAATTATGTATGTTGCTTTATCTTATGATCACAGAATTATTGATGGTCGTGAGTCTGTAGGTTTCTTAGTAGCTGTTAAAGAAGCATTAGAAAACCCAGTAGAGTTATTAATGGATAACAACCCTAAGAAAGCATTAGAAATGTAATTTTCTTAGTCAATTATATAAAAATCCCGCTTTTGCGGGATTTTTTGTTTTTAAGAGATTAATTACCTTTATCATCATATTTATTTCTATATATAAAAATGATTAAAGAACTACCAAATTTATCGTTTCAGTCAAAGTCGCCAGAAATAGAGGGGGTAGAGATAATAACATTAGAAAGTATAGAAAAACAAAAAAATAGCTTAGATCATTTACCTGAAAAACCTCACCAACTTGAGTTTTATCAGTTGGCATTTTATACAGAGGCAGATACAGAACATTTGGTAGATTTTGTTTGGCATGAAGTACGAAAAAACTCAATAATATATGTGTCAAAAGGACAAGTAAATGCTTTTAAATTTAAAGGAAATGTAAAAGGGTTTTTAATTCTTTTTACAGAAGAATATTTTAAAAATCAGTTAAGTAATATTCCTCAAGATACAGCAATTAGATTATTAACTCCACAACTTTTTTCTTCTCAAATCCAAATTCCAGAAAGTTCAAATATTCCAAAATACATTGAGTTACTTTTTAATGAGTTTTATAAAACTTCAGAAGTATTTAATAGAAAACATATCATAAATTCTCTATTCAATATTATTTTTTCAAAAGTAGAAGAAGTAAAAAGAAATCATACAAATTATATTAAAGAATCTGATAAGTTAACCCTCTTTTTATCTTTTCAAACAATACTAAAAAGGGATTTTACACTTAGTAGAAATGCAGTATACTATGCTGAAAAACTGAATATAACCTACAAACATTTGAATGTAGTTTGTAAAGAGATTATTTCTAAAACAGCAAAAGAGTATATTGATGATTTTATAATCTTAGAAGCTAAGAGAAACTTAGTAAACTCAACTATTAAAAGTACAGAATTAGCCTATCAAATGGGGTTTGAAGAATCCACTAATTTTGTAAAATACTTCAAGAAACATACGGGATTAACCCCTAATGTGTTTAAAAGTAATAACTTGTAATTATTTAGGTTCGATATTAACCCTTTTATTCTCTAGGTTAACCTATACCAAACTATCATTTCAAATTAGTTTTGTCCTATCATTTAAAATTTAAAAAGGATGAAACAAATATGTACAGTATTACTAAGTGCAATAGTTCTAGTAAGCTGTGATACACCTCGTAAAAAGATAACAACAAAACCGATAACTAAAAAAGAAACAAAAATGGAGAATTTAAAAGGGATTGCACAGAAAGCACAAGAAGCTTTTTTCAAAGATTATAGTGTTGATGGAGTCAAAAAATATTTTACAGAAAATTATATACAACATAATCCTCATGTACCAACAGGAATTGAACCTGTGTTAGGTTTTTTACCGGTATTAAAAGAAGGAAAAACAACTTATACAACTCATAGAATTTTACAAGACGGCGATTTTATAGTGTTCCATAACTCATATCATAATGCAGAACCATTTGGAGGAAAGGAAGTAGTTGCGTTTGATGTTTGGAGAATGGAAAATGGTAAGGTTGCAGAACATTGGGATAATATTACTGTTAAAGTAGATAATACGGCAAGTGGACGATCTCAAGTAGATGGAGAAACAGCAATAAAAGATATAGACAAAACTGAAGCGAATAAAGAGATAGTAACCAATTTTGTAAATGATGTTTTGTTTGGTAAAGCTCCCCAAAAAATAACTGACTATGTAAGTAGTGAAGAATATTTACAGCATAACCCAATGGTGAAAGATGGTTTAGCTGGATTAAATGAAGCAATAGAGTATTTGACATCACAGAATAACATGTTCAAATACCAAAAGCTGCACAAAGTATTAGGAGAAGGAAATTTTATACTAACAATGAGTGAGGGTGAATGGAATGGTAAATCTCAAGCATTTTACGATTTATTTAGATTGAAGGATGATAAGATTGTAGAACATTGGGATGTAATTCAAGAAATACCGTCAGAAATGGCACATAAAAATGGTAAGTTTTAGCTTTTCATATTCATTGTAATAAATCAAAACCTATACACATGTATAGGTTTTTTTGATTTTTATTCTAATTCCTTGTAAATTAGTTAGTATCATTAAATATATATGATATGAAAGAATTTGAGAAAGAAGAAGTGTTTATTCATCCATTAGCAGACGTAGCTTGTACAGACATTGGTATTAAAACAAGAATCTGGCAGTTTAGTGTAATTTTAAAAGGAGCAGTAATAGGTGCTAATTGTAATATTTGCAGTCATAATTTTATAGAAAATGATGTAGTTATAGGAAACAATGTTACTGTGAAGTCGGGAGTTTATTTATGGAATAGGATGAGAGTAGAAGATGATGTTTTTATAGGTCCGAATGTTACATTTACAAACGATAAATATCCTAGGTCTAAGGTGTATTATTCCGAATATCAATCGGTTTTAATAAAAAAAGGAGCGTCTATTGGAGCAAATGCAACAGTTTTAGGAGGGGTTACAATAGGAGAAAAAGCAATGATTGGGGCTGGAAGTGTGGTAACTAAAGATATTCCAAAAGGAGAATTATGGGTTGGTAACCCAGCGAAATTTGTTAGAAAAATATCATAAAAGAATAATGTATAAAAAAACGGAAAAACAATAATGCTTTTCCGTTTGAGTGATAATTTAAGGGAGGGGATATGTTATTTTCCGTTTAAGTTCCAATCATAATCTAAATAAACAACTTCTGCATTATCATTAACCTGAATATCAGAGTACTTATTTATATAATCAACTAAGGAATGTTTTATAGTGAAGTCTTCTTGATACCATTCAAACATTTTTGAAACTTCAACTTTATTTATAGTAATTTTATTTTTAGTAGGATCATTAATAAAGCCTTTCATTAATTCTTCCAATTTTGATTCAATATTTTTAGCTGTAAAAGCATAGTTCGCAAATCTAGGTCCAGATTTAGAAGCAGCATTTATAGCAACGTGTATTCTTGGATCATCATGCCATCTACGTAATATTTTATGCTCAATATAATCAAGAGAATAGGTTTTGTTACCAATTACAGCAAAAGGTATTTTCCAAGCGTTTCTACCTTTTCTTTTAATGTCAGTAATCTTTTTTAATGGATAACTATCCAAAATTAATTTAATAGTATAGGCATTATAAGCGTTAATCCAAAAAGCTTTTGCTTTTGCTGTCGACCAATTTTTTCCAGGTACAGTTTTTTTCAAATGCTTCAAATAAAGATCTAATAATGCACGGTTTTTTCTAAGCCCTTTATAATCTACATCTCCTTGTGAATTAACATAAGTTTTAAGAAGGGCATTAAATACATCTGTTTGTGATTGCGACTGAATACTAACGAATAATAGACAGAAAAGGATAATAGTTTTTCGCATTTTTTTAATTTTAAATAGTGTGAGACATTTGATTACTTTTGACGCACTTTTTTTTAATACATTACAAAATATTTTAAATTAGATTAAAAAATCTAATAAAATGAACTAAGTTTATACTTATAAAAAATACTATTTAAAAGCTGTATGATAGAGAATAAGGAGTTAGAATTAGCTTTCAATTTTATAGAAAAAACTGATAGGAATTTATTTTTAACTGGTAAAGCTGGGACAGGAAAAACAACTTTTTTACGTAAAATAAAAAATGAAAGTTTAAAAAGAATGGTGGTGGTGGCTCCAACTGGTGTTGCTGCTATTAATGCTAAAGGAGTTACAATTCATTCGTTTTTTCAATTGCCTTTTGGACCTATTATTCCTAAATCTCAAAGCCCATATACAGATAGAATACAACGAAAATTTAGTAAAATCAAAATTGATATAATTAAATCGTTAGACCTTGTCATTATTGATGAAATTAGTATGGTAAGGGCTGATGTTTTGGACGGTATTGATGAAGTTTTACGTCGTTATAAAAACAGAAATAAAGTATTTGGAGGAGCACAAGTATTAATGATTGGAGATTTGCAACAACTTTCCCCTGTAATTAGACCCAATGACTGGTCTATTTTAAGTTCTTATTATAAAACAGCTTATTTTTTTAGTAGTATAGCTTTTCAAGAAGCCAATGCTATTAGTGTTGAGTTAAAACATATTTACCGACAACAAGATGAAGATTTTATCAAGCTTTTAAATGAGGTACGTACCAATACACTATCAGAAGAGTCAGCAAAATTGTTAAATAATCAATACGAACCAGAATTTGAACCTCAAAAAGAAGATGGTTATATAACGCTAACAACACATAACAAAAAAGCAGATACGATAAACCAAGAGGAATTAGATAAAATTACAACAAAAGCAACAACATATAAGGCGGAAGTTTATAAAGATTTCAATGAGAAAAACTACCCTAATGATGAGCATTTATCTTTAAAAGTTGGAGCACAGGTAATGTTTATCAAAAATGATAGTTCACCAGAAAAAAGATATTATAATGGAAAAATAGGAACAGTTATTTTGTTGGAAGAAGATACAGTTACTGTTAAGTGTTCTGAAAATGATATTATTGAAACAACAGTTGAAACTTGGGAAAATATATCTTATAGTCTGGATTCGAAAAGTAAAGAAATTTCAGAGAAGTTGGAAGGTTCTTATACGCAAATCCCTCTAAGATTAGCATGGGCAATAACCATACATAAAAGTCAAGGATTAACTTTTGATAAAGCTATTATTGATGCTGAATCATCATTTGCACACGGGCAAACATATGTAGCGTTAAGTAGATGTAAAACTCTTGAAGGAATTGTACTAAAAACACCTATTAAATCCTCAAGTATCATCAATGATAATTCAGTAAAAAGTTTCAATAAGCAAGTAGAAGAAAATGTACCTACTAATGACGATTTAGAAAAATCGAAAAAGAAGTTTCAAATAAATTTAATCAATGACCTATTTAGTTATCATGAGTTTTTACAGCCTGTAGCACGTTTAATAGATATATATTATAATAATCAAACCTCTTTGCAAGGAAATGTCATAGAGCCCTTGAAAAAGATAAAAGATGAAGGAATTGTTCCATTACTTAAAGTTGCAAATTCATTTAAAATACAATTAGAAAATTTAGCTCTCAAAGAAGATGAGATAAATGATAATCTTATTCAAGAGAGATATATTAAAGCCCTAGCATATTTTAAAAAAGAAACTACAGAAAAGATTATAGATGTATTTGAAACTTTTTCATACAGCACAGATAATTCTGCAGTAGAAAAAGATATAGAAAAACAAGTATCAGCTTTTGAAGATTTTCTAAGAATAAAAAAAATATTATTTAACTCATTATCATCTGAGTTTTCAGCAGAAGAGTTTTTAAAAGTAAGAGCAAAAGCTATTCTTGATAAACCAGAGAAAAAGAAGAAAAAGAGAACTGTTGTAACTTCAACAGCACATCAAAAATTATTTGAAGAGTTGCAGTTATTTAGAACTAGTGTCTCTAATTCAGAAGATATTCCACCATTTCAAGTTTTTACCCAAAAAACATTGTTTGAACTATGCGAATTGTTACCAATGGATAAATCTCAACTTATAAAAGTAAATGGAATGGGTAAAATTAGAGTTAATAAATATGGTGATGAAATATTAGAAATTATTAATGATTATGCAAAAGCCAATAATCTAAAATCACAAATTGAAATTGTAGAAATAGAGAAAGACAAGCGTAATACAAAAGATATTACATTCGATTTGTATAAGGAAGGTTTGAATACAGAAGAAATTGCAGCAAAACGTGGTTTGGTTATAGGCACTATTGAAGGACATTTATCACATTTTGTTACTCAAGGTGATATTGAAATAACAGAATTATTCAGTGATAAAAAGCTTGAAAAGGCTAAAAGAATTATCAATGCTACAGGTTTAGATAATTTATCTAAAGTAAAAGAGATTGTAGAAGACGAGTATACTTGGGGAGAATTGCGAATGATTGTGGCATGGATGAGGTCTAATTTTAGAAATTAAAAATGGTTGTATCCTATCTTGAAGTTTTTACTTTAATAGCTATAGTACATTGCTTTGTGTTAAGCTTAGTAATTTTGTTTTCTAAGTTTTTAAGAAGTTCAACTAATAGATATTTGGGAATTACACTTATAGTTATATCTATTATCGGTATAAATAATTGGTTTTGGGATTTTAATAAAAACCCTGTTATAATCCAATTTTTAGACTTTTTTTTATGGCAATTTTTGTATCCTGTAACATTGTTATTGTTTTTTTATAAGGCTAACAAAAGCTTTATACATAAAAGAACTAAAGTCTTATTTTTTTTACCATTTGTAGTATTAACGATATGTAATATTATAGTTAGTTTAGAAAATATTTATGGCTTATATAAGCTGCCGTTTATAACAAAGGATTCAGTTTCATTTTTTTATAAAGCAATAAGTTTATGTTCTATTATTTTTCCCTTTATTGTTTTACTGCCCTCCTTTTGGTTACTATTTGTTAAAACACAAAAATCTACTATAAAATGGTTGCGAGTATTTTGGGTAATTTTTGCACTAATCGAAGTTTATGGTTTTCTATTGGAATTTCATAGGTTTTTATACTTAGAACGCAAGTCATTAAATTATTTATGGATAGGAGTTTCTTTATTGATGTACTGGGTTATTTATATAGGTATTTATCGATTTAAATTATCTAACGATCAATATGAAATAAGAGAGTATTTAAAAACAAAAAAAGTTAATGCAACTAATGAACTAATAGAAAACCCGATAATAAAAGAGTTTATTCGTTTATTATCAGATGAACATATTCATAGAAGTTCACAATTAAATAGAGACTTTGTAGCAGAAAAACTAGGAATAAGCCCAGGTTATTTATCTCAACTAATAAAAGAAAGTCCGTATAAGAGCTTTTCAGATATAGTTAATAAATATCGAGTAGAGGATGTAAAAGAAATGTTGATAGATCCTGATTTTTCAAATTATAGTTTATTAGCAATAGGTTTAGAAGTTGGTTTTAATTCAAAGGCAACGTTTTTCAATGCTTTTAAAAAATATACAGGAATCACACCGAGCGAGTATCAAAAACAACATAAATAAGTATTGTTTTCTTAGAATCTAACATTTTTAAACTCCTTAAACCCTTGTTGTAATTAGGTTTGCTGAAAAATTAAAGCAAACCATTATGATAAAATTCAATTTTAAAATATTACTTTTTTTCTTCATAGTAATTACAAATAGTCAAGCTCAAAACAAAAAAACACTTATAGAAAATGTGCATATAATTCCAATGGATGTAGATACCATTCTGAAAAATTATAATGTACTTATTCATAAAAACAGAATAGAAAAAATAGCACCAAATTCATCTTTGTTAAATTGGAAGTATGATACATTAATTACAGGAACTAATAAATATTTGCTGCCAGGATTTGCAGAAATGCATTTCCATAATCAAACTGATATTAAAAATGAATTCAAGTTATTAGTAGCTAATGGTATTACTTCAGCAAGAAATATGGCTGAGGATAAAAAGCAAGATCAAATTAAAAACAAAAAGCTATCAGAAAAATTAACCATTGCTCCTAAATATTATACTACAGGACCCTATTTACAAAGAAAAGATTTGAAAACGGAAGAAGAAGTAGTGTCCGTAGTTTCATATCATAAAAAAAGAGGATATGATTATATAAAGTTAGCTGACAACTTACCTAAGAATATTTATTTAAAGTTGTTAAGAGAGGCGCAAAAAAATCAATTAGAAGTAATTGGTCATGGACAAAGAAAAATGCCTTTAGAATATTCTTTACGAATGAAATCGATAGCACATATAGAAGAGTTTATGAATATCTTTTCTGAAAAAGAAAGAGAAAATTCAGTTTTTTTGAAAAAAGCTGCTAAACAAATTAAAACGAGTGGAGTGTATGTGTCACCAACATTAGGAATATTCGATATGATTAGTAATTATGCTGATAATGATAGGCATGATAAACTACTTAAAAAAGAAGAGTTGAAATATTTGCCAAACTACTATAAAGATTATTGGGTTTCAGATAGTGTTCATTATCGTAAGTATGAATGGTTTACTTCAAAAAAATCATTAAAGCGTTTAGCAAAAGAGTTACAATGGCAACAAATGTTTACTAAGTTATTACATAACGAAGGAGTTCCTTTATTAACAAGTAGCGATACTTATGGTTTATTCTTACCAGGTTTTTCATTGCATACAGAACTTGAGTTTATTAATAAATCAGGTTTAACAACTTATGAAACTTTAAAAACTGCAACTATAATTCCTGCAAGATATTTTAATGCTATTTCAGAAGAAGGAAGTGTTAGTGAAGGTAAGAATGCAAATTTGGTTTTATTGGAAGATAACCCTTTAGAAAATATTACAAATACAAGGAAAATAGCTGGTGTATTTGTTAAAGGAAACTTCTTGTCAAAAAGTAAGATAGATAAAATTTTAAGAGAGGTTGAAAACTCTTGTAAACAGTAGGATTTTGGCTTTTTTAGGCTAAAAATTAATTTTTAACTTTGTTTATTGTGCTGATTATTAGTAATTTAGATTTAAATTAACCAAAACCCTTCAAAAATGAAAAATTATCTTTTCAAAGGGGTACTTTGTGCCCTAATCTTTCTAAGTGCATTAGTCGTAAATGCCCAAAAAGCTTTTAAAATAGGTGATGAGTTTGACTCAGACATCAAGATTACAAAAACCTATCAAAAGTTTAAAAAGAAAAGTTCAGATCAACAAAAAAAGGAATTAGTGTATAGCAAAGAGTTTTATTCTAAAAACTCATCTTACATTAAGTTGTACTTTAAAAATTTTGATTTAGCTCCAGGTGATTACCTAGAAATAATTGGAGCAAAAAATAAAGAATCATTGATATATGGTGGAAAAGGAAAAATTGTTGACAATAGTATGACAACAATTAGCAATTTTTGGTCAAAAGTATTATTTGATGATAAAGTTGAAGTTCGCTTATATTCATCTGGAAATGTAGGTAAATACAATGGATTTGAAATTGCTAAAGTTGCCTATGGATTTACCCCAAATAAGCTAATAAAAGCAGTAGAAAAGCATCAAGGAAAATCTATTTGTTCTAGCGATAATAAAGAGCGAATAGCTTGTTATAGTGGAACAGATATGTATGAAAAAGCAAAGGCTGTATGTAGACTAATAATTAATGGTAGTTCAAGTTGTACAGGTTGGCTATTAGGTAGTGAAGGTCACTTAATGACCAATAATCACTGTATTGGTTCTTCATCTGATGCTCAAAACACAGATTTTATTTTCAACTATCAATATCAAAGTTGTACGGGTTCTGCGAGTGCTACTCAAAATGTAGTAGCATCTTCAGCTACTTTTGTAAAAACAAGTTCTAGTTTAGATTATACTTTGGTAAAGTTACCTACTAATCCAACTAGTACATATGGTTATTTAAGTATTAGCCCAACAGTATCATCTGTAGGTGACCGAATTTATATTCCACAACACCCAGGAGGAAGAAGAAAAGAAATTTCTGTGAATACCGATACTGGTTTTTCAGAAGTTTCTTGTGTGGGAAGTTGCGGAAATGCTGGAGGAGCAGGAAAAAGAATGAATTATTATGCAGATACAGAGGGCGGAAGTTCAGGTTCGCCAGTAATTGATTATAACACAAATTTTGTTGTAGCTATTCATAATACAGGATTTTGTCCTAATGGGTCTTATGGAAGAAGCGACGATTTAATTAGTGCTATTGGTAGTTCTATGCCTGCAAATGGTGTAGGTAGTGGTGGTGGAGGTAATCCAACCGGATGTTCTAGTACTGTAAATTCTTTTCCTTATGCTCAAAGTTTTGAAACAGGAGATGGATGGACACAAGCTACTGGAGATGATGGTAATTGGGTAAGAGATGCTTCAGGAACACCATCAACAGGAACTGGACCTAGTTCTGGTGCTGATGGTAATTATTATATGTTTTTAGAGGCTTCTAATAATAGTAGTCCTGGTCAAATAGGGGCAAATGCTACGGCTATTTTAGAAAGTCCTTGTTTTAATTTGTCAGGAGTAAGTTCTGCAACATTTACTTTTAGTAATCATATGTACGGTACCAATGTAGGTTCTTTAAAATTAGAAGCTTCTACAAATGGTACTAGTTGGACTAGTTTATGGAGTGATTCTGGAAATAAAGGAAATCAATGGAATAATCAATCCGTAAACTTGAGCTCATATGTAGGTCAAAATGAAGTAAGATTAAGATTTGTTGGTACAACAGGAGCTGGTTGGTCTAGTGATATAGCTATAGATAATTTAGCATTAACTTCTGGAGGAGGAAGTTCAGGATGTTCATCATTAAACTTTAATGACTATACAATTACTTCTTTTTCTAATCAAGATAGCTCAGGTAATTATTCTGTAGGTTCTGGAGGAGCTTCATTAACCTTGACAAATAATACTTGGAAGTATATTTCTTTAAATTATACAGTTACAGCTAATACTGTGATTGAGTTTGAATTTAGTAGTACTTCTCAAGGAGAAATCCATGGTATAGGTTTTGAAAACGATAATACTTTAACATCAAGTAGATATTTTAAAGTTCATGGTACACAAAATTATGGAATCACCAATTTTGATAATTATGCAAGTGGAACCAAGAAATATGTAATTCCTGTTGGTAGTTCTTATACTGGTGCTATGGATAGATTAGTGTTTATAAACGATAACGATGGTGGTTCTGGAAATAACTCTACATTTAGCAATGTAAAAATTTATGAAGGATCATGTGAAAGTTCAAATGTAATAGCTACTGAATTATTTGATATTAGAGTAGATATTTTAGGAGATGAAGATGAAGGAATCTTTACATCAGTTAATATTGCTCCAAACCCTATTAAAAAAGGCAAATTATTACAATTAGTTGGGCCAGAAAGAAATTTTTCAAATGCATCTTATAAAGTGGTAAATGTATTAGGACAAGTATTGAAAGAAGGAAGTTTATCTGAAGAAAAAACAATTAATATCGATAAACTGAATTCAGGAATCTATATTTTAAGATTAGAAAATAAGTTTACTAAAACTAGTAAACGATTTGTGATAGAATAGAGAATAATTCATAAAAGAAACAGCCCTCTTAATTTCTAAGAGGGCTGTTTTATTTTTTATAATCTGATATTATAAGTCGAAACCAATATTAACACCTAATTTGTTAGCTATTAATTTATTAATTCTCTTTTTAACTTCAGGTATTTTTACACTTTCCAATACAGTATTAGCAAAAGCATACATTAATAATGCACGAGCTTCTTTTTTAGGAATACCACGTTGTTGCATATAGAACAATGCTTGTTCATCTAATTGCCCAATAGTACAACCATGAGAACATTTTACATCATCGGCAAAAATCTCTAATTGAGGTTTTGCATTTATCGTTGCTTTGTCGCTAATTAAAACATTATTGTTTTGTTGATAAGCGTTCGTTTTTTGAGCTTCTTTCTCAACAATAACTTTACCGTTGAAAACACCAGTAGAACGACCTCCATAAATACCTTTGTAGTCTTGGTGACTCTCACAGTTTGGTTCTATATGGTGAACTAAAGTGTGGTGGTCAACGTGTTGTTTTCCTTCAATAATTGTAATTCCTTTTAAAATAGAATCAATACGCTCTCCTTTTTGGTAGAAATTTAAGTTATTACGTGTAATATTTCCTCCAAAAGAGAAAGTATGTACAGAACAAACACTTTCCGATTGTTGCTCTATGTAAGTATTATCTACTAAAGAAGCGTTATCATTATCGTTCTGAATTTTATAATAATCAACAGTTGAATGTGTATCAGTAAAAATTTCAGTAACCACATTAGTAAGAACTGGGTTATCTGTTAAACTTTGATGACGCTCAATAATTTGAACATGTGCATTGCGTTCAGCTACTACTAAGTTTCTTGGTTGAATCATAGTAGCATCTTCCTTTCCAGTTGTAAAGTTGATAATCTGTATTGGTTTTTCAACTTCTACGTTTCTAGGAATATGAATAAATGCACCTTCAGTAGCAAAAGCAGTATTTAAAGATGTTAAATTATCTTGCTTAGCTATTTTATTGAAATAGTTTTCAATTACAGGTTTGTACTTAGGTTTAGATAATGCTGCTGAAAGTAAGCATACATCCATACCATCGTGTGTTGTTTCCGATAAGAAAGAGCTGTATTTACCATCGATAAAAATAATCTTATAACTATCTATATCGTGAATAAAATATTTCTTTACATCAGCTAATTCTATGGCAATATCATGTTCTGGAAATAAGCTATAATCTTCTTTTAAAACTGAATTTAAAGAAGTGTATTTCCAAGCCTCTAATTTCTTTGTAGGAAATCCTAATTTTTCAAACTCTTGTAACGCTTTTGTACGAATATCATGAATATCAGAATTAACATTCAATCCATTTTCAAAGGCTACATATGATGATAATAATTTCTCTTTTAACTCCATTCTTTCAATGTTTAGTTGAATCCAACTAATTATGAGTTTACCTCTTCTTTAATCCAATCGTATCCTTTTTCTTCAAGCTTTAAAGCTAAAGAAGCGTCACCTGTTTTTACAATTTTACCATCATGTAAAACGTGTACATAATCAGGAACTATATAATCTAATAAACGTTGGTAGTGTGTAATAACTACAACTGCGTTGTTTTCAGATTTTAATTTGTTTACACCATTAGCAACAATACGTAATGCATCGATATCTAAACCAGAATCTGTTTCATCTAAGATTGCTAATTTAGGCTCTAACATAGCCATTTGGAAAATTTCATTACGTTTCTTCTCTCCTCCAGAAAAACCTTCATTTAAAGAACGAGATAAGAATTTTCTATCAATTTCTAATAATTCAGATTTTTCACGAATCTTTTTTAGCATGTCTTTCGCAGGCATTTCTTCTAAACCTTGTGCTTTACGAGATTCGTTAATAGCTGTTTTAATAAAGTTAGTTACAGTAACACCAGGAATTTCTACTGGATATTGGAATGATAAAAATACTCCTGCATGCGCTCTTTCTTCAGGAGCTAATTCGCTAATATCTTCACCTTCTAACTCGATGTTTCCAGAAGTAACTTCATAATTTTCATTACCTGCAATTACAGATGATAAAGTACTTTTTCCTGCACCATTTGGTCCCATGATAGCATGTACCTCTCCAGCTTTAACTTCTAAATTAATTCCTTTTAGAATGTCTTTGTCTTCTACCTGTGCGTGTAAGTTTTCTATTTTTAACATTGTTCTTATGTTATGTTAGCTATTGCTACGTGTTTTTTTATTTTGTTTTGGGTAAAGTTGTGTTAAATAACAACTTAACTTAGTGGTTAAAATCAATTAAATTTTAACCTACACTTCCTTCTAAACTAATTTCTAATAATTTTTGTGCTTCAACAGCAAATTCCATTGGTAACTTATTTAATACTTCTTTACTAAATCCGTTTACAATTAATGCTATTGCTTTTTCGGTATCAATTCCACGTTGGTTACAATAAAATAATTGATCTTCACCAATTTTACTTGTAGTAGCCTCGTGCTCTATTTGTGCCGATTTATTTTTCGCTTCTATATAAGGGAATGTATGTGCTCCACACTCATTACCCATTAATAAAGAATCACATTGAGAGAAGTTACGTGCATTTTCAGCTCTTGAATTAATTTGTACTAATCCACGGTAGCTGTTTTGTGATTTTCCTGCAGATATACCTTTTGAAATAATGGTTGACTTAGTGTTTTTTCCTAAGTGAATCATTTTTGTTCCAGTATCTGCTTGTTGGTGATTATTAGTTACTGCAATTGAGTAAAACTCCCCTACAGAATTATTTCCTTTTAATACACAACTTGGGTATTTCCATGTTACTGCAGATCCAGTTTCTACTTGTGTCCAAGAAATTTTAGCATTGGTTTCGCAAATACCTCTTTTAGTTACAAAGTTGAAAACTCCTCCTTTACCTTCAGCATCACCTGGGAACCAGTTTTGTACTGTAGAGTATTTAATTTCAGCATCATCCATTGCGATTAATTCAACAACGGCTGCGTGTAATTGATTTTCATCACGTTGAGGTGCAGTACATCCTTCTAAGTAAGAAACATAACTTCCTTTATCAGCTACTACTAAAGTTCTTTCAAATTGCCCTGTACCACCTTCGTTAATTCTAAAATAAGTAGATAATTCCATTGGACAACGAACTCCTTTTGGAATATAACAGAATGATCCATCAGAAAAAACTGCTGAATTTAATGCTGCATAAAAGTTATCTGTTGTTGGAACTACAGAACCTATATATTTTTTAACTAATTCAGGATGCTCTTGTATTGCTTCTGAGATTGGCATAAAAATAATTCCTTTCTCAGCTAAAGTTTCTTTAAAAGTTGTTGCAACAGAAACAGAGTCCATTACAATATCAACAGCAACGTTAGCCAAACGTTTTTGTTCATCTAAAGAAATTCCTAATTTTTCAAAAGTTGCCAACATTTCTGGGTCAACTTCGTCTAAAGAATTTAATTTAGGTTTTTGTTTTGGTGCTGAATAATAAGCGATTTCTTGAAAGTTTGGCTTTTCGTACTGTACATTAGCCCATTCTGGCTCTTCCATTTGTTGCCAAACTCTAAAGGCTTCTAAACGCCATTCAGTCATCCATTCTGGTTCGTTTTTCTTTTTTGAAATAGCACGAACCACATCTTCGTTTAACCCTTTAGCAAAGGTTTCACTTTCTATATCTGTATAAAAACCATATTCATATTCTTTGGTTTTTAACTCTTCTCTTAAATCGTCTTCGGTATACTTGCTCATGATTGAGTTGTAATGTTATAAAGAAAAACTTTCACCGCAACCACATGTACGGTTTGCATTTGGATTGTTAAAAACAAATCCTTTTCCATTTAATCCTCCAGAATACTCTAAGGTAGTTCCGACTAGGTATAAAAAACTTTTTTTGTCAACAACAATTCTTACATCGTTTTCTTCAAAAATTTTATCATTTTCTTGGGTGTTTTTATCAAAGGTTAAATCGTATGATAACCCTGAACAACCACCACTTTTTACCCCAACACGAACAAAATCGGTTGTAGCGTTAAATCCGTCGTCTGTCATTAGTTCAATGACTTTCTTTTTAGCTGTGTCTGAAACTTTTATCATTGTATAAGTGGATTAACTCTAAATAGTTTGCAAATATACAATTTAAGTCTCACTTATTTGCACAACCTTTCATTGTGTTTTTAAATAGAGTTATTAATTTTCTCGATTATTCTTGGAAATCTGGATTATTGACAAAGTTATTGTCTGTAAGAGTAAGTAAAAAAGCTTTTAAGTCAGCTTTGTCTTTATTGGAAATATTTACACCTCCTTGATTCACTTTTTTCATCAAAGGATCAATTGTTGGAGAAGCTTTTAATCCTGTTGAATAGTGTTCAATAACTTCTTCTATTGTAGCAAACCTACCATCATGCATATAAGGAGCTGTAAATTTTAAATTTCTTAAAGAAGGGGTTCTAAATTTACCATTGTCGTTTGGATCACCCGTAACTTTACCCAGACCTAAATCTGTAAAAGTAGCATTCAAGCCATTATTATGAAATTTATTATCGGTCCATAAAGGGTTATTATTACTACCATGACAATGAAAACAATCTCCACGAGTTTCATCCATAAAGACATCAAAGCCATTTTTTTCTTCTGGGGTTAGCTGTGCTTTACCTAATAGAAATTGATCGAATTTAGAGTCTCCAGAAATTAGAGTTCTTTCAAATTGAGCAAGTGCTTTGGTTATTAATGTGGAATCTATTTTAACATTTCCAAAGGCTTGTTTGAATAATGTAGGGTATTCAGCATGGTTTTGAATCCTTTGTGCTACATCAGTCCATTTACTGTGCATTTCTATAGGATTACGAACTGGTTCTAAGGCTTGTCTTTCTAAACTTAATTCTTTTCCGTCCCAAGCAAAACGTTCATCAAAATTCCATGCTAAATTGAAAAGAGGCATGGAATTACGAGTTCCTAAATTTCCATCAACACCATCACTAAATCGAGTTTCATCGGTAAAAGCTCTTTTTGGATCATGGCATGTTGCACACGATTGTGTATTGTTTTTAGATAAAATTTTATCAAAAAATAGTTTTTTACCTAATGCAATACCTTCTTCTGTTAATGGGTTGTTTGAAGGTATAACTGGGGCAATTATTTTTTGTTGAAAAAGTTCAGGTACCTTTAAAGTAGTTGGTTTCGGAGTATATACATCTTCTTCTTTTGATGAGCAATTCATTAAAAGAAGAAGGAATACGATATATATACTTTTTTTTATCATTAATAATCTATTGCGAGATATTCCCTAGACTAAATACACCACTTTTTCCATTAGCAGCCATTAGTTTTTGAGCATCAAAATTAGGCATTAACATAGTGTTTAATGTATTTAAGTCCCATTCATTAGGGTTTTTAAACCATTCAGCAACATTCATCCTAATCTCTATTGTAGCATTATTTGTAATTAATATTGTACCTAATTCTACAGTGAAAAAAGTGTCTTCAAACTTTAAGTTTGTAGGGTCAGTATTATCTACAGCTTTAATAGCATGATAATTGAAGTTAGATTGAACACCACTTTTATTAATGTATTTTCCGTCCATTTGCATGAAGTGATAACCTCCACCTAACATTGTAGGAACTCCCCAAGAAACTGTGTTTAAATCTTGATAAACCCCATCTTTGTTATCGTCATTATTAAAACCAAATGTAATGGCTAATTTATACGACCCTTCAGATATTTTTTGAGGTAGCGTATGAATTAACTCATCACTTTTACTAAGGTCAATTAGTTTATAACCATCGAAAACCGTTGCTTTTTGATTTCCATCAGTTAAAGTTATTCTTGAAATTAAATATCTTAACCTATCTATAGTTAACTTAGTACCAGCTTTGTTGGTGAATTCAAAGCTACTTAAATCTGATTTTTCAATAGCAGTTCCATCCCAGTTTTGTGTAAAGTTTAGCTTAAGAGTAACTTCTTTTATAAGTTCATCACTATCTGAACTACAAGATAAAAGTAATAAGCTTAAAAAGAGGGTTAAATATTTTTTCATTTTTTATTTTAATTTTATGATTAATAGGTCTGAAAAACCTTTGTTTGTTTTTATGTCTTGGTTGTTGCTACTACTTTCGCCTACCGCAATAATACTTCCGTTTGAGAGTTCTACAGCATCGTAACAAAAATCTATTTCAGAACCTCCAATTGTTTTTTGCCATTGTTGGTTTCCATTTGCATCTATTTTAAGAATCCAAGCATCGTTTTGTCCTTTATTTACAATTCCATTATCGGAACTTCTCGAACTTCCAGAAATAATAAATCCATTATCTGATGTTTTATGAATAGAACGACCAACGTCAAAACTTGAACCTCCGTAATTTTTTTGCCAAATGATGTTTCCTTTGGTGTCAATTTTAGTTGCCCAAACATCTGCACCTCCATTGTTTTTAGTTACATCTTTATTATTGCTTCGACTATCTCCAATGATAATAAAATTACCATCGTTTGTTGCAGCAATACCTCTTGCTTCATCAATTTGATCACCTCCTAGAGATTTTTCCCAAACGAGTTTACCAGTTTTATCAATTTTAACAATCCAAAAATCGTATGAACCTTTGTTGTTTTTGATATCAACATCTATACTATCTGATGATCCTATCATTATATAGCCATCTGTTGTTTCTACGACACCATAACAAGTATCTGTATTTTGACCACCAAAGTATTTTCGCCATTCAATATTACCAGATGAATTTAGTTTTATACCCCAATAATCGCCTCCAGCATGTTTTGCTGCAAACTTAGAGTTTCCTTGTCCTCCTGAAGCTGTTACGTCTAAAATACTTCCAACAAAATAACCACCATCACTAGTCTGTATTATACTAAATCCTTGATCTGTTCCAGAAAAACCAGTAGTGGTTTTCCATGTAATATTTCCAGTAGCATCTAGTTTTAATATCCAAACATCTTCAAAACCTTCATTGGTAGTTAAATCTCCGTCAGCGCTTTTATTAAATCCTATAATAGCAAATCCTTTATCACTCGTTTCAATAATTTGATATGCTCTATCGTCTTTAGAGCCACCATAGTTTTTTTGCCATTGTAATTTATCATCCTTATCAAACTTTAAAAGCCAATAATCATATTGAACGGTGGTTTTGGTAGTAGAAACATCTCCATCAATACTTTGAGTGTAACCTAAAACAGCATAGCCGTTGTCTGAAGTTTGCACAACACTTCTTCCGCTTTCATTTCTGGTTCCTCCATAAGTTTTTATAAAATCTACTTGCAATGCTTTTATAGGGTTAGATAAGCTAATACCATCATCATTGCTACAGCCTACAATTGCAAGAGTAATAAATAAAAAAATTGAAAGTCTTTTTAACATTTATTGTTTTTTGATGATGAATAATCCTCTATTAATATCACTTACTAAAATTTTTCCACTTTTAAAATAAGGGTACACATTCCATACACCATTAAAACTAGCCCCATCATTGTCTGGATAAGTGTCAAAATAACCAGTTTCAGTTATCGTTTTACCATTGATATTTGAAATATCTATAAAACGTACACCAGCAGTGTAATTTGCTAAATAAAATGTATTGTTTTTTACATAGCCATTATGATCTATAGCTTCGGTTAATCCAGTATATATAAAGTCTAGTTTTGGATTGTCTAAATCAGTAAAGTCAAAAATAATAGTCTTTGTTTTATTTCCAAAGTTTTGTTCATCTAATTCATCTCCTAAAATAAAGTGTTTTTGATTTTCTGTAAACCATCCTTGATGCGTATAGCCAACATTAGGATAAGATATTTTTGAAATATTCTTTGGATTTGCTTTGTTACTTATATCTACAATAACTACTTCATTTTCATTGCTCCCTATTAAAATTTCTTTTCCAGTATAATCGGTGTCTGGGCCATTATAAGTAACAACTTGTGCATCGTGGCTGTAGTTGTCCATTCCCCATCCACCTTCGCTTTTTGGGTTTTTAGGGTCTTGTATGTTTATAAACAAGGGACCCCCTTTGTAAGTTCCTGTTTTACTTGTTCCAACAGGATAAGCATAACCAGAATTTTCATTAATAACCATGTTGTGTGCGCTACCAAATTCTGTAAAATGTGTATCTGCTGTAAAAGTAGTAGGAGTATTAGTTATATTTCGTAATCGCGTTAAATCGAAAACTTGCATTCCATGATTAGATGCTTCACTAACAATAAATGCATGGTCTTTATATACTTTAACATCTCTCCACGAACTGCTCACTGTTGCTGTTGGTAGTTTACCTAGATAAACAGGGTTATCTGTATCTGAAATATCTACAAATGCAGTTCCGTTATTTAAACACATAATTGCGTATTCTTTGTTGGTAGTTGTGTCAGTCCATCCCCATGAATCATTTCCTTTCGTAGCATCAAAAGTATCCAAAGGAAGAGTTAAAAGTAAATCATAACCACTACAAGGATATATTCCAGCTTTACCACCTGTACATTTTACTATATTAGTAGGGTCAGGTTGCGGTTGTGCTGGAGGTGTATCACTTGAAGAACAAGAAATTAAAAAAGAGAATGAGATTAGGCTAAGTAAAGTTCTGTATTTTATCATATTCGGGAGCTTTTAAAACACTAAAATAAATAATTAACTAATTATAAAACATTTATAAACAGTTAAACCCTATGAATATTTTAAATTAGGTTACTAATTTATAATGTTTTTTTTAGTTACTAGTTGTTATCTTTGCAGCATGTTAGAAGATAAAAATCAAGAGAGAACTTCATTGTCTAAACTAGGAGAGTTTGGATTAATTAACCATTTAACAGGGCATTTTAAGTTATATAATTCTTCAACTCAAAAAGGTATAGGAGATGATGCAGCAGTTATAAGTCAAACAGGTAAAGAAACGTTAATAACGACTGATTTACTTATAGAAGGTGTGCATTTTGATTTAAGTTATATGCCTTTGAAGCATTTAGGATATAAAGCAGTAATGGTTAACTTATCTGATGTGTATGCAATGAATGGAGTAGCTGAGCAAATAACTGTATCAATTGCAATTTCTAATAGGTTTCCATTAGAAGCAGTAGAAGAATTATATGCGGGTATAAAATTAGCATGTGATACTTATAAAGTAGATTTGATAGGAGGAGACACAACATCATCAACTAAAGGAATGCTAATTTCTGTTACAGCAATAGGATCAGCAAAAAAAGAAGATGTAGTATACAGAAGTGGAGCTAAAGAAACTGATTTAATAGTTGTTTCTGGTGATTTAGGAGGAGCATATCTTGGTTTACAGATTTTAGAAAGAGAAAAGCAAGTATTTCAGGTAAACCCTCAAAATCAACCTGATTTGGATAATTATACCTATTTAATAGAACGTCAATTAAAACCAGAAGCTCGTAAAGATGTACCTGAGTTATTAAAAGAGCTTGAGGTAAAACCAACAGCTATGATTGATATTTCTGATGGACTTTCTTCGGAGATTATGCATATTTGTAAGCAAAGTAAATTGGGGTGTAAGATTTATGAAGATAAATTACCATTAGACCCTCAGGTGATATCTACTTCAGAAGAATTTAACATGGATAGTACTATGATTGCTTTAAGTGGAGGAGAAGATTATGAATTGTTATTTACAGTTCCAATCTCAGAATTTGATAAAATAAAAGGGAATCCTAACTTTTCTGTTATAGGACATATGACAGAGGAAAATCAAGGAATGAAGTTAGTTACAAGGGCAAATCAAGAAATGGATTTGAAAGCCCAAGGATGGAATTCTTTTGATGAGTAAAAAAGTTAAATCAAAATATAAAAAGTCATACTTAGTTGTATGGCTTTTTTTTTTGAAAAATAATTTTTAAGAAATTCGTTTCTGGTTGAATTGAAAAAGCATAAAAAAATGACGTAAAAATTGTATATTGGTCAAGCAAAAAATTAATAATTAACAAAAAATCAAAAAGAATGGGAATTTTTTCATTTATTAAAAATGCTGGTGCCAAAGTATTTGGTATTGGAAAAACAACAGAAGAAGAAGCTTCAGAAAAAGCTGCAAAATTAGTAGATGCTGTAAATACTTTAGAGTTATCTGTTGAAAACTTATCAATTACTGTTGATGAAGACAAGGCAACGGTATCGGGAGAAGCATCAGATTTAGCAACAAAAGAAAAAGTGGTCTTAGTAGTAGGAAACACGAATGGAATTGCATCTGTAGAAGATAATATGACTGTAGCAGAAGTTGAAGAGGTAGAAGAAGCAGCAATGGCGCAATTTCATACAGTAGTAAGCGGAGATTCGTTAAGTAAAATTGCAAAAGAGTTTTACGGTAATGCAATGAAGTATCCAGTTATTTTTGAAGCAAACAAACCAATGTTAACGCACCCAGATAAAATTTATCCAGGGCAAGTATTAAGAATACCACCTTTAGTGGACTAATCAAGAGTTAATCAACCAAAGAAAGAGTACTGCATTTGCAGTACTTTTTTTATTTCTATTTGTTTTTTAAAGTTAGTATTAACTTCATTTTCATATTGTATAGTAATAAAATTATATGAAGGTTTAATGTTCAAAAGCCTTTTTTGGTTGCTAAACAAGTGGTTGCAAAAAATAAATAAATGTATATTTGCGGTTTATTAAATTGGAGATATGATACAGTCTATGACGGGTTATGGAAAATCCGTACTACATTTACCATCTAAGAAAGTAACCATTGAGATTAAATCTCTAAATAGTAAGAATTTAGATTTAAATACTAGAATTCCATCTTATTACAAGGAAAAAGAATTATCTGTTCGAAAAAAATTAGCGAGCAATTTGGTAAGAGGTAAAGTAGACTTCTCTATTTATGTAGAAATGACTGCAGATGAAACTTCAACAACTGTAAATAATGCTGTTGTAAGAGAATATATACAACAATTAAGAAATGTAACTCAAGCAGGTTCTTCTGATGATATTGAGCTTTTAAAGATGGCAGTAAGAATGCCAGATGCTTTAAAAACAGAGAGAGAAGAGTTAGATGAAGAAGAGTGGAATCAGATAGATATCCATATTGATGAAGCATTAAAAGAAATTATTCAATATCGTAAAGATGAAGCTAAATCTTTAGAAGAAGATTTTAAAGTAAGAATAGCTAATATTCAGTTAGCTTTAGAAGAAATAAAAAAGCTAGATGGAGATAGAATAGAACATGTTAAAGAGCGTTTACAAAAAGCATTAACAGAGTTAAAAGTTGAAATTGATGAAAATCGATTTGAACAAGAATTAATTTATTATTTAGAAAAATTAGATATAAACGAAGAGAAAGTTCGTTTAGCAAATCATTTAGAATATTTCTTGGAACAATTAGCAACACCAGATTCTAATGGTAAAAAATTAGGATTTATTATTCAGGAAATAGGAAGAGAGATAAATACTACAGGGTCTAAAGCAAATTTTGCTCCAATGCAAAAATTGGTAATTCAAATGAAGGACGAGTTAGAAAAAATTAAAGAACAAATATTAAACGTTTTATAGAAATGACTAAAGAATTTAAAGGAAAATTATTTGTGTTTTCAGCGCCATCAGGATCAGGAAAAACAACAATTGTACGTCATTTATTAAAGCAAGAAAGATTTGGATTGGAATTCTCTATTTCAGCAACGTCAAGAGATCCAAGAAGTAATGAGGTTGATGGAGAAGATTATTATTTTATTTCAGCGAAAGACTTTAAGCAAAAAATAAAGAACGAAGAGTTTTTAGAATGGGAAGAGGTTTATATGAACAACTTCTATGGTACTTTAAAAACAGAAATAGAGCGTATCTGGGCTTTAGGAAAACATGTGATTTTTGATATTGATGTAAGAGGAGGTTTACGAATTAAAGAAAAATTTCCAGAAGAAACATTAGCAGTATTTGTAAAACCACCAGATATTAATGAGTTATTAAGACGTTTAAAAAGTAGAGGTGAAGAAAGCGAAGAAAAAATAGCTTCAAGAATAGCCAAAGCTCCTATAGAGTTGGCAACAGCACCAATGTTTGATAAAATTATTAAAAACTACGATTTAAAAGTAGCCTTGCAAGAAGCTGAAGATTTAGTTGATGAATTTTTAGGTTTAGATAAAGCTAATCAAAAGGAGTAGGTTTTTAGGTATGAAAAATATCGGATTATATTTTGGGACATTCAACCCTATTCATATTGGTCATTTGATTATAGCAAATCATATGGTTGAAAACTCTGATTTGGATGAAATTTGGATGGTAGTTACTCCACACAATCCATTTAAAAAGAAAAGTTCTTTATTAGATAATCATCATAGGTTAGAAATGGTGTATTTAGCAACCAAAGAGTATGATAAAATAAAACCGTCTGACATAGAGTTTAATTTACCACAACCTAATTATACTATAAATACTTTAGCGCACATAACAGAGAAGTATCCAGACTATAATTTTAATTTAATTATGGGAGAGGATAATTTAAAGAGCTTTCATAAATGGAAAAATTATGAAGCAATTTTAGATGATTATAATATTTATGTGTATCCAAGAATATCAGAGGGTATTGTTGAAAATGAATTTTTAGAAAACTCAAAAATTCATAGAGTTGACGCGCCTATCGTACAAATATCATCAACAATGATTCGAAATGGAATCAAAGCTAAAAAGAACATGAAACCACTTCTTTCTACTGAAGTTTGGACTTATGTTGATGAGATGAATTTTTATAAAAAATAATTTTTTTTAAAACTTTTTTAAAATACTTAGGTCAAAGAACTGATTAACTTTTAAAATTAGTAATTATGACTTTAAGTAATGTACAAAGAAAATTAAGCGGACTATTTATAGCTGGATTATTATTGTTTGCATCTTGTGAATCTAATGATGGGATAGATTTAGAAGCAAATGCTGTAACAACAGAAGAGGCTTTAAATGTAGTTTTAGCAGATGATATTTCTACAGAGATTGATGAGGTAATTGAAGATGATGGAATAGATAGTGGATTTGAAAGTAAAAGTACAACACCTTCTTCTAATCACCCAGATTGTGTTGTAAGAACTTCAGAAGAAACAGCAACAGGAAAAATTGTAACCTTAGATTTTGGAGATGGATGTGAAGGTAAGAGAGGAAGAGAATTTGCTGGTAAAATAATTATAGAGTATGTTAAAACTGATAGTAGTTTTTCAAAGACTGTAACTTTTGAAAACTTTTCAGTAGAAGGAAATAGTGTTGAAGGAGGGAAATCTATAGTAAAGGTAAAAGAAAATTCAAATGGAAATCCAGAAGCAACTTTTACTATTGATATTAAAATTACTTTAGAGTCAGGAGTTGAAATTACCAAAAAAGGCACAAAGGTAAAAGAGAAAATAGAAGGAGCAGATACAGATAATAGAGGAGATGATGTGTATTCAATATCAGGAAGTTGGGAGTCTATAAATAAAAATGGTGTTGTAAAAACAGCGACAATTACTACCAATTTAAGGAGAGAATGGGCTTGTAAATATATTGTAAGTGGTGTAATAGAGCTTTCAAGAGATGGAGCTACTGCTACTTTAGATTTTGGAGACGGATCATGTGATAATGTAGCAACTTTAACGAATGCTAATGGAGATACTAAAGAAATTACTTTGAAATTGAATAAGAAAAAGAAGTAAGTTTTTATTAATTAAGGGAAGAACCAGCTCATAGAGCTGGTTTTTTTATGCCGTTCATTTTTAGTAATTTAAAAAAATAAGGAAAATCTAAACTTTTTAAAACTTTAGAGGTCTAACTAAGAAATAAGACTATTAAAAACCAATGAACGAAGCTGATTTTATAAATCAATTAACTAGTAAGAAATATAAAGAACGGGCGTTTTCTAAATTATTAGATTTATATCAAGAGCGTTTGTATTGGCATATTCGAAAATTAGTAGGAACTCACGAAAACGCTGATGATGTGTTGCAAAATACATTTGTAAGAGTATATAAAAGTTTAGCAAATTTTAAGCAACAAAGTTCACTTCATACTTGGATGTATAAAATAGCATATAACGAGTCTATGCGTTTTATAGAGAAAGAAAAGAAGAAAACTTTTTCTTCGCTTCAAGATGTGAGTGATAAGTTTTTAGGAGATTTAAAAGACGATATCTTTTTTGATGGAGATGAAGCACAATTAAAATTGCAAACAGTATTAAGTCAATTGCCGGAAAATCAAAAGAAGGTATTTTACATGAAATATTACGATAACTTAAAGTTTAGAGAAATTTCAAATATTTTAAAGATCAAAGAAGGAACAGTAAAAACACATTATTATGGAGCTGTAAAATATATAGAAAGTAACATAACTAAAATGTCGTATATAGAAAAAATTAAAGCATAGTTTGTTATGAGCACACAAAATGATAACTTTAACATTCGAAATACTTTTGATATGAATACACAAAGAAAACATAAATCCGATTTAGGTTTGGATGTACCTTCGGATTATTTTTCAAAATCTAAACAGTCTATTTTAGAACAAACAGTTTTAGAGAAAAAAGGAAAAGTAGTTTCTTTGTATAAAAAAATATCTATTTGGTCAGCTGTAGCGGTTGTAGCATTGTTATTTACTTTAGCTGTGTATAACCCTATTGGAATAAGTAGTGAAGAAGAAAATGATATTTTAATAGCATCGTTAGTAACAGAGGAAGCAGATGTTGATAAGCTACTGGAAGATTATGTAAACGAAGAATTATTAACAGATGAAATTTTTTCTGAGTAAGATTAAAACTTTTTAAGAAATAAAAGGTCTAAAGAATAGTATTAATAAGAATAAAGATGAAACCGATACAAATCATATTAGCAATTATATTTTCGCTTTTATTAGGTGTTTCAAATGTGGTAGGTCAGAACTCAATAGAAAAGTTAAATCTTTCTAAAGAGCAAAAGCAATTATTAAAAACCCAAAAAGAACTAATAAAAAAAAATAGAGAAGCATTTAAAGCTACGCTTACTCCTAGTCAAAAGGCTATATTAAAAAATCAGGCTTTAACTAAGCAAGAAAGACAACAAGCTTTAAAGAGGTCATTAACATCGTCTCAAAAAAAATTAGTAGCACAAAATACTAAGAGTGTAAAACAAGTAAAAGCTAAGTTTAGAAATACACTTACTAAATCGCAAAAAGCGCAGCTAAAAACACGGTTTAAAAATAAAAACTCAAAAAAAAGAATTAAAAAAAATATTAGAAACAGAACACAAAATAGGAAAAGAAGATAGAAATTTTTGTAGTGTATTTGATTATAGTGGTTGATCTTATCAACCACTTTTTTGTATTTTTATAGCATATATGAAAAAAACATTTTTACTTTTTTCTTTATTATTAAGCGCTATTTGTGCTTATGGACAAGTCTCTTCTGAAGAATCAGAAGATGTTCAGCTTTCAGAAGAAGATGAAATTATTGACAGTATTTTAGAGGAAGAAAGTGAAGAAGAGTTTTTAAAATCGGTAACAGAACTTCAGTTTATTCATTTATCGGTAGAGTATAATAACAAAACGTATTTTTCAGGAAGAGATATTGGAACAGATCAGTTTAATATAGGTCCACAAATAACTTATGTTCATTCAAATGGTTTGTTCATTGGTTTAACCGGAGTTTATTATGATCAATTTACACCAGAATGGGATTATACATCAGCAACTATAGGTTTTGGTAAAAGTTTTGGGAAAAATAAACAGTACAGATGGTCTATTTCATATGATAGATATTTTTATTCAGACACTTCTGAAAATAATCCTTTTAAAAATGCATTATCTTTAGGAATAGAAATAGATAATAAAAAGAAAACCTTTGGAACGGAAGTATCAACAACTTATTTATTTGGAAGTGATAATTCATTTCAAATAGTTTCTTCTACATATGGGGTTGTTAATTTAGTGAAAAAGAAGCGCCATCATTTAAGATTACAGCCTCAATTAAACATAGTGTTAGCTCAACAAACAATTCAGTTGTCACAAACTTTTACTATTAGAGGTAAGCAATTTACAAGATATGTTCAAAATAATGATTTTGGATTAATAAATACACAGTTGCAAGTACCTTTACAATATAGTACTGGTAACGTTGATTTTGAGTTAGGCTATACCTTTAACTTCCCAACAGCCTTAGAGGGAGAAACGAATTTGAATACAACTAGTTTTTTTAATTTTTCTATCTCGTATTTGTTTGATTTATAATACTTCATTTTTTAACATAAGGTGTAATTAGGGTAAAAAATAGTTACGCCATTTTTTCGTTGTATATTTGAATTCCAAACTAGTATTAAAAGTGACAAAAATTCAAAAAAAGCGAAAGCTTAAACAAAAACTAATTGATAAATATCGATTGGTGATTTTAAATGAAGATACTTTTCAAGAAAAATTTTCATTAAAATTATCACGTCTAAATGTATTTGTTTTTGGAGGAGTGTTTTCAATAATTCTTATTGTATTAACTTCTTTATTGATAGCCTTTACAGGTTTGAGAGAATACATACCAGGGTATTCGTCTACAAGCTTGAAGAAAGAAGCTGCAAGAGCAATTTATAAATCAGATTCTTTACAAAAAAAGTTAGCAATATTAGAACGTTATACTAGAGCTTTAAAACCTGTTTTTACTGGGGAAATAGAGCCAGAAAAGGTTGATTCAATTAAAGATGTAGCTCAAAACATTGTAGTTGATGAAAGTAAGTTAGGGCCTACAGAACAAGATTTGCAATTTAGAGATAAGGTTGAAGGAAAAGATCGATTCCCTCTGTCAGAAGGAGCAGAAGGAAGAGCAAAAATTGTGTTTTTTTCTCCCTTGACAGGAAGTGTGTCTCAAAAGTTTAATAGAGACGATAAGCATTATGCAATAGATATTGTTGCGCAAACAGGAACTCCAGTAAAAGCAATTGCAGATGGGACAGTTATTTTATCGGAATGGACTGCAGAAACAGGGTATGTAATAACAATTCAACATCCTAACGAATTTATATCTGTTTATAAGCATAATGGAGCATTATTGAAGGAACAAGGGGATATCGTAAAATCAGGAGAAGTAATAGCAAGTGTAGGTTCAACAGGTGAATTAACTACAGGGCCACACTTACATTTCGAGTTATGGAGTAATGGATTTCCGGTGGATCCAACAAATTATATAGATTTTCAGTAAATGAGTATTAAATCAAGAATAGCAATTCCATTTGCAAAGCAGATTCGAAAAAGAGTGTATAAATGGGCAAATAAGCCACATGAAACACAAGAAAAAGTCTTTAAATATTTAGTAGCTGAAGGTTGTAAAACTGCTTTTGGACAGGATCATGATTTTATTTCTATCAATAATTATGAAGATTTTAAAAAGCGAGTTCCTGTAAATGATTATGAAGGATTAAGAAGCTATGTTGATAGGATGGTGGAAGGAGAAGAGAATGTTTTATGGAAAGGAAAACCATTGTATTATGCAAAAACATCTGGAACAACGTCTGGAGCTAAATATATTCCGATAACAAAAGAGTCAATGCCTACACATATTAAAGCAGCACGAAATGCCTTGTTGTTTTATATTGCTGAAACAAATGATGCAAGTTTTGTAGATGGAAAAATGATTTTTTTACAAGGAAGTCCTGTTCTAGAAGATATGAATGGAGTAAAGTTAGGACGTTTAAGTGGAATTGCTGCGCATTATGTACCTAACTATTTATTAAAAAATCGTTTGCCTAGTTGGGAAACCAATTGTATAGAAGATTGGGATACTAAAGTAAATAAGATAGTAGAAGAGACCTTACCGGAAAACATGACGGTAATAAGTGGTATACCTTCTTGGGTACAAATGTATTTTGAGAAGTTGATAGATAAAACAGGAAAAACAATTTCTGAAACCTTTCCTAATTTTAACTTCTTTATTTATGGAGGTGTAAATTTTGAACCTTACAAGAATAAGTTTGAGACATTAATAGGTAAAAAGATTGATTATGTTGAATTGTATCCTGCATCAGAAGGATTCATAGCTTATCAAGATACTCAAACAGAAAAAGGAATGTTATTGCAGTTAAACTCAGGTATTTTTTATGAGTTTATACCAGCAACAGAATTTTTTGATGAAAATCCAACTAGAATTTCTTTAAAAGATGTACAGTTAGGAATAAATTATGTAATTATTTTAAATACTACAGCTGGACTTTGGGGCTATAATATTGGAGATACAGTAGAGTTTACTTCATTAAAACCTTATAGAATAAAAGTAACTGGACGTATTAAGCATTTTATTTCTGCTTTTGGAGAACACGTTATAGGTAAGGAAGTGGAAAAAGCTTTAAATGATGCCATAGTAGGGACAGATGTAAATGTTAGCGAATTTACAGTAGCTCCTCAAGTAAATCCAGAAAGTGGATTGCCATATCATGAATGGTTTATTGAGTTTGAAAATGAACCTGATAATTTAGAAGAACTAGCTTCTAAAATAGATGCATCAATGCAGTCCCAAAATGTATATTACTTTGATTTAATTGAAGGGAAAGTACTACGACCTTTAATAATTAGAAAAGTAAAAAAAGGTGGATTCCATGAGTATATGAAATCTATAGGAAAGTTTGGAGGTCAAAATAAAATTCCACAATTATCAGATAATAGAAAGATTGCTGACGTATTACAAGGCTTTTTAAAAGAATAAAAAAATGAAGATAGTATCTACAAACATAGGGGAACGAAAAGAAATTGATTGGAAAGGAAAGTTGATAACGACTGGTATTTTTAAATTTACAATAGATGAACCTATTTTTTTAGATGTTGAAGATGTTAGAGGAGATGCAGTTTGCGATAGAGTACATCATGGAGGATTAGAGCAAGCAGTTTATGCCTATTCAGAAAAACACTATGCTTATTGGAAAGAATTTTACCCAGATTTGGATTGGCAATATGGAATGTTTGGAGAAAATCTAACTATTGATGATTTGGATGAATCTAAAATTCATGTAGGAGATACTTATAAAGTAGGTGATGTAGTTATAGAAGTAACAAAACCACGTCAACCTTGCATGAAACTTGGAGTACGATTTAATAATATGAAAATCGTAAAACAGTTCTGGAAACAGGATTTTCCAGGAATTTACTTTAAAATATTAGAAACCGGTAAGGTAAAATCGGGAGATGAATTTGAACAAATAAAATCATGTCCCGAAAATCCTACTATTGCTGAGGTATATCAACAAAAAAGAATTAAAAAAGGAATGTAATTAGGTTTTATTTGTCAGACCAAATGGCTAGTTCGTTTCCAGAAGGATCTTTGAAATGAAATCTTTTTCCTCCAGGAAAAGAAAATATTTCTTTAGAAATGGTTCCGTTTAATTCGATAATATGTTTTTTAATTTCTTCTAAGTTTTCGTTATATAAAACTACCAAAGCTCCATTGTTTATTTCTTCATCAGTTTTTTCAAATCCACCTTCTAATCCACTACTAGAAAAAGCGGTGTAGGTAGGACCGTAATCAGTAAAAGTCCAATCAAAAGCTTTTGAATAAAATTGTTTTATTTTTTCAATGTTTTTAGCTTTAAATTCAATGTAATTTATGTGATTGTTGTTCATTGTTTAATTTTTAGAACTGAAAACTAATTTATCTTTTTAAAAAAAGCAAAACAACTTAAGTTAAAATTAGTTTTTAAAAGTAGCTTTCTTCTTTTTTAAGTATTCTTTTTCGAATTTATTGGTAACCTTTTCAATAGCTAAATCAATATTTTTTATAGCTTCTTCTTTGTTATTTATTGCAAAAAAGTAATCTGCTTTAGCACCGTAAAATAAATAAGAACGCTGTTCTAGAATGTCAGGTTGTAATTGATCAAAATAATAATTGGCTTTAATGTAGTTTTTGTTTTGTAAACAAACAACAGCCATAGTTAGTAAATGAGAAGGATTGGGTTGTAGTTTGTGTAAGCATTGATACCATTGCAATATTTTATTCCAATTAGTTTGTTTAAAACTTGGAGCTTTGATATGTTCTGAAGCTATAGCAGCTTCATAATGATAAGAAGAGAATACATTACCTTCCACAGCTTTGTTCATCATAGCATTGCCTAATTGAATTAAAGGAAAAGACCATTTGTTTCTATCTTGTTCTCTTAAATCTAATAATTCATTTTCTGTGTTTATTTTAGCATCTAAACGAGCAGCATGAAAACACATTAAACCAAATAAGGCATAACTTGCAGAAATATTTGTGTGTTTATTTTTTAATAAGCTTTTGCACAAACGCATTGCTTCTCCACATAACTCTTTTTGTATTAAAATTTCTTTTTTATTTGAATGAAAACCTTCGTTAAAGATTAGATATAGAACTTCTAAGACACTTTCTATACGATGGGGAAGCTCATTGCCTTGAGGGATTTTAAATTCAAGTTTTGTTTTTTTAATTGTCTTTCTAGCTCTTAATAAACGTTTTTTAATCGTTTCTTCTTTAGTGAGCAAAGCAGATGCTATTTCTTTTATACTAAATCCAGAAATAGTTTTTAAAGCAAAGGTAATTCTGTCTTTTGGAGCTAAGTTTGGGTGACAGGCAGTAAAAATCATTCGTAACTGTGCATCTTCAATTTCAGAGTCTAAGAACAATTCGTTAATACTTATAACTTCAATCCCACTTTTAATTTCGGGGAGGTACTTTTGTTCTGCTTTAAGTTTTCTGAAAAGATCAAGTACTCTATTTTTAGCAGCTTGAGTTAGCCATGCTTCTGGATTTTCTGGATTTTTATTTTGCCAACTAATACTTGCTTTTAAAAAAGTATCTTGAATAGCATCTTCTATAATCTCTAAGTTAGAAAGTCCAAAGATTCGAGTTAAAACAGAAATCATCTTTCCGCTATGATGGCGGAAAAGATGATCTATGTGAGAGTTTTTCATTATTTGTCAAATACCATGATTTCACGAATTTCTACAGTATTCCCTAAGTCATAATCAGGGAAATCTTGTGCAATTTCTTGCACTTCGTTAAAATCTTTAGCCTCAACTAAAAAGTATCCACCAACAACTTCTTTTACATCTGCTGAAGTTAAGTCTGTAATTGTTCTGTTTTTTCCAGTAACACGTCTTATTTGTGGAGTCAAAGCCTCACCTCCACGTAAAATTCCAGCTTGCTCCATTTTGTTACTCCAAGCAAACCATTTTTCCATTCTTGCTTGTACATCTTCTTCTGAAAGTCCTAAATCGATATATTCTTTACCGATAAAAATCATCATAAAATTTTTCATAAATTAAAGTTTTAAATTATTTACTATTAAGACGTATGTCAGAAATGTAAAGAGGACACTTCTTTAATTTTTTTATAACTTAGAGTTACTAATTTAATTGAAAATTATTAAAACAATTGATTTATTGTGGTTTAGCGTAAAAATCATTTAATGAGTTAGTATATAAACAGTAATCTATTGTCAAGTCCCAAAAATTCACTTTTGTAAGGTTTGGTGCGCCAACTGGAGCAAGCATTATACTTGTTTTATCTTTAATTTTATGTGCTTCAATATTAGAGCCTATTCTAGTTCTGTGATCTAAACTAGTATCTAAATAATACAGGTAGTCGTATACAAACTCAGCATATTGTCTTTTAGAAACCTTTTTTAAACTTTTTAGTTTTAAGTCTTTGTAGTTATTTGTTAGAGCATCTTGAAATTCAACAGCATTTAAAGGAACATTGTTAAGAGAAGGCATAATGTTAAATTGCCCATCTAGAAATACCCATTTGTTTAAACTGTTAACATATACTTCAGTAGCAACATGACCAGGAGATGATTTTCTTGTTTCAGCATCTTTTGTTTTTAAATAAATGGTTCTAGATTTAAAACCAGCATTTTCTAATTGTGCTTTAAGAACTATAGCATAAGCAAAGCAAGGAAAATTACCACCAGCTTTTGCTTCATCTAAAATTGTAATAGGGTCAGATTTACTTGGGGAATTATTTCCATTATGCTTCCATCTAGAATTTGTCCAGTCTAATATTTGTAATAATTTTTCAGTATCAGTAATATCTTTTTTAAATTCCTGAACAGGGTATTTAGCCGCTAATTCAGACAAGTATGAATTTCCTTTGTTTTCTTCATATAAGATGTTAAAGGTTGTGTCTTGAGGGGTTGTGGCGTACTTTATTTTATCTTTAGGGAAATCAATTCCTGTAATAATAGTATGCGCATAGGTAGAATCTTTAAGGTTAACATAAAAATCATAGGATTTACCAGCTGATACGTCAAAGGATATACTATCAATATCTGTTTTAAAAATAAACTTTTCAGGATTTGAATAACATAAGACTTTTAAGGTGTCGTGTTTTACTTGTGGTGCTATTGACCACCATCCGTCATACCAATTTTCTGCAATTTTATATTTTGTGCCTGTAGAATTTGCGTTAATTACAGGATGCCCGTTATGTTGTTTTTCTTTTTGGCAAGAAACCATAATAAAGCAGATAGAAAGAAGTAATAAAAGGTTTTTTTTCATAGTGAATAGAGTTTTTGGTTAACTTTTTTTATTAGTTGTAAATATATAAATAAGACATTCTTTTTTGCATATAGGTTGTCTTTTATGCAAAAAAAAAATACTTCTTTTAAGAGAAAAATCTTAAAAGAAGTATTGAGTGAATGTTTTGTTTTTGTAAGATGAGTTATATTTTACGTAAAAATATATCACCACTTACAGTTTTTAATTGTAACGAAGCCTTTCCGTTTTTTACAGTTCCGTATATCTTTTGGTTTCCATAAGACTTACTCCTGTTTTTATCAAAATCAATATCTAAGTTAGAGTATACTGTGCCTGTTAAGGTTTGTGCTTTAAATTTAGCATCTGAAATAGCAACATCAATGTCGCCACTTACAGTTTTTAAATTCATAGACTTAGAATGTTTTTTTATGGTAATATTTCCACTAACTAAGTCTAAGGATAATTTGCCGTTATAGGCTTGAGCGTCTACATTTCCAGAAATACTCTTTATTTTAAGTTGCATATTTTTAGGAGCATAAATAATATAGCTTATTTTCATTTCATTATGATTTGAACAGTAGTTGTAACTATTACATCCTTCGCCACTATGAATTATTGTATGCTTTTTATGTTTCTTAAATAAATCACCATAGTTAGATTTTATTGTATAAATAGTTCCTGTTTTTTCTTCCTTCAAGCTAAAAAAATCATTGTCTTTATTGTCGTTTATATTTACTGTAGCTTGTACTGAAATTTCATTTTTTGACCAGTTTTCGATTTTTATTTCTTTAGCAAATTTCACATGAATATATACTTCGTTAATTCCTGATGCTTTTCTATTTTTAGTTACTTTTTTTTGTGCTGCTAGGTTACTATAAGTCAATAGTAATCCTATGAATAAGAGTAATCTTTTCATTTTTATAGTTTTATGTTGTTGTGTGTTAGGTTATTTTTTGCGTAAATAAATGTTTCCTAAAGACGATTTTAATTTAATTTTTACGCCTCCATTATTAATAGTACTCACGATACTTTTAGCTCCACTTACGTTTTTCATTCCTTTTTTGGTAGGAATTTCAATATCAAAATTAGTGTACACGGTTCCGTTAGTTTTTAATTCTAGATTTGCTTTTGTGTAAGAAGGAATGGCAACATCTATTTCACTAGTAGAGGAGCTTACTGTAATAGGTGATGATTGACTAACTTTAGAAAATTCAATATTTATTGGTCCAACAGTAGAGTGTGCCGTTATAGGCCCTGTAACATCCATCATGGTAATTCTTCCTACATTGGTATTAGCTTCAACTTCAGAAGTAAAACCTTCTATATTTAGACTTCCTAAGTTGCCTGTGTCAACAGAAATGTCGATATTTTTTGGAAGTTCTAAATGAATACCACTACGTTGAAAGTGAGATTTTAAATCTTTAACATAAAGTACATCTCCTTCTTTCTCTAGAGAAAATCCATAACCATTTGTATTGTCTTTACCTCCAGGATAAATTGCTGTTAAACCTTTTCGTTTGTCTTTTTTTGTTTTATCATGATTATTATAAGGAAATCTGTTATCATGGTCGTGGTCATCATCATGATCGCAATTGTTACAATCGTTGTGAGAATGTTTATAGTTTTTAAGTACTAAAGAGTTGGATGTACCTACTGTAATTTTTGTTGTAGTATTTGTTTCTATTCGTACTTTTTTAATCCCTGATAAAGAGTGTTTGTATTCTTTGTTTTGAGCAGTTACAACACCGCTAATTAATAATAATATTAAAATGATTTTTTTCATGATTCTTGTATGTTTTTTACAGTAAATTAGGTATGTTATACTGAATTTCTTGTTTTACGTAATTTGGTGTTTCTTCTTTTTCTAATAATTCTTTCATAGGTTCGAGCGCTCTTTTTTCGTGTATATTTCCTAAGATTTGAATTAATTCAATTTGCATTGAGGGTACTTTTTCTGTTTCTAGCGATTTGATTAATGCAGCTTTTACTTTTTCTAATGATGAGAATTTGGAGAGTACTTCTGCTGCAGCCAAACGTACATTTACGTTCTCATCATTGAATAGTTTATTTATAAGAGCATCAATTATTTTTATGTCGTTTTTTGTGAATTTTTCAGCATTACTTACTGCTAAAATTCTTTTACTTGCTGATTGATTTTCTAATAAAGCCAATACTTGATTTTCTTTTTCTATTTTTTGTTTCTCAGCAAAGGTTAAGTTACTAGAACCAATTGCCGATTGATATTTACCTATTAAAAAAGCACTAACAACTATAAGGATACTAGCAGCAACACGGATATGCGATTTCCAATTTGTTTTTGGTTGTATTGGTATAACTTTAGGTTGCTCTTTTTCCTTGTTTAAAAACGTTTCAAAATTTAATTTTAAGTTGTTTGAAGGTGTTTCTTCTATATCATTATCAATTACATCTAAAAAAAGTTTCATTTCTTTCACTTCTTTTTGACAAGTAATACAACTTTCAATATGTTTTTCGACTATTAAAGATTCTTCTTTGGTAAGGTTCTTCTCAATATAATCTATTAGTTTATTTTCTATATCGTTACACTTCATTACCTACTGTTTGAAAATAAATGTTTTTTAGTTTTTTTAATGCTCTATGCACTTTCACCTTTACGGCATTTTCTGAACTTCCTATTATTTCAGCAATTTGCTCGTATTTTATTCCTTGGTAGCGATGCATTACAATTAATTCTCTATCTGAATTATTTAGTTGTAATAAGGCTACTTTTAAATGTTCTATTTCTTCTTTATTATTTGTTGATGATTCAATTAATTCTGAGTTAAGTTTATCATCTTCAATAATATTAGTTCTCTCTTTTTTCTGTTTTTGATAGTATGTTGAAAAAATGTTTCTAGCTATGGTATATATCCAAGAAGCAAAATTTCCATTTTTATAAGATGTTCTATATTTTAAAACTTTGATAAAAACATCTTGAGTTAAATCTTCACTAACCATTTTATTTTGAATCATCTTATTAAAGAAATTGTAGATGCGCACATGATATCTGTCGAATAAAATCGACATAGTATCTAAATCTCCTTTAGCTACTGCTAGCATTAAATCTTCATCAGTTAGATGTTTCAATGTGTTAGTTTTGATTAGTTTCTATATTAAAAACCATCAATTTACAGAAAGGTTACATGTGATATTAAATTTTTTATAAAAAAAAGCCTCGTAAATTTACGAGGCCTTGTTTTTATTGAGATTCTAGTTCAAAAACTTTTTGAAGCATTTTGTCATTTGGTTGATTTACTTTGTATAAACCTTCGTCGCTAAAGAGTTCTCGAGCTATTAATGTTTTAAGATTATCTCTTAGTTGTTTTTTTGTTCTTTGTGATAATTGATAGTCTTTGAATTTAGATAAAAACTGATCAGAAATAGTATTGTCCTTATCAAAATTCTTTATAAAATCTTCAACTGTAATTTTAGCAAGTTTTTTACGATTGTTGTCTACATAGTTAAATGCGTAGTTGTTTAATGATCTAAAAAATATAGTTGGTATATAAGATGTTGTATCTACGGAAACAAAATGATCAGGAATAATACCACCACCGCCATAAACAGTTTTTCCTTTAGGAGTTGTAAATTTTAAACTGTCTATTGTTTTGATACTATCTCTGTTAAAAAGTTCTCCGTTTGAGTAGCGATTTCTAATATCGCTATCGTAAGAAGAAGTTGTGTTTTCTTTTTTATAGGGTTTCTGAATTGAGCGTCCGGTAGGAGTATAATATCTAGCGGTAGTTAGTCTAACAGCTGACCCATCACCTAAATCCATTTCCTGTTGTACCAATCCTTTTCCAAAAGAACGACGTCCAATAATAATACCTTTGTCATTATCTTGTAAAGCACCAGCTACAATTTCAGAAGCAGAGGCAGAGTTTTCGTCAATTAAAACATATAAACCGCCTTTTTCAAAATCTCCTTTTTCGGTAGCAAAAGATTCAACAACATCACCTTTGTTATTTTTAGTGAAAACAATTAATTTTTGGTCTTCTAAAAATTCATCAACAATACTATTAGCTATATCAATAAAACCACCACCATTTCCACGAAGATCAAGAACTAAGTCGGTCATTCCATCTTCTAAAAGATTGTCTAAAGAACTTTTGAATTCTTTATAAGTATTTCGAGCAAAACGATCTAATTTTATATAACCAATGCTATCGTTTAGCATATAAGCTACATCAACACTTTTTATATTTACTTTTCCTCTATTAATAGTTACGTCAAAAATACTATCGTTTGTTTTTCTGTAAATTTGTATGTCTACTTTGGTGTTAGGCTTACCTTTTAAAGCCTTCATTATTTGAGAAGTTTGAAGCCTCTTTCCATAAAGAGTATCTTTATTTGCTAACAAAATTCTATCACCAGCTTTAATTCCTTTTTTAATACTAGGTCCACCTTTTATTGGAGAAATAACGGTAATGGTATCACCAATCATTCTAAACTGAACACCAATTCCAACAAAATTACCTTGCATGTTTTCGGTAACTAATTGAAGATTTTCTTTTGGAATATAAACAGAATGTGGATCTAACTTACCAAGCATTTCAGTAATTGCACCATCTAATAATTCATCGGTGTTTACATTGTCTACATAATCATTATCTATATAATCAATAAGACGTTTAATTTTTCTTTCATTAGCAGTGTTTTTCCCAATTAAACCACTAGAGTTTCCTTGGTTAAAAAAAGTTCCGATAAGAATACCGAAAACAACAGCTATTGATAAATATATAGGTAAGTTATTTTTATTCATAAGGTAAATAAGTCAATTCAACACCAGCTTTTTCTAAAAAATCTATACCAGAACAATCTTTATATGCTTCTGCGTATACTACCCGTTTAATTCCTGCTTGATGAATTAATTTACTACATTGTTGACATGGAGAAAGTGTAATATATAATGTAGCATCTTTGCACGATTGTGTAGATGCTGCTACTTTTAAAATAGCATTTGCTTCTGCATGTAATACATACCATTTAGTATATCCTTCCTCATCTTCACAATAATTTTCAAAACCTGAAGGAGTTCCGTTGTATCCATCGGAAATAATCATACGGTCTTTTACAATAAGGGCTCCAACTTGTTTTCGTTTGCAATGAGATAATTTACCCCATTCTCTAGCCATTTTTAAATAAGCCTTATCGTATTTTAATTGTTTTTTATTCAAGAGTAATTTAGGTAGTTATGTGAAACGCTAATATAATTAGAATTAAGGTGTTTAGGCGTTAATTTTTTACCAAAAAACACGATCTATCATCATTTGAAAAGCAAAACCAATTACAATAGATGATGCGACTAAAATCCAGTCGCGACGGTTTACTCCAAATACAGATTGTACTAAAGAACCTACTAACAAAATAAGTAAAACAATAATAACTTGAGCTGCTTCTACACCTAATGCAAATTCTAATAAAGGAACTAATTTGTCTGAAGTTTTTCCAATCATCATTTTAAAATAGTTAGAAAAACCTAATCCGTGAATTAAACCAAAGAATAGAGCGAAAAATAAGTTTTGATTTTCTTTTCCTACAGATGCTTTTTTAGCAGTAAGTACATTCATTAATCCAGTAATGAATATAGTTAAAGGGATTAAAAACTCAATTAAATCGGCTCTAACATTTAGTATTCCATAAGCAGAAAGTGCTAAAGTGATTGAGTGCCCAATAGTAAACAATGTAATAAGCCATAAGACTTTTTTCCATTGCTTAAACTGATATACAACTGCAAGTACTATTAGAAATAAAATATGATCATAGGCTTTGATGTCTAATACATGAAACAAGCCCATTTTAAAGTAAAAAATAAAATCGTTCATTCGGGGTTTTTAAATTTTTATTTGTCGGTCTATTTGTTGGTCTAAAGATATAAAAGTTTCTGTTCTAGAAACCCCTTTTATAGTTTGAATATCCTTATTTAATAAATGCATTAAATCTTCATTGTTTTTACATAGTATTTTAATGAAAATAGCATAGTTTCCAGTTGTATAATGACTCTCTACAACTTCAGGAATGTCTTTCAATCTTTTAATAGCTGAAGAATATTGACTAGAAGCCTCCAAAAATACCCCTACAAAAGCGGTTGTGGTATATCCTAAGGCTTTTGGATTTAAAACCATTTTATAACCATCAATTAAATCAGAACTATCTAATTTTCGTAATCGTTGATGTATTGCAGCACCCGATATTCCTACCTCTCTAGCAATACTTAAAATAGGTGTTCGAGCATCCTTTACTAGTCGCTTGATAATAATTTTATCAATACCGTCAATTTTTAATTTCTTAAGCATACAGCAAAAATAAGGAAAGTTTACTTGATTATAAGGGAGTATAAAATTGGATATTTTAGAATATGTAGAAGCGTAATGGAAGAAGATTTTTTATCTTTACGTTTATGTATGCACTCGTAGATTGTAATAACTTTTATACTTCTTGTGAAAGGGTTTTTAATCCGAATTTAGAAGGCAAGCCAGTTGCTATTTTAAGCAATAATGATGGTTGTGTAATTTCTATGAGTGATGAAGCAAAAAAGATAAACCTTCCCTTTGGAGCACCTATTTTTAAGTGGGAACAGTTTTGTAAGAACAATAATATTTCAGTTTTATCATCAAACTATCCCTTATATGGAGATATGAGTGCTCGAGTGATGAAAATATTAGAACAATTTTCTCCCGATGTAGAAGTGTATTCAATAGATGAAGCTTTTTTACAGTTTAAAGGATTTGATAATTACGATTTTGATTCTTATGGAAAAAAAATAAGAAATACAATTTTACAATGGACAGGAATACCAACCTGTGTAGGACTAGCACCTACAAAAGCTTTAAGTAAGGTAGCTAATAAAATTGCTCGAAAGTTCCCTAAAAAGACAAGAGGGGTTTATGTAATAGATTCTGAAGAAAAGAGAGTTAAAGCACTACAATGGATGCCTATTGAAGGTGTATGGGGAATTGGTAGAGGATTAGTCAAAAAATTGAAAGCAAAAGGCTGTGTTAAAGCTTATGACTTTACTCAGTTAGACGATGATTGGGTGCGAAAAAATTTATCAATTACGGTTTGGAAGTTGAAGAAAGATTTAGAAGGAGATTCTAAAATAATATTGGACGAACCCGTAACAAAAAAAGCAATAGCAACAACAAGAAGTTTTGAGTATACATTTTCAGATATAGATAATATTAAGGAGCGAATTTCTACATTTGCCACAAGTTGTGCAGAAAAACTAAGAAAACAAAATTCTAGTTGTCATATGGTGGTTGTAATGTTGCGCAGCGATCGCCATAAAAAAGATAGTGAACAGCATAGGGTAAGTAAAACAGTAGTTTTTCCATATCCAACAGATTCAACATTAACTATCAGTAAAAGTGCAGTGAAAGCTGTAACAACTATATTTAAAAAAGGAATTAAGTATAAGAGAGCTGGAGTTATTGTAACAGGGTTAGTGCCTTCAGATAATTATCAATTAAATATGTTTGAAGGGGAAAACCCAAAACATAAACCTTTGATGAAGGCAATTGATAAGTTGAATAAAACATTTAAATCTGATAAAGTAAAATTAGCAAATCAAGATTTAAAACGTACTTGGAAAATGCGTCAAGAACGTTTGTCTCCAAAGTATACTACAAATATTAACGAGATTATTAAGGTGAAATAAATTATGGGAGCATTAGGAAAATTAACTCTTTTTTTACCAAAAGAAAAGAATGAAAATGAAGGAGCTATTTTTATGGATATTGGTATTTCGGCAGGATTCCCTTCGCCAGCAGACGATTTTAGAGAAACACGTATTTCTTTAGATGAGGAATTAATAAAGAATAAAGAAGCAACTTTTTTTGCAAAAGTTAGTGGTCAATCTATGATTGGTGCTGGATTGGATGATAATGATTTGTTGGTAATAGACAGAAGTATTGCACCTACAAACAACAAAATAGCTGTTTGTTTTTTAGATGGAGAGTTTACAGTTAAACGTTTACGCGTTGAAGGAGATGAAGTATGGTTGCAACCAGAGAATCCAGATTATCCAATTATAAAAATAACAGAAGAAAATAATTTTATTATTTGGGGAATAGTAACGAATGTTATTAAGAAAGTATAAAAAAACCAGCAATATTGCTGGTTTTTTGTTGTAAGTCTTTTATCTAATAATTAGCAAAACTCATCGTAAGCAGCTGCTAAATTCTGAGCAATAGCTTGAGCAGAACGACCTTCAATATGATGACGCTCTAACATGTGTACTAAATTACCATCTTTAAATAAAGCAATTGCAGGAGACGAAGGAGGGAAAGGAATCATATATTCTCTCGCTTTAGCTGTAGATTCTTTTTCTACACCTGCAAAAACAGTAGTTAAGTTTGTAGGAGTTTTATCAGCTCCTAAAGAAGCAATAGCACCAGGTCTAGCTGTACCAGCAGCACAACCACAAACAGAGTTTACCATTACTAACGTTGTTCCTTCTTTAGCTAAAGCATTATCAACATCTTCAGCAGTATATAAAGCATCAAAACCAGCGTCAATTAACTGATCGCGCATCGGTTTTACCAATTCTTCTGGATACATATTTTTAAATTAAAATTTGATGCAAAGATACTTCATTTACAAGCAAGAATCAAACCTAAAAAACTGATGCTTTTATATTAAGACATAATAGTATCTTTACAGCTTTAAAAAAATAGAATGGGGAAATTTGGAAAATGGCTCGGAGCAGGAGCAGGATTTACATTAGGAGGTCCAATAGGTGCAATCATAGGGTTTGCAGTAGGTAGTTTTATTGATGGGGTTTCTATAGAAGATTTTACAGAAGAGCAAAGAAAATATCAAGAACAAGCAGAACAGCAACAATATAGGGGAAGAGCTACTTCAGGAGATTTTGAAATAAGTTTATTAATACTGGCTTCAGTTGTTATAAAGTCTGATGGAAGAGTAGATAGAAGAGAATTAGACTATGTTCGATCGTATTTTGTAAGAATGTATGGTAAAGAGAGAGCAAATCATGCATTTAAATTATTCAATGGAATAATAAAGAAACAAATTTCAACACGTCAGGTTTGTTTGCAAATTCGCCAACATATGACGCATTCTACTCGATTACAATTACTTCACTTTTTATTTGGAATAGCGAAAGCCGATGGGCAAGTTACAAATCCAGAAGAGCAAGAGATAAGAAAAATAGCGAGTTATTTATATATAAATCAACGAGACTATTCTTCAATAAAAGCAATGTTTTATGATGCTTCAGGTAATGCATATAAAATTATAGAAGTTTCTAAAAGTGCTACTGATAGTGAAATTAAAAAAGCATATAGAAAGATGGCTAAAAAATACCATCCAGATAAATTACAAGGTTTGGGAGAAGAGCATAAAAAGGGGGCAAAAGAAAAATTCCAACAAATTCAAGCAGCTTACGACCAAATAAAAAAAGAGAGGGGACTTAGCTAATTTTTTAGTGTAATAAAAAAAAGTTATCTTTATAAGGGGTGGCTTAGATACGTAAAAACGCATTTTAAATATGGGTAAAAAGATACTATACTTATTTGTTTTTATAAGTGTAACTTGTTGGGGGCAAAGAAAATCTATTGCAGATAAATATTTTAATGAGTACGCTTATAAGAAATCAGCCAAATTATATGAAAGTTTATTTAAGAAAGGAGATACTTCCTATTCTGTCTTAAGTCGCCTAGGCGATTCTTATTACAATAATTCAAATTTTGTACAGGCTGAGAAATGGTACAAAGAATTAATTAAAAGGTATGAGAAAATTATTTCACCAGAATATATTTTTAAATACGCACAAGTATTAAAAAGTAATGGGAAAATTAAAGAGTCAGATAAGTGGCTTTTGAAATTAAATAATTTAAGAAAAGAAGATAGTAGAGGAGAAGCATTAAAACAAAATGAAAACTATTTTATTGAGTATACTAATAGAGAAAAGTTATATGTAAATCTTAATAACCTTTCAATAAATACAAAGTATTCTGATTTTGGTGGTTTTATATATGGTAATGAGTTTTATTTTGCTTCAACGAAGCCTAATGGAACCAATGATAAAAAGTTGTATAGTTGGAATAATCAACCACATCTTAGTATCTATAAAGGAACAGAATCTTTTAACGAAGAAGCAAAAATTCTAGATGTGTTTGCTTCTAAGAAAGTTGAATCTGTAGATTCTAAATACCATGAATCTAATGCTGTAATTACATCAGATGGAAAGACAATGTATTTTACAAGAACAAGTTCTGATGGAGAAAAATTAAAAGGAGGAAAAAACAAAGAAGCAAACCTTAAAATTTATAAGGCAGAAAAAATTGGAAATGTTTGGGGGAATATAACAGAACTTCCTTTTAATAATGATAACTACTCAATAGGACATCCAGCTTTAAGTTTAGATGAAAAAACACTGTATTTTATCTCTAATATGCCCAATGGTTATGGTTTAACAGATATTTATAAGGTAGAATTATTAGAGGAAGGAAAGTATAGTGAACCAAAAAATTTAGGAAGAGGTATAAATACAGAAGGAAGAGAAATGTTTCCTTTTATAGGAGATGATAATACCTTGTATTTTGCTTCAGATGGGCATTTAGGTTTAGGAGCTTTAGATGTTTTTGAATCTAAATTTGTAGAAGGTAATTATACGAAATCTCTAAATTTAGGAGCACCAATTAATGGACCTTATGATGATTTTGGTTTTGTAATTAATAAGAAACGAAATAATGGTTTTTTCTCTTCAAATAGAGAAGGAGGAAAAGGAGATGATGATATTTATAGTTTCTTAGTATATAATTGTAAAGAAGCTATTTCTGGTTTAGTAACAGAAACAAAAACAGAGAAACCAATTCAAGACGCAGTAGTGAAGTTAATCGATTCTACAGGTAAAGTAGTAACTGAAACAAAAACAAAAAAAGATGGTACATATACTTTTAATGCGCTAGAATGTGAAAAGAAGTTTACGGTAGTAGCATCAAAAGATGACTATAAGAGTGAAGAAAAAGTAGTAGAAACACTTGATGTAAATAAAGAGTCAATAACTACTAATTTACAATTAGAATCTTTGATAGTTGAAGATCAAATAGTAATCAATCCTATTTATTTTGATTTTGATAAATATGATATTAGAGAAGATGCAACATATGAGTTAGAACACGTGGTGTCTGTAATGAATAATCATCCTGAAATGGTAATTAAAATTGAATCACACACAGATAGTAGAGGGGAAGCTAAGTATAATATGTGGTTATCTACTAAAAGAGCGGAAGCAACCAAAAAGTATATTGTTTCAAGAGGTGTTTCGTCGGATAGAATACAAAGTGCAAAAGGTTTAGGAGAAGAACAATTATTGAATGATTGTGATGAAAAAAATGGAGCTAAATGTGCAGAGGAGGCACATCAAATAAATCGTCGTTCATATTTTTACATATTAAATGATAATAAAACATCAGAAGTAAAAAGAAAACAAGGATTAATATACAAAATACAACTAGCCTCAACTAAAAAGCAAGAATATGAAAAAGAGCCATTTGCTAATTTGGAAGAAGCTGAGGTAATACGTGCAGGTACTTCGTATAAGTTTTATTGTTGTGAAAATATTTCTTTAGAAAAAATAGAAGAAAGATTAAATCAATTAAAAAAAGCAGGCTATAATGATGCTTTTATTGTTCCTTTTTTAGAAGGGAAAAGAATAAGTATAAAACAAGCTTTAGAAATAAGTAAATAAATTAAGGTAGAAGAGAAATAAAAACACCTTTTTTGAGGTGTTTTTTTATTTCGTAAACCCAACTATTACAAGAAAATACGTAATTTCGCAAATTCAATAAATATTATAATAAAATGAGTACGAAGTTTACTGAATACAAAGGGCTTAACTTGCCAAATGTTGCTGAAGAAATCCTTAACTATTGGAAGGAAAACAACATTTTTGAAAAAAGTATAACTACACGTGATGACAACAAACCTTTTATATTTTTTGAAGGACCCCCTTCGGCAAATGGTTTACCAGGTATTCACCACGCAATGGGACGTACCATTAAAGATATTTTTTGCCGTTACAAAACATTAAAAGGATTTCAAGTTAAGCGTAAAGCTGGATGGGATACTCATGGATTACCAGTTGAGTTAGGAGTAGAAAAAGAACTTGGAATTACTAAAGAAGATATTGGTACTAAAATTACAGTAGAAGAATACAACGTTGCTTGTAAAAAAGCTGTAATGAAGTATACAGACATCTGGAATAATTTAACAGAAAAAATGGGTTATTGGGTAGATATGGAAGATCCATATGTAACCTATAAACCTAAATATATGGAAACAGTATGGTGGTTGTTAAAACAGATATACAACAAAGACTTGATGTACAAAGGATACACAATTCAGCCATATTCACCAAAAGCAGGAACTGGATTAAGTTCACATGAGGTAAATCAACCAGGAGCTTACCAAGATGTTACAGATACTACAGTAGTAGCACAGTTTAAAGCGGTTAATGAAACATTACCAAGCTTTTTAGAAAACAGAGGAGATATCCATATCCTTGCATGGACTACAACTCCATGGACTTTACCAAGTAATACAGCTTTAACAGTTGGTCCAAAAATAGATTATGTATTAGTTAAAACATTTAATCAATATACATTCGAGCCAATTCAAGTAATACTAGGAAAGCCATTAGTTGGAAAACAATTTGCAGGTAAAAAGTTTAAAGCGGTTGAAAATGAAGCAGATTTAGCTTCTTATAATGCAGGTGATAAACAAATACCTTATTGCGTTGTAGCGGAATGTAAAGGAGCTGACTTAGTAGGAATTAAATACGAGCAATTATTGCCGTATGCGTTACCTTATGAAACACCAGAGCAGGCATTTAGAGTTATTCCTGGAGATTTTGTTACTACAGAAGATGGTACAGGTATTGTGCATACTGCACCTACTTTTGGTGCAGATGATGCTTTGGTAGCAAAAGATGCAGGAGTGCCACCAATGTTGGTAAAAGATGCAAACGATAATTTAGTGCCATTGGTAGATTTGCAAGGGAAATTTACAAGAGATATGGGAGAGTTTGCAGGAATGTATGTTAAGAATGAGTATTATGCTGAAGGAGAAGCTCCAGAAAAATCTGTAGATGTACAAATAGCAATCAAATTAAAAGAAGAAAATAAAGCTTTTAAAGTAGAAAAATATGTACACAGTTACCCACATTGTTGGAGAACAGATAAGCCAATTTTATATTACCCATTAGATTCTTGGTTTATTAAAGTAACTGATGTAAAAGAACGTATGTATTCTTTAAATGAAGAAATTAACTGGAAACCAGAAGCAACGGGAACAGGTCGTTTTGGTAATTGGTTAAAGAATGCAAACGATTGGAACTTATCGCGTTCACGTTTTTGGGGAATTCCATTACCAGTTTGGAGAACAGAAGATGGAAAAGAAGCAAAAATTATAGGTTCTATAGCTGAGTTGAAAGAAGAAATGCAACGTTCAGTAGAAGCTGGTATAATGACTGAGGATATTTTTGCTGATTTCGTATCAGGAGATATGTCTGAAGAAAATTATGACAAAGTAGATTTACATAAAAATGTAGTTGATAAAATTACATTAGTTTCAGATAGCGGTGAGCCTATGAAACGTGAATCAGACTTAATTGATGTTTGGTTTGATTCAGGTTCTATGCCGTATGCACAATGGCACTACCCATTTGAAAATAAAGAATTAGTAGAAGAAGGATGGAAAACAGCCGATTTTATTGCTGAAGGAGTAGATCAAACTAGAGGTTGGTTCTATACACTTCATGCAATAGCTACTATGGTTTTTGACGATAAAGCATATAAAAATGTTGTATCAAATGGATTAGTATTAGATAAGAATGGACAAAAAATGTCTAAACGTTTAGGAAATGGAGTAGATCCGTTTGAAACATTAGATAAATATGGTCCAGATGCTACTCGTTGGTACATGATATCAAATGCGAATCCATGGGATAACTTAAAGTTCGATTTAGACGGAATTACAGAGGTTAGCAGAAAGTTTTTTGGAACATTGTATAATACTTATTCATTCTTTAGTTTATATGCCAATATTGATAGTTTCACTTACAGTGAAGAAGAGATAGCACTACAAGATAGACCAGAGATTGATCGTTGGATTTTATCAGAGTTAAATACATTGGTTCAAAAAGTAGATAAATTCTACGCAGAGTATGAACCAACAAAAGCAACAAGAGCAATTTCTGATTTTGTTCAAGATTATTTAAGTAACTGGTATGTTCGTTTATGTAGAAGACGTTTTTGGAAAGGAGAATATGCTCAAGATAAAATTTCAGCATATCAAACGTTATATACTTGTATGATTACGGTAGCTAAACTTGGGTCTCCAGTAGCACCTTTCTTTATGGATAAATTATATAAAGATTTAATCAAGGCTACAAGAACTGAAGGTTTTGAAAGTGTACATTTAGCAGAGTTTCCAAAATACAATGCAGGTTTAGTTGATAAATCATTAGAGCGTAAAATGGAAAATGCACAAACTATTTCTTCATTAGTTTTATCGTTAAGAGCTAAAGAAAAAATCAAAGTACGCCAGCCGTTACAAAAAATAATGATTCCTGTATTGGGAGAAACTCAAAGGGAAGAAATTTTAGCTGTAGCAGATTTAATTAAATCTGAGGTAAATGTTAAGGAAATAGAGCTATTAGACGATGCTTCAGGTATTTTAGTTAAGCAAATTAAACCAAACTTTAAAGCCTTAGGACCTAAGTTTGGAAAAGATATGAAGTTGATTTCTAATGAGATACAAAAATTCGGTCAAGAGGAAATAATTAAAATTGAAAAAGAAGGGAATATTTCCATTGAAATTAATGATAAAATCATTAATTTAGAAACCGCTGATGTAGAGATTTCATCCAAAGATATCGAAGGTTGGTTGGTAGCAAATGCTGAAGGTTTAACCGTAGCTTTAGATGTTACAATTAATGATGATTTACGTAAAGAAGGAGTTGCAAGAGAATTAGTTAATAGAATTCAAAACGCACGTAAAGAGACCGGTTTAGATGTAACTGATAAAATAAAGTTAACAATTTTACAAGCTGCCGATTTAGAGAATTCGGTTATAGCAAATGAAAACTATATAAAAGCTGAAACATTAACAGATACGTTAGTTTTTGTTGATGATTTAAAGACTGGTACGGATATTGAATTCGATGCCATCAAAAGTAAAATGTTAATAGAAAAAATATAGCGTATGGATGATATTAAAGTAAGATACTCTGACGGTGATCTACAAGAATTTAAAGAAATCATTTTAAAGAAAATAGAACACGCTGAAGAAGATTTAAGACTATTACAGGATTCATATAAAAATGGAGCCGACAACGGAACTGAAGATACTTCACCAACATTTAAGTCGTTTGAAGAAGGATCTGATACAATGGCAAAAGAAGCAAATATGCAATTAGCCATTCGTCAAGAAAAATTTATTCGTGATTTAAAAAATGCATTAATTCGTATTGAAAATAAAACATACGGAGTTTGTAGAGTTACAGGTAAATTAATTCAAAAAGAGCGTTTAAAATTAGTACCGCACGCTACGTTAAGCATTGAAGCTAAACGTAAGCAATAAAAATTATAAATAAAATATAAAGCCTCTATAAAAGAGGCTTTTTTTATATGAGAAACTTTTTGATATCCATCTTCATATTTTCAAGTTTTTTAATTTTTTCACAGGAAAAGTTAATGAAGCAGAAAAATATACAAGTAGAGGTAATTGAAATTATTACTGAAGGATTGGATGATGTTGTTATAGAAAATTCTTTAGAAGATAAATTAGAGGTATTCCTGTTAGATGAAAACCCAAATACACATGCAATCCTTATAGAAGAAGATAGAGAAGAAGTCAAAATTAGATTTAAATTAAATTTTAAAGCTTTTGATAATGGAGTTTTTAGAAAGTATATCACAAAGCGTATAGAAAGAGCGAGTGCAGTTGTTAAAGTCCCAAAAGGAAAAAAAATTATTATTTATGGGAAAACAGTAGGGATAGAATCAAAAAGCTACAAAGGAGATTTGTCTATTTTTATAGAAAAAGGAAATGTTAAGCTAAATACAGTGAAAGGGAACGTTCTGGTTAAACTCTTCTTAGGAAATGTATATGCAAAATTGAATAAAAATAAACTTTTAAATATTGAAACTACTAATGGGGAGTTTACTTTAAACAATAAAAAAATGAATAATATATTTAATGAAAAGAAAGTAAATTCTAGTCCTGATTTTAAGGTGAAATCAATAAACGCTAATGTTGTTTTAATAAGAGAATAAAGAACCAAAGTTTAAGAAATATCTAATAATATATTCCAAAGTTTTTTGGCTCTTTATTTTTTCAATTTTATAAGGTTATAAAGACTGTAATACTGTTTTTTTTAAAAAATAACTTAAAGACCATAAAAATATAGAACTAACAAATAATGTAATAAAGTATACAACAGTATGGTTTGTTCCTCCAAAATAATCAGTAAAGGGAATTTTATTAATATTCATATAGGTAACCATAAAAAACAATACTTCGAATAGTTTTTTTCCTTTAGTAATTAATCCTAGAGTTGATGCTAAAGCTATAATAAAAACTCCTCCAGAAATAATACTGCCAAAGGCAATAATATTACCATTAAAAGCAAATCTAATAAGCAAAGGGCTCGCTAAAAAAATCATTAAAAAAATTGCAGCTATTATTTGAGAAAAAAATATTCTTCTTAAAGGTTTAAAAGATGAGAAAGTAAAGTAATGTATGTTATTAGTATTTTCTTTAGTAGTAAGGTCTGAAATTCTATTTACTTGAAAGAACCATAGAATAGGTAAAACTATTTGATGAGCAATTTTTAGAGGAGTTAAAAAAAGAACTAATATTCCTATTAAATTAATCAACCATAACCAACGTTTCCCTTTTCTAAACAGTAACAGAAATTCCGTTTTAATAAGAGGTATAACACTATAATTATTCTTCGCTTTTGGAAGATTAAATAATTGAATATTATTAATACCTGTTTGATGTAAAGTAATTTTATCTTTTTTTGTAGACTCTTTTCTTTCTTTAAGATTAAAACGATGGAAGAAAGAAGAAACACTAATAATGGCTATAAAACCAATAAAAACCCAAAGAAACCTACTAATAATAAATAAAGTAGAAAATTCCATTCCATTAAATTCAAATTTATTAGACTTTTGTACATTTCCCAAGACATAACCTATATTCATGTCGATGTTGTTATCTAGTTGTTTTATATTTCGTACTGTTTCTTCTAGATGGTGGATTACAATTTTATTTCCAAAAATATCTAAAGAATATTGAATTTCAGTTTTGGCTTGAAATATCATTAAGAAAGAGAACAAAAAGAAAAAAGTAATATTCATTATGGTATTGTACTTTCCTAGAAAGACTTCAAAAATAACAGCAAGAACAGAAATTAAGAACATAGCTGGAATTGGAATTAAAAGGTAAGGTTTTATAAAATTTAATGGTTCAAAAGGAAAGCCATCATTATATAAAAAGAAAAGTACTATACTCATAAAAAAGATAATCAAAAGTATGGTTAGTAAAATCAAGTAGTTACTAAGAACTTTAGCGAATAAATATCTGAAATTGCTAGTTTTTGTAGTTGCTATTATTTGACCTACTTTGGTGTCTATGTCTCTTTTTATGCCACTATTAATTAAATAAAATCCAATAAGAGATAAAAAAATGCTACTCATTATAGCAGTGACATAACCAAACCATGAAGAGTTATAAAAACCAACATAGTTTGAAATTCTTATAGTAGAATAATTAGCATTAGGCTCTGGAACAAAAGTATAAGCAATAGCTAAGCTTGCACATAATGTAATTAGAAAATTATAACTGCGGGTTCGTTGTAAATAATCTAGTTTTATAGTGGTGAAAAAAGAGTTCATGATTATAAAGGTTTATTTGGATTTAATGAAATATAGATATGCATCCTCTAAGCTAGCTTCTTGTTGAATAGAGTTTTGTAAAGGAGAATTCGTTATATATCTAACAGATAGTTTTCCTTTCTTTCGTGTAGTGCTAACTACCATATAAGAGTTTTTAAATGAAGCTAAATCTTCTTTAAGAATATTGATTTCATATACTTTATCAGAAATGGTATGAATAATATTTTCAGGGACCTCTTCAATAATTAGTGAACCTTTGTTCATTATGGCAACACGATCGGCAATAGTATCAATATCAGAAACAATATGAGACGATAGAATGACAATACAATCATTAGCTAAATCTGATATTAAATTTCTAAATCGAACACGTTCTTCAGGGTCTAGTCCAACAGTAGGTTCATCAAAAATGAGTACTTTAGGATTATTTAAAAGAGCTTGTGCAATTCCTATACGTTGCTTCATTCCTCCAGAATAAGTTCCAATAGGTTTGTTTGCTACTTCAATAAGATTTAAATCTTCTAATAAAAGGGAAATTCTAGATTTCAATTTTTTTCCACCAATACCTTTCATTGCAGAAATGTATTCTAAAAATTCATAAGCATTCAAATTAGGGTATACACCAAAATCTTGAGGTAAATACCCAAGTTGCTTACGGATATAGTTTGGGTCTTTGATAATATTATTTTTATTTAATGAAATAATTCCTGAAGTTGGTTGGTTAACTGTGGCAATCATTTTTAATAGTGTAGATTTTCCTGCACCATTCGGTCCTAATAAGCCTAAAATTCCTTTTTCTATAGTTAAAGAAAAGTTATGTAGAGCATATTTTTTTGAGGAATATTTTTTTGTAGTATTTTTAATTTCTAGTTTCATCGGATATTAATAAAGTTTTAAAAAAGAGTTTAATAAAAGGGGACTAGTTTTGTATTTAATACTTATGATTTAATCCTTTTTATAGTAGTCTCTAAACCATTTTGTCTAAAAACTAATTGATTTGTATTTTCAGGATTTAGCTCTAGTTCTACTCCAAAGGCTCCATTATAAAGTTTATTTTTTTCTTTACTTATTAATATTACTTCAGCACCTTGAGCAGAAAAGTATAGATGATTATTTTTTTTCAATATTTCAATTTCCATTTTCATTCCATGAGAATCAAATAAGTATTTACCAATTGTTTTTTTGAAATGTGTTGTAATATTTTGATTAAAAATTATATTCTTATTTTCATCTTTTAAGTAGGCAAATAGCTCTTCTTTAAGCATTTTATTAAAAGGAATAAACCTAGAGTTTCCAAAGAAAAGAATCATGTTTTTTGTTATAGGGTTGTAGTATTCTCTAAAAGAATATCCAAGATTATTTCCACCATGACCAACAAAACCATTTTTAAATTTTGTCATACCCAAACCATAATCAGCATCATCAAAATCGATAAGTTTTTGTAATGAACTGTTAGAAATTAAAGTCTTTGTTTGAAATAAGTGATTATAAAACTTAGCCATATCATGTAGAGTAGAGGCTATAGAACCGGCTGCATTGGCATAGTTGGCAAAAAAACGATAATCTAAATAACTTGTTACATCTTGTCCTTTGTGAATTGGAGTTGCTAAGTTTTTTAATTTTTTAGAAACATACGGATATGATTCTTTCATATTACAAGGAATGAAAATGCGTTCACGTACTAAATCAAAGTAACTTTTATCGGTAATATTTTCTAAAATCTTGCCTAAAAGAATATAATTAGTATTACAGTATGAATATTTTCCAATTTTTTTTGAGTTATTTTCAGGAATTCGATCTAAGGGGTTTGAATTATAAATACTATCATTTTTAGCATAAAAATCATTTTCAAAGTTTTTTCCTACCAGTTCACCTAAACCACTTCTATGTCTTAATAAAGATTCAATTGTTAAACTTGAATTTACATTTTTAATAGGTTGTAAATAAAGGCCAATGCTGTCTGATAAATTTAAATTCCCTTTTTCAAGTTCTTGTAAAATTAATATGGCTGTAATTTTTTTTGTAGCACTTCCAATATTAAAAATAGTATGTTGATTATAATTTCTTGTTCCTATGCTAGCTACTTCAGTTTTACCATTTTTATGTACTAATATTCCAATATCTTGATTTAGTTCAGATAAGTATGGTGTATATTTTTCTGTGAGCTTAGATAAAGATTGTTGACTAAAGATAAGTTGACAAATAAAAAGCGAGATTATTAAAGTTATACGTGTCATAATGATGTGTTTTAAGATTATGACACAAATATTATAAGCTAAAACTTGCTTTGGAAAAAATAATGATGATGGTAGATTGTTTAGTGATAAGAGTAAAAAAGAAAGAATATCATTAAAAAAAGGATGTTTACACTAAAAAAAATATCTTTCGTCATTAAAAGTTTACATTCAAAAGGATTTCGGGTATTTTTGAAAAGAAAAAAATAAAATGTCTAAGTTTGATAAATTAGTTGATAATAAAGTTCTACAGAATTTATTTGTTTGGTTTTTTGTGTTTCTTGTACTCGCAGCTTCTATACAAGGAACAATGAATAGAGCTTTTTCAGCATTAGTATCTATTGCTATTCTGGCTCCGTGTATTTATATACAGAACTTAATAGTACTTCCATTTTTTAGAAAAAATAATATAAAGTTTACCACATTTACGCTCTTTAACGCTATCATTTTTGCTCTTTTAATTACTTTTTTACTAAATATTACCGTAGAAAGTACTCATAATGACTGGAAAGTTTTTTTTAATTTTTTAGGAGTTATACTTTTAGCATTATTCTTAGGGTCTGGGCTAAAAATTGCAAGAGATAGTTTTTATAAAAGACAGCAAATAAAAGAAGCAGAATTAAAATTATTAAAAGGACAATTAAATCCACATTTTCTATTCAATACACTGAATAATCTATATGGTTTATCAGTAATTAAGTCAGATAGATTACCAGGTTTAATGTTAAAACTTTCAGATTTATTACGATATAGTTTATATGAGACTAAGGAGATATTTGTTCCTTTAAAAAAAGAACTAGAGTATTTAGAAAATTATGTTTCATTAGAAAGAATAAGATTAGAAGAGCAAACAGAAATTATCCTAAATATTTCTGGAAATATTGATTCTAAAAATATAGCCCCTATGTTGCTAATTGTTTTTGTAGAGAATGCATTTAAGCATTTAGGAATTCAAGGAGAAGAACAAAGTAAGGTTATGATAGAGGTTAGTGAAAAAAAAGAAAAACTATATTTTAAGTGTATAAATACAATAGATGATACTAAACCCTTGGAAGAAAATTTAGAAAAAGGTAGAAGTGGTATTGGTTTAGTTAATGTAAAAAAACGTTTGAGTTTATTATATCCAAATACGCATCAATTGGAGATAAATAAAGAGAAAAATAACTTTTTTGTTGAATTAATTTTAGAAATATAAATGGATGAAATAAGATGTATAGTAGCAGATGATGAACCAATTGCTCGTCAAATATTAGAGAGTTATATCAAGGAACTACCCAATTTAAATCTTGTTGCTTCGTGTAAAAATGCTTTTGAAGTTATGGATGTACTTCAGAAGGAAACCGTTCATTTATTGTTTTTAGATATTAATATGCCAAAATTATCTGGAATTAGTTTGTTAAAAACATTGCAAGTAAGGCCTTCTGTTATTATTACAACAGCTTATTCTGAATATGCTGTGGAAGGATTTGAACTTTCAGTAACTGATTATTTATTAAAGCCTTTTTCTTTTGAACGTTTTTTGAAAGCGGTAATGAAGGTTCAACAAAAACCTGTTCAAAATATTAAAATAGAAGAAGTACAAAGAGATGATTTTCAAAGTAATTCAATTTTTGTAAAGAGTGAAAAAAAAATCATTAAATTAAACTTAGATGATATTTCACATATTGAAGCTTATGGAAATTATATAAAGGTTTATGCAGGTAATATGATTTTAGTTTCTCAAACATTGTCTGAATTTCTGACAAAGCTGCCAAACAATTTTATTAGAATTCATAAATCTTATATAATCAATTTTAAATATTTAAAACTTATAGATGGCAATCAAATTCTACTTCATAATGAAGTAAAATTAGTAATAGGAAAGTCCTTTAGAAAAGAACTTTTATTAAGAATAGATAAAGAAGTAATGTGAATAAAAGAATATCAATACTTTTCTTATTTTTGTTGCTATTAAATTCTCAAAATGTCTAAAAAAAATATAGCAATACTTACCGTAATTTTGGCAATATTAATTGACCAAATTAGTAAAATATATGTAAAAACTCATTTTCAATTAGGAGAAGAAGTCGTTGTATTTAGTGATTGGTTTAAAATACATTTTACAGAGAATAACGGTATGGCCTGGGGTTTTGAGTTTGGAGGAAAAGCAGGAAAATTATTTTTAACACTGTTTAGAGTTGTTGCGGTATCAGGAATTATTTACTGGTTATGGCAAACTATAAAAAGACAAGCACATACTGCAGTAGTAGTAGCCATATCATTAATTTTAGCAGGAGCCGTAGGTAATATTATCGATTCTGTTTTCTATGGAGTAATTTTTGATTCATCATATCATAATGTAGCAACATTGTTTTCAGATAAACCTTACGGAGAGTTATTTTATGGAAAAGTTGTAGATATGTTGTATTTCCCGATTTATGAAGGGGAAAGTTTTACTTTTTTTAATGCAATATTCAATGGAGCTGATTCTTGGATAACCATTGGAGTAGCATTATTATTCTTATTTAACAAACAAGCATTTCCTAAGGAAGAAAAAGAAGCTTAGTTTTTAAAATTATACTTGTTGCAGATTTTCTATATTTATAGAAAATAAAATCTATGCGTCTCTTAAAGTACATTGCTGTTTTTTTATTAGGCTTTCTTATTGCAAAATTTTGGTATGAAAGAAAAGAAGAGAAACATCAACAAGAAGAAATAAAGGTAGTTTTAAACGGAATTCAAAATTTAAGCAAGTTAGTAGTTTCAGAAGGCAATTTTTCTGAAATGTACAGTTATACAGATACAAAAAAATACTTTTATAACTATTTATCTTTCGAAAAAAAAGCAATGTTATCTGTCAATGCTAAAGTTGAAGTAGGCTATGATTTATCTAAATTAGATATTCAAATAGATAGTATTGCAAAACAAATAATTATTAATAAAATTCCAGAAGAAGAAATAGTAATATCTCCAGATATAAAGTATTTTGATTTGCAACAAAGCAAGTTTAATACTTTTTCAAAAGCTGAATTGAATAAACTTACTGATAAATCAATCGAAAATATAAAATCAACCATAACGGTGTCTAACTTACAAAAAGAAGCTAAAACACGCTTGTTTGAAGAATTATCTAAATTATATCAACTATCTCAAATATATAATTGGGAAGTAATAGACAATACGAACTCTAAAATAAGAGAAGCTATTTTAATCAAAGACTAGTTAGGAAGTTTATTACTTAATAATCCATAAATAAAAGCACCTAACATAGCACCAATAAGAACTATTAAAATTGGTAATATTCCATGACCAATTAATACAAAAATTGGAGCAGGGCAAGCTCCTGCTAAAGCCCATCCTAAACCAAAAATAGTACCGCCAATTAAAGTTCTAATAAAGCCTTTTTTCTTTTCTTTTACCGTAATTTGATTCCCTAAATAATCTTTGATAGTTCCTTTTTTAAAGAAGTACATTAAAATTAAAGAAAGCCCCACAGCAGAACCTATAATTCCATACATATGGAAAGACTGAAATTTAAACATTTCATAAATTCTATACCATGAAATTGCTTCAGATTTGGTTAAAACAATTCCGAAGAAAACACCGAGTAATAAAAATTTTAAATTCTTCATTTTAACCGAAAATTAAAGGGAAAAAAATCCATGTCATTAATAAACCACCAATAAAAAAACCAATTACAGCAATTAACGATGGTAACTGTAAGCTACTCAAACCTGTTATTGCATGACCAGAAGTACAACCTCCAGCATATCGAGTACCAAAACCAATAAAAATACCAGCAACAAGTAATATTATAAAACCTTTTAAAGTAAGCATGCTTTCAATGTTAAAGATTTCATTAGGAACAAAAGAATTACCAGCGCTAGAAAAACCTAAATCGGCTAAATCTTTCACGGTATCTGGATTCAAATCAATAGTAGTTGTAGTAGATAAATAATTTACAGCGACATATCCTCCGATAATTAATCCAACAATAAAAACAAGTGCCCAATCACGCTCTTTCCAGTCTTTTTTAAAGTAATCAGATATCTTTCCCGCACCTGCAATGGTACACATGGTTTCTAAGTTAGTAGATATTCCAAAGTTTTTACCAAAATAGAAAAAGAAAAAAAGAACTAAAGCAATTAAAGGACCAGATACATACCAAGCCCATGGTTGAAATAAAATATCCATTACAATACGTTTTTAATATAATTTAAAATGGCTTTTGTAGCTCCAATATTATCTTTAATGTATTTATGATTCGTGTCCCCCATTTGCTCCCTTAGTTTTTTATCATTCTTTAACGCGGTAAAAATACTAGAAAAATCTTCATTGTTTGTAACAATTGTAACACTCTTCAAATCAAGTAAGTCAGTGGCTTCATTAAATTTCTTGTATTTGTTTCCACCAAATACTACAGGAATACCATAAGTAGCAGGTTCTAAAATATTGTGAAGCCCAGTAGCTAAACCACCACCAACATAAGCAACATCCGCATAGGAATAGATTTTAGTTAAGAGACCAATAGCATCAATAATAAAAACTTGATATTCAGATAAATTTAAGTTGTCTTTTTTAGAAAACAATACAGATTTTTTATGAATAGACTTTTGTAATTCTAAAATTTGCTTCTCGTTTATATTATGAGGCGCAATGATAAATTTCTCACTATCATCAGCAAAGTTATTAATATAGTTTACCAATAGCTTTTCATCCTCTTTCCATGTACTTCCAGCTACTACGGTGTAATGGTTGTTTTGAAATTCAGAAATAAAATCTATGGAATTGTCTTGCTTTAGTATATCGTACACTCTATCAAAACGAGTATCGCCAGCAATGGTACTATTGTTAAGATTTATAGAAGATAATAATTGTTTTGATATTTCATTTTGAACAAAAAAGTGATTGAAAGCTTTTAGTTTTTTTCTTGTAAAACTACCATACCATTTAAAAAATGATTGTTTCTTTCTAAAAATACCTGAAATTAAAATAGTGTGTATTTCTTGCTTTTTTAATTCAGACAATAGGTTTGGCCAGAATTCATATTTAATAATAATAGCAATTTCTGGGTGTACTTTATTGATAAACTTCCTAACGTTAGCTTTTGTGTCAAGAGGTAAATAACAAACTACATCAGCAAGTTTATAGTTTTTTCTGATTTCATAACCAGAAGGAGAAAAAAATGTAACAACAATTTTATGGTTTACATATTGCTTTTTTAATTCTTCAATAATGGGTCTACCTTGTTCAAATTCTCCTAATGAGGCAGCGTGAAACCAGATGACTTTATCAAATGAGGTAATACTGTTAAGCTTACTAAATGTTTCTTTTCTACCATTAACAAAAAGCCTTATTTTTTTATTAAATAAGGCAATAAGAGGCAGTATAATTGATGCTTTAAAAAGCAATAAGTTATAGAGCAAATTCATACTGCGAATCTATGAAATAAAAAAGAAAGTTATTTTTTATTATGGTTTATAGCTTTTAATAGTAATGAACATTTAGCAATATAGCCATAGTCTGATGATTTACTTTCTTTAGCAGCCTTTAAACATTTTGTAGCTCCTTCTTTAGCTATGTCGTTTTTCTTTAAAACATGAGCTAATTCTGCTTTGTAATATACATACCAAAAAGCACCTGGTCTTAGTTCAACAGCTTTGCTAAACCATTTAAAAGCAGTTTCTAAATCTTTATTTTTTAAATAATAATATTGAGCAGCGTCAAAATATGTTTGAGCTTTTACAGGAGTCTCAGAATTGATTATCTTTTCATTTATTTGATTCTGTATAATTGCATCAGAATCTACATTGACAGGAATAATAACTTTTGAATTTTCCCAAGTAATGAATAGGTCAGCACCATTTACAGTAAATTTTTCAAAACCTATCTGTAAAGTTTCCACAAGGTATTGAGTTTTTATTACAGGAACAGTAAAACGAATTAAATCATTAGCTTTTTGATAGCCACCAGCTCCCCATAAGTTACTTTTTTTATGAATAATAATGGTCCATTCTTTTGTGTCTGGAATTGTATATAAACCATAAGTTCCAGCTGGTATTTTATGATTAGCAAATGATACCTCTTTGTTTACGGTAATTTTTGTAGAAGCATTGGCTCCAGTTCTCCATAGTTTTTTATAAGGAATTAAAGCTCCAAAGATTTCTCTATTATTTCGGCTTGGTTGCCCATATTCAAGAGTAAAATTGGCTAAGCCCACTTGTTGTTTAGTAGTGATTTTGGGACTTAAGCTAGGTTTTTCAATTTGAGAAAAACTATGTAGAGTAAGGAATAGAAATAAAGTTAAAATGCTATTTTTCATGATTAAGTTATTTTATTGAAAAATAGACGTGAAAAACGTTAGAAGATTACAATAAAATTAAGGGTATAAAAAAAGGCTAATGAAAATTCATTAACCTTTTTATTTTTATATCTATTTCATTTCGAAATCCTCCATAAATTTTGTGGTATAATTACCAGCAATATAATCAGGATGATCCATTAATTGTCTATGAAAAGGAATTGTAGTTTTTATACCTTCAATTACATACTCATCTAAAGCACGTTTCATTTTATTAATTGCTTCTTCACGAGTTTGTGCAGTAACAATTAATTTTGAAATCATTGAATCGTAGTTAGGCGGAATCATATAGCCAGCATAAACATGCGTGTCTATACGTACACCATGACCACCAGGAGCATGATACGAAGTAATTTTACCTGGAGATGGTCTAAAGTCATTAAAAGGATCTTCTGCATTAATTCTACATTCAATAGAATGTAATTGAGGTAAATAGTTTTTACCAGAAATAGGTACTCCAGCAGCCACTAAAATTTGCTCACGAATTAAATCGTAATCAACAACTTCTTCTGTAATAGGGTGTTCTACTTGGATACGAGTATTCATTTCCATAAAGTAGAAATTTCTGTGCTTATCTACTAAAAATTCAACAGTTCCTGCACCTTCATACTTAATGAATTCTGCAGCTTTTACAGCAGCTTCTCCCATTGAAGTACGCAATTCATCAGTCATGAAAGGAGAAGGTGTTTCTTCTGTTAATTTTTGATGACGACGTTGTACTGAACAATCTCTTTCTGATAAATGACAAGCTTTTCCATAAGAATCACCTATAATTTGTATCTCAATATGGCGAGGTTCTTCAATTAACTTCTCCATATACATATCATCATTTCCAAAGGCAGCTTTAGATTCTTGTCTCGCAGAATCCCAAGCATCTTTTAAATCTTCTGGTTTCCATACAGCACGCATTCCTTTTCCACCACCACCAGCAGACGCTTTTAGCATTACTGGATAACCAGTCTCAATAGCTGTCTTTTCGCAAGCTTCAAAAGATTCTATAACACCTTCACTTCCAGGCACACAAGGTACCCCAGCAGCTAGCATAGTAGACTTAGCATTTGCTTTGTCTCCCATACGGTCAATCATTTCTGGAGATGCTCCAATAAACTTAATCTCGTGCTCATCACATAATTTTGAGAATTTTGCATTCTCTGATAAGAAACCATATCCTGGATGTATAGCATCAGCATTAGTTATTTCTGCTGCAGCTATAATGTTTGCCATCTTTAAATAAGATTGATTACTTGGAGCAGGTCCAATACAAACAGCTTCATCCGCAAATTTTACGTGTAAACTTTCTGCATCTGCTTTAGAATAAACAGCTACAGTTTTAATTCCCATCTCTTTACAGGTTCTAATTACGCGTAGCGCAATCTCACCTCTATTGGCGATTAATATCTTTTTAAACATATGTTCTAAAATTTAAAAACTCTAAATAAAAAGTACTGTACTTTTTATTTAGAGTTATATGTTAATTAAGATGGATCTACTAAAAACAATGGTTGATCAAATTCTACCGGAGAAGAATCATCTACTAATATTTTAACGATTTTACCTGAAACTTCAGATTCAATTTCGTTAAATAATTTCATTGCCTCAATAATACAAACAGTATCACCAACTTTTACTTCAGTACCTACTTCAGCAAAGTTTGGCTTGTCTGGAGAAGGTTTTCTATAAAATGTTCCAATAATTGGAGATTTGATTGTAATATATTTTGAATCGTCCTCAGCAGCAGGAGCATTATTTGCAGGAACAGCAGCAGGAGTTGCTGGCTGAGCTACAGGAGCTTGAGCTACCATTTGTGGAGCTGCAGCTATTTGAGGAGCTGCTTGAATAATTGTAGTTTCAGGAGTTTCACTTCCAGTTTTAATGGTGATTTTAATATCCTCCATTTCTAACTTCACTTCGCTTGCACCAGATTTAGCTACAAACTTTATAAGACTTTGAATTTCTTTAATATCCATTTTCCTAATTTTAGTTGTTTGGTTTTTTATGAATTATATGCCCATTTTAAATAGATAGCTCCCCATGTGAAGCCTCCACCAAATGCAGCAAAAATTAAATTATCTCCTTTTTTCAACTCTTTTTCATAATCTGCAAGTAATAACGGTAAAGTAGCAGATGTTGTATTTCCGTACTTATGTATATTCATCATTACTCTATCACTTTCAAGCCTAACTCTATTAGCTGTAGCTTCAATGATTCTTTTATTTGCTTGATGTGGAACTAACCACTGAATATCGTCTTTTGTTAAGTTATTTCTAGTTAACATTTTTTCAGATACATCAGCCATGTTAGAAACAGCATATTTAAATACTGTTTTTCCTTCTTGATGAACAAAATGTTTTCTGTTCTTTATAGTATCTTCAGTAGCGGGTAAAATAGAACCTCCAGCTTCAATTTTTAAGAATTCACGACCAATACCGTCACTTCTTAAATATTCATCTTGTAAACCTAAACCTTCCTCATTTGGCTCAAACAATGCTGCACCAGCACCATCACCAAAAATGATACAAGTAGCTCTATCTGTATAATCAATGATCGAAGACATTTTATCTGCTCCAATAAGCAAAACTTTTTTATAACGACCACTTTCTATATAGCTAGCAGCTGTAGACATACCATATAAGAAACTAGAACAAGCTGCTTGTAAATCATATGAAAATGCATTTACAGCTCCAATTTGAGAAGCAGTATAAGCTGCAGTTGAAGCTACAGGTAAGTCAGGAGTTGCAGTTGCAACAATAACCATGTCTATTTCTTCAGGTTTAACATTTGATTTTTGAAGTAAATCCTCGGCAGCTTTTATAGCCATAAAAGAAGTTCCAAGACCTTCTCCTTTAAGAATTCTTCTTTCCTTTATTCCAGTCCTAGTAGTAATCCACTCATCATTGGTGTCTACCATAGTCTCCAACTCTTTATTTGTAAGAGCATATTCTGGAAGGTATTTTCCTACCGCTGTGATAGCTGCAGTTATTTTAGTCATAGTTGTTTGTTTTGTCGTAAAACGAGTTTTCAAAGAAATGAAAATTATTTCACTTTTGTATAGAAAAAATTACCAAAAACGTTAATTTTTGGTTTAAAAACGCAAAAAACCCTCTGTTTAAGAGGGTTTTTTATTTTTTTAACTAATTTTTAAGCCTCAGCAGCTGCACCTTCTAATACTACTTGACCTCTGTAGTATAATTTTCCTTCGTGCCAGTGAGCTCTGTGGTATAAATGAGATTCTCCAGTAGTAGGATCAACAGCTATTTGAGGTACAGAAGCCTTATAGTGAGTTCTTCTTTTATCTCTTCTAGTTTTTGATATTTTTCTCTTTGGATGTGCCATCTTATATTTTATTTATCTGTTAGTAAATCCTTTAATTTATCCCATCTAGGGTCTGTTGATTCTTCTTCCTCAACAGGTTTTTCTTCGTTTATTCTTAATTCTTCTAATCTTTTTAATGCATCAGATTCCATAGATCCATCTATAACATTCGGGTGAATCCTTTTTCTTGGAACAGATAAAACTGCTAACTCATATATATATTGAGCTATATTTATTTGATAAGCTTCATGTGGAAGAATCAAAATTTCATCGTGTCCATCATCAAATTCAGGCCCAAACTTAACAACTAAGTTTAAATTACCCTCAATTTTTAAATCAAATGGTTCGTTTGTAATGTCACAAGGAACATTTACAGTTCCTTTAATAGTAAAAGAAAGCTCAAAAAGAGTACTTTTCTTTACGAAAATAACATTAGCGCCTATGTCTGAATTGTTAAATTCATCAAACTGAAATGCATCAAAGAACGTGTTGTCAATTTGATATTCAAACAAATGACTCCCTTCTTTTAAACCTACAAAAGGTATGTTGAATTCTTTTAAGTCTTTCATTTATAATGATCAATTTGAGCGTGCAAAGATATAAAAAATGTTTTTACTTTTATATTTTACCTAAAAAAAATAAACTATTTTACTTTTAGCGTGTTTTTTGTAAGTTCTTTATGCTGTTTTCTGTTCTTAAATATTTGTAATGAGGTAAATAAAGCTTCCTTGAATGAAGATGGATTTGCCTTATTTTTACCTGCAATATCAAATCCAGTTCCGTGGTCGGGTGAGGTTCTAATTTTACTCAATCCAGCTGTGAAATTTACACCATTACCAAAAGATAAAGCTTTAAAAGGAGCTAAACCTTGATCGTGATACATTGCTAAAACACCATCAAATTGTTTGTATGTCTTTGAACCAAAAAATCCATCGGCAGCATAAGGACCGAAAACCAATTTTCCAGAATCTTTAATTTTAGCTATAGTTGGACGGATAATTTCATCGTCTTCTTTTCCTATAATACCCTTGTCACCACAATGTGGATTTAAACCTAAAACAGCTATTTTAGGCTTATTAATATTAAAATCTTGTTTTAATGAAGTGTGCATAATATCAACCTTAGCTTCTATTAGCTCTGGAGTTATGGTTTCTGCAACTTGAGAAATTGGAATATGACCAGTTATTAAACCTATACGAAGTTCATCGGTCATTAAAATCATTAAACTTTTACCTTCTAAGTTTTCTTCTAAATATTCTGTATGTCCAGGAAAGTTAAATTCTTCAGACTGAATATTATCTTTACTTATAGGAGCGGTAAGTAAAATATCAATAGCATCATTTTTTAAAGCAGTAGTTGCAGCTTTAAGCGATTTATGAGCAAATTTACCACCAATTTTTGTTGTTTTACCTAGCTCAATCTTTACTTCTTCTTTCCAAGAATTTACTAAATTGATCTTTCCATGAGCAATTTTATCGACAGAGTTAATACTATGAATACTATTATTTAGTTTAAGGTTTTTCTTATGGTAAGAGATTAGTTTGTTTGAAGCAAATAAAACAGGTGTGCAAAAATCAAGCATACGTTTATCTTCGAAAGTTTTTAAAATAATTTCGATACCAATTCCATTTATATCTCCAACTGAAATTCCAACAATAATTTTGTTTGTATTATCCATAGTTACTTTCGTGCGTAAAAGTTGTATTTTTGATGCAAACAAAAGTAACTAAAATTTAGAGAATGTTTACTGGAATAATTGAAACTCTTGGAACTGTAAAAAGTATAGAAAAAGATAAAGAAAATATACATATCACAATTCAAAGTGATATTACCAATGAATTAAAAATTGATCAAAGTGTTGCTCACAACGGTGTTTGTTTAACAGTGGTTAATATTTCTGGAAATGAATATACGGTTACTGCTATTAAAGAGACTCTTGATAAAACAAATATTGGTAGTTTAAAGAGTGGTGATGAAGTAAACTTAGAGAGAGCAATGAAATTAGGTGCTCGTTTAGATGGTCATATAGTACAAGGTCATGTTGATAAAACTGGAGTGTGTAAAAATATTCAAGATCAAGATGGTAGTACGGTTTTTACTTTTTCTTACGATTTTGATAGTAATAATATTACTATTGAAAAAGGCTCAATAACAATAAATGGAGTAAGTTTAACAGTGGTGAATTCTAAAAAAGATGAATTTAGCGTAGCTATTATTCCTTATACATTAGAGCACACTACTTTTAAAAACCTTATAATAGGTAGTGAAATTAATCTAGAATTTGATGTAATTGGTAAGTATGTAGCAAGGCTTACACAATTTCAATAATCATATAAAATAACCCTTGTATATTATACATGTGATTTAAAAAGTACAAGGGGTGTTTTCTTTTCTTATTGATTAGTAGTTGTTTATAATTTAAAAAATGTTATATTTATATCGTTTTTAAATTTAAACCGCCCCCGGAATCATGAGAAAAAGAGCCTTAAATCACGTATCTTCATTTAAGAGTAGTTTATTATACTTCGAAAAAATTAAACTTCTAGACTTTTTATAGATCAAGAATAATTTTAATTGTTATGGATTCAATAATCTATAACGGTTTCTATGTATAGGGGTTAATGCATAGATGAAATTATTGTTGTAATCTTATTTATCTATTATATAGTTGGGGTTAGAATAGATATGCATCTATGGTACATTATATCCTTATATCTACAAGAATATAATAACTATCAATAAACTTTTATGAAGAACAAAAGCATTAAATTTTTAATGGGATTTTTCCTGTTAATAAATTACTTTAATGTTCAGTCACAAAATTGTAGTATTAATGCAGGAGCAGGAGGAGAAATTTGTGAAGGAGCAGAGTTTAAACTAGATGGGTCTGGAGATGCAAATATAAAACCCGGAACCATTTTGTGGACCCAAATAGCTGGGCCAACAATAGGAATAAGTGATCCTACAACTTATCAACCAAATATTACTGGTGCAACAGGAGGAAATACATATAAATTTAGATTGACAGCTGTATGTACTGATAATCTTTCAACTTTTCAAGATGTTGTTTATACTGTAAAATCCAGTCCAACAGCTACATCTGGAACTGATATAACAAATTGTCCAGGAACTTATTCGTTAGCAGCGAATACCCCTAGTGTAGGTTATACAGGTACTTGGACTATAATTGGTTCAAATGGAGCAGGGTTAACAATAACCAATTCGAATTCTCCAACATCTACTATAAATTTGCCTCAAGAGTCATCAGGTGCTACTATTTTAGAATGGAGAGTCTCTGATGGAAATAATGCAACTTGTGATGGAGTTTCCAGAATAACAGTAACAAATATAGGAGGGGATCCTGTAATATCTGCTGGTCCCGATCAAGTGTTAAAACCATGTTTTGATGCAACAACAACAGTAACTTTAGATGGTTCGTATGGAGGAAATGGGTTTAATGGACAAGAAGGACTTTGGGAGTTGGTTAGTGGTCCTAATAGCCCTAAAATTAAGAATGTAGATAAAAAAGATACCAAAGTAAATGATTTAATAGAAGGTACCTATGTTTTTCGTTGGACTGTGTCAGGTCCTTGTGCTTCAGGGACAAGCACTGTATCAGTTACAGTTCCATCTCCAACAGGTTCAGTTACAAGTGCAGATAGTTTGATAGATGATGATGTGATAAGAATTTGCCATAGTGATACAAATCCAACTACAGAATATTTATTGGTAGCTAATCCGCCAAAAAAGACCGGAGAAACTGTCGAATGGACTCAAGTATCAGGGCCAGGAGGAGTAACAATAGTAAATCCAAATTCGCCTACGACCTTAGTAACAGGTTTGTCTCAAACGGCTGGAGGTAACGTAAATCTTGTTAATTATACATTTAGATATACTGTAAAAGGTCCAGATAATAATTCAAATTGTTTTAAAACCAAAGATGTACGAATTAAATTTATTAAGAAACCATTATTTGTTGAATTGACTGATGATGGAACTCCGTCAGAATGTATTTTTGCAACATTAGGAAATTCGGGTTCTGTTGATGTGAAATTTGGGATTAATAGAGATAATACAAGTTCTAGTACTAGATATAAAATTTTAAGCGGACCAGTAACCACATCAAGTTATGTAGGGATAGGGGCTAATTCCTCAGGAAGTTCTTCTTCTGGAAGGGATTTGACTTTAACATTTACAGAGATAGGTACTTATGTGGTAGGTGTTCTTAGGCGACCAAATGGTGATGTAAATAATGGATGTGAGAATGCAGCTGATGAAATTACAGTAAAAATTTCTGGACCAGCAACGAATGCAAATGCGGGATCAGATATTTATGTATGTACGCCAACAACTACAGCAACTTTAGCAGGTAATAATCCGGTACAAGGTGAAGGAATGTGGTCACAGGTTAGCGGGCCTAATACAGCAGTTATATCAGATGTTTTTGATAGAAATGCTGAGTTATCTTCTCTTATATCGGGTGCTTATGTTTTTCGTTGGAGTATAAATAGTGGTCCAACTAGTACAATTGATCCTTTAGATTCAGATGAAGTTTCGGTTATAGTATCTACTGGACCTCCTTCTCATCCAGCAAATTTTGCAGGTACAGATGTAAATGTATGTGCCGGAAGTTATCAGATGCAAAGTCCAGCTTTGTTAGTTAACGAAGCAGGAAGGTGGACTGTTAGCCCTTCGGCAGGAGTAACTATTGTAGATGATACAGATCCTAAGACATTGGTAATGGGGTTAAGTCCTTTAACAGTTTATACCTTTACGTATACAATATCAAATGCTTGTGGAAGCATAAACGATTCAGTTATTGTATCAACAACAGGGAATACAAGTCCATCAACGGCAAATGCAGGCTCGGATATTTGTTTAACGTCGGGTACATCAACGACATTAAACGCAACAGCAATTACTGCTGGTGAAATGGGAACTTGGACTCAGGTTTCTGGACCAAATACAGCAAGTTTTTCAGATGTTAACTCAGCGTCTACATCTATTACAGGGTTAATACCAGGGAATTATGAGTTTAAATGGAGGATAACAAATACTTCTTGTCCTTTAAATATAACTGAAGATACTGTAATCGTATCACTATTAAATTCTGTGCCTTCAGCTGGTGCTGATCAAGATATTTGCGGGGCTAGTACGATAACCATGGCAGCAGATGCAAATCCAAATGGAGGAGGTACTTGGGTGCAAACGTTTGGTCCAGCAGGTTGGACGGTAACAGATATAACAAGTCCTACAGCAATGTTTTCTAACTTAAGTGATGGAAAATATGAATTTGAATGGAGGGTTTCATTAGCAGATTGTTTTGTGAATGATAAAGTTGTTTTTACAATAACAAATACCCCAACTGTAGCAAGTGTAGCTGCACCAACAATAGCTTCTTGTTCTAATACGGCTACATTAAATGCTAACCCAGTTACTGTAGGGGTTGGAAAATGGGTTTGGGTTTCAGGTCCGAATACACCTTCAATAAATGATGCAAATTCACCAACAGCTACCATAAGTGGTTTGGTAACTGGAACCTATAAGTATAAGTGGACTAGTTCTCCTCTTTATCCAAGTGCTGATCCAACATGTAATTTAGGAAGTAGTACAGATTTAACAATTAATGTTGTGGCTCCAGCAAATGCAGGAAATGATCAAGATTTGTGTGCTGCTAATGAAGTGTTGTTACAAGGTACTGTAGGTTCTACTGGTACTTGGAGTTTTCAAAGTTCTACAGGTGTAGATAGCCCTACACCAGTAGCAATTAATGCTAATATGGCTAAGGCTACAATTATTCCAGGGAATAATTATGTATTTACTTATACGCTTACTATACCAGGAGGTTCTTCATGTGTAGGTTCTTCTGATGATGTAACAATTAATAACGCGTTAACTAATACAGCGAGTATAACTACGGTAGATCAATCATTGTGTTTACCAATAAGTTCAGTTTCTGTAACTGCAGCTGAAGTTTCAGGTACTTGGACTTATCGAGAATCTCTTAGTCAAGCTACAAGTTCGGCGGGTTTACCTTCTGCGGCAAGTATAGGGATTTCTAATCCAAATGCTCAAACAACTACTATTACAGGTTTAACAAATCCTGGAATCTATATATTTAGATGGACAACTGGTAGTGGAGATTGTCAAAAATTAGATGAAATAACAATAACAGTTCACGAAGCACCAAGTACTGCAGATGCAGGGCAAGCGACAATGAGTCTATGTGTATTGGATGCAAGATTAGCCGCAACTGCTCCTACGAGCGGATTAGGAGCTTGGTCTTTTGTAAGTGGTACAGGATTGTCTTCTGGAGATGTTGTTTTTGATAGTCCTAATAGTCCTACATCAACATTAACTTTAACAAATGCTAATGCAGGTGATACGGCAATATTAAGATGGACAGTAAGTAGTGGAGGATGTACTCCAAGTACGGATGATATAACTATTACTATTGTTGAAAGTATAACAGCAACATTATCGACTTTAAGTTCAATGAATAGTTGTCAAGGAGTGAATAATGGAAGTTTATCAGCAACAGGTTCAGGGGGAGTAGCTCCTTATTCTTATAACCTTTTATATGCTACTAGTTCGGGAGGAGTATTTATAGATGCTTCTCAAACAGATGGGGATAGTGATGGAAGTTATACAGGTTTACAACCTGGGTTTTATAAAATAGTTTTGACAGATTCGCAAAACTGTGGAAGTGTAACAAGTGCAGAACAAGAAATAATAGAACAAGCACAAGCACCGTTGCCAGTTGTAACTAATGGAGTTTATTGTGAAGGAACAGCAGCTGATCCTTTATCAATGAGAGCTACAGGTTCAGGTGTTTTAACATGGTATGATTCAGATGCAACAACAGTTTTGTCTGCTTCTACTGTGCCAAGTACAGCTTCAGCGGGAGTAAAAACGTATTATGTAAGTAACACGGTAGGTGTGTGTGTGAGTGCAAAAGTATCAGTAACTATAACTGTTAATGAAGCTTTTTCAATTGATACCCAACCAGCGGGAAGCACAACGGTTTGTAAAGACGGAGCAGTGACTTTAAATGTCGGAGCGAGTGGTGGCGTAGGAAGTTTAACCTATCAATGGCAATCAGCAACAAGTTTGGCAGGACCTTATAGTGATGTAACTAATGGAACAGGAGGTACAACAGCCAATTATAGTCCAGTTACTTCTACCGAAGGCACTTTATATTATCAAGTGGTAGTTAGCAATGCAGGAACAGGATGTGCTAGTATTACCAGTAATAAATCAACAGTTACAGTAAATGCATTACCTACCATCGATACTCAACCAGCAGCAAGTACGACCGTTTGTAAAGACGGAGCAGTAACTTTAAATGTAGCAGCGAGTGGTGGCGTAGGAAGTTTAAGCTATCAATGGCAATCAGCAACAAGTTTAGTAGGGCCTTATAGTAATGTAACCAGTGGAACAGGAGGTACAACGACGAGTTATAGTCCAGTGACTTCAACTGAAGGAACTTTATATTATCAAGTAGTAGTTAGCAATTCAGGAACAGGATGTACTAGTGTTACCAGTAGTAAATCAACAGTAACAGTAAATGCATTACCAACCATCGATACCCAGCCAGCAGCAAGTACGACAGTTTGTAAAGACGGCGCAGTAACTTTAAATGTCGTTGCGAGTGGTGGCGTAGGAAGTTTAACTTATCAATGGCAATCAGCAACAAGTTTGGCAGGAACTTATAGTGATGTAACTAGTGGAACAGGAAGTACAACAGCGAGTTATAGTCCAGTTACTTCAACCGAAGGAACTTTATATTATCAAGTAGTGGTTAGCAATGCAGGAACAGGATGTACTAGTGTTACCAGTAGTAAATCAACAGTAACGGTTAACCAAGTTCCAACCATTGATACCCAACCGACTGCAAGCACGACTGTTTGTAAAGATGGGGCACTGACTTTAAATGTAGCAGTGAGTGGTGGCGTAGGAAGTTTAACTTATCAATGGCAATCAGCAACAAGTTTAGCAGGTACTTATAGTGATGTAACCAGTGGAACAGGAGGTACAACTGCGAATTATAGTCCAGTTACTTCAACCGAAGGAACTTTATATTATCAAGTGGTAGTTAGCAATGCAGGAACAGGATGTACTAGTGTTACCAGTAGTAAATCAACAGTAACAGTAAATGCATTACCAACCATAGATACCCAACCAGCAGCAAGTACGACCGTTTGTAAAGACGGCGCAGTGATTTTAAGTGTGATGGCAAGAGGTGGAGTAGGAAGTTTAACTTATCAATGGCAATCGGCAACAAGTTTAGCAGGAACTTATAGTGATGTAACTAGTGGAACAGGAAGTACAACAGCGAGTTATAGTCCAGTTACTTCAACCGAAGGAACTTTATATTATCAAGTAGTGGTTAGCAATGCAGGAACAGGATGTACTAGTGTTACCAGTAGTAAATCAACAGTAACGGTAAATGCATTACCAATCATCGATACTGAGCCAGCAGCAAGTACGACTGTTTGTAAAGACGGTGCAGTGACTCTAAATGTCGTTGCGAGTGGTGGCGTAGGAAGTCTAAGCTATCAATGGCAATCAGCAACAAGTTTAGCAGGCCCTTATAGTGATGTAACTAGTGGAACAGGAGGGACAACGGCGAGTTATAGTCCTGTAACTTCAACCGAAGGAACTTTATATTATCAAGTGGTAGTAAGTAATGCAGGAACAGGATGTACTAGTGTTACCAGTAGTAAATCAACAGTAACAGTAAATGCATTACCAACCATAGATACTGAGCCAGCGGCAAGTACTACTGTTTGTAAAGACGGCGCAGTGACTTTAAATGTAGCAGTGAGTGGTGGCGTAGGAAGTTTAAGCTATCAATGGCAATCTTCTACAAGTTTAGCAGGTCCTTATAGTGATGTAACCAGTGGAACAGGAGGCACAACAGCGAGTTATAGTCCAGTAACTTCTACTGAAGGAACTTTATATTATCAAGTAGTAGTTAGCAATGCAGGAACAGGTTGTACCAGTGTTACTAGTAGTAAATCAACAGTGATAGTAAATGCATTACCAACCATAAATACCCAACCAACGGCAAGTACGACAGTTTGTAAAGACGGAGCAGTGACTTTAAATGTCGGAGCGAGTGGTGGCGTAGGAAGTTTAAGCTATCAATGGCAATCAGCAACAAGTTTAGCAGGGCCTTATAGTAATGTAACCAGTGGAACAGGAGGCACAACAGCGAGTTACAGTCCAGTAACTTCTACTGAAGGAACTTTATATTATCAAGTAGTAGTTAGCAATGCAGGAACAGGATGTACTAGTGTTACCAGTAGTAAATCAACAGTAACGGTTAACCAAATTCCAACCATAAATACCCAACCAACGGCAAGTACAACTGTTTGTAAAGACGGCGCTGTAACTTTAAATGTAGCAGCGAGTGGCGGAGTAGGAAGTTTAAGCTATCAATGGCAATCAGCAACAAGTTTAGCAGGGCCTTATAGTGATGTAACTAGTGGAACAGGAGGTACAACAGCGAATTATAGTCCAGTAACTTCAACCGAAGGAACTTTATATTATCAAGTGGTAGTTAGCAATGCAGGAACAGGATGTACCAGTGTTACGAGTAGTAAATCAACAGTAACGGTTAACCAAGTTCCAACTATTGATACTGAGCCAGCAGCAAGTACGACTGTTTGTAAAGACGGAGCAGTGACTTTAAATGTAGCAACAAGTGGTGGAATAGGAAGTTTAACTTATCAATGGCAATCAGCAACAAGTTTAGCAGGGCCTTATAGTGATGTAACTAGTGGAACAGGAGGTACAACAGCGAATTATAGTCCAGTAACTTCAACCGAAGGAACTTTATATTATCAAGTGGTAGTTAGCAATGCAGGAACAGGATGTGCCAGTGTTACGAGTAGTAAATCAACAGTAACGGTTAACCAAGTTCCAACTATTGATACTGAGCCAGCAGCAAGTACGACTGTTTGTAAAGACGGAGCAGTGACTTTAAATGTAGCAGCAAGTGGCGGAGTAGGAAGTTTAACTTATCAATGGCAATCAGCAACAAGTTTAGCAGGACCTTATAGTAATGTAACCACAGGAACAGGAGGTACAACGGCGAGTTATAATCCTGTAACTTCTACCGAAGGAACTTTATATTATCAAGTGGTAGTTAGCAATGCAGGAACAGGATGTACTAGTGTTACCAGTAGTAAATCAACAGTGACGGTAAATGCATTACCAACCATTGATACTGAGCCAGCGGCAAGCACGACTGTTTGTAAAGACGGTGCAGTAACTTTAAATGTTGTAGCTAGTGGTGGTGTAGGAAGTTTAACCTATCAATGGCAATCAGCAACAAGTTTAGCAGGCCCATATAGTAATGTAACCAGTGGAACAGGAGGTACAACAGCCAATTATAGTCCAGCAACTTCAATCGAAGGAACTTTATATTATCAAGTGGTAGTTAGCAATGCAGGAACAGGTTGTACTAGTGTAACCAGTAGTAAATCTACTGTTACAGTAAATGCATTACCAACCATCGATACTGAGCCAGCTGCAAGTACTACAGTTTGTAAAGACGGAGCAGTGACTTTAAATGTAGCAGCAAGTGGTGGCGTAGGAAGTTTAACTTATCAATGGCAATCAGCAACAAGTTTAGCAGGGCCTTATAGTGATGTAACTAGTGGAACAGGAGGTACAACAGCGAATTATAGTCCAGTAACTTCAACCGAAGGAATTTTATATTATCAAGTGGTAGTTAGCAATGCAGGAACAGGATGTACCAGTGTTACGAGTAGTAAATCAACAGTAACGGTTAACCAAGTTCCAACTATTGATACTGAGCCAGCAGCAAGTACGACTGTTTGTAAAGACGGAGCAGTGACTTTAAATGTAGCAGCAAGTGGCGGAGTAGGAAGTTTAACTTATCAATGGCAATCAGCAACAAGTTTAGCAGGACCTTATAGTAATGTAACCAAAGGAACAGGAGGTACAACGGCGAGTTATAATCCTGTAACTTCTACCGAAGGAACTTTATATTATCAAGTGGTAGTTAGCAATGCAGGAACAGGATGTACTAGTGTTACCAGTAGTAAATCAACAGTAACGGTTAACCAAGTTCCAACCATTGATACCCAACCGACTGCAAGCACGACTGTTTGTAAAGGTGGGGCAGTAACTCTAAGCGTAGTAGCGAGTGGTGGCGTAGGAAGTTTAACTTATCAATGGCAATCAGCAACAAGTTTGGCAGGTCCTTATAGTGATGTAACTAGTGGAACAGGAAGTACAACAGCGAGTTATAGTCCAGTAACTTCAACCGAAGGAACTTTATATTATCAAGTAGTAGTTAGCAATGCAGGAACAGGTTGTACCAGTGTTACTAGTAGTAAATCAACAGTTACAGTAAATGCATTACCAACCATCGATACTGAGCCAGCTGCAAGTACTACAGTTTGTAAAGACGGAGCAGTGACTTTAAATGTCGCAGCAAGTGGTGGAGTAGGAAGTTTAACTTATCAATGGCAATCAGCAACAAGTTTAGCAGGGCCTTATAGTGATGTAACTAGTGGAACAGGAGGTACAACAGCGAATTATAGTCCAGTAACTTCAACCGAAGGATTTTTATATTATCAAGTGGTAGTTAGCAATGCAGGAACAGGATGTACCAGTGTTACTAGTAGTAAATCAACAGTAACGGTTAACCAAGTTCCAACTATCGATACCCAACCAGCGGCAAGTACGACTGTTTGTAAAGACGGCGCAGTGACTTTAAATGTAGCAGTGAGTGGTGGCGTAGGGAGTTTAACTTATCAGTGGCAATCAGCAACAAGTTTGGCAGGTCCTTATAGTGATGTAACCAGCGGAATAGGAGGTACAACGGCGAGTTATAATCCTGTAACTTCTACCGAAGGAACTTTATATTATCAAGTGGTAATTAGCAATGCAGGAACAGGATGTACTAGTGTAACCAGTAGTAAATCAACAGTAACAGTAAATGCATTACCAACCATCGATACTGAGCCAGCAGCAAGTACGACTGTTTGTAAAGACGGTGCAGTGACTTTAAATGTAGCAGTGAGTGGTGGCGTAGGAAGTTTAACCTATCAATGGCAATCAGCAACAAGCTTAGCAGGACCTTATAGTGATGTAACCAGTGGGGCAGGAGGCACAACTGCCAATTATAGTCCTGTAACTTCTACCGAAGGAACTTTATATTATCAAGTGGTAGTTAGCAATGCAGGAACAGGATGTATCAGTGTTACTAGTAGTAAATCAACAGTAACAGTAAATGCATTACCAACTATCGATACTGAGCCAGCAGCAAGTACGACTGTTTGTAAAGACGGCGCAGTGACTTTAAATGTAGCAGCGAGTGGTGGCGTAGGAAGTTTAAGCTATCAATGGCAATCAGCAACAAGTTTAGCAGGGCCTTATAGTGATGTAACTAGTGGAACAGGAGGCACAACAGCGAGTTATAGCCCAGTTACTTCTACCGAAGGAACTTTATATTATCAAGTAGTAGTTAGTAATGCAGGAACAGGATGTACAAGTGTTACCAGTAGTAAATCAACAGTAACGGTTAACCAAGTTCCAACCATCGATACTGAGCCAGCAGCAAGTACAACTGTTTGTAAAGACGGCGCAGTGACTTTAAATGTAGCAGCGAGTGGTGGCGTAGGAAGTTTAACTTATCAATGGCAATCAGCAACAAGTTTAGCAGGACCTTATAGTAATGTAACCACAGGAACAGGAGGTACAACGGCGAGTTATAATCCTGTAACTTCAACCGAAGGAACTTTATATTATCAAGTGGTAGTTAGCAATGCAGGAACAGGATGTACTAGTGTTACCAGTAGTAAATCAACAGTGACGGTAAATGCATTACCAACCATTGATACTGAGCCAGCGGCAAGCACGACTGTTTGTAAAGACGGTGCAGTAACTTTAAATGTTGTAGCTAGTGGTGGTGTAGGAAGTTTAACTTATCAATGGCAATCAGCAACAAGTTTAGCAGGGCCTTATAGTGATGTAACCACAGGAACGGGAGGTACAACAGCGAGTTATAGTCCAGTAACTTCAACCGAAGGGACTTTATATTATCAAGTAGTAGTGAGCAATGCAGGAACAGGTTGTACTAGTGTAACCAGTAGTAAATCAACAGTAACAGTAAATGGATTACCAACCATTGATACTGAGCCAGCTGCAAGTACTACAGTTTGTAAAGATGGCGCAGTGACTTTAAATGTCGTAGCTAGTGGTGGCGTAGGAAGTTTAAGCTATCAATGGCAATCAGCAACAAGTTTAGCAGGGCCTTATAGTGATGTAACTAGTGGAACAGGAGGTACAACAGCGAATTATAATCCTGTAACTTCAACCGAAGGAACTTTATATTATCAAGTGGTAGTTAGCAATGCAGGAACAGGATGTACAAGTGTTACCAGTAGTAAATCAATAGTTGTTGTTGGAAAGTGTGCTGATTTGAGTTTGATTAAAACAGTTGATAACTTAATTCCAAATGTAGGTGACGTTGTTACATTTACTCTAGAAATTAATAATCAGGGTCCTAATTTAGCAAATGATGTTAGTGTAGAAGATATATTGCCTTCAGGCTATGAGAATATTACACAGATAAGTAATGGAGGTGTTTTAAGTGGTGGTAAAATTACTTGGAGTGGTTTAACAATAACTACTTCTGGAATCAACTTAACATATAAAGCAACTGTTAAAGCTCCTACAGGAATAGCAAATGAGTATAAAAATGTAGCTCAGATTATTGCAAGTGATAGTGGAGATATAGATAGTAATGTAAATAATGATGATGGAGATCAAAGTGAAGATGATGAAGATAGTATTGTTATTATTCCTCAAGTAGTTGATTTAAGTTTACAAAAAACTATTAGTAACCCAACTCCAAATGTTGGAGATGTAGTCACTTTTACAATTGATTTAAGTAATTCGGGGGCTAATACAGCAACAGGGGTAAGTGTAGAAGACGTTTTACCAGTTGGTTATGAGAATATAACTTCGATTACAAATGGAGGAGTTCTAATTGGAAATAAAATAACTTGGTCTAATTTGACGGTAACTAGCTCTGGATTACAATTAACATATGATGCTACAGTAAAGGCTCCAACAGGAGTTGTGGATGAATATAAAAATATAGCACAAGTAATTAAAAGTGACCAATATGATACCGATAGTGAGGTGGATAATGATGATGGGGATCAGAGTGAAGATGATGAAGGTAGTGTGGGAATTTTATTGCAAGGTGTAGATTTGGCTTTAATAAAAGAAGTGGATAATCTTGAGCCTAGAGCTAATACTAATGTTATGTTTACTATTACTTTAACGAATAGTGGACCAGGAGTTGCGACCAATGTTGAGATAGAAGAAGTTTTACCAGATGGATATGAATTTGTTTCTTATACAGCTAGTTCTGGAGCTTACGATGATATAGTTGGACTGTGGCAAATACCTACGCTTAATCCAAATGAAACAATCAAATTGTATTTAACTGTAAAAGTGAAATCTTCAGGAGACTATTTGAATATAGTTAATGTATCTAATTTAGATCAGTTTGATAGTGATTCCTCAAATAATTCTTCATCAGCCAGTGTAACTCCTATTTGTTTAACGGTATTTAATGAGTTTTCACCTAATGATGATGATACAGTTAATAGTAAGTTTAAAATAAACTGTATAGAAAAGTATCCAAATAACACGCTAGAAATTTTTAATAGATGGGGGAATTTGGTTTATAAAAAGAAAGGTTATGATAATACTTGGGATGGTACTTCAAATGGAAGAGCAACTGTAGAAAAGGATGTTAAACTACCAGTAGGAACTTATTACTATGTATTAGACTTAGGGAATAACGAAAAGCCAATTGTAGGCTGGTTGTACATTAACAGGTAAAAATAATTTGAATAGAAAAAGATATGAATAATTCACATTTTAAAATAATTACTATAATTTTCTTACTGCTGACTCTTGAAGTGTATTCCCAGCAAGATCCTCAGTATACACAATATATGTATAATACAATGAGTGTAAATCCAGCTTATGTTGGATCAAGAGGGCATACGACTATTACCGCTTTAGGTAGAACCCAATGGGTAGGAGTTGATGGAGCTCCTGATACACAAACATTGAGTTATGATACACCATTAGGATATTCAGGAGTAGGATTAGGTGTAAATCTAACTAATGATAATATAGGACCCTCTAGTGAAATTTATTTGGATGTTAATATTTCTTATACAGTAAGAACTAGTGATGAAGGAAATTTAGCTTTTGGATTAAAATTAGGTGGAAGACATTTGAATATTGATTGGTCAAAAGGAATTTCTGAAAATCCTGATATTTTATTTGAAAGTAATGTGAATAAATTTTTACCTACTATAGGGGCAGGTATTTATTATCATAAACCTAAGTGGTATATGGGGGTCGCAGTTCCTAATATTTTAAGAACTACTCATTACGATGATACTTTTAATGGAGGAGACGAAGCTGAAGAACGATTGCATTTCTTTTTGATAGGGGGATATGTTTTTGATTTAAGCGAACGTATAAAATTTAAGCCTGCAGCTCTAGCTAAAGTGGTGAATGGAGCTCCGATTTCAATCGATTTATCTGCAAATGTTTTGTTTAATGAAAAGTTCAGAGTAGGACTAGCATGGAGATGGGACGATTCTATTAGTGCTTTATTAGGACTACAAGCATCAAAAGGATTGCACATTGGGTTTGCTTACGATTTAACAACTACTAATTATAGGAATTATAATTCTGGTACTTATGAACTGATGTTGCGTTATGAGATTTTTAAACCAAACGTATTGAAATCACCAAGATTCTTTTAAAGCTTAGAAAATGAAAAAAATTATAATCATAGTAATTTTACTAAACACGGTTTTAGGATATTCTCAAAGGAAATATGCGGCCAATAGATATTTTAAGGAATATGCATATAAAAAGGCTGCTGAATTGTATGAGTCAATATATCAAAAAGGAGATACTTCAATGGCAGTAATAAGCAGATTGGGAGATGCTTATTATTTCAATACAGAATCAATAGAAGCAGAGAAATGGTATGCTTTATTGATGGAAAAACATGAAGCGATTGTTTTACCAGAATACATTTTTAGATATGCACAGGTTTTAAAAAGTAATGGAAAAATTAAAGAATCTGATATTTGGTTGAGAAAACTAAAAAAAGTAAAGAATACCGATAGCAGGGCTATAGCTTTGGATAATAATAAAGATTACTTTGTGAATTATTCAAAGAAGAAAAAAACGTTTGTAAATATTAATAACCTGTCATCAAATACAGCGTATTCCGATTTTGGAGGATTTATTTTTAATAATAAATTATACTTTGCATCTACAAAGCCTCAAGGAACTAAATTTGATAAAAACTTATACAAATGGAATAATCAACCTTTTTTAAATATTTACGAAGCAGAAGAAACATTCAATGATGAAAGTGAATTGATAGATGTATCAGATGTGAAGAAATTGAAATCGATTAACACTCGTTATCATGAATCTAATGTAATTATTACTAGAGATGGAAAAACAATGTATTTTACTAGAGATAATTATAATGATGATAAATTAAAAGGAGATAAAAATAGTGTAACACATTTAAAAATATTCAAGGCCGATAATGTAGAAGGAGAATGGAAGAATGTAAAAGAATTACCGTTTAATGCAGATGGATTTTCGTGTGGACATCCAGCTTTAAGCCCGGATGAGAAAACGTTATATTTTGTTTCTGATATGCCCGGAGGAATTGGAGCAACAGATATTTATAAAGTAAATATTTTAGATAATAACGGTTATAGTAAGCCAGAAAATTTAGGCAACATAATAAATACAGAAGGGAGAGAAATGTTTCCGTACGTAGGAATGGATGGAACATTATATTTTTCATCTGACGGTCATTTAGGATTGGGAGCTTTAGATGTTTTTGAATCAAGGAGTCAGGATAATTCTTTTTCAAAACCAGTTAATTTAGGAGCTCCGGTAAATGGAAGTTTGGATGATTTTGCATTTGTAATAAATGATGAAAAAACAAGTGGTTTCTTTTCTTCAAATAGAAAAGGAGGAAAAGGAGATGATGATATTTATAGTTATATGATTTATAACTGTAAAGAAAGTATCAAAGGAATTGTAACTGCAATGGGTACAAATGAACCTATTGAAAATGCTATGGTAAAACTGATTGATGAGAAAGGAAATGTTTTAAAATCAGAAAGAACAAATGAAGATGGAAGTTATATTTTTGATGAAATAGATTGTGAGAAAAAGTTTGTTGTTATAGCTTCAAAAGAAGATTATAGAAATGACCAAAAAGAAGTACAAACACTTGATGTTAACAATAAATCAATTATAACTAATTTACAATTAGAATCGTTAATTGTGGAAGATCAAATAGTAATAAATCCTATATACTTTGATTTTGATTTGTATAACATTCGAGAAGATGCAGAGTATGAGTTAGAACACATTGTTTCAGTTATGAAAAATAATCCTGAAATGATTATCAAAATAGAATCTCATACAGATAGTAGAGGAACAAAAAAGTATAACAAGCAATTATCAAAAAGAAGAGCGATTTCTACCAAAAACTATATTATTTCAAGAGGTATTTCTGAAGAAAGGATAGAAAGTGCCATTGGTTATGGAGAAGAACAATTATTAAACAATTGTGATGATTTAAATCAAAATAAATGTACGGAAGAAGAACATCAAAAAAACAGAAGGTCTTATTTTTATATAGTGAATCTTGAAAAGTAACTTTTTATGGTTGTTGACTTACAACTTGGACAGTATTTTTTTTAGATTCTTTAAAGTTAGATTTTAAAAAGTCCTGTAAGTCTTTAATAGTAATATTCTGTAAAGTTTTTTTGTAGTTGTTCAGTTCATTTACTGAAACCTTGTTCGACAAGCTTTTATGTAAACTGAATGCCCATGTATGGGTACTAGTGCTATTTATAATAGAGTTGTATTGTAAATATAATTGTTGTTTATAGCTGTTAAAATCTTGTTCAGAAAGTGTAGTATTTACAATATTAGATAATAATTCTTTTAGTTTCTTTTTAGAACGTTTAAGAACAGAAGGTTTACACTGCCAGTTTATTTTTAAGATGGCTTGTTTGTTTAAAATATCTTTTTCAATACTTATAAGTGGTGTGTATACAAAACCTAAGCTTTCTCTCAATAATAACGTAATCTTATCGCGAAGCATGCGTTCGCTTAAAGAAAGAAGTAAACTATTTTTAAGATTGGCTTTATAAGGCAAGTAATAAATTTGTGTATTATCTGTATTAATAGTTGTACTCTTTTTGTTGTAAGTATAAGTACTATCAATAACTTTAAGATTGAATAAAGGTTTATTTTTTATTGAATTAGGATTTCTTTTTAGATTACCAAAGTAAGTGTTAATTAAAGGGAGTATTTCTTCATTTTTAAAGTTTCCTGTTACAATAAATTGCCAATCATTAGCAAAAGAAAAGCATGTGTTATACCAATCTTTCATTTGATTTAAATCTAACTTTTTAAATTCTTCTCCAGAATTGGCACTTTTTCTATTGGGGTAATAAGTACCTGAGAGTTCCGCTATTTTAAAGTCAGATTTTATTGCAAAAGGGCTTTCATGTATTGGGGATAAACTTTTAATTTCATCAGAAACTATCGATTTAAATTCTTTTTCGTTAGCACGAGCAGCTGTCATTTTTAAATATAAAAATTTAAAAAAATCAGGAATATCTTTTTGCGATGAGAAACCATAAATAGCACGACTGTCTTCTGAAACAATTTGAGAAGTTCCCATGTTTTTGTTTTCTAAAAATTTTTCTAGATTTTCATAATTTAAATTTCCAATACCACCTAATTCTATATATGAAACTGTAGATTCTAATTGGTAATAAAGAGTATCTGGAATATTTGATGTTCCTCCATTAGCATATCCAAGAATGCGAATTTCATCGGTTGAATCTATAGGTTTTAAGAATACTTTTATACCATTTTTATATTCGACTTCTAAAATCCCTAAGTTTTCATGTTCTTTTTTAGTTATAGGATATTTTGGAGTTAATTTTTCAGTTGTTAAAACAGGAGTCTTTTCCTTTTTTTCTCTTTTTTTAATAGGAGTTTTATAGTGGTAGTCGTTTAGTTTTTTTCGATTTACTTCTCGTATAATACTCTCTAAGTTTTTAGAGCTAATATTGTTTTTAGAATGTAAAGAATCTATAATATAAACTCTTTTAATAGAGTTTTTCCATAACTTTTTAGCTGTCTTTTTTATAACAGAAGAAGTGATTTTTTTAGTTGAATTTGTAGGTTTCTTTTTAATGTTTAATTGAAAATCTAACCATTCATTAGCATAAAAGTTATTACTCTTAGAGTTGTTTTTTTTCGTGTTTTCTTTAAGGTAATTTTTTAATTCATTGTTAGAAATACCAAAAAGGGCTAATCGTTTTAACTCAGTAAATATTGTAGTTAAAGTAGTTGAAGGATTTGATGTTAAATTAGACTCAACCGAAGTATAGCGTACATCTCCCAAAAAGTAATTACTGCGAACAATAGGATTTGTTTTTGATGAGAGAATAGTGTCTAATCGTTTAGAAAGAACATTGCTTAAAATATTTTTTATTTTTCTTTCTGTTTTTGAAGTAGGAGTATGTTTTTCAGCCAAGTTTAGAATGAGTTTGGGCTGTTTAGTTTTTTTGAATTGACTTATAATTACAGTATTGTTTAAGTCTTTAAAAAAGTTTTTAGAAACAAAACTTTTATTTGTGTTTTTAATAGAAGAGAAAGTGTTTTCTATTATTCTTTTCGATTTATTAATTGATAGGTCTATATCTCCAATAACAAATAAACTAGTAGCATGAGGCTGGTACCATTTTTTATAAAACTCCTGTAATTTTTTTGAAGTAATTCCTTGTATGCTTTTGGTAGTTCCAATGGCTAACCTATTTAGATATTTAGATTTTCCAAGTTTAAATAAAAATAAAGAATCAGCTTTAGCGGCAGCTTCTTTCTCAGCTAAAACAATTTTTTGCTGTGTTTGAATATCTTTTTCACTTAAAGATAAATCACTTAAAATATCAGCGAAAAAATAAAGTACTTTTTTAAGGGTGGCTTCCGAAACAGTTTTAGGAAAGTTAATTTCATATAGTGTGTAATTATAATTTGTTGTAGCATTAAAATTTACACCTATTTGTAAACCTTGAGATTTTAAGTATTGAACAAATGAATCGTTTTTAAAACGCTTTCCTCCATTGAAAGCCATATGTTCTAAAAAATGAGCGTAACCTAATTGTTCATCAGATTCATTAATAGAACCTGTTTTTACTAAAAAATAGAATAGTGTTTCATTAGCGTTTTTGTTTTTCTGAATGGTATATTCCATTCCATTTTTTAGCTTATTAGAAAATAGCACGCTTTCCTGTTGTTGGAAAGCGTGCGTTTTTATACTAGTAAGGTATAAGAAGATGAATACTTCTATGAATAAAAGTAAAAGTTTGGTTGATAGATTAGAAGTGCTCATCTAAGAAAATAATTGTTTGTTATTGTGTTTTTTAGTTAGGTTGTGTAAACTTAACAGTTACAATATCGTAAGATCCAGAGTTTTCATGATCTGTGTTGAACTTAAAGTTCATTTCTGTTGCATTATATGAGCTAGTTGGAGCAACCCAGTCTCCTTCACCCCAATCATCTGATATAATTGTACTGTAACCTATGTAATAGTTAGGATGAATAGAACCTCCAGTTACAATGTGTTCTTTTAAAGGGGTGTTCCCTTTAGCTAATGTAGCTAACTCATCCCATAAAGGAAATTCATATTGGAAATCTACTGCTGCTAAAGTTTTAGTTAAATTAGGGTCTAAAAAGTCAGAACCAATTACATAAGTGTTGTTTTCACCTACATAAGTTATATCGCCACCAGCTTTAAACTCTAGGTTATCTACTTTTACATTGAATGAATACTCTTTGTTTTTCCATTTGTTAACACGTTCGTCTCCTAATGCTTTTAAAACTTCTTTTACAGCAGGAGGAAAGTTAGGGTCAGTTGGTCCATACCAGTCAGTTGTGTTTAAAATAGTTTCGTGTCTATATACATATTGTAAATATTCAGATAAACCAAAAGCATTTTTGGTCATTACTAATAAAGGCTTGTCTTTAGTAGCATTTTTACTTAAAGTGATGTGAGTTATACCAGTATAGTTTAATGTTTGAGATGTTTCAAATGGGGCAAAAGAACCATTTGGAGCAGTAACTACTTTTACCTGTACTGGAATTTTACCAATCCACATAGAAAGATCGATTCCTTGTGATTTATAATGCTTAATTAAAGCTTGTTGATCTGCAGTTAAAGGAGTAATTCCTTCTTCAGCTTTTACAGTAATTGTATAACTGTCAGCTAATAATACATTATTGGTTATACCTTGGTAATCTTTAATTGTAAAAGTTAACTTTAAATCGTCAGCTAATACATTTTCAGCATCTGGTTTTTTAGTAGCTGTAACTTTTAAAATTCCTTTTGTTTGGTCTTTAACTATAGTTACAGGTTCAATGCTTAATAAATTAGGATAATTTGTTAACTCATCTAAGTTGAAGTTAATAGTAATATCTTCTTTAAAAGTGTTGCTTAATACTACATCGTATGTAAAAGTAGCAGCTTCTCCTTCTATTACTTCTGTTGATGTTTTGTTTATTAAGGTTACACTAACATCTCCTGAAAAAACAGGTATATCATCATCGCTACAAGATGTTAGGATAGTACTTGCTACAAGTACTAAGAATATTGATTTTAAAATTCTCATGATTGTTTTAATTAAAAATATTTATGTTTAAGGGTGTTTGTAAATTCAGTTATACTTACCAATTCGGATTTTGTTGATTCTGAATGGCTTTATTATTCGATATTTCGCTTTGTGGGATTGGAAATAACCATCTGTAATTATCTGGTTGTATTGTAAATAAAGTATTGTGGTTATTGAAGTTTACTCTAGGTAATTCCAGTGCTTGTTGTTTCAAATCGAAGTAGCGGTTTCCTTCTCCTAAAAATTCTTTTTGTTTGTCTTTTAAAATATCTCTTAAAAGAGTTGTTCCAGAGCTTGTAATAGGATTTGCTTTTCGAATTGATAAAAGATTATTTATAGTTTCTCTTGCTTCTGTTTCTTTGTTTAAGGCTATTAAACTTTGAGCTTTTATATAGTATAATTCAGCTGTTCTTAGCATTACAGTAGAAGTTAAAAGCTTTTCTACAGTATTATTTCTATACTTTTTTAAGAAATTAACTTTAATAATATTGTTGTTAATTAACCTAAAATCTTCATTGATAAAAGTGTTAGCTAAACGAGTGTCGTTAGTATCGTAATTAATAGAGAAGTTTACATAAAATTCATCATTATGTTTAACCCCATCATAAATAGAAGTGTAATAAAAATGTTCTCCTTTAAAAGTCAGTAAAGCTTCATTATTATTCTCTGGTTTTAGCCATACGGTATTCAAATCATCACTTTTTAGTGGTAGATTTGTTATTACTTCTGTACTTAGATCAATAGATTGTTGATATTTACCCCAGTAAAAATAGAGTTTAGCTAATAAGCCTTTTGCGCTATTTTTTGAAAATCGCACATTTGAATTGTTTTCAGGAAATAAGTTAATTGCTTTTAATAAAAGTTCTTCAATAGCTAAGTAACTAGTTTCTTGATTGCTTCTTGGAAGTTCAGCAGCAGCTATTTCATCTTTTAAAACAATACCTAAACCATTGGAGTTGTAGTTGGTGCAGTATAATTGAATAAGTTCAAAATAGGCATATGCTTTTAAACATAATGCTTGTGCTTCAATGTGTTTTAATAATTTAGAATCTTCTGTATTCGAAGTTTCTATAAATGGAATTCTACTAAGCAAAATATTTGCTTTTGTATTAACGCTATAATATGAAACCCATAATGTATTAGATAAAAACACTAATTCCTGAGCATTCCACTTATATAAGTTATAACTAGATATATTATCGTCTACAGTGTGATTTGGGTATAAATCATCTGAAAGTTTTGAAAAAATTACTCTATCGATTGGAAAAGCATTGTATATACCTGATAAACTTTCATTGGCTGTTGCTACATTATCAATTGCATCTAAACCTGTAATTCTATCTTCAACAGGTAGGTCTAAACTACATGATATGTTTACTATAAATAGTAAAAAGTAAAATGTTTTTTTCATCATTAATTTATTTAAACTTAGAAAGTGATGTTTGTACCAAAGGTTAGAATAGGTTGAGAAGAGCCTTGTATATTACCAGATTCAGGATCGCCTCCACCAAAATTAGTCCATGTATATATGTTGCTTACTTGCGTATACATTCCCCAATTTTTTATAAGACCATTACTTATTTTTTTGAGCATTTGATTGTCAAAATTATAACGTAGCATAATGTTGTTAAGCCTTATAAAATCTGTGCTGCTAATGTTTTGTGTGTTTGCGATGCTATTTAGACCTCCAAACTCATTAGTGTGTAGATATAGTGTTGGATATATTTTATTAACATCACCAACATTAAACCATGTTTGGTTTAATTGACCTGCATTAAGGTTTTTATATACATCTTCTTGTCCAAATACTCTACTTCTGTTTCTGTGTACTGCTTTACCACCAAAACTATAATAGATATCAATTCCTAACTGCCAGTTCTTGTAGCTAATATTATGGAACCAACCACCAGTGAATGGAGGAGTAGACCTACCTAAAACAATAAAATCTTCCTTATTTGGTTTTTCTGTATTACCATTGAAAGAGCTTCCATCTTTTCTTTGAAATAATGGCTGGCCATCGGCTGGGTTAATACCAATAAAAACTAAACCATAAATGATATCTGTTGGTTGCCCAACTTGATAATCAGGGTATGAATAACCAGGTTCTTTAGGGGTTACATTCAAAGTGGGCCCATCATATAAGTCGATTACCTTATTTCTGTTGTAAGAAAAAGTAGCAGAAGTATTCCAATGGAAATTACCGTTCTTAATAGGTGTAGTGTTTAAAGTTATTTCTAACCCTTCATTGTCCATAACTCCTACATTTTTTAATTGACTTGTAAATCCATTAGAAGGAGGGATGGATACAGTAAGTAGCATGTCTTTTGTCCTTCTATGATATACTTCTGCTGTTAAATTAAAAATATCAAATAATCGTAAATCAACCCCAAAGTTTATCGAGGTGTTTTTTTCTGGTCGCAAATCATCATTAAATAAATTTACTAATGAAAAATCACGAATCCCTAAGTATGCATTTGTAGAATAGCTAAAAGTTGGTACGGCTAAAGAAGGTGAAATACCAGCTAAACTTGCAGTTTTACCATAACTTGCACGAAACTTTAACCTGTTTAACCAAGTGCTGTTTTTTAAAAAAGATTCATTACTTAAAGTATAGCCAATACCTGTTGCCCAAAATGTATTCCAACGTTTGTCGCTAGGTAAAAGAGAAGAAGCATCTCTTTTATAACTACCATAAATGTCTATTTTATTATTCCATTCATATAAAGTAGAAAAACCGTAACCTAATGTAGCTTCCTGGACTTTTGATGAAGAAGTTCTAGCTCTATTGGCTCCAGTTAAATCATTGTTTATTCCTGCTCCTGAAAGTAATTTACTAGGTAAACCATGTCCGCTAATTCCAATAAAATCATTTGTCGATTTAAAATAATCTATATTGGCACTAAATGATAAATGATGTTTATTAAAGTTAATGTCGTAGTTTAAACGTGTGTTAGTGTTTAAGTTAGTGTTTACTACTTTATTTTTAGTGGCTTGCCCCCTTTCATGTACAGGAGTACCTTTAATTATTTCAGAATAAGCCGTTGGAGGGGTGATAGATAAATTTTCACTTACTACATAATCGACACCTACAACAGTTGCAATGTTTAAGTTCTTAGCTAATTTAGCAGTTATATTGGATGAAAAATTAAAACGTTTATCGTTAGAAGTTCTGGTGTATTGATTCACTAATTCTTGAAAAGTATAACCTCTGTATGATATTAATTTTCCAGCATGTTTTTGTTCATATGGGTTTAACTCATAAATTAAATTTGTAGGAGAATATGAAGAACCATGTGGGGTTTTGCTTTCAGAAATACCAAAACCAGCATTGAACATGGAATAGATATTTTTCGATATATTATATTCATAATTTAATCTACCAGTAAATCGATTAATTTCATTTCCGTCAAATTTACCACCATGTTTGGTGAAGTTACCAGAAACATAAAACTTACTTGCTTCATTACCACCACGAGTACTAACGTTGTAAGATTGATATGTGCTAATACGAGCTAACTCATTAAACCAGTTAGTATTAATTTTTTTTATAGAATCTAACTTTCGTTGTCCTTCAGCTACTAAGTGTTCAAGATTAGGATTACCACTAAAAGTTTTTCTAATAAACTCTTCAGATAAATAATAACCCGGTGTTGCTTGATTTTTTGATAAACGCTCGAATTCTAATTTCTCTTTAGTTCCCATCATATTTCTGCTGGGTCTACCTTTAAAAGTAACACCTTGTTGGAAATTAAAGGTATATTGAGTGTCGCCATTAATACCGCGTTTACTTGTAATTTCAATTACACCATTAGAAGCTTTAACTCCATATAAAGCATTAGCAGCAGCGTCTTTTAGTACTTTTATTTCTTCAATATCATTAACGTTTAAAGTAGCAAAAGCATCAGCTGAAATTATTTGTCCATCCAATACAAACAAAGGTTGATTGGCTTTGTTGTCTAATAACTCACGCTGCTCATCAGTTAATTTACTATTGGTTGGTGTTTTTATAGGTAGTGTTGAGGTACCTCGAATTCTAATTTTTAAGGGCTTGCCTAACTCACCACTTGCTTTTATAGTTAAACCGGCTACCTGACCTTGTAGAGGTTGTAGTGCATTAACAGTAGGTCTGTTTATTATTTTTTGCGATTTTACTGTAGAAATAGCTCCAGTGGCTTTACGTAAATCAATATCGTTGATGTTCTTCCTAGCAATTACTTCAACTTCATTTAACAATTCAGCTTGATGTTCTAATTGTATAACTAAAGGATTTTTGTTGTCGGATAAGTTTAAGGTTTTAGTCTTATATCCAATATAGCTAAATGATAATTTTGATGTAGCTATTATTTTAAACTCACCATTTAAATCTGTTGAAGTACCAGTTTTTTTGTTTTCGTTAACAATGGTTACACCAATTAGGGGTTCTTTACTAAAGGCATCTATTACCGTACCTTTTACTAATTTCTGAGCGGTAATATTAATTGCAATGAGCATTAATATAAGGGAAAATACTCTTCTCATTTATTTAGATTAAATAAAAATAAGTTGCAAATGTATTCTTTTATCCAGTTCAGAAAAAACTTATTTTAAAAAAAATAATGTTAAAATTTTTAAGATAGTTGGAAGAGGTAAATGTTTTATATTAAACATATACCTTTAAAATGTTTGGATTTAGACTACAGTTTTTTATGAAGAAAATAAATTCTTTTATGTGTAATATGTTTATTTGTAGTTCTCTATGATTGTTAAAAAGCTTTACTAGAACTAGTAAAGCTTTTGTGTAATTTTATGTGGATATAGTTTTATCTGAAGGACAAATTCAAAGACTTATTTTATACAATTCTATTGAATATAGAACAAGTTTTTTAGTCTAATAACACTCTTTTTATTAAAAATAGTTGCTTTTTTATCTTCTTTTTAATCGATTAGATGATGATATTTTGATGAAAAAAAGCGTGAAAAGAACAATTGTTGTTTGTTGAGTGTTTTTTGTAAAATCAGTTTTTACTTTTTAGAAGGAAGTCTACTTTTTATAAATTTAAATTGCCCATTATGATTTGATTCATGTTCACACACGTGAAACCATTTACAGTAATTATTTGTTGGTCCCCATGGCCAGTTTTTGTCTATTTTCATTAGCCATTCATCATCACGTTTTGCAAATTCTTTAAGCGTATGCTCTCTTACTTTTTCTAGCTTTTCAAGATAGAATTCTAAGTTGTTTCCTTTGATCTTTTTACGAGCTTTATCGCCAAGTCTTGAAGCAATGCTCCAGTTATCTTTATCTTCCTGGTCCCAATCACCCCATTTTCTTCCTTCAAATGTATGGATTTGATAAAATCTTTCTGTAGCAGCCAAATGCCATAGCATTGCACCAATTGAATTGGCTTTATCATCAACTAAAAAATCCAAATCACTTACACTCATTCCTTTTACTGGCATTAATATTACCATTCGCATCCAGTCCATCATAGAAACAAGTGTTCCTATTTGAGGAGTAAAGCCTTTTTTAGGACCAATAACATTAATGTCGTCTGAATAACTCATTAGAGGGGCTGCTGAAATGTCTTGTGGAAATGCTAATAAACTACCTGCTCCGAGGGTAAATAAAGATGATTTTTTAATAAAGTCTCTACGGTTAGTGTTTTCTTGTAGTTTTTTCATGAAATTTATTGTTAGATGTACAGTGTTTTTTGCTTTTGTAATTACCAATATTCAAATATTCTAAAAATTTTTCCTTTTTTAAACTCAAAAAGCGTCATTTTTGGATTTTCATCTTTAAGTTCACCGTTTTTACTAATAACATAGCTTCTATGGACAACTACAGCGTTTAAACCAGTTATTCTATTTATAATTTTTACAGCTGTTTCTTCCCCGTTGTAACCACCATTTTTTTGATTTTTAATATATCCATTGTATAAATCTTTACGGGTATAGGTGCCTCCGTATTTTGGATGTATATAAGTGAAATCGTAAGAGAAAAGTTCAAAAACTTTATCGATATCTTCAATTTTTGAATTGGCTTGAAATACTTTTAGGTTTAAATCATAGTATTTCTGAATTATAGTGTTTAGTGAGTCTTTATGTGCTTTTGTTGCATTTTGTGCAACGACTTGATTTAATGTCCATAGAATCAAAAAAGATGAAAAGAATATTCTCATAAAAGAATTTGTGTAAGGTAATTGTGTGTTTAGGGCAACCAATTTAACGAATACAAAAATAAAAGAGTGTTAAATAAATCTTATTCTGTAAAAGGAAAAGTTAAGGTGAATTGTTGTCTGTTTAACACTTAAAAACAAAAAAGCCTCACTAAAAGTGAAGCTTTAAAGGTGGTCCCACATGGGCTCGAACCATGGACCCCCTGATTATGAGTAATTATTATTTCAGGGTGTAATGTGTTTGTTTTTAGTGGTTTATGGTTTTTATCGGAAATGAAATTTGTAAAAAATTCGTAAAAAAATTGATGATATTAGTTGTTTTATAATCAATTTGTTGTGCTTTTTTATTTAAATAAATTACGTTTGCTAATATTCGTATGAGTAGTTATGTTTGGTAACGTTTTGGCTAAGCTGCGTTTTAATGCAGTTTAGGTGTTGTTAGCCTTTGTGATTATTCATTAATTTGTTCAAATATTCCATTTTCATTTCGCTCAAAACTTGTTCCAATTTCAGAATCGAGTAGGTGAATAAAAGAATCATCTCTTGATAAAACTGAACCAATTGAAACTAAACTAATATTGTCTTCATCTTCCATATATTCATCGGACTCATCACCTGACAATATTCTCCAACCAGTATCTATATAGTCCCTATTTTCATCCTTTTCTATTGGCTCTTCTCTATACATATAATTTATAGGTGCATTTTCATACAATACTTTATTTGTAGCAAAGCATCTATCATAATATTTGTCTACCAAATTGGGCTCGGATAATCCTAAATCATGATCAATTACATGTTTATACTCGAATTCTATTTCGTCTCCTGCATATAATTCGTGAAGGTAAAATGGATGATTGTCTAAAGTTCCTTTAAACTTTCCATTATTAATTTCTGTAATTTCGACCCACATTCTTTCTGCTCCTGGATGTTCAGAATTAGAAGATTCAAATTCAAATGTGAGTTTCACAATATTACCCACCTTAAGATTTCTTAATATCTCTCTGCTTGGTTTGTAAAACGTGTATTTATTTTCTTTAGCTAACTTTTCAGAGTCAGTTAGTTTCCAACTTCCCATTTTGTAGCCAAGTGAATTTATTCTCCTTAAATCAAATTCCCATTTTTTATTTAATTTACAGAGTTTAATTACTTTTTTAACCAAGTCATTCCCTTTTCTGTCGACTATAAAGTAATTATCAACTAATTCTGATGAAAGGTTTTCAAAAGCAATTCCCCATTCATTATTTTCTATTAGTTCAAGTCCGCTTTTAAGCTGTTTTTTTATCCCATCAATGACATCTGAATCTTCTTCATTAGTTAATAATTCAGATTCTACATAATCAAAAAAGTCTTTTACCGCTTGTTTTCTTTTTCTATTATTGAATATCATTTTTAGTTTTTCTCTAATTAAGGCTAACGGTTTTGTGTAAGCGTCAGTAATGGGAAAGTGCGCGAGTACTTTCCGCTGACGCAACTAATTTATTAAAAAGGTTGGAATTTCCGATTAGAAAATTCAGCCATTATTGCGTTTACACGGTGTTAGCCACCGTATTTTTTCAGGACTTCAAATATTATTTTCGCTTTATGCTTTAATGTATATTTAACTCCAGAAGGTTGGTCATCATCATTGATGATTTTTTTAGCGATTTCTTCTTTTATAGGCATTGGTATTTGTCCTCTTCCTCCAAGTTTTCGATGGATAATGTCTATTTCTTTACTCAAATTTAGAAGATACCTTTTTGATAATTCAGAGTAAAAATATTCTTGAATTCCGTCAATGATTTTAGGTTCAACACTTCTAATCATTTCTCCATCAAAAGCAGTATTCATTTCTACATTGTTTAGTTGTTCATCTATAGATTCAAATCCCGTTTGGTTTTTAGTTTTCTCAATTGAGAAAACTAAAATAAATTCGTCAATAACAAAGAAATATGGGTTTTGAATATCTGGATGGCAAAATAAAACCGTTGATTTTTCATCGGAATAATTTATTGACCTCAAAATTTTATAAGAAATGTTCTCTAATATTCCTTCTTTCTTTAAATTATCTAAATCATAATTTTCGATTGAAAGAAATTGTGATAAAACTATTTGTAGTTTTTCTTCATCAGATGCATTAAGTTTAAATCCACTTTTTTGTGCAATCGAGAGTCTCCAAACAATAGATGTCCAAAAAATAAATGCTAAGAAAGAATCTTCTAAATTCTGATAGTTACTATTTGGTTCGCTACCATTTTTTAAAGTATTAGCATATGCACTTTCAATTTCGCCAAGTCTTTTTTCACAAGTACTACAAAAAATATTATCTTCGACTAAAGGAATCTCATTTTGCTCAATTCTTTCTTCAGTAACTTCTCCATAAACTTTCTCAAGTGTTTCTGGTTTTGTTGCTCTTCCAAAATATGAAGATGGATGAAATTCAGATAATAAGAATCCCACTTCTTTGTCTCTTTTTTTTGAGCCTTCTTCATTATCAATTCGCTTTAATAAAAAATGTGGAATTATGTGAGAACCTGTTTTATCAGCAGGATTTATATTGCAAATGAGGCAGTTATTCATATGGAGGCTAACTTGTTTATATACGTGTATAATACATCATTATACAACTATATGGGTGTATAATCAATGTATTAATACATTTTATACTTTTCTGTAAATATAAATTTTACATATTAAAATATCAATATTATTACTTGATTTTACTGATGAAAAAATCTTGTAAAAAAGAAAAATATTTTGGAAGACTTTATTTGTCCTGTGATAATAAAATAGCTATGACTTCCTTACATTTAATCAGGAGGCTCATGCTTAAAAAGGAACTCATACTTTTTTAGAAAGTATAAATTTAATTTTTAAGTATATCAAGTTGATAAATAGATGGTTGTTGTCTTAAGAAGCAAAATTAAAATTCTTAAGTAATGAGTTAAAAAGTAGTTTCTGAGTTAAGAAATACGATGTGTGGCAAAAAAAATTCGTAAAAAATTCGTAAAAAATGGAAATTTCACCATGAAATTCCTTTTTTTTTATCGTTTTGACTTGATTGATTGATGTTAAAAAAAAGGTGTTTTTTTTAAAAGAGATATTTAGGCTAAGTTGCTGTTTTATAGTAGTATTAAGAAACAAAAAAGCTTCACAAAAAGTGAAGCTTTAAAGGTGGTCCCACATGGGCTCGAACCATGGACCCCCTGATTATGAGTCAGGTGCTCTAACCAACTGAGCTATAGGACCGGTTAAATTGGGATGCAAAAATAAAAACTTTTTTGAATAAAATGCAATTTTTTACACTTTTCTGTTCATTAAATTTTCACCAAACATGCGTAGCCCCTCTTTAGCATCCTCACTAATGTTTAAGTGAGTTAAACATTCAAAAGACTTATTAGTGTAATACTCAATAAGTTCGTGAGTGTGTTTAGGAATATTATTGTCAGAAAAAATGTTAGTGACTGTCTTTATTTTTTCTGAAATATTTTTTTGATTTTCGTTGTAAAGTGCAAAAAGTTTCTGCTTATCATCGTCATTTGCCACTTCTAAAGCTTTCAAATAAAGAAAAGTTTTCTTGTTTTCAATGATATCTCCACCAACTTGTTTCCCAAAAGTTTTAGGATCTCCGTAGGTATCTAAATAATCGTCTTGTAATTGAAAGGCAATACCTAAATTTAAACCATAGTTATATAAGTGTTGTGCTTGTTCTTCATCGGCTTCAGCAACAATAGCTCCCATTTTTAATGCTGCAGCAACTAAAACAGAAGTTTTTAGAGTAATCATTTTGATGTATTCTTCAATAGTAACATCATTTCTGGTTTCAAAATCAACATCTAATTGTTGTCCATCACAAACTTCAAGAGCAGTTTTACTAAAAAGTTGAGCTAGTTTTTGGAAAATAACTGGAGGATAGTTTTCAAAATACTGATATGCTAAAATAAGCATAGCATCTCCAGATAAAATTCCTGTATTAATATCCCATTTTTCATGAACAGTTTCGTTTCCTCTTCTTAGAGGTGCGTCGTCCATAATATCGTCATGAACTAAAGTAAAGTTATGAAAGACTTCAACAGCTAAAGCAGCTGGCATAGCTTGAGAGAAATTCCCAGAAAAAATATCAGAAGCAATAAGTGTAAGAATAGGGCGAATTCTTTTACCGCCTAATTGAAGTATATAGTCTATTGGTTCGTAAAGATTCTTTGGTTCTCTAACAATTTTTTGAGATTCTAAATAATTTAAAAAGTCTGATTGATATTGTAATATGTCCAAATCTAAAAATTTTTGTAAAAATAAGGTAAACTTAAATTCTATACTTAAGAGAATGTTAAAAAATCTTTAAAACTCAGGAAACTTTTTTTGTTTCTAAAGTTTCCTGACGTACCTTTGCCCAGAATTATGAGAGATAAAATATTAGAAAAGGCAGGACAAATGTTTTTGAACTATGGGTTCAAAAGTGTAACGATGGATGATATTGCGGGCGATTTAGCAATATCAAAGAAGACGCTATATAAGTATTTTTCAAACAAATCAGATTTGGTAGATGCTTCTATAGAAGCAGTTCAGAAAGCAATTGACGATACTATTATGTTAATAAAAGAGCAAAAGTATAATGCAATTGAAGAAGAATTTGCTGTAAAGAAGGTTTTTAAAGAAATGTTTAAAAATGCGAAGACCTCACCAATGTTTCAGTTAAAAAAATATTATCCAGAATCGTATACAAATCTTATAGAAAGAGAAGTGTGTATGTTCAGAGATTGTAATAGCGATAATCTAGAAAAGGGGATTGAGCAAGGTTTATATAGAGCTGAAATAAAAAAGGAATTAGTAACAAATTTCTATTTCACATTAATATTCGGAATTTTTGATAGCGATTATTACGGAGAAAGAATGGAGGAATTAATGAAAATAGAATATGAAGTATTAGAATATCATATACGAGCTATTGCTACTAAAAAAGGATTGGAAGTTTTAGAAAGGGAATTAAAAAATAACACCATATAAATACATTAAATAAAAGAAGATTAATAAATCTAAGTGTTCTTTTTGAATATAGCTAAAAGAAGGCAATAACAAGAAGTATACTTATCAATAAATACTTTAAAGGGGATTACTTAAAAGTATTTGTAAAAGAGGAATTAAAAGTTAAACACCAAATACAAAACTATTAGGAATACATGAGAAGAATAATTTATGCAGTTTGCATATTCTTTTTTGCAATGAGTTTGAACGCTCAAGAAAAAGAAATGAGTTTATCTATGAGAGAAGCCATACAGTTTGCAATAAAGAATAGTTATAATAACAAAGTTGCTTTGAACGATATTGAGGCAGCTAAAAACCGAAAATGGGAAACTACTACCATTGGACTGCCTCAAATAAGTGGTAAGGTAGATTATAAAAATTGGTTGAAACAACAAGTTTCAATATTGCCTGGAGAAATAGCAGGAGGAACTCCAGGAACTTTTGTACCTGTTACTTTCGGTACTCAACAAACAATGGACGCTTCAGTTACTTTAAATCAATTGTTGTTTGATGGTTCTTATTTAGTAGGATTACAATCAGCAAAAACTTATTTAAAAATTTCTGAACAAGCAAAGGAGAAAACAGAATTAGCTACCAGAGAAGCAGTTATTAATGCTTATGGAAATGTGTTAGTTGCTGAAGAGCGTATTGAAATTTTAAAAGAAAATAAAAAAACAGTAGACCGTCAATTAAAAGGAGCAGTTGAAGGGTTTAAAGAAGGATTAACAGAGGAGGAAACTGTAGAGCAATTTAAAATTACACAAGGAAACATTATTAGTCAACAACGTAATGCTGATAGAAATAGAGAAATTGCTTATCAGATGTTAAACTTATCGTTAGGGAATCCTATCAATACGAAATTGAAATTAACAGATAGTTTAGACGATTTAGTAGTGAATAATTCAGATTTGAATTTACTATCACAAAAGTTTGATCTTGATAATCATATCGATTTTAGAATGGCTGAAAATGATAGAGAGAGTAAACGTCTACTAATGAAATTAGAAAAAAGCAAGTATTTACCTACGTTATCTGCATTTATAAATTACGGAACTACAGCGAATTCTAATTCATTTACGTTTGTTGATGGAGATCAAAGGTGGTTTGGAAGCTCATTATTAGGGGTAACTTTAAATGTGCCGATTTTTAGTTCTTTTGGAAGAAGAGCAAAAGTAAAGCAAGCAAAAATAGCATTAGAAAGCGCCGACATTCGTTTAGCAGAAACTAAGCAACGATTAAACTTACAAGCAGAGCAAGCTCAAAGTAACTATGAATTAAGCATAGAAAACTATGAAACTGCTAAGAAGAACTTAGAATTAGCATCACGTATTGAGCGTAAGCAAAAAATAAAGTTTGATGAAGGGGTTACAACAAGTATCGATTTATTATCGGCACGTAATCAGTTGTACTCTCAACAAAACAACTACTTACAATCAATATTAAATATTATTAGCAACAAAGCTAAATTAGATAACGCATTAAACACACCAATAAAATAAAAAGTCAACTATAATGAGAAAAATATATTCAATAGTATTACTAACCGCACTTTTAACTTCTTGTGGAGGAAATAAAGGGCAGTCTATTCAAGATGTAATTGCTACCAATGATTTAGCTCAAATAAGAACAAAAAAGGCTGAGTTAGATACAAAGCAACAAGAGTTAGCTGCTGAGATAAAGCAGTTAAACGATAAAATTTCTGAATTAGATACGAACAAAAAAATACCTTTAATTACAGTGTTTTCTGCTAAAACAGAAGATTTTGTTCACTACTTAGAATTACAGGGAGATGTTCAAACAAAGCAAAATGTTTTAGTGTATCCAGAAATGGCAGGACAATTAGTAAGCATTTATGTAAAAGAAGGTCAAAGAGTAGTTAAAGGACAAGCTTTAGCTAAAATAGATGATGGAGGTTTAGGAAATCAAGTAGCACAAGTAGAAGCGCAAGCTGCTTTAGCTAAGACAACTTACGAGCGTCAAAAAAGATTATGGGAACAAAAGATTGGTTCTGAAATTCAGTATTTACAAGCAAAAACTTCATATGAAGCACAAAAGAATGCTGTTGATCAGTTAAAAAGACAATTAGGAAAATCTGTAATCAAAGCACCATTTACAGGAGTTATTGACGATGTAATTAAAGAGCAAGGAACAGTAGTAGCACCAGGAATGGGGTCTGAAGTATTTAGAATCGTGAACTTAGGTGATATGTATATTGAAACTGATGTTCCTGAAAGCTATATTACTTCAATCAAAAAAGGAAAAAGCGTTGAGGTTGAATTCCCAATTTTAGGAAAATCATTACACTCTAAAATTCGTCAAGCAGGAAACTTTATCAATCCAGCAAACAGAACTTTTAAAGTGGAAATTGGAGTTCCAAATAAAGATAGAAGCATCAAGCCAAACTTAACTGCGAAGTTAAAAATCAACGATTATACAAATCCAAAAGCTATTTTAATACCACAAAGTATTATTTCAGAAAATGCAAAAGGAGAGCAGTATATCTATGTAGTTAAAGGAATAAAAGATCAAAAAGGAACTGCTAAACAAGCAATTATTACTACTGGAAAAACTCAAGGAGATGTAATTGAAGTTTTAACAGGAGTAGAAAACGGAGCTCAAATTGTAGAAGAAGGTGCTCGTAGTGTAAAAGATGGGCAAGAAGTAAAAATCTTAGCTGCTACTAAAGCAAAATAATCAACTAAAGATTACAAGTTAACATGACTGAGAAACAAAAAAAACAAGTCGATAAAGAATTCGGTTTATCCTCTTGGGCAATTAATAATAAGACAACCATTTATGTAATGATGGTGATGATACTTATTATGGGTATTTCTGCCTTTTTAAGTATGCCAAGAGAGAACTTTCCGGAAATTAGAGAAACTAAAATTTATATTAGTTCATTATATCCAGGAAATACAGCAGAAGATATAGAAAAACTAATTACCGATCCGTTAGAAGATAAATTAAAAACGGTAAGTAATGTAGTAGAAATTACATCAACTTCGCAAGAAGATTATTCGATGGTAGTTGTTGAGTTTGATGAAAATATTACAGTAGATCAAGCTAAACAAAAGGTAAAAGATGAGATTGATCAAGAAACTTCTGGTGAAGACTGGCCAACTTTTAACGGGGCTAAAGTAGAGCCTAATGTGTTTGAGTTGAGTATGTCTGAAGAAATGCCAATTTTAAATATTAATATTTCTGGTGATTATCCAGTAGATAAATTAAAAGAATTTGGTGAGTATTTAGAAGATGAAATAGAGGATTTAGGTGAGATTAAAAAAGTAGATATCCGTGGTGCAGAGGAGAAAGAGGTAGAAATAGCAGTAGATATTTATAAAATGATGGCTGCTCAGGTAAGTTTCCAAGATATTATCAACTCGGTAAATGGAGGGAATTTAACAATGTCAGCTGGTAACTTAATTGCAAGTGGTCAACGTCGTACTATCCGAATTTTAGGAGAAATAGAAGATCCGCAAGAATTACAAAACTTTGTAGTAAAATCTGAAAAAGGAAACTCTATTTATTTAAAAGATATCGCAAAAGTATCTTTTAAAGATAAAGATAAAACTACCTATGCACGTGAGTTTGGGGAAGCTGTAGTAATGCTAGATGTAAAGAAGCGTTCTGGTAAAAACATGGTAGAAGCAGCTGAAAAAATTCAGAAGATAGTAAAAGAGGCTAGAGAAAATGTATTTCCAAGCAACTTAAAAGTTACCATTGCAAATGATCAGTCATCAAAAACCATAGGACAAGTAGATGATTTAGTAAACAATATTATTTTCGGGGTAATCTTAGTAGTATTAGTACTAATGTTTTTCCTTGGGTTTAAAAATGCATTATTCGTAGGATTTGCAATTCCAATGTCGATGTTCATGTCGTTAATGATCTTAAGTTGGTTAGGTTATACGATGAACACCATGATTCTTTTCGGATTAATTATGGGGCTTGGAATGTTAGTAGATAACGGTATTGTAGTTGTAGAAAACGTATATCGTTTAATGGATGAAGGAATGCCAAGAATTGAAGCGGCTAAAAAGGGTATTGGAGAAATTGCTTTTCCTATTATCATTTCAACAGCAACTACAGTAGCAGCGTTTATTCCATTAGGAATGTGGCCAGGAGTTATGGGGCAGTTTATGATTTATTTCCCAGTAACATTATCGGTAGTATTAGGTTCGTCTTTATTCGTTGCAATTTTCTTTAACTCAGTAATGGTATCTCAATTTATGAGTGTAGAAGATAAGAATATGCCATTAAAGAGAATTATTACCTTATCATCTATCATGGCAATAATAGGATTGTTAATTGTTATTTTTGGAGGAGCTTACAGAGCTTTAGGTACAATTATGGTATTTACAGCTATTATGTTATGGGTATATAGAATTGCATTAAGACCTTGGGCAAATGCTTTTCAAAATAACGTGTTACCAAGATGGGAGCGTTTTTATGAAAGAGTGTTAAGAGCTGCATTAAAAGGATGGAGACCTTATGTAATAACTATAGCAACTGTTCTTTTATTATTCTTTGCTTTTGGTGGTTTTGGTGCGTCTGTAGCAAGTCAAAGAACAAAAGTAGAATTCTTCCCAGACAATACACCTAACCAGATTATTGTTTATATAGAGTATCCTCAAGGAACAGATATTGAGAAAACAAATCTGATTATGAAAGATTTGGAAGAGCGTGTATACAATGTGTTGAATTCACCAGAATATATGCATGGAGACCATAATTTCTTAGTAGAAAGTGCTGTGTCACAAGTAGGAGCAGGATCTGGAAATCCACAAACAGATGGAGGTTCTACAGCAGAAATGCCACATAGAGGAAAAATTACTGCTTCAATGCGAGAGTATAAATACCGTGAAGGGGCAGATAGTAAAGAATTACAAAAGAAAGTAACAGAGGCATTAAAAGGAATTTATCCAGGTTTAGCAATTTCAGTAGAGAAAGAAGCGGTAGGACCACCAGCTGGATATCCTATTAATATTGAGTTAGAAGGAAAAGATTATTCAGAATTGATTAATACTGCTGAAAAAATGCGTGATTTTATCAATTCGAAAAGTATTGCAGGTATTGATGAGTTAAAGATTGATGTAAACAAGTCTAAACCATCAATGTTAGTAAATGTAGATCGTAAAAAAGCCGGTGAATTAGGGGTGAGTGCATCTCAAGTTGGAGGTCAGTTACGTAATGCAATTTTCGGTTCTAAAGCAGGTATTTATAAAGAAGATGGAGAAGATTATGATATCTATGTACGTTTTAACAAAGATATTAGATATAATAAGAGTGCTATTTTTAATCAGAAAATAACGTTTAGAGATATGGCTTCAGGTCAGGTTAAAGAAATTCCTGTATCGGCAATTGCTAAACAAACAAATACTTCTGGATTTAGTGCAATTAAACATAAAGATGTAAAGCGTGTGGTAACAGTGTATTCTGCATTAGCACCAGGATATACAGATGCAGCAGCGATTGTAGCTAAGATTGAGAATGAGATGAAATCATTTACCGAAAAACCAGCTACAGTAAAGATTAATTACACAGGACAAATTGAAGAGCAAAACAAGCAGATGGCATTCTTAATGGGAGCATTTTTCTCTGGATTAGGATTAATTTTCTTAATATTAATTTTCCAATTCAATTCAGTTTCTAAACCTGGAATTATCATGTTAGCGATTTTCTTAAGTTTAATTGGTGTATTTGGAGGGTTAATCATTACAGCGAAGCCATTCGTAATTATGATGACAATGATGGGTATTATCTCATTAGCAGGTATTGTAGTGAACAATGGAGTGGTATTACTAGATTATACACAGCTATTAATTGATAGAAAGAAAGTAGAACATGGAATTGCTGAAAGCGATTATGTAGATGTTGAAACTTTAGGAGAAGCTGTAATTAGAGGAGGTAAAGCTCGTTTACGTCCAGTATTATTAACAGCAATTACAACAATCTTAGGGTTAATTCCATTAGCAACTGGATTCAATATTAATTTCTTTACATTATTTAGTGAGTTTAACCCACATATTTATATGGGAGGTGATAACGTAATTTTCTGGGGACCATTAGCATGGACAGTAATTTACGGATTATTCATTGCAACATTCTTAACTTTAATTGTAGTCCCTATTTTATTCTACTTAATTACTAAGTTTAAAATGTGGTTACGTAGTTTATAATTAATTTTTATTAACAATAAAGAAGAGCTAAAAGTATTTTACTTTTAGCTCTTCTTGCTTTTAAAGTTTTGGTTTAATTGTTTTTAGTCAGGTAAACGATCCCTATCTTTTTTAGTTCTGTTAAATCGATATGTAAAAGTGATTGATGTAAATCTACCAATAGGTCTACTATAGTTATTGGTAGTATAATTTTCACCAGTAATTAATTGTCTACTTACTCTAGAGTCTAAAATATTATTCATATTTAAAGTTACGGTAGCTTTGTCTTCCCAAAAGTCTTTACTAATTCCAATGTTTGCTCTGTATTGAGCTTCAGTAAATATTTGCCCACTTTGTCTTTCTCCACGATAATTAAAACTAGATTGAATAGTTAGTTTAGAAAACTTCATTCTTGAATTTAAACGTGTAGACCATGTGCTATCATCTACAGTATATAAACCTCTTTGGTCAAAAGAAAAGTAATTAAATTCACTTGATAATCGCCACCATTTAAAAGGAGAATATCGAATAGCTAATTCAGCACCAAACCTTTTTTCTGTACCTGAGTTAATTGGTTTTGATACTAAAGCTCCAAATGGATTAGGGGTTATTAAAGTTTCAAAAACATTAGTTGTTCTTTGGTAATAAATAGATGGGTTTAAAGTGAATTTTTTCCATCGTTTTAATAAACCTAACTCAAAAGAGTTTGTGTACATAGGATTTAAATCTGGGTTACCAACACGAATGTTTCTTCTGTCTGAAATTCCTCCAAAAGGATTTAAGTGCCAAAAGCTAGGACGTCTAATTCTTCTACTGTAACTTACTTGTACATTGGTAGCTTGATTAAAGTTATAAGTTAAATGAGCAGTTGGAAATAAATCGGTATAACTTTTAGAAGTTCTAAATTCATCTCTTCTATCAGTACTTCCTGTGTTTGCATGTTCGGCACGTAAACCTAGTAAATACTGTAATTTGTTTTTTCTATTTCCATATTGAATATAAGCACCGTAGATACGTTCGTTATATTTTAATAAATTATTTAAAGTATCTACCACTACATTGTTATCCCAAACTTTATAATCGCTATCAATGTTTCTTATTTCACCTTTTATCCCCATTTCAATATGTGATTTTTTTGTAATTGGTAATTTAAAATCAGATTGAAATAAGAAGTCTTTACTACTTTCTATATCTCTACTTCTTAATAAGTTGATTGCTGAGGTAGTTGGAAATTGTTGTTGCTCTTCTACCGATTCGTTTTCATCATCATTCCAAAAGTCATATTGGAAATTAACTGTAAGTTTTTGTCCTTTTTTATCAAAGGTTTTTACATAGTTAAGTTCAATTTGATTTGCTTTTTGAGGTTCTCTATACGATTCGTTTGAAGTAAGAATATTGTCAACTTGTTTTTGAGCGTTTAAAAAGTTAAAGGTATAATCAACATTATTTTTGCTTGTGTTATTTCGGTAATAATAACTTAAGGTTAGAGTGTTTTTATCGTTAATGTAATAATCACTTCCAAAATAAAGATTGAATGTTCTACGACTTCTAGTGCTATTAGTAGTTCTGTTAGAAAAAGATACAGGTACATTATTCGTAAAGTTGGTTCTGTTTAAGTAACCGTTTCCATCGAATGATAAATAACGATACCCGATATTAGAAAACAAATTAAACTTTTCCTTTTTATAATTAACATTGTAATTAATACTATGATTATCTGGTATACCAGTGGTTAGTTGAAGTGAGCTTCCAAAGCGTCCCTTTTTATTCTTTTTCAAAATAATATTGATAATTCCTGCTGTTCCTTCAGCATCATATTTAGCAGATGGGTTGGTAATTACTTCTACTTTTTCAATGTTTTCAGAAGGAATAGATTCTAATCCGTTATTAGCTGTTAAAACAGATGGTCTACCATTAATTAAAATACGAACATTAGAATTACCACGTAAACTTACGGCTCCTTCAATATCAACATTAACAGAAGGAACATTGTTTAAAATATCGTTTACAGAGCCTCCTTTTGATATTAAATCTTTTCCAACATTAAAAACACGTTTGTCTAATTTGTATTCGGTTGTAGATTTTTCAGCAACTACTTCAACCTCGTCTAACGCTTCAGAATCTTCTTGTAAAAATATAGTTTGAATTGATTGATTCTTAGTAAGTGAATAATTATTTATAGTATGACTTTTAAAGCCAATAAATTCAATTTTAACATTGTAGATTCCTTTTTTAGCTTTGATAGAAAACTCTCCTTTGCTATTAGTTGATTCGCCAGCAATAACATTATTGTTTTTAGGATTGGTTAAAATTACAGTGGCAAATTCCAAGGGGTGCTGCGTGTTTTTTTCAACCACCTTACCGGTAAGGTTTATTTGAGCAGAAGTACCAATAGTACTTATTAATAAAAGAAGGAACAGTATTTTTTTCATTTTGTTTGTTATTTGTATTATGATGCAAATATGAATTGGATTAAGAAGCTAAAGTTTTATAATCGACAAATGAGTGTGAAAAATCGACGTTTATAACTGTTTTAAAGAAGTAGAAGGGTTTAGGAGTAAAAAACGTTTGTTTAGGTGTTTAAAAACAAGTTTCGTCTATTTGTGTTAGAAATTGATAGAATAGCTTTTACTTTTGTGAAATATGGATGCACTACATAAATTCTCAGAACATATAAGGAAGAATCAATATTCTCGTCATGTATTATTTTGGTTAATACTTTTTAGTCTTGATCTCTTAAGAGATGTAATTATTAATGATAAAAATCAACATTTTACAGTTGTTGAAGCTTTGATTTTTAATTGTATAAGCTTTTTAACTCAAATATTAGCATCTTATTTTGTGGCGTATTTATGGATACCTAAATTCATAAAAACCAAAAAATACTTGTTATCAGTAGTAACCTTTTTATTGGCGTTTTATTTATTTGGGGTTTTAAGTAGGGTCTTAGTGGTGCACGTTGCAGAACCTTTAGTAAGAACACCCCCATTCGAACAAGAGTCTATTCAGGAAATATTTTCTGACTATAGATGGCTAATGGCAAAATACATTCCTACTATTTTATTAAATGTTTTAGTATTTGTTGCGGTGAAATATTATTTTGAAGATGAAAGAGAAAAGTCAAAAAAACTAGCTTTAGCTAAAGAGAAATCTGAAATAGAATTAAAGACTTTAAAAGGACAATTGAATCCTCACTTTCTATTTAATACATTAAATAATATCTATTCGCTTTCTGTGATTAATTCTCCTAAAACATCTACATCAATAAGTAAATTATCTGAAATTTTAGATCATGTATTATATCGTTGCAATGGAAAATATGTGTTGTTATCTAGTGAAATAGACTTGTTGAAAAATTTTATAGAATTAGAAAAGTTACGTTATGATGAAAGATTAAAAGTCAGTTTTACAGAAAATATAGATTATGATATCGAAATTCCTCCTTTAATACTGTTGTCTTTAGTAGAAAATGCTTTTAAACATGGCGCAGGAGAAGATAGTGGTTCTCCAGAAATTGATATTGATATTTCAAGTAAAGGTTCAAAATTTCAGTTTGTAATAACAAATACGGTAGCTGGCGATTATGAAGTTAAAGGAAAAGATAGCATAGGTTTGTCTAATATTAGAAAACAATTAGATTTAATATGTGGAAATAATTATGAGCTAGATATTAAACCTAGTGAAAATAGATTTACTGTAACTTTAAAAATTAATCAAGAATAAGAAATATGAAAGTAAAGTGTTTGCTAGTAGATGATGAACCTTTAGCAATAAAATTGCTAGAAAAACATATTTCTAAAATTGATGCATTAGAAATAGTAGCTACATGTAACAATGCTATAAAAGCATTTGAAATATTGAATACTCAAGAAGTAGATTTGTTGTTTTTAGACATAAAAATGCCAAACTTAACAGGGATAGATTTTTTAAAAACATTAAAGAATCCACCAAAAACCATTTTTACTACAGCCTACAGAGATTATGCTATAGAAAGTTATGATTTAGGTGTTATAGATTATTTATTGAAACCAATTACTTTCGAACGTTTTTTTAAATCGGTAGATCGTTTTTTAGGAGAACAAAAAACACAATCACAATCAATTCAACATAAAGAAAAAGAAACAGATGATTTTATGTTGGTGAAGTCGGGAAATAAACATCATAAAGTGGTTATTAATGATATTCTATTTATAGAAAGTTTAAAAGATTATATAAAAATACATACAGTTGATAATAAAAGAATAGTTTCTAAATATAGGATTAGTGAAATAGAACAAGAATTAAAAGAAGAGAATTTTTTAAGAGTTCACCGTTCTTACATTATAAATATTAATAAGATATCTGCTTTTACGGTTAATGATATAGAGGTAAATTCAACAGAAATTCCAATAGGAGCAAGTTATAAAGAAAAGGTGGTATCTTTTTTAAATAACTGGAAATAGGGTAGTACTTTTGTTTTATGAAGAAACAGGTTATTTCGGTTGAAGAAATAAAAAGAAAGTTGGAGAGTTTTTGTGTATATCAAGATAGATGTCATAAAGAAGTAGAAAAAAAACTATCAGAATATAATTTAATTCCAGAGGCTAAGGACAATATTTTATTACATCTTCTCCAAGAAAATTTTTTAAATGAAGAACGATTTTCTAAAAGTTTTGCTAGAGGTAAGTTCAGAATTAAAAAATGGGGTAAGCAAAGAATAACTCGTGAACTTCAAATGAGAGATATTTCTGTATATAATATTAAGATAGCATTAAATGAAATCGATGAAAAAGAGTATATAACTACACTCTATTCTTTAGTGGAAAAGAAAAACAAATTAGTGTCCGAAGAAAACTTGTTTAAAAGAAGAAAAAAAGTAGCCGATTATTTACTATACAGAGGTTTCGAAAGTAACTTAGTGTACGAAGCTATCAATACTATTCAAAACTGTTAAATAAACTATCTAATTTAACCGCTTTATCAAAACGTTTTTTAGCGTAAACAGCATTTATTTTATCATTCATACTGCTAAAAAGAGAAAGCATTTTTTCAACTTGACTATTAACATTCTTTGAAGATATAGAAGGAATGTATGTCATATCGGCAAGTCTTAAAACTTCATTTTCAAAAACATTTACACGAGCCTTAAAAGAAGGTGTTTTTAGAGTTTCTATATTTAAGCTATCTTTTAATTGTTTGGCTAGGTCTTTTAATTCTAGAGCATTGTTTAAAGCATCGGTTGGGCTAATGGTTTTAAATTGAGCTAAAAATTCGTCAGTTATAAAATACTCTTTCCAATTTCTAATTTCCTGTATAGATTCTTTGTCAAGTACTGTATATTCAGGATGTTTTACAGAAGTGTTGATATCTGTTTTCTGAACAGTTTCTTTATTTTGATTACCATCTTTTTTACAAGAAAGAAAAATAACTAAAAAAGAAAATATAAGAATTTGAAAAGGTTTCATTAAACGATAAATTAAAAGCATAAAAGTACATATTTTACTTGATTTAAGAATGAAAATAGAATTATAAGTTTGTAATCAGGTGATTAAGCTCTTGTTTTGTTGATAGTTAAAAAAGGATAAATATTTTTTGTGAAATATGAAATTTAATAACTTTGCCGCACTATATTTTTGAATTATTAGAAATGAATGACACGATATTAGTTTTAGGAGCTTGCGGGCAAATAGGAACAGAATTAACGCAACAATTACGTTCTATTTACGGTAATGATAATGTAATAGCTTCCGATATTAGAGAAGGAGGAAAAGAAATGATGAGCTCAGGTCCTTTTGAAATAATTGATGCAACTAGCCAAGAAGATATTTTAAAAGTAATTCAAAAATATAAGGTAAACCAAGTATACTTGATGGCAGCAATGTTATCAGCAACCGCAGAAAAATATCCATTAAAGGGTTGGGACTTAAATATGACATCTTTATTAGCTGTTTTAGAGTTAGCAAGAGAAAAGCATATTGAAAAAGTATACTGGCCAAGTTCAATGGCGTCTTTTGGACCTACATCACCCAAAATAAATACACCACAACAAACAGTTATGGAGCCTTCAACCGTTTATGGAATTAGTAAGGTGGCTGGAGAGCACTGGTGTAATTATTATCATGATAAATATGGAGTAGATGTAAGAAGTATTCGTTACCCTGGAATTATAAGTTGGAAAACATTACCAGGAGGAGGTACAACGGATTATGCAGTTGATATCTACTTTGAAGCATTAAAAAAGGGAACTTTTGAATGTTTCTTATCAGAAAATACTCGTTTGCCAATGATGTATATGAATGATGCTATTAAAGCAACAATACAGTTAATGCAAGCTGATGTTGAAAAAATAAAAACTAGAACTTCGTATAATTTATCAGCTATTAGTTTTACACCAAAAGAAATAGCTGAAGAAATTCAAAAATACGTTCCTGAATTTACAATTTCTTATAACCCAGATTTTAGACAAGCGATTGCTGATAGCTGGCCTCAAATAATTGACGATACAGAAGCTAGAAAAGATTGGGGATGGCAACATGAATACGATTTAGCATCGATGACTAAGGATATTATTAGTAATTTAAAATCTTTAGAAAGTCAAAAATTAGAGGAAGTGTAAGCTTCTGATCATCTTTACGTCTATATTATTCCGTTTTTGTAGTTCGTAACTTAGGTTACTGTATACATTAAGAGGAACTAGTACATTTGTAGTATAATAAGATTATTAAGATGAAAGAAATTATAGAAAGCAGTTTACAAAAAGCCATTTCATATTCTGAATATAGAACTCTAGTAAAAGATTTGTTAGAGCAAGGGAAATCAACTGGATTAACTCAATCTGATGCCTTATTAAATTATAGTTTACTAAACGATAAAAGAATGAAGCGTTTAGATAAAACTATAAAAATTTCTGAAGAAACTATAGCTAAGGTTAAGGATGTAAAAGAGCCACAGACTTGGTTGGTTTTAACAGAAGGTTGGTGTGGAGATGCTGCTCAGAATTTACCTGTTATTAATAAAATAGCAGAAGAAAACCCTAACATTCAATTAAAGTTAGTATTGAGAGATGAGAACTTAGAATTAATGGATAAGTTTTTAACTAACGGAGGAAGGTCTATTCCTAAATTAATTGCCTTAGATAAAGAAAATGAGGTAGTTGAAACTTGGGGGCCAAGACCATCAGTAGCTACTAAAATGGTTGCTGATTATAAGACTGAACATGGAAGTTTAGATGCAGACTTTAAAAAAGATTTGCAAGTTTGGTACAATAAAAATAAAGGGAATAATGTGCAAGAAGATATTCTTACATTATTAAAATAAAATCCTTTTTTATAAAGTAAATCCTCTTCTTGAATCTTAACAAGAAGAGGATTTTGTTTTCTGTATATTTGCCGCACAGAAAGAATAATTATGTTAGTAGATTTCAATACGTTATCAGAAGAAGCTAAAGTTTGGATTTATCCATCTAGTAGAAAGTTTTATCCACAAGAAATAGAGGGGTTAAAGGAAAAGCTAAAAACATTTTCAGAAGAGTGGAAGTCTGAAGAAGATTTTAAAGTGTCTTTTGAGTTAAGATACAATCGATTTATTATTTTTTCTGTAGAAGATAATATACAGTTATCTAATGCAGAAATTGATAAGCAAGTAGCTTTTGTATTGCAATTACAGCAAGAATACGATATTGAGTTATTAGATAAAATGAATGTGTGTTTTAAACAAGGAGAGTATACTCAGTATAAAGAGCTAAAAGATTTTAAAAAACTAATAAAAAATAAATCTGTAACTGGTAAAACCATTGTTTTTGATAACTTAGTGCAAACAAAACACGAGTTAAATAACTATTGGGAAGTACCAATTACAGAGAGCTGGTATAGTCGTTTTCTTTAAAAATTAGAACAAGGTAAAACCAATACCAAGAGAAATACTGTCTAGATTTCCATTTTTAAATTGTGCTATTTTTTTTCTTTGAAAATCTAAGCGTATCATTCCGTTAAAACTACTGTTGCTAAGAGATAAGATTCCTAAGCCAATCTTGTAATAGTTACCATTTGAAAATCGATTGGAAGGACGAAACATTTGTCCGTAGCTAGATTCAATAAAATAAGCGCTACTGGCTTTTTTAATAAAATTATAACGAACACTAGCGTACATTGGAATAGAGTTGATAGCGTACGTAAAATGATGGTCGTAACCGATATTAAAAGTAGATGCCCAACGATCATTAAATTGATATCCAAAACCAGTTCTTAATAAAATGGATTTAGGTACAATTAAAGGGCCGTTTCCTTCTTCTCCTAATTTGTATTTCTGATTAATTCCAAAAGTAGTACTCAAAGACCCAGTAAAGAAAGGACGTTTACTTTCATTTTGAGCATTAATTTTAAAGTTAATGACTAAAGTTATAAAGAATAGTAGTGTAGTTTTTTTCATAGAAGTAAATGTTTTTTGCTCTATGAGACAAAAACTATTCCACTTCTAACGATTCTATAAAATTATCAATACTTAGTCCGTCACTAACAGAGAAATTTCCAATTTTGGTTCTTCTTAAGGCAGATAAATGAGCTCCAGAATTTAACGCTAAACCAAAATCGTAAGCTAAGGAACGAATATAGGTACCCTTACTACAAACAACTCTAAAGTCAACTTTGTTTGCATTAATATTGGTAATTTCAAATTCAGAAATAGTAATTTCTCTCGATTTAATTTCGGTAGTTTCTCCTTTACGAGCTAATTCATATAAACGTTTACCATCTTTTTTAATTGCTGAAAAAATAGGTGGCTTTTGTTGAATTTTTCCTATAAATTGTTCTGTTGTTTTATGAATCAATTCTTTAGTAATATGTTCAGTAGGGAAAGTTTCGTTTACTTCAGTTTCTAAATCGTAACTAGGGGTTGTTTCACCAAGAGTTATTGTACCTGTATATTCTTTTGCTTGACCTTGGTATTCGTTGATGTTTTTAGTCTGTTTTCCAGTACAAATAATTAACAAGCCAGTAGCTAAAGGGTCTAAAGTTCCTGCATGACCAACTTTAATTTTTTTAATATCAAAACGTTTACGAATATGCCAACGTAATTTATTGACAACTTGAAAAGAAGTCCATTCTAAAGGTTTATCAATTAATAAAACTTGTCCGTTTTTATAGTCTTCAGCAGTCAGCATTATATAGAAAGTTTATACACGAAAAAGTGAATTAGTAATAAGGCAACTCCAAATATAATACGGTAGTATCCGAAGATTTTAAATCCTTTTTTACTTAAGTAATCGATGAATGATTTGATAGCTATTAAGGCAACAATAAAAGCAACAACATTACCAATAATAAGGTAGTTTACTTGTTCAGAAGATAATTCAAAACCAGCTTTATAATAATCATAGGTTTTTTTAGCAGTAGCACCTAACATGGTAGGAACCGCTAAGAAGAAAGAAAATTCAGCAGCTGTTTTTCTATTTATTTTTTGAGTCATACCACCTACAATACTAGCACCACTTCTAGAAGTTCCTGGAATCATAGCTAAACATTGAAAAAAACCAATTTTTAAAGCAGTAGCATAACTTATTTCTGTATGAGCTGTTGGGTTTTTTTCATCAAACTCCTCGTTGGCTTTAAACCAATCGTCAACTTTTAATAAAATAACCCCTCCAATGATTAGAGAAATAGCAACTGTTACTGGGCTTTCCAATAAACTATCGATAACATCATTTAAGAGCAATCCTAAAACAACAGCTGGAATAAATGCTACTAACAGTTTTAAATAGAAATCGAAACTTTGAAAAAAGCGTTTCCAATACAATACTAAAACCGATAAAATAGCACCTAGTTGAATAACTATGGTGAATAGTTTTGTAAAATCATCTGTTGCAATCCTCATAAAAGAAGAAGCGATAATCATATGTCCTGTTGAAGAAACAGGTAAATACTCAGTAATACCTTCAATAATGGCTAAGATAATAGCCTCTAATAATCCCATGCTTATTTTTTTGGATTGGCAAAAATAGCATAAATTTCAATACCCAATCCAATAATAACAAGAGTTGGTGCTAAACGAATTCTTTGCCAGCTATAAATTTCAGGATTAAATACTTTTGGGTCATCACTACCACCACCGGCCATTAGAATAAACCCTAATGCTATAACAGCTAAGCCAATTAACATGATTATATAATTGCGCTTACCGAATAAAAATTCTTGTTTGGTTGAATTATCTTTTTTCATAAAATCTTAGTAATACAAATCATTAGTTTGTAAGTTTAAAAAACGTTGAGTAGCAAAAAATGTACTTATCCAAGTAATAAAGAAAGATACAAATAATACACCTCCAGCAACATAAGCCAAAGGAGTGTAGTCTGATAACATTTCTAACGTAGGGATATATTTGTTTATATAGTAAATTAAAAGAGCTATTCCAAATAATGCTATAAAAGCACCTAATAGACCTAGCTTAATGCTTTGCCATATAAATGGTCTACGAATAAAACTTTTAGTTGCTCCAACCATTTGCATGGTTTTTATATTGAATCTTTTAGAGTAAATAGATAAACGAATGGAGCTATTAATTAATATAATAGCAACAATACCAAAGAAACCGCTTAGCACCAACAACCAAAAACTAATTTTTTGAATGTTTTGTGTTAATAATCGAACTAAAGGTTTATCGTAATTTACTTCAGCTACCAATTTATTTTTCTCAAAAGAGTTTTCTATTTCATTCATTTTTTCAGGAGTAACGAAATCTGCTTTTAAGTAAATATCTAATCCGTTTTTAAGAGGATTATCACCTAAAAATTTTAAAAAATCTTCACCTAAATCTCTTTTGTACGTTTTTGCTGCTTCTTCTTTTGTTATGTATATAACCTTATTTGTGTATTCTTTTTTCTTTAAGGTTTCTTTGAAATCTTTTGATTGCTTGGCAGTAACATCATCCTTTAAAAATAGAGTCATTACTACTTTCTCTTTAAAGTGATTAGCAACTTTGGTAGATTTTAATAAAACCAAACCTAAAATTCCAATCATAAAAAGTACTAGCGCAATACTAACTACTACGGAAACATAAGATGATTGTAAGCGTCGTTTTTGAAAAGAATCAAAAGAGGTTGTCATTATTTAATGTTGTAAATTTAACATTGCAAGATACAAATATTTGGTAATTCCTATAGAGCTAATTATTCAATTTCCTGACATAATTCAATTAAAACTCCATTAGTGGTTTTTGGGTGTAAAAAAGCAACTAATTTATTATCGGCTCCTTTTTTAGGTGTTTCATTTAATACCGTAAAGCCTTCCTTTTGTAAACGCTTTATTTCTGCTTCAATATTTGTAACTGCAAAAGCTATATGGTGAATTCCTTCTCCTTTTTTTTCAATAAACTTAGCTATAGGACTATCGGGTTTAGTAGCTTCTAAGAGCTCTATCTTGTTAGGTCCAGTTTTAAAAAATGAGGTTTTAACACCTTCGCTAGCAACTTCTTCAATTTTATAATGCGGTTTTCCAAAGAGTGATGCAAAAAGCTGATTTGATTTTTCTAAATCTTTTACAGCAATACCAATATGTTCAATTTTATCCATAGGGTAAAAGTATAAAAGAAAAATGTATCTGTTTGGGTTTGCAAAAAAAATAAATGCTAAATTGAAGCCAATATTAATTTAAAAATTGTGATTCATATGAAAACAACAAAAAAATTGCTTGTTGCATTTATAGGTGCAGCTAGTTTATTGTCTTGTACGCAAGATAAAACAAGTGAAGTTTTAATCGAAAAAACGGTAACAACAACAAAACCTAAAAATTTATTGATGTACAAAGAAATGGTAGCTATGTTAGAGCATTATGATGAAACCAGAAAACCAGTTTTGGAAAAAGCTTTAGGTAGAGAAGATACTCGGATAAACTTTTATACAATTGAAACTCTAGAAGCTTATTTAAATTATGTGAAAGAAGTATCTCAAGAAAAAGGAATAAAGTTAACAGGTATCAATATAGTATCTGCTTCTTATCCTGAAAATACTTCGCATGGAGTACCAAACTATCAAACAGTACTGTTTATGCCAACAACAGAAATTAATGGAAAAAATATAGCTTTTGCACCAGATGCTTCTAAAAATGGAGAAATTGTAACTATGAAAGAGGCATTAGGTGAATATGGTTATAATTGGGTGTACGATAGTAAAGAAGATTATGAGAATAGAAAAACTATAGAAGAAGAAATTAGGCAAAATTTTAAAAATAGAAGCTTTAGAGAAGGGAAATTAAGTAATGCTGGGAATTTTGGACAATTATCACCGCCATATTAAATATATTATGAGGAAAAGACTCACTAATTGTGAGTCTTTTTTATTTTAAAAGATGTAAGAAATAAATATTCAACAGTAAAAGTATTGAAATAGCTATAGGGTATTCATTTATATCTTATAGGTGTTTTTCCTGTATTTTAAAAAATTAATAAAACATAAGTGTTTGATAGATTGTTTTATAAGAAAAGTGTTAGGTTAAGATAAATATAATTGAAAATAAGCTAGTATATTTAAAGTGAATTTAAATATTATTTTTATTATGAAAAAAACTAACCTACTAAAATTGTTAATCATTTTTTTTACATTGAACTTCATGGCTTCATGTGAAAAACACAAATGTAAATGTGATAATGACGATTGGCAATCACAAATTCCTGAAGGTACATTTTGTTATTCTGATGAAGGAAGAACTCTTGAGATGTTAGATTATACAGAAATTGTAAGTATGTTAAAGGAGTATGATACTACAAGGATAGCTCCCTTAGAAAAGGCTTTAGGTTATGAGGATTCTCGTATTAATACTTATAATTTTAAACAATTTTTAAAGTATTTGGGAAGAGTTAAGAATCTAAGTAAAAAAGTTGGAATTGAGGTTTCAGGAATAAGCTTTATTTCTGCAGCAATGCCTAATTATAATAACACTGGTAGAAGTTATCAAGACTTAATTTATATTCCTACTACGACTATAGGAGGAAAGCAGGTAGCTTTTGATCCTTTACAATCATATAAGCAAGGGAAATTAGTGACTTTTAAAGAGATGTTAGCTAAGAATGGGTATAATTGGATTTATAATTCATTAGAGGAGTTTAATAAAGGAAAAAGAGAAGATTATAATTATAGTATTGAGCTACTTACTGACCCATCAAATGAACCAAGCGGAGCTGGAAATAAAGGAAATTTAGAACCACCATACGGTACAGATTAATTTTATGGTAGATTTATTTGATATTCCCTTATTTTCACAATTACTTGTAGCTTTTTTAAGTTTTTATTTTTTTCTAAAAAAGAAAACAAAATTTTTAAAAGGAATAGCATTGTTAATGTTAATGAATTTTTTGGTTGATTTTGCTGGAGGATACTTAAGTGAATTAGGAGTTAGGAATTTTTTGGTTTATCAATACTCTACTTTACTAGAATACTTTTTGATTCTATATATTTATAAACAGTTAATAAAAGATAAGAGATATTTAAATATTTCTTATCTTCTATTGATTGTCTTTTTGATTTTATGGATAATGGTTTTTTATGATAGAACGTATTTTTATAAAGCTGTAATAGTGAGTTTTTTAAATGTGGGTGTCTTAATCTTTTTATTCTTAAGAGAACTATTGTTATCAGATGAAATTATAAATTATAAAAAGCTTTTACCTTTTTGGGTTTCAGTAGGTTTTATGGTTTATTATTTACCTTCTATTCCTTTTTTTAGCATTTGGATTTACATGAAAAATAAAGATTTATACCCGATTTTAGAATCATTGATTGTTACAATGAATTTAATAATATCATTTGGTTTAATATGGAGCAGCAAGAGGGAGTAGTATTAGTAATAACAACATTAGTTATAATAATAGTGTTAACTTTTTTAGTTACTCTTTTTTCTGTTTTTCAACGACGTAAAAACAAACTTTTAGTAGAGCGTGCTGAAAATAGAAAACGATACGAAAGAGAATTAGCAGAAACTCAAATAGAGATACGAGAAGAAACCTTAAGAAATATAAGTTGGGAGTTGCACGACAATATTGGACAACTCTTAACTTTAGCTAAAATACAAATGCAACATGCTTCTCCTGAAAATATAGAAGAGATTGCTGAGACCATAGCTAAAAGTTTAACAGAAATAAGAGCCTTGTCTAAATCGATAAACCCAGATTTTATAAATGCTATAAAATTAAAGGAAGCAATAGAACTAGAGTTAAGGAGATTTAATAGATTGAATTATATAGAATCTAGTTTTGAAGTTGTAGGAGAAGAAAGAGAAATAAATCAAAAGCACGGAATTATAATTTTCAGAATTCTACAAGAATTTTTTTCAAATACGATAAAACATTCAAAAGCAACTAAGCTTGAGGTGTTTTTAAATTACAAAGAAGATGCTATTGAGATTGAAGCAAAAGATAATGGTGTTGGTTTTGAAATGAAAAAAGTAAGACTAAAAGGTATTGGTTTACAGAATATTAAAGCAAGAGCGAAGCTTATCAATGCCGAAGCAAAATTTAAATCGGAACCTCAAAAAGGAACCAGTTTAATAATAAATTATTATATTTAAGAATTGTAGTACATTGTCCCTTCATTATATTGTCCCTCACAACAAGATAATAACCTAACCTACGTAATTATGAAATACTCAGTTGTTGTTGTAGATGATCACACTCTATTATCACAGGCAATTGAAGGTATGGTAAATACCTTTGATAAATTTAAAGTGTTATATACATGTAAAAACGGGAAAGAAGTTTCGGAGAAGTTCTCTGCATCACCTAAAAACATTCCAGATATTGTTTTAGTTGATGTAAATATGCCAGTAATGAATGGTATTGAAACTACCGAATGGATTGTAGAAAATCATCCACATGTACATGTTATGGCATTATCTGTAGAAGATGCAGATGGTACTATTTTAAAAATGTTAAAAGCAGGAGCCGTTGGTTATTTGCTAAAAGATACAAAAAAAGAAGTCTTAGAAAGAGCGCTTCTAGAAATGATGGATAATGGTTTCTTTCATACCAGAAATGTTACTAACTTATTGTTAGATTCAGTGTCAGGGAAGAATGGTAAAAATTCTATTCGATTTAAAGAAAACGAAATAATTTTTATGAAATTAGCCTGTTCAGAATTAACGTATAAAGAAATAGCAGATAAAATGTTTTTAAGTCCAAAAACTATAGATGGATATAGGGATAGTTTGTTTACTAAATTAAATGTTAGAAACAGGGTGGGCTTAGTAATGTATGCTATAAAAAATAAAATTTACACTCCGTAAATTTATGCCTAAATTTGCAGCATGGAAGAAACAAATAGACAACGAAAAATTGCAGGAGTACTGCAACAAGATTTAGTAGATGTTTTGCAGCGTGCCGCGCAAGATGGAATGAAGGGAGTGATTATATCGGTATCAAAAGTTTCTGTTACTGCTGATTTAGGAGTAGCAAAAGTGTATTTGAGTGTTTTTCCTTCTGAAAAAAGAGATGAAATTATTGAAGGTGTTAAATCTAATACGCCTTTAATACGTCATGAATTAGCACAAAGAACTAAAAATCAACTTAGGAGAATGCCTGAGTTATTGTTTTTTGGAGATGATAGTTTAGATTATATTGAAGATATTGATAAGTCTTTAAAAGGAGGAGACGTTGATCCAATTAAGAATCCAGAAATTTTACCACGTCGTCAAAAGCGTTAATAAATTTGTTTACATTGATACTTAGATTTATTAATAGTTGAACTTTTCTTTATACATAGCTAAAAGATACTTGTTTTCAAAAGCAAGCACCAATGCAATAAACATTATAACGTTTATAACCATTTTTGGTGTTGTTGTTGGAACGTTAGCTTTGTTTGTAATTTTATCTGGTTTTTCAGGATTAAGAACATTTAGTGATTCATTACTTCAAGATTCAGATCCAGATATTAAAATTTCAAAGGTTAAAGGTAAAACCATTGAGTATTCTGATGAAATTTATCAAAAAATAATAGAAAACGATGAGGTATTAGCTGTTTCTAAAGTAATAGAAGAGCGTGTTTTCTTAAATTATAAGGATAAAAATCAGATAGCATATATAAAAGGAGTAGAACAAAACTACAATCAAATTTTACCTGTAGACTCCTTATTGAAAGTTGGGAGTTGGATAGACCCTGAATTTAGAAATACAGCAGTAATAGGTTATGGTATTGGGTATAAACTATCATTAGGAATAATGAATTTTGGAGAACCTTTAAAAATTTTAGTTCCTAAACCTGGAAAAGGATTAATAAATCCAAACAATGCTTTCAATTCTATACCTGTTCAAATTATAGGAGTTTATAAAGGTTCAGAAGAGTTTGAAGGTAAGTTTGTTTTTACAGAAGTCGAGCTAGCTCAGAAATTACTTAATTATAAAGACAATCAGTTTACGGCTATAGAATTAAAACTAAAGGAAGGTGTCGATTTAGATAACTATCAAGCTAGTTTGCAAGAAAGTTTAGGAGAGGCTTTCAAAGTGCAAACGAGAGCACAATTAAATACAGTATATTATAAAGTAGTAAATACAGAAAATTTTATTTCTTATTTAATTTTTACATTGATTATAGCTATTGCATTATTTAATGTAATAGGTTCAATTATTATGATGATAATTGATAAAAAACAAAACCTAAAAACATTAGTCGATTTAGGGAGTACAATAGAAAAAATAAAAAGAATTTTTGTCTTACAAGGCTTTTTATTGACACTAGTAGGAATGGGAATTGGGCTTTTAATTGGAATTGTTTTGGTGTTAATTCAGCAAAAATTCGAATTATTTATGATTACAGAGACCTTAGCTTATCCCGTAGAGTTTAGATGGTTTAATTTATTCTTGGTAATGCTTACAATTTCAATACTAGGTTATGTAGCGGCAAAAATTGCAAGCTCAAGAATATCAAAAGCATTTATTGAGAAATAAAGCTTATTTTATTTCAGGAATAGTGGCGTTTCCAAATTTAGCTTCCACTTCATTAAAAGTAGCAAAAACATCTTTAGGGTCATCAGAAGTAACCATTTTCATACGGTAATCTTTAAAATGAGGAATGCCTTTAAAGTAGTTTGTATAATGTCTTCTTGTCTCAACAACACCTAAACGTTCCCCTTTCCAATCAATAGACATTTCTAAATGACGACGAGCCATTTCAACACGTTGTGCTATGGTAGGTTTAGCTAAATGTTCACCAGTTTTAAAAAAGTGTTTTACTTCGTTAAAAAACCAAGGATATCCTATAGAAGCTCTACCAATCATACAACCGTCTAAACCATATTCATCACGCATTTCCATTGCTCTTTCAGGAGAAGTAACATCTCCGTTTCCAAAAACAGGAATGTGCATTCTTTGATTGTTTTTTACTTGGGCAATTGGTTTCCAGTCAGCATCACCTTTATACATTTGAGCACGAGTACGACCATGTATAGCAATAGCTTTACATCCTACATCTTGTAAGCGCTCAGCTACTTCAACAATTCTTATAGAATCATGATCCCAACCTAAACGAGTTTTAACAGTTACAGGAAGTTTGGTGTGTTTTACCATAGCTTCTGTAAGTTTTACCATTAAATCGATATCTTTTAAAATACCAGCACCTGCACCTTTAGAAACAACTTTCTTTACAGGACAACCAAAATTAATATCAATAATATCTGGATTTGACTTTTCAACTATCTCTACAGTTTTAAGCATAGAGTCTAGGTTAGCCCCAAATATTTGAATTCCAACAGGGCGTTCTTTCTCGTAAATATCTAATTTCATTACGCTTTTTGCTGCGTCACGAATTAGTCCTTCCGAGGAAATAAATTCAGTATAAACCACATCTGCACCGTTTTCTTTACATAAAGCTCTAAACGGTGGGTCACTCACATCTTCCATCGGCGCTAATAAAAGCGGGAAATCAGGAAGTTCTATATCTCCAATTTTTACCATGCTGCAAAGTTACTTTTTATTTTTTTATTGAATAAATTTTTATTTGTGGATGCATTTTACATAAAGTATCTTTGTCGATTATAAGAAGTTAGAAATACGACGAATGAAGAAAATTAGAAATTTTTGCATTATTGCACATATTGATCATGGTAAAAGTACACTTGCTGATAGATTATTAGACTATACAGGTTCTGTGTCAGAACGTGAAAAGCAAAATCAGTTACTAGATAATATGGACTTGGAGCGTGAACGTGGAATTACGATTAAATCGCACGCAATTCAAATGGATTATAAATATAATGGAGAAGATTATATTTTAAATTTAATTGATACTCCAGGGCACGTAGATTTTTCTTACGAAGTTTCTCGTTCTATTGCAGCTTGTGAAGGTGCTTTGTTAATTGTAGATGCAGCGCAAAGTATACAAGCACAAACTATTTCTAACTTATACTTAGCGTTAGAAAACGATTTAGAAATAATTCCAGTTTTAAACAAGGTAGATTTACCATCAGCAAATCCTGAAGAGGTTACAGATGATATTGTAGATTTATTAGGTTGTGAGCCAGAAGATGTAATTCATGCAAGTGGTAAAACTGGTTTTGGAGTTGATAATATTTTAGCTGCAATTATTGATAAAATTCCTGCTCCTGAAGGAAATCCAGACGCGCCTTTAAAAGCCTTAATTTTCGATTCAGTATATAACTCTTATAGAGGAATTGAAACTTATTTTAGAGTAATAGATGGTTCTATTAAAAAGAACCAGCGTATAAAGTTCATGGCGACAGGGAAAGAATATGGAGCTGATGAAGTTGGTACTTTAAAGTTAGAGCAAGTTGTTAAGAAAGAAATTAAAACAGGAGATGTTGGGTATTTAATTACTGGTATTAAAACAGCAAAGGAAGTTAAAGTAGGAGATACTATTACTGATTTTGCAAATCCTACTACAGACACTATTGATGGTTTTGAAGATGTAAAGCCAATGGTATTTGCTGGTATTTACCCGGTTGATACAGAGGATTATGAAGAATTAAGAGCTTCAATGGAAAAGCTACAGTTGAATGATGCATCTTTAGTTTTTCAACCTGAAAGTTCAGCAGCTTTAGGATTTGGTTTCCGTTGTGGGTTCTTAGGAATGTTACACATGGAAATTATTCAAGAGCGTTTGGAGCGTGAATTTAACATGACTGTTATAACAACGGTACCTAACGTATCTTATCATGCTTTTACAAAGAAAAATCCTGATGATATTATTATTGTTAATAATCCAACAGATTTACCAGATCCATCGAAATTAGATAGGGTAGAGGAGCCGTTTATTAAAGCTTCTATTATAACAAAATCTGATTTTGTTGGTCAAGTAATGAGCCTTTGTATTGAAAAGCGTGGACAAATTGTAAATCAAACTTATTTAACTCCTCAGCGTGTTGAGTTAATTTTTGATATGCCTTTAGCTGAAATTGTATTTGATTTTTATGATCGTTTGAAAACGGTTTCTAAAGGATATGCTTCTTTTGATTATTCGCCTATTGGAATGCAAAAATCTAAATTAGTACGTGTAGATATGTTATTAAATGGACAAACTGTTGATGCGCTTTCTGCCTTATTACACGATAGTAATGCATATTCTATAGGAAAAAGAATTTGTGAGAAGTTAAAAGAATTAATTCCACGTCAACAATTCGATATTCCAATTCAAGCAGCTATTGGAGCAAAAATTATAGCACGTGAAACAGTGAAAGCACTTCGTAAAGATGTAACTGCTAAATGTTATGGAGGTGATATTTCTCGTAAGCGTAAGTTATTAGAAAAGCAGAAAAAAGGTAAGAAACGTATGCGTCAAGTTGGTAATGTAGAAATTCCACAACAAGCGTTTATGGCAGTATTGAAATTAAACGATTAGATTTGAAAATAAAAAAGCCTCAGTTAAATTAACTGAGGCTTTGTTTTTGTAGTGAGTGTTTTCTTACTTACAAGTTGTACCTTGTGTTTTAGCTGCTTCTATAACATCTTCAAAAGTACTACCTTCTGGAATATCAGAAGTAACAGTTTGAATTCCCTCAACAGTAATTGTCATTGTTCCATCACCATTATTGCAATATTCAGTTTTGATAGGCTTTGTAGTACCTGCTCCTGAATATTCACATGAGATACATTTTTTTTGATTATCATCGTTGTCAGAACAAGCAACAAAAGCTATGGAAGTTAGCATAGCAACAGACAAAATAATTTTTTTCATAGTTTAAAAGTTAATGATTAGGCTGCAAATATATTTTTTTCAATCTATTGTTCCAACCATTTTCTAAAATCGGCAGTAGTTGAAGAACTAGTCATTGGTTTTTCTTTAATACCTTTCATACTAATTAGTAGACGGTTTTTAAAATGATTTTCAATACTTTCGATATAATCTATATTGATAATTTCACTTCTATTGATTTTGAAAAATTTTGCAGGATTTAATTGTTTAAATGTTCCACCCAATGTTTGAGAGATGTTGTGGGATTTTCCATTAAAATCGGTAGCAATGCAGAAATCTCCCGAAGCTTCTATTAAACTAATGTCTATAACATTTAAGAGCTGGATTCCTTTAGTTTTCTTTATAACAAATCGTTTCTTATAAGAATTGTTTTCTTCTTGTAAAGCAGATTTTAAGTTGGTTAAGGTCTCGTGGTTTAATTTGTTATAATCTCCTTGTTTAAATAGTTGTTGATATTTATTGATAGCTTTATTAAAGTCGCTTTTAGAATAAGGTTTTAAAATATAAGCAATTCCATTAGTGTTAAAAGCTTTAAACAAATAATCGTCATGTGCAGAACAAAATATTATAGGAGTGTTGATGTTTAATTCATCAAATAAATCAAAAGAAATACCATCTAATAACTGAATGTCTGATAAGATAAAGTCATAAGTGTTTTCGGTTAAGAGCTTTTTTCCATCTGAATTTGTGCGAGCTACATCATGAGAAAAATTTTCTCCAAAAGAGTCTTTTAAATAGTTTACCAATTTTTGATAAGCAGGTATTTCGTCTTCTAAAATTAAAATATTCATATTGTTAGTTTTCATCACTCAATTTAATGATAGGAATAGATACAATAAATTTATTGGTGTTGTTTCCTATGGCTATTTTTTTATCAGATAATAGCTCATAACGAGTTTGTAAATTCTCTAATCCTGTACCTAAACTTTCCTTGTTTGGAGTATTGGTTTTGGTGTTTTTTACAGTTAACCAACCTTCAGTTATGTTAATGTTTGTTTCTATAGGCTCTTTATTAGCTTTGTTGTGTTTTACTACGTTTTCTAAAAGAGTTTGTAATGCACCAGTAGGAATAAATTTGTTTGATACAGTTACTTTTTTTTCAATATTGAATTTGTAATCATTTCCAAAACGAGTTTCAATTAAGAAAATATAGTTTTCAGCGAATTTCAATTCTTTTGAAAGCTCCATTACTTCAGCATCTTTGGTTTGAATTAGATAGCGATAAATTAACGATAATCTATTAATATATTCTTTTGCTTTTTCTGAATCAGAATCAATTAAACTATCAAGAGTGTTTAGATTATTGAATAAAAAATGTGGTTCTATTTGTGAACGTAATAGTTTTAACTCGTTTTCTTTTTGCTTTTTTTCAATATTAATTAATTCAGTTTTGCCTTGATAAAATTTTTTAGTCAAAAGTACACCAAGTATTAAACCAATGTTATCTAAAAGTCTAAATACTGAATGTAGAAATAAATCTATTCCTTTAGGGAATTTAGACCAATCATTTTCTCCACTCCAAAAACTTGCTACTTTATCTATATATCCTCCTATAAAAAGACTAAGAAGTCCAAAGAATACAAAATGAATATATTTTTGTTTGTGTACTAGATAGTTTGGTATTAACCAATACATAAAAAATAACACAGCAGACAAAGACATTACTATTGAGACAGAAAAATCAACGATATATTCTTTAAGCATATTCCCATCTTTATAGTAATCGATAGAGTTTATAACTATAGTAACAGAATATAGGATAATAATAAGTGTCCAGTCTGATTTATTAAGTTTAGTATCCATAGAAATTTAAGTTAGACATCACAAGTTATGAATTTTGTGATGTCCATATAAAAACAAAAGTATAAGAAATTAATTATTGTCTTGAATTCTATTTTCTTCATCTCTAGAAGAATTACGTTTTGATTTTTTCTTTCCGAATTTAGATCCAAAGCTATATACAAGTCTCAATTGTATGTTTTGACGAGACCCATTACTTTCTACTCTGGCTGTACCATTACCGTAATCGATTTTTCCGTTAAATCCACGGTCTAACATTTTATTAAACCCAAGATTTACTTTTAACTTGTTGTCTAAGAATTTTTTTCCGAAAGAAAAATCTAAACCAGCTAACCAATCAACTTCTATTTGACCTTCTAAAGCTCCAGTTCCATAATTCGCGCTTACCTCAAAGTTTACATCCCAAGGTAGTTTATAATTTGCTTGAGCAAACCAAAATAAGTTCCATTTAGATAAGTTTACATTGTGTATTGCTGAGTTGTAAGAGTTTTTATTAACGATAAATCCTGTATAACCTTCTAAACCTTTAATAAAACTCAAAGGAGCGAATAATCTAAAGTTCCAATTAGTGAAATCTTCAACATTTACTGCCTGTTGTCTAATTTGAGCAGTTGTATTGTTTTGCTTTATTAAGTCGAAAATAACATCGTTTGTTTTACTGTAGCCTACTGTAAAAAACGGTTGTCCATCGTAAGTTAAGTTAAATTGATAATTATTTGTAAAAGCAGGTCTTAAACTTGGATTTCCTTCACCAGCAGAAAAAGGGTCTAAGAAAGTAGCAAATGAATTCAAGCTATTATATGAAGGCCTTCTAATTCGATAGCTATAAGATAAACTAGCTCCAATACTTTCTGTTATTTTTCTACTAACTGATGCGCTAGGAAATAGTTTGCTAATAGGTCTTTTCTTTACTTCGTTTACCATTTGACCGTTTTTTAAAAAAATAGATGTTCCGTCAGTGTTACTATCTTCATAACGTAATCCTCCAGAAAAGGTCCATTTCCCTGCAGTAGCATTAACTTTTGAGTAAATTGCAAATATTTTTTCGTCTACTAAAAACTGACTACTGTTGGTTTGGTCTAAATCAAAACCATTTGAGTTGTTTTCTAAAAATGACTTTAAATCACTATCAGTTTTTACCATAGCATATTTACTTCCTACACTGAATTTAAAATTATCAGAAACAGTTTTACTATAATCTATTTTATAAGTTTTAATAGTATATTTTCCATCTTGTATATATCTTCTGTCTTGAAAAGGAAGCGTACTTCCTGTTATGTCAGATAAAGTATTGGTGTTATCATTTTTATAATCGATGTAATTAAAATCTATAAATAGTTTATCGGTATCAGATTTATATTCATAATATGGGTTAATATTGAAATCTATTCTATCTCTGTCAAAAGTATTTTCTGAAAAAAGGGTATTTGTTGTTGAACTGCTAGAAATAATAGTTTTACTAGTTGCAATTCTGTCGGATTTTCTGTTGTTCCAACGTCCACCAATCCCAAAAGAATGTTTGTCGTTTATGTAATAATCTATGTTACCACTAAAAGTAAGGTTGTTTGGTTTGTAGGGTTCTTTAGTTACTTGGTCATAGGTTTCGTTTTCAACAGTTCTAACTAAAAACAAATCATCTCTCCATGTAGGTTGTGAATGACTAATACTTGTTTGCCAATTTAATTTGTTTTTATAACTAGCTATAGAGGCTCTAGTTCCATATTCAAAACCTTCGTCTTCACCAATCCATCCAGTTAAACTTCCATGGGTACCTAAACGAACATTTTTCTTTAAAATAATATTTATGATGGCTCCAGAACCAGAAGCATCATATTCGGCACCGGGCTGTTCTACTACTTCAACTTTAGCAATATTATCAGCAGGAAAATCACGAAGTAAACTCTGAACATCCATGTATTCGGTAGTTTTTCCGTTAATTAGAATTCTTACACCGCTTTTTCCAGCTATTGTAATTCCATTGTTTGTAACTAATACCCCAGGAACTTTACGCATTACATCTTGTAAGTTAGAATTAACCATTTCGGTTTTTTCTAAATCAACTACCAATTTTTCAGCAGTTTGTTTTATTACAGGTCTTTTAGATTTTACAACAACTTCATTTAAAGTTTGACTTTCTTCTTGCAAAGTAAAGTTGAAAGTTTTATTAGCTGATAGCTGAAATTCCGCTACTTTTTCACTTTTAAATCCTAAAGTAGTAACAGTTATTCGGTACTTTCCTTTTTCTATGTTTTTTATAGAATAATTTCCATCTTCACCTGAAATAGTCCCTTTAGGTTGTCCAGGATTATCTACATTATATAGTATAACATTAATATAGGGTAATGGGTTTTTCTGATTATCAACAATTTTTCCACTTATGCTATATTGAGCATGAGCAGTGATTATTGTAATTAATACGAATAAAATAGTGGTAATAGCTTTCATATCTTTTTTATTTAACACTTCAAAAGTGTATTCTTATTGAAAATTAAAAAATAGAAATCTGATAAAACGGGTTAAATTTCCGATGAATAGATTTTTATTTCCTATAACCTTAAAGACGCAATTAGATAAAAAAAGGTTTTCTGAAGTCATAAAAAAAGCTTCGAAATATATTCGAAGCTTTGGATGTTTTAATAAGTCTAATTTTTGTTAATCTCTGTTGCCTAATATTCTTAGTGCCCAGTATAATAGCATAGCCAAAGACCCCAAAGCGGCTACTAAATAAGTTCTAGCAGCCCATTTTAAAGCATCTTTAGATCCTGCTAATTCTTCTCTTGTTACCATATGTTTATTTTCTAACCATGCTAAGGCTCTATTACTAGCGTCATATTCAACAGGTAAAGTGATGAAGCTAAATAAAGTACCTAAAGCCATAAATATTAAACCACCTACAGCTATCAATTGTCCAATACCTGGCTGACCAGCACCAGCACCTAATAAAATACCACCTACAATCATCCAATGAGAAAATCGAGATGAAATGCTAACTATTGGTACTAGTTTTGAACGCATTTGTAACCATTGATATGCTTGAGCATGTTGTACAGCATGGCCAACTTCGTGTGCAGCAACAGCAGCAGCAGCAGCATTTCTTTGATTATATACAGCCTCACTTAAATTAACAGTTCTGTTTACTGGATTATAATGATCGGTAAGTCTACCTGGAGTAGAAATTACTCTTACGTTAGAAATTCCATGATCAGCTAACATTTTCTCAGCAATTTCAGCACCACTCATCCCGTTTCTTAAGTGTACTCGAGAATATTTTTTGAACTTTCTTTGTAGCGTATTACTTACTAGCCAACTAAATAATGTAATAACACCAATTATTGCATAAAAACCTATCATAATATAGTATTGTTTAAAATTTTTGTGTCATTTTTGTTTGATAAATTTACAACATAAATTATTCCATTTTAGAATTTAATAATATAAGATGTCAAAATGACAAATAAGCCTAAAATTTTAATTGTATATACAGGGGGAACTATTGGAATGGTTAAAGATTATAAAACAGGAGCTCTAAAAGCTTTTGATTTTAGTCAAATTTCAAGTAAGATTCCAGAATTACAACAATTACATTGCGATATTTCTACTATATCTTTTGAAGAGCCTATTGATTCTTCAAACATGAATGTGAATTATTATATAAATATAGCTGAAATTATTTCTGATAACTATGATAAGTTTGATGGATTTGTGATATTAACAGGGTCCGATACGATGTCGTACACATCATCAGCTATTAGTTTTATGTTTGAAAATTTACAAAAGCCTGTAATTTTTACTGGGTCGCAATTACCTATAGGTGATTTACGAACAGATGCAAAAGAAAACTTAATTACATCTATACAGGTGGCTTCTACTTTTGAAAATAACATGCCTGTAATACAGGAAGTAGGGTTGTATTTTGAATATAAATTGTATAGAGCAAATAGAACAACAAAAATTAATGCAGAACAATTTGAAGCATTTGCATCTATGAATTATCCCCCTTTAGCAGAAAGTGGAGTTCATTTAAATTTTAATTATCCTCTCTTACTAAAACCTAATAAGAAAGAAGAGAAATTGGTTTTTAGAAAGAAGCTAGACAATAATGTTGCTATTTTAAAGTTATTTCCAGGTATTACAGAGTCAGTTGTAAACAGTTTTATAGATATACCTAATTTAAAAGGGATTATTTTAGAAACATATGGATCTGGTAATGCACCAACAGAAAAATGGTTTGTAAACTTACTAGAAAAAGCTGTTGATAAAGGCATTTATATTGTAAACGTAACCCAATGTGCTGGGGGAAGCATTATTATGGGGCATTATGAGACAAGTTCAGAGTTAAAACGTATAGGAATTGTAGACGGAAAAGACATTACAACCGAAACGGCGGTTGCAAAAATGATGTATTTACTAGGTGAAAAGTTGTCAAAAGACGAATTTAAGCACTATTTCGAAACTTCATTAAGAGGAGAAATTGATTAATTTGTAAATAAATCGTTAAATTTACCGTTATAACTGCTTGAAATAGTAGTTAAAAGAATAAAAATGAGCCGTAAGTATATAAATACTACTGTTTTTTTTTAATGTCCCAACAATTTTTTGTTACTTGGCACTCTGAAAAAATAAAAAAGTGTAATAAGTACAAGAAAAGAATTACTTATTGATAAAAAAATAAGTAGTTCACAGTAAAATTTGTATTTTTAAACCGTTAACTATTTAAAATTAATTATAACAAAATGAAAAAAGTAGTAAATATCCTAACTATTACAGGATTTATGTTTTTAGGAGCTATTCAGTCAACTTATGCTCAGGCAGCTGATGCTGAAAAAACTTTTCACCAAGAGTTAAAGCAACGTTTTATTGAAGGAGATCCTAAATTTATGGGGATTGTATTGGTAGCTTTAATATTAGGTTTAGCTATTGCAATTGAAAGAATCATTTACTTAAACATGGCTACAACTAATACTAAAAAATTAGTAGCTAGTGTTGATGATGCTTTAAGTTCAGGAGGTATAGAAGCTGCAAAAGAAGTTTGTAGAAATACAAAAGGACCTGTTGCATCTATCTTTTATCAAGGATTAGAAAGAGCAGACGAAGGTTTAGAAGCTGCTGAGAAAGCTGTAGTTGGATATGGTGGAGTTCAAATGGGATTATTAGAGAAAAACGTTTCTTGGTTATCTTTATTTATCGCATTAGCGCCAATGTTAGGATTCATGGGAACTGTAATTGGTATGATTGAAGCATTTGATAAGATTGCTGTAGCAAACGATATTTCTCCAGCGGTAGTAGCAGGTGGTATTAAGATTGCACTTTTAACAACAGTATTTGGTCTTGTTGTAGCAATTATATTACAGATTTTTTACAACTATATCGTATCTAAAATTGATAGTATCGTAAACAACATGGAAGATGCTTCAATTTCTTTAATCGACTTATTAGCTAAGTATAAAAAATAATAAATCATATGAATAGTAAAGTATTAACATTACTTATAGCTGCGATATCAATTATTGGTGCAGGGCTATTTGTAAACGTTGTTAGAATAGATAAGGAAGACGTCGAGGCGCTTTCTGGTGCTGTTGGACCGTTGGTTAGTTATTCAACTTGGTTATTAATAGGAGTAGTTGTAGTGGCTATAGTTGCTTCTTTATGGGGAATGTTTAAAAACCCTGCAGCATTAAAGAAAACATTATTAGGACTAGTAGCTTTAGGAGTACTTTTTGCAATTTCTTACTTTATGTCTTCAGATGCACAAGTTATAGGTGCAGATGGTGGTGTATTAGCAGCGCAAGGAGGAACTTCTAAATGGGTAGGAACAGGAATTAGCTTTAGCATGATTTTAGGAGTTATCGCTGGAGGCTTTTTTGTAGTGGATTTATTAAAAGGAATCGTTAAATCATAAAAAATTATGGCAAGAAGAGAAAGCCCAGAAATTAATGCAGGTTCGATGGCAGATATTGCATTCTTGCTACTAATCTTTTTCCTTGTAACAACAACAATGGATGTGGATTCAGGTATCCCTAAAAAGTTAGCTGAAAAAACGGATGTTGAACCGCCAATTGTAAAGCAAAAAAATATTTTTCAAGTTAGTATTAACAGAAATAACCAATTACTTGTAGAGGATGAGGCTATGGAGTTAAAAGACTTAAAAGATGCTGCTATTAAATTTATAGACAATGGTGGAGGTACTGGTAATCCAATGCCTGGGAAAGATGCAGGAGCACCTTGTAACTACTGTAATGGAGCTAAAGATCCAACATCTTCAGATCACCCTAATAAGGCTATTATTTCTGTAGAGAGTGATAGAGGTACTGAATATGGGATTTATGTAGCTGTACAAAACGAGTTATTAAAAGCTTATTCTGAATTACGTAATAAATTATGCCAACAAAAATATGGTATGAGTTTTACAGAATTAGATAAAGCTTTTAAAGCGAGTGCAAGAAAAGATGAGTCATTAAGAAAGAAGGTTGAAGATATAAAAAGTAGTTATCCACAGATTATATCTGATAGTGAACCAACTAATGTTCAATAATAATAAAACAATATAAGTATGTCTAAGTTTAAAAAGAAGAAAAAAGAGATGCCAGCAGTGAATACTTCTTCACTTCCTGATATTGTTTTCATGTTATTATTCTTTTTTATGGTAACAACTGTAATGAGAGAAACAGATTTATCTATTGAAGCACCTCGTTTACCAAGCGCAAGTGAAGTTAAAAAGCTTGAACGTAAAAGTTTGGTAAGTACAATTTACGTAGGTAAGGCAAAAGATGCTAAGTATGGAACTAGTTATAACAGAATTCAGTTAAATGATAAAATCGCTACACCTGATGACGTACCAGCTTTCATTTTCTTAGAAAGAGGTAATGTATCAGAAGCTGAAGTTCCTTTTATGACAACTTCTATTAAGGCAGATAAAGAATCGAGTGTTGGTACTTTAGCTGATATTCGTGAGAAATTAAGAGATGTTAATGCTCTTAAATTAAGTTTATCTACTCACAAAGCAAGTGAAATTCAAAAGTAATTACTTTTAAATAAATTAAAAAAGAGCAATCCTATGGTTGCTCTTTTTTTATACCAAAAAACTATATTTAGCGTTAGATAATTATGAAAAACTATATTCAAATATTTTTTGTACTATTTTTAACTATCACTGCTTATTCTCAAAAGGATTCTTTACAAGTTGGAGATAAGTATTGGGAAGATCAGTTGTATATTGATGTAACATATAATGTGTTAAATAAACAGCCATTAGAAGTAGCTAAAAGTGGTTTTTCTTTTGGTTTTTCTGGAGGTTATATAAAAGATATTCCCCTTGTTAAAAGTGGACAAATAGCTATTGGAGTAGGTTTAGGATATGCTTTTGATTCTTTTAATCATAGTTTGAATATTTCTGAAACTGATAGGAATGTGTTTGAAGTTAACAATACAATAACAGCTAATAAATTAAAAACACATGCTGTTGAAATGCCTATTCAGTTTAGATGGAGAACTTCAACGGCTAAAACTTATTCTTTTTGGAGAGTTTATACAGGTGTTAAACTAAGTTATAATTTTAGTAATGTTTTTCGTTATAATAATGCAGCTGGTACTACTGTAAGTTTTTCAAACATTTCTCAGTTCAATAAATTTCAAGCAGGTTTAATATTATCAGCTGGATATGGTACTTTTAACTTTCATGCCTATTATGGCTTAACATCTATGTTTAAAAATGCTGTATTAAACGGAAATCCAATAAATACTAAGGTAATTAAGTTTGGATTGAGTTTTTACCTGTTATAAAATATAGAAAGCTAAAAAAGGGCTAATTAAGCCAATAAAAAAACCAATATACACTTCCCTGCTAGTATGAGCCTTTAAATGCAATCTTGAGGCTGCTAATATCCCAGAAAGTAAAATAAAAACTATAATTAAAGGTAGGATATTGATACTATGTATTTGTTGGAATAATAAAAAATAACCGGTTGCTGCTCCCATTGATAATAAATGTAAGCTGCTTTTTATTTTTGATATAAAGAGTAAATAAATTACAATTAATCCTAATACAACACCAAAAAATAAATAAGATAAATCCCTTATAATACTTATTTCAGCAAAGAACTTACCAACCATAAACAATAATGTCATCATAAAAAATATTGGAATTCGTCGTTCTTTAATTCCATGTACTTGAAATGATTTTATATAGTTTATACGTTTTAAAAAAACTAATAAAAGAAGTGGGATAATATAAGTAGCAATAAAAACAATTCCCAATATGGTATATTGTTGTCGCGAACTTAAATTAATTGGGGTTAAGATAAAATAAAGAATAATCCCAATCGTAGGCATTACAATTGGGTGAAGAATGGTTGATATGAATTTATGCCAACGTTCCATTATATTTCTTTACGTAATCTAGCTACTGGAATATCTAACTGTTCTCTATATTTAGCTACAGTTCTTCTAGCAATAGGGTATCCTTTTTCTTTCAAAAGTTTTGATAATTTCTCATCAGTTAGAGGTTTCCTTTTTTCTTCCTCATTGATAACAGTTTCTAAAATCTTTTTAATTTCCCTGGTTGAAACATCTTCTCCTTGATCATTTTTCATTGATTCAGAGAAGAAATCTTTAATTAATTTAGTTCCATAAGGCGTAGAAACATATTTACTATTAGCAACTCGCGATACTGTTGATACATCCATTTGAATTTCATCAGCAATGTCCTTTAAAATCATCGGTTTTAACTTACGTTCATCACCAGTTAAGAAATACTCTTCTTGGCGATGCATAATAGCATTCATAGTAACTAAAAGTGTTTGTTGACGTTGTTTTATAGCATCAATAAACCATTTAGCAGCATCTAATTTTTGTTTTATAAATAATACAGCGTCTTTCTGAGCTTTGCTTTTCTCTTTAGATTTACTGTATCCTTTTAACATATTGTTGTATTCTCTAGAAACATGTAATTCAGGAGCATTTCGAGAATTTAAAGTAAGTTCTAAATTACCGTCAATAATGCGTATAGAGAAATCTGGAACAATTTGTTCTGCTATTTTATTATTACCAGCATAAGAACTTCCAGGTTTTGGATTTAATTTACTTATTTCAGCAATTACTTCTTTTAATTGTTCCTCATCGATGTCAAATTTTTCGAGAAGCTTTTTGTAATGCTTCTTTACAAAATGATCAAAAGCATTTTCGAGAATATTTATCGCTAATGAAATACTTTTCTTTTCTGGTTTAGATTTAAGTTGAATAATTAAACATTCTTTCAAATCTAAAGCGCCAACACCAATAGGGTCTAATCGTTGAACTACAGTTTTTAAAACAGTTGTTACTTTTTCTTCGGTAGTAAATACGTTTTGAGTAAAAGCTAAATCATCTACTAAATCAATAATATCCCTACGGATATAACCACTATCGTCAATACTTCCAACTAAAAATTCAGCAATAGCACGTTCCTCATCGTCAATTCTAAAAGTGTTTAATTGATTTTTTAAGGATTGATGAAAGGTAGTTCCAGCTGCATAAGGAACTTGTTTCTCATCATCATCAGATGAATAGTTATTTGCTTGAGTTTTATAGCTAGGAAATTCATCGTCACTTAAATACTCATCGATATTAATATCGTCTGTTTCAATTTTTTCGTTTCCAGTATCATCATAGTCAGAATCATTAGATAAAGTATCTTCAAAACTCTCAGGTTCTTCTTTACCAGTATCTAAAGCTGGATTTTCTTCTATTTCTTGTTTTAAACGTTCTTCAAATGCTTGCGTAGGCAATTGAATTAGTTTCATCAACTGAATTTGTTGAGGAGATAATTTTTGTAATAATTTATGATGTAAACCTTGTTTTAGCATATTTACAAATATAAGAAAAGGCTTAAAAAAAAATCGCCATTCTATAAGGAATGACGATTGTGTTTATAAGTTTTATGATTTTTTTAAAACTCTGCGTTTTGAGGTGTTCTAGGAAATGGTATAACATCTCTAATATTACTCATACCTGTAGTAAATAATACTAAACGTTCAAATCCTAAACCAAAACCTGAATGCACAGCTGTACCAAATTTACGAGTATCTAAATACCACCATAATTCCTCTTCTGGAATATCTAAAGCAGCCATTTTCTCTTTTAATACATCTAAACGCTCCTCACGCTGTGATCCTCCAACCATTTCTCCAATACCAGGGAATAAAACATCCATAGCACGTACAGTTTTTCCATCTTCATTTAAACGCATATAGAATGCTTTAATATCTGCAGGGTAATCAAATAAGATTACTGGACATTTAAAGTGTTTTTCAACTAAATAACGCTCGTGCTCCGATTGTAAATCAACACCCCATTCGTTCACAGGGAATTGGAATTTTTTCTTTTTATTAGGCTTAGAGTTACGTAATATATCTATGGCTTCTGTATAAGAAACACGTTTAAAGTTATTATCTACAACGAAGTTTAACTTTTCAATTAAAGTCATTTCACTACGTTGCGCTTGAGGCTTAGATTTCTCCTCTTGAGTTAAACGGCTATCTAAAAAGGCTAAATCATCTTTACAGTTATCTAATACATATTTTAAAACTGACTTGATAAAATCTTCAGATAGGTCCATGTTAGCATCTAAATCATTGAATGCAACCTCAGGTTCAATCATCCAAAATTCAGCTAAGTGACGTGTTGTATTAGAATTTTCAGCTCTAAATGTAGGTCCAAAAGTGTATACCTTACCTAATGCCATTGCATAAGTCTCAGCTTCTAATTGACCAGATACTGTTAAGTTTGTTTCCTTACCAAAAAAATCTTGAGTATAATCTACATTACCATCTTCATTTAATGGAGCTTTGTTAGCTTCGAAGTTTGTAACATGAAACATTTCACCAGCACCTTCAGCATCAGATCCAGTAATAATTGGTGTATTTACATAGTTAAAACCATTTTCTTGGAAATATTTGTGAACAGCAAAAGATAAAGCTGAACGTACTCTCATAACAGCACTAAATGTATTTGTTCTAATGCGTAAATGTGCATTTTCACGTAAAAACTCAAGGCTATGTCTTTTTGGTTGAATTGGATATTCATCAGGATTAGAATCACCTAAGATTTCTAAATCTGTTACTTGAATTTCAACTTTTTGTCCTTTTCCTTGACTTTCTTCTAAGGTACCTGTAATGCTAACTGCAGCGCCAGTATTTATTCTTTTTAAAAGTTCTTCATTTGTATTTTCAAAATCGACAACACATTGAATATTATTAATAGTAGAACCATCATTTAGAGCAATAAAACGATTGCTTCTAAAAGTTCTAACCCATCCTTTTACATGTACTTCTTGTAAAAATTTTTCAGAATGTAATAATTCTTTAACGCTACTTCTTTTCATCTTTTAAAAATTGAAGAGCAAAGATACTTTTTTACAAAGAATTGAGCAATGTTGATCTATAAAATGCGAGTAAACTTTTATTTGTCTTCTTTTGGAGGCAAAATTTTAAAGTTAGTTTCTTTTAAAACCTTTTTATTCGCAATCTTTTTCTCAAAAGAAAGTAATAGAGAAGGTAGTAATAATAAGTTTGATACCATTGCTAATAAAAGAGTAACAGAGACAAGACCTCCTAAGGCAATTGTTCCTCCAAAACTAGAAACTGTAAAAACTAAGAAACCGAAAAATAATACTATTGAAGTATAAAACATACTAACTCCTGTTTCGCGGAGAGCAGCATACACCGCTGGCTTTATTTTCCAGTTGTTAGCTAGTAATTCTTGACGATATTTAGCTAAAAAGTGAATTGTATCGTCAACTGAAATACCAAAAGCAATACTAAATACTAAAATTGTTGAAGGTTTAATAGGGATACTAAAGAATCCCATTAATCCAGCAGTAATTAATAAAGGAAGTATATTTGGTATTAATGATATAAATATCATTTTGTAAGAACGGAACATCCATGCCATAAAGATTGAAATCAATAATATGGCTAATGATAAAGAAATAACTAGGTTTTTAATTAAATAGTTAGTTCCTTTTAAAAATACCAATGCTTTACCAGTCATAGAAACGTTAAACTTTTCGTCTGGAAACTGCTTCTTTATAACAGCTTGTAAACGATCCTGAATAATGTCCATTTTATCTGTACCAATATCTTTCATAAAAGTAGTGATACGTGCATAACGACCAGTTTCGTCTACAAAGTTTTTCAACATACCAGCGTTACTATTTGAGTTTTTAGTATAAGCAAAAATGTGTGCTTTTTCCTGACTCGTTGGTAGTTGATAATATTTTGGATTTCCTTTATAATATGCTTGCTTAGAATATTTAACTAAGTTAGTTACTGAAATAGGTTTTGATAACTCAGGGAAAGTTTCAATAGTTTCATTTAACTTTTCCATCTTTTTCAAAGTAGAAAGTTTCATAACACCTTTTTCTCTTTTGGTGTCTATTAAAATTTCTAAAGGCATAATACCTCCAAATTCGCTTTCAAAAAATTTGATGTCCTTATAAAACTGCATACCTTTTGGCATGTCTTCAATTAAACTACCAGAAACTCGGATTTGAAATAATCCTATCATACTTAATATGATAACGATTACTGTAGTAATATAAATTGCAATTCTTTGTTGCTTTACCATGCGTTCCATCCAAGAAACTACATTCCCCATCCATCTTTTTTCTAAATGGTTTAAATGCTTTTTCTCTGGAAGAGGCATAAAACTGTATAAGATTGGAATAATTAATAAAGCAAGTATGAAAATACTGATAATATTAACCGATGCTAGAATACCAAATTCTCTTAATAATTGACTCTTAACAAAAACAAAGGTTGCAAAACCAGAAGCCGTTGTTATGTTTGTCATTAAGGTAGCATTACCAATTTTTGAAATTACACGTTGTAAAGACTTTGCTTGATTACCGTGTTTTTTTATTTCTTGCTGGTATTTGTTAATTAAAAATACCGCATTTGGTACACCAATTACAATAATTAATGGAGGAATTAATGCAGAAAGTACCGTAATTTCATATCTGAATAAACCAATAAATCCAAATGCCCATACTACACCAATACCTACTACTAATAGGGTTATGAACGTTGCTCTAAACGAACGGAAAAAGAAAAAGAATATAATAGCGGTAATTAGTAGTGCACCAACTACAAATATTCCCATTTCATTAATAATGTTTTGGGAATTTACTGTACGTATATAAGGCATTCCAGAAACACGAACATCTATGTTATTATCTTTCTCAAATTTGTCTATAGTAGGAATTAAAATTTCAGCGATAAAATCTCTCCTAGCTGGAGTATTTACAATGTCTTTATTAATATAAATAGCAGTTTGTAAAGTACCTTGATCGTTGTATAATAAATTATCGTAAAAAGGAAGTTTTTCAAATAATTGTTTCTTTATTTTATTAACTTCTTCATCAGTTGAAGGAACTTTGTCAAATAAAGGTTCTAAAACAAATTTTCTTTTTTTTCTATCTGCTTTTAGTTGTTTTACATCAGCTATTGAAACAGTAAAATCAACTTGTTTTACACTATCTAAACTCTTTACAAGTTTATTCCAAGCGTTAAACTTTTTAGGGGTAAAAATTGTTGAATCTTTTACACCTAGGATAACTAAATTTCCTTCCTCACCAAAAATTTCTAAAAACTTGTCGTATTGAATGTTTGCTTCGTGATCTTTAGGAAGCAAATTTGCCTCAGTATATGAAAAACGCATATACTTCATCTGAGTGACTAAAAGTCCCGTAATAACAGCTATAGTAATTAAAACCAAGTATCGGTTTCGTAGTAAAAATCCTGCGATTTTAGTCCAAAAAGTCATTCAAAAAAATTTTAGCAAAGTTAGGGTAAATGAAACAATTAAACGAAAAAAAAGAGTGTCTTAAAAACACTCTTTTTTATAATGTTTATAAAGAGACCTAAACAGTCATAATTTCTTTTTCTTTTACAGAATATTTTTCATCAATATTTTTAACAAAACTATCTGTTAAATCCTGAACGCTTGCTTCTGCATTTTTCTTCATATCATCAGAAGCTTCAGTTTTCTTGATTTCATTGTTAGCGTCTTTACGAGCATTACGAACACCAACTTTAGCATGTTCTGCCTCAGCCTTTGCTTGTTTTGCAAGATCTTTACGACGCTCTTCAGTTAATGGAGGAACGCTAATAATAATGTTATCACCATTATTCATAGGGTTAAAGCCTAAGTTTGCAATCATAATAGCTTTTTCTATTTCTTGCAACATGTTTTTTTCCCATGGTTGAATAGTGATTGTTCTCGCATCAGGAGTACTAACATTAGCAACTTGTCCTAAAGGAGTAGCAGAACCATAATAGTCAACTTGTACGTTAGCTAACATCGATGGAGAAGCTTTACCAGCTCTAATACTACGTAGTTCTTTTATTAAGTGCTCAATAGCATTATTCATTGCCTCTTTGGCCGAATCTAAAATAAAATCAATTTCTTCGTTCATTTTGTTCGTATTTATTGACCTCTGTTTTTGAAAGAGGTTATTTCGGTTTATTCGTTATCAACTATTGTTCCAATTTGTTCACCAGAAACTAACTTTAATAAGTTACCGTTAGTATTCATATCAAAAACAATAATTGGTAATTTGTTCTCTTCACTTAAAGTAAAGGCTGTCATATCCATTACTTTTAAGCCTTTTTCAATAACATCTTTAAAAGATATATTGTTGTATTTTATTGCGTCTTTATCTTTTTCTGGGTCGGTATTGTAAATACCATCAACTCTAGTTCCTTTTAAGATAGCATCTGCATTAATTTCAATAGCTCTTAAAACAGCAGCAGTATCTGTTGTAAAATAAGGATTTCCAGTTCCTCCTCCAAAAATAACAACACGACCTTTTTCTAAATGACGATTTGCACGTCTTTTAATGTATGGTTCTGCTATTTCTTTAATTTCGATAGCTGTTTGTAATCTTGTTTGAATACCCTCGTCTTCTAAAGCACTTTGTAGTGCTAAACCATTAATGCAGGTTGCAAGCATCCCCATATGATCTCCTTGTACACGATCCATACCGTTAAGCTCACCAGCAACACCTCTAAAAATATTACCACCACCAATAACAATGGCAACTTGAATGTTTCTGTCTACTACTTGTTTAATTTCTTGAGCGTATTCTTTAAGTCTTTTTGGGTCAATACCATATTGACGTTCTCCCATTAAAGCTTCTCCGCTTAATTTTAAAAGGATTCTTTTATATTGCATAGTCTTGTTGAAAGTTGTGCAAAACTACGTATTTTTTTTGAGTTTGTTTTTTTATAAAATAAAAAACCATCCAAAAAATGGATGGTTTTATATAAAATTTCTGTTGAGAATTATCCTAAAGTAACTCTTACGAAGTTTTTAACTTCTACATCACCAAAAGAAGCAACGTATTCAGCAACAGTTTTCTTTTCGTCTTTGATAAACTTTTGATCTAATAAACATTGTTCTTGATCTAAAGTTGTGTTATCAGAAATAAATCTTTCCATTTTACCTGGTAAGATTTTATCCCAGATTTGCTCTGGTTTACCTTCAGCTTTTAATTGCTCTTTAGCAGCTTCTTCAGCATTAGCTAAAGCTTCATCAGTTAATTGTAATCTAGATACGAATTGAGGTACGTTCTTTAAAGTTTTACCTAAACGAACTAATTCTTCGTTATCTTTTACAATAGCAGCAATTCTTGCTTCAGTTTCAGACTGAACATATGCAGGATCAAAATCTTTGTAAGATAATGAAGTAGCTCCCATTGAAGCAGCTTGCATAGCTAAATCTTTAGTTAAAACAGCAGAGTTTTCAACTGGTGCAGTTAAACCAACCATTGCAGCAATCTTACCAACGTGAGTATAAGCTCCTACGAATGGTGCTTCAATTCTTTCGAATGAAGTGATATCAATCTTCTCACCGATAACTCCAGTTTGCTCGATTAACTTTTCAGCAACAGTAATTCCACCGAAGTCAGCAGCTAAAAATTCTTCTTTAGTTTTTGTGTTAAAAGCAATATCAACAAATTGAGAAGCTAAATCTTTGAAAGAATCATTTTTAGCAACGAAATCTGTTTCACATGCTAATACAATAGCAACACCGTAAGTGTTGTCATCACTAATTTTAGTAATTGCTACACCTTCAGTAGACTCTCTATCTGCTCTTTTAGCAGCGATCTTTTGTCCTTTTTTACGTAAAATTTCAATTGCTTTATCGAAATCACCACCAGCTTCTACTAATGCATTTTTACAATCCATCATACCAGCTCCGGTACTTTCTCTTAATTTTTTTACGTCTGCAGCGCTAATTTTTACTGACATCTCTATTGTTATTTTTTAGTTGTAAATATTTTATTGTACAAAGTTGTAAAAATTTAAAGGTTCCAATGTAATGAAACCTTTAAATTTAAATTATTTTGCTTCTTCTTTAACCTCAGTTGAAGTTGTTTCTTCTTTAGCTGGGGCTTTTTCAGCTTTTGCTTTTTCTTTATCAGCTTTTCTTTCTGATAAACCTTCAGCGATAGCATCAGTTACATATGATAAAACTTTATCAATAGACTTAGAAGCATCATCATTTGCAGGGATTACGTAATCTACTGGTCTTGGATCAGAGTTCGTATCAACCATTGCAAAGATTGGAATGTTTAATTTTTGTGCTTCAGCAACTGCAATGTGCTCTTTCTTTACATCAATTACAAATAAAGCAGCAGGTAAACGAGTCATATCAGAAATAGATCCTAAGTTCTTTTCTAATTTAGCTCTCTGACGGTTGATTTGTAATTTTTCTCTTTTAGATAATGCATCAAAAGAACCATCTTGCTTCATTCTATCAATAGTAGCCATTTTCTTAATAGCTTTACGGATAGTAACAAAGTTAGTTAACATACCACCTGGCCAACGCTCAGTAATGTAAGGCATGTTTACGTTTGTTGCACGATCTGCAACGATATCTTTAGCTTGCTTCTTAGTAGCAACGAATAAGATTTTACGTCCAGAATTAGCTATTTTTTGTAAAGCATTTGCTGCTTCCTCAATTTTAGCTGATGTTTTATACAAATCGATGATGTGAACACCATTACGTTCTGTATAAATGTATGGAGCCATGTTTGGGTTCCATTTTCTTGTTAAGTGACCAAAGTGAACGCCACTTTCTAATAATTCTTGAATGTTTGCCATTTTAATAAATGTGTTTACGTTCTGTTTTCGCAATATTTCAGTAGTTTATAAAGTCTGAAATATTTAGATACTAAACTGTTTGTTATAAATTGTTTTATAAATAACAGCTCTGATAAACGATTAACGTTTAGAGAACTGGAATTTCTTACGTGCTTTCTTCTGACCGAATTTCTTACGCTCAACCATTCTTGGATCACGAGTTAATAATCCTTCTGGTTTTAAGATTGCTTTGTGCTCTTCGTTGATAGCTACTAATGCTCTAGTAATTGCTAAACGGATAGCTTCTGCTTGACCAGTAACACCTCCACCATAAACATTTACTTTAATATCATAAGACTCTAAGTTGTCTGTTAACATTAAAGGCTGCTTTACTTTATATTGTAAAGTAGGAGTTGTTAAATAGTTATTTAAATCTTTTTTGTTAACAGTGATGTTTCCACTTCCTTGAGAAACGTAAACACGTGCAACAGCTGTTTTTCTTCTACCTATTTTGTGAACAGTTTCCATTATTTAAGATCGTTAAGGTTAATAGCTTTTGGGTTTTGAGCGTCTTGTTTGTGCTCTGTACCTGCGTAAACATATAAATTTCTGAATAACGCACTACCTAATTTGTTTTTAGGTAACATTCCTTTTACTGCTTTTTCGATTAATCTTGTAGGATCTTTTTCGAACATTTCTGTAGCAGTTAATGATCTTTGACCTCCTGGATATCCTGTGTGACGGATGTAAGACTTGTCAGTCCACTTTTTTCCAGTTAAGTTAATTTTTTCTGCGTTGATAATAACCACGTTATCTCCACAATCTACGTGAGGAGTATAGTTTGGTTTGTATTTACCTCTAATTAGCATTGCTACTTTAGAAGCTAGACGACCCAACGTTTGCCCGTCCGCATCAACTAAAACCCACTCTTTGTTAACAGTGTTTTTGTTAGCCGATACTGTTTTGTAACTTAATGTGTTCATAATTACACGATTAGTTTTTGTTTATTAATATATAATTTAATCCTTAAAAAAGGTGTGCAAATGTACGATTAATTATTTGATTGACAAATAGTAGGTTAGTTTAATTTTTGGATATAAAAAAAACGTGCAAATTGCACGTTTTTTATTTTATATAAATAGAACTTTTAAATTACTCTGCTTTTTGTTCTAGTAATTCAAAAAATTGGTTCAATCTTGGTAAGATAATAATCTTAGTTCTTCTGTTTTTTGCTCTGTTGGCAGGAGTGTCATTTGCTACTAATGGAGCAAAACTTCCTCTACCTGCAGCAATTAATCTACTAGAAGCTACTTTGTATTTGTCTTGTAATTCACGAACAATTGAAGTTGCACGTAAAACACTTAATCCCCAGTTGTCTTTTAGAGAAGATCCAGAAGCAACAGGTGTGTTGTCTGTATGCCCTTCAATCATTACATCCATTTCTGGTTGTCCGTTTACAACTGTAGCTACTTTTTCTAAAACTTTTGAAGCTTTGTCTGATACTGTATAGCTTCCGCTTTTGAATAATAACTTATCAGAAATAGAAATGAAAACAACTGTTTTTTCAACATTTACTTCGATATCTTGATCATCAATACCTTGTTGTAATTCTTTCTTTAAATGAAATGCTACAACTAAGTTTAATGAATCTTTTTTAGAAGCAGCTGCTCTAATTCTGTTTATGTATTTGTCCTTTTTACTTAATTGAGTTAGTGTTTCTTTGATGTTGTCAGTTGCTCCTTTAGTTAAAACAGTTAGATTTTCAACTTGTTGTAATGTGTTTTGTTTGTCTTTTTTCAAGTCACTAACTGTAGCTTCTAAGTTTGAAACCTTATCTTGGAAACCTTCTTTTTCAACTAAACATTTTGTTAAGTTAGCTTTTACAGCTAATAATTCTTCTTTTGTTTTTTCGTGCTTTGTTTTCAAAGCATCTAATTCTTTTGTTGAAGCACAAGATGCTAATAAAAGAGTTGCGGTAAGAAATAAAAATATTTTCTTCATGTTATTCTGATTTTTCAGATGTAATGTTACATATAATGATAAAGCAAATTTAAAAAAATGATGATACAAAAAAGAGAATTAACAATCTTTTATGAAGTAAGAATGAATTATTTTTGCAGTTAAATTTGAAAGATGTTAAAAAATATAATTTACACAGCTAGTATAGTAATGTTTTTGCTTGTTTCATGTAAGCAAGAACAGAAGTTAAATAAAACAAGGTTGCAAGGGAATGTTTTTGGTACAACATATCATATTACTTATTTGAATGAGATAAATCACCAGAAATCAATCGATAGTTTGTTTAATTTGATAAATAAGTCATTATCTACTTATATGCCGACTTCAGATATTTCTAAAATTAATAAAGGCGATAGCACTGTAGTTGTTGATGATTTTTTTGTAGAAGTTTTTGAAAAAGCTAGAAAGATTTATAATGAAACTGATGGGTATTTTGATCCTACTATTGGTAGATTAATTAATGCGTATGGTTTTGGTTCTGGGAAAGAAAAGAAAAACTTGTCTGAAGAAGAGATTAAAGAGCTTATGTTTGGAGTAGGTTTTGATAAGGTTACATTAAAAGAGAGAAAGATTTACAGAGATAACTCTAATATTGAATTGAATGTAAATGCTTTTGCAAAAGGTTATGGAGTTGATGTTATAGGAAGGTTTTTAGAACAAAAAAATATTAAGAACTACATTGTTGAAATTGGTGGGGAAATTAGAGCTCGTGGTAGTAAAAAAGGTAAGCCTTGGAGAGTGGCAATAGAAAAACCAAATGTAGATGGTACGAGGTCTGTTCAAAAAGAAATTAATTTGATAGATGAGTCTATGGCTACTTCTGGAAATTACAGAAAGTATAAAATTAACGATAAGGGAGAGAAGATTGTACATACAGTAAACCCTAAAACAGGATTGGCTCAAGAAAGTAATTTATTAAGTGTATCAGTAAGAATGAAGGGGGATTGTGCTGATGTAGATGCTTATGCGACTGCTTTTTTAGCTATGGGATTAGAAAAAACTAAAGAATTCTTAACAAAACATCCTGAGTTGAAAGTTGTTTTGTTGTATAACGATAAAAACAATGAATTACAGGAGTATGTAAATTAACTCTTGAAACAAACAGGTAAAATTTCGCCTTTCATTAAAGCAAATCGTTCTAGTTTTTCTGGAGCGATTTTTTTTGTAAAATCAATTTCATCGACTTTAAATCCTATAGAGCGAAGTTTGTTAAAATAGTCACGTCCATACACTCGTACATGATCGTATTGTCCAAATATTTTTGCGCGTTCTTTTGGATCGGTAATAGAATCGTCTTCAAAAGTAGTTTCTCTATTAAGGTCTTGTGGTATTTGAAAAATTCCGAAACCACCACTTTTCATTACTCTGTATAACTCCTGCATTGCTTTGGTGTCATTTGGAATATGTTCTAAAACATGATTACAGAAAATAATATCAAAAGAATTTTCTTCAAAAGGTAAGTCGCAAATATCTGCTTTTACATCTGCTATTGGCGATTCTAAATCTGAAGTAATGTATTCTAAGTTTTTTTGCCTTCTAAAAATATCGAGAAAGCATTGTTCAGGAGCAATATGAAGTACTTTTAATTTCTTTTCGGAAGAAAAAAAATCAGATTCGTTTTGTAAATAGAGCCATAACAAACGATGCCTTTCTAGTGAGAGGGTTGATGGTGATAATGCATTTTCTCTTTGTATACCATATCCATATGGTAAAAACTTGCGAAATGATTTACCGTCTATAGGATCGGTAAATTTATCACCTTTTAACCACCAAGCTATTACTGGGCGCGCCCAATAACTAGCTTTTATTAAAATGGGTCTAGGTATTGTGTTTAGTATGGCTTTAAATAAGGACACTTTATAAAACTAAAGGTTGTTGTCTAAACTCATCCTCTTCATTGCTTTCAATACCTAAAGCTTCGTAAATGTATTTAAAAGTTGAAAGTAATTCTGGTTTACCATCTACAATTGCTACATCATGTTCAAAGTGAGCAGAAGGCTTACCATCTAAAGTGGTAATTGTCCATCCATCTTTATGTTGTAGTATTTTTTGAGTTCCCATATTTATCATAGGTTCTATGGCAACTACCATTCCTTCAATAAATTTTTTACCACGACCTCTACGACCATAGTTTGGCATTTCTGGATCTTCATGCATTACTTTTCCTAATCCGTGACCAACTAATTCACGAACAACACCGTATCCGTGTTTTTCTGTGTAGTTTTGAATAGCAAAACCTACATCTCCAACACGATTTCCAACTTTTAATTCACGAATACCAACGTATAAGCTTTCTTTTGTTACGTCTAATAATTTTTGAGTTTCAGGAGCTATTTCACCTACAGCAAATGTGTAAGCGTGATCTCCATAAAAGTCATTTTTAATAGCGCCACAATCAATAGAAATAATATCTCCTTCTTGTAAAGGAGTTTTGTTTGGAATCCCATGTACAACTTGCGAGTTTGGGCTCATACAAAGTGTGTTAGGGAAATCGTAAAGTCCTAAAAAACCAGGGATAGCACCTTGCTCACGAATAAATTCTTCAGCAAGTTTATCTAAATATAAAGTAGTTACTCCAGGTTTTACTTCTTTAGCAAGCATTCCTAAAGTTTTAGACACTACCAATGCGCTTTCGCGCATTAATTCTATTTCTTCTCTAGTTTTTGATTTGATCATGTTAAAAATATTGAAGCGCAAATTTACGGTTATTTTTGATATGGATGTGTGTAAGGTTGTCCAGAAACGATTTTTAAAATATCGTCTTCTATTGTACTGCCATCTATAGCATGTTCTACAAATCTACCAATCTCTTTTCCGTCCTTATAAAAAATAAAAGTTGGGACTCTAAGAATATTGAATCCTTCTTCCAAACCATTTGCTTTTTTACTTCGATTAACGGTTACCAATTCTAAGTTTTTATAGTTGAATCCAGCTTCGTCTAGTAGTTTGTAGAAGTTAGGAATTTCTCTTTTGCTATCTCCACACCAAGTTCCCATAAAACCTTTAATTTTTACATCTTTTAAATATGGTTTTAATTTATTAATGGTGTTTTGATCTGTTTCATAATAACTATAAAAATCATTAAACCATTCTGAACCGTATGGTTCTTGTTGGAAGTCTTTTTTAGTAGCAATACCAACTAAATTTCCGTCTTTATCTTTAGTAGCTAATTGTTTTTGTTTAGGAGCAGAAGCACATGAAACTATAAAAGCTGTAAAAAGTATGTATGCGATTTTTCTCATCATTATTGTTTTAAATAAGTGAATGTTGTGTCATTTCTTTTGGTTGATTTACTCCCATTAGTTTTAATATTGTTGGAGCAATGTCGCCTAATACTCCATTTTCTATAGATTTTAATTCTTTGTCAATTAAAATCATTGGCACTGGATTAGTGGTGTGCGCTGTGTGTGGAGTTCCGTCAGGGTTTATCATTGTTTCACAGTTACCATGATCGGCAATTAAAATAGTGGTATAGTCATTATTTAAAGCAGATGTAACAACGTCTTTAACACAAGTATCTACTGTTTCACAAGCCTTCACTGCAGCTTCAAAAACTCCCGTATGTCCAACCATATCTCCGTTAGCAAAATTTAAGCATACAAAATCCACTTCTCCGTTTTCTAACTCAGGAACAATAGCATCTCTAATTTCATAAGCACTCATTTCTGGTTTTAAATCGTAAGTAGCAACTTTTGGAGATGGGCATAATAAACGTTTTTCGCCTTTAAATTCTTCTTCTCTACCGCCTGAAAAGAAAAATGTAACATGGGGGTATTTTTCTGTTTCTGCTATTCTAATTTGTTTCTTATTAGCAGACTCTAAAACTTCTCCAAGCGTATTTTCTATGTTGTTACTGTTGTAGATTACTTTAATGTTTTTAAAAGTTTCGTCATAATTTGTCATGGTAACAAAGTATAAAGGTAACTTTTTCATGTTGAACTCTGAAAAGCCTTTTTCGTTTAAAGCTTCTGTTAATTGACGACCTCTATCAGTTCTAAAGTTAAAGAAAATAACAACATCATCTTCTTTGATAGTAGTTTTTGGTTGATTGTTGTTATCAACCATTACAATTGGTTTTATAAATTCATCAGTAATATCACTGTCATAGCTTTGTTGTATGCTTTCAGTGGCATTAGAAGATAAAGTTCCTTTAGCATTAACTAATGCATCGTAGGCTAGGTGTATTCTTTCCCATCTGTTATCTCTGTCCATTGCATAATATCTACCTGTAATTGAAGCCAATTCCCCAGTAGTTTTTTGCATGTGTTCTTGTATGTCGTTTATGAAATACTTACCTGACTTTGGATCACAGTCTCTACCATCAGTAAAAGCGTGTAAGTATACATTTTTAAGCTCATGTTTATTAGCAGCATCAAGGAGACCTTTTAGATGATTAATGTGTGAATGAATTCCTCCATTAGAAACCAATCCTAAAAAATGAATATTCTTTTGATTTTTTTTAGCGTAATCAAATGCTTTTAATAATTCTGTTTCTTGAGCTAAAGTGTTTTCTTTTACAGCTTTGTTTATTTTAGCTAAGTTTTGATAAACAATTCTTCCAGCTCCTAAATTCATGTGTCCAACTTCAGAATTCCCCATTTGACCTTCTGGTAGCCCTACATGTTCCCCGTCTGTACGTAATTCGGCATGCGGAAATTTGTCGTATAATGAATTTATAAATGGTGTTTTTGCATTATATATAGCTGATACTTTTGGGTCTTGAGTAATTCCCCAACCGTCAAGTATCATTAAGATTACTTTTTTGTTCATTTGGTGTATTTTACAAAACAAAAGTAAGAAAGATTTTAAGTGCTTTTTTAAAAATTAACGAAACCGATTGCATAAGATGAAAATGAGTGTTGTTTCCTAATAAAAAAAGACTACCGAAGTAGTCTTTTAAAATGCTTTTAGAGAAGTTTATTTTACAAAGAATTTCTTTTGGAATATCTTGTTTTCTTGTTGGCCTTTTATGAAATAAATACCTACAGGAAGATCTTTTACTGATATTTTAATTTGATTCTGATTAGGGGTTTTACCAGCTTTCATAATAATTTTACCTTGTATGTTCGTTAATTCGTATTGTACGTTTTTGTTAGTTTCGAATTTAAGGAATATAAAACTGTCAGAAGGATTTGGATAAAGCTTTATATTTTCAATTAAATTGGTTGTATCAGTTCGTGCAACAGAATTATTTTTAACTAAGATTGTATAGTCTTCAACTTCACCAAAATAAGTGTCTTCGCCACAGGGTGTTATTTTGTATTCAGCTCCATATGCGTATCGAACTCTCATTTTAAGAGGAGTGTTTTTTACAGTATTATTAGGTGCTGATATGTTAACTGAATATGGTCCTGCTTTAAATGCTTTATATACTCTTTCACTATTTGAAAAATTACCATCATTATTCCAATCAACCCAAACACCAATAGCATTGTATATCCAATAATCGTTTTTAGTTGTGATTTTTAAATTAAAAGATTCTTGAGGTGAAATAGTATGTGATAGATTTTCATAATTTGAATATGAATTAAATGCTGTTGTATTGTTAATTGCTCCAAATGATACATTGGTTATAAATGAATCATTTCTAAGTGTACTTGCATAACAATGTGCTGATATTTTGATAGAATAATCTTCAACTTCACCAAAGTAAGTGTCTTCACCACATGGAGTGATCTTACTTTCAGAACCGTAAGCGTATCGTATTCTCATTCGAAGAGAAGTGTTTTTTACAGCGTTGTCAGGAACTGTTATGTCTGTTGCATATGGTCCTGCTTTAAATGCTTTGTATACTCTTTCGCTATCTGAAAATTCACCATCATTATTCCAGTCAATCCAGGCACCAATAGCATTGTATGTCCAATGATCGTTTTTGGTTGTAATTTTTAAATTGAATGTTTGACCAGAAGCGAATGTATTTGAGATACTTGAATAATTTGAATATGAGTTGTATCCACTACTATTATTAATTGATCCGAAGGTCACATTTGTGATGTAAGAATCGTTTCTAAGGTTTGAAGCGCTACAATAATTAGAAGAAGAGGAGTCATTGTCGGTTATGGTTCCAGTAGCAGTAATTGAGTTAGCGGTAATATTGTAATTTTCGCTAGGTTCAACTTTAGAATCGTCAATAGTTGGAACTTTAATTGTAAATGTTTTTACTCCAGAAGGAATTGTAACTTCTCCTTGATTGTAAGTAACTCCATTTGTAAAAGTTGGGTTGTTGAAATCAATTCCATTAATGGCAGTGGCATTATTTATAGATAAAGCTATTTTTGTTTCTTCAACAGTTGTGTTGTCTAAGGTAACTAAATGTTGTAATTCAGCTCCTTCTTCTTTGGTGTCATCAGAAATTGAAACTATTGAAGATGTGGTGTTCCCGTTTCCTTTTTTTATTAAAATACTGTAGTCAACAGTGTTTCCACTATCGTAAGCACCACAAGAAGTTTCTCCTTTACCATCAACAAAATGACCAGTAATTCGAAGTCCAATTTTTTTGCCTATTGCTGCATTGTTAGGAACGGTTATATTTGATGTAAATGAATATTCTCCGTTTTGATCATAGTTATTAGATTTCACTTCTTTGTTAACTAATAATTCATCTTGTGTAAACTGACCATCATAATTCCAGTCGGCCCAAACTTTTACTTTATTAACGTCAGAATCACCTCCATTTCCTTTTTCTGATTTAATGGTTATAGGATAGGTTTTTCCAGTTTTTAAATCAGTTGAAATGGTGTTGTAATAATTATAATAGTTGCTTTTCCCTGGTTCGTGGTTTATGGTATTAAAATTGACTTTGTTCACACTAAAGTAAGTGCCGTAGTTTGGGTATGATTTACAGTATTTTAATCTTGAAGTTATGTAATCACTTTTTTTAATGGTCTTTTTTAAACCGTTTGTAGAAGTTACTTCTAAAGTTACATCATAAGTACCTTCAATAGGGAATAAAATATTTGTTGGATTTTTTTCTGTAGAATTAGCAGGCGATCCACCTTCAAAAGTCCATTTCCAGCTTTTTAAACTATCTCCATTAGCAGCTATAGAAAAATCGTTAAACTGAACTTCTTCAGATAGGTTAACAGTTGTAGGTTGTCCAAAGAAATCAACTTCAAAAGGAGTGTTTTCAGGAACAATTGAAAGGCCATAATCTTCAGATTCTCCACTATCTATTGTAGAACAAGCTGAGTCACCTTCGTTACTTTGTACATAGTGTGCTAATACTCTAAAGGCAGTGTTGCCCATTTTAACTGAGTTAGGAATTTGAACACTTGTATTGTAGGTATAATTCCCGTTATTATCAGTTTGAGTATTTTTATAAGGATGACTAACTATAAGTTCGTTGTCTTCATACACAAAATTTGAATTCCAATCTGCCCAAACTTGAATTCTTAAATTATCATTTGCACCACCCGCTCCTTTGTTGGTTGTAATGCTTAGTGGGTATGTTTTGTTCTTTTTAACTTTAAATTTTACTGTTGGTGCATAGTTGCTTATGCCATCGTATCCTGTAGTATTACTGTTTTCGTTAAAAGAAACATTGGTAATGTGAGTGTAAGTTTTGTACCGAATATTAATGTTACAAAACTCTGTGTAAGGGTCGTTAAACTTTACGGAAATGTTCTCGATAGAATCCTTGTATAAAATTGAGCTTCCACCTGTAATAATTGAAGAATTGAATTTAAATGCTAAATTATTTATTGAGTTCGAAGCTGAGTGGTTTGTAGCAGTACCATTAAAATTGATAATAGCTTTTGTATTGTTAATAATATCAACTTTGGTAGTTATTCCTTCTGGAAGATTTTGAACGGTGTAGTCTGTAGAAAGATTCATGGTTCCAGAACTTTTGGTAAATGTGCATTCTTCACAAGAAACTTCAATAGAGGTTTCTAAAACACCATCGTTTAAATATCGTTCTTTAACTTGAGATGTTGAAGTTATTAATCTTGGTCCTAAGTTAGTATTTACACCAGTTGCAATTAGATTTTTTTCAGTCCACAAAGTGTTTCTTGTGGGGGAATTTTCTAAAGCATTAACCATCCTATTTACTTGTCCTTGAGTAAACATTTTATAACAATCTGTATAATCCATAAAATTTTCATTGTTAATTTCTTGGTTTAAACAGTTTTTAATAACCTGACACCCTGTTCCTGATGAGTTTTTTTTATGAGAAGGGGTGTCAGCAATTCCATCACCAGCTTTTGGGTCAGTAGAGCAAACGGCACCATAAAAAGTATGAGGTAAATCTAAGTAATGACCAAATTCGTGTGTAAGAACTGATCGAAAGTTTTCGTTAGTGTTATTTCCTAAATAACTTCCGTTATAAACAATTCTTGCAATATTTAGGTCAGACATGGTTTTATTAGGGTACCATGCAACTCCAGAATTGTAAAAATCACCATTGCCATAAAGGTCTCTAGTAATATAGATGTTACAATACTTGTAGTTGTCCCAAGCAACATTCTTTACTTCAGGAGAATTGTAATTTCCCATGCCGGAAGCTTTATCGTAAAAAACAACACCAGAAGTTGGGTTTCCGTTAGGGTCAATTTTTGCTAATTTAAAAGTAATGTCTAAAGGTTTTTTGATGACATCAAAAGGAGCGTCAATGGTGTTGTAATCACTATTTAGGCCTTGAAAATCTTCATTCGTTTTTTTTAAGGCATCTTCAATGATTTCTTGAGTAACTACAGTTCCTGAATTGTAATTTTTACCAAAAACGTGAAAAACAACAGGTATCACATAGGATGGGGGGCTAGTTTTTTTTGCTTGATTTTCGGGGGAGATTTTTAATCGTAAAGAATTTAGTTCGTTTTTAGCATTTTTGTTTTTTTTGAATAATTCTTTCATTACTTTGTCTGTTCCGCAAGAACTTTTTACGTTTTGAGAGTGTAGTTCTTTAAGGGGGAAAATGCTTAAAATTAATAGTAAATGAAAGCATAAGTGGGGGTTGAAATGTTTCATGATTTCTAATTAATAATTTGATTAGTAAACAAAGTTATCTTCTGTTAACTCTTTGTTTTTGATGTATTTAAACTTGTTTTGATATTATTTTAACAGAAATCATAATGATTTTGTAAAAAATTAACATATGTTAATAAAAATTGGTAAAGACAATTTTTTAGAAGTAGATAAAAATTCCCTTTAAGAAGGGAGAAAATGTATTATGTATATTAAATAGAATTATTGGCTTAACTCTTGTTTAAAAATATATGAGGTAGGCTAAAGTAGCTAGGAAGAGTATAAAAAATATAATTCTTTTAATTAGGGTTCGTTGGTTTTCTTTTTGAATCTTATTCTTTATCTCGTTAAGTTGTTGTTGAGAGGCTGATTTATCAAAATGAAGTTTTGTATTAGTATCTGTTTCATAGCCTTCAATTTTCTCAAAAGCAGATACACGATTTCTTTTGTTGTTTTTTAAACTAGTTATCATTGCCGATACAGCACCTCTAAAACTCATAGCTATTATTTTTTGGTTATATATTATTGGTAATGTTTTTGATAAAAATGTTACAAAAAAAATGCTTTTAGTAAATCTAAAAGCATTTTGAGAAGTTATTTCTTGTATTTACGAATAGCTTCTTTAATTTTTTCAATTCTGTTTTCTGGGTCAGGGTGGGTACTCTGAAACTCAGGGGTTCTATTAGGGCCAGCAGCAGCTTTTAAAATTTCCATAACACCAATTAAACTTTCTGGATTATAGCCAGCATCTACCATTAATTTAACACCTAATTCATCACTTTCTAATTCATCACTTCTACCATATTTCATGTTAATAACATTGGCAATAGCAGCCATTCCTTGTGCTGTACTAGGGTCAAAACCAACAGCGGCTCCTGATAATATACCTTGAGTTAAATCTTGTTTAGCCATACGTGCAGCAGAATGACGTCCAATAACATGACCTATTTCATGTCCTAAAACTCCAGCTAGTTGGTCTTCATTTTTTAATTTAGAAAATAAAGCAAAAGTGATAAAAATTTGTCCGCCAGGTAAAGCAAAAGCATTGATGGTTCTTTCATCTTTTAATAGATGAAAATCAAAAGGATAACCTGATTGTTTCGCGATGCTGTTGTCAACAAGTTTTTTACCTATTTTATCTACTAAATCTTGATATTGTTGACTAGGATATAAACCTCCATGTTGTTGTGCCATTTGTGGAGCACTACTTAATCCAATAGCTATTTCTTGTTTAGGAGAAATAGATATATGTTGTTTTTTTCCAGTATAAGGATTAATTTCAGCACTTGAACAATATTTTACTAAGGCAAATAAAGCAATACCAGCCCCAATTAAAAGTCTAATTCTTAAACTCCCCCGATTTCTCATGTTCTTTTGATTTTTTGTGATAAAAGTAAAGGTACAAAATATATAATTTAACAATTGTCGATTTTTTGTAAACAAGAAAAAACTTAAATTTACCCAGCAAAACAAACAACTATATGGAGTCTCATTTTGAGTTAAACGAAATCACAAAAAAATTACCTAAGCATTTACATAAATTTGTAGTAAGACAGCCTTATGAAGAATACACGGCACAAAACCAAGCAGTTTGGCGCTATGTAATGAGAATGAACGTAGATTATTTAGGTAAGGTAGCTCATTCTTCATATGTAAATGGATTAGAAAAAACAGGTATTTCAGTTGAGAATATTCCTGAAATGGAAGGAATGAATCGGATTTTAAAAGAGATTGGTTGGGCAGCTGTTTCGGTAGATGGATTTATTCCTCCTAATGCTTTTATGGAGTTTCAAGCTTATAATGTATTGGTAATAGCTTCAGATATGCGAACCATAGATCATATTGCTTACACTCCTGCACCAGATATTATTCACGAAGCAGCAGGGCATGCTCCAATTATAGCAAATCCAGAGTACTCTGAGTACCTACGTAGATTTGGAGAAATTGGTTCGAAAGCAATTTCTTCTGCTAAAGACTATGAAATGTATGAGGCAATTAGGTTGTTATCCATATTGAAAGAAAATCCTAATTCTACACAAAAAGAGATTGATGAAGCACAAGAAAAAGTAGAATGGTTACAAGATAATATGGGAGAGATGTCGGAAATGGCACAGATAAGAAATTTACATTGGTGGACTGTAGAATATGGTTTGATAGGTGAATTAAATGACCCTAAAATTTATGGAGCTGGTTTACTTTCGTCAATAGGGGAGAGTAAATGGTGTATGAAAGATGAGGTAAAAAAAGTGCCCTATTCTATAGAAGCTGCAAATGTTAGTTTTGATATAACAAAACCACAACCACAATTATTTGTTACACCAGATTTTGCTTATTTAAGTTTAGTGTTAAATGAATTTGCAAATACAATGGCCTTAAGAACTGGCGGGTTGAAAGGAGTTGAAAAATTAATAGATTCTAAAAACTTAGGTACAGTTGAGTTAAGTACAGGGGTTCAAATTTCTGGAATATTCACAAATGTTATAGAGGATAAAAAAGGAAAAGTAGCTTATATCCAAACAACTGGTCCAACAGTTTTAGCAAACAGAGATAAGGAATTGATTGGGCATGGAATTAGTTACCATGCAGAAGGTTTTGGAAGTCCAGTAGGGAAGTTAAAAGGAATTAATTTGCCTATTGAAGATATGAGTCCACGTGATTTAAAAGCGTATGGAATATATGAAGGTGAAGAAATGACTTTAGAATTCGAGAGTGGTGTGGTTGTAAAAGGAAGAGCAATTACAGGAACTCGCGATTTAAGAGGGAAAATATTAATAATATCCTTAAAAGATTGTACGGTAACTTATCAAGATCAGGTTTTATTCAGACCAGAGTGGGGAATTTACGATATGGCAATTGGTAAGGAGTTGGTTTCGGCTTATTCTGGACCTGCCGATGTTGATTCTTTTGGAGATATAGGAAAAGTTTCTGAAACCAAAACGGATAAAATAATCTATAGTGATTTGCAAAAGAAGCTTTATAGTTTGTATGAAGAAGTAAGAGGTGTTAGAGAAAAAAATAAAGTAACTGAAGATAAAATAATTTCAATTTTTAACGTTTTAAAGACTGAGTTTTCTCAAGATTGGTTGTTGGTTTTAGAGTTATATGAATTAGCTTTAGATAAGGGATATTTGGTAAAGGAAGAGTTGAGAGATTATTTAGAAAAATTAAAAAGTAACAAGAGTTACAGTACTTTAATAGAAAACGGACTACATTTGTTGTCGTAAGAATTAAAAAACAAATGGGGTTATTAAATTTTTTTAGGAAGAAAGATATGACAAACGAAATACAAGAATATTTAAATAAAGGGGCAGTAGTTTTAGATGTTAGAACTTTAGCAGAATGGAATGAAGGACACTCTGAAGGAGCGAAGCATATAGTTTTAACAGTAGTGCCTTTAAATGTTGAAGAAATTAAATCTTGGAATAAACCAGTAATAGCTGTGTGTAAAAGTGGAGGAAGAAGTGGGCAGGCTACACAGTTTTTACAAGGTCATGGAATTGATGTAATTAATGGAGGTCCTTGGCAAAATGTTGATCAGTATTTAGTTAAGTAAATATTGAATTTAAAATTTTATAAAGGGAAATGCTTTTTGAAGTGTTTCCTTTTTTTGTTCCAAATTATTTAAGAATTTAAGATGAGCTTCAGATTTAGGGTTAAATGGTTTGTGAGCTATACCTTTTTGAATGCCATCAATTTGTAGCATTGTTTTTTGAGTTTCTTCATTAAAAAATACACTACTAAATTTTTCCCATATATAATTTATAGCTGTTTCATTGGGGTGTATCATATCTTGTTTATAAAATCTATAGTCACGTAATTCATCCATCATAATTTCATAAGAAGGAAAGTAATCAATATTTTTTCTGTTTTCAGTTATTTGATGAATAGCAGAAATTAAATGAGCTTTGCTACGTTGGTTTTCAATAAATCCATCTTTTAAGTGGCGAACTGGCGAAACGGTATAGGTTATGGAGATGTCTTTATTTACAGATTTAATAAGAGTATTTATGGCGTCTAAACTTTCATAAATTTCATCAATAGAAAGGATTTCTTTTAAAAACTTTTTCTGAGGAACTTTATGGCAGTTTGCTACAATTTTGTCAGAAGAAATATGTCTGTATATCCAAGACGTACCTAGTGTTATAATTAAGTGCGATGAGTTTTTTAAGTGCTCAAGAGTTAGTAGGGTGTTGTTATTTAAACTATCTAATAAGTTATCCTTGTTGGTGGAGCTTAAGTTAGAATGGGCATCAAAACAATGCCATCTTTCGTTGTGAAAAAAGATATCTTTTTCTGAATATTCCTTTTCATTGATAGTGTTTGTAATTAAGTTTTCAATAGCTTTTGGGTGAAATAAAATACCAAATGGATTTTGAATAGCTCTAAATTTGTAATAAGTAAGTTTTTTACCAATATTCTCTGTAAAGCAAGAACCAATTAAAGTAATTTCAGAATTGTAACTGATTGGGTTATGGAGGTTTTTTTTAATAGGTATCTGAGTTGATAATATCATAAAAGAGAGCTATTTATACAAGTCAAAAATAATTATTGTTATTTTAAAAATTAATCAATTTACTTGTTTTATTTAAAATTGACTATATTTGTTTATTATTATTTGAAATAAGTTGAACAATATAAAAAGCATATTTACGATTAAAGACCTTGAAAACATCTCAGGGGTGAAGGCACATACCATTAGGATATGGGAAAAAAGATATAATTTATTAGAGCCTAACAGAACTAATACAAATATCAGGTATTATTCTTCAGAGAGTTTAATGAAGTTGTTAAATGTAGTGTTGTTGAATAAACACAACTTTAAGATTTCTAAAATTGCTCAGATGAGTAATGATCAAATAAAAGTTAACGCTAGGGAATTGGCATTTAAGTATGCGGTAAATGATGAAGCTATAAACTCTTTTAAGATAGCGATGTTTCAATTTGATAAAGTTTTATTTAACAATACTTATAATAAATTACTTCACAAGAAAACCTTTAGAAGTATATTCAAGGATGTCTTTGTTCCTTTTTTAAATCATATAGGGTTGCTTTGGCAAACAGATACTCTGCTGCCGGCTCATGAGCATTTTATTTCAAATTTAATTATTCAGAAAATACAGATAAATATTGAGAATCTTGAACATTCAATAGTGAATTCTGATAAAGCTTATGTGCTTTTTTTACCAGAAAATGAAGTCCATGAATTGGGGTTGATGTATTTGAATTACGAACTTGTGTTAAGAGGTTATCAAACAATTTATTTGGGGCAAAGCTTACCATTGAATAATTTGAATTACTTTTTTGAAAGTAAATCTAAAGTTTGCTTTGTTACTTCTATGACTGTGCGTCCTTATGATGATAAGGTGGTAGATTATTTTTATGAAATAGAAGATGTGTTAAAAGGTACTGAACATGAATTAATGGCTGTAGGAAAAAAAGCAATGGATGTTGCAGGTATTGATTTTAAGTCAAATATTTCTATATATCCATCAGTAATAGAGTTGCTTAGCGAGCTATAAATTTTTTTGTTAAAAATAATTTTGTTTAATCTTTTTTTGTTTTTGTTAAACATTATTTGTAGTTTTGAAATGTGTTTTGCTAGTCAGAACTATTTTTTTATTAAAATTAATTTTGTTTATGTTTTTAAGAAAAAAATTAAACAATGTCTGAGGAGGCTAAAAAACAGACTGTAAAATAAAGAGAGTAAGCACTAATTAAACAATACAATTATGTTATTTACAAAAAATTTATCGAGGATACCCTTCTTCTTAGTTTTATTTCTAAGTATTTGTTTGTTTACATCCTGTAGTGATGATGATTCAGTAATTACTGATAATGATGATATTGTTCAAAAAGCAATAAAAACATCTGATTTAAGCAGTTTAGTCGCAGCTTTACAAAGAGCCAATTTAGTTTCAGCTTTACAAGCAGACGGTCCTTTTACAGTATTTGCTCCTAATAATAAGGCTTTTCAAGATTTATTAGATTCAAATAATTCATGGAATTCATTAGATGATATTCCTTTAGAGACATTAAAAACAGTTTTACTTTACCATGTGTTAAGTGGTAAAGTGATGAAAAATGATTTGTCAGATACTTATGTAAATACATTGGCAACTGGACCAAATGATGAGCCATTGTCATTACAGGTTGAGGTTACTGGAGCTGTTGAATTTAATGGAGATTCAAAACCAGTGACAACAGATATTTCAGCAACAAATGGTGTAGTGCATATTATTGATAAGGTTATGTTACCGCCAGATGTAGTAACATTGGCTTTAAATAATAGTGGTTTTACTTCTTTGGTAGTGGCATTAACAGATACTAGACATACAACTGACTTTGTTTCTCTGCTAAAAATGACAGGTCCATATACCATTTTTGCACCAACAAATAGTGCTTTTCAAGCTTTGTTAGATAGTAATGCTGCGTGGAATTCATTAGCGGACATCCCAATAGCAACCTTAGAAGCAGTTTTAAAATACCATGTTTTTGCAGGAGGTAATGTGCAAGCTGATCAGTTAACAGACAATCAGGAGATAACTATGTTTAGTGGAGGAAAAGTTACTGTTGACTTGTCAAGTGGAGCTAAGTTAGAGACTTCATCAGGTCAATCGGTTGTGATATCTGTAACAGATGTTCAAGGTACTAATGGAGTTATTCATGCTATAGATAATGTATTGTTACCTTAATTGTTAACTTATTGCATATGAGTGTGTTTTGCTTTTTTGTTAATCGTTTTTAAGTTATATTTATAATATATATAAAATTGGGAAAAAAAATATCAATAATAGGTTCAGGTTTTTCGTCGTTAGCAGCATCTTGTTATCTTGCTAAAGCAGGGTATGAGGTTGAAGTTTATGAAAAGAATTCAACAGTAGGTGGAAGAGCTAGGCAGTATAAAAGAGATGGTTTTACATTTGATATGGGGCCAACATGGTATTGGATGCCAGACGTTTTTGAGAAATTTTTTTCCGATTTTAATAAAAAACCTTCTGATTATTATCAGTTAAACAAATTAACACCAGCTTATCAAGTATATTTTGATGTTCTTGATTCAATTACAATACCCGGTAATTTAGAAGAAATTTATGAGGTATTTGAAAAAGAAGAGAAGGGAAGTTCAAAATATCTAAAACGTTTTTTAAAGTCGGCAGAATATAATTACAACGTGTCTATAAATGATTTAGTTTATAAGCCAGGTATATCCCCATTAGAACTAATAACGCCGGTAACCATTGGAAAAATTACACAGTTTTTTTCAACAATTAGAAAACAGGTAAGAAAAAAAATAAAAAGTAAAAAATTAATCCAAATATTAGAGTTCCCAGTCTTATTCTTGGGTGCAAAACCAAGTAATACACCAGCCTTTTATAACTTTATGAATTATGCCGATTTCTCCCTAGGTACTTGGCATCCTGTTGAAGGAATGTATAAAGTTATAGAGGCAATGGTTTCTTTGGCGGTTTCGTTAGGAGTACATTTCAAAACTGAAGCTATTGTTGAAGAAATTTGTGTAAATCCATTAGGAGATGCAAATGGATTGATAGTAAATGGTAATTTTATTGACGCAGATGTAGTGTTAAGCGGTGCAGATTACCATCACACAGAAACACTTTTACCAAAGGTATACAGACAGTATTCTGAAAAGTATTGGGAAAAGAAAGTTTTTGCCCCATCATCTTTATTATTTTATGTAGGCTTTAATGAAAAGCTGAAAAATGTATGTCATCACACATTGTTTTTTGATACAGATTTTGATGAACATGCCAAAACAATTTATGATCACCCCAGTTGGCCAAAAGAACCATTGTTTTATGCAAGTTTTCCCTCAATAACCGATGGTTCTTTTGCTCCAGCTAATAAAGAGGCAGCTACTTTTTTAATACCCTTGGCACCAGGGATAGAAGATACGCCTGCTTTAAGAGAAAAATACTTTAACATTATAATTGAAAGATTAGAAAAGTTAACAAAACAATCGTTAAAGGATTCAGTAATTTTTAAAGAAAGTTATTGTGTTAACGACTTTATTGAAGATTATAATTCGTACAAAGGAAATGCCTATGGTTTAGCAAATATTTTAACCCAAACAGCATTTTTAAGACCTAAAATAAAAAGTAAAAAAGTTAAGAACTTATTTTTTACAGGACAATTAACGGTTCCCGGACCTGGTGTTCCCCCTTCATTAATTTCAGGAAAAATAGCTTCAGATTTAATCATTAAAAACCACCAAAATGAAAAAACTATTTGATGAGGTTTCGTATTCGTGTAGTAAATTAGTTACACAAAAATATAGCACGTCATTTTCGCTAGCTACTAGAATGTTAGCGCCAAAAGTGAGAGTAGCTATTTATAATATTTATGGTTTTGTCCGCTTTGCAGATGAAATTGTAGATTCTTTTCATGAGTACGACAAGGAAGAGCTTTTAACAAAATTTGAAAAAGATTATTACTCGTCAAAAAAGGAAGGTATTAGTCTAAATCCTATTTTGAATTCATTTATACATACAGTTAATACCTATAATATTCCAGATAATTTGGTAGGTGCTTTTTTGAAAAGTATGAGGGCAGATTTGTATAAGACAGAATACACAACGGAAGAAGAGTATAAAGAATACATTTATGGTTCTGCAGATGTTGTAGGGTTAATGTGTTTGAAAGTTTTTGTTAATGGAAATGAAAAACGATATAATGAATTAAAAGACGCAGCAATGCGTTTAGGTTCAGCATTTCAAAAAGTTAATTTTTTAAGAGATTTAAAAGATGATTATGAAGTATTGAATAGATCATATTTTCCAAATGTTAATTTAGAAAAACTAAATGATGCTTCAAAAGAAATGATAATTGAAGAAATAGAGGAAGATTTTGATTACGCTTTTAAAAATGGTATCTTAAAGCTACCTGTAGAGGCAAAGTTTGGAGTTTTTATAGCATACAGATATTACAAAAAGCTTTTGAAGAAATTGAAAGCAACTCCATCGTCTAAAATTATGGATACAAGAATAAGGATTTCTAACCCAATGAAAATTAATTTATTGGCTAGAAGTTATGTGAAATATAAATTAAAACTAATCTAGAATGATATTTGCAACTGTCACAATACTAACTTTTATAATAATGGAAGGTGTTACATGGTGTACTCACAAATATGTAATGCACGGTTTTGGATGGTTTTTACATGAGGATCATCATCAACCAGGTTATCCACATGTATTTGAGAAAAATGATGCCTTTTTTGTGGTTTTTGCAATACCAAGCATGTTACTATTTTACTTTGGGATTAGACCTGAATTAAATTACCTGTTTTTCATTGGTTTGGGTATTCTTTTGTATGGGATAGCTTATTTTTTAATACATGATGTATTAATTCATAGAAGGTTTAATTGGTTTAAAAATACAAAGAATAGATACTTAAGAGGATTAAGAAAAGCGCACAAGATACATCACAAACACTTAGGTAAAGAAGAAGGAGAGTGCTTTGGTATGTTGTTCGTGCCATTTAAATATTTTAAGAAAAGACAATGAGTAATTACCTGTATTTAATATTAAATTTAGGAAGTATAAGTATACCTTTACTGTATAGTATTTTTGAAAAAGAGATACACTTTATTAAATACGCAAAAATTGTTTTTCTTAGTATAGTTATAGTTGCGATTCCTTTTTTAGTTTGGGATGCAATTTTTACAAATTATGGTGTTTGGGGATTTAACAAAACCTATTTTTTAGGAGCAAAAATACTGCAAATGCCAATAGAAGAATGGATGTTCTTTATCTGCATACCTTATGCGTGTTTATTTACGCATGAGATGTTAAGGATTTATCAACCAAAATTAAAATTATCTAGAACACAGACTATCATCATAAGTGTGATCTTCATAATAATTGTTTTTTGGTTATTGATATTTAATTTAGATAAAACTTACACAGTAGTAAATTTTTTATTATTTTTATCGTTAATGCTTTATAGTTTAAAAAAGCATTTAATTGCGTTACAAGAATATTTTCCTAGTTTTCTGATAATTTTAGTTCCTTTTTTTATTGTAAATGGAATTTTAACAGGAAGTTTTATAGAGAGTCCAGTTGTTTGGTATAATAACTCAGAAAATATAAATGTTCGATTATTTACGATTCCCCTTGAAGATGTGTTTTATGCATTTAACTTATTGTTTTCAATACAGTTAATATTTAATCATTTTAAAACAAAAGTCTATGGGAATTAGTAAAGTTATCCGTTTTTTAATTTTTTTAAGTTTAAACTTTTTGGCATTAATCGTTGGTGTGTGGTTAATGAATAATGGCCCCCAAACAGATTGGTACAAATCGTTAAACAAGGCGCCTTGGACGCCAGCAAACTGGGTTTTTGGAGCAGCCTGGTTTTTTATCATGTTTTGTTTTTCATTTTACATGACCAACTTAAGCTTCAAATTTAAACTAACTAAAGGAGGGTTTCTTATTGCATACTTATACATGGTTCAATGGATTTTGAATGTTATGTGGAATTACTTCTTCTTCAATCAGCATTATACAGTTTTAGGGTTAATTATAATAACCGGTTTATGGTTGTTAATAGGATATTTTACAGTTGAGTATTGTAGAAAAATGAAACTTTATACACTATTAATATTGCCATATTTAGTTTGGATGACAATCGCTACAAGTTTAAACGCTTATGTAGTATTTAATAATTAGAAATTATGAGTAGAAAGAAAAAAATAACACCAGAAATAATCATAGAATGGTATATGAACTCAGTTCTAATATCTGGAAAACCACATTCTATTTTTGAGTTTGCAAAGAATAATAATTTTGAAGAAGGAGATTTCTATAAGTTTTTTTCGAGTTTTGAAAGTTTAGAGAAGCAAATTTTTAAAACGTTTGCCAAAGAAACAATTCATATGCTTCATAAAACAGAAGCCTATCAAGATTATGGTTCAAAAGAAAAGCTATTAAGTTTTTATTTTACTTTTTTTGAGTTGTTAACCGCAAATAGATCTTATGTTTTACTTCAATTAAAAAATAATAAGTTAGATTTTAATAAGCTTTCAGTCTTAAAGGAATTAAGAAAAGAATTTATCAATTTTATAGATGGAATATCTCTTGAAAAGATTGATTTTAAAAATGATAAAATTAACAAGGTTCAGGATAAAACAATAGCAGAAAGTTATTGGATTCAATTATTAATGATTCTCAAGTTTTGGATAGACGATGAATCGCCAAATTTTGAGAAAACAGATGTTTTTATAGAGAAATCAGTAAAAGCAAGTTTCGATATACAGCAAATAGCACCAGTAAAAAGTGTGATAGATTTAGCTAAGTTTTTGTGGAAAGAAAAAATGCCCATGGTATGAAAACGCTAAATAAAATTCCCGTTTCAAAAATAGAAAGAGCTACAAAATTGGTAACAACAGGGCTAAAAGTTGGAGTTAATTATGCCAAGTATTATGGGAATAAGTTAACACAAACAGAGGAAGAAGCTAGAGACCAATTAAATAAAGACAATGCAGAAGATATTTACGACGGGTTAAAGGAATTAAAAGGCTCTGCATTAAAAGTAGCTCAAATGTTAAGTATGGAGAAAAATTTACTCCCAAATGCTTACGTAGAAAAATTTTCATTATCTCAGTTTTCAGTACCACCATTATCTGGTCCCTTAGTTGTAAAAACATTTAAAAAATATTTTAAAAAAACTCCAGAAGAGGTTTTTGATACGTTTACAAACGAATCAGTAAATGCAGCAAGTATAGGTCAGGTTCATAAGGCGACAGTTAAAGATAAAAAGCTAGCAGTAAAAATTCAATATCCTGGTATAGCAAATAGTATCTCTTCAGATTTAGCATTAGTAAAGCCAATGGCTATGAAAATGTTCAATATAAAAGGAGAGGGGTCTGATGAATATTTTAAAGAAGTAGAAAATAAGTTACTTGAGGAAACAAATTATGTCTTAGAGTTAAAGCAAAGTAATGAAGTAGCGAATGCCTGCGCTAATATTCCTAATTTGAAGTTTCCAGCCTATTATCAAGAATATTCGTCAGAGAGGATTCTTACAATGGATTGGATGGATGGTATTCATTTATCAGAGTTTACAGAGCAAAATCTTGATGAGAAGAAAGCTAATAAATTAGGGCAAGCCTTATGGGATTTTTACATGTATCAAATGCATGTTTTAAAGAAAGTTCACGCTGACCCACATCCAGGAAATTTCTTAGTATCTCCAAAAAACGAATTAATTGTTATAGATTTTGGTTGTATGAAATCGGTGCCTGAAGATTTTTACGTTCCTTATTTTGAGTTAGCAAAAAAAGAAAATATAGAAAATCCAGCTTTTTTTGAGAGTAAATTATATGAGCTTGAAATCTTAAGAAAAGACGATACAGGAGAAGAAAAACAGTTCTTTAAAGGACTTTTTCATGAAATGTTATCTTTATTTACACAGCCTTTTCAAAAAGAAGAATTTGATTTTTCAGACGATGAGTTTTTCGGAAGAATAGCAGACTTAGGACAAAAGTATGCTAAAAGTACCGAGTTAAAAAAGATGAATGGAAATAGAGGTTCTAAGCATTTTATTTATATAAATCGAACCTTTTTCGGATTGTATAATTTGATGCACGATTTAAAATCAAAAAAAATCAAAATAAATAATTATAAAAACCTGTAATGCATATTACAAGAAAAGAAATAGAAGCGTTTCCGCATTTGTATAAGATAAACTTAGTGAACAGTATTTCAGGGTACAAATCGGCAAATTTAATAGGAACTAAATCCAAAGAAGGAATAACCAATGTTGCGGTATTTAGTTCAGTAGTTCATTATGGTTCAAATCCACCTATTTTAGGATTTGTCTTGCGTCCTACTACAGTAATCAGAAATACCTATAACAATATTAAAGAAACAGGGGTTTATACAATTAATGCAATAAGTGAAGGTATGATAGAAGAAGCGCATCATACATCAGCAAAATATTCGGCAGAAATATCAGAGTTTGATAAAACTAATTTAACATCCGAGTATAAAAATAATTTTGATGCACCTTTTGTGGCAGAATCTCCTTTACAATTAGGAATGAAATATTTAGAGGAATACCACATAAAAGCTAATGATACAGTTCTAGTATTGGGAGAGGTAACCGATTTATATTTCGAAGATACTATGTTATCGGAAGATGGTTTTTTAAATCTTTCTAAAGAAAATGTAGCAGCAATTAATGGGTTGGATACTTATATGGTAGCAAAAGAATTTAAAAGATTGTCGTATCAAAGACCAAAATAAATGAAAATATTAATCACAGGTACAACAGGGTATGTTGGTAAGAGAATAATTCCAATCCTTCTTCAAGAAGGACATACTCTTGTGTGCTGTGTGAGAGATTTAAATAGAATTCCTTTAGAGTTAAAAGCTAAAAAAGAGATAAGTTTTGTTGAAATAGATTTTCTAAAGCCAGAAAATCTATTACCAAAAGATATAGATGCAGCATATTATTTAATACATTCAATGTCTACCAGTAGTGACGATTTTGAAAGTTTGGAAGAAAAATGTGCTAAAAACTTTAAAGAGTTGGTAGAAAAAACAACATGTAAGCAGGTTATATATTTAAGTGGAATAGTAAATGATAATTCGCTTTCAAAGCATTTGCAGTCAAGATATAAAGTAGAACAAATATTAAGTAGTAAAGAATATGGTTTAACTACGTTTAGAGCTGGTATAGTAGTTGGAAGTGGAAGTGCTTCTTTTGAAATTATAAGAGATTTGGTTGAGAAACTTCCTATAATGGTGGCTCCAAGATGGTTGCATACGAAAACACAACCTATAGCAATAAGAGATGTGTTATCATATTTAACAAAATCGCTTTTTAATGAAAAAGTGTATAATAAGTCATATGATATTTTTGGGGCTGAAGTGTTAACGTATAAGGAAATGCTGTTGCAGTTTGCAGATGTAAGAAAATTAAAGCGTATCATTATAACCTTACCAGTGTTAACTCCCAAATTATCATCATATTGGTTATATTTTGTTACTTCAACTTCGTTTAATTTAGCTAAGACTTTGGTAGATAGTATGAAAGTAGAAGTAATTGGAAGACAAAGTAATATAAATGAAATAATAAATGTAAAACCAATTACTTACAAAGAAGCAGTTGATAGGGCTTTTAAGAAAATAGCCCAAAACTCAATGATTTCTAGTTGGAAAGATGCAAAAATAAGTGGTGTTTTTAAAAAAGAGTATAGCGATTATATCGAGTTACCTCATTTTGGATGCTTTAAAGATGTTAGGAGTAGGTATGTTAAAGATGAGCCAGAGACATTACATAAAATTTGGAGCATAGGAGGAAAAACGGGCTGGTATAGGTTTAATACCTTATGGAAGATTAGAGGTTATATTGACAAGGTTTTTGGAGGAGTGGGGTTAAGAAGAGGTCGCAGACATCCTACAGAACTAGAACCTGGCGATGCACTTGATTTTTGGAGAGTATTATTAGCGGATCAAAAGAATAAAAGATTGTTGCTTTTTGCAGAAATGAAATTACCTGGAGAAGCTTGGTTAGAATATAAAATAGTGAAAAATAAATTATATCAAAGAGCGGTATTTAGACCTAAAGGAATATTAGGTAGAATGTATTGGTTTTTAGTACTGCCTTTTCATGGTTTTATTTTTAGAGGTTTAATAAATCATCTATCTAAATAGGTATATTTTTTTGAGTATTAATTTTTTGTTTAATTATTTTTTGATTATCTTAAACAAAATAAAATTTAAAGAGTTTTAAATATTGGATAATAAAGAGAAAATAGTAGTAGTTTGGTTTAAGAGAGATCTTCGTTTACAAGATAACGAAGCGGTTTATAATGCTCTTAATTCTGATAAAAAAATACTATTTGTTTATCTTTTTGAAAATAGTCTTTTGAGTGATGAGCATTATTCAGAAAGGCATTGGAACTTTATTAAAGAGTCGATAAGAGATCTTAACTCTGAATTGTTGAAATACAATACAAGAGTTCTATCAGTGAAATCGGATGTGATTCCTTTTTTCAGGTATTTAAAATCACAAAAAAATATTACAGAAGTTTATTCGCATTTAGAAACAGGAATTTTAAAAACCTATAATAGAGATAAATCATTTAAAAGATTTTGTGTAAACAATTTGATAGAATGGAAAGAAAATGTCCATAATGGAGTATTTCGAGGTAGAAAAAATAGAGAACATTGGAAGGAAGATTGGGAATCATATATGGAAAAAGAAACCTTTCCTTTTACACCTACAAATGCAGAATTTATAAGAAGTGAAGAAATTGACCTTTTAACAAAAAACTTAAAAGAAGTAGACTTAAGCACGGAAAAGAGCAATTTTCAAGTAGGAGGTAGAGGTACTGGTATAAAATATATGCATAGCTTTTTCAATAATCGTTATAAAAATTATGCAAGACATATATCAAAGCCTAATGAAGCAAGAGAAAGTTGTAGTCGATTATCGCCATATATAGCGTGGGGAAATCTTTCAGTAAGAGAAGTTTTTCAACAAGTAAAAACAATAAGACCAAAAGTGCAAAATAAGAGAGCTTTAGATGCATTTGCTTCTCGATTGCGATGGCAAGCACATTTTATACAAAAGTTTGAAATGGAGTGTATCATGGAAAGAGAAAGTATAAATAAAGGATTTCGAAAATTAAAAAAAGATGTAACAGAAAAATATGTAAAGGGTTGGAAAGAAGGTAAAACAGGAATCCCTTTTATAGATGCTTGTATGCGTTGTTTAATAACTACTGGGTATTTAAATTTTAGAATGCGAGCAATGTTGGTATCCTTTTTTACACATAATTTATGGCAGCCATGGCAAGAAGCATCTAAATATTTATCAAAGTTATTTTTAGACTTCGAACCGGGAATTCATTTTCCTCAACTGCAAATGCAGGCAGGTGAAACAGGTATCAATACTATTAGAATTTATAATCCAATAAAAAACGGATTAGAGCATGATCCAGATGCCATATTTATAAGTAAATGGGTACCCGAATTGGCAGGTTTACCATTAATGTTCAAGCATCAACCTTTTAAAATGACCGAATTGGAACAAAAACTTTACAGTTTTAGTTTAGGAAAAGATTATCCAAAGCCAATAGTAGATGTAGAGGCATCAAGAAAAAAAGCATCGGATATTATTTGGGGATTAAAAAAAGATCCAGACGTAATAAGAGAAAGCTTAAGAATTATAAACAAACACATAATTAAATAATATGCTGTTCAATATAACATACACGGATAAAGATGATTTAGCAGAAATCAATTCATTAGTAGGGAAACCTATGAGTTTTATCCAATCGCTAAAGTTAAGAGGGGTAGGTTCGGGAAGAATGATTGTGGAAGAAGTAAGTGCTAATCTCCAAAAAATATTAACCAAAGTGAATGAATTAGACTACGGTAGCATAGAGTTAAGACCTAATGGAGTAATAGTTTATATAACAAAGCAAATGAGAAGGTTTTGTTTGGTAGTGCCTTACTATAAGTTAGTAGTGTTTAATGATACATTTTTTAGTATTCACTCAGATAATAGTTTTATAAGGTTTCGTAAGGACATAAAATTTAAAGAAAATAAAAAGTTTATAGATAAAATGATGAATTTGAAGGGAGTAAAAACACAAAATCATTTTTTATGAATGAAAGAATGTTAGATAGAATAATAGAGATGGCTTGGGAAGATAGAACCACATTTGATGCAATTCAATATCAATTTGGTTTAAAAGAACAAGAAGTGATTGTTTTAATGAGACAACAACTTAAGCCATCAAGTTTTAGATTATGGAGAAAGAGAGTTCAAGGAAGGAAAACAAAGCATGAACTTAAAAGAACCTTTATAAAAGGAAGGTTTAAATGTAGTAGACAAAGAAATATTAGTAATAATAAGGTTTCGAAACGATAATTATGTTAAAACATAAACTAGGAATTACAAGAAAAGAACATTTTAATGCGGCACATAGACTGCATAACCCAAATTGGACTTTGGAAAAAAATAAAGAAGTTTTCGGAAAATGTAATAACCCGAATTTCCATGGGCATAACTATGAATTGGAAGTAACAATAATTGGAGAAATTGATGAGGATACAGGTTATGTGATAGATACAAAAAAGTTATCTAAACATATAAAAGAAGAAATATTAGAGCCGTTTGATCATAAGAATTTAAACATAGAAGTAGAAGAATTTAAAAAGTTGAATCCTACGGTAGAAAACATAGCAATAGTAATTTACAATAAGTTGCGAAGCGTACTTCGTAACGATTTAGAAATTAAAATTAAACTTTATGAAACACCAAGAAACTTTGTTGAATATCCCTACTAAAAGCAACTTTACAGGATTGAGTGTTGAAGAAATAGGTGATGATCATTTATACACAGGAATAGAAACACCTATGGTGCCAGATGCTTTTTTGATTTCTAATGAAGAAAAGAAGGAAAAAATAGCAGGTTTGTTCAGGGAAATAATGGAAACTATGGGATTAGATTTGTCTGACGATTCTCTAAAAGGGACTCCAAAAAGAGTTGCTAAAATGTATATTGAAGAGATTTTTTCAGGACTAAATCCAGCTAATAAACCTAAGATAGCGTTGTTTGATAACAAGTATCAGTACAACCAAATGTTGGTTGAGAAAAATATTAGTTTTTATTCAAATTGTGAGCATCATTTTGTACCCATAATGGGAAAAGCACATGTAGCTTATATTTCATCGGGGAAAGTAATAGGGCTTTCTAAACTAAATAGAATCGTACAATATTATGCTAAAAGACCTCAAGTACAAGAACGGCTTACCAACCAAATAGCAAGAGATTTACAAGAAATACTAGAAACAGAAGATGTAGCGGTTATTATAGAAGCAAAACATCTATGTGTCTCATCAAGAGGAGTAAAAGACGATTCTTCAGAAACAGTAACCTGTTTTTATGGAGGTAGTTTTAATACATCAAAGAAAATTGTTGAACTTCAAAATTATTTAAAATGAGTACAGTAAATTTAATTCAAGAAGCATTAGATTTTGAAAAAAATCATAAGAAGTTAAGAACTAGAAATGATAAAATTTTAGCATCAAGGAAAGCGAAAGAAATCATTTTATCAATAAATGAAATCTATAAAAAAACGAAAGATAAAAGCTTGATGGATATCATGAAACGCCTAACATTAATTAAGCAAAAGGTAGAAAAAAGATTAAAAGGTAGGTTATGAAAACAATTGTAGTAGTAGGAGGAAGTAAGGGGATTGGAAAAGCAATAGTAGATAGTTTAAAAGAGACTACAAAAATTATTAATATAAGTAGAACTTCTACAGAAACACATTCCAACATCATAAACTATGAATGTGATATTACAACAGATGAGTTACCTGTATTGGAAGAAATACATGGTTTAGTTTATTGCCCTGGAAGCATCAATTTAAAACCATTTAAACGCTTAACTCTTGATGATTTTCAAAATGATTTTAATATCAATGTAAAAGGGGCAATAAAAACCATAAAAGCTTATGAAGACGTATTGTCTAAAAATAACAGTAGTGTAGTTTTTTTTAGCACAGTAGCGTCAAAATTAGGAATGCCTTTTCATGCTAGTGTTGCATGTAGTAAATCGGCAATAGAAGGATTAACAAAGTCCTTAGCGGCTGAATATGCTACAAAGATTCGCTTTAATGGAATAGCACCAACAATAACCGATACAACTTTAGCGGCAAGATTGTTAAGGAATGAAAAGCAACAAGAAATAATGAAAGAAAGGCATCCGTTGAAGAAAATATTAGAACCAACGGAGGTGGCAGATTTAGCTTGCTTTTTACTATCGAATAAAACAGCAGGAATAACTGGACAAATAATTCCGATAGATGCAGGAATAGTAAGTGTAAAAATTTAAAATAAGAAAAAATGAAGTGGTTAATATTAATAAGTGTTTTTTTCTTTGTTAGTGACGAAATTGTGGTTTTTGATAAAGCACAAAATTCTCAAAAATGGTATATCACAAACGATGTGGTTATGGGAGGATTATCGAAATCATCAATGGAGGTAAACAAAGAAGGTAAAGCAGTTTTTTCAGGAGAAGTGTCAACAGAAAATAATGGTGGATTTGCAATGACTAGATTACCATTAGCTATCAATTTAGATGGTGAAAAATCAAAAATTGTGCTAAATTTAAAAGGTGATGGTAAAGAATATCAGTTAAGGTTGAAAGCAAGTAGAAGTCAACGTTTTTGGTATGTGCATAAGTTTCAAACTACTACTGAAAACCAAGAAATAGAATTACCTTTAGCAGATTTTTACCCGTCATTTAGAGGGTATACATTAGATTTAGCGAATTTTTCAGGAAATCAGTTAAAGGAAATAGCAATACTAATAGGAAATAAAAAGAATGAATCATTCAATCTAGAAATAGAAAAAATAACCATCAGGTAAATGAAATTATTAAAAATAACAATACTTATGACATTATTTAGTTTTTTAGGAAATGCACAAACAAAAGAACCTAAAGAATCTTTGTATACGCTAAAAATAGAAGGAATATCAGGAGATGATTTGAATTTAAATCAATACAAAGGAAAAAAGATATTGTTTGTTAATGTAGCTTCTAAATGTGGGTTTACAAATCAATATGATGGATTACAAGAGTTGTATACAAAGTATAAAGATAAATTAGTGGTTATAGGGTTGCCATGTAATCAATTTGGCGCTCAAGAACCAGGTACAAAAACAGAGATACAATCATTTTGTAGGTTAAACTATGGAGTCGATTTTCTTATGACAGAAAAAATAGAAGTAAAAGGAGAAAATCAACATCCAATTTACCAATGGCTTACACAAAAGTCTAAAAACGGAAAAATGAATTCTTCTGTAAAATGGAATTTTCAAAAATACCTTGTAGATGAAGAGGGAAGGTTGATAGATGTGTTTTATTCTATAACAAAACCTATGAGTAGTAAAATAACTAAACTGTTGTAAAGTGGTTCAAATCAAAAAACACTCAGGAATATATACTTTAACTACAGAACAGGTTTTAGGTGTTTCTCTTGAAAAAGCATGGAGTTTTTTTAGTGCTCCTCAAAATTTAGAAAAGATAACACCATCACATATGGGGTTTCAAATAACATCTGATGTAGATAAAAAAGCGTATGCAGGGCAAATTATAACTTATAAAGTAGGAATTTTACCAGGCGTAAAGTCTAGTTGGATTACTGAAATAACACAAGTTAAAGATGAACAGTTTTTTATTGACGAACAGCGTTTTGGACCTTATAAAATGTGGCATCACGAGCATTGGTTTGAAGAATTATCAGAAGGAAGAACATTAATGAAAGACAAAATTTCGTATAAAATTCCATTTGGTTTTTTAGGACACATAGCACAAAGTGTTTTTATAAAAAAACAGCTTAAAAATATTTTCGAACACAGATACAGTACTTTAGAAAAGTTGTTTAATGGAAAATAAGATAGTTGTTTTTTGGTTTCGTAGAGATTTACGATTGAATGATAATAAAGCGTTAAGTATAGCGCTTAGTTCAGGTTATAAAGTACTACCTATTTTTATTTTTGATGAAGATATTCTTGATAAGTTACCTAAGGATGATGCTCGTGTAAACTTTATTCATCAAGAGTTAAAAAATATAGATGAAACATTAAAACAGCATCAATCATCATTATTGGTTTTAAAAGGAAAACCAATAGATGTTTGGCAAAAATTAGTTGAAGAGTATGAGGTAGCAAAGGTTTTTGCAAATAAAGATTACGAACCTTATGCAATACATCGAGATACTCAAATACAGTCCTTTTTAAATGAGAAAGGAATAGAATTTAATTCGTTTAAAGATCAAGTAATTTTTGAAAAAGATGAGGTTGTTAAAGAAGACGGAACTCCTTATACTGTGTACACTCCTTATAAAAATAAATGGTTAAAAGCTTTTAAGGAAGAAGAACATACACAAGAATATAAACTTGAGTTTTCTAATTTTCTAGAGATTTCAAAAGCGTTTCCTGCTATAGAAACTATTGGGTTTAAAGAGAGTGTTATAAGGGTAAAGCCTTATAATTTAACCCAAATAGCGACTTATGATGAAACTAGAGATTTCCCTTCAAAAAACACGACTTCTTATGCTTCTCCACACTTGCGTTTTGGAACAGTAAGCGTAAGAAAAATGGTGAAAAAAGCACTTCAGTTAAATAGCACCTTTTTAAATGAATTGATTTGGCGTGAGTTTTTTATGCAAATTCTCTATCATTTCCCAAAAGTAGTTACTCATAATTTTAAGCAAAAATATGATGCAGTTCCATGGAGAAATAACAAAGAGGATTTTGAAAAATGGTGTAATGGAGAAACAGGATATCCAATGGTAGATGCAGGAATGCGAGAACTGAATGAAACTGGGTATATGCACAATAGAGTACGTATGATAACTGCTGGTTTTTTATGTAAGCATTTACTTATCGATTGGCGTTGGGGAGAAGCATATTTTGCAGAAAAACTATTAGATTATGATTTGTCTGCAAATAATGGGAATTGGCAGTGGGCAGCAGGAACAGGATGCGATGCAGCTCCTTACTTTAGAGTTTTTAATCCATCAGAACAATTAAAAAAGTTTGATAAAAACTTAGTGTATGTGAAGAAATGGGTAAAAGATTTTGAAGAGCTTACCTATCCACAACCAATGGTAGAACACAAATTTGCAAGAGAACGAGCAATTAGCACTTATAAAGAAGCCTTAGCGAATGTTTTATAAGGCTTTACTTTTTGAAACTATAATTTCAGGTAGATTTCTTTGAAACCAAGATTTGATTTCTTTATAGTCTTCTTCTTTAATTTCAAGGAAGGAAATTAATTTTTCATTATCATGATATAGAACTCTAATCTCATTAGGAGATATATTTAATTCTTTTAAATTAAAAAGGTTAAATATTCGTTTTTCTTTTCCACTTTTGTAGTAAACAGATTTTTCTTTTATTTCAAAACTGGCAGTTTTTATTAAAAAACTATTAGAGATACCTAGAAAAAATAAGATTGCCCATAGTAGAATAATATTTATGTTAGGAGATTTTGTAAACATTATATATAAGCATAATCCAATTGATAAAATAGTTAGAAACACTATAGATGAATCTTTACTTGAGTAATCATTTTGACTCGCAAAAATTATAATATTATCGTCTCTATGTTTTTTAGTTTTTTTAAAAAAGAAGCTAAGTATTAAAAAAACTAACAAGCAAGAAAGAAAAATTGTAAAATATTTAGAAGGGATTTTATCTATGTATAAGTTTATATCAAAATCAAATTTTTCTTTAAGAAGATAGAGAATGATAGGGATACCAATAGGGGCTAATAAATTTTTATATTCTTTTTCCATTTTTTTTCATAAAAATAAAAAAGGTTCAAAGAAATACAAACTTTGAACCTTTTTTAATGATTTTATAAACTAGTAGTTATACTACATATTCTTTAGCTTTATCTAATACTTTAGGTAAACCTCCTGGGTTTTTACCACCAGCAGTAGCAAAGAAATTTTGTCCACCACCACCACCGTGGATATACTTTCCTAATTCACGAACTACTTTACCAGCATCATAACCACGTTCGTTAGCTAACTCTTTAGATATATAACAAGTTAACATTGCTTTTTCTGGAGTAGCTGAAGTAGCAAATAATAAGAACAGGTTTTTGTGTTCGCCACCTAATTCAAACATTAGGTTTTTAATACTATTTTGATCTAAATCTACTTTAGTAGCTAAGAACTGAACACCATTAACTTCCTCTAATTGATTTTTAATGTCTCCTTTCATGTTTTTAGCTTTGTCCTTTAAAAGCTGCTCTATTTGCTTTTTTAAGGCAGTATTTTCAGTTTGTAAGTTGTTTACAGACTTAGCAACATCTTTAGGGTTTTTTAGTAACTGTTTTACAGCAGTAAAATTACGTTCAACATCTTCAAAATATTCTCCAACAGCTACGTTAGTAATTGCTTCAATACGTCTAATACCAGCAGCAACAGCTCCTTCTGATTTTATTTTGAAATACCAAATATCACCTGTTTGCTGTACGTGAGTACCTCCACATAATTCCATTGATTGTCCAAACTTAATAGCACGAACACTATCTCCATACTTTTCACCGAACAATGCTATTGCACCTTCATCAATAGCTTGTTGCATAGGAATACTTCTTCTTTCTATTAAAGGTAAGTTTTCACGAATACGAGCATTTACAAATTCTTCAATTTCTTGTAGTTGATCTTTGTCTACTTTTGAGAAGTGAGAAAAGTCAAAACGTAAATAATCTGGGCTAACTAACGATCCTTTTTGCTCTACATGTGTTCCTAAAATAGAACGTAATGCTTGATGCAATAAATGTGTAGCAGTATGATTGCTTGCAGATAAACGTCTAAATTCATCATTTACAACTGCCTTAAACGTTTCATTTAAGTTTTTAGGAAGGTTTTTAGTAAAGTGAATAATTACGTTGTTTTCTTTTTTAGTATCTACTACATAAATAACATCACCATTAGAAAACTCAATATATCCTTTATCACCAACTTGTCCACCACCTTCTGGGTAAAACGGAGTCATGTTGAATACCAATTGGTATTGGTCTCCATCTTTTTTGGTAGTAACTTTTCTATAACGAGTTAGTTTTACATCAACACTAAGTGTATCGTAACCAACAAATTCTTCAACTTCATCTTCAATTAATACAATCCAATCACCAGTTTCACTTGCCGATGCAGCACGAGAACGATCTTTCTGAGCTTTCATTCCTGCATTGAACTCTTCTTCATTAATCTCGTATCCTTTCTCACGAGCAATAAGCTGTGTTAAGTCTAACGGGAAACCATAAGTATCATATAATTCAAAGGCTTTCTTACCAGAAACTGTTTTACCTTCAGTAGTTTCAATTACTCTATCTAGTAATAATAAACCTTGATCTAAAGTTCTTAAAAAAGAAGCTTCTTCTTCTTTTATTACATTATGAACTAATGAATATTGTTTTCTAATTTCAGGAAAAGCATCTCCCATTTGGTGAGATAAAGTTTCCGCTAACTTGTATATAAATGGTTCTTTTTTGTTTAAGAAAGTAAATCCATAACGAATAGCTCTACGTAAAATTCTTCTAATTACATAACCAGCACCATTATTGCTAGGTAATTGACCATCGGCAATAGCAAAGGCTACGGCACGAACGTGATCTGAAATTACACGAATTGCAATGTCTATTTTTTCATCTTTACCGTAAGAAATTCCAGTAATTGTTTCAACTTCTCTAATTAACGGTGTAAATACATCTGTATCATAATTAGATTGAACATTTTGTAAAACCATACATAAACGCTCAAATCCCATACCTGTATCAATATGCTTTGCAGGTAAATCTTCTAATGAACCATTAGCTTTACGGTTGAATTGCATGAAAACTAAGTTCCATATTTCAACAACTTGAGGATGGTCTTCGTTAACTAATGTTTTACCATCAATTTTAGCTTTTTCTTCAGCCGAACGAATATCAACATGAATTTCTGAACATGGACCACAAGGACCTTGATCACCCATTTCCCAGAAATTATCTTTTTTATTTCCCATTAAGATACGATCTTCAGAAATGTATTGTTTCCATAAATCGTATGCTTCTTGATCCATTTTAGTACCGTCTTTTTCGTCACCTTCAAAAACAGTTACATATAAAATGTCTTTATCTATTTTATAAACTTCGGTTAATAATTCCCAAGCCCAAGCAATTGCTTCTTTTTTAAAGTAATCACCAAAACTCCAGTTTCCTAACATTTCAAACATGGTGTGGTGATAAGTGTCATAACCAACCTCTTCCAAGTCGTTGTGCTTACCAGAAACACGTAAACATTTTTGAGAATCTGAGATTCGATTATTTTTTGGAGTGGCATTCCCTAAAAAAAACTCTTTAAAAGGCGCCATACCAGAGTTGGTAAACATTAAAGTAGGATCGTTCTTTAACACCATAGGTGCCGAAGGAACGATGTCGTGTTGTTTTGATTTAAAAAATTCTAAAAATTTAGCTCTAATATCCTGAGATTTCATACAACTCTAGTATCTTAATTCTGTTAAATTATCATTAAAAAACCGCTTTAGAAAAGAAGTTTTAAAACATTTTGTAAATTTGTGAGTTTCTAAACATAACCCCTTAAAACAAGTTGCTCGTTTAAAGAGCACAAAAATAGTACATTTAGCATTATGGCGAAAGTAAAATATTATTACGACCCAGAGACTTTATCATATCGAAAAATAGAAGCTAAGAAAAGTGAAACTTATAAGAAATCTTTTTTAGGAATTATAAGTGCTTTATTAATTGCATTTTTCGGTTTTATTGGGTTTAGCCAATTCTTAATGTCGCCTAAAGAAAGAGCTCAAAAGAGAGAGTTAGATAATTTGAAATTACATTATGAGTTACTTTCAAAGAAAATGGAAGAGAGTTCTAATGTTTTAAGAGAGTTACAAGAACGTGATAATAATATTTATAGAACTTATTTTGAAGCAAGTCCTATTCCCGAAGAACAGCGTAAAGCAGGGTTTGGTGGAGTAAATAGATATAAACATTTAGAAGGATTTGATAATTCTGAAATGGTAAAAAATGTGACTAAAGATTTAGATGTATTAGCTAAACAAATGGTGGTACAATCTAAGTCCTTAGATGAAATTGTTTCTTTAGCAAAAGAAAAAGAAAAAATGTTGGCTTCAATACCAGCTATTCAACCTGTGAAAAACGAGGATTTAAAAAGAATGGCTTCTGGTTATGGAATGCGTTTGCACCCAATATTAAAATCTTGGAGAATGCACAACGGTATGGATTTTACTGCTCCAACTGGTACTCCAATTTTTGCTTCTGGAAATGGTAAGATTAAAAAAGCACATCGTAGTTCTACTTTTGGAAAAGTAGTTTATATAGATCATGGATATGGTTACGAAACTATTTATGCACACATGAGTAAGATTGTAGCTAAGAAAGGGCAGAAAGTAAAACGTGGCGATTTAATTGGTTATGTTGGAAATACTGGGCGTTCTGCTGCTCCTCACTTACATTATGAAGTACACAAAAACGGTAGAGCTGTAAATCCTATTTATTATTACTATGGCGATTTAACTCCTGAAGAGTTCGTAGCAATGCAAAAAGCATCTCAACAAAAAGGACAATCTTACGATTAATCATTAATTGGCTATGAATAATGTATATTGATTTACCTGATAAAAGATATTATAAGATTGGAGAAGTAGCCAAAGCTTTTGGAGTAAATGTTTCTTTAATACGTTTTTGGGATAATGAATTTGAAGTAATTAAACCTAAAAAGAATGCAAAAGGGAATAGGTTATTTACCAAAGAAGATGTTGAAAACTTCAAATTAATATACAATTTAGTCAAAGAAAGAGGTTTTACTTTAGATGGTGCGAGGCAAAAACTAAAGAAAAATCCTAAAGAGGTTGTTAATAACCACGAAATTATTAGTCGATTAGAAGCGGTTAAAGCTGAATTGCAAAAAATCAAGAATCAATTATAATAAAAAATAGAAAATGTAGTTGCTTACTTTAAGTAATTAGATTGTTGTGTTTTTCTAACTCATACAATTTAGAAATTGTTAATTCAACTCATTTTATAATGATAAAAAAAAGCCTAATTCTACTATCATTTTTGTTAATTGCTAGTTGTCAAAATTTTGGACAGTTAAAAGTATTAGCCAGTTTACCCGATATTTTAGAAGAAGTTTCTGGAGTTCAAAAAATTAAGAATTCAGATTTATTATGGATGCTTAATGATAGTGGGAATGCTCCTGTTATTTACGGTGTTGATACCAAAGGAAATATTATAAGAGAAGTAGTTGTAAACGCTAAAAACCACGATTGGGAAGATCTTACTTCTGATGATGAAGGGAACTTGTATATTGCTGATTTTGGTAACAATGGTAACAAGAGAAAGAATTTAAAAATCTTGAAAATTAAGAATGAAGATTTATTAAATAATGATGAGGTTGATGTTGAAAAAATAAAGTTCTCATATCCTAATCAGGAAAAGTTTCCACCTAAAAAGAAGAAACGTTTTTTTGATGCTGAAAGCTTGTTGTATAAAGATGGTTCGTTATACATTTTTACTAAAAGCAGAGTAAAAGGAAACTACGGAGAAACTAGTTTATATAAAATTCCAGCAGTAAAAGGACGTTACACAGCAAAATATGTTTCATCTTTTGAAGCTTGTAGCGATTTTCATTGTTGGATTACTTCCGCAGCAATATCACCAGATGGGAAAAAAGTTGTTTTATTAAATCACCAATCGGTTTATTTATTTACAAATTTTAAAGGTGATAATTTTATATCAGGAGATGTAAAAGAACTTCCTTTAGGACATGTTTCTCAAAAAGAGAGTGTTGCTTTTAAAGATAACAATACCCTCTTTATTGCTGATGAGAGAGACCATTTAGAAGGAGGAATGTTGTATGAGTTTAGCTTAAATAAAGCTCAATAACATCATTGCCCAACCAACAATTAATAATAAGCCACCTAAAGGAGTAATTGGCCCTAAAAACTTCATTTTTTTACCTTTTGCATCAGACAATACCAAACCGTAAATGCTAAAAGAAAAAAGGATGATTCCTAAAATAAAAGACCAACCCATTAATTGATTTGGAGTAGAAAAGTTTGTACCTACAAAAAGCAATACAATTGCATGATACATTTGATATTTTACTCCAGTTTCAAACGATTTTAATTGATCGTCTGATAATATCTTTTTTAAAGCATGTGCTCCAAAAGCACCAAAAATTACAGCTAACATTCCGAAAATAGCTCCAGAAATTAATATAGTTTGTTGTGTTATCATAAGAAGAAAAAAGACTTTACGAATGCAATGTAAAGTCTTTATATTTTAAGTTAATAATTACGAATTAAAAAGAGAATCCAATTCCGAAGGCAAATCTATCTTCGTTAGAGTTTCCTTGGAAATATGAGATATTCATGGTGAATAAATCGATACCACTTAACCAAACAGATCCACCATAACTTGTATGCCAAGTAGTAGAGTTTGGAGAGTATGGAGACCAAACACGTCCATAATCAAATCCTCCAGTGATTCCTATTTTCATTGGCATAATACCAGTGTTTAAGCGTCCAAAACGTAAACGTAAATCATTTGAATGGTAAAAGCTTTCTGTACCAGTAAAACGTTGACGATTAAAACCTCTTAAGCTTTTATCTCCACCTAAAGTTGCTCCTTGGTAAAATTCAAATCTATTTCCAATATTGATGTGAGTTCCAATTTCTGAAGCAAAAACTAAAGAACGGTTTTGTACTAAGTTTTGATAAAAAGCTAATGAACTTTTAATGTATCCAAAACGTCTATCAAAATCATCCGACTTTGTTTTAGCTCCAATAGATGCTTCAAAATTCATTCCTTTCGTAGGGAAACTAGCATTATCTACTCGATTGTGGGTAAAGCTTAATTCACCACCTAAGAAATAATTTGTGTCGAAAATATTAATTGGTGATTGATTAAAATTGGTAATATTTCTATTTGGAGTGTTTTGAATTTCATAACCTTCAACAGAAGCTGATAGTTTTACAATACTACCGCCTCTAAGCCTTCTTAATAACGAAGGAGTAAAGCTTAATTCGCTTCTTTTTACTCTATAAAAATCTAAATCTTCATCCATGTCTCCAGTAGGCATTAAGAATGAAGAGTCATTCCCCCATCCAAAGAAGTTGATAGAATAATTGTCGCTAGTAACTTTTGCTTTTAAATGTAAACTCCAGTTTCCAATAAACTCAGTAAACTCTCCATTGTATTCTACATCATAACCACTTGTTGATGAGTAATAATTTGCAGAAACTATATGTTGACTTCCAAAAGGGCGTTTTTTAAATCCTTGTTTGGTATATGTAAGCGTAGCTCCGAAAAAGAAACCATCATCAGGGTTGCTTCCTATATTAGGAAAAACTACGGTTGTGTTATTATTAATATCACGGTGATTGTACGTGTTTTTGAAGTAATTATCAGAACGTAAATCGGCTGTTTCAGAACTTGGATTTACCGTGTTTTTCTTCGATTTGTAATCGTAGATTTTTGTTTTCTTGCTCCATCCAGAAACTTTAGAATCATCTGTATAAACATCATGATCTTGTCCTCCAATGATTCTTAATAAAATACCATCATTTACATCTCCTGAAATTAAAAATTCATCATCACCATTTAAACCATATAACTGTACCTCTTTAGTTTCTTTTGTTTTAAATGTACGATTGTAAATTTCGTTATCTTTTCTAAATACAGTTACATTGGTTTCATCATCATTTAAACGTTTGATAATAAATTTATCTTTTTTATCAGTTCCAACTACATAAACAATTTTTGCTTGTTTTTCGTAATAACGTTTAGCTATATCTTTTAACTTGTTTCTACGTGCTTTTATTTTAGCAATAGTTTCTTCACCATCAATATCATAAATAGATTTAGGTAATTGTTTAATAGCTTTTTCAATTACTTCATCGGTTAAGTTCTTTTGAATGTAATCGGCTTGTTTATACCAATCATCTAGAGTTAATTTATTTAAAAATTCAGCATCAAAGAATCGAGGGTAATTGTTGTACCATTTCATGTCTTTAATATCATCTTCAAAAGTTTGCATATTTTTTACTAAAGGAGCAAACTGTTGAAAAAGTGGAATCATAACTCCATCAAATTTAGAAAAAGGTTGATCTCTATCTCTTGGAATAGGGCGATAAAAAGTTTTTCCATCATCAGTTTTAAAAGAAGCCCAACGCCATTGGTCTTCGTGCCTGTCCCAGTCACCAATAACCATGTCAAACAAACGAGAACGTATTGCCCAATCTTGATCAACTGAGTGTTTACCATTCTTTCTTATTTTCTCTAAAACATCAAAGGTGTTTACTATTTTCTTTGAGTTTCCAAAGTTGTCTAATTCGCTTCTATCTCCAGCAGGACGTTCTTCCAATAAATATAAACTTCCTCCAAAAATATCATTGTATTGTCCTAAAATTGGTTGTTTAGGCATGTAATATAACTTAGGATTGGTATGGTAAATATTTACCGATTTAGCCATATCTGGAATAACAAATGCTGCATAAGGATGCGACATGGTAAAGATATCCTGAACTACATCTACTAAAAATGTACCTTTTAAAATACCTCCCATAATACGACTTCCATCTTTTACAATAGATCGTAAAACGTATTGTTTACCATCTGGATTTTCTAATCGTAGTGAGTTGGTTTGGTTTCCTCCACCTCTTCGAATTGGTTTTAAACCACCGTAAACTTTGTCAAGTTCTAAAACAGGAACTTTTACTTTTTTACCATATTTTTCTCTATGTAAATCGCCCCACATAAATTTATGGAAGCCACTTACATCTGTACTTTCTTTATCGTAAATAGATGTTTCTACGAATTCTTTGTGAGCATCATATTCTGGGAAACTATTATACTCTTGTGTTTTTTTAGGCTTTATAATTTCTTTGCTAAATAATAATTTGTTTCCATCTTTTTCATTTGCCGAATAAAATTCAACAATAGCAGAACCATCTGTATAATAATTTAAAATAGCATATCCATGATTTCCATAAGTAAATTGAGCTCCATAGTTTGCTAAGGCAGCTGATTGTTTTGAACCTGAACCGCTAATTATTTGTTTGAATTTCCCGTAATTAAGAATGTTTTCGTCTACTGGGTTGTCTTCAATATATTGTAAATTGTGTTCGTGACCAGATACAAAAACAATATTTTGTCTAAAGTCACCAGCAATAGTTTGTAGTTGTTTTACAAAATCAGTGTAGTTTTTATTAAAAATATCGGTTTGAATTCCTACATGAGTGCGTAATCCGTTTTTTAATGTTCCTAAAATAGGAAATGGTTTCATATGGTCTTTAAAAGAATAACTTCCTCCATGAGGTCCATTACTAAACATTGGGTGATGCATTGCTACCACAACATTTTTGTAACGGTTCTTTTTAAATAATCCCCAAACTTCATCAATAAAACGTTCACGAGTTTTAATATCACAGTCTTCGTTAATAGTAGGGTGTTTGTCCCAATCGGCAATAAACCAACGGCTATCAATAATAATTAATGTTATATCGTCGTTTATTTCAATCTTTTTTAAACCACAACCATCTTCTGGTAAAAAAGAATTTTTACCTAAGGCTTTTTCTACTATTTTTTCTTGACGCTTTAATCCTTTTAATCCGTTGTACCAATCGTGATTCCCAGGAATAAAAATTGGTTTTCCTTTGAAGTCTTTTACAGCATCAATTTGTGTTTGTATTCTATGTTCAGCTAAGGCTCTTTCTTTACTACTTTTTTTAGGTACTCCATAAGGATATACATTATCACCCAAAAATAAAGCTGTCGAATTTTTATCTGATTTGTTTAAGGCTTCTTGAAAATAGGTTAAAGACGGGATTGTTTTTCCCATTTCTGCATTACCTGCATCTCCAATTAAATAAAAGGAATGTGCTATTTTTTTATTGGTAGTTACTGTTTTTGGAGCAGTCTTATCAGCATACTTTGCATTGTAAGAAGCACAACCAATCAGCAACATAATTGTTATAAAATATAGAAATGATTTTACTGAATTCATGGTTCGGTGTTTAGTAGTGTAAATTTACCTCTTTTTTACCATTAGAGCTACAAAGTGGCTATAAAATAAACGGTTTTAGCAGCTTGTTTTAAATGCTAAGAATCGATTAAGTTTTTATAATCTTTAAGTGTGTCAATATCAACCAAATTAGTAGAGGGCATTTTAATAATTGCGGAAAGATTTTCTTTCAAAAACATCTTTGCACCATTGTCTCCTTTTAATGTTTTTAAATCATTAAAATATGCTTTTGGGAAAACTACGGGAACTCCTGCTTTTTCATTATAGTTTGAAGCTATAATTTTTTCTGGATTTTCAGAGGATATTTTGATTAACTCATTAAGATATTCACTGGTAATACTTGGTTGGTCAGCCAACATAATCAATACATTGTCATAATTTTCTTCAACTTGAAGTATGCCTGCAATTATACTTGAGCTTAACCCTTTTTTATAATTCGGATTTGTAATAATAGGAACTTCGTTTTTCTGTACTATTTTCTCTAAAGTTTTTTTATTAGCTCCCAAAACACAAAAAACACTATTAGCATTTGATTGTATTGCGGTTTTAAGAGACCAACCTAAAAGAGTTGTTTTTTTATATGGGAGTGCTTGTTTTATAGTTCCCATTCTTGATGAACTTCCTGCTGCTAATAAGATAATTGCGGTTTTTTGCATATAGTTAACTATGAATTCGACCTGTTACTTTTTTTAATGAGAATACCTCTTTTTTACGAATTACTGATAATATTTCTGCTAAAATAGACAAGGCTATTTCTTCGGGTGTTTCTGCGCCAATGTTTAATCCGGCTGGGGTATGGATTTTTTCAAGGAAATTGTCGGATACTTCAGGAGAAAATTCAAACAGCTCATTGAATAGTTTTTCTCGTCGTTTGGCTGCTCCTAAAATTCCTATATAAACAGGGTTTTGTTCTTGTAGTTTTATTAACCAACGTAGGTCGTATGTAAAATTATGATTCATAATAACCACAGCTGTATCTTGGTTAATGTTTTTCAAATCGATAACTTCTGGAGTTTGTGCTATTACCGATTTTGCTCCTGGAAAATCAGATAATTGTTTTGGGTCTTTAATTGATGTAACTACATCAACTTCCCAGCCTAGTTGTACAGCTTGTTTGCATAGTTTTACAGCATCGTGTTCTCCTCCAATAATTAATAAACGAAATAAGGGAGATAAGGTTTGAGAGAATACTTGTAAATCTTTAAAGTTTGCAGGTTCATTTCCTTCAAAAAAAGAAAAATTTTTATTGTTTTGAAATTTAATTATAGAACTAAAATTACCATATGCTTCATCTTCTTTTTTATAAAAAGATTGAATATTAAATGATTCTCTATTTTCTAAACTGTTGGTAAATACATTTATAAATTCTGAAGAAATTTTGAAAGGCTCTAGTAGTATATACAAAATACCTTCACAACCTAATCGATAGCGACCATCATAAGTTATTATTTTAGATACTCCAGTTTCAAAAACTGTTTGTGCTCTTCTTTGTACTTCTTTTTCTACACAACCACCACTTACTGCACCTATCATATTTCCATCGGAAGAAAGTAACATCCTAACACCGGGTTTTCTATAGGAAGATCCATCTAGATCAACTACAGTAGCCAAAACATTGTGAATGTTGTTTTGTTGATTTCGTATAGTTTGTTGAATAATTTCTTTGAATTCATATGTCATAAGCCATCAATTTACAAAAAGTATTTTTATTCGTTATTCCACCATGTTGAATACGCTTTAATTTTATCTTCAATAATGATTGGTTCACCTATTTTAGGAACAACTAAAGGTAGGTTGAGCTCTGCTGCTTTTTTTGAAACCCTTATAATAGGATCGTTCCAATCGTGCATAGCTAAACGAAATGCTCCCCAGTGAATAGGCATCATTTTTTTTGCTTGTACATCTATTCCTGCCTGTACAGTTTCTTCTGGCATCATATGTATTTCAGGCCACATTTTATTGTATTGTCCACATTCCATTAAGGCTAAGTCAAAAGGACCATATTTGTTTCCAATTTCTTTAAAATGTGAGTTATAACCGCTATCTCCACTGAAAAATAAATTATCTGTTTCAGTTTTAATAACCCAAGAACTCCATAATGTACTTCCGTTATTTTCGAATCTTCTTCCCGAAAAATGTTGGGAAGGAGTACAAATAAATTTTATGTTTTTATAATCAATTTCTTGCCACCAATCTAGTTCTGTAATTTTATTATCAGGTATTCCCCAAGCTTTTAAATGTGTACTAACTCCTAAAGGAACGATATAATGTGCTACTTTATTTTTTAAACGTTTAATAGATTCATAATCTAAATGATCGTAATGATCGTGTGAAATTAGAATAACGTCTATTTTGGGAAGCTGTTCAATTTCAATTGGAATTTCTTTATTAAATCTTCGCTGCGCATCTCTTGAAATAGGAGAAGGCATTTCTGTAAGCATTGGATCTATTAGAATATTTTTATTATTGGTTTGTAATAAAAATGCTGAATGTCCAAACCAAAGAAGTCTAGTTGCTTCTTTATAATTAGCAATATTAGTAGAATCAGCTTTTAATATTGGAAGTTCTTTTTTAGGTTTAGCATTCGGAAATTTTTCAAACAACATTTGTTTTAAAATGTCGATGGTTTTGTCAAATGTCATTTTTTGCTCTATCCCTCCAATATTGTGAAATTTACCGTTTTTATAGTTTTTAGATTTTACATATTCTGCTTGTAATTCTTTTGAAATATTTCCTCCAAATACTGGATTGAAATTAACAAATAGTAGGTATGCAATTATAAAAATTGCAATTATTGAAATAACTGCGATTGTCATTTTTTTAAAAAGTTTTTTCATGAGTTAAGAAAGCTTTTCAGCTAAGACATTTATGTCTTTATTTTCTAAGTGTTTTAAGGTTTGTGTATGATGTAAAGAGTTTATCATCGCTAAACCGATTTTTGTAGTAGTTGTAATGTTTTTTGATTTTTTCATTAAACCAAAAAAAGGAGTTAGAAGTATATAAATAATATTATACCAGTTGGTTCTCGATTTGATTCCTTTTTCTGGAATGATGGCTCCAGGACGAAATGCATAAGTATCTTTAAATCCTTTGTTAAAAATATAATTTTCAGTTTTCCCTTTTACACGAGCCCACATGCTACTTCCATTTTCTGAGTTATCTGTTCCAGCACCAGAAACGTAATTGAAAACCATATTTGGATTTATTTTATGCAAAACATCAGAAAAGACCTTGACAATATTGAATGTAATTTGTATGTATTTTTCTTCGCTCATTCCTACGGAAGAAATCCCCATACAAAAGAAACAAGCATCATAGCCTATCAACTTATCTTTGATAGATGATAGTTGTGAAAAGTCTTTTAGTAAAACTTCTTCTAACTTTGAGTGTTGGATATTTAAAGTAGAACGATTAATTACCAATACTTTTTCAATATTGACATCATCTAAACATTCCAATAATACGCCTTTTCCTACCATACCGGTAGATCCCGTAATAATTACTCTTTTCATGATTTTTAATTTTGAAATCTGTATTTTGCAGGGCTTGTTCCTGTTTGTTTTTTAAAAAGTTTGCTGAAATGTTGTGGGTATTCAAAACCTAAATCGTAAGCAATTTCACTAACAGAATCTGTTGTGCCTAATAGTTTGTTTTTTGCTTTGTTTACTACAAAAGCATAAATATGATCTTTAGCACTTTTTCCTGTCTCTTTTTTTAATAAATCACTTAAATAGTTTGGAGACATATTTAATTGCTCTCCACAATACTTTACCGATGGAAGTCCTAGTTTTGAAGGTTTGTCTGATGAAAAATATTCACGAAGTAATGTTGCGAGTTCTGTTACATGGTCTTGATGAAGATTGGTACGAACATAAAATTGACGGTCGTAATAACGATTACAATAATCTAAAATAAGTTCAAGGGTAGATATAATTAACTTCTGACTATGCTTATCGATATTCTGATTAATTTCTAATTCAATTTTTTGTACTAAGTCGGTTAATATATCTTTTTCCTCTTCAGATAAGTGTAGTGCTTCGTGTACTTCGTAATCAAAAAATGAATATTGATTTATCGTTTTACCTAATTCAGATTTTCTAATTAAGTCTGGGTGGAATATTAGGGTCCATCCTTTAGCATCTTTGGCTACTTTTTTTTCTTCTATTGAAACTACTTGATTAGGTTTAGAGAAAACCATTGTTCCTTCTTGAAAGTCATAATTGTTACGTCCATATCCCATTACACCTTCAATACCATCTTTTAGAGATACTGTAAATAAATCAGAGTTGTATTTAATACCATAAAATTGACTAAAATCTGGGAAATCTTTAGCCCACATAATGGCAATTAATGGGTGTTTCGGAGCTGGTGAACCAAAGGTTTTATTAATTTCAGTAATAGATTTTATATGAATTATTTCTTTCATGTCTCTTTAAACGCTAATCAAGTTTTAATTTATAATACAATATACACTATTTAGACTTCTTGCATTTTGCGTATTTGTTTTAAGATGGTCTTTTTAGGTGTAAAAGGAATTGATTTCATCATTAACTTTTGGCTAAAAGTTAATCCAGAAACAACGTCTAATTTCCCTTGTTCCATTGCTTTATAACCATCTTCAGCTACAGATTTTGCAGTTACAGTTTTTTCAAATAATCCTGTTTCATCCATGCCAGAAGTTTTTGCAAATTCAGTTTCAGTAGCGCCAGGCATTAAGTTGGTTACAGTAACGTTGGTATCGTGCAATTCTTCTGCAATAGCATTACTTAAAAAAGTAACATATGATTTAGTAGCAAAGTAAATAGCTTGTAAAGGCCCAGGCATAAAAGAAGCTGTTGATGAAGTGTTTAAGATTTTACCTCTATTGCGAGCTACCATTGCTGGTAAAAATAAATACATTAACTCTGTTAAAGCAACCATATTTAAGTTTATCATTTGTTGTTGACGTTCCCAAGGCAATTCATGGAATTTACCACGTAAACCAAAACCTGCATTGTTTATTAAGAATTCAACCTGAACATTCATTTCTTGAATTTCATTATATAGTTCTTTAGCTGCATTTGGTATGCTTAAATCTTTAGCTATGGTTATAACGGTGATGCCGAATTTTACTTCTAATTCAATTTTAAGTTCTTCTAATTTATCTAATCTTCTAGCAACCAGAATTAGATTTCCTTTTTTTTGAGCATGAATTATAGCTAATTCTTTACCAATTCCACTACTAGCTCCAGTGATTAATGCTACTTTTTTCATGATATATGTTTTTATGTTTTATTTAATTGTTGTTTACAATGCAAAATTATTGTACATGAGTAGGTTAGGTGTATATATATTACAGATTGATGTATACATTTTACTGTTTAGAAGCTTCTTTTAGTAATCTACTTGCAATTGCAGCGGGTCCTTTAGGAAACCAACCTTTTAATAACCATTTTGGTACTGAGCCAATAGGAACAAAATCTGCCGAGATGATAACTTTAGTGGAATTGTCATTAATTTTTTCAAAACTGTATTTGATGTTATATGTTTCCATGCGTTTTACATCTGTCGTTTTATAACTTTTAGGAGCTGAAGTTCCTGTAAAAGCAACTGTAGTATTTGTTTTAGTTGTTTTAAAATTTAGGACAGCATCACTATTAGGCATTGGCCAAGGAGCATCAAAATAATAATAAGTAGTCCATTCGGTATCGGATGTTTTCTTTATTTGTTCGCTTTTTGTAGTGTTTTCTAAAAATTGTTTATGGTTTTCTGAAACGGAAAAATAGTTTTCAATCTTTTCTATTGAAATATCTCCTTTGGTTTCTACTGTATAATAAATATGTGTTTTGCCATTGTTTTTTATAATGTCATATTTAACAACAGTTTTTCCATCTTTTGATGTTTTTGTGCTCCAGTTTCTGTTTTGTGAAATTCCATTAATTGTAGTTAATAGGAATATAAAAGCTATTAGTTTTTTCATTGGTTTTAAATTTTACGATTTTAACTTTCAGTTATTTATGGTGTAAAATTATAATGGTTTGATAGTGTGTATGTATACATTTTACTGATGCTTGTATATATATTACAGATGTAAAATTGGAGCATAAAAAAACACCTCATAATTCAAAGAGGTGTTTTTGTAATAATATTAATTTAGTGTTTTACGAACTACAGCTTAGCATAGAACAACCAACTTTATGACGTGCCCATTCAGGTCGTTTTGCAAACCATTTTTCGAATTCTGGTTGTTCTGAATAAGGGTTTTTAAATAATGTGTAGAATTCATCAATTAATTTATAATCGCCTTTATCAGCGTCATCTATTGCTAATTGAGCCATATAGTTTCTAAAAACATATTTTGGATTTACTGAATTCATTTTTTGTTTTCTTTCAGTGTCAGAACTGTTTTCTTGTTGTAATCTTTTAAAATATCTATTAAACCAGTTTTCCCAATAATTTTTTATTTCTTGAGTAATTTCATTGGGTGTATAAAAAGCGTTTTCAACTTTTTTGAAAGCAACATCAACATTATCTTCAATAGAAACATTGGCTAGTTTTCTAAAGAAAATAGTCATATCAGTTTCTGTTAGTTGTAATGTTTCCTCTAAACGACCAATTAATTCTTTATCGTCTTTATGTTCAGAAAATACTCCAATTTTAGACTTCATCATTTGAAGATGTTTTTCATTATAAATATCAGAATACTCATCTAATATTTTTTGCAAAGGATCTACTTCTTCAATAATAGGATATAAGGCATTGGCTAGTTTGAATAAATTCCACAGTCCAATATGTGATTGATTTCCGTAACGATATCTTTTATGTTGCCTGTCTGTAGTATTAGGAGTCCATCCTAAATCATAACCTTCTAACCAGCCATAAGGTCCATAATCTATAGTTAACCCTAGTATTGACATGTTGTCTGTGTTCATTACACCGTGAACAAAACCAACACGTTGCCAATGTACAATCATGTCTATTGTACGATTGCGAATTTGCGTTAAAAAGTCAAGATATTTTTGTTTTCCTGTTGATGTAATCTCTGGGTAAAAATGTTTTATAGTGTAATCAACTAACTCTTGAAGTATTAAATGCTGTTTGCGTGCAGCTAGAATTTCAAAATTTCCAAAACGAATAAAACTTGGCGCTAAACGTGAAACAATAGCTCCTTTTTCATAAGCAGGATTTCCATTGTATAATACATCACGTAAAACTTGATCGCCAGATAAACTTAGAGATAAAGCTCTAGTAGTTGGAACTCCTAAATGAAACATTGCTTCGCTACATAAATATTCTCTAATTGACGAGCGTAATACAGCTAATCCATCGGCAGTTCTTGAATATGGAGTTTCTCCAGCTCCTTTTAATTGAATTGCCCAACGCTTATTATTGTGTACAACTTCAGTTAAATTAATAGCACGTCCATCTCCCAACTGTCCAGCCCAATTACCAAATTGATGTCCGCCATAACACATTGCATATGGATGTGTGTTTTCTATAACTTCATTTCCAGTAAATATATTTAGAAATTTGTTAGAGGAAGCATCTTCTGAAGTTAGACCAATTGCTTCTAGCATTTCTTCGGAAACATGTAATAATTGTGGTTTTGTCGTTTTTTTAGGTGCTACATAAGAAAAACAAGCATCTAGAACTTGTCTGCGTGAATTTTCTAATATCTTATCAGCAGGCAATTCAGTATTAAAAGTATCGTGGTTTTTAAGCTTCATTATCTTGAATAAATGAATGGATAAAATTACTAATTTCTTCTGGTTTTTCTTCTTGTATAAAATGTTTAGCGTCTATTTGATGAATATTCTTACGATTAATTTTTAAATCTTTTGAAACTAACATTTCTTGTGGAGTCCATTTTAAAAACTCATCTTCCTTTCCCCAAATAACCATGGTAGGTATTTGTAGTTTGTTTAATACTTCTTTATAGTTAGGAAGGTTATGACATGTTCTAGAAAAAAAATAATACATAGCTTTATTTTTACCTTCTAACAATGGTTTTTGATATCCTTCTAAATCTGTTTTGGATAGTGTGTTCTCTACAAGTCCCATTTTAAAAAGGTTTTTGATGAGAAGATTGTTCGTTATTTTAAAGGTGTATAACGACATTACTATTTTAGTAAAAAGATTTTTTCCAAATCGCATAGGAGGCTTGAAGCCTTCGGTATATATTATTGTGTTTAAAATTACAAGTCTTTTTATTCTTTCAGGGCTCAGTTTGCATAATTCCCATGTCCATAAACCACTTGCATCATGAAAAATATGTGTCCATTCTTTAATTTTTAGAAAATCCATTAACGCTAAAATTCGCTTTGCTTGCTTTTTTTCAATGTAAGCCTCATAGCTTTTGGGTGAATCACTTGTTCCAAAGCCTAGCATATCAGGAGCTATAACTCTGTATCCTTTTTTTACTAATAATGGAATCATTTTTCTATATAACCAACCAGATGTTGGAATTCCATGGAGTAGAAGCAAGGTAGGTCCAGTTCCTTGATCGATATAGGCTATTTTCCCATCTTTAGTATTGAAAAATTGTTGAGATTCTCTAAAATCAGAATAGTCCATTGGTGTTAATTTTTATAACTTACATTACAAGTTTCGCATATTAAGATATCTTCTTTTAAGGTAATTTTATCAAGTTTAGAGGCTACTTCATGAATGAAATTATCATATGTATTATGCTCTGGTGTAATATTATTTACTTTAATCTTCTTGTAAAATTCTCCTTCCCACTCCTGTTTTCCCCAGCAGTTAGGGCATACTCCTTCAGGAGCATTTAAGGTGTTATTTCCTTCTGTTCTTGTTTTAAAATAGCTTTTTAAATTGTTTATTAGGTTCATAATTTGTTAATTTTCTATGATTGTTGTGTTAAAAATTACTTGGCTAGCTAAAGTTTTATGTACTGGACATTTAGAAGCAATTTCTTTTAATCGTTCTTTTTGTTGTTCATCTAAATTGCCAACAAATTTTAATTTTTTACTAATATGATCTAGGTATTTAGGTTTTTCTATTTCAATTCCTAAATCATCACTATGTTTTCTAGAATGAGTAACATAAACAAAGACTTCTTGTAAATCCCATTTTTTACGTTCTGCATATAATTTCAAAGTCATAGCTGTACAGGCAATTAGTCCAGCGTTTAAATATTCGTAAGGAGAAGGGCCAAAATCATCACCTCCTACAGAAGCAGGCTCGTCTGCAATTAAAGTATGATTCTTAGATTGAATTGTTGTTGTAAAATTATCTTCCACCAAATTTAGATGACCAACTAGTTGTTCTCCTTTAGTTTCTAGCATTGTATTTTCTTTTTGAGGAAAATAACGAGCTACCCATGTACCTATAACATTACCTGCATAGATACTGTCTTTTGGGTCAGATAATAAATGATCAGCATTATCTAAGCTAATAAAGCTTTTAGGGTGATGAGCGTTTAAATAAAGTTCCTGAGCATTATTAACCCCTACAATTGTATCTACAGGAGAGTGTAAAATTAATATAGGTTTGCGAAGTGATTTGGTAACCTCTGCTAAGTTTATTTTATCGAAATCAGAAACAAACTCTTGATTAATTTTAAAAGGTCTTCCCCCAATATTTACTTCAACTGAATCTTCATTTTCTATATTTTCAATTCCGTGAGAAAATAAATGTTTTACATGTGCTACATCTGCAGGAGCTCCAATAGTAGCTACCGCTTTTATATTCTCTAATTTAGAAGCAGAAACAATAGCGGCTGCACCACCTAATGAATGTCCTATTAATAAACATGGAGCTTCAAAATGCTCGGTTATATAGTTGTTTACAGCAATAAGATCATCAACGTTTGCTGAAAAGTAACTTTCAGAAAAGTTTCCTTCGCTTCGTCCTAAACCTGTAAAATCAAAACGTATGACTCCAAAACCGTGTTTTGTTAGAGAACGACTAATGTTTTTAACAGCTCCTAAAGTACTACTACAAGTAAAACAGTGTGCAAAAATAGCATAGTAATTAGGTTTTTGATTTACTGGTAGTTCTAAATAAGCTTGTAGCTTGTAACCTTTTTTATTGGTAATATTAAGTTTTGTTATTCTCATAATGATGGACTTACATGATTTAGCTTATTTCTATTTACATGTTTGGAAAAATTAGCTAAAAGTGTTTTTAATTTTGGGTTGATAAATTTTTCACAAAAAGGTTTTTTAGCATTTGAATAGTAGTAGTTTATTAACCTTTCATCTGAAGCTTTAAATTCTACAAAATCTAATACCTGTGTAATTATTTTTTGATGAAAGCTTTTTTGTAGACTTTTTATGATTTGAGTAGCATCTAACTTTTGTTCTTTTGAAAATACATAAATTGCCGATCTGTATTTTTTTCTCATTGAATGTTGTGATGTGCTCTTATGTGTATGAAGATGAATTTCAATTAATGTTTCTAAGGAAATTTCTTCTGGATTAAAGTGTACAATAACTGCTTCTGAAAATGTACTGTCTTCATTGGTAGAAGCAATAAAACCTTGTTCTACTTTATTTACGCCTACTAAAGATTGAAACACGGCTTCTGTGCACCAATGACAACCTCCTCCAAATGCTATTTTAGTTTTTGTAACCATTTGTTTAACTCTTTATCTGTCGGATTTCTAAGTCTTTTCTTACCAATGGTAATTGTAGGGAAGTTTAGCCTTCTGTTTTCGTATAAATTGCGTAATTCTTCAGCATATAACTCGTTCTTTTCAACATCGAAAAACGCGTAACTTATGTTACGCGTTTTTAAATAATTTTGATAGTATTGTGTCTTATGACAACGTTGTGCTCCGTATAATTTAATCATACTATTTCAGTTTATCTGCATGTAATTTTCTGAGTTTTGCCAATTTTGGTGTAATAACAAAACTGCAATACCCTTGTGATTGATTCCTAGCGTAATAATCTTGATGTTCCTTTTCTGCTTCGTAAAAAGTAGCTAAAGGGCTTATCTCTGTAACAATCGGGTTTTCATAAAAAGGAGCAACCTCTTTTGAAACTACTTCAGCGATTTTTTTTTGCTCATTATTATGATAATATATCACCGACCGATATTGAGTTCCTCTGTCTGCACCTTGTCTATTTAGTGTTGTAGGATCATGCGTTGTCATAAAAATGATTAATATTTCTTGATATGAAATAATATCAGCATCAAAAGTTATTTGTATAACCTCTGCATGTCCTGTTAAACCAGAGCAAATTTCTCTGTAGGTTGGATGCCCAGGTACATTTCCTCCTGAATAACCAGATACAACTTTTACAACTCCTTTTACTTCTTGAAATACTGCTTCAGTACACCAAAAGCAACCACCACCTAACGTGGCAATTTCTATGTTTTTATTCTCCATTGTTGCCCTCCGTTTCTAGTTGCATAGATTCTGAGTTAATACAATAACGTAATCCACTTGGTTCAGGACCATCTGGGAAAACATGCCCCAAATGAGCATCACAAGTATTACATAAAACTTCTACTCGTACCATTCCAAGTGTAGTATCTCGATGATATTGTATAGCGTTTTCTTTAATAGGCTGTGTAAAACTAGGCCATCCCGAGCTTGAGTTAAATTTAATTGTTGAATCAAATAAAGGCGTGTTGCAGCAAATACAGTTGTATTGTCCTTCATCATAAACAGAACACAATTCACCAGAAAAAGGACGTTCAGTTCCTTTTAAACGTGTAATTCTAAATTGTTCTGGGGTTAATAATTGTTGCCATTCTGCTTCAGTTTTTTCAACTCTTTTATTTGGAGTTGGATTTCCGTTTACAGCAAAATGAATAATGTTGTTCCAAGTTAGCATATTATAGTCCTTTCTGTTTTAATTAAAAATATGAAAATTTTGGACAAAAAATATAGTACACAATCAATTATAATCTCGATTTTGTACTATATCTTAAGGTATTAAACAATAAGGTAGTCGTACTAAACTCAATAAACTTACGTTTAACTAGAGTTAAATATTATTTTTAATTTAGCAAAAACCTTTTTGATGGAAAATTTATTAATTGAAGCAGAGAATTTTGTAGTAAACTTTTTGAATGAAAAGTTGAAACCTTCATTTGTATATCATAACCTTTTTCATACACAACGCGTAGTTGAAAAAACTAAAGAATTGATTGAAGGATTAAAAGTTGAAGAAGCTTCTGCTAATAATTTAATTTTAGCAGCATGGTTTCATGATACTGGATATACTGTATCTATGGATAATCATGAGGAAGAAAGTGTGAAAATAGCTGAAAGTTTTCTTAAAGAGAAAAATATTTCTGAAGCTATTATTGCTGAGGTTTCAGGTTTAATAATGGCAACCAAAATGGGAACTAAGCCTAAAACCGAAGGAGAAAAAATAATTCGCGATGCGGACTGTGCTCATTTAGGAAGTAAGAATTTTAGTGATTACACTTCTTTATTGAGGAAAGAGTGGGAGTTAACTAAGGATCATGTTGTTTCTGATGTAGAATGGAATGAAGAAAATATTAAGTTTATGACCAAGCATCGTTTTTACACAGATTTTGCTGCAAAAAATTGGAGTAAAACTGAAAGTAAAAACCTAGCTCAATTATTAAAAACTCAGAAAAAAATAAAGCAAGAGAATACTAAGCTTAAACAGAAAAAAGACGAGCTAGATTTTAAAAAGAATAAAGTTGAGTTACCAGAAAGAGGTATTGAAACAATGTTCCGTGTTGCTTTAAGAAATCATATAACTTTAAGTGATATTGCCGATACGAAAGCTAATATTTTATTATCGGTTAATGCTATTATTATTTCTATGGCATTATCTACGTTGATTCCTAAGTTAGATAATCCATCAAATCATTATTTAATAATACCTTCATTAGTATTTATTGCATTTACAGTGGCGTCTATTATTTTATCGGTCATGGCAACAAGGCCTAATGTAACTGAAGGTAAGTTTACAAAAGAAGACGTAGCGAATAAAAAGGTGAATTTATTATTCTTTGGAAATTTTCATCAAATGAAATTACCTGAATTTGAATGGGCCATGGATGAAATGATGAAAGATCGCGATTATTTATATGGTTCACTTACCAAAGACTTATACTTTTTAGGATTGGTTTTAAACAGAAAGTATAAATTGTTAAGAACTACGTATACCGTATTTATGATTGGTATTATTGTAAGTGTAATGGCATTTGCAATAGCATTTCAAATACAAGAAGTAGCAGCTGCTGCTTCATAAAATAAAATGGATGAGTTTATGCTTTAAACTCATCCATTAATTGATCTATTGTGATTGTTTTTTGACTGTCAAATTCTTTTTGATAAATAACTTCAGCACGTAAAGCTTTTAAGCCAGATACACCTTGTAAATCTTCCAAATCTAATTTTTCAATTTCTCCTAATTGATTTTTAGACTGTAAATACTTAATGTATTTTAAGTACTCATCAGCATCTTTATCTTGAGAGTATACAATGGCTATTTTACCAGGAACAGTTAAACGTTCATTTGTGTTTTTTATATGTGCTTTATCAATACGCTTTTTTATAATCTCATAACGAATATTGTAAGCGCCGTCAACGTCAAATTGTTTTTCATCCATTCTAAATTTAATAGCTAACGGATTGCTATGTACTAGGATTAACGAAGCTACTTGTAAGTCGTGTTCCATAGATTTGCGTGCCGTATTTGCAACGTTTTCCATTTCGCACATAACTTGTAATTGCCATAATCTTAAGTTATATAAATATAAATCGTCGTACTTTTTTGTCTTTGTTAAAGACTGTCCTATATACATATTGTATTCAACCCCATCTGTTTTATAGCGTTCAAAATAGTGAGGAAACATTTTTTGTGCTTCTTCTTGTTTAGAGTCTATAAACTTAGCTAGTTTATTGTTTAACAAAGTCACACTATGTTCGTAAGCTTTACGTTTTTCATACACTACCTGTAAATTAGGGTCTAAACGATCCATATAAGTGTTCACTAAGGAATGTAACTCACTGTTTATTTCTTTGATATGATTAAAAACAGGATATATTTCTCGTTTTAAAAAATCTAAAATACCAATTTCATCTCCAGCTTTTAATCCAATTTCTACCTCATGCGAGTATTCTTTAATGCGGAACATTAATTCGTTGTAAATAGGTAGTTGTTCAGATTTGCAAGCTTCTTTTAATACTAAAATCCCTAAATCAAGCTGTGTTGTTAAATCTTCTTTTATTGCATTGTTTCTAGCTATAGATGATCCTTTAATATCAGATTGTCCATATAGAGGATAAACGTTGTCAAAAACAATTTGATCAAGTTTTATATCTTCTTCCTTGTTGAAAATATCTGTTTGATAATTTTCTGCTGCTTCATAAAAACGCCATTTTACTGAAGGATGAATAGAAGTGTAATGTTCCTGAATGGTTGCTTCTAAAACATTTTGATATTCATCAGCAGAACGCTCAATAGCAGCTTCGAAAACTGGAATTAAATCTTTTAACTTTTGTTGGTTTAAAGAATTTAATTCATAAGGTCTAGGAGAAGCTATTTCTATTAAAGCAAGATCATCGCTATTAGAAGCTTTTATTGGAATTAATAAAAGACTACCAATGTTTTTTTCTTTTAAACGTTTGTAGAAGAAATTCTGATTAGATTGTTTACCATATTTTTCAATATCAGAAATGGCAATAGTCTCAGTCTGATGAAAAACTTTTTCCAAAATATAATCACAGAAAAAATGATTGCAATTAATAGCGCATTCATCATTTAAAATAAGACTTTCAGATTTTTTTATATGTGTTGATTCTAATTTAGAATGAGATGTGTCAAAAAGTGAAAAGCCAGTGGTTAAATCTTTAATGTTGAAAAATTCACGTAAGTCTTTTTGAAGTTTTTCATTAATACTATCATCATGTTTTTCTAACAAGGTGTTTCTGATAGAAGAGATCGTTTCGTCAGCCGTTACATCAAATAAATTCATGATGCCAAAACCTTTGAATATATATGAATTCGGAGGGAATTTTTCTCTCCATACATCTGGATTATCAAAATTGTCTAATAATATTTTGATATCTTCTTCTGTAAGTTTTGGTGCTTTTTCAGTTGGAGTTATTTCCATGAAATCGCCGTTAAAAGCAACACGATAATGTTTTGTAATTCCAGCTGTTTTATCAGGTATATCAAAGAAAAAAGGTCTTTTTAAATCAATGTGGGTGTTGTACACTAATCCTAAAATTAGGGTGCAAGCCATAATATACATGGTGCCTTCTTCAAAATCTCTAATTCTTAAATCGTAATCCTCTCCTGCATTTTGAATAATGTTTTCAAATCTCTCAGTGAATTTAAAAGAAGTGAAAGTAAAAGGCATTGTAGCGGCTTTTATCTCATTATTAGTTAAAATAATAGGAAATAAATTTTCTAATAAAAGATCTATAATATCTTCATACTTTTTTAATAAAGACAAGTCAGAAAATCCAGTAATAAGTTCTGGATACTTTTGAATTTCCTTTACCATAATGTTTGCCGAAGCATGATAAGGATGGTCTTTCTGTTCTTCACTAGCAAAACCACTAATCATTTGGTAGATTTTTTCAAAGCTAACTTGAAGTTGCATTGGTAGTTCTACGTTCTTTAAATCTTTTGGTTGCCTTATTTTCATTTGTTTCCTTTCTTTCTATGTGCAAATTTACGAAATTGTATACAGTTTGTCGTTTTTTGGTTATTTTGCTTTCGAAAATGCTATATAAAACATTAAAAAGCCATTATTTCAATAATAATGGCTCTTGTAATTATAGTTATTTTTTAGAAATGAAAATCATATTCTCTAACTTTTCCTTTTTTACCTAGGCTATTAAATTTCCAACTAAAACCTAACATAAAATATTGTTGTAAAACGGTACTTTGTGAGTCTTCTACATAATTAGATATGGCTCTTCGTTGTGCATTTGTGTTTTGATTTAATAAATCATAAGCTTTTAAGCTAATAGAACCTTTGTCATTTAAAATTGAGTATGCCAAAGTTGCATTCCAAAACCAAGCAGCTTTGTTAAAGCCAATTACATTCGGGTTATAAGTGTATCTAACGTCATTTCTCCACTCAAGTTTTTTAGGGAAGTTTGTTCTTGTTAATATTCTTAATGAGTGTCTAGTAAAGTTTTGATTTTGATTAGTGTTGATATCGTATTTTGTTTTTGAAAAAGAGATGTCGTATCTAGTTTCTATAGAAACAAGTTTATTCCAATTTAAGGTAATTCCAAGATTTGGTCTTAGTGCTGTTGTTCTTGCTCCTTCTTTTACATTATTTAAAATATTAAAGTTTTTATATGCACTTATGTTAGCTCCAGCTCTAAGTTTTAAGCTAGTAATAGAATCTAGTTTTATTTTTTTAGTATAATTACCACCACTCCAAATATCGTAACCTCCATCAACATTTTCATAAGTGGTGTTTCTACGTAAATCAGCATCTATTGTTGTGTTAGAAACGATTTGGTTTTTAAACATGCTACCACTTATATAAAACCAAAGCCCTGTTCCAGCCTGCCAGTTAAATTTGTTGAAATTAATATACATTCTGTGGTTTTGTGTAGGTTTTAATTCAGGGTTTCCTGTAATAATATTTGATGGATTATTTACATTAGAAAACGGTTGTAATTGATTAATATTTGGAACTCTATTGCTTATACGATAGTTAAAAGACAAAGAGGCTTTAGAATCAAATCTATATCGGAAATTAGATCTTAATGATAAGTTATTAAATTCCTTTTTTAAGTTTAAGTTAGGTCTAAGTTTATCTTTATTTTCTAAGGTTCTATTTACTAATCCTGTTTCAATATTAAAACGCCATTTTTTCGTATTGTATACAAATTCTACAGCAGGAGTTTTAACTATGTCGTTGTAAGTGAAATCTGAACTTAAATCTTGATTAAAATCTGAGTATTGTTGAGTTGTGTTATTAAAATCAAAGGTTCCTCTTTTATTATCTCTTTCATCTTGTGTAAAAGTATATTTCGTATCTAAAAAGAACTTTTTAGCGATTAAAGGAAGTCTGTATGTAATTTTTGATTTTAAACTATTTAAGTTGTTAGTTGTTGTACTTTTTTGATCTCTATTTTCTATACTAGGATTAGTTCCTAAAATATTGATTGTTGATTTATTAAAACCTTCAGAGTCAGATTTATCTACCTGATTAATAATATAGGCTTTAATGAATGAACCATTTTTTCCTAACTTTTTGGTGATATCTATTTTATTCCTAAAATTATTAGCTGTAGATTTTGAGTATGAGTTACTAGTAAAACTATTAGTTAGTATTTTATTTTCGTCTAAAGATTCTTCTTGTATACTATTATTCCCCTCTCTTTTATTATAAACAAACGAAGGTTTAATATTTATGAGAAAAGTAGAGTCTATTTCTATATCTAGCTCAGTGTCTATACTATGGTTATGATTTTCATCATTTGAATTTGAAGAAGATGTTGTAAAATAGTTTCTATCGGGTAAAGTGTATTCTCTATTGTTTTTTGATTCATTATTAGAAGTACTACTTGAGTAAAAATAATTTGCATTAATGTCTAGCCCCTTTCCGTATTCATCTGCATAAGTAGCTCCAGCAGTTTTTGATTTTATAATTCCACTTCCACCACCAAAATTTCTTCCGTTGATGCTAAAGCTTCCATTTCCGTTAATCCACGTACTACCACCGCCTCCAAACATTTTTTGAATCTCACCAAAACTAAAACCTGGTGAGTTAATGTTGTTTGAACTAGCAAGAACACTAAATCGTTGATTGTTATCAAAGCGATTAACCATTGTAGCTGCTTCATAGCGTTTATCTGTTCCTCCCCCTGCAGAAATTCTACCAAACCAACCTTTGTTGTTTTCTTTTTTTATAGTAAGATTAATTGTTTTGTTTTCTGAGTCACCTTTTTCTCCAGAAAACGCTTCAGATTTTGATTTTGTATCGGTAATCTGAACTTTTTCAATAATATCTTTTGTTAGGTTTTTGGTTGTAATGCTAGGATCGTTTCCAAAGAAAGGTTTACCATTTACTAGTATTTTATTTACAGATTTACCGTTAACAGTTATTTTCCCTTCTTCATCAATTTCAACACCGGGTAATTTTTTTAATAAATCTTCAACATTGGCGTCTTTTTTTGTTTTAAAAGATTTTACATTGAATTCTACGGTATCTTTTTTTATCGTAATAGGTGCTCTAGACTTAATAACGACTTCATTTAATAAATTCCTATTCTCTTTTAAATTGATAATTCCTAGATTGAAATCTGTTTTTTTATCTAAAGATATTAGTTTGGTGTAGTTGTCCATTCCTACAAAGGAAATGAAGAGTTTTAAATCTTTATGAAATGATTTTCCTTCTAAAGAGAAGTTACCCTTTTCATTAGAAATAGTGTATGAAATTACAGAGGAATCTTTAACTCTTTCTAAATGAATAGTAGCTGCTTCTATTGGTTTCTTTTCTTTAAAAGAATTGATTTTTCCAGTAATCTTAAATTGATATGATTGAGCCGAAATATTTCTAATAAGAAATAAGCCCAAAATAAAAAGTAGTTTTTTCATAGTTTTTGTAGCAAGTTATGAGCTATGTACAAAGGAATGAAAAAACTACTTTTAAAAAAGTTAATTTATGTTAAACCTATTTTTGTCTAAAATAGATACTAATAGGCACACCATTAAAGTTATAGTGTTCTCGTAATTGATTTTCTAAATAACGTTTATAAGGATCTCTAATATATTGAGGTAAATTGGCAAAAAATGCAAACTGTGGCGTATGCGTAGGTAGCTGCATACAATATTTAATTTTTATAAACTTTCCTTTCGTTGCTGGTGGAGGGTTGTGCTCCATAATTTCCAGCATGGTTTCGTTTAATTTACTTGTTTTGATTCGACGTTTTCTATTTTCATAAACTTCAACAGCACTTTCGATAGCTTTAAAGATACGTTGTTTGTTTAATACAGATATAAATACGATTGGAACATCTGTAAAAGGAGCAATTTTCTTTCTAATATGCGCTTCAAAATCACGCATAGTATTCGTTTCCTTTTCGATTAAGTCCCATTTGTTAACTAGTATAACAATACCTTTTCTGTTTTTTTCAGCCAACCAAAATATTTTTTCAACTTGACCTTCAAAATCACGAGTAGCATCAACAACCAAAATGGCAACATCACAATGTTCAATGGCACGTACAGCACGCATTACAGAATAAAACTCTAAGTCTTCTTTTACTTTCGATTTTTTTCTAATACCTGCAGTATCTACTAAATTGAATTCAAAACCATAACGGTTGTATTTTGTGTCAATAGAATCACGTGTAGTTCCAGCTATGTTTGTAACAATGTTTCTGTCTTCACCGATTAAAGCATTGATAAAAGAAGATTTTCCTGCATTAGGTCTTCCAACTACTGCAAAACGTGGCAATTCATCTTCAGAAGTTTCTTCTTCTTCAGGAAGAGCTTCAGCTACAGCATCTAATAAATCTCCTGTACCGCTTCCGTTTATTGAAGAAATTGTATGGTAATCTCCTAAACCAAGATTGTAAAATTCAACAGCATCTGCATCACGCATCGCATTATCAACCTTATTTACAGCCATAAAAAGAGGCTTTTTTACTTGGCGTAATATTTTTGCAACAGCTTCATCCATAGGAGTAATTCCTTGTTCCACATCAACTACAAAAACAATAATATCAGCTTCATCAATAGCTAATTGAACTTGCTTACGTATTTCTCCTTCAAATATATCATCTGATCCTACTACATATCCTCCAGTATCGATTACAGAAAATTCCTTTCCGTTCCACTCAGATTTACCGTAATGACGATCTCTTGTAACACCACTAACAGAATCTACAATAGCCTCACGGCGTTGTACTAACCTATTAAATAAAGTGGATTTTCCTACATTGGGTCTACCAACTATGGCAACAATACTACTCATTTTGCAAAAATTTGTGCAAAGATACAATTTACAGTATGAACTTTATAAGAATTTCATATAGTATAATGTTTTTACTAAATTGTAGGCAAATAATATATTAGATATGGATGATAAATTATATAATCAGGTTTTTCTAAAACCGAGATTCCAAATTGAATTTGAGATGAATTCAGAAGTTTTATTGGGTGAGATTAAAAAGAATTTATCTGAAGTATCAAAGTACAGAACCAAACTCGTGGACAATCATTTAGTAATTGATGTTCCCGATAAAGAAAATCATTTTTGGTCACCACAATTGCATATTGAAATTGAAGATGTAACTGATTTAACTTCTAAAGTAAAAGGATTGTTTGGCCCGAAGCCTCAAGTATGGACACTCTTTATGTTTCTTCATTTTTTTGTGGCTACTGCTTTTCTAATTTTCGGAATTATTGCTTACAGTAATTGGTCGTTAAATAAATCGTCAATATTGCCTATAGTAATGTTGGTTGTTTTACCTATAGTTTGGGTACTGTTGTATTTTGTAGGAACCATAGGTAAAGCTACAGGTAAAAAGCAAATGGACGAATTGAAAGACTTTACAAAGAAACTATTAAAAGAAGTAAAAGGTTAATCTTTATAACCAAATCGTTTTAATTGTCTTTCATTTGAACGCCAGTTTTTATTTACTTTAACATACAAGTCTAAAAATACTTTTTTATCAAAAAACTGTTGTAGATCTTTTCTAGCTTCAGTACCTACACGTTTAATGGCTGATCCTTTATGACCTATAATAATACCTTTTTGGGTTTCGCGTTCAACCATAATTACTGCACGAATTTTTATGATTTTTTCTTCTTCTACAAATTCTTCTGTTTCTACTTCAACCGAATACGGAATTTCTTTTTTGTAGTGTTGAAGAATTTTTTCACGAATTTTTTCATTTACAAAAAAACGTTCAGGCTTATCTGTTAATTGATCTTTTGGATAAAAAGGTGGAGCTTCAGGAAGTAACTCTATAATTTTATAAAAAACAGTTTCAACATTAAATTTCTCTAACGCTGAAATTACATAAACAAATGAGTTGGGTACTTTGTTTCTCCAGTAAGCTATTTTTTCTTCAACTTCTTCTTGTGAAGACTTGTCAATTTTATTTAATAATAATATAACTGGAATTTTACTATTAATGATTTTATTGAAGAATGCTTCGTTTTTTAATTCTTTTTCTCCAACTTCTACCATGTAAATTAAAACATCAGCATCTTCAAAAGCAGATTTTACAAAATCCATCATAGAAGCTTGTAACTCATAGGCAGGTTTAATAATTCCAGGAGTATCTGAGAAAACAACTTGATAGTCTTCATTATTTACAATTCCTAAAATTCTATGTCGGGTTGTTTGTGCCTTAGAAGTAATAATTGATAGTTTTTCACCAACTAATGCGTTCATTAAAGTTGATTTTCCAACGTTTGGGTTCCCGATAATATTTACAAATCCTGCTTTATGTGTCATGTTGCAAAGATAAGCTGTTTTAAGTTAGAAATGTTTGTTTTTTATATGCTTGTTCTTGTTGTAGTTAACAGTTTTATTGGTTTAAAAACGGTTTTTTGTTTGGTAGTAAGGAATAAAAAGTTGTATATTTGCAACCGCAAATCGCGGGATAGAGCAGTAGGTAGCTCGTCGGGCTCATAACCCGAAGGTCACAGGTTCGAGTCCTGTTCCCGCTACTAGATTTGACAAGGCTTTCAAGAAATTGAAAGCCTTTTTTGATTTTACAGGTGCAACAAAATAATTATTTTTTAAGTGTTGTGTGAAGACAATAAATCTGCCTTCAAAGCAAGACGGTCACAGGTTCGAATCCTGTCGCGACCACAGGAAAACAAAGGTTTTCAGGAAACTGGAAGCCTTTGTTGTTTAAAAATTGCCCGTTTTTTTAGATTGTGGTTTAGTAAAAAAATAGAATTAAATCCAAAATATTTCTATGAGTTTGACATATGAAATAGTCGAAGTAATGGAGTATATAGATGTAAGAAAATCTAATCGCTGTATGTTTCTAGTGTTTGTTTAGTAATCTCACTTTTATATGGAATAAAAAAAAGTAGCTTCTTAGTTTTTTTACATATTGATTTTGACACTTAATTTATTAGAGGGTTATATAGAAGTGACACCTTTTTCAAAATTGATTGCAAAATGCAGCAGCGAGATTGTTGCCATTGAACTTCTAGAAAAGCAACCCGTAGACTTAATTTTTACGGATATTCAAATGCTTAATTTGTCTGGAATGGAATTTTCTAAATTAATTTTAAATAAAAAAATCAGAATTATTTTCACCACTGCCTTTGAAGAATTTGCTTTAGTAAGTTATGAATTAAACGCAATTTACTATTTAGTAAGATCAATTAGTTATCTAGAGTTTTTAGTAACGACAATATAACCAAACAGCAAATACTTCAAGATATTAAACAGGTTATTATTGATGATTATATTTTTGTAAAATCAGAATATAAACTCATAAAAATTGAGTTTAAAGATTTGATTTATGCTGAAGGAGCTAAAGATTATTTAAAGTTTTATATCGTTAACTCAGAAAAACCAATTCTTACTTTAAAAAGTATGAAATCTTTAGAAGAAGAATTACCCAAAAACCAGTTTATTTGCCTGCATTGTTCGTTTATTGTGAATTTAAAAAAGGTCGCTACAATAGAGCGAAACTGTATTGTTTTTGGTAATACATATATTCCAGTTTTAGAAAATATAAAGTGGTGTTTTTTTAAGTTTATTAAAAAAGGTTATTCAATAATAGATAAAATAATCAAAAACGTCTATTAGTTTACTTTAGAAGTCTATTTCATTTTAAGGCTATACTTCTACAATTTTGATGTATTCATTTAAATACTAAACATCAATGATTAGAACATTTATTTTTATTGTTATCTGTCTTTCTGTATTAGCGACTTATTCACAAAACAATTCAAAAAAACTAACTAAGAATGAGCTCAAAGCAACTATAAACGGGATAACTAATGTATTAGAAGAGAACTATGTTTTTCCAGATAAAGTTGCTCAAATAAGTACACTTTTAAACAATAATTTAAAAAAAGGGGTTTATAACTCAGAAAAAATTAGCCGAAAAACTTACCAAAGATTTACAATCTATCACTAATGATAAGCATTTGAGGGTATTCTACAGCCCAAATAACCAAAGAAGCTCAAAAGAAATAAGTACTGAAGCACAAAAAAAGTTTGAACAAAAGATGATTGCCATGGAGCAAAGGGATAACTTTTTGTTTAAAGAAGTTAAAATTTTAGATGGTAACATTGGTTACATCGATTTTAGAGGGTTCCGTGACCCGAAACACGCAAGTAAAACAGTGATTTCAGCATTAGGTTTTTTACAGAATACGGATGCTATTATTCTTGATTTAAGAAATAACGGGGGTGGATATCCACAGATGGTGCAGTTAATTGCTAGCTATTTTGTTACGGATAAACCAGTACATTTAAATACTTTTTATAATAGAGTAGAGGATACGTATAATCAGTATTGGACCTTGCCGTATGTGCCAGGAAAAAGACTACCAAATGTACAATTATATATATTAACAAGTAGCAGTACGTTTTCTGCTGCTGAAGAGTTTTCTTATGATTTAAAACATTTAAAACGTGCCATATTGGTTGGTGAAACTACTGGCGGAGGCGCGCATCCGGGAGAGTCGTTTCAAATTAATAATGCGTTTAAAGTTTGGACGCCAACAGGTAGAGCGATTAATCCAATTACAAAAGCAAATTGGGAAGGGGTGGGCGTTATTCCTCATATAAAAACTACTGAAAAAAATGCCTTAATAGCAGCACAATTAAAGGCCTTAGATTCTTTAAATACGCTTAACAGAGATCCTTTTAGAAAAGGATATTATAAATGGCATATAGAAACATTAAATGCGGTTAAATCGCCTGTGAAAGTTCCTTTTAAAACTCTAAAACAGTACGAAGGGTCTTATGGTAGAATCAATATTTTTTTAGAAAATGACACACTGTATTACCAAAGTGGAAATGATGAAAAATTAAAACTGACTCCGATAAATCAATTTGCTTTTCAATATGGAGAACTTACAGATGTTAGAATGATATTTTCTATTAAAAATAACGAAATAGAATTAACAACTAAGAATGTATATGGTAGATCAGATGTTTATAAAAAAGAAAAGAAATAATTTATTATGATAATTACAACAACAGATCAAATTCCTAATCAGGACATTCAAGACATTTTAGGCATAGTAAAAGGAAATTCGGTTCGCGCTCGAAATTTAGGAAGAGACGCTGTGGCCTTACTTAAAAATGTAGTAGGAGGAGAGTTGGATGAATATACTAAGTTATTGTACCAATCTAGAGAGCAAGCCATGGAACGGTTAATTGAAGAAGCTAAAAATCTTAATGCCGATGCTGTAATTAATATTCGATTTTCTACAGCTGTGGTAGTACAAGCAGCTTCAGAAATTTTAGTTTATGGTACAGCAGTAAAACTTAAAAGTATTAATAACAATGACTAATACTGTACAAACATCAAATTGGAAAGGGTATACAGTTGACCTAATTATTTACATAGCCATTATGTTTTTAATTAGAGAAACATCCATTCCTAATTCGCATTATTTAGTAACTGGTTTTTTATATTCAGGTACTACTTTATTGGTAGTTACTTGGATGATGAAACGTCGCGGGATTACTTGGAAAACATTAGGCTTAGTAAGGCCAAAAAGCATCAAAGAAACGCTTATAAGTTCAGTAGTTATTTTTATTACAATTATTGCCACTTTGCTTATTTTTAATCTCATACAAGATTCGTTTGCTGTCGCAAAAGAAAGTAGTGAAGCTGTAAAAGGTACTAATACTGGATATTCACTTCGTAATGGAGATTATGGTTATTTTTTTTCAGTTATTCTTTTTGTATGGTTGCAATCGGCACTCGAAGAGTTATTAGAACGTGGTTTTCTTATCACTTGGGTAGAAGGATTATTTTCGAATGTAAAATTTAGAACTGCCATCGCCATCATAGTACAAGCCTGCATTTGGGGGTTTCGTCATTCATATGATATCTCAGAACGTTCTATTTCAGTTTTCCTTATCGGAATTATCATGGGAATCGCTTATGTAAAACTAGACCGAAATTTATGGCCAGTTATTATAGCGCATTGTGCAATGAATACGATGTCGATGATATGAGAAACAGGATTATAAGATATTTAAAACATATTAGTGTTACTGTCTTTTTTTTAATTATCGCAGCAGTAATTTTCGGACTGAATATAGGAGCAAGTTTGAGTTATGCAGAAGATTCTCAAAGAATGAATTGGCATAATGATGGACCGTATTTGTTTTATGAAAATGATAGTACGGTAGTAGTAAATTATATAGAAGGGAATAATAACAAAGGGTTTTATGCAGAAAAAAAGAAATACTCTACTAACAGTATAATACCAGCAAAAAGCTATTTTAATTTAGACTCTACTTCTTTTGATTTTACCATCTATCCAAAGATTGAGACTCCAAAAGTGGTTTATAATGATGATAATAAAATAATTGCTATTTCAGATATTGAAAGTAGTTATAAAGCTTTTAGAGATTTTTTAATTGCTTATAAAGTTATAGATCAAAATTTAAACTGGATTTTTAAGCAAGGTCATCTGGTTTTAGTTGGGGATTTTGTAGATAGAGGTTTTTCTACTACACAAGTATTATGGTTTATTTATAAGTTAGAGCAAGAAGCTAAATCAAAAGGAGGAACAGTACATTTTATCATTGGTAATCATGAATTAAAAAATTTGCATGGTGATTATGCATCCAGTTCTCCAAAATATAAGTTTATATCATCTATACTTGGGAAAAATCAATTTGATTTATATAGTAAAAACTCAGTTTTAGGTAAATGGCTGGCAAGTAAAAATACAATCGAATTGATAAACGGTATTTTGTTTACTCATGGAGGATTGCACCCTAAAATTGCTAATACCAATATGAGTTTACTAGAAATTAATCAATTTATAAGAGCGCATTATTATCGAGCGAATTATCCAAAAGCCAATAAAACAATAAATGATTTTTTAATTTCTTCAAAAGAAGGTATTTGTTGGTATCGCGGTTATTTTAAGGATGATTTATCTCAAATAGATGTTGAGGTTGGACTTGATAAGTTTAATGCAAAAGCCATTGTGGTGGGACATACATTACAATCTAAAGTAACTACACTTTTCAATAAAAAAGTAATCGCAATTGATGTTAAGCATCCTAAAGATTATCATAAAAATTGGCCTACTCCAAAGTCGGAAGGGTTATTAATTGATGGGGATTTATTTTTTAGACTATTTGATAATGGAAAAAAGGAAGAGTTATAAGACAATTATTTTGTGTTTGGTTTAAAAATCACAACAATTTAGTTACTTCACTCTTATAAACTCTGCCAATAGGAATTTTAAATGATTGAATACAAATTTGATTACCTTCAATTGATTCTATTTTATTTTTGGCAATGATAAACGATTTATGAACCCGTAAAAAGTTACTAGAAGACAATATGCTTTCGTAATGGGAAATTTTCTCGTGAGTAATAATCATTCCACTAGTTAAAAATAATTTTGTGTAATTGCCATAGGCTTCTATGTACAGAATATCATTAGCATTTATTTGATGGTGCTTTTTATCACCCTTAACAAAAAAAAAATTTTCAGAAATATCGTGTGTAGAACTATTTTTAATTTCTTGGCTAAAAGTTTTTATAGCTAATGTTTTGTTTACTGCTTTCATAAATCTACTAAAGCTAAAAGGTTTTAGTAGATAATCTGAAATATTTAATTCATATCCTTCTAGTGCGAATTCTTCATATGCAGTGGTAACAATAACTTTTGGAGGTTTATTTAATGTTTTAAGCATTTCAAAACCTGTTAATTCGGGCATATTAATATCTAGAAATATTAAATCGATCGTTTGTTCATTTAATAATTTTATAGCATCAAAAGCATTATAGCAATTCCCTGTTTTTTTTAAGTGCGGTAATTTAGCGCAATAGTTTTCTATAATGCGGTGTGCAATGGGTTCATCATCTATAATTAAAAATGTAGTCATTAGGTTTCTATTTCTAATTTAACATTATAAACTGTATCAGTTTTTTTTATGGTTAATTTATGCTTTTCTGGATAAATGAGTGTTAATCTCTGTTTAAGGTTTTCAAGACCTAAACCTTCATTTGTTTTAGATATATTCGGTTTGAAATTATTTTCAATTTCAAATATAATTTTATTTTTTAATGTTTTTAAACATATATGCACATAGGCATTTTCAGTTAACAACTCAACACCGTGTTTAAAAGCATTTTCTAAAAGAATAATAAATAATAACGGAGCAACTTTAAGACTGTTTAATTCATAATCAAAGGTGATAGCTACATTTTTATGATATCTAATTTTATGCAATTCAATATAATTTTTTAAATATTCTATTTCTTGTTTTAAAGGAACTAGATTTTTGTCTCCTTGGTAAATAGTATAGCGCAGTAAATCTGAAAGTTTTAAAACTACTTCGGGAGCAGCATCAGATTTTTCTACAGTGAGGCCATATAAATTATTCAAAGTATTGAATAAAAAGTGTGGGTTAATTTGCGATTTTAATAAAGTTAATTCCGCTTTTACTTTCCCCTGTTTTAATGTTTGTATTCGTTTCCAGTATTCAAAAACCCATACTAGAATTGCAACGATAACTGAAAAAATAAATAGATTGATAACAACGCCAAAGTATTCTTTGGAGAGTGTTGTAAACAATCTGATATAAACAAAAGACACTAATATGCTTCCATAGAAAAGGAGTAAGGAAACTTTGTATTTAAAAAAGAAAATTGGCACAAAAATATAAATGCTGAGTACCCAAATTATAATTTCTAGCGAGAATGTTAAGGGGTTGTTGGCAATATTAAAATAGCTATCTATACTTATGGTAATGATTTGCATTGCAATTAATACTGCTACTTTAATAAGAAGTTGTTCTTTTCTTTTTACATCAAAAAAACGATGGGTTAAAAACCATAAAACTCCCCAAACAATAATAAAAGTAAATATTATACTATTAGGGTTATTTGTAAATTCTTTAGCATCATAAAACAAAAAATAAACACTAATTAAAGCAATGAAAAAACTGATAAGTAGTGCTTTGTTTTTATTCAAGAAATCATTCATACATCAAAAGTACAAATGTTAAATCAATATACTAATAATTATGACAAACTGTATGGTATTATTACTAAACGACATCAATTTTTAGTCAAAAGGCATTGAGGTGTTTACTACTGTTTTATATTGTTTTTTTCTTACACTTCATCATTATTTTTAGTTCCTGATTTGTTTTGATTTTATGTTTGCTATATAAAATTTGTAAACCTAAAAAATGAACTCATTACATATTCAAAACCTATCAAAAACCTATCCTAATGGCGTAAAAGCATTAAATAATGTTTCTCTTACCATTACTAACGGAATGTTTGGATTATTAGGCCCCAATGGAGCAGGTAAATCATCACTAATGAAAACTATTGCTTCGTTGCAAGAACCTTCTTCAGGATCTATCATGTTTAATGATAAAGATATAGTCTCTAATCCGCAAGAGATTAGAAATCAACTTGGTTATTTACCGCAAGAATTTGGAGTATATCCAAAAATAAGTGCTCAAAAATTATTAAATCATATCGCTGTGTTAAAAGGTATGGTTGATAAAACCGAGCGTAAAAATCAGGTAGATTCCTTATTAGAACAAACTAATTTATATCAGCATCGTAAAAAATCTGTTCACACATTTTCTGGTGGAATGCGACAACGGTTTGGAATTGCACAAGCCTTATTAGGAAACCCACAGTTAATAATTGTTGATGAACCCACTGCTGGATTAGACCCAGAAGAACGCAATCGATTTTTAAATTTATTAAGTGAAATAGGGAATAATGTCATAGTAATTCTGTCTACGCATATCGTTGAAGACGTTAAAGATCTTTGCTCTAATATGGCCATTCTTAATAAAGGGGAAATTATCAAACAAGGCAACCCAATTGAATTGACTTCAACTTTAGAAGGACATGTTTGGGGTAAAGCAATTGAAAATGAATCATTAAAATTCTATCAAGAAGAATTTAAAGTGCTTTCTACACGATCGATTTCTGGAAAAACTCAAATTAAAATTTATTCAGAGTCAAACCCAAATTCAGGATTTACCTTGATGCAACCCGATTTAGAAAGTGTTTATTTTTCAGAATTATCTAAATCATCAATCTAAAAAACAACAATATGTTTAAACTTTTATTCGGTTTTGAAATCAACTATCATAGTAAGCAAAAAGCATTTTTATGGTTAAGTATTCTCTTTTTAGCCTTAGGTTTTATGAAAGGTAATGCTAATCATATATCTTCTAATGTAAGCATCAATGCTGCTTATCAAATTAATTATAATACTATTTCAAGCATCATGTTTTGTACACTAGTTATTATGTTTTTTGTGATAAGCGGAGTACTTAGAGACAAGCAATACCAAATAGAACCTATTGTATACAGTACAGCCATAAAAAAAAGCTCCTTTTTTATTAGTAGATTTTTGGGTGTTTATGTTTTTAGTTTAGTAACACTTACAATGAGTTTGATTGGTTTTGCTTTAGGGATTGGATTTACAAATGTAGCCCCAAAGTATGTAGCAGAATTTAATTTAGGAAATTATCTTTGGGTTTGGATGCTATTTATAGTACCAAATGTATTCATTTTTTCTTCCATACTATTTTCAATTGCATTAGTAACAAAAAATACCTTTGCTACCTATACAAGTGCAATAATTATATATCTATTGTATTGGGCGTGTTCTATTTATTTTAATTCACCAATGCTGGTGCAATCTTCTCCTGTTTCTCCTGAGACTATGGCTGTTGGAGCTTTGGTAGACCCTTTTGGTATTTACGCTTTTTTTGAGCAAACACAATACTGGACGCCTTTTCAAAAAAACAATCAATCCATTTCTTTATCGGGTAACTTTCTGTGGAATCGAATTGTCTGGTGTGTTTTGTCAATAGGATTGTTGCTATGGAGTTATAACCTATTTTCATTTAGAAAAGAGCATACAAAAAAGAAGGTAAAAGAATTCGCAACTATACCAGAAAGTTACACTGGACGTTATCAACCAATATATCATCTAAATCACAAGCTTAAAGGACAATTTTTAAGTTTTACATCAGTATTGAAAATAGAACTCATCAATGTTTTTAAAAGCTTATCATTTATGGCTATTCTATTGATATGGGTGGCGCTTTTGGTTATTCAAATTTATTCTTGGATCGATGAAGGAGGTGTGTATAATGATAGCTTTTATCCTACAACTGATTTGATGATTTATCTAATTGGGATGCTAAAATATCCATTACCATTTTTAAGTTTAGTACTAATTATTTTGTATAGTGGCGAATTAATTTGGAGAGAGCACAGTCTAAAATTTAACAGTATAATAGGAGGAACACCAACAACAAATAGTGTCTTTTTTTTAGCAAAAGGAATTGCTATTTTTTTAGTACCCATTGTATTAATTGTTGTAAGTATTCTTGTTGCCATGATGTTACAAGTTAGTAAAGGATATTACAATTTTGAGATAACTCAATATTTTAAAATGTTTTATTTTCAGGCAATACCACTGTTTTTTTACACATTATTAGCCTTGTTTGTTCAAAGTGTTTGTACCAATAAATATGTAGGAATGTTTATTACAACCTTAATAATTGTGGTATTTGGAACGCCGTTAATCACTCAATTTGGACTCGAACATCCTTTGTTTAAAATAGGAGCATTACCTAATGTTCATTATACAAATATGACAGGATATAGTAGCTCTATAAAGGCATTTCATCATTTTGCATTGTATTGGTCTTTCTTTGGTTTGCTATTGGCATTATTATCATTTAAGATATGGCAAAGAGGAACTGTATATCAATTTTCCTTTAAAATTAAGCAATTATTTATGAATTGGAAACCATGGCAGCGTTTAAGTTTGGTGGTGCTAGTTTTATTGTTTATCGGATTTGGGACTCAAATTTTTTACAATACAAATATTATAAATAACTATAAAACCATTGAAGAATCTTTAAGTCAGCGAGTAGATTATGAACGTAAGTATAAACAATATGAGACTTTAGACAGATTGTATCCCACTACTATTAATACCAAAGTTGATTTATATCCACAAGAAAGAAGTTATAAGATAACAGCAGATTATGTACTGAAAAACAAGGGGAATAATGCAGTAAGTAAAGTATTTATAACACAAAGAACACCTTTAAAATCAATTTATTTAGAAAATGCAGAATTGATAGAAAAGGACAGTGTATTAGGAACGTATGTTTTTCATTTTAAAGAAAAAGTGCTGCCAGAACAAGAAGTAATTTTTAAGTTTTCAATAGAAAAAAAATATAAAGGGTACGAAAATAACAAGGTTGTTTTACCTAACGGAAGTTACTTGACACATCAAGACTTTGACCCTGTTCTGGGGTATATGTCTGGTAGAGAGCTTTCTGATAATGTTGAAAGAGTAAAAAGAAACTTGCCAGAAATTGAGGTAGAAGAAATAACAGATGAGCATTTAAAGAACCATCAGATAAGTTACGGTAAAGTTGTCTATGAAAGTATTGTTTCTACACAAAGTAATGAAACAGCAATTACTTCTGGAGATTTATTAAGAAAATGGACTCAGAATGATAGAAACTACTTTCATTTTAAAGCCAAAGAAAAAATAATACCAAGTATCGCTTATTTCTCTTCAAATTATACAATAAAAACTGAAAATTATAAAGGAATACAGGTAGAACAATATTACAATGAAGAACACCAATTTAATATAGATACCATTCAAAAAAGTATGAAGGAGACATTAGCTTATTGTACTGAAAATTTTGGGCAGTATCCATTCAATCATTTGCGTATTGTAGAAATTCCAAGTCATTGGACATTTGGAGGATTTGCACATCCTGGAGTAATTAGCATGGTTGAAAATAAACTGTACTTAAGTGATATCAGCAATACAAAAGGTTTTAATTTGGTTACTAAACGTACTATTCATGAAGTTGCACATCAATGGTGGGGACATATTTTATCTCCTAAATTTGTTGAAGGAGCCTCGCTATTTACAGAAGGATTAGCAAAATATACAGAAGCAGTAATCATGGAAAAAATGTATGGAAAAAGTGCTATATATCAATTAAGTCAATCAGCTAATTCTAGATATTTTAGAGGAAGATCTTATGCCTCAAATCAAGAACTTCCGTTGTATTTAAATAACGAACAAAGTTATCTTACTTATGGTAAAAATTACACGGTAATGTTAGCATTAAGAGATATACTCGGTGAACAATTACTAAATAAAGTGCTAAAAGAGTTACTCAATAAATATCGTAATAGTACAGAATTTGAGATTACCTCATTAGACTTTTTAAATGCATTGTATAAAGTTACTCCAGAAGAATATCATGTACTAATTAACGATTGGTTAAAACGAATAATACGTTATGACTTATCTGTCAAAGAAACATCACATAGCAAACTTTCTAATGGAATGTATGAAGTCACTTTAAAAGTACAAGCAAAGCGATTTAAAATGCAATCAACAGGAGAAGAAATTTCTACAGCTATTAATGAACACATAAATATTGGAATTTTTAGAGAACATCCAAGTGAATTGATATCTTCTAAATCTATTCTATATCTAAAACCACATCAAATAAATAAAGAGAGGATGGAATTTAAAATATTAATAAAGGAGCTTCCTAAATTTATAGCTATAGATCCTTTTGGAACACGCTCAGATCAAAATTTAGCCGATAATATTGTTAAACTATAAATATATACTTCCAATCAAAATCAAATTTGTAGAACTTACTATATATAGTGATTCTGTAAAACTAAAGATGTCATAGAGTAGGGATGTCTCTAACTTTTGATTAATACAATAAAAATCAAGTAGTATTACAATAATTAATAACTGATAAAAAAAGAAAAGGGAAAAGGTATAAAACAGGAGGATTAATATTTAGTGACCGACCAGATAAAGAAACTCAACTAGGTTTAAGTAAAATTTATAAAGAATTAGAAGCTGTTAAGGATAAGGTATTAAGGAGAAAGAATCATCAAGAATATCTAGACAAAGGTCTTTTAGGTGGAGCTCCAAGGATTTATTTGGGGCAAACTGGAAGTAAAAATAACGGCTTGTTTTTATTTGACAAAGAGGGTAGGCGTAGAGTTAATTTTCACATAGATAATAACAACAATGTAAGGTTAGAGGCCTATGATGAAAAAGGAAATGTAGTTAGTACATGGCCGAAATAGACTGTTTATAGATAAAATTCTCTTATTAGTATATCTTTTTTTAGCAGTTTGTATACTTTATCAATTTTATAGCTAATATGTTTCTATTTTTCAACTCAAAAACTTTCTAAAACAATTTATATTTAAAAATCAGAAATATGATAAAGAAAACTTTAATGGCTCTTCTACTATTAACATTCTCACAAAGTGTAGAAGCGCAATTTTGGAAAAAAATTAAAAATAAGATAGAGAAGAAAGCTAGTGAAAAAGTAGACAAAATTTTATTTCCAAAAGTAGAAGGTAAAAAGGATTCTGAAGATAAAAAAGAAAAAAGAACTAAGGCAGTAATCATTAAAAATGAAACCCTTGATTTATGGACGAATTACGATTTTGTTCCAGGAGAAAATGTCCTTTTTTACGATACATTTAAAGATGATGAATATGGTGCTTTTCCAAAACGATGGGATATTAATTTAGGAAGTGCAGAAATAGCACGCGTAAATGGAGAGAAAGTATTTTTACTTAATGGAAATTCAAGTGTATATCCTTTACTTACAAATTTTGACTTTACTAAGAGAACTTCGATAGAATTAGATATTTATTGTGGAGAGAAATTTTGGAAAAGAGGTATTTCTAATAAATATAGTATTAAACTTTGGGATAAAGCCGATAAATATGATACTTACAAGAAGTCCTTTAAAGCGTCAAAGCTTAGAGAAATTGAAATAAGGAAAAATGGAGATGTTTTAAAAGTTAGTATGGGAGATTTTGGAAGAGGAATTGCGCTTAAAGATGTTAAAAATAAAATTGGATGGCATCACTTAGTAATTGTTAGTAATGGGAAAGACTTGTTTCAGTTGTATTTTGATGAATTAAAAATATTAAACCTCCCTAAATTAGGAACTTTCCCTACAGGAGTGACTATACAAGTGGATGAATTCGGAAACCAAAAGAATAATTCAATGGCAATAAAAGCCATTAAAATTGCTCAAGGAGGAAATTCATTATATAAACAGATTATAACAAACGGAAATTTTTCAACAAACGGAATTTTATTCAATACAGGAAAATCAAAGTTAAAACCAGAATCAAGTGGTGTGTTAAAAAGCATTGCTAATTTACTTCTTGATAACCCAGGTTGGAAGTTCGAAATTGTTGGTCATACAGATAATGTTGGAGAAAAAAAAGATAATCTTATATTATCTCAGAATCGAGCTAAATCAGTACAAAAAGTACTTATAAAATTAGGGATACAAGCTTCGCGTTTAACTACATTAGGAAGAGGAGAAAGTGAGCCACTTAACACTAATAGTACAACAGAAGAAAGAGCTAACAATAGACGTGTTGTCTTTAAGCTTAAAAAATAATCTAAATACACTAAAAAATTGAAATTATGAAAAAGGTAAAATTATGTAGTTTGTTTTTATTGATGTTATTCCTTTCTTGCTCTAAGGAAGAACAAATTGAAGAAGAATTATCTATGGAAGTTGAGTTTTTAACTCAAAAATTTGAAGTGGATCAAGCAATTACTTTAAATATAAAATCAAATCAAGATATATTTAGATTTGGTATATCTAAGGACCATGAGGGTTTTTACTACTTAAGTTTAGAAAACTACGGTAAGAGCGTTGATATAACATTTAGCCTTGATAAAATTGGGAGAAATACAATTGAAATATTTATTGAAAGTAAACAGAAAGAAGTACTTAAAAAGAGTATTGATCTAGATGTGAAAAAAGGAAATTCTGTTAAAATAAAAAGTTTAAGAATGGTATCTTTTCCAAAAATGAATGAGGTTTGGGATGCTGAATATTCAAATACTGATATTAATAGATTAGCAGATTTACAATTTAGATTAAAAAAAAATCATATAGCAACATCTTTTAATAAAGAAATTTTGTTTGGATTAAAAAAATGGCATGTGTCTGATATATTGTTTAATCAAGGTAATTTAACATGGGAATTATCAAATAAAAATATAAACATAGATCCAAATTTAAAAACTAAGTTTAGATTTGGAGATGTAGATGAAGATGGAAGTATTATAATTCTTTATAAATGTTTTCCAGATTGTATAGAATTTAGTTTAAAAGAGTATATCAAAGACAAACCGAAAAAGATTATATTAAAAAGAGATGATATTGATTTAGAAATAGAACTAGAACTTGAATGGTAAAATTTAAAAGGTGTGCTCAAATTAATATTATTAACATATACTCTACTTTTACTTGCTATAAAACCCATTCTGTCTACTTTTTTAAAAATGAGAGCCTTTTAATGTTAGTTTCGCTTATGAATCAATAATATTAATTTAATGAGAACTTTACTTTTAATTTTTCTAAGTGTCCACATAATTACATGCGCACAGAATAACAGAATAACAAAAGGACAAAAAAAACAAGTAGATAAATTGTTTTCTAAATGGAACAAACCCAATTCTCCAGGAATGGCAATTGGTGTAGTTTCTAACGGAAAGATGATTTATTCAAAAGGCTATGGTTTAGCAAATTTAGAGCACAATATTTCAAATTCACCCAAAACAGCTTTTAATATAGCGTCTAATGGAAAACAATTTACAGCAGCAGCAATTATACTTTTAAGTATTGAAGGGAAGTTAGCGTTAAATCAATCTATTAAAGATTTTTTCCCAGAGCTTCCAAACTATTTTGAACAAATTACCATTATAAATTTATTGCATCATACAAGTGGTTTGAGAGATTTTTCGCAAATTACTTATTTGAGTGGATTACGACCTTATGATTATTATAATGATGAAGATATTTTTAAATGGATAAAGAATCAGAAAGCATTAAACTTTATTCCAGGAGAAAAGTTTTTATACAGTAATTCTAATTATTGGTTGTTAGGGCAAATAGTTGAAAAAATATCTGGCATAAGTTTGGCTGAATTCGCTAAGAAAGAAATTTTTAGTCCATTAAAAATGGATGATACAAGCTTTATAAATAACAATTCAATTATTATTAAAAATAGAGCATCAGGCTATTATTATTCTCGTAGAAGAAGTGGTTTTAGAGCTATTGTTTCAACATTGGAACACACTGGAAATGGAGGAGTGTATACTACTGTAAATGACTTAAGAAAATGGACAGACGCTTTTTATAATAAAACTATTTTAAACGCTGATTTTTGGAAATTAATGACTGCTAAAGGAACGTTAAACAACGGAAGGGAAATAGAATATGCTTGTGCGCTTGAAATTAAAAATTATAAAGGGTTAGAAACGATAGAGCATGGAGGAAGAGCACCAGGTTATTTATCGGATATTATAAATTTTCCAAAAGAAAATTTTACAGTTATTGTATTAACAAATGCAACAAACACCAATGCTACTCAGTTAGGATATCAAATAGCTAATATTTTTCTAAAAGATAAATTTAAAAGTTCAAAAAAATCTAAAGAAAAAGTACACAAAACTATAACACTAAAAGTAAAAGAACTAAATAAACATATAGGTGCTTATTGGAACGCTAACGATTCTTATTCTAGAGAAATAAAGTTAAAAAATGACACGTTATTTTATACACGTTCACCTAGAAATAGCAATCCATTAGTTGCGATTAGTAAGAATACGTTTAAAATGATACATACTCCACCAGAATTAAATGTACTTGTAAGTTTTGCAGATAATAACATAATGACATTTATAGAGAATAACGTAGAAGTTGCTAGCTTTAAAAAGTATAAACCCGCAAACTATACTAACATTCAGTTAGAAAAATTTACAGGAAAATATTATAGCGAGGAGATTGATACAGAATACGAATTAAAGCAAAATAAAAAAGGATTACAGTTATTTATTAATGGAAGAAGAACAGTACCTTTATTTCCTATAATGAGGAATGTGTTTAACAGCCCAATGGCGCTTTTTAAATTTAATGAAGTTGATGGTCAAATTAAGAGTTTTACTGTATCTACTCCAAGGGTTAAAAAGATATTATTCAAAAAAATGGATTAGTTTAAATTCATTAGTTATGTATCTAGATTAAATGTCAGACTTAAAAGAAATAAAGCAATCTTTTTTTACTAAAAAAGCAATCTTTCAAATTGTTTTTTGGGTGGTTATTTTATTGTATTATATAAGCTCAAAATGGCCGTTTGAAAAAGATAAAGTTTTTTTATTTGAAAAAATGTTCTCATTAATTCTAGTTCAAATTTTACTGACTTATGCAGTAGTTACTTTTTTGGTTCAAAATTTACTATCAAAAAAAAGAAAAATACAATTTATAGTATTATTTACAGCTTTAATTTATGCTGTATATGTAGTATATACAGCTATTAGATGTTACTATTTAGTGCCAAAATATCCGGAAGTTTTTAGTTATAGACCACCGCTCCTTTTTCAAGAAAGAATTACTAATGGATTTGCTTTTTTAAATAATATTCCATCGCTAGTTTTTCCAACTATCATTGTAATTGTAATCAATTATTACCGTCAGCAGAAAGAAGTAATCAGTTTAAAAGAGCAAAAGAAATCATCTGAATTAACTGCATTAAAGAATCAACTAAATCCACATTTTTTATTTAACACATTAAATAATTTGTATGCTTTATCTATAAAGAAGTCAGACAAATCTCCAGAAGTAATAGAAAGGTTGTCAGATATTTTAGATTATATTCTTTATAAGTGTAAAGACAAATTTGTAAGTATAAAAGGAGAAATTGATTTATTAGAGAATTATATTTCATTGGAAAAACTTAGGTATGGAAAAAGATTAGATATAATGTTTAACTATACTGTTGATAAAGATGTGAAGATTGCCCCGCTATTGTTACTTACTTTAACCGAAAATGCTTTTAAACATGGTGTTGAAGAAGAGATTAACATTGCTAGTATAAAAATGAAGCTTACAGCTACGGAAGAAGAAATTTATTTTAACATTGAAAATACGATTCCATTAAATATTTCTAATGATAGTTTAGAGAAAGAGCGAGAAGCCATTGGGTTAAAGAATATCGAAATGCAATTAAATCTTTTATACTTGCCAAGTGAATATATATTACTTTTTAATAAAAAAGATAAAGAGTTTAGAGTAATATTAAAACTAAAATCAAAATGAAATATAAATGTGTAATAATTGATGACGAAGAACTAGCAAGAGAATTAATTGAAGATCATTTATCTAAACTTAATGAATTTGAATTAATTGCATCTTGTAGTTCTGCATTAAAAGCGCATACAATAATACAAGAAAACAGCATTGATTTGATTTTCTTAGATATTAAAATGCCTGTTTTAAAAGGAACTGAGTTTTTTAAAAACCTTACTCAAAAGCCTAAAGTAATATTTACAACCGCTTATCGAGAGTATGCCGTTGAAGGGTTTGAACTAAACGCAACGGATTATCTACTAAAACCGATAACATTTTCACGTTTTTTTAAAGCTATAGAACGATTTGTTGAAAATGATAAACGTATAAGAGAAGACTCTTATTTATATGTACAAGCAAATAAAAAAAATGTCAAAGTATTATTTAAAGATATTTTATATATAGAAAGTATAAAAGACTATATCAGAATTCATTTAGAAAACGATAAACTAATGTTTAAACATAGTTTAAGTACTTTTTTTACCAAACTTGATATTCGTTTTTTAAGAGTGCATAGATCGTATATAGTTAACACAGATAAAATAACTGCATTTACAAAAAAGGATGTTGAAATAAATAACATTGAGATTCCTATTGGAGAGTATTTTAAGAAAGAAGTATTAAATCAGTTAAAATAATTACAATGAAAAAAGAAATTACTGTTTTAAAAAATGTTACAGTCTACAGTATTTATTTTATCATATTTTATGTGTGTAGTTCTTTTAATTCAATTAAAAATAATGAGCATTGTAAGTATTACAAACATTTAGTTTTTAGAGAAACACCATATGCACCCGTAAAAGGGAGAATGGAAATATCAAAAGAACGGTCAAAAAATGAAAATCATTATAAACTCACTTTTAATGAAGAAAATAAATTGATTCTTATAGAATATTTGTATGGTGATAAACAAATTAGTAGAAAAAGAGCAGGAATAATGGATGGTTTTAGAAATATATATTCAAAAACCGTTATTCAATATCAAGAAAATCTAGAGATAAGGACTTTTTTTAGTTCTAATGGAAGAAGGTGTAGTAATGGAATGAATGTATTTAAAGAGGTTTATGAGTATAATAAATACGGAAAAAAAGTTGGCGTGAAATTTTACAATGAAAGTAATCAACTAACTAATAATACTTGGAATATTGCTGAATATGTTTGGGAGCATGTTGGAGAAAATAATGTAATTGAGAAACGTAAAAATAAAAATGATGAATATGTTACTATGCGACCTTACTATCATTTTTATACTACTTTGTATAGTTATTCAAAGGAAGGTTTGTTAATTTCTATGAGTCATATAAATAAAGATAAATCTTTAATTAACGATCGTATTGATAAATATGGAATTGCTATAGACAAACCTACTTATGATAAAGAATGGAACTTAATAGAATTTAAGTTTTATAATGCTAAAAATGAACTTACAGTAGGTTCGTTTTTAAAAAGTGCAGGAGGCAAAATAGAGTATGATAGTAACGGAAATTGTATAAAATATACAACTATTAATTTGGATGGAAAGAGAATGCTCTCAAGAGGAAAAGCATATGATATTTATAAGTTTGACGTCTTTGGGAATATGGTAGAAATTGCTCATTTTGATATGTATAATAAACCTGTAAAGTATAGAGGTAATTCAAAAGTTCAAATTATTTATGATACTAAAGACCTGTCAAGGAAGGGTGAAATTCAAACTTTTAAATAAATTCTAATGCTAGCTGTATTAACTAAGAAATAGAAGTGTGATGTGTATGTCATATTAGTTGCGTTCATTTGTCTATGCATGGCATTGGTCATTTTTAGTACTCTTGTACCAGAACTATAAATAAAGTTTTAATGAAATCTGAAAATATTAAAAATCTTAAAAAACTACGATTGGAGTATAAGTGGTCCCAAACACAATTATCAGAATTATCTGGATTAAGTCTACGAACAATTCAACGAATAGAAAACGGTGAAAATCCTAGTACGGAATCGTTAAAAGCCTTGTCTTCTTTATTCGAGCTTGATTTTTATATATCTAATAATCCAGAACAACTTAAAGAACAAGAAAACTATTACAAAAAGGTAAAATCGTTTCTGTTTAAATTAGGTTTGTTCATCATTGTTCAAATTATAATGATAGTAGATGCTTTGGAAGAACCAATGAGTTGGGGAACGTTTTTTGTTGTGCTTTTATATTGCTTATACTTTTTATATGATGCAGCAAATAGAACATTTAATTTATCCGATAAAATCAAGAAAGTAATAGTATATAATAAGTATAGATATTAACAGGAAATTATTTTTTATAAAGAACATTCTATAAAAAGATTGGAAATCTATGTGTCTTCTAAGCAGACGGTCACAGGTTCGAGTCCTGTTCCCGCTACAAGTTTAAAAACGGTTCGTATACACGAACCGTTTTTTTATGTCTATAACTTTTTTGTTTTATCAAGACGTATACGAAAAAGTACACGTTTTTTTATGAGATTAAATTATTTATAATCAAGAATCTATACAGAAAGTGTAGCTATTGGTATGTGGCCAAAACTTTCAAGCTAATAAAAATAACACCTAGATATTCTCATGAATACCTAGATGTTATTTTCTACTTGTACTATTTATAGTAATTAATATTTATTACTATGGTGTGCAATTCGTAAAGTTTGGACGATTGCTATCAGCAAGCCCTGAACCCGTATCAAAACTAAGACATCCTGTTACTTTGGTAACATCCCACCCTGTTAAATCCTGATTGAAAACAGTTGCATTATAAAACATAGTACGCATGTCTGTTACTTTACTTACGTTCCAGCCACCTATATTTTGATTGAATACCGATGCCCCAAAAAACATACGAAACATATTCTCTACATTACTAACATTCCAGCTACTTATATCTTGGTTAAATGCTACAGCACCTGCAAACATATTTGCCATGTTTGATACTTTTGTCACCTCCCATTTATTAATATTTTGATTAAACGAAGATGCTCCTTGAAACATCCATGCCATATCTTCTACGTTACTAACATTCCAGCTACTTATATCTTGATTAAATTTTTTTGCATCAGTAAACATTCTAAGCATAGAATTTACTTTTGTTACTGTCCAAGTATTAATTTTTCCATTAAAAGAGCTGGCACCATGAAACATCCCTCTCATAGAAAAAACCCTACTTACCTCCCATTTATGTAAATCTTGATTGAATGCTTTAGCTCCACTAAACATTTCAATCATTATAAGAACATTACTTACGTTCCAATTATTAATGTTTTGATTAAAATTTTCAGCGTTTTTAAACATTTGAGTCATAGTAGACACGTGGCTTACACTCCAACTTCCTATGTCTTGGTTAAAAGCTTTAGCATTATTAAACATAGAATGCATATTGGTAACCTTACTTACATTCCAACCACCAATATCTTGATTAAAACTAAAAGCTGACTCAAACATAAAAAACATATTAAGTACTTTACCTACTTTCCAACTACCTATATCTTGGTTAAAGTTAAAAGCTGACTGAAACATTGATGACATTGTAATAACATTTTCTACATTCCAATTACCTATATCTTGATTAAAAGTAGTAGCATGAGAAAATAAAGCATTCATATTGGTAATATTACTCACATCCCAATTACTTATATCTTGGTTAAGGTTACTAGCTGAGTGAAACATCCCAGACATATCTGTTACATTAGACAAATCTGGAGCATCACTAGCTAATTCCTTTACATATGTACATCCTTTGAAAGCCTGTTTCATCGTCTTCCATTTAATTGAACCCCATTGGTCAATAGACTGTAAACTTTCTCTCATATAGCTTGGTGCTTCCGATAAATTTATTGCAGGAAATACTCCTTTAATAACCACTTTATATGTACCTGGAGTAGCATAGGTATGGGTAATATCATCAGTTACATTTTGATTAGTCATTCCATCTCCCCAATCAATTGTATAATCATAAGTAAGTCCAGCTTCAGAAGCTCTTGTTTTTATAGTTACCAATTGGTTTAAAGAGTTCGTTTTCCAAGTAGTAATAAAAGCACCATTTTCATCCACATCAGTTACATTTATAGTAATAGTTGCTGTGCTAGAAAGAGTTCCATCGCTTACAGATACATCAAGTGTATAATTTTTAGTAGTTTCATAATCTAACGTTTCCAATGCTTTTAATTCTCCGTTTGAAGATATATTAAACTCAGTACTTTGTGTGGTTAAACTATATGTTAAAGCATCTCCTTCTGAATCTGTGGCTACAATTTGTCCAATAATAGCATTTATGGCGTTGTTTTCAGCAATTTCAAAGGTTTGATTCGTAATTACCGGAGCTGTGTTTTCGTTAACATCTACAACATTAATCGTTATTTGGGCTGATGATTCATCTTGACCATCTGTTACTTTTACAGTAATGGTGTGGGAAGTGGTTGTTTCAAAATCTAGTGTTTTTCCATTTACTAAACTTAATTTTCCATCATCTGTAATTTCAAATAAACCATTATTATTTGTAGTAATGCTAAAAGTAAGTTTATCGTTTGTATTTGCATCTGTTGCTTTTACAGTTCCTATTATATCAGTACTTGTAGCATCTTCCGATGCATTAAATGATTGTGCTTCTATTACTGGTACGGAGTTTTGAATATTCTCGTCGTCTTTTCCACAAGAAACTATAAAAACTAGTAAGCTTAGAAATACTATTTTATTTAAAAATTTGGTTATTGGTTTTTTAATTTTTTTATTTATTTTCATTATAATTATAGTTTTGTGTAGCAAAACTCATAATTAATATTACTCGTTGATTTTTTTATTTCTGAAAAGCTTGTTTTTTTTTCTAAACCAAAAAGATTAAAAATACTCTTGAATTAATTGTAAAAAACCTTCTTTTTTATCTTTTGTAATAGGAATAGATTCTCCGTTATTCATTAATAAATAAAAGCCATCTTTTTTAATAAACTCTTTTATATGTTTTAGATTAATTAAATATGAACGATGTGGTTTATAGAATATAGCTAAGTCTTTTAATTGAGTTACAAAATATTTTAAAGGCTTGCAGATTAATTCTACTTTTTTATTGTTCAGATAGACTTTTGTATACATTCCGTCAGCTTCAAACAATTGAATATCATCATGAGACACAAATACAATTCCTTTAGGGATTTCTAAAGCAATCTTATTCAAAGATAATTGTTTAAACGCTTTTTTTAATTCGTTGAATTGATTGTTAATACTTTTTTGTTTATGAAGTTTTACTGCCTTATTGACTGATTTTATTAATTCCTCTACATCTAAGGGTTTTAATAAATAATCTGTAGCAGATAATTTAAATGCTTCTACAGCATATTTATTATAAGCTGTGACAAAAATTATTTGAAATTTTATTTCTTTGCCTTTAAAAAAATCTAGTATTTGTAAACCAGAATAATTTGGCATTTCAATATCTAAAAAAACAATATCAGGTTCTTCTTTTTCTATTATTGCTACTCCTGAAATTAAATCTGTAGATTTAAAAACAGCTTTAATCTCAGGACAATTATCTAGCAATAATGTATTTAATAAACGTATTGCTTTATTTTCATCGTCTATAATTAATGCTTTCATACTAGTTTAAAGGTATTTTAATTTCTACTTTTGTTCCTGCTGCTATTTTATTAGTGTATAAATCGGTAATAACAACATTTATTTTTTCTTTTCTACTTCTATTTATCAAATCAATTCTTTTTTGATTGGCTTGTGTAGCATAAGATTTATAGTATACTTCTTGCTCTTTTTTTATTTTTTTTGATAGCACCCTACCAACCCCATTATCTTTAATACAACAAATTAAATAATTGTCTTCTTTGTGGAATGATATTATTAATTTTCTATTTGATGTTTTATGCAATAGTCCATGTTTTAAAGCATTTTCTACATAAGGTTGAATAAAAATAGAAGGGATTTTTATGCTGTTTAAACTAAAGTTTTTAGGAATATGTATAGTGTATTCCAATGTGTCTTCGAATCGAACTTTTTCTAATTGAAGATAAAGTTCTAAAGCTTTAATTTCTTCAAAAAGTGTAATGTGTTGTTGTTGGCTATGCTCTAAATACATACGTATTAATCTTGAAAATTTAACAAGAAACTTACTTGCTAACTTTTTTTCATTTAATACTATATATTCTTGAATAGAATTTAAGGCATTAAATATAAAATGTGGGTTCATTTGTGAACGTAAACTTTCTAACTGAGAAGTTATTAATTCTTTATTTATACGTTCTTTTTCTAATTGTTCTTTCTGTTTTGCTTTTAACATAGTAAAGCGCCAATGAAAATACCTCCATATCAAAAAAAGTAATATTAAAAAAAAGCTTAATACAACCCACCATTTTTTATAAAAAGGTAATTGAACGTGTATTTTAATATTGTACACTTTAGTTTCTTCATCATTGGCTACTGCTTTTAACTGAAAGGTATAGTCTCCAGCTGAAAGGCTGTTAAAAACGACATCATATACGCCATTTGTGATGCTAGACCAATTAGTATCTGCTCCTAATAACCTGTACTTATATGTTACATTTTTACTAGTTAAATAACCATTTGCATGAAACTGAATCTCTATTTTATTTTGATTAGGTGTTAAAATATATTCGTCTTTAATAATTTTTTTTTCATCTTCTACTAATACATTAGTTATATATATATCTGGAAGGTTGTTTTTTTTAAAAATTTGGTTTTTATTTATTCGAAATAAACCTTTATTTGAGCCAAAGACAATATAATCTTCAAAAACAGCAATGTCTGAAATATTGAAAGATGTAATACCATCTTTTTGAGTTAAACTTTGAAGTTTTTTAGTTTTGGTATTTAATCGTTGTAATCCTTTATCAGTAACAATCCACAAAAAAAGACCATCTGCTTTTATTTTTCCTGTTTGATTGGATAATAAACCATTTTTAGTAGTGTAATTACATATAACTTTTCCATTTCTTACTCCTATAACCCCATCAGAAAAGGTAGAAAACCACACTGTATTATCAATGGTGTTATCTATATCTATTGCAAAAATTGGTTCTTCATTAAATTTTATTTTATAAGGTTTTAAATCTTTATTATAATATTCTACTCCATCTACATATCCAGCATACATTTTTTGAGTATTTTTATTATAATGTGTAGTATATGAACGTCTTTGGCCTAACCTTATTCTTTTGTTTGTCTTATGATTTAATAAGTCTACAGAAGCGTAACTGCCAAACAAAAGTTTATCTTTGTTTACGGTAGATATACTCTTAGCATTTCTTAAAAAAAAATCCGGTTTTTTATTGAGAGGTTTTAAATTAAGAGGATTTAGTACAACCCCTTTTTTGTCATAACTAACAAAAACTTTATCAACTCCATTGTATGCTATTTTATTAACTTTTTCAGGGTATAACAATACTTTTTTCTTTGTCTTATTAAAATCATTTATTAAAACAACTTCACCTTTTATTGTTCCGTAAATAAAACAAGAATCGTTTATTTTTTCTAAAGCACTAATATTATTATTAGTAATTGGTATAGCGTATTGAGTAATATTAATGTTGGGTAAAATAAAAACCCCATTTCTTAAAGTAGTTACCCAGTAGTTACTATTCTTATCTTTTAATACGCCAGTAATTATATTGTCTTTTAACAAAGTGTCTTTTAATACAAAATTATCTTTGATATAATAATATCTATAAATACCTTTTTCTGTACAAAACCAAATAAGATTATCTTCTGAAAAAACTGAGGTAATTAATGCTTCTTTGTTGTTATTTCTAAAAAACAACTCTTTAAATTTTTTATTGTTTTTTAAAAAATATCGCTGTTTTCTATTTAATTTATTAAGAGAGTATAAGAAAATATTATTTTTAATGGGGTAAAAATTATTTTTAACCCTAGCTTTTCCTATGCTAGTTAATTTACAATATTGTTTTAGTCTAGTGTTTTTTTTTGTTATGTATTTTACATTTGTTTTGTCTAGAAATAGTAGAGTGTCTTTATTTTTAAAAGCGGCAATATTAAAACTACTGTCTTTAATTATTTTTGTGACTTTTTTAGTCTTTAGGTTTACTTCTAAAGTATTAAAACTATTGTATATGTATAATTTATTGTTGAAAAAAAGAAAATCGGCCAATTGCCCTTTAGTATATTTTTTAAAATCAGCAAATAGTTTTAGGGAATCGTTTTCTACATAAAAATACTGACCAGATATATTATTACACCAAAGCCTTTCTTTTTGGTCGAATTTTAATCCAAATACAGATAATCCTCTTTTTTTTGGAGCTAAATAATTTTTAAATTTTTTCCCATTATAACGATACAAACCTTTATTTGCTGCTAACCATATAAAGCCTTTAGAATCCTCTACAACACCATAAAACTCTATATCTGGCAATCCTTCTTTTTCTGTTAATTGAATAGCGATAGGTTGTTGACTAAAAACATTAAAACTAATTAATAAAAAGAATACTTTTTTAAGATTCTCCATAATCTTTTAATTCATCTTTGAAAATTAATATTTTTAAATTACATCTTTTTTAAAAACACTTCTTTTTACAATTTTTAAAAATTCTTGTTTCTTAACTATTGAATATGATTTTTTTATTTTTATCAAAAACCTCCATATATTTTCACAAATTTATTTAAGTAATGTAAATTAATTATAAAAAATATACGTGTTTTATATACTATTAATCGGTTTAAGTGTTTGTATTTGAGGTGTTTTATTGGTTGGCTCTATATTACCATTTTACAAATATACTTTTGTATATACAGAATTTGCAAAAAAGATGTGAGTTTATGTTGCTAATTTTTGATTCTTCATTTCTTGTTCAAATTCTTCTAAAAACTTTAACCTTAAGACCTAATGTAATCTTTTTTATTATACTAAAATTCCATATTTCTCACCATTTTTTAGTTCCGATTTCGTTTTTTATTTGTTCTCGTTTTATTATTTCATTTGTGTTAATTCCAAGAGAAGTTCTTGCATTGTAAGCAGTCAAATAGTCTTTATGATTTATAAAATTTCGAATCTTATTATTTATTCGATTATCACTAAATTTAACTAAAAGATGAAAAATTCCAATTCGTGAATACTTTTCCGAAACTTTGTCCATTTCGGTTAACGCGATTTCTTTCATTTTCTCATCTCCGTTTTTTATCTCGTTTATGTAACTCGCCCAAATAATTTTCATGGTTGGGCTATTTGTTAAGTTCAAGCGTTTTTGTATAGTTGGAAGCGAATCAGTCGATTTCATTAGTGTCAAAGTTTCACCGACTAAATCGTCTTCTTTGTCTTCGAGCATTTCAATCAAAGTTTCCTCAACTTCTGCTTTTTCTTTTTCACTCAAGCTTAAGATAATGTGCTCATTGCTAAATCCATTTCGGTACTGATAATTATTCGGAGGAATTAGTTCTTTTATTAATTGTTCAATGTTTCTCATTTCGTTTTTTTGCTTGCTCACAATGTTTAGTATATGGTAAGTAGGGCAGTAGAAAACGATGAGCTTTCAAATTTACACTGAGCCAAGACGTTGTGTTTTAAATTTATTCATTCTTAAAAGCCGAATCAATGATTTGGGAGTGTTGATAAATAACATTGAACTTCCTAAACTATTGAAAATCTTATTTGCTATATACAGTGTTACTTGTTGGTATTTATCTTTTCTTTCATTTCGTCAATCGAATATGGTTCTTTTCTTTTATGAATCATTGCATGGCAATTTGGACAAACTGGTCTTAAGTCTTTAATAGGGTCAATCTGATATTCTTTTCCAATGTCGGCTACTTGTTTTAAATGGTGTACGTGAATGAATCCTTTTCCTAGTTCTCCGTATTGTTTTTCAAAGTCAAAATCACAAATGATACATGAAAGTCCATAATGGTCAATACAGGTTTTTCGAGCAAATGGATTCCGTTCATATTTAGTTACTATTACTTGATTAGGCGTTCCTTCAGTATAGACTTTTTGCTTTTCTTTTTCAGTTGGTTTGAAGGGATTGTGTCTGATTTTTTGTGTTGTCAAAAAGTCAAACCAAACAGCTTCTAATTCATCTGTTACATCCGGATTAATTTTAATTCCAGAGGATTGAGGAGTCCAATTTACCTTTCCTAAATTCCCTTGTTTTAATATATCAAGATTTAAAAGTGGCTCTTTTTCAGGGTTTAGAATGACTTCAAAATCAATCATTACTCTATTTACTAACCTATCAGAACCATCCCAATGAGATGAAAGAAAAACGGGGGATACTACAAATCCAGCTCCCATAATTCCCTTTGGTTGCTTTCCTAGTCTAATTAGAAACACTCTATCTCCAGGTTGAATTTTCTTATGGCTGACAACACTCCATTTTTCAGACGCACGACCCGTTTGTTCAATTTGGTCAATACTCTGTTCTAGAGTTGTCCAATTCCATTTTTTAGGATTCCATGCGAATAAAAATGTTTTCATATTATCGGTTTTTCAACTTGCAGATAACGGTTTGGCTAAGTTGCGTTTTAATGCAGTTTAGGTGTTGTAGTTATTTATAATTTATTTCTCTTGTTATAAATTTATCTAATTTTTTGTTTTTATAAATTTTTTTTGAAATCCAATTACCAAAGTTATCTAAATCATATTCGTATTTAAGTGTTGAAATTAATGAGTCATTGTTATTAAATTCTTTCAGACCAATTAGTCTTTGACAATCGTATTTGTATACTATTTTTCGATTTCGTTCTAAGTCGGTTTTATGGATAGTTTCAATTTTAGTTACTATCTCATTTTTATTAAAATAAGTTGTAGAAACAGAATTTCTTATTGTATCTGAAGATTCCAAATCGATAAAGATTTGAATTGATACAGATTTACTTTTTGAATTATTTTTTCGGTAGTAGTAAGTTTCGATTTGTTCGAATTTCTCATTTGAGTAATTTACAATTGCTTTTGATTGATAGAGCAATGTATCTTTATAAATGTAATCAACTGAAAATGGTAAAGTTTCAGTTGATATTTTAACGATTTCTTTTTTGATTTTTTTTAATTCGTTGTAACTGTATTCGATATCTACTTTTTCATTGTCAAACAGTGTTTTTTGATGTAGATTTATTATTTGGTTGTTATTGTTATAAAATTTATTTCTAATCATTAATGTATCCCGAGCCTCATTATTAGCAGAATCTCGTTTTATCAAAATAGTATATTCGGTCAATTGACTTGCACTTTTCGTTAGTCCATTATTCAACAATTTTGGTTCTCGACAGCAACCAATTAACGAAATTGAAAATAATAAAATAAAAAGTCTGTTCATTTTGGTTTTAATATTAACCAACTTCTTTATATACGTATAAAATACATCGTTGTACGCCCAATTTAGATTAAAATAAACTGCTGTTTATCTTTAATCTTTAACCAGTTCTTTTAAATTGTTGTCTTGATCTATTTGCCAAACATTTAAAATTCCATCTCCATCGAAATCTGTAGCAGCTATGGCTTTTGCTTTAAAAGAATTGTTAGTGGCTTCTATTATTTCATATGAATAATTAGAACGACCGCCTTCAGTAACTTTTTTAGGAATTTCAAAATCAATTGCATTTAAGTCATTAGAGTACTTAGAATACATAAAAAAGTGATTTCTTTGCATTCTGTATAGTTGAGTGAGTTGACCTTGAGCTTCTAAACTCTTTGCTTTGGAAATAAGAGGCATTAAATTAGGTAATGCAATTAAAATTAAGATACCAATAATCATTAATACAACTAATAATTCTTGTAAATTGAATGCATTTACTTTTTTTAGCTTTTTTTTATTCATTGTTTTCAGAGCTTTAAAAACCAAAAATAAAAATAAATGTTACTTTTACCATCAAATATTTGCTAAATAAGAAATATTGCTATCAAAAATGAAGAAAATGCTTTTTTTTACAGTGTTGTTTATTAGTGTATTTATAGCTTCTTGTGGAGTGTTACCTAAAAACAACAATTTTCACCCTACTAATTCTGAAATAGAACTAGGTGTTGTTGGGGAAAAACAAAAATCAATTAGAAAAACAAATTTCGAAACTTTTGGAACCCCCAAATATGATGCTAATATCAAAGTTAGTGTTTCAGAAGTACTTTTTACAAAAAAATCGTACAAACAATATCTAAACTCACTTAAGAATAAGAAAGGTATAGATAATATGATTGTTATGAATGATAGTATTCAGTCAAAACCAAGATATACGGTTGTTAAGATTGAAAATAGAGTTTCAGTTGTTAATTCGTTAAATAAGTCAAATTTTGAAGTGTTTAATTACTTAAAAAAATCAAATAATCCATTATTGGTTCTTTCATTACAGTTAATTCCAAATCAAGAATTTTTAAGTTTAATAAAGAACTCTGACGCTGTTTACTTAAAAACTGATAAACAAAGTAAACAACGATTATTTATTTACAAAGATGAAAAAGAAATAGGCAGTATTGATTTTTCAAAGCAATTAATATTTGGATATGAATTATCATCATTTTGTTGGAAAGTAACTTCTAGAAAAAAAATAGAGATTGCAACGCTTATCAATGAAAATCAAAACTGTAGTAATAGTACTAAAGATACCCCAGAAGCATTAGAAAAAGAATTAATTAAAAGTAGTTTTAAATTTTAGGTATGAAAAAAATAATAGTTGTTATAGCATTTTTTCTTTTTGTAATTTCTGGATGTGAAGCAATATTTGTTGGAGATATATCAAATAAAAAAGTAGAATTAATTTCTCCTCATGATAAAGTTGAAGTACCTAAAGGGGAAGTTAATTTTAATTGGAGTTCAATTGAAGATGCTGAGCATTACAAATTACAAATAGCAACACCAAATTTTAATAATCCGATACAGGTTATAACAGATACAATAATTTCTAAAACAATATTTAAAAAGGTATTGGTTGTTAATGAATATGAATGGAGAGTAAAAGCACAAAATAGTGAATATGAAACAATGTATTCGACAAAAGCTTTTACTGTAAAATAAAAAAAATGCTAAAAGGATATAAAATAGTTTTAATAGCTTTATTGTTATTGGGAACTAAACATGGTTTTTCTCAAGATATTTTGTTAGAAGAGAAAGAAAGGATTCAAAAACTTAAATTAAGTTTAGATAGTTTGCAGGTTTCTATTAAGGGATTAAGGCAAACAGTAGATAATAATATAAGTGAAATTCAGCTGCCTGTTTTTGTAAGAGCTATAGGAAAGGCAAATAAAGTAAATATAAGTGCATCAGATCCAAATCTTGAAAATATTATGCTTTCTCATAATTTTTCAAATGCTAGTATTAAAGATATTATTTTGTACTTATGTAAAGAATATAAACTTACATTTTATGTTACTGGAAACATTATTTCACTTAAAAAGTATGTTCCTTTAGCAAAGAAAAATTTTAATAAAAATAGAGAAATTCCAATAAGTTATAAGACTGAAAATGATTTGTTGTCTTTTGATTTGCAAAATGATACTCTTTCAGTTGTTTTTAAGAAAATAACCAATGTAACAGGGAAGAATTTAGTTTTTTCACCAGGACTTGGAAATAAAAAACTATCTGGTTATATAAAAGAAAAATCATTTGAAAGTGCTATGGACAAATTGGCTTTTTCAAATAATTTATTGGTTACAAAAACTAAAGATAATTATTATCTATTTGAAAGAGATAATAATCAATCAAGTGTATCAAATAGTTCAAAAAGAGCTACAAGACCAAAACGTTATAGAAATACAAATTTCTTTTTTAAAGTATTAGATTTAGAGAATAAAAAAATTGAAGTAGATTTTGAAAATGCCCCAATATCTTCAATTATTAAGGATATTGGTTATGAATTGAATATAAATATGTTTACCAATGCACCATTAAATAATATTGGTACAGCTTCAGTAAAAGCAAAATCTATTACTTATAATGATTTATTAGCTAGGATTTTAGAAGATTCTACTTTTACTTTTAAAGAAAAGGATGGTATTTACTATTTTGGAGAAGCAAAACAATCGTCTTTAAGGAGTTCGGTAGTAATACCATTGATGTATCGTTCTATTGAAATAATGAATCAACCTATAGGCATGTCTAGAAGAAGTTATAATAGTTCTTCTAGAAATTCGTATAACAACTCTAATTTTAATAATAATAATATCGGTTTTAGCAATCAACAAAATAATTTTAATCAAAGAAATTCTTTTGTAAATCAGCAACAACGATTAAATACTGTAAATAGTCAGCCATTTGGAAATTATAAAACTAAAACAGAGGCATTAAAAGCAATAATACCTAAAGAAGTAACAAATGGATTGGAGATTTTAACGGATGTTGAACATAATAGTTTTATTGTTTCTGGAGAAGCTCAAAAAATAGAGAGATTTAAAGAGTTTATTAATAAAATAGATAAGAAAGTACCAGTTATTTTAATTGAGGTAATGATTCTTGAAGTAAGCAAAAAAGCGACAGTTAATACAGGTGTTGATTTAGGTTTAGGAAAAGAACCAACAAAAGATATAGGTTCATTATTTCCTTCTGCAAATGTAACTTTAGGAGCAAAAACAATTAATAAAATTATTGGTGGGTTTAATGGATTTGGTTCTTTAAATGTTGGTAAAGTAGTGCCTAATTTTTTTGCTAAAATTCAATTAATGGAAACGAATGGAGATGTGAAAATTAGATCAACTCCTAAATTGTCAACTTTAAATGGGCATCAAGCAACGCTTTCTAATGGAGAGCGTTCTTATTATAAAATTGAAAAAACCAATGTGATTGGAGCTCAGAATCCGCAAACTATTGTAACAAATGATTATATTCCTATTGATGCAGATTTGTCTATAAATATTAGACCGCTGGTTTCAGGGGATGAGCAGATTACATTGAGTATAAATGTTATACAATCTAGTTTTAATGGAAAGCAAATAGATTCTAGCGCTCCTATTGGAATGAATTCTCGAGAGTTTACATCTACTATTCGAGTAAAGGATCAAGATGTTATAATTTTGGGTGGATTAGAAGAAAACGTGAAAAACGACTCTGGTTCTGGAGTACCTTTGTTGGCTAGAATTCCTGTTATTAAGTGGTTGTTTAGTAAAAAGACTAGAACCAAATCAAGAACAAAATTATCGGTATTAATCAAACCTACTATTATTCGCTAATGCTTAAAAAAAGGCTAACATATGGTTTGGTATATACAGCTATTGAACATAGTTCAAATGCTAGTAATAATGAAGAATTTGTTCTTTTAAGTCTAGTAAAAAAAGGTAAAGAATTACTTGTAAAAAATAGAAGCTTTTATTCTAGTTATAATAAATTGCTTTCTTCTTTTGAAAAGGAACAGCATGTTTTTTTAGTTTTAAATAATCATCAAGTCCTGTCAAAAAAAATTGATGTTATAAATAATTCTCATGATATTCTTACAAAAAAAGCATTCCCTAATATTAATTTAAATGATTTTTACTTTGAAGTTTATTCAACAAAAAAAGCATCTTTTGTAAGTATTTGTAGAAAAGAATATGTAGATAATTTAATTCATAATTACAAAAAGAAAAAGGTTTCTGTTATTGGGTTTTCTTTGGGGGTATTAGTAGTTCAAAATATACTTCAATTTCTTGATGATGGTGAGGTTCAGACTTCAATATCTAAAATTCAGATAAAAAAAGGAGAGTTAAATGAGGTAGAGAAAACAACAAGCGAAAAAGTACTAAATTATTCAATAAATAATCTAGAGGTAGTAAATAATGAGTTGTTGTGTTTAGGAGGAATTCTTTCTTATTATTTTGGAAAGGATAATCAACTGGGTTTAGCAAAAAAAAATCATGAACTAAGAGAAGCTTATAATCAACAAAAAATATTTTCCCTAGGATTAAAAGGAGGTGTTGTTTTTTTGTTTTTAGTGTTATTAACTAACTTCATTTTTTTTAATCATTATTATACAAAAAATAACCAATTACTTATTGATGTTCAGTTAAATGATAGTTATAAAAATCAGCTTTTAAAACTTCAGTCAGAGATTAAACAAAAAGAAAAAGTAATTGCAAACTTAAGTTCAGTTTCTAGGTCTAAAGTCTCATTGTATCTTGATGATATTGCTATTTTAATACCTAATACAATAACTTTAACAAGCTTAGAGTATCAGCCATTATCTACTAGGGTAAAAAAAGAAAAATTAATAACTACTTATAAAAATCAAATACAAATAAAAGGAGTTCTTTCTAGTAATGAAGATTTTACAAAGTTTATTCGTTTTTTAGAAAATAAAGAGTGGGTAGATAAAGTCATTATTCAATTAGGTGAAGAAAAAAGAACAGCTACTTTTGAAATTTTAATCCATTTAAGACATGAGTAATCAACAAAAAAATACAGGTCTAATAGTGGGGATATTTATAGGTGTTTTTATTGCATATCATTTTTCTATAAAAAAAACTATAATAGAAAAAGATAAACACACAAAGCTATTAAAAGAAAAGGAGTTGGTAGATAATGCGGTTAATAAGCTACAATATTTACAACAAAAAAATAATAGTTTAAATGATTTTTTGATTTCTAGAAATGTTTCGGCTGAAAGTTCTTTTCAGCAATTATTGTTAGAAAAAATAACAGTTTTTATACAGGGTAAAGATATTAGTATAGTTGCATTTGATCAACCTCATAGAGTTGAAAAGAACCAAACAACAATAGAAACATATTCATTTGAATTAAAAGGAAACTATATTGATCTTTTAAAGTTGATAAACTTTATTGAACATGAACAGTTAGGTGAATTTATTTCTGTAGATTTTGAAAAGAAAAAAAACTATAAGACTAATCGTTTTTATTTAACAAGCACCATTTTTTTGCAAAAAACAACTAACTAATAACTGTACTTAACTGAAACATAGGTAAGTACATGGCTATTAAAACAATAGCAACAATTCCTCCTAAAAGTAATATGATTATAGGTTCTATTGTGGCACTTATCATTTTAGATTTGTATTCAATTTCCTGATTGTATTGATATGTTAGACGGTTGAAAATAGTTTCCGTTTGATTTGTTTCTTCTGCAACTTTAATTAAAGAAGCCATTTTTTTATCAAAAAATGATTGTTTACTAATACTTTTATAAAGGGTTTTACCTAATAAAATATCATCTTCTATATGTTTTAGTGAAATTTGTAATGGGTAAAAATGAATCATTTTTCTTGTAAGTTGTATTCCATTTAATAAGGGCACTTTAGCACTTACTAATAATGAAATTGCTTGTGTAAATTGAGCTATTCGTACTTTTCTAATAAAGTCTCCAACAAAAGGTGTTTTTAATAAAATTTTGGAGAATAATTTTCGATACCAAACTTTTTTTCTGAAAAGTTTAATAAAAATAAATATCCCAATCAATACAAAGCCGCCTAACCAATAATATTTGGCAAAACTTTCCGAGAAAAAGATAATTTGTTGTGTTAACCATGGCAGTTCTACTTTGTTTTGTTTAAAAATATCAGCAAACATTGGAACCACAAATTGTAACATAAACAATATGGCTAAAAAAGCAGTACATAGTACAACTATAGGGTAGGAAAGAGCGCTTAAGATAGTTCTGCGCTGCTCGTTTTTTCTTTTGAAAAATAAACCTAACTCTTCAATTACTTTTTGAAGTGTTCCTGTTTTTTCTCCTATTTGTATAGAGTAATATTCGTATTCAGAAAAGTGTTTTTGTTTCTTAATAGCATCAGATAAATTTTTCCCTTCTATAAGGTTATTAATAATGTTTTGAAAAAGATCTTTATCAATTTCTTTTTTTTGCTCAGTACCTATTAATTCTATAGAATCTTTTAGTTCTAAACCTGCATGAAGTAGTACAGCTAATTCTGTGTAAAAAGCTTCTTTTTTTTTGTTCGAAAAAGAATTTCCGAATAAATTAATCTCTTTTTTTAAAATAGAATTTATATCAAAAGAATCTTTTTTGTCCTTTTTGTTTTTTTGAATATTATCTAATTGAAAAGCCATTATTGATTCATATAAAATGTTGCATCCTTAGATGTATAAATAAATATTTTCCTATTTCCATAAAAAGGACTTGTTGTAATTTTTATAGCATCTATTTTTCCAGATTCAGTTTTTTCTCCTTCTAAAAACAATTCAGTTTTTATAATTTGTATGGGGAGAGTGTCAATATTTCTTAATGTAAAATTATCAAAAAAAGAATAGGTTATTGTATCTATATTATTAGTTAAGGTTAGTAGGTTTTTTTCTTTCTGAAAGGAAATAGAATGTTGTGAATTAAAATCTTGCCATAATAACCTTTCAATAAAATTAACTTCATATTTGTTATTCATATTTGTTTGTACAGTACGAAATTGTTTTTGTACCATAGATAACATTAAAAAAGCAGAAGCAATGACAATGCTAGAAATTACTAGTACTACAAGTATTTCGCTTAAAGTAAAAGAGTTTGTTTTTTTAGTTAATTTCAACGAAATAATCTTTTTTTATAACTTTTCTTTTTGAAAATTTATGAGTTGCTTCAAAGAGAATAAATACTTGTTTTTTGTTTGTTTCTTTTTCAATGGTAATTAACCAATTATTTTTCTCATTCTTATATGGTAGGGTTATTTTTTTGTGATTGTATAGGTATTTTAATTCATTTAAATCTGTTTCAATTCTTTGAGTATTTTTATTAATAGAATTTTGTAAAGTTCTATCGAGAGTTACAATCGCAATTCCAAAAACTATTAAGATAATAACTGAAGCTGTAAGAACTTCTGTTAAAGAAGATGCATTCGTTTTTTTTAATATAACCATTTCGCCACTTTTAGAGATTTATCACCTATAAAAAGCCCACAATATTGCTTTGGTAGTTTGTATGAGTTTATTATCCCATTATATAGATGGTTAATGTATACACTCCCATACTGTTTTGTGATAAAATTATTAGTACATACAGTGCCGTGAACATTACCTAATAATTCAAGATTTTGATTGCAGTATAATTCGCCAATGATAGTTGAGTTTTCGGAAATATAAACTTGAGGGTTGAAATTTATATCTTTTTTATTAAAATCATTATAGTAAACTAAAGCACCCTTTATGGTAGCGTTTTTACCAATGTTAATTAGTTTTTTTTCATCTGTTTTTCCTTGCTGTTGTAAAATCAAAGCAGTTGGGTAATTCATTGTACAATTCTCTTCTACTATTATGTTATTTTGAGCAAAGGCTTGGAAATTTCCTGTTGTGTTTTTTAAGATTTTTATGGATGAAGCTATTAAAATAATGTCTTTTAGTATAGCTGTTTTATCAATTGTAATAGTGTTTTTTGAGTGTATTATAATGTTGCCTTGTAATTCTATATTTGATAAGTTAATATTCTCTTCTGTATAATGAACAATAGTTGGTTTATTAAATGATTGAGTAAGTTTTAAGTTTTCTTCTAATTCAAAATTTTCAATAGAGTTATTCATATAGCTTCTATTAAATAAACTCTTTATATAATTTATGTTTTTTATAGGAGGTAAAGAGGTTTTACTTTTTTTTTGAAGTCCATTAATTAATTGATTTCCATAATATGAAATACCAGCTATGTTACCACGCTTTGTTCCTTTTTTAGGAAGAGATACATTTCCTTTAATTGTTGTGTTACCAACCAATACTAAAGGAGTATTGTTTTCTTTAAGATATAAAGCATCTCTTTCATTATCCTGATAACCAATTAGTCCTATTTTTTGAAATGATTCGTTTTTAACTACTGAAGAGATACTTACAATATCGAAAATACCCCAATGTTCTTTAGAAAATGTGGTTTTTTCGTGTCTATTTTCCGAGTACTTTTTCTCTAGAGATTTGCTATCTATAGAATGATCAATTGAGTTAAAGGCGGATTGTACATTTTCTATAGCTTCTTTATAGAAAGTATTTTTTATTTGTAGTTGTTGTTGTAAATAAATTAGGGAGATAAAAGCAAAAAGAATAAAAGCAATAATTACAGAAATAACTAATACATATTGTAGTGCTCCAGCTTTAATCTTTTTAAAAAACAACATTACAGTTTAGGAATTTTTTTAATTATGTTATTAAATCTAACTTTTATTTCTTTATTGTTAGCTTGTAAAAGAGTGATGTTTTGAAAAGTTTGATTGATTTTTATTATTTCTTGTTTTCCGTTTACTGTAATGATATAAGACTTTTTTTTGCTTCCTTGGATAATTCCATTGTAAACAACATTAGGAAATGGTAAAAGTTTCTTTTCTTTAACGTTTAAACTTTTGACTTTCTTTTTTTTATTAAAAAAGGATTTACCTAAAAAAGGATCTCTATAATTTCCTTTAATATTATATTTTTTAACCTCAATTCTTTCTTTAGGAATATATTTAAAATTATCGTTATTTACAGATATTGTTATTTCTTCAGTGTTTAATTGATTAAATATCTGATAGCCAATTATTCCCCATATTGCTAATACGCCAGCCAATAAAAAGTATGTTTTTTGTTGCTTTTTCATATTAAGAAATTAATAAAGAGTAAATTTCATCCATTGAAGTAGTACCATTTTTTAGTAATTCCAATGCATTTTTTTGCAAGGTAGGAATCTTATTTTTTATAAGATATTCTGATATGTCTAGTTCTTTTTCTTGAATATGTTGTACTAACTCTTTAGTAATTGGAATAATTTCATAAATAGCTTTTCTGCCTTTATATCCAGTATGATAGCATTTAGAACAGCCAGTGGCTATATAATGATGTTCTATTTTAATAAGTTCTTTATGTTCTATTTTTAAATTATTGTTAGGGAACTTTTCTTCTTTTTTACAGTTGTTACATAATTTACGAACTAATCTTTGCGCTACACTTACATTCAAAGTGCTTGCTATTAAAAAAGGAGGAATCCCCATATCAATAAGTCTAGATATTGTAGCCCATGCAGAATTTGTATGTATTGTTGATAATACCATATGCCCAGTTAATGCAGCTCTAATAGCCATATTTGCTGTCGCAACATCTCTAATTTCACCAACCATAATAATATCTGGGTCTTGTCTTAGAAACGTTCGTAAAGTACTAGCGAAATCTAAACCTATATTTTCTTTTAACTGTACTTGATTTACACCTTCTAGAGTGTATTCAATAGGGTCTTCAATAGTTAAAATGTTTGTGTCTTCTGTATTTAGAAGTTTAAGTGTAGCATATAAGGTAGTTGTTTTTCCTGAACCAGTTGGACCAGAAATTAAGACTATACCATTCGGTTTTTTTACTGCTTTTTTATATGTTTCTAGTTCATCTTCCGTAAACCCTAAGCTGTTTAAATTAGCGGTTAAATTTCCTTTTGATAAAATACGAAGCACTAATTTTTCACCATGTAAAGTAGGTAGAGATGAAACACGAATATCAAAATCTTCATGTTCAGAATAAAGGTTAATTCTACCATCTTGCGGGAGTCTTTTCTCTGATATATCTAAACCTCCCATTATTTTAATTCGGTTAATTATTTTGGCATATTCATCTTTAGAAATAATATAACGTTCAAGTAATTTTCCGTCAATTCTAAAGCGAACTCTATTTTGTTTTTCAAAAGCTTCAAAATGAATATCACTACTACCTAACTCTTTTGCTTCATGAATTGTTTTTAATAAAAAATCTTCAGAGTACTGTAAAGAAGCGGTTGTACTTGCTGTTTGTCTTTCTCTATAATTTTTTTGAAGAAGAGTGTCAATAATTTCAGAACTCTCAAGTTTAAAAAAAATGTCTTTACCTAATAAGATTCGTAACTCTTGTTTTATAGTGTTGTGTTTAGAGTTATCGGTTAAGAAAGTAAAAGAGTTTACATCTTTTTTAATGGGTATTACTCTATAACTATGAGCTAGCTCAGTATTTATAGATTGAATGATTTCTGTTGAGATTTCTTGCAATTTTTCCTTTTTCATTTATAGAGCATAAATATCTACAAAATTAAAAAACCAATTTATAATTAGCACTAAACTTACAAAAAAAGCTTGTAATCCGGCTAAAGGGATAGTTTTGTTTTTTAAGTTTGGTTTTAAAATTAAGAATAATAGAAGAGAGAAAATAAGAGAGAGTGAAAAAAGTATTAAAAATGAAGCCATAGGGAAACTAAGGGCGAGTAGTATAAAAAACAAGAAATCACCTAAACCTATTGCCTCAAGAATTTTTTTCTTTAAGATAATTTTTATGTACAAAATAAGAAGCAATGAAATTAGGGCTATAACACTTATGTTAATTCCTATGTTTATTAGAAATAATGTTAAGAAACTATTTTGATAATAAATAAGACTCCCTGAAAAAATTCCTAAAGAAAAAAAGAGTAGGTAAACTTTTCTTTCTTTCATATCTTGATAAAATATGAGCAATAAAATGCTTATGAAAAAAAAGGTGGTAATGTGCTCCATCGCGATCAAATTTATAAATATATTTTCAATACCTTTGTTTTGCTATAAAAAAAAACAAATTGCTAATTTCAATATAACTTTTATGAGAAAATATATGGTAAGCATTTTTATAATGCTTTTATATGTGTTTGTAAGCATATCAATCATAACTTCTCATAAACAAAACCCTATGAACTATACTATTGCAGCATCAAATTCTGATAACGATAGAACTCAAGGATTTAATGGTAATGAAGGAAATCTTAGATATTGGTTAAATGAGATTAGAAAAGATTTTTCAAAAGCACAGATAAGCACATTTATATACAAACCATTGATAGGGGGTATTAGTTATAGCTCCTAGAGAACAAGCGATATAAAATGAGCACGATAATTTTAATCGTTTGGTACTTGTAAAGGATAATAAAAGGAAAACTAAGAGAAATAAAATAGAACTATAAAAATTAGAGAGCTATGAAAAAGTTATTATATGTATTCTTATTATTAAGTTGCTATAGTTATGGGCAGCAAAGTATTATAGAAAAGAAAGATTATACGGTAACAGGTACTACTACCTTAACGGCTACGCAAAGTATAACATTAAAGCCCTTAACATGGATTAAACCAGGTTCAACATTTACAGCAAAAATAGTTCAAGCCCCTTATGTTCCTTTAGTTTTTAGTAATGAAAACTATGTGTTTAGTAGAACGTATAGAAAAGCAATGACAAGTCCATCGGAAATTACTAGCTCCAGCGATGTATTAGAGAGTGTTACTTATTTTGATGGATTAGGAAGAACAAAGCAAAGCATAGGTATCCGTCAAGGAACTAGTGGAAAGGATATTGTTACCCATATGGAATATGATGCATACGGACGTCAAACCAAAGAGTATTTACCTTATGCAGCAACTACTCAAAACGGACAGATAAGAGCAGGGGATGTAGCAACGGCTACTAAGGGTTATTACCAAGCTAATTATAGTGAAGATTTTGCAGGAGTATCTTTACCTAATGTAAATGCCTATTCAGAAAAAGAATTAGAGAATTCTCCATTAAACAGGGTGTTAAAACAAGCAGCACCAGGACAAGATTGGCGTTTAGGAGGAGGACATGAAATAAAGTTCGACTACCAAGCAAATGTAGACGGTGAAGTAAAAATATTTGGAGTAGCAACAGGGTTTGCAAACAATACTTACACACCAAGTTTAACAGGAGGAACCGCTTTTTATCCAGTAGGAACTTTATATAAAACAATAACTAAGGATGAGAATTGGACGTCAGGTTTAGATTATACTACCGAAGAGTTTAAGAACAAGCAAGGACAGGTAATTTTAAAACGTACCTATAACAATAGCCAAAAACACGATACTTATTATGTGTATGATGATTATGGAAACTTAACCTATGTGTTACCACCAAAAATGGAAGGGACTACAGCATTATTAGCTACGATTAACAATAAATTAAACGACTTAGGGTACCAATATAAATATGACCATAGAAACCGTTTGGTAGAAAAGAAAATACCAGGAAAGGGTTGGGAATATATAGTATACAATAAGTTGGATATGCCTGTAATGACGCAAGATGCAAATCAAAGAATAGAAATACCTAATGAATGGTTACTTACTAAATATGATGCTATTGGACGTGTAGCTTATACAGGGATATATAACGATAATTCAACAAGAGTTCCTTTGCAAAATGCTCTTTATAGTAATTCTTTTTCTCAATATGAAACAATGACAACTGTTTCTCAAAATATAAAAGGAGTTGATGTTTATTATACAAATGGTGCACTGCCTACAGGAGCTATTACTATTTACACTATTAATTATTACGATAACTATGTAGATCTACCAACAGGATTAGCACCTACAGTAACTACAAGTTATGGTAAAGCATCAACAATAAATACCAAAGGATTAGCTACGGTAAGTAAAGTACGTGTATTAGGAACAAATAACTGGATTACAACGGTAACCTATTATGATGAAAAGGCACGACCAATTTATGTGTATTCAAAGAATGATGAATTACAAACAGTAGATATTGTAGAGAGTAAGTTAGATGATTTTACAGGAAGAGTATTAGAAACAAAGGCAACACATAAAAAAACAGGAAAAGCAGATATAGTAACTGTAGATAAGTTTTTCTATGACAATTTAGACAGGCTAACCAAACAAACTCAAACTATAGGAAGCAATACAGAAGTAATAGCAGAGAATAGTTATGATGAATTAGGTCAGTTAATAGAAAAGAAAGTAGGGGGGAAAACAGCCCAGTCTAGACTACAAACAGTAGATTACAAATACAATGTACGCGGATGGTTAAAAAACATTAACCAAGATGTAAATAATGACAACGATTTATTTAACTTTAGCCTAAAGTATAACGATATAACAAATGCTAACAAGCGTTTGTATAACGGAAACATTAGCCAAACAAGTTGGAATACTTTAAATACAGATACAAGTTCAAAAACATATACCTATAGCTATGATGCATTAAATCGAATTACAAATGCAACGGGGGCTACAACCTCAAACTATGATATAGGAAGCATTTCTTATGATAAAAATGGAAACATTTTAACTTTAGTTAGAAAAGGACATATCAATAGTGCTGCAACTACTTTTGGAAATATGGATGTATTGTATTATTTCTATGACGCAGGAAATAAACTTACAAAAGTAAGAGATGACGGTAATGATACTTATGGATTTAAAGATGGAGCAAATCTAGGAACAGAATATGTTTACGATGCCAATGGAAATATGGTTCGTGATTATAATAAGGGAATAGGTACTTCATCGATAAATGGTATTACTTATAATCATTTGAATTTACCAACAGAGGTTAAGTTTAATAATTCAGATGCTCAAAAAATCAGTTATGTGTATGATGCTAGTGGAGTAAAGTTAAAAAAAGTTGTTAATAACAATGGAAATATAACCACTACAGAGTACGCAGGAAACTACATCTATGAGAATAATGTTTTACAATTCTTTAACCACCCTGAGGGCTATGTAAAAAATGATAATGGTACGTTTAATTATGTGTATCAATACAAAGACCACTTAGGAAATGTTCGTTTATCCTATACAGACAACAACAATGACGGTGTAATTACTCCAAGTACTGAGATTGTAGAAGAATCTAATTACTATCCTTTTGGACTTAAACATAAAGGATATAATGGGAATATTTCTTCTTTAGGAAATAGTGTTGCTCGGAAGTTTGGATATAATGGAAAAGAGCTAAATGAAGAACTAGGAATCCAATGGCATGACTTTGGAGCTAGAAACTATGATGCTGCTTTAGGTAGGTGGATGAATTTAGATCCACTTGCTGAACAGATGCGTAGGTATTCACCTTATAATTATGCATTTAACAACCCAATATACTTTATTGATCCTGATGGGATGAAGCCCTTAGGGTACGATGGTATCTTTGTAGATGAAAACGGTAATAAAATAGGTGATGATGGGATTGATGACGGCAAGGTTTATGTTGTAAAGACAGATATAAAAAGTGTTGAGAGCGGTGCATCAATAGATGGTATTTCAACAGAAGAAAAAAACAATACAGTATCATTTATTAAAGAGAACAGTGGTAATACTTCAGCTTTTGAAAATAATAATATTGCTTATGATAATAGTGTTGAAATTGAAGGAAGTGAAAGTACAAGGCAATCAATGGTTGATGTAGTTAATCAAGATGATGGAACCGGTGGAGATATTGGTAGCACTAACTCTATAGAATATGGAGGAAGTGTAAGTACTTCAGGTAAAGTAACAGAATCAACAAATAGAGGTGATGGAACTTTGTCAATTTCTGATAAACCAGATACTAAATCAAAATTCCATAGTCATCCTTCGGGTTCAATTCCTGACAAAAGATTTGGGAAACCATATCTAAGTACTAATGCAGCTGAAGGACCTTCTTTTGGTACTGCTCAGAGTACAGGTGGAGATATTCATTCAGGTAGACCAAATAGAACTAATTACGTTTTTCAAAGAGGTTCTGGTAAAGTGTATATTTATAATACACATTCAGGGGTTCAAGCAGTAATACCTCAGAAAAATTTTGTAAAACTTCCAAAAAAATAATTTTTATGAAATCATTAATAATATCGATTAGTATATTTTTATCACTTACAGTTCAAAAATGTTCTTCACAAGAAAAAGAAAATTTGAAAATAAAATTTGTCAAAAAGTTTATTCAAGATAACAAGAACGATGAACCTTATTTTAAAGATAAAGAATTATTTTTCATGGGATACGAACAAGGTTTCGAATATAAAGGTTACAAAGTAAGATTTATAGACTCTGAAACACTTAGTGAATTAGTAATGAACAAGAAAAAAATGTACGTGTTTTCCATGTCAGAACCTTATGTGAAAGAAAAGAAAATTAAAGCATATTTTACTTATTTAATAGCGTCGGGTGGAGTGAACAAGGAAAGGGATGTGAAATATTTAGACAATATGAATGCAATATACTGTATGACTTATAATTGTGAAAAAGAAGAGTATATTGTTGAGTGGTGTGGGGAAACCCGATAGCGCGGAAATGTTTTCCGTGCCGAGTATGAGTAAGTAAATAGAAATAAAATTTTAAAAATAGATAAAGTCACAGCAGTAATGTTGTGGTTTTGTTGTTTTACATAGTCCTAACTCTATTACTTGGATATGATAGTCCTTTTACCGCACGATTGCATCATGTGGTAAAAGGAAATAAGAATTAATTACAAAGACAAGTAGGGCAGTTTTTTCTACATTTCTCAAGTGGAATCGTACTTTTTAAAATTTCAGAAAAACCACCATTAACATTAGTTAGTTTAGTAAATCCATGTTGTTTTAAAATTGAAATAGCAATTATAGAACGATACCCGCCAGCACAGTATATAAAATAAGGTTGGTTTTTATCTAGTTTGTTAAATAGGTTTTGAATATTACTTAAAGGTAAGTGAATAGCATTTTTAACAGAGTTGTCATTTATTTCTCCAATACGTCTCACATCAACAAAAGAATTATTTTCAAGTAATTGTAGAGAATCAGCATCTATACAATCAATTGATTCAGTATTATGTTTACTTTTTAACCAAGAATTTATTCCTCTTTCTAAATATCCTAAAACATTATCATAACCAATTCTTGCTAATCTAATTACGGTTTCTTCCTCTTTGCCTTTAGGAGTAATAATGATAATAGGTTGATTAATGTCTTTTATAAGTTCTCCAACCCAAGGAGCAAAGCTACCTTCTAGTCCAATAAAAATAGAATTAGGGATGTGGTGTTTTATAAAATCACTAGTAGTTCTAACATCTAGTATAAGTGCGTTTTTATGAGTTGTATAATGTATAAAATCATCTAACGAAATAGCTTGAAGACTATCTTTTATGATTGAATCAATAGGTTTATTAATTTGTTTGTTCATGGAAGCATTTTTCGGAAAATATTGAGGGGGAGTAGATAAACCGTCCAATACTTGTTTAATAAATTCGTCTTTAGATAAGTTAGGGTCTAAAGCATAGTTTACTAATTTTTGATTAGCAAGAGTGTCGTAAGTTTCAGAACTCATATTTTTTCCACAAACCGAACCTTTTCCATGATTTGGATAGATAATTATATTTTCAGGAAGCGTCATGATTTTATCATGTAATGAAGAAAATAGTTTACCAGCTAAATCTTCTTTTGAAACATTTGAAGTTACAGCTAAATCAGGTCTACCAACATCGCCTATAAATAAAGTGTCACCAGAAAACAAACAATGTTCTTTGTTAGAATCATCATATAGTAGATAAGATGAAGATTCTAAAGTGTGACCTGGGGTATGCAATAAACGTATAGCGGTATTACCAATTTTAAAAATCTCATTGTCTTTGCCTTGATAAAATTCAAAATCAGCGGTAGCAGTTGGGCCATATACAATAGTAGCGTTAGTTATTTTGGCTAAATCTACATGACCAGAAACAAAATCGGCATGAAAGTGTGTTAAAAAAATGTATTTCAACACAGCTTTATCATCTTTAAGCATTTCTAAATAAGGAGTTGTTTCTCTTAATGGATCTATTATGGCAGCTTCACCGTTTGACGATATATAGTAGGTGGCTTCTGCTAAACATTTGGTATATAACTGTTCGATTTTCACTTGTCAAAAAATTTAAACCAAAGTAACAACGAATGCTTGTGTTGTAACATGATAATTATCATGCTTTAATTAGTGAGTGTTAAGTTTATTTGTAGCCTGAGAATTAATATAAATACGAAGTGGAGAAAAACGAAATTAAAAGAGTTGATTATTTAGATTTTATATCAACAGATGAGAATAAGAGGACGCAGTTTATTAAGGATTTTGGTGATTCATTTTCTAATATGGGATTTGCAATAGTTGCTAATCATGGTGTGTCAACAGACTTAAAAAAAGATTTATACGATACTATCGAAACCTTTTTTGCATTGCCAGATGAAACTAAAAAAGAATTCGAAAACGAAGAATTTGCTGGGCAACGTGGATATATTTCTAAAAACAAAGAAAGTGCAAAAGGACAAAGTGTACCTGATTTGAAAGAGTTTTTTCATATTGGTCAAGAAGTAGAAGCAATTAATGAATTTGATTACCCAGAAAATATCTGGCCAGAAAATATGCCTGTATTTAAAGAAAAGGGCTTAGAGGTTTTTAAAACGTTAGAAAATACAGGAAAAAATTTATTAAAAGCAATTGCTTTATACTTAGAATTGCCAGAAGATTATTTTAGTGATAAAATAAAAAATGGAAATAGCATTTTACGATTGTTACATTATTATCCATTATCAGAAGAGGCTATAGCAAAGCATAAAGATTCTGTAAGAGCAGCCGCTCATGGAGATATTAACTTAATAACATTATTAATGGGGGCTAGTGCTGAAGGATTGCAAGCACAAACCTTAGCAGGAGAATGGATAGATGTAATGCCAGCTCCAGATGAGATAGTGATTAATGTAGGTGATATGTTGGCGCGTTTAACAAATAATAAGTTACGTTCTACGATACATCAAGTGGTAAACCCAACCAATTTGGATAAATTAAAAAAGCCAAGATATTCAACACCATTCTTTTTACACCCTAATCCAAATATGGACTTAACTTGTTTAGAAAGTTGTATTACTACTGAAGTACCAAAGCAATATGAAGATATGACAGCAGGAGAGTTTTTGACAGAGCGTTTAGTTGAGTTGGGATTAAAAGGTCGCAAAAATTAAAGAAAGTTTTTTAATAGAGCTTTTTTTATGAAGGAATTATTATGGTAAACATACTTTATAAGTACTTGTTTTTAATGATTTTCCATATTTTATTTGAGAAAAACGAAATTATATTAGGAATTAAAGAATAAAAAGCTGTATATTTGCAACCGCAAATCGCGGGATAGAGCAGTAGGTAGCTCGTCGGGCTCATAACCCGAAGGTCACAGGTTCGAGTCCTGTTCCCGCTACAAGTTTAAAAACGGTTCGTATATACGAACCGTTTTTTTTATGTTGTTAAATTCTTTACTCTATCAAGACGTATACGAAAGAGTACACGTTTTCCTATGAAATTAAATTACTCAGAATCAAAAAATATATAGGAAGTTTAGCTATTGCTATGTGATTCAAAACTTTCAAATCAAGAAAAAGCTACTCTTAATAAATCTTGGTATAATTATTACTCTTTTAGAAAGCTAAAAAAAGAAAGTTAGTAGGTAACCAAATATAAATACATGGGTAAATAAGTTAAAAACTAAACGTGATAATTTTCAATTGAATAAGAATATTTTATGGATTTCGTTGAAAAAACAATCTAACTCGTAGAATAAATTAAGATAAGCAATATTACAGGATTACTTTTGGTTTAAGAATATTAGGTGTTTGGGCAAAAAGATAATTTCAAACTACTAAAGAAAAAGATTTATTTTTTGATGAACTCAAACTTAAACAACAGAGTAACTTATAATTTTTTTAATGTAAAATTATACTTATTAGGTCCTTCATTTATATTACTTTTTTTATTGTTTTCGTTTATCAATTATAAAGGGGAAGAATTTACTACTACATATATTAATGTTCAAAAAGATTTATTTTTTTATCTTAATCACAGTTTATCTAAATTTCCAAATTTACAGTTCAATCTAACTCAATTAGGTGATGTATTAGTTTTTTTTCCATTAGTAGCTTTTTTCATTGTTAATGCTCCTAAACTTTGGGAAGCACTTTTAACTTCATCTATAATATCATTATTAGTATCGTTTACATTAAAAAAAATATTTGCTGTACCAAGACCAGCTGCAATGTTTGATAACGATAGTTTTGTAATTATAGGTAAAACTCTTTCAGGACAAACATCTTTGCCATCAGGCCACTCAATAACTACATTTATTATAATAACTACATTGTTATTTGCTTTTATGCCTAAAAAAAGTATGCATAAAATAATTTGGTCTTCTTGTGTTATTTTATTGGGTTTAATTATTTCTTTTTCAAGAGTTGGTGTAGGTGCTCATTATCCACTTGATGTTCTATTTGGTTCTGCAATTGGTTATATAGTAGCAATTTTAGGTATAAAGTTTAATAATAAGGTGAATTGGTTGTCATGTATTAAAAACAAAAAATATTACCCAGTTTTTATATTAATTTTAATAATTTGGTCGATTCTAATTACTAAGAAAATATTGGAAAATAACTTACTTGTATTCTATGTTTCATTAGTGTCTTTAGTTATAACATTGTCCTTAATTATAAGATTATTTTATGTCAAAAAAAATTAAACTAAATTACTTCATTTTAATAGTAAGTTTCATAAACCTGATATTATATCAATTCCCTTTTTTTAAGTTTGTTATCAATAATATAGATACTAAAAGTTTTAATGGTGTTTTTTTAATATTTAGCTTAATAATAGCAATGATATTTTTAAATGCTTTGGTTTTTTATATTGTCATGTTTTTGCTTCGGTCTATAGGTAAATGGTTGTTGATTTTAACTCTAAACATTAGTGCTATTTGTGTATATTTTATAAATACTTATGGTGTTATTATTGATAAAACAATGATAGGAAATGTTTTCAATACTAGATTTGAGGAATCTAGCAGTTTTTTTTCTATTGGTTTAATCGCTTACCTTCTTTTTTTAGGAATAGTTCCAAGTGTTTTTGTATATAAAATTAAAGTTATATATGTAAGTTTTAAAAAATTTTTAGTGACCGTATTTTTAACTTTGATTTTTCTTTTGTCACTTGTTTATGTTTCTTCTGCAAGCTGGTTATGGATAGATAAACATTCAAAAACTTTAGGAGGCCTGGTTATGCCATGGTCATACATAGTTAATACGAACAGATTTTTTTATCATAAAAAACAAGAAAACGAACAGCAAATCTTATTACCAGATGCTAAAATTGAGAATAATCAAAAATCTGTGGTTGTTCTTGTAATTGGTGAATCTGCAAGGAGTCAAAATTTTTCGTTGTATGGCTATGAAAAAGATACAAATCCATTATTATCTAAAATTAAAAATCTACAAAGTTTCAAAGCTGAATCTTGTGCAACTTACACAACAGCAGGAGTTAAATGTATTTTAGAATACAAAAACACGGGTAAATTATTTGAAATATTACCTAATTACTTGTTTAGAAATGATGTTGATGTTGTTTGGCGAACTACAAATTGGGGAGAGCCAACAGTTAAAATTAAAAACTATCAAGGAAAAAAAGATTTAAAAAAAATATGTGAAGGTGCTGGATGTGAATATGATGAAGTATTACTTGCAGGTTTAAAAGAACAAATATTAGCAAGTAAAAAGAATAAAATACTAGTGGTATTACATACAAGTACTAGTCATGGTCCAACATATTCAAAAAAACACCCGCCAGAGTTTAATAAATTTATACCAGTATGTAATAGTGTAGAGTTATCGAAATGTAGTGAAGAAGAACTAATAAATGCATACGATAATACAATTGTTTATACCGATTATATTTTGGCTTCATTAATTGAAGAATTAAAATTATTAAAAGATTATAATTCGTCTATGATATACATTTCAGATCATGGTGAATCTTTAGGGGAAAATAACTTGTATATGCATGGAATACCAATAAGTATAGCTCCTAAAGAACAAGTTAATATTCCTTTTATTACATGGGTTTCTGATAATTCTAGAAAATTGAAAGAAAATGAAATGCTATCACAACATAATATTTTTCATAGTGTGTTAGATTTCCTATCTATAGAGAGTCCTATTTATGATGAGAATATGAGTATTTATGAAAAATAATTATTTTTTCATAGTTTAATTATATTGTAATTAAGGTATTACTAACTTTTACTCAGCCTATAGTTGAGGTTTTATTAGTATTTTATTACCTCAAGAAACTGGTTTTCTAGTTGTAGAAAAGCAGTTTCCTGTTGTAGCTTTATATATTACTCTATAATAGGTTATAGAATAATTTACATTACACTAAGACTTTTCGGTTTACACTTATTTGTTGGACAACAGATATTTTCGACTTTTTAAGTTCGTTTTATAAAATAGAGTGGATTATGAAAGAATTTTCAGAAAGCAATTTTACAGATAATAATTCTTGAATATTTGACTACATTATATATAATTTTTTGAAAATCAAAAAAAGATGTATTTGAGTTTTGTTCGTTGTAAATATTTCAGAAAGTAATTTAATGTATAGAAAGGAGTGACGTTTATGCCTTGTTTTATACTTTGATTAAACATTTTTAGGTGTGCAGATTTTTAAATAATAAAAATTGTTGTTTTCATAAAATAAAAAGTGTTTTACATGCTCATGATTAAGTTTTTTCTTAGGGAAATAACATTGTTATAATGTTTTAAGAACTTTAAAATCAAGGTTAAGGGGTTTTTCCCCTAAATTTTAATTTATTTTTAAAAAAAGTGTACGAATACAGAAAAAAATGTATTTTTGTCGCGAGAGTACTATTTCCCCCCTCAGTTTAATAACAATTATTGTCTATTAAATATGAGGAATTATGCCTTTATATTAGTATTCTTGTTTTCTGCTTCAGATTCGTTCTCTATAGTTGGAGAGCAAATTTTTTCACAAAACAAATTTTCAAAATTAGATGTAACATCGTTTACTAACGATGCTGTTGTTTCAAAAGTAAAATTAATTGAAGCTACAGAAGCATCAACATTCATTAACAATAACCTAAAAAATGTATTAGCTTTTTCTAATAATATAACTAAGGAGTTTTATTATTGGGAGGAAGCAAAATATATTAAAGTTGACCATAATTATGATGTTCTAAAATTAAAATCTATAGCTAATGTTTTTTTTAAATTTAAAAAACAAGCATTAACATATATAGATAAAAAAGAGAATGTTATCAATATTAATTCATCAAAAGTAATCACCAACACTATAACCTTACCTAAAGAGAATTTCCACAATTCTTTAGTGATTACAACTTTTGGGGAAATGATGACTTTGAATACCTTAAATCAAAGTGTTTTCCCATACATATCCAGAGTACACTTAACATACTGCCAGTACTTTTTTTCCACTCCTGTACATGCTTTGTTAAAAATGAGAAATGACAAAGATTCCCTGTTTAATAAGCTAATGTTTAAAGCAAATAGCTAACCTGAAGTTTAAGAAATAACAGAATGGTTAAAAGGGAAAACCAATTCTGTGTTTCAAAATTTAATTCACTTAAAAAAATAAAATGAAGAAACTGAGTATGGTCATTATAATTATGGTGTTTTTTAATAGCACTTATAGTTTAGGACAAACAATTAACGAAGGAGACTTATATGTTACTCCGAACACAACAATTTCATTAGTTAATGATTTTGAAAATAAGAATACAGGAAACTTTATCAATGAAGGTGAAATGTATGTATATGCAAATTTTAAAAATGAAGGTCTCGTCGATTTTTTGAAACCTAATGGTACAGCGAATTTTGTTGGTAACAATTTTCAACAAATTTCAGGAAATAAAGTCAGTCGTTTTAATAATGTGCTATTTAATAATACATCTAATGCAGTTCCATTTCAATTGTCAGGGAAATTAAATGTATACAATGAAGCAGATTTTTCATCTGGTATTGTAGATAATACAAACTTTAATGGAACTATAACTTTTGAGCAAAATGCATCGCATAGTAATACTTCTAATACTAGTCATGTTGATGGCTATGTGTATAAAATTGGAGACACAGCTTTTGAATTTCCCATAGGAGATAAAAATTATTATAGAGCATCAAAAATATCAGCTCCAACCGATGCGAGAGAAAGCATAAAGTCTAAATATTTTTTAGAAAATAGTAATACGTTATATCCACACAACTTAAAAGAAGGGATAATAAAATATATCGATGTAAATGAGTATTGGGAAATTACAAAAGAAAATGGAAATTCTAATGTAATTGTTACACTTACATGGAATAACAATACAACTTCTTCAGCTATTACACAAGCAACTTCCAAAACAGCAATACATATAGTTCGTTGGGACCCTACTAAAGGATATTGGGTAGACGAAGGAGGTGTCGTAGATGAGCTTACAAATTCAGTAACAACAATTTCAGAAGCCACAGGCTACGGTGTTTTTGCTTTAGCATTAGTTAAAGAAGAACTAATACTTCCAGGAGGGTGCTTAACAGTATATAATGGTTTGAGTACCAATGATGATGGTAAAAATGATGTTTTAAAATTTACTTGTATTGAAAAATATCCAGATAACACAGTTAAGATATTTAATAAATCAGGAATCAAAATATTTGAAACGAAAGGGTACAATAATAAAGATAAATCATTTAGAGGGTACTCAGATGGAAGGTTAACTCTAAATCGAAATGACAAGTTACCTAAAGGAACATACTATTACATTTTAGAATATAAATACAATTCTGAAATGGTAAAAAGAGCAGGGTATTTATTTATAAACTAATTAATTATGAAGGATTTTAAAGTGATTATTGTGTTGCTTGTTTTGTTTGCAAATTATTCAATTTATTCTCAGCAAGATTCACAGTTTACACAATATATGTATAATACCATTTCTATAAATCCAGCTTATGCAGGTACAAGAAATGTATTAAGTATTAATGCACTACATAGGTCGCAATGGCAAGGTATTCCAGGTGCACCAATAACGCAAACATTGTCTATTAATACTCCAATGGGAGAAAGAACAGGATTAGGGTTATCTGTATATAGGGAAGAGATAGGTCCGTCTGTAGAAACATCATTTGCAGCAGATTTATCTTATATACTGCCTTTAAATGATTACGATTTAAATTTTGCTTTCGGGTTAAAAGGAGGGCTACATATTATAGATGTAGATTATTCTAAGTTAAATATTGAAAACCCAACGGATAATCCTTTCTTAAATAATTTAAGGGAAACTTCACCAATAGTTGGAGTTGGGGGGTATTTATATACAGAAAAATGGTATGTAGGTTTATCGGTGCCTAATTTACTTTATACAAAGCATTATAAAAATTCGTCAACCTCCAATGTTGCAAAAACCCAGCATTTTTATTTAACAGGAGGGTATGTTTTTGAATTGACAGATAACTTAAAATTTAAACCTGCAACACTCTTTAAAGTAACTAATGGAGCGCCATTAGTGGTAGACTTATCAACTAATTTTTTAATCAATGAGAAAGTTACGTTAGGAGCATCGTATAGGTTGAGTGCTGCGATAAGTGCTTTAGTAGGTGTACAGATATCAAACTCTTTATTTATAGGATATGCTTATGACTATGATACTACTGATATTGGAAATTATAACTCAGGTTCTCATGAAGTATTTCTAAGGTACGAATTCTTCAAAAAAGTACAAGGAAAGATTTCTCCAAGATTCTTTTAATTAAAAAAATATCTAATGAAATATAACAATACAATAACCTTATTTGCAGTTGCTTTTTTTATGCTGTTAGGAGTAACAGCTCAAGAAAAAGAGTTAAAAAAAGCAAATGAAGAATATGAAAATTCTGCGTATATAAATGCTGCAAAAGCATACTTAAAAGTAGTTAAATTAGGGAATGAGTCGCCAGATGTGCTATTAAAATTAGGAAATGCCTATTATTTTAATGCAGATTATTCAAAAGCGGCTATATGGTATCAAAAACTATACGACACCAAAGAAGTACAAGATGATAAAAACTATTTATTAAGGTATTCTCAATCACTAAGAGCTATTGGAGAAAAACAAAAAGCAGAAAAAATTTATAATAAGTTTTTAAAAGCTTCAGGCTTTTTAGATAAAAACTTAAAAGACAGTGAGGATTATCTAAATATCATTGAGTTAAACTCTAATAGGTTCAAGCTAGATTCTCTAGAGATAAATTCAAAGTACATGGATTATGGTGCTTTTTTGAGAAATGATACTTTATATTTTTCATCAGCTAGAAATACAAGAGCTAGTATAGGTAGAATAGATGCTTGGGATAATGAACGGTTTTTAGATATCTATACAGCTGTTATAAATCCTAAAAGTAATCATTACTCAAAACCAAAATTGCTTAAAGGAGCTGTTAATTCTATATATCATGAATCATCAGCTGTTATTACAAAAGATGGTAAAACCATGTATTTCACAAAATCTAATAATACACCTTTAGATGAAAATAGTAAGATAGCAAGATTAAAAATTTACCGAGCTACAAAAGGTGCTAATGGAAGGTGGGGAAATATTGAAGACCTAACTATTAATGGAGATAGTTATTCAACAGCACATCCAGCATTATCTCCAAACGAAAAAAAACTGTATTATGTTTCAGATATGCCAGGGTCTTATGGAGAAACTGATATTTATTCAGTAGATATTTATAATCAAGGAACGCTAGGGAAACCAAAAAACTTAGGGGCAAAAATTAATACAAAAGGAAGGGAGTCTTTCCCATTTGTAACTTCAAAATATGAGTTGTATTTCTCGTCTGATGGACATTTTGGATTAGGAGGTTATGACGTGTTTTATTTCGATTTAGCATCTAAGAGACAGCAATTAATAAATGTTGGTAAACCTATTAATAGTTCAAAGGATGACTATGCTTTTTCAATAGATAATATTACTAAAAAAGGCTTTTTTAGTTCAGATAGGTCTGGAGTAGATAATATATACAAGTTTATAGAAACTATTCCTATAAAAGATGCAATAGAGTATGATTTAGAAGGTTTGGTAATTGATCAAGAAACTAAAAAGCCAGTTGTAGGAGTAATAGTTACTGTTACAGATACTAATGGAAAAATTCAATCGACAGGAGTTACAGATGCAGAAGGTAAATTTACTTTAAAAGTAAATAAATATAAGCCAAATATTCTTAAAGCAGAAAAAGAGACTTATGCTTTTATAGATAAGTTTATTCCAGAAAAATATAATGGAGGGAATATCCGATTGGAAGTAAAGAAAAAGAAGGTTGAGGTTAAAAAAGATGAAGACTTTAAAAAGGTATTAAATACCAAAATATACTACGATTATAACAAAGCTAACATCCGAAAAGATGCAATAGTCAAGTTAGAAAAACTCATTGAATTTTTACAAAAACAGAAAGAAATCAGCATAGAAATTAAATCTTATGCAGATAATAGAGGACGTCCAGAATACAATTTAAAATTATCTGATAAGCGAACTCAAAAAGTAATTGAGTTTTTAGAAAAAAGAGGTATAAGCAAAAGAAGATTACTAGGTAAAGGTTATGGAGAAACTAAGCCAATAATTGATTGTCAATACCCTAAAAAATGTTCTAAACAGGAATATCAATTAAACAGAAGAACGGAATTCCAAATAGTAAAAAAATAAAAAAATAAACTTTTATAATTATGAAAAAACAAGTACAAATATTAGCCCTTCTAATTGGAAGTAGTATCTATGGACAAGTAGGTATTGGTACTGTAGCACCAAATAAATCGGCACAGTTAGAAATTGTATCTAATAACAAAGGATTATTAATACCTAAAATAGCATTAAAATCATTAACAGATGCTTCAACGATAGCTTCAGGTAATGTTGAGGGACTTACTGTTTATAACACTTCGGAAGTGTCGGGATTAAAAAAAGGATATTATTATTGGTTTAATAATAAGTGGAATAGATTAATTACTGCAGATGAAGTAAGTGCATTAGCAAACAATACAACTAATGTTAGCTTAGCAAAGGATGGAACTAATTTAAAGTTAACAGATTCGGCAGGTAATTCAGTAAGTGTTGCAATTGCAGATATCAATACGAATACAACCAATGTAAGTTTAACGAAAGACGGAACTAATCTAAAATTAACGGATTCAGCGGGGAATTTTGTAAGTGTTCCAATCGGAGATATCAATACAACAAATGTAAGTTTAGTAAAAGATGGAACGAACTTAAAATTAACAGATTCAGCAGGAAACGCAGTAACAGTTGCTTTATCAGACATTGATACCAATACAACCAATACAAGTTTAACCAAAGATGGAACTAATTTAAAGTTAACAGATTCGGCAGGTAATTCAGTAAGTGTTGCAATAGCAGATATCAATACGAATACAACCAATGTAAGTTTAACGAAAGACGGAACTAATCTAAAATTAACGGATTCAGCGGGGAATTTTGTAAGTGTTCCAATCGGAGATATCAATACAACAAATGTAAGTTTAGTAAAAGATGGAACGAACTTAAAATTAACAGATTCAGCAGGAAATGCAGTAACAGTTGCTTTATCAGATATTGATACCAATACAACGAATACAAGCTTAGCAAAGGATGGAACTAATTTAAAGTTAACAGATTCGGCAGGTAATTCGGTAAGTGTTCCAATCGGAGATATCAATACAACTAACGTAAGTTTAGTAAAAGATGGAACGAACTTAAAATTAACAGATTCAGCAGGTAACGCAGTAACAGTTGCTTTATCAGACATTGATACCAATACAACCAATACAAGTTTAACGAAGGACGGAAATAATTTAAAGTTAACAGACTCGGCAGGTAATTCGGTAACTGTTGCAATTGCAGATATTAATACGAATACAACCAATGTAAGTTTAACGAAAGACGGAACTAATCTAAAATTAACAGATTCAGCAGGAAATGCAGTAACAGTTGCTTTATCAGATATTGATACGAACACAACCAATACAAGTTTAACCAAGGATGGAACAAACTTAAAGTTAACAGACTCGGCAGGTAATTCGGTAAGTGTTCCAATTGCAGATATTAATACGAATACAACTAACGTAAGTTTAGTAAAAGACGGAACGAACTTAAAATTAACAGATTCAGCAGGAAATGCAGTAACAGTTGCTTTATCAGATATTGATACTAATACAACCAATACAAGTTTAACGAAGGACGGAAATAATTTAAAGTTAACAGACTCGGCAGGTAACTCGGTAACTGTTGCAATTGCGGATATCAATACAACAAATGTAAGTTTAGTAAAAGATGGAACGAACTTAAAGCTAACAGATTCAGCAGGAAATGCAGTAACAGTTGCTTTATCAGATATTGATACCAACACAACCAATACAAGTTTAACCAAGGATGGAACTAATTTAAAGCTAACAGATTCAGCAGGTAATTCGGTAACTGTTCCAATTGCAGATATTAATACGAATACAACAAATGTAAGTTTAGTAAAAGATGGAACTAATTTAAAGCTAACAGATTCAGCTGGTAATGCAGTAACTGTAGCTATAGCTGATATTGATACCAATACAACTAATGCAAGTTTAACGAAAGATGGAACTAATTTAAAGTTAACAGATTC